>NZ_JAEMUW010000003.1 GCF_016598485.1 Micromonospora coerulea | reverse complement strand
CCATGACGCCGGGCGTACCCTCCTCGACGCTCTTCCGCTCGATTGCGGCGCTGGTCGGATCGCCGAGCATAATCGTCACCGAAACACCGTCAAGAGCCTTTTGACGCAAAGTGTCGACGAGCCTCGGGTCTTGCTCAACGAGAAATAGGCCGGCATAAGCCAGTACGTCGATCCGCTTCTCTGCCCGATCTATCAGTCGACGCCATACGTCGTAGGGCACTGACGATCGCCGCGAGTAGAGCTGGACTACCTCGCTCTGCCCGATTCTCGATGCCTTCTCCGGGCTCACCGCCCCCGGCCACAGGTACGACTCGTCCTCACGCACGATCGCCGCGATGGCGTGCCGATGGCGCGGGTAGGGCGTCCGGTCCTGTGTGATCCAGCGTTCCACGGTCTTCGGGTCGACACCGATCCCCTCGGCCACCAGAACAGGCGTCAGGCCATTGCGCAGAATCGAGTCCCGCAGTCGGTCGTTTGGCATTCGACCCTCCTTAAGGGACGACTGGGACACATTCACGATAACGAAGACGTCCGTAGTCGTCCAGCCCAACGGTCGGGCTGTCCTCGTCTTTTCGGGAGCCTTACCCGCAGAGGCCACGAGCAAGAGTCCACCGGGGACAAGCTCAAGAAAATCGGCCAGAGACACAGGAGGTCTGTTGTGAAGCTGTACGTAGACACCAAGGCGAAGCAGGTGACGGTGTCGAAGGACCCGGAGCCGAAGAACGACCAGAACGGCAACCAGCGGTCGGAGAAGGGAACGGGCCGGCTCATGTGGTCGACCCAGGTCTTCGTTCTCGACGAGACGGGCGGTGAGGTCATCACCATCACCACGGCGGGTGAGAAGCCGGGCGTGATGGTGGGGCAGCTCATCGAGGTCGAGCAGTTGGAGGCCATTCCGTGGGCGACCAACGGGCGCAACGGCGTCGCGTTCCGTGCGATCTCGCTGAAGCCGAAGGCTGGTTCGGCGGCCAAGTAGTCCTTCGCACAGCGTGCTGTGTGAAGCCTCGTGGTGTCTCGCCTGATGCGGCCTGATGTCCGCTGATCTGAGAAACGAACGGTCCGGGAGTGGATCCGACTCCTACGCTCCCGGCCCGGTCACCGCCTGGGGCGGTGGCATCCCCGCAAGAGCTGGCGCGGGGTCGGTCCGACTCCTACATCTGCCGACCCCGTGCCCTCCAACTCATCCGCCCCAACTCGCGATTGGGAGGACTCGTCGTGTCCAAGTCTAGCCCTCGCCGCCCTTTTGGCGGAAAGTCCAACGGCACCATCACGGTGATCGAGGCCAAGGTTCACCGGTCCTCGGCACGGAACGCCCGGCTGGCGTTCATCCTCACGGCGGTCATCGTCGGCCTGCTTGCGGCCGTGGTGGCCGCTTCCTACATGCACCCCATCCTGGCCCTGTTCCTGGGCGCTCTCATCGGGGTCCCGCTGGGCGGCCTCGTCTGGGTGCTGGTCCGTATCTGGCCGGTGCTGCGGCTGCTGTGGTGGTGGACCCCCGAAATCGGGGTCACCACCTTCCTCGGTACTGGCTGGGTGCAGTTGGCCAACCACACGCCCATGCCGGTCACCTTCGCGGTGGTCGCCCTGGTCGTGGGCGTCCCGGCCGCCGTGCCGGTCACCCGCCGTGTCCTGGTCGCCTGGACCTGGTGCTTCGTGGTGCGGCACCGGCTGCGCGTGTGCTTCGCGCAGTTCATCATCGCCAACCAGTCCGGCAGCCTGCCGCTCATCCTGTGGGCTCGTCCCACACCCGTCGGTGAGCGGGTCTGGGTCTACCTGCGCCCCGGCCTGTCCCTCGCCGACCTGGAGGGCCGGCTTGACCGGATCGCGGTCGCCTGCCACGCCTCCACCGCCCTCATCGAACGGGCATCCGACGGCAACGCCGCCTACCTGCGCTTCGACATCAAGCGCCGCGAGGTCCTCACCGCCCAGGTGGGTTCCCCGCTCGTCGACGTCATCGATCCCGCCACCCCGGCCACCGACCGGCCTACGCCGGCTGTGCCGACGGCTCTGGACCTGCCCGACGTCGACATCCCCACCGTCACCCTGCCGGCGCAGAAGAAGCCGCCGGCCACCGCCAACGGCAGCAAGCCCGCGGCTTCGTCCTCCACCCCTGAGGACGACATCTCCGACTGGATCTGACCCCAACCCAACCTCGGTCGCGGAGAGCCGTGCGGGCTCGTTCGTGTGGCTCTCCGCGCCCACCTACGCCCAAGGAGGGCTGCATGACCACCGCTACCGCCCCGACCGCCGGGGTACCGGTGGGGCCTGGCCTGTCGATGTTCGACCCCATCTTCGTCGGCATCGACGAGTTCGGTCACCCCGTCTACATCACCCTCGCCTACCGCAACCTCCTCGCTGGCGGCGAACCCGGCGGAGGCAAGAGCGGCCTCCTTAACTGCATCGCCGCTCACGCCGCCCTTAGCGTGGACTCCCGCCTGGTCCTGCTCGACGGCAAGCTCGTCGAACTCGGCCAGTGGGAGGACTGTGCGGATGCGTTCATCGGCCCCGACATCACCGAGGCCCTGGCCGTCCTCAAACGGCTGCAGCTGGTGATGAACAACCGCTACGCCTGGCTGCGTGCCCACGGGCGCCGCAAGCTCACCGCCGCCGACGGGCTCTCGGTCATCACCGTCCTCGTCGACGAGATCGCCTTCTACTCGGCGACGGTCGGCACCAAGCAGGAGCAGGAAGAGTTCGTCGCTCTCCTGCGCGACCTGGTGGCACGGGGCCGCGCCGCCGGCATCCCCGTCGTGGCCGCCACCCAGCGGCCGTCCTTCGACATCATCCCAACCAGCCTGCGGGACCTGTTCGGCTACCGCGCTGCGTTCCGCTGCACCACACCTAACAGCTCGAACATCGTCCTCGGCCACGGCTGGGCCGAGCAGGGCTACACCGCCACCGACATCGCCCCCAGCAACCAGGGCGCGGCCTACCTCATCGCCGAAGGCGGCATCCCCCGCCGCATCAAGGTCGCCTACCTGACCGACGGCCAGATCGCCGGCATCGCCGACTACGCCGCCTGGATCCGCCGACCCCGGCCGTTACCGGCCCTCGTCCCCGACCTCACCCGCCTCGACCTGGGAGCAGCAGCATGACCGCCGTCGGCTACCGGAACATGACCGTGGTCGGCCTGCCCGAGCAGGTCGCCAACGTCCTACGCAACCACCACAACGCCGGAACCCTGGTCGCGATGACCGCACCCCGGCCCGTCTCGGCCACCGATCCGCGCATCCGCGTCAACGTCCGACTCCTAGACACCACCACCCCGGCTATCCGGCCGGTCCGGGTCACCTCGATGCGGGAGCACATCACCAACCGGGTCCAGCCCGCCCAGCAGCGACGCATCCGCCGCCGCATCGCCATCGCGGCCACCGTCACCGCCGCTGTCGTCGCCCTGGTCGCGGCCGTCGCCTACCTCGTCGACCAGCTGGTCACGTTCCTGGCCGACCATGCCGCTCTCATCGCCGGCCTCCTGGCCATCGCGGCGCTCATCCTCGCCGCCCTGCGAAGCGCAGTCGGCAGCGGAAAACGCCACTGCCCCGGCTGCTGACCGCACCCAAGAAACGGCCGACGGAACCGGCCTCAGCCCTGCAAAGCGAATCCGGTTCCGCCGACCACCAACCAACAGCCCTCGAAAGGACGTGGCTGCCATGAAGGCTACCCACAACCCACCCTCTACCGCGCCGGTCACCCCTGCTGACCTGCTGCGGATGGCTGCCCTCTACCTGCGCCGGCACGGCTGGCACCAGGGCACCTACTACGCCACCACCGACACCCCGACCCCGCCGGCCTGCGCCGTCGGGGCCATCGGCATGGCCTGCGCCGGACACGCGGTCAACCACTTCTCCGACCTCAACCCGGACGACCGGACCGCCTACCTCGACGCGATCGCGGCCCTGACCGACTACCTCGACCAGGACTACCCCATCCACCACGTCGACGACGACGGCTACTGGCTCGACGAACACACCTCCCCCTACTCCTGGAACGACGACCCGCTCTGCACCGCAGAGCACGTCATCTCCGCCCTACAGGGCGCGGCGAAGGAGTGGGACCGCCTCCACACCCAGGGAGGCGAGAACCGATGAGCACTGTCAAGCACACCTTGACGCACGTCCCGCGATCCCGCCGTCGCCGTGAGGTCGTCGAGAACGACCAGTTCGCGGCCTTCGCTCGGCGCATCATCCGCGCCCACGGCCGCCGCGTCGCCACCGGAGACGTCGAAGCCCTCCGCGACCTCGTCGCCCTGTCCGCCGTCATCGACGACGCCATCGGCGAAGCCGTCATCGGGCTGCGGGCCTTCGGCTACTCCTGGGCCGAAATCGGCCAACGGCTGGGCATCTCCCGCCAGGCCGCCCAGCAGCGCTGGGGAGGCCAGTCATGACCGCATTCACCTACGACCCGGCCAACGCCAGCGATGAGTTCCCCACCTACCCCTATCGCCTCGCCCCGAAGGGGCTGGCCACGCGCCGGCAATTGCGTGCCGCCGGCCTGCGACCCGGCGGTCATGACGCCGTCGCGCAGATCCTCTGGCGGCGCGGCAAGCGCGTCGCCTACCTCTACCGCCTCGACCTCGCCGCACCCAAACGCACGGCCACTCCCGCCCAGCGGGAGGCCATCGCCAAGGCCCTGCGAGCCCGGCGCACCTGCCGCCACTGCGGCGTCGTGCAGCCCTACTACATCCCCCGCCGTACCGGCTCCTGCCTCGACTGCACCGGAGGTGCCCGATGACCACCGCCATCACGAACCTCGCCGCCCAGGAGCGGATGACCCCGGACGACTACGTCATCACGGCCCTCGCGCAGGATTTCGCCGCACGCGGTGAGCTGTCCTTCGAACGGTTCCTGTCCGGCTACTACGCCGAGTCCCTGCGCATCGTGCAGGAAGCGCACCTCGCCGACTGCACCGTTCCCGACGGTCAGGGCTGCAACACCTGCGCCGGCATCCGCGTCGGTCTCGCCGGCCTCGCCGCCGAAGAACGCGCTGTCACCTCCGGGGAGGTGACCACCCATGGCCGCTGACCACACCAGCAAGGCCACCCGGGTCGAGGGCCTGGTCCTGGTCCTCATCCTGCTCACCGTCGCCGGCTTCGCCGGTGCCGCCTCCTTCACCCACGTCAAGGACTGGACCCTCGCCAACTCCCCTACCGGGACCGGGGAATGGTTCGGCTGGGCCAACGCTGTCATCTCCGAACTCGTCCCCATCGCGTCCCTGCTGACCATCCGCCGACGCCGCCGGGCCGGAGCTCCGATCGGCTACCCGCTGTTCCTGCTCATCGCCGCCGCCGGGCTCTCCCTTTCCGCACAACTCGCCGTCGCCAAGGCCGGCCCCTCCGGCTGGCTGCTCTCCGCCGTTCCAGCTCTGGCGTTCATGGCCCTGGTGAAGCTCGTCCTCGCTCCCGCCCCAGTGCGGGTGGACACTCCGCCGGCTGAGTCGGCCGAGCCGATCCGGGTCCAGGTGGCCGAGCAGGTCACCGAGCCGGCACCGCCGGCTGCCATCACCCCGGCTCCCGAACCGACCCCGGCCACCACGCCGCCGCCGGCCGCCGAGCCGGTGCCTGTCACCGTGCCGGCCCCTGAGCCGGTCGACGTCCCCGCCCACCTGCTGCCCATGGCCCGCTTCGCCGCCGTGCAACACGAACAGTCCACCGGAGCACTCATCACGCCCGCCGAGCTGGCTGACCGGCTCGACGTCGCCCCGGCCGTTGCCGGGCGACTCCTCACCACCCTGACCGGTGGTGCCCGATGACCATCTACCTCGTCGACGTCGAGCAGGTCATCCACACCTGCCCCGGCGAACCTGAGCCGCACCCATACGACATCCGCCGCACGCTCGTCGACGTCATCCCCGGCGCCCCTTGCCGGGCACCGGTCACCATCCGCTGCGGCCAGGTGACCACCACCATCCCCTGCTATCGGCACGAGCCGGCCAAGCGCCAGTGCGGCGCCTGCCGGGTCATCGTCACCGAACGAACCATCATCAACCACCACCCCACCGGGGTGGCGGCTTGATGGCCTCGACGCTGGACCTCACCCCCCAGACTTCGGCCCGGGGGGTGGGCTCGAACGCCGACACCATCGTCTACGGCTACACCGCCGCCGGCTCCGCCTTCGAACGCGCCACCCGCCCCGACTACTTCGGCTGGCTGGAGCACGTCCGCGCCGCCGCCGGCTGCACCCGCCCCATCCGCCTCGCCGGCCAACTCCTCACCGTCGACCCGTCCACGAGCCGCGTACTCGATCAGCGGAACACCGACGGCATGCCCGACGCCGCCATCTACACCGCGTGCGGCAACCGGCGGGCCACGGTCTGCCCCTCCTGCGCCCAGACCTACCAGCGCGACGCCTATCAACTCCTGCGCGCCGGCCTCATCGGCGGCAAGGGCGTCCCCGAAACGGTGTCCCAGCACCCGGCGGTGTTCCCCACGTTCACCGCCCCGTCCTTCGGCCCCGTACACGTCCGGGTGGTCAAGCGGCACACCTGCCGGGATCGGAAGCGCTGCGACTGCCGACCCGAGCCGTGCCACGCCCGCCGCGACACCGGCCTCTGCGAGCACGGCCGCCCCGCCGTCTGCTGGGCACGCCACGAGCCCGACGACCAGGTCCTCGGGCAGCCGCTGTGCCTGGACTGCTACGACCACGACCACCAGGTCGTGTGGAACCTGTTCTCCGGGGAACTGTGGCACCGCACCAAGCAAGCCGCGGAGCGCCACCTGGCCAAGCTCGCCCGCCGGCGGGGCATCCCCTGGGTCGAGGTCGTCACCGCCTCCGGCAACACCCGCATGGTTCCGCCGGTCCGGCTCTCGCACGGCAAGGCGGCCGAGTTCCAGGCACGCGGCGCGGTGCACTTCCACGCCCTGGTGCGCCTCGACGGTGTCGACCCGACCGACCCGACTGCCGTCGTCCCCCCGCCGGCCGGGTTCACCGTCGCCGACCTGGAAGACGCCCTCCGGGCCGCCGCCGGGCAGGTCGCGTTCACCACCCCCGGCCACCCGGACCGGCCCGAGGGCTGGCCGATTGCCTGGGGCGAGCAGGTCGACATCCGCCCCATCAGCCTGACCGGCCGGGGAGAAGTCAGCGACAGCATGGTCGCCGGCTACCTTGCCAAGTACGCCGCCAAGAGCACCGAGGTAACCGGGCACCGCTCCGTCAGGCTCGACGCCGACTCGATCGGCGACTACGCCGACCCCGACGGCGATCACACCGCCCGCCTCATCGACGCCTGCTGGCGCATCGGCCGACCCACCAGCACACCGCTTCCGCTCTCCCAGCGGCCCCGGGACCGTCGGCCCGCACCCGGCTTCGTCGAGCGGTGGGAGTGCCCCGACTGCGGCACCCACACCCGCTACGCCGCCTGCCCCGTCTGCATCGCCCACCGTCAAGCCACCCTTGACGCCCAACCGGCCAGCAGACCGACGGCCAACCCTTACGCCCGGCTGCGTCGCTGGGCACACATGCTCGGCTTCGGCGGCCACTTCCTCACCAAAGCCCGCCGCTACTCGATCACCTTCCAACTCCTGCGCGACAACCGCGTGAGGTTTCGCCGGCACGAGGACCAGGTCGACGAGCACACCGGCACCGTCCAGGCCGTCGACCACCCCGACGACACCACCCTCGTCGTCGGCACCCTCACCTTCGCCGGAGTCGGCTGGCACACCACGGGAGACGCCCTCCTCGCCAACACCGCCGCCGCCCTCGCCCGCGAACGACGAACCACCGGCCGCGAAGAACTCGCCCACGAACTCGCCACCGTCCCGGCCGGCACCGCGCCGGCTGCCGCCTGACCCGACAGACCTGAGGAGGTCACCCGCAATGAGCACCACCGCCCGCACCAGCCCCGTCGTCCGGCTCGTCCCCCGCAGCGGCGCGACAGCCGTTGAGCCGGTCACCTACACCGTCCGGGAGGTCGCCAAGCTGCTCGGCATCTCGCTCGGCAGCACCTACGCCCTCGTCCGGGACGGAACGATCCCGGCGACCCGACTCGGTGGTCGCTGGCTCATCCCTCGCACCCGCTTCCACGCCTGGCTCAACGGCATCACCGAGCAACCAACTGCCGCCACCGGCACCGAGCACGGGCGGAGGCGCTGATGGGATTCGTTCGCAAGACTCCGGCCGGCGCTTTCCGCGCCTGCTGGCGTGACCCCGCTGGGGCGCAGAAGTCGAAGAGCTTCCGCACAAAGCGGGAGGCCAACGCCTTCCTGGCGGAGATCGAGGGCAGCCTCAACCGGGGCACCTACGTCAACCCGCACGCCGGGCGTACCAGGTTCGGCGACTTCGCTCAGCAGTGGCTGGCCACCAGGACCGTCGAGGCACGCACTGCCGAGCGAACGGTCTCCATGCTCCGCGCACACGTCCTGCCGAAGTGGGGCGACTGGCCGCTCGGGAAGGTCGACTTCATGTCGGTGCAGGAGTGGGTGACCAGCCTCGGTCGGGACCTCGCCCCCGCCACCGTGTCCAGGTGCTACCACCTGCTGTCGATGATCCTCCGGACGGCGGTTCAGGCACGGCTGATCGCTGCCAACCCGGCGGAAGGGGTGAAGCTACCTCGTGATCGGTCCCGGGACGTCAAGCCGGTCACGATCAGCCGAGAGGAGTTCTTCGGTCGCCTGCTCCCGGCCATACCGCCGCCTCATCGGGCGATCGTCTCCGCCGCCGCCGGGGCCGGTCTGCGCTGGGGCGAGTGCGCCGGCCTGACGTGGTCCTCAGTCGACCTCGACCGAGCCTCGCTGCGTGTGGTCCAGGTGGCCGAGGAGACCCACGGCGGCATCGTGCTCCGCCCGTACCCGAAGAGCCGCGCCGGGGTGCGGATCGTGCCGCTGCCCGGGTTCCTCCTGGCCGCGCTCCGGGAGCTGCACGCCTCCTCCGAGACTCCGGACCCGCGCACGCTGGTCTTCCGCGACAGGGTCGGGCGCCCGCTGCGCCGGTCGAACTTCCGCCGTCGGGTCTGGCTGCCCTCGCTCGTCCGCGCCGGCCTGCTCGGCCAGGTGGTCAACGCCGGACCGCACCGATTCCGTGCCGTCTGGCCCGACCGGGAGGGCGTCGAGTGGTCGGCGGAGTTCACCACCGACCGGGAGGCGATCGCCTGCGTAGCGGCCAAGGCCGCGGGCGGTATGCGGTTCCACGACCTGCGCCACGCCTACGCCACCTGGCTTGTCACTGACGGCGTCCCGATCAACCTCGTGCAGCGGGTCATGGGCCACGAGCAGGCGTCCACGACGCTCAATCGTTATACGCACACGCCGGACGACTACGCCGCCCGTGTCCTCGCGGCCTTCAACAGTGCTGCTGCCTCTCTGCTGCCTCCGGGCGAGGAAACGTCCTCGGGTGAGGCCTTCGACGGGATCGGAGACGACCTGTGACCTGCGGCGGAGCGCTCAGCCAGAGAAGGGACGACCCCCGTCGGGGGGAGACGGGGGTCGTCGGAGGTTCGGCTCCGGGGGGGTAGAGCCGAACCCACTCAGCGGTCACGGGGGGTGCAACCGCCGAGGGTCTGCCGGTCGACGGGAAGTGAACTTCCGTCGCGAGCACAAGCATGCCGCAATGGACCGGTATACGTCGAGTGGTGCGTGCTCCACCCACCGCTAATTTGTGTTCGGAGAGTGTGATCGCGGTCACTCTCAGCAGGGACGCCAATCACTGCCCACGGGCCGAAGACCCCGCGCACCCGCCATCGACGGGCCGTCGGGCTAGACTTTCGCGCCGTGGGCCGAAGTGCCGCTTTCTTCGATCTGGACAAGACCGTCATCGCCAAGTCGAGCGCCCTGGCGTTCGGTCGGCCGTTCTACCGGGACGGGCTGATCACCCGGCGAGACGTGGTCAAGTCGGCGTACGCGCAGCTGATGTTCCGGCTGGGCGGCACCGACGAGCAGACCATGGCCCGGACCCGGGACTACCTGGCCACGCTCTGCAAGGGTTGGCAGGTGGAGCAGGTCCGCCAGATCGTCGCGGAGACGCTGCACGAGCTGATCAACCCCTACGTGTACGCCGAGGCCGCCGCGCTGATCGAGGAGCACCAGGCCGCCGGGCGGGACGTCGTGCTGGTCTCCGCCTCCGGCGAGGAGATGGTCCGCCCCATCGGTGAGCTGCTCGGGGTGACGGACGTGATCGCCACCCGGATGACGGTCGAGGACGGCCGGTACAGCGGCGAGGTCGAGTTCTACGCCGCCGGGCCGAGCAAGGTCGACGCGGTGGGCGAGCTGGCCACCGCACGCGGCTACGACCTGGCCGACTCGTACGCCTACTCCGACTCGTACAGCGACCGGCCGCTGCTGGAGTGCGTGGGCCATCCCACCGTGGTCAACCCGGACCGGGCGCTGCGCAAGTTGGCGGTGGAGAACTCGTGGCCGGTGCTGGAGTTCCGGCACCCGGTGCCGCTGGGCCGCCGGCTGCGCGAGCGGCCCGCCGTGCCGGTCGCCGCGGCGGCGCTTGGCGTCGGCGTCGGGGTGGCCATCGGCATCGCCTGGTACGGCCGGCACCGCCGCGGCAAGGTCGCCCCGGTCACCTGACCGCTCACCGAAGCTGCGCTGGCGGACGGCGGCGGGTCAGGAGGCGGCGAGCACCTCGTCGCCGATGAGCTCGATCTGGTCCGCGCCGACCTCCACCGCGGTCATGTAGTGCCGCAGCCAGGAGCGCAGCCCGTCCGGGGTGCCGGTGGCGAAGGCCCCGGCCGCGCCGACGTACTCCGGTTCCCGCTCGTGGTGGCCGACGTCGACGGCGACCAGCCCGCGCGGGTCGAGGCCGCTGGCGAGCAGCACCAGCCGGGCGGCGGCCCGGGCCACGACGCCGGACGGCCCGGCGAACGGGCGCAAATTCAGCAGCTCGCCGTGCACGACGGCGGCCAGTACCAGCGGCGAGACCTTGGTGCCACCGGCGACCAGGCCGGCCAGCCCGTCGAGGCGTGCCGCCACCACCGGGTCGGTCACCGGCCGGCCCAGCTCGGGTTCCGCCACCACGTCGCGGGCGGCGAGGACGTGCAGCTTGGCGAGGGCCTGGCGCGGCGCCTTCGGCCAGAGCTCACTGAGCCCGGGGAGCGCCCCGGCGACCCGCAACGCGCCCTGAAGTACGGGGTCGGTGACCGTACCGGCGCGGACCGCCTCGCGCTCGTGCGTACGCCCCTCGAGCGCGGCGCTGGCCACCGCGGACCGCAGGCTGACCTCGGCCGCGACCTGGCCACCGTGCCGGCGCAGCGCGCGGTGCCGGTGGGCCTGGTCGACCCGGTCGCGGGCACGCTCGACGGCGGGCGCGATGTCGGCGAGCGCGAGCAGCGGGGCGAGCGGATCGGTGGTCACCCCGCCACGCTAGCGATCCGGGCGACCCGGCCGGGCACCACCCGGCCGCAACGCGACCCGGGCCACCCGCACGGTATGCCGGTTCGCCATCCGGCGATCCCGGCCGGCCGGACGCCACCACCTTGGCGAAACCGAGTCGATCACCGATCGCCGTCCCACCCGGTCACCGGCCTGGCCGGACGGCGGCACGCGGGGCGGGGGCACGCCGTCGCGCCACCCGGAGCGGCGCGCCGCCGGGCGCGCGACGGGGTCCGCTGAGCGCGTGGGCGGTCATCGGGCTGTCGCGGGCGGGCGGCGCCGCGACTAACCTCAGCCGGGTAGGAGACGCAGGTCACGCGACGAAGGAGTTACCGCATGAGCGAGGCATTGGCCAACTTGTTGAACGAGACGCGCCAGTTCCCGCCGCCTGCCGAACTCGCCGCGCACGCCAACGTCACCGCCGAGGCGTACGCCGAAGCCGACGCGGACCGGCTGGGCTTCTGGGAGCGCCAGGCCGGGCGGCTGGCCTGGTCGAAGCAGTGGGACGAGGTGCTGGACTGGTCGAACCCGCCGTTCGCGAAGTGGTTCGTCGGTGGGCAGCTCAACGTGGCGTACAACTGCCTGGACCGGCACGTGGAGGCCGGCCGGGGCGACAAGGTGGCGATCCACTGGGAGGGCGAGCCGGGTGACACCCGCACCGTCACCTACGCCGACCTGCACAAGCTCACCTGCCAGGCCGCGAACGCACTGACCGAGCTGGGCGTGACGGCGGGCGACCGGGTGGCGATCTATCTGCCGATGATCCCGGAGGCGGCCGTCGCGATGCTGGCCTGCGCCCGGATCGGCGCCACGCACAGCGTGGTCTTCGGCGGCTTCTCGGCGGACGCGCTGACCAACCGGATCCAGGACGCCACGGCCAAGGTGGTGATCACCGCGGACGGTGGCTACCGGCGGGGCAAGCCGTCGGCGCTCAAGCCGACGGTGGACGAGGCGGTGGCGAACTGCCCGTCGGTGGAGCACGTGCTGGTGGTCCGCCGCACCGGCGAGGACGTCGCCTGGTCGGCGAAGGACCACTGGTGGCACGAGACGGTGGAGAGCGCCCCGGTCGAGCACACCGCGCAGCCGTTCGACACCGAGCACCCGCTGTTCATCCTCTACACCAGCGGCACCACCGCCCGACCGAAGGGCATCCTGCACACCACCGGCGGCTACCTGACCCAGACGTCGTACACCACGCACGCGGTCTTCGACCTGAAGCCGGAGACGGACGTCTACTGGTGCACCGCCGACATCGGCTGGGTCACCGGGCACTCCTACATCGTGTACGGCCCGCTCTCCAACGGCGCCACCCAGGTGATGTACGAGGGCACCCCGGACACCCCGCACAAGGGCCGGTTCTGGGAGATCGTCGACAAGTACAAGGTGACGATCCTCTACACCGCGCCGACGCTGATCCGCACCATGATGAAGTGGGGCGAGGACATCCCGGCCGGCTACGACCTGTCCTCGCTGCGGCTGCTCGGCAGCGTTGGCGAGCCGATCAACCCGGAGGCGTGGATCTGGTATCGCCAGCACGTCGGCGGCGGTGAACTGCCGATCGTGGACACCTGGTGGCAGACCGAGACCGGCGCGATCATGATCTCCCCGCTGCCCGGCGTGACCGCCGCCAAGCCGGGCTCGGCGATGACCCCGCTGCCCGGCATCGTCGCCGACGTCGTGGACGACCAGGGCCGGTCGGTGCCGAACGGCGGCGGTGGGTACCTGGTGCTCCGCGAGCCGTGGCCGTCGATGCTGCGCACTATCTGGGGCGACGACAACCGGTTCATCGAGACCTACTGGAGCCGGTTCGAGGGTATGTACTTCGCCGGCGACGGGGCCAAGAAGGACGACGACGGGCACATCTGGCTGCTCGGCCGGGTCGACGACGTGATGCTGGTGTCGGGGCACAACATCTCCACCACCGAGGTGGAGTCGGCCCTGGTCAGCCACCCGTCGGTGGCGGAGGCGGCGGTGGTCGGCGCGACCGACCCGACCACCGGGCAGGCGATCGTCGCGTTCGCCATCCCGCGCGGCAGCACGGACATCTCCGGCGAGGCGGGCGAGCAGTTGATCACCGACCTGCGCAACCACGTGGCGAAGACGCTCGGCCCGATCGCCAAGCCCCGGCAGATCATGCTGGTGCCGGAGCTGCCGAAGACCCGCTCCGGCAAGATCATGCGCCGGCTGCTGCGGGACGTGGCGGAGCACCGGTCACTCGGCGACGTCACCACGCTCCAGGACTCCTCGGTGATGGAGCTGATCTCCTCGGGCATGCAGGGCGGCAAGGCCGAGGACTGATCCGGTACGGACGACGATGGGCGGGCCCGACGGGGCCCGCCCATCGCCTTTGTCATCCCGTCACTTCTTCGGCTGCACCGTGCCGACCTCCAACCGCTGGTTGGCGGTGGAGGCCATCGGCTGCTTCACCTCGACGGTGATGTTGTACTCACCCGCCATCGGCACGTTCGTGAGGGCCTGGTAGACGCCCGGCTGCCCGGGCGCCTCGGCCATCACGATCGGACCCGACTTGTGCGCCATCGGCATGGCGACCATGTCGGTGTACGCCACGACCTGCCCCTTGATGATCGGGTCGTAGCTGGTCGGGGAGCTGACCTTCGCCGCGATCCGCACCTGGAGGTCGCCCAGGTGCTCGCTGTCGATCGAGATCGCCGCCTGCGGCTGCTTCTGCTGGTCGCCCTGGCCGTGCCGCTCGGCCGGCGCCGTCTTCGCGGCCGCCGGGGCGACGCCCCGGGGCCGGGTGACCAGGAAGCCGACCACCCCGACCAGCAGGGCGGCGGTCATCCCGACGCAGATGCCCAGGAGCAGGCCCTGACGGAACCGGTTCGGTCCCCGCCGGCGCGGCCGGCGCCCCCGCCGGGCCGGTTTCCCGGCCCGGGCCGGCTTGCCGGCGGACGCCGGACGGCCCAGCATCTCGTCGGAGAGCCGCAGCTTCTCCTTCAGCGCGGTCACCGTCGGCACCGCCCTTGCGTCCACATGTCGTCCTGCATGCTGGTGACTCCTCCTCGCCTACGCCGCCGGGCCGCTGCCGGCGACCGGCCGATCCGGGAGCGCGATCAGGCCGGTCCGACCCGCGGCGTGCACCCGGAAGATGCCCCATTGGCCGCCGGTGAGGTGCCGGGCCAGGGTGCCGGAGCGGTACAGGTAGTCACCGGCCGCTCCGCGTCGCCCACCGGCGCCGCCGTTGGCCGCCGGGTCCAGCACGATCTGGTACGAAACACCCGGGTTGAACTGCCCCTGCGCCGCCGCGAGCTGGGACTGCGAGTCGTGTGGCCCGCGCCGCCACAGATGGCCGTGCAGTGCGAAACTCGTCGAACGGGGATCACCGACCGCCTGGCCGACGTGGAACACCGTCTTGTCCCCGCCGTACGCCTGGAACGTCGGGGTGGACGGATCCCCGTGGACGTACGAACTGAAGATGTTGGTGATGTTCTGGTCGTTGGCGTACCGGTGGGCCCAGGGCTCGTTGCTGTAGTTGATGCCGAACTCGCCCTGGTCCTCAGCGTCGTCGGCCACCATGCTCGGCGTCAGGCTCAGGTCGAAGTTGTCCGGCACCGGCTGGTCGTCGGCGACGTTGCCGTTGGTGTCCTTGCGGAACAGCGCCAGGTCGCTGTTCATCAGCACGATGTTCTCCCGGTAGTCCGCGACGTTCGGATTGGAGATCACCGCGCTGACGCCGCTGGCCAGCGGGGCGCCCGTGGTCGGGTTGAGGTAGGTGCTGCCCGCCGGCTCGATGATCAGCGCCCCGTACAGGCCGTGCGAGGCGTGGTGCATCGGGTCGGCCATGTCGCGCAGCATCGCCATGCCGGCGGCGGGCACATACCACCGGTAGGTCACCTGCTCGCCCGGCCCCGCCGTGCGGTCGTAGCCATGGATCGCGCCGACGTTCACCCCCGCGGAGAAGCTCCAGTGGTCGGTCAGCTGGGGCCGCATCGACACCCGGTTGCTCACTGGCAGCGGCAGGAACCCGGGAATATTGACCTCGTCCTTGGGTGGCTGGTCAAGGCAACCCGGGTAGCTGAGCGATCCGGTCCGATAACCCAACTGCCCCGGCTCCACGCCCTCGAAGCAGCTCGGCACCATCTTGGCCGGATCGAGCTTGTTCTTCAGCGTGACCTCGACACAGTCGCCCACGTTGGCCCTGATCACCAGAGGTTCGTTCTTGACGGTGTTGTTCGCCCAGTCTGACTCCAGGGCGTACTGCAGGCCGTGGGGATCGTGGTCACCGGCCTTGTTGTAGGTGATGTCCCGGTTGATCGCCACGACGCTGAACGCCTTCACCGGCGCCCCGTCGACGCACGGTGTTCCGGGCGGCGGGGTCCCGGTCGTCGGCTTCTCGTCGATGCAGTTCGCTGCGCTGGCGGTGTTGTCCGGCAACGGGTACAGCAGCGACTTCGGCGCCGGTGGCGGATCGTCCGGCCCCGATCCGACGGACGGGCCCCAGTACTGGCACCGCATGACCCGTAGATAGCCCCAGGCGCCCAGGAACATGTCGTCCGAGCCGCCCAGGAAGTAGAGCTGGTCCCGGTCCACCGGCCCGCCGCCCTTACGGCCTTCCGTCTGTGGTTTCACCTGCATCTCGAAGTATTCGAGAATGCCGATGTGCTGGGCGGAGACGACGTTGGAGTTGGGGTCCTTGGGCTCGTGCCTCCACCTGCCGTCCAGGTTGATGCCGTGCGACTCCTCCTGGGACAACTGGAATATCCGCCATTTGACCCGGTCGCCCTTGAACGCCATGGGCATCGGGGTGTACGGATTCCCGGAGAACTCGTCGGGGGCTGCGAACACCTGTGACGGATCCTTGTCCCGGCGCGCCTCGAACGGTTCCAACCGGTAGTTGATTCCCATCACGCCCTGGTCGTCGTTGCTGGACGGGAACTTGGCCGGCTGGATCGGCACGCCGTGGGCGGTGACGAACTGGTCGTCGTTGGTCGTGTTCGGATCCGGGTCCTTGAACATCGGCACGTGGTCCTCGATGAACAGGGACACGTTTCGGTAGTCGTATCCGTCGGTGACCTTGCCGTTGTAGTCGGTCGTGGCGGTGCACTGGACCGAGACGAAGGTGCCGATCGTGACCACCGCGTCGGTGACCGGGTGCCGGAAGGTGCAGCCGGCGTCGTGGATGGTGCCGCCGCCGAACAGCCCGGCGTCCTGATGGACGTTGGCGTAAAAGTGGTCGTGGAACGAGTTCGTGGACGTGTTCTCGTGCACGAAGTCGCGGTAGGTGATGGTCTGCCCGTTGCCGTCGGCCGCACCGTCCGCGCCCTGGTCGTAGTTCCAACCGTTGGCGGCACCGTCGGACGACAGCACATCGAACTGAACCATGTGCTGGTGCAGACCGACCTCGTTGGTGGTCTGGAGCCGGTCGAAGGTGGTGCCGCCGTACGTCATGGGCAGCTTGTTGGTCAGGTTGTAGACCACGCAGTCACCCACGTTGAGCAAGGGCGAGAAGGGCTCTGGCTTTTTGCCGGCCAGCACCGCGTCCCGCTCGGAGTCGAGCACGTAGACGCGGGATTGCGGATTTCGCCAGTTCACCTTCGGGTTGTAGACCTGGTTGAGCTGAATGGCCGAGATGTTGAAGGTCTTCACCGGCCGCCCGGTCGGGCAGGGGTTCTGGAAGAAGCCGCCCGGCACCTGGGCGCCGGTGTCGGCCGCGGCCTTCTCCTTGCTGGTCGGCGGGAAGACACCGCCCGTGCTGCGATCCGACACCCCCAGCGGAGGCTTCGGCGCCTTGTACCCGAAGACACCGGGCACGAAGTGCGGGAAGCCGGTCCTGGTGGCGTCCGGGGACGGCGGTGGGCTCAGCGAGCCACCCGGCTGGTAGTCGAAGTCCGCCAGCGGCTCCAACCGCGGGATGGGCGTGCCATCCGGGTTCTTTCGGGTCCCGTCCTCGAACTTGTCCAACGTGCGGTTCAAGCCCCACATGCCCGTGGCGAAGTGGGGGTAGAGGTGGCAGTGGAAGATGATGTCGCCGAAGGTGGCCTGCTTCGTCTTGTGCGACGAGCCGGCACCGCCCTGCACCACCAGGTCGTAGCTGGTGCCCGGGGAGACGGACTGGACGTCGAGGATGTTGGTCTTGCCGGTGACGTGGTCGGGGCTGCTGATCGCGTCCAGCCCGCCCTCGTTCTCCGGGTCGTACGCCCACCGGTTGACGTGCCAGTGGAAGGTGTGCGTCTCGAACTCGGCCGGGTGCAACAGCCGGACCTGGGTCGGCTCGCCCCGGTAGTTCGGGAAGACCAGGTCGCCGCCGCCCGGGTCGCCGTAGATCCACGACGACAGCGAGGTCTCCTCACCGACACACTCGTTTGCCTGGTAGCCCTGCCCGGCCACGGTGGCGGCGGGGCAGCCGATCTCCTCACGGTTGAAGGTCGGCTCGGCCCGGTAGTTGAAGGCGAACCACTCGAGCTTGACCGGCATCTCCTCGTGGTACTGGACGATGGCGTCCGCGTCACCTCCGCCCAACCCTGGCAGGGTGCCCTTGGTCATGACCGCCGTCTGGGCGGCGGTCGGTGCCACGCACTCGGAGCCGGTCTTGTCCTCCGAGGCGCCCCGGCAGTACCGGGTCAGGATGCCCGGCTCGGCCTCCACCTCGTCGTGCATGAAGAGCACGTGCTCGCGGAAGTCCTTGTTGTTCGGGCGCTTGATGATCGCCCGGGTGCCCGACGCGATCGGCCCGCCGGTACGCGAGTCGACCCAGGTGGCGTCGGTCGCCTCCACCACGATGGCGCCGAACGCCCCGAAGCCGTGCGAGCCGATGAACTTCACCTTGCCGGTGGAGTCCTTCGGCTGGGTCTGCCGGGAGCTGAAGTCGGCACCGTCCTTGAACTGGTACTCCCCCTCGGCCTGAGCGTGCAGCAGATAGGTGATCGACGCGCCCGGCGCGGCCGTCGAGTCCGGGTTGTCGCCGACCACGGTGCCGTCGCCGGTCTTGACGTCGTAGTCCAGACCGTCGAAGTGCATCGACGCGTTCGGTGCCGCGGTCGGGTCGAAGTCGATCTTCGGCGCGGAAAGCGCCGGCGCGAACTCGCGGGCGCCCAGGGTCGTCGACCCCGGCGCCTTCTTGATCTCGCCGGGCAACGGGTAGATCGCCGAGTCCCGGACCGTCCGGTCCAGCGTCGGCGCCGCCTCGTTCAGCCGGTTGGTGAAGTTGACCGTGACGCAGTCACCCTTGTTCACCCGCAGGGTGAGCGGCTCGATCAGGTCGTTCAGGTCCGCCTTGGTCGGGTCGGCGGCGGCCGCGAAGTTCTGCCGCACCGTGGCGATGTTCGAGTCGAGGATGTACATCCTGCCCTCGGGGACCACGTCCCCGAACCGGTTGAGGAAGATCGGCACGTTGATCAACGACACGTTGAACGACTTCGTCGGCGCCCCGGCGACGCAGGGGCTCACCGGCGTGCCGGCGGGCGGCGGCAGCGACGCGGCGGTGGCCTGGCTGACCATCCACATGGCACCGCCGGCGAGGGCCATCCAGAGTCCCGCGCCCACGGCGAGGGCCAGCCGGACCGGCCAGGTCGAGCGTCGGCGCGCGCCCACCAGGACGAAGGCGGCGAACGCCAGGATCAGTAGTAGGGGTGTGACATCGGCAGGTGTTGCGACCACATGGCCTCCCCGATATTGGGCCACGGGGAGCCACGCCCTCGACACCGGGCCGAGGACGGCGGGAACTATCGCGCGGCAGAGCCCCCGTGGCCCGCTGCGATGGTGGATCGATCCTCACCGGTGCACCTTTCATTTGTCAACATCGCTATAACTTTCGGTCTCCGTCGGCTCACTTTGCGCTCCACCGTCGGATAGTCGGCGTCCGGCCGAGCCGTCGCGACCGACCGCGCGTAACACCACCTGCGCGTGACGGCGTCCCGCCGTCACACTCGGTCGGTCGGTGGAGCGGGTACGGGCTGAACGGCCAGAGGCGCAGGCTGCCCCCTGTCGGACGGCTCCGTTCTCATTTAGGTTGACCCGCACCGGCTCGGTTTCGACGTACGTCTCTGCGACGTGCACCGATCGGTTCTCTCCCTCCCCATGCCCGAGAAACGGAGCGGCATGAACACATCACCGCAATCCGGGTCGCGCCGGCGCCTACTCGTCGCGCTACCCGCCATCGCCCTCGCCGCCGCGTCACTGACCGTGACGGGCAGCGCGGCTGCCCAGGAGTCCGGTTCCGTCCGCGGTTCGGTCGGATCGGACGGGTACTACATCAACTACGCCGAGCCCGCGGTGCAGCCGGACACCACCGGTCCGGAGGTCAAGGGCGCGGGCGGTATCTACGCCCCGGCCCTCGACAAGGCGAAGGCGTACGACCGCAAGTACGCCGGGGGCAACCCGGTGGCGGCGCGGGAGCTGGCGAAGCTCGAGGCCAAGGCGATCAAGACCGGACAGAACCCGCGTCAGATCAAGGGAGCCAAGGGCACCCAGACCGCCAAGCTGCTGACCCTGCTCGTGGAGTTCAACGACCAGGCGAACGACGACTTCACCAACGTGATGGTCCCCAAGACGGTCTTCGAGGACCGGAGCTGTGTCCTCGGCACCGTGCAGAACGGACCGAAGCACAACGGCATCCCGGACCCGGCGACCCTGCCCCACGAGGACAACAACTCCATGTGGGTGCCGGACTTCTCGCCCGAGCACTTCGACAAGATGCTCTACACCAAGGAGGGCATCACCGAGCGGGTCCGCAAGGACCTGACCGGCCCGGACGGCAAGCCGGGCGTCAGCCTCGCCGGCCGGACGATGCACAACATGTACCTGGAGATGTCCAAGGGCGCGTACACGGTCGACGGGCAGGCCAGCCCGTGGATCACCGTGCCGCACTCGGAGGCCTGGTACGCCGCGTCCACCTGCTTCAAGAACGAAAAGGGCGAGTGGGTCGCCGGCGCGATGCAGTCGATGAACGGCCACCCGGACAACCCGCTCGGCGCGGGCCGGCTGGCCACGGACGCGGTCGACGCGCTGGCCAAGATGGACCCGAGCTTCCCGTGGGCCGACTACGACATCGAGGACCAGGGCGACGTCGACGGCGACGGCAACGTCAACGAGCCGGACGGCGTGATCGACCACCTGGTGCTGGTGCACGCCGGCATGGGCAAGTCCCGCGGCGGCGGCGACCAGGGCGTCTACGCGGTCTGGGCGCACTCGTCGGCGGTGGCCGGCGGCTACAGCATCCCGGGCACGCAGCTGAAGGTCTCGAACTACATCGTGCAGCCGGAGGACGCCGGGGTCGGCGTCTTCGCCCACGAGTTCGGCCACGACCTCGGCCTGCCGGACCTCTACGACACCTCCGGCACCCCCGGCTCCGACTCGGACGTCGACTTCTGGGACCTGATGGCGTCCGGCTCGCACACCGGCGAGATCTTCCAGGCGATGCCGACCCACATGGGCCTCTGGGACAAGTGGGTGCTCGGCTGGGCCGACCCGCTGACCGTCACGCCGGGTTCCGTCCCGCGTGACGTGCAGCTCGGCCAGACGTCGAACACCCCGGTCGGCACCAGGGACGGCATCAAGGTCAACCTGCCGAACAAGGTGATCACCCTGGCCACCCCGCACAGCGGCGCCAACATGTGGTACTCCGGCGCCGACCAGGACTGGGCCGACGTGAAGCTGTCCCGCCAGGTCGACGTGCCGGCCGCGGCCGACGCGAAGTTCTGGATGTGGAACAACTACGTCATCGAGCAGGACTGGGACTACGGCTTCGTCGAGGTGTCGACCGACGGCGGGACCACCTGGTCCGAGCAGAAGGTCTACGACGCGGCGGGCACCCTGGTCAGCACCGACGACGGCTACGCCGACCCGAACGGCCGGATGAAGGACTACGGCAAGGGCGAGAACCGAGCAAGCAAGAAGTACGGCCTGACCGGTGACAGCCACGGCTGGCGTCACGACTACGTCGACCTGTCCGCGTACGCCGGCAAGACCGTGCAGCTGCGGCTGCGGCAGGCCACCGACGCCGGTTTCCTGGAGCGGGGCTGGTTCGCCGATGACTTCTCGGTCACCGGCGGCAGCGCCACCACCTGGAGCGACGACGTCGAGGGCGGCGCGAACGGCTGGACCCAGACCGGCGGCACCTGGGCCGGCACCAGCGGCGCGGGTTGGCACGTCGACTCGGGCACCCAGGTCAAGGCGCACTACTACCTGGCCGAGTGGCGCAACTTCGACGGCTTCGACAAGGGCCTGAAGTACGCCTACGACACCGTCTACTCGCACGAGGCCTGGAAGGTCGACCGGATCTCGTACAACGCTCCCGGCATGCTGGTCTGGTACCGGGACACCGCGCTGGGCAACGTCAACCACGTGAGCGCCCAGCTCACCGCCCTGCCGAGCTACGGCGCCAAGGGCGGCCTGCTGATCGTCGACTCGCACAACCAGCCGCTACGCCGGGCCGGTGAGGCGGCGGTCAAGGACACGTCGACGCTCGACAACCTGCCCAGCCGTCCGCAGTCCTCGAACGCGGCCTTCTCGCTCACCTCGACGTACCCCTTCCAGGAGTGCCTCGAGGCGACGGACGAGCCGTACAGCGAGTACTGCACCAGCTACGGCGCCCAGGCGCCGGTGGCCGGCTTCAGCGACGCGAAGGGCTGGTACCCGGGGCTCGAGGTTCGCAGCGGGCGGCTCTTCGCCCGGGACCCCGACGCCTCGGTGGTCATCCCGTCGCGGGACGGCGTGCCGTACACCACCCGGATCACCAACCCGGACGGCACCCCGGCGACCGGCCTCTACGGCACCGACCTCGGGTTCACCGTGCTGGGTTCGGGCAACCCGGGTGACCAGAACGCCGCGTACGGCGTCTCGATCACCATCCTGAAGGCCGCGAAGGACAACTCGTACGCCACGGTGCACGTCACCGCGGCGGCCAACTGATCTGAGCGGCCCGTCGACCGACGGGACACACGGCGGGGCCCGCCTGGAGCACACTGCTCCGGACGGGCCCCGTCTTTTGTCTTACGCCGGCCGACATCCGGCCAACTTCTGGCGTGACACTTTTCGACCCCCCAGCGCTCCCCTACGGGGCCTCCATAATTCCGATCACGCTACGTGATCGTGGCCGAAACGTAATGTGGATGCCGGCCAAATCCGTCCGCCCTTTGATGCGGATTTGCCCGCAAAAGATGGGCACCCCCTGAGTAATTGCCCCGTGACAACGATGCAAACCCGTGTCATTGTGAGTGACGCATGACATGACAGTGATGGCCTTGGCTGCCTCTGTCATGTAACAGATCCACAAAGGAGGAGGACCTTTGAGGAGACGAGTCACGGCGGGCAGCTCCGCTGTCGTCGGGGCGGCCGGTGTGGCGTTGGCAGTCGCTGCTTTGCAGTTGCCGGCCGCTGCGGCGCCTGTCCCGAACGACGGCGCTACCCAGCCCCCGGCAAGCGCCGCTGCCCACCGGCAGGACAACCGCCCGGGCCCGCTCACGAAGCAGTGGATCGAGAAGCGTAAGGCCGCGCTCGCGAAGGTCGCGAACGGCGAGGCGGAGATCGACCAGCACGGCAACGTCACGGTCGACGCCGAGACGAACAACGTCGTTGAGGTCGCGTTCGAGAAGACCGACAAGATCTTCACCATTCTCGCCGAGTTCGGGACGCAGAGCGTGGGCCGCTACGGCACCGCTCCCGGTCCCCTGCACAACGAGATCCCCCAGCCCGACCGCTCGGTGGACAACTCCACCACCTGGGCCGCCGACTACAACACCGCCCATTACGAGGAACTCTTCAACGGCTCGGGCGAGTCGATGAAGAGCTACTACGAGGATCTCTCCTCCGGCAAGTACTCGGTGACGAACACCGTCAGCGACTGGGTCCAGGTCCCCTACAACGCGTCCTACTACGGCGACAACGCTGTCGAGGACAACGGCGGCTCGTGGGCGTTCATCCAGGACAGCGGCAACGCCTGGTACCAGAACGCGCTCAAGACCATGACCGCGGCCGAGATCGACTCGTACCTGGCGCAGTTCGACGTCTGGGACCGTTACGACTTCGACAACGACGGCAACTACGACGAGTCGGACGGGTACATCGACCACTTCCAGGCGGTCCACGCCGGTCAAGGCGAGGACGCCGGCGGCGGCGCGCAGGGCGCCGACGCCATCTGGTCGCACCGCTGGTACGTCAACCAGGGCGACTACGGCCTGACCGGCCCGACCTTCGGTGACCAGCAGAACCTGTCCGGCGGCGCCCGGATCGGCAACTCGAAGTACTGGCTCGGCGACTACACCACCGAGCCGGAGAACGGCGGCCTCGGCGTCTTCGCCCACGAGTTCGGCCACGACCTCGGACTGCCGGACTACTACGACACCGCCGGAGGCGAGAACGGCACCGCCTTCTGGACGCTGATGAGCTCCGGCTCGTGGCTCGGCCACGGCGCCGAGGCGAACGAGGGCATCGGCACGACCCCCGGGCTGATGGGCCCGGAGGAGAAGCTGTTCCTCGGCTGGCTCGACTACCGCGACGTCAACCTCGGCCAGAGCGGCACCGTCCAGCTCGACCCGGCCCAGGACGCCAACGCCGCCAACGCGCAGGCGATCAAGGTCAACCTGCCGTCCGCGACCACGTCGAAGACGTACACGACGCCCGCTTCGGGGCAGTACGCCTGGTGGACGGGGAGCGCCGACCACTTGAACGAGTCGCTCTCGCGCGCCGTACCGGCCGCGTCCCGGGTCACCGTGACCGCGAAGGCGTGGTACGACATCGAGTCCGGCTACGACTACCTGTACGGCGAGTACTCGACGGACGGCGGCACGACCTGGACCCGCACCGGCCAGCCGGTCACCGGGTCGTCCAGCGGACGCTGGACCACGCTGCGCTTCTCCTACGACGCCAACGGCGCGCCCACGCAGTTCCGGTTCCGGTACCAGACGGACGGCGGCGTCCACTTCGCCGGCGCGTTCCTCGACGACATCGTCGCCAAGGCCGGCGGCACGACGCTGTTCACCGACGACGTCGAGCAGACCGGTGGGTGGACCGCGACGGGCCTGTGGCAGCGCGCCACGGGCACGGTGTCGACCACGGCCGACCGGTACTACCTGCTGGAGAACCGGCAGTACGTCGGTTACGACGACACCCTGCGCACCGGCCCCTACCAGTTCAGCTACGCCTACACCGCGCCGGACAAGGTCGAGTTCTTCTCGTTCCGGCCCGGCCTGCTGGTCTGGTACGTCGACCACACGGTCGAGGACAACAACACCTCGGAGCACCCGGGAACCGGTGCCGCGCTTCCGGTGGACGCCCGGCCCGCGCCGTTCACCTACCCCGACGGCACCCGGCCGAGCAACCGTCGCCAGCCGTTCGACGCGACCTTCGGGATCCAGTCGGTACCGGAGATGTGTCTGCACAAGGAGGTGCTGGCGGGCAGCGGGAAGTCGCAGACCGTCCAGACCCTGGCGGCATGTGCTCCGGCCAACGCCGGTATCCCGACGTTCGACGACAGCAACCCGGCGGCGTACTACAGCACTGCCAATGCGCAGAGCAGTGTCAAGGTGGCCGGCCACGGTGTGACGGCCACGGTGACCGCGCAGTCCGGCAACATCCTGACCGTCAGCGTGGTGAACCCGCCGGCCGGCGGGTGAGCCGGTAGATCCTGCGGCAGGCACCACCCCGATCAGCGACATGGTCGTGAAGGTCACCAACTGATCAGGTAGCACGTCCGAAGGGGCCGGTGGCGGCGACGCCACCGGCCCCTTCCGTATGCCCGCTGAGCGGGTTCCGTCACGGTGTCCGGTGGTTGCGCCATTCATCCTGCTCATCGGGCCAGAATGGCCGGACGGACTGTGACAGTGAAGAGCGTTTCCCAAGAACAAATTGCTACAGATCGACGGGGCTCTCTTCCCTCCCGTCACGGGAATGTCTATCTTCACCATTGGTCCCACTCGCGGGACCACTTCACCGGCCCGTACCCCCGTTGGGCCGGTTCCCTCACACCGGAGGTACCACGTGCGCAAAGTCGCAGTGGGTCTGCTCGGGTTGGCGCTGACGGCGACGGGTCTGGTGGCGGGCACGGCCGCCAGCGCCACGCTGCAGCCGAAGTCACCGACGTCCGCACCGTCGGTCACCGAGCCCGCCCAGGTCGACCATGATCTGCCCAACCCGCTCGAGGAGAAGCGGCGCGCGCTGCGCCAGGAGGGCCTCAGCGAGGTCCTCTCCGGGCGGGCGAAGCCGCAGGAAATCAATGGCAGCACCGTCGTCAAGGTCGGCCGCAGCGCCTTCGGCGCCGCCGGCGCGGTCAGCGCGGACGCCCGCCGCACGCGAGCCGCCAACACCCACACCGATCAGTACGTCGAGCTGAAGCGCAAGCAGTCCGACCGGATCTTCGTGATCCTGGCCGAGTTCGGCAACGAGCGGCACCCGGACTACCCGGACAAGGACATCGACCCCGATACCCCGGGGCCGAACCGGTTCGAAGGTCCGCTGCACAACCGGATCCCCGCCCCGAACCGGGCGCTGGACAACTCCACTGTCTGGCAGCCGGACCACGCCCCGGAGCACTTCCGGCAGCTCTACTTCGGCACGAAGCAGGGCGACGAGTCGCTCAAGCAGTACTACGAGGCGCAGTCCTCCGGCCGGTACACGGTGGACGGTGAGGTCACCGACTGGGTCAAGGTCAGGTACAACGAGGCCCGGTACGGCCGGTCCAACGACCCGGAGCCGGACCGCGACCCGACCGACCCGCCGAACCCGAACGACGACCCGGCGGTCTGCCAGGACAGCACCTGCCCGAACACCTGGGACCTGGTGCGGGACGCGGCCAACCAGTGGGTCGCCGACCAGCAGAAGCAGGGCCGCACCGCCGCCCAGATCAGGGCCGACATGCAGTCCTTCGACCAGTGGGACCGCTACGACGTCGACGGCGACGGCAACTTCAACGAGCCGGACGGCTACATCGACCACTTCCAGATCGTGCACGCCGGCGGCGACCAGGCCGACGGCGACCCGCAGCAGGGTGAGGACGCGATCTGGAGCCACCGGTGGTACGCGTTCGGCAGCGACGTCGGCGAGACCGGCCCGGACCAGGCGAAGCTCGGCGGCACGGAGATCGGCGACACCGGCATCTGGATCGGTGACTACACCGTCCAGCCGGAGAACGGTGGCCGCAGCGTCTTCTACCACGAGTACGGCCACGACCTTGGCCTGCCGGACGACTACAACACCGGCGCCAGCGGCGACAACAGCGTCGAGCACTGGAGCTTGATGGCCCAGAGCCGGGTCAGCGCCAGGAACGACCAGGGCATCGGCACCCGCGGCGCCGACCTCGGCGCGTGGAACAAGCTGCAGCTCGGCTGGCTGGACTACGAGACCGTGGTCCCGGCCAAGCAGGACCCGCAGACCATCGACCTGGGCCCGGAGGAGTACAACTCCAAGAAGGCGCAGGCCGCGGTCGTGGTGCTGCCGAAGCGGACCTACGCCTTCGACAACGGCAAGCCGTTCGAGGGCAGCAAGCAGTTCTTCTCGGGCAACGACGACAACCTCAACAGCATGATGACCCGGACGCTGGACTTCACCGGGAAGTCGACCGCGTCGCTGTCGATGAAGGCCCGCTACACCATCGAGGCCAACTACGACTACATGTACTTCGAGGCCTCGTTGGACGGCGGCAAGACCTTCAAGCCGCTGCCGTTCCTGATCAACGGCACGCCGGTCACCGACAGCAAGGGCCGCAACGCCCTCACCGGGAACAGCGACACCAACGACGACGACGAGAGCGACTGGGTCGACCTCACCGTGCCGATGGACGTCGCGGTCGGCAAGGTCGTGCAGTTCCGCTTCCGGTACTCGACCGACGGGGGCCTCTCCGCCGGCGGCTTCTACGGGGACGCCATCACCGTGACGGCCGACGGGCAGACCGTCCTCTCCGACGGCGCCGAGGCCGGCCCGGGCGACTGGGCTCTCAACGGCTTCAGCCTCGTCGAGGAGACCTACACCCGGGACTTCGACAACTACTACATCGCGGGCAACCGGTCGTACGTCTCGTACGACCAGTACCTGAAGACCGGCCCGTACTTCTTCGGCTACGCCGACAC
Organism: Micromonospora coerulea; assembly: GCF_016598485.1. Taxonomy (GTDB): domain Bacteria; phylum Actinomycetota; class Actinomycetes; order Mycobacteriales; family Micromonosporaceae; genus Micromonospora; species Micromonospora coerulea. The sequence goes on along the minus strand of NZ_JAEMUW010000003.1, from coordinate 397,719 downwards.
CCGGCCGGACTACGTGGACCACTACGCGTACCAGACCGGTCTGCTGATCACGTACTGGAATCTCCGGTACGCGGACAACAACACCATGCCGTACGACAAGAAGTTCAACCCCGGCGGTCACCCGGGTGAGGGGCGGAACCTGAACATCGACTCCCGCCCGAAGCCGCTGTACAACCTGACCGGCAACCCGTGGCGGGCCCGCGTCCAGATCTACGACGCGCCGTTCAGCCTCAAGAAGGCCGACTCGTTCACCCTCCACGTGAACAGCCAGCCGCAGTACATCCGTGGCCAGGCCGCTGCCCCGCTGTTCGACGACAGCAAGCAGTACTGGTACCCGGAGCTGCCGAACCACGGCGTCAAGGTCCCGAACAACGGAGTCAAGATCCGGGTTCTCCAGCAGAACGGCACCTCGATGCGGATCCGCATCTCCTGATCGAGGTTCCCGCTGCACCACGATGCCCGGGCGGGTCACCCGCCCGGGCATCGCCCGTGCCGGCGGGGGCCGCTGTCGGCCGGCCCTCGGCCGGCCGAGCCCGCTGGCAGCGGAACCCGGGCCGCCGTCGGCGCGTCTGATCCGAGTGACCCCCCGTAGCGCCCGGCCGCCCGTCGCCATCGCGCTGGCGCTGCTGATTCCCCTCACCGGCTGTGCCGGGATCGGAGGCCCCGTGTCCGACGAGAAGACGCCGCCGCCCACGTCCGACACTGCGGCCCCGTCGCCCGACCCGCTCACCGCCACGCCCGCCGGTACGCCCGCCGCCACGCCGGTGGCGCCCGCCGGGCGGCCCGCTACGATCTCCGCCACCGTGCCGCCGGCCCTGGGCCGGCCCGCCGGGCCGCCGCGAAAGCCGACCGACAACCGCCCGACCGACCTGATCGCCGGCCGGATCACCCGCGGTGGCACCGGCCCCTGCTACGGCCTGGTGGACGAGAACGGGCGCGAGTACGCGCTCCACGGTCCCGAGGCCGGTGAGCTGCGGGTGGGCAGCTTCGTGACGCTGCGGGTCGCGCCGCCCACCTCGTCGTTCGACTGTGGCCCCGGCACACCGATGCGGATCGTCACGGACTGAGACCGGCCGTCGCCCGGCGGCCCCGGCCGGCGATCACGACGCCCGGGCCTAGGCTGTGCCCCATGACCGAGCAGCGCGGCGGACCCGTCGATGAGTCCTGCGTCCTGCCCGAGGGGCCGTGGACGCACCGGTTCGTCGGCGCCAACGGCACCCGCTTCCACGTCGTCGAGGCCGGCACCGGCCCGATGGTCCTCTTCCTGCACGGTTTCCCCGAATACTGGCTGGCCTGGAAGGAGATGCTGCCGGCGGTCGCCGATGCGGGCTTCCGGGCGGTCGCCGTCGATCTGCGCGGCTACGGCGCGAGCGACAAGCCACCCCGGGGGTACGACGGCTACACCCTCGCCGCCGACGTGGCCGGGCTGATCCGGGCGCTCGGCGAACGGTCGGCGACCCTGGTGGGCACCGGGGGCGGCGGCCTGATCGCCTGGACCGTCGCCTCGTTCCACCCCACCCTGGTCCGCCGGCTGGTGGTGCTCGGCGCCCCGCACCCGCTCCGGCTGCGCGCCGCCATCTTCGCCGACCCCCGCGGCCAGTTCGCCGCCTCCACCCCGACACTGAAGTTCCAGCTGCCCCGCTACGAACACGTGCTCACCAGGGACGACGCCGCCGAGGTGGAGGCGATGCTGCGCCGCTGGGGCGGCCCGCGCTGGGCGGCCGGCCCGGACTTCGAGGCGTACGCCCGGTGCTGCCGCGAGGCGATGCAGATCCCCCAAGCCGCCTTCTGCGCGCTGGAGGGGTACCGCTGGGCGTTCCGCTCGGTGCTGCGGCTGCACGGCTACCGCTTCGTCCGGCTGATGCAGCGGCCGCTGGTCACGCCGACGCTACAGCTGCACGGCGCGCTGGACACCGCCTCCCTGCCACGCACCGCGCAGGGCTCCGGCCGGTACGTCACCGCCCCGTACGAGTGGCGGCTGCTCGACGGGGTCGGCCACTTCCCGCACGTGGAGGCGAAGGACGTGGTGCTCGGGGAGATCCTGCGCTGGACGAAGTCCTGACTCAGACCCGCTGCTCGCGCAGGTCGGCCACCTCGTTCGCCGGCGCCCAACCCTGGTAGACGCCGAAGTCGAAGGCCTCCAGCCGCATCGCCCGGGCGACCGGCCAGCGCCCACCGGTGTACTCCACCCGCAGCCAGCCGTCGTGCTCGGCCAACACGATGAACGGCTGCCCCTGCCAGGTGCAGGTGGTCCGGACGTACACCAGGTCGTCGACCTCGGTGGCCGGCACCACCCGGACGTACCGGCCGGGGCGTACCTCCGCGAAGCCCTCGCCCGGCTCGGGCTGGTAGAGCCGGACGTCGTCGCCGTCCGGGCTGGCCTGGTATTCCCGGCCCTGCCAGCGGGCCACGTAACCGTCCCTGGTCACGGCTCACCGACCCCTCGCCACAGCAGCGCGTCCCCGTCCAGCACGGCGACCACCCGCTCGGTGCCGTCCGCGCCGATCCGCCAGAGCTGGGCGCCGTGCGGCAGGCGGGCGCTGTCCACCTTGAACTCGGCAACCACGTCGCTGCTCTCCCCGGGGGCGAACCCGTTGCCACGGAACGGGGGACGTTCGATCACCCAGCCCTCCATCGCGCGCATCGCGGCCTCGTTCTGGCCGCCGTACGGGATGCGATAGAGGCTCGGCCGGTACGCCGGCCAGCGAAGCACGTAGATCTCCTCGGCAGCGCGGGAGAACGGCGAGTCCGGGTGGCCCAGGCCCAACGCGTCGTACAACTGGGCCGGCGTGGTCAGGTGGGACAGCTCGTTGGCCCGGTGCACGAAGCCGGAGACCCGGTCGTAGCCGCGCTCCAGGTAGTAGGCGAGCTGGCTCGCGGCGATCGCCTTCTGCATGATGACCGGACGGGTCGGATCGGACGCCGGCGGGACGTGCCGGGTCGAGGTCGCCGACGCCGGCTCGGCCGGGGCCGGCTCCGGCTCGCTTTCCAGCTCATCGCCGAGACCCACCTCGGCGGCCCAGTTGGCCAGCCCGAGGACCTGCTCACCCGGGTACTTCGCGCCGACCGGGGTGCCCGGGTTGACCGCGAACGACCAGCTCTCGTCCGGCCAGCGGCGGATGAGCTGGACGAACTTGACCCGGACCGTCTCGACCGGACCGTCGGCCCGGTCGGCGAGCCGTTCCGGCGAGGTGTAGACCACCACGTACGTCTCGCCGGCCAGTTCCTCGGTCCGCCAGACGAAGCCCGGTTCCCCCGGCCGGCTGCCCGGCGCCGAGTCGGGCGCGCTCGGCAGCAGCACCCGGGCCAGCAGCAGGGTGGAGAGGAAGGTGTCCGTGCTGCCGCTGCCCGCGGCGGCGAGCAGGTCCTCCTCGACGTCGTTGGCCGGCACGAAGTCGTCCGCCGGTGCCACCCGCCCCGGCATGCCGGCCAGCTCGGTGCCCGTGCCGGCAGCCATCGGCTCGGCCGGCGACGAGGTCGGGCCCGCACCCACCTCCGTCGCCGGCACGCCCCCCGCCGCCGGAGAGGTCGGCTCGGCGGGCTCGGTGGTGCGCGGCGCGAACAGCAGATCGACCGGCTCGGCCCACGGGGTGGCCGGCGCGAACAACGGCTCGGCCGGCTCGGCCGGCGGCCGGCCCGGCGCGGTCACCTCGACCGGCGGCGGGGCCGGAGGGGTGGTCGATTCAGACAGCAACGCCGTCGGCTCGGACGGCTCGAACAGCGACGCCGTCGGCTCGACCGGCTCGAACAGCGATGCCCCCGGCTCGGCCGAGCCGAACAGCGCCGTCGCTTCAGCAGCCGGGCCGGCCGGCCGGAACATCGGCGCGGTGGGCTCGGCCGGCGGCGTGGTGGGCTCGACGGCGGGTGCGATCGCCCCGGCCGCCGGCGGGGCCGGCTCCGAGCGGGGTGCGGCCGGCTCGGGGCGGGGTGCGGCCGGCTCGGGGCGGGGTGCGGCCGGCTCGGGGCGGGGCGCCGCGGCGAACGACTCCGTGGGGTCGGCCGGACCGGCCCACGGGCTGGTCGACCGGTCCGCCTCGGCGGAATTCGCCCCGGCCCAGGCGGTCGGTCCCTCCGACGGCTCCGGTCGCCCGGTCTCCGTCGGGGCGGCCCGGGCGCGGCGGTCATCGACCCACGCCGCGCGACGGTCGTCCGCCGGCTCGGTGAGCTCGCGCGACTCGATGACGGTGCCCTCGATGACGATCGGCGAGAAGCTCCGGCGTGGCGCCGGAGGCCCCGACACCGGCTCCGCGATCGACGGGGGCAGCTCCTGCGCCTCCGCTGGTGCGACAAGCGGCGAGACGCCGGGCCCGGCGGCAGCGACGATCGGCTGGGTCTGCTCGTCCGCCTCCGCGGGCGTCGGGTGGCGACGAGGCAGGGCCTGGGTGACATCCTCGCCGGCGGCCGGCCCGACCGGGCGGAACGCCATGGTCGGCTCCTCACCGGACGACCCGGGACGCGGGCGCGGAGGCGTCGGTGCCCGCTCGGCGGGCGGGTCGACCCGGAACGCGGGGGTCGTCTCCTCCGGCACCGGCTCGCTGAGCGGCCGGCGGCGCGGGAACGGCTGGCCGCCGCGACCGAGGCGGGACGGCGGCGCGGGCCGGTCGCCGGAGCGGTGCGGTGCGTCCAGCGGCGACGGCCGTCGGGACACCCGGCCGGAGGCAGGCTCGAAGAAGGACCGGGCGGCCCCGTGCTCCGCGTCGCCAGCACCGTTCGGGGCCGCCGCCCCGGCGGGGTCGGGTGCCGGGCCGGCGCTGAACGGATCCTGGTCATCGGGGCGGTGGCGCAGATCGTTGAGCCAGCCGGAGAGGTTCTCCGCGCCGCTGTGCGCTCGCGCCGCGGGTCGGGATCGGCCCAGCGCTTCGCCGCTCTCCCGCGGCCAACCGGACGATGTCAGCTGACCCGGGGCCGTTCGGGTGTTCGACGCCTCCGGCGGTCGGGGCGCCGGGGCAACCGGCGGCGGCGCGACCCCCGACGGCGTCGGGGGCTGGGGCGGTGGGCTCGGGGGCCGCGGCGGTGGGCTCGGGATCGGCACGGTCGACGGCTCCGGCAAAGCGGCCGGCGGAGCCGGAGCGACCTGACCGAAGGCCGGGCCCGGGGCCGGGAAGACGGGCGCGCCCGGGGCCGGGGAGACCGGCGGGGCCGGGGAGACCGGGCTGCCGGGGGCCGGGGAGACGGGAGCGTCCCGACCCGGCACGGTGGCGCTGGCCCGGGTGCGGGCGGCCGTCTCGGCCCGATCGAGGCGGGCTCGGGCGCCCATGGTCCGGCCGGGCAGCCGGACGTCCCCCCGGGACAGCTGCGCGACGAACCACGCGGGTAGGTAGCCCTCGATCGGCAGCCCCGGGTTCACCGCCAGCCACCATTCGTGGTTGGGCCAGTCCGCCGCGAGATCTGGGTACGGGACCCGCCGGGTGGTGCCCGCGTTCTCGCCCAGGCAGGCGCGCATCGCGCTGACCGACGTGAATGCCAGGACATGGGTCCGCCCGCCGGTGCTCCACGTCCCCCACCCCACCGGCCCCCGCCCGGCGAGCGCCTCCCCGGCGACCGGCAGTAGCAGGTCGACACGGGTCAGGATGCGGAAGTAAAGCTCCTGGTCCTGGGCGCGCAGCGCGTCCCGCATCGCCACCTCGGCCTCGGTAGCCGGTTCCCATCCGGTCACGGCCACCTCTCCTCCCGCGAACAGGCCATAGGTATCGCGTACAACCTACAAGGTGGTAACAAGATCACAATGGCTGGCCGTCGCGGGGCCATCGGCCCGGCGGCCGAGGCGCTAACATCCCGTTCCGTAGTCGCCACGATACGGAGGCGGTCGATGTCCCGGCCCACACCGCGCCCGGCCCTGGCCGCCCTGGCCGCGGTCCTCACCGCCGCCCTGCCGCTGGCCGCGCCGGCCTCCGCGCGGGCCGCCCCGGCCTGCTCCGCCCCGCCGGCGCCCGCCCGACCGGTGACCGAACAGCCGTGGCCCCAGCAGCGGTACGCCCCGGACCGGCTCGCCCCGCTCGCCACCGGCGCCGGGGTCGTCGTCGCGGTGGTCGACTCGGGGGTGGACCGGCGGCACCCGCAGCTGGCCCGGCGGGTGCTCGAGGGCGCCGACTTCCTCGACCCCGGCGGGGACGGCACCCAGGACTGCGCCGGCCACGGCACCGGCGTGGCGAGCATCATCGCGGCCGCGTCCCGCCCGGGCGTCGCGTTCCGCGGGCTGGCCCCGGACGCCCGCATCCTGCCGGTACGAGTCAGCGAGCAGCAGGTGGTGGACGGCCGGGAGTCGGGGCGTACGGTCGGCCCGGCCGACTTCGCCCGGGCGATCCGCTGGGCGGTGGACCACCACGCCACGGTGCTCAACCTCTCCGTCGTGCTGTACGCGGACAATGCCGCGGTCCGCTCCGCGATCGCGTACGCGGTGCGCCGGGACGTGGTCGTGGTGGCCGCCGCAGGCAACCTGCACGACAGCGGGGACCCCTGCCCATACCCGGCCGCGTACGACGGGGTGCTCGGGGTGGGCGCGATCGGCGCGGACGGCCTGCGGTCGCCGTTCTCCCAGACCGGCCCGTACGTCGACCTGGTGGCACCCGGCGGTGACGTGCTGCTGGCCGCCCCGGGGCAGGGACACCGCCGGGCCGAGGGGACGAGCTACGCGACGCCGTTCGTGGCGGCCACCGCGGCGCTGCTCCGGCAGTACCGCCCGGAGCTGACGGCGACCGAGGTGGCCCGGCGGATCGTCGGCGGCGCCGACCCGGCTCCGGGGCGCGGTGACGGCTACGGGGCCGGAGTGCTGAATCCCTACCGCGCGGTGACCGAGACCCCGGGGGTCGGGACGGGCCGGACCGGCCGGGCCGCGGCGCTGCCGATCGAGGGCGCCGATCCGGCGGCGGCAGCGCAGCGGGCCCGGCGGGCGGCGGCGCGGCAGCGGGCGCTGCTGGTGGCCGGCGCGACCGGGACGACGGCGGGGCTGGTGGTGCTGCTGGCCGTGGTGCTGCCCCGGGGAGCCCGCCGTGGGTGGCGCCCCGCCGGCCCGGCCTGACCCACCGCACAGCGCTCCGGCCGACGGGGACGCGGACAGGGGGCAGTGCCCCGGACGGCGGAGACCCGGACCGCGCACCGGACGGCGGAGACCCGGACGGAGACACGCACGGCGGCGGCGCGGGCGGGATGAATCGCCCGACACCGCCGCCGTGCCGTCGTCACTGGAACAGGTTGACGTTGCGCTTCTCCGTGTCGAGGTAGTCGGCGGCGGAGTCGTCCACCGCCAGCTTGATGTCGCGCAGCATGACCTGCAGGTCCTGCGAGGCGGACCGCCAGCGCGCCTGCCGCCGCTCGTACGCCTCGCGGGCCGCGCCGGTCCAGCTCGCCACCAGCGGGGCGGCGTCGCGTTCGAGCTGCCCGAGCTGGCTGTCGAGCGTGTTCAGCGCCTTCTGGATGTCCGCGCCCGCCTGCTGCAGCGCGGCGAAATTGACGACCAGCACACCGTGGTCCATCGGGTCTCCCTTTCCGGGTGGGTCAGAGCGGCAACTGGATGCCGCGATTGGTGCCGGCCACCCGGCTGGCGGCCTCGGTGTCCGAGACGTCGTACTGCTGGCCGGCGGTGCGGATCGCGGTGGCGGTCTCCCGCAGGGCCCGCTGCAACGCCGCCTGGTCCTGCGACCACTGCTGCTTGACCTGCTCGAACGAACGCCCGCCGGCGCCCCGCCAGGCCTGCTGCAAGACCTCCAGCTCGGCCATCAGGCCACTCAGCATGGCCTGCAACGACTGGTCCACCTGCTCGAACTTCGCGGCGGTCTGCTGCATCACCGCGGCTTCTGCCTGGGTCTGGGACACCCCGGACGTCACCTCGCCTCCTCGGTCGTGGCTGGTCGCGGAAGCGACCATCGTGGACGATCCGTGGCGCGGGGCCGGCGTCGTGGGGCGGATCGGCTGCGCGCTCGACGGAACTCGTCGCTGACGGTAGCCGCCCGAGTCCGGTTCTGCTACCCCCTCGGCATCCCCTGTGGACGACGACCGCCACCGGGAACCCTTACGATGAGCCACGCCATCGTCACCCGAGGATCGGCGGAGGAGGCGTGGTGACGGCAACCAGGACCGCAGCCCCGGTCCCGACGGCGGTCCGCCCACCCCGAACACCACGATGGACGGCGGTCGGGGGTCGGGCGACGGCGGGCCTGCGAGCCGGCCAGGTGGTGGCGACCCAGCTCGCCGCTGCGGCCCTGGTCGCCGCCGTCGGCCGGGGCGTGGTGGTGACCGCCGCCGCCCTGCTGCTGGCCGCCCTGCTGCTCTCCGCCGCCTGGGTGCGGTTCCGCGGCCGCTGGCTCTTCGAATGGCTGGCCGTCGGCCTGGCGTACCTCACCCGGCGGCGGGCGCTCGCCCCGGCCGCCGGACCGGCCGCGCTCATCGAGCTGGTGGCCCCCGGCGCGGGCGTGCGCGCGGCCGAGCTGGCCGGTGGTCCGGCCGCCGTGATCGACGACGCCGACGGGCTGACCGCGCTGCTGGAGATCGGTGATCCGGGCGACCTGCTCGGCGACGGTCAGCGGATGCTGCCCCCGCCGCTGGCGCTGCTGCCGGCTTCGGGCAAGGAGAGCCCTCCGATCCGGATCCAGTTGCTGCTCGCCGCGGCACCCGCCCCGGCACCGGGCACCGGCGCGGGCACCGCCGGCACGTCGTACCGCCAGCTCACCGACGGGCGGCTGGCGGGACGGGAGCGGGCGGTGCTCGCCGTCCGGGTGCTGCGCGCGGACGGCTGGTCGGACGAGGAGCTGCGCCGCGCCCTCTCCGGCACGGTCCGGCGGATCATCCGCCGGCTCGGCCCGCTGACCGGCCGCCCGCTGGGTACGCCGGCCGCGCTGCGGGTGATCGCCGAGCTGGCCCACCACGACAGTGACGCGCCGATCCGCGAGTCCTGGCCGGCGGTGTCGGCCGGCGGGCTGCGCCAGGTGGCGTACCGGCTGCGGCACTGGCCGGATCCGCGCTCCGACGCCGCGCGGCGGCTGGTGCCCCGGCTGCTGGCGCTTCCGGCCACCGCCACCACCGTCGCGCTCTGCGTCGGGCCGCGCCCTGCCGCCGACGCCGCGCCGGTGCCGGCGGACCTGACCGTACGGCTGACCGCCGGGACGGCCGCGGAGCTGGCGGTGGCCGACCGGGCGCTGCGCCGGCTGGTGGCCGACCTGGGCGGCGAGGTCCGCCGGCTCGACGGCGAGCAGTTGGCCGGGCTGGCCGGCACCCTGCCGCTGGCGTCGGCGCCGGCCCGCGACCCGATCGCCGGGGCGGCCCCGGCCGCGCTGGACGCGCTGGAGCTGCCCCTCGGCGAGGCCGGGCTGATGGTGGGCGCGAACCGGCACGGCGCGGCGGTCACCGTCCGGCTGTTCCGCCCCGAGCCGACCCGACTGCTGCTCGTCGGCGGCGTACGGGCCGCGCAGCTGCTCGTCCTGCGCGCGCTGGCCCTGGGCGCCCGGGTGGCCGTGCAGACCACCCGACCGCGCACCTGGGAGCCCTTCGTCCGCGGCGTCGGCACGCCCGGCGGCGCGGTCCCGCTGATCCCCCCCGGACGGCCGGTCGGCGGCGCACCCGGGTCACCGATGCGGCCGCTGCTGCTCGTGGTCGACACCGGGGCGGCGCCGGACGGCGCCGGGGCGGACGGAGCCTGGCGGTCCACCCTGGTGGTGCGGGACGAGCTCACCCCGGTGGACGTGGACGTGCTGGCCCGCGCCGATCTGGCGATCCTGCAACCGCTGGACCCGGGCGAGGCGGCCCTGGCCGGCAGCGCCCTGGGCCTGGGCGGCTCGGCGGAGTGGCTGACCCGGATCCGGGACGACATGGTCGCGGTGGTCAACCGGCGGGCCCTGCGCTGGGCGCTGCTCTCCCCGACGCCGATCGAGTCGCAACTGGTCGGTCGGCCCGCGCGCCGCTGAGCCCGCCCGGCCGGCACCGGCGTGGATCCGCCGATCTTCCGGGTTCCGCCGGTGGACGGTCCGTGGCACGATCCCGGCCATGGATTTCCTGAAGGGTCTTCTGATCCGGCTCGCCTCGACGGCGGTGGCCTTCTGGCTGGCCACCCTGCTCATTCCGGGCATCACGCTGGACTCGGACTCGGTCACCGAGACGGTGACCACGCTGGTGTTGGTCGCGGTGATCTTCGGCGTGGTCAACGCGGTGCTTCAGCCGATCATCAAGACCGTCGGCTGCGGCTTCTACCTGTTCACCCTGGGCCTGATCGCGCTGGTGGTCAACGGGCTGCTCTTCCTGCTCACCAGTTGGATCGCCGATCAGGCCGGCCTGCCGTTCCACGTGGACGACTTCTGGCCGGGGGCGGTGCTCGGCGCGCTCTTCGTCGGCATCGTCACATGGATCCTCGGCGCCGTCCTCGACCGCGACTGACCGTCCTACGCCTCCGATTCCCGCCCACCGGCCAGACCAGTGGGCGGGAATTGGCTGGTGGGCCCGGGTCGGCCCGCGGCTAGGGTCGACGGGGTGTTCACCCTGACCCGCGCCGACGGCTACCAGCTCAGCACCGACCCCGACCGGCTCGACCTCGACCGCGTGCACCGGTGGCTCTCCACCGATGCGTACTGGGCGCTCGGGCGGGACCGGGAGACGGTGGTGCGCGCCTTCGCCGGCTCGATCGGGTTCGGCATCTACCGGCCGGGGGACGGCCGGCAGGTGGCGGTGGCCCGGGTGGTCACCGACCGGGCCACCTTCGCCTGGCTCTGCGACGTCTACGTCGACCCTGCGGCGCGCGGTCGCGGGCTCGGCACCTGGCTGGCCGGCGCGGTCCGCGACCACCTGGCCGAGCTGGGCGTACGCCGGATCGTGCTGGCCACCGCGGACGCCCACGGGGTGTACGCCAGGGTCGGCTTCGCCCCGGTGGATCCGGGTCGGTGGATGCAGCTCGACCAACGGGTGACCCAGGTCACCGGAAAGGATCAGCAGGGCCCTTCGCCACTTACGGTGGAGGCGTGAATCCGATCCGCCTCGGCTACCTGTACGGGCTCGGCGCGTACCTGCTCTGGGGTTTCTTCCCGATCTACCTGAAGCTGCTGCGCCCGGCCGGGCCGGTGGAGATCCTCGCCCACCGGATCGTCTGGTCGGTGGCCTTCGTGGCGCTGCTGCTCGCCGCCATGCGCAACGTCGGCTTCCTGCGGGCGCTGCTGCGCCGGCCCCGGGCCCTGGCCGGCATCGCCGCCGCCGCGGCGCTGATCGCGGTCAACTGGGGCACCTACATCTACGGGGTGAACTCCGACCGGGTGGTGGAGACCGCCCTCGGCTACTTCATCAACCCGCTCGTCGTGGTGCTGCTCGGGGTCTTCGTGCTGCGGGAGCGGCTGCGTCCGGCCCAGTGGGCCGCGCTGGGCGTCGGCGCGCTCGCGGTGGCCGTGCTCACCGTCGACTATGGCCGGCTGCCCTACCTGGCGCTGACCCTGGCCTTCAGCTTCGCCGGGTACGGGTTTGTCAAGAAGCGGCTCGGGCTGCCGGCCGCGGAGGGGCTCTTCGTCGAGTCGGCGGTGCTGGCGCTGCCCGCGCTGGCGTACCTCGGGTATCTCAGCTGGCGTGGCGAGTCGACGTTCGGGCACCTCTCGACGGGGCACACCGTGCTGCTGGTGCTGGCCGGAGCGGCCACCGCAATCCCGCTGCTGCTCTTCGCCGGCGCGGCGAACCGGCTGCCGCTGTCCGGGCTGGGCATGCTCCAGTACCTCGCGCCGATCCTCCAGCTCGGCTGCGGGGTGCTGATCTTCCACGAGCCCATGCCCCCGGCCCGTCTCGCCGGCTTCGCCCTGGTCTGGCTCGCCCTGATCGTCTTCACCGTCGACGCCCTCCACCAAGCCCACCAATCCCACACCCGCACCCGCACCCGCACCCGCACCGAGCCCCAGACCGCCACCCCCACCGCCCCCTGAGCCCGCCGATCTTGCAGTTCGGGCCCGTCGAACGGGGGGAATGCCCGGTTTGCCGGGGCACCAACTGCAAGATCGCGGAAGCGGGGGTGGGGGTGGGGGTGGGGGTGGGGGGTGGGGGTGGGGGGTGGGGGTGGGGGGTTAGCGGGTGTCGTAGGCGAGGACGGGGGTGTCGTCGGCGCGGAGGAGTTCCAGGCGGACTAGTTCACCCTTGGTGAAGTGGGTGACGCCGGTGAATCTGACGTCGTCGCCGGGGGCGGCCAGCCAGGAGCCCACCTGCTCCGTCGCGCCGTCCGGGCCGTGCGCCACCAGCCGGAAGGTGTACGCCTCGCGGTGCCCGGCCCGCCGGTCGTACCCGCAGTGCATGGTGACCTCGGTGCCCCAGTCGGTGCCGTGCAGCCCGATCTCGGCGTGCACCGGGACGGCGCCGGCGACCGGGCGCATGGCCACCAGCGGCACCTGCGGCGGCGGATCGTCGGCCGGGCGGACCAGGGTCACCCCGACGCCCGCCAGCACGGCGAGCACGGCGGCGGCCAGGGCGGTCAGGGCGTACCGCCGGCCGGACCGGAACCGCTCGCGGCGCCGGCGCTCCCGCGCGGCGTCGAGCAGCGCGGGCACCCGGGAGGTCTCCGACGCGGACGGCAGGAACTGCTCCAGCCCGGCCGGGTCGAGCCGGCCCAGCAGGCCGGGCAGCACGGCGATCTCGGCGACCGCCTCCCGGCAGGCCGCGCAGCCGGCCAGGTGCCGCTCGTAGGCGGCCCGGTCCGCGGGGGCAAGGGCGCCCAGCACGTACGCGCCGTCGTCGTGCGCGAACTCGCAGCGGGTCATCCGGTCACCCCCATCTCGGCCAGCACCAACCGTAGTGAGCGCAGCGCGTAGTGCGTCCGCGACTTCACCGTGCCCGGTGGTACGCCGAGTCGGGCGGCGGCCTCGGCCACCGACCGCCCCTGGTAGAAGCACTCGACCAGCACCTCCCGGTGGGTCGGGCTGAGCCGGTTCAGCGCCTCGGCCACGGTCCAGGCCTCCACCGCGCGCTCCGCTTCGTCGACGGTCTCGGGCGGTTCGGGCAACTCGTCGGTGTAGACCTCGCCCACCCGGGTGGACCGGCGCCGCCAGGCGTCGATCGCGAGGTTCCGGGCGGTGGTGAAGAGCCAGGCCCGGACCGAGCCACGCCGGGGGTCGAGCGACTCCGGGTGCCGCCAGGCCCGCAGCAGCGTCTCCTGCACCAGGTCCTCCGCCCGGGTCCGGTCGCCGTTGACCAGCCGCAGAGCGTGCGCGAAGAGCGCGTCGGCGTGCTCGTCGTGCAGGGCGCGCAGCAGTTGGGCGTCGTGGTCACTGATGGCGGTCACCTCGATTCCGGCGGCGAGTCCGGCGATGCGTTCGCCCGTGAATACGTGCGGTGACCCCGATCGGTTCACCGCAGCTCGCGCCGGAGGTGTTCACGTTCGGTCCACCCTCGGGCCGGCGCCAGCTCACCGGGCCCTGGCAGCGTCCGCCGGGTACGCGCGGGCGATCCGGCACGGCGGGGGCCCTTTGTCGTGCGGGTCAGGCGTCGGCGGCGATGCCGTCGGCGACAGCCCGGGCGACGGTGAGCAGCTTGGCCCGGATCACCCGGGCGGAGGTCATCATCTCGCTGGCCGGCAGGGCGCAGGCCAGCACCACCCGGCGCTCGATGTCCTTGTCTGGAGTGACCAGCACCGCGGCGCAGGCCACGCCCTGCCGAAACTGCCCCAGCTCCAGCTGCATGCCGCGGCGGTCCCCGGCCGCCAGGTCGGCCTCGAAGCTCTCGATGGTGGTCAGGGTGGCGCTGGTGAACGGGCGCATGCCGTAGTCGCGCAGATAGCGGAAGCGCTGCTCGGCGGTGAGGGTGGCGAGCAGGCTCTTGCCGAGCGCGGTGGCGTGGGCGCCCTCGTCGAAGCCCGGGACCAGGTCCTCCAGGTACGGCGTGCGCGGACCCTCGGCGACCGCCGTGATGGCCACCTGCCCGCCCACGAAGCGCCCGAGAAAGTGGCTGTACCCGGTGTCGGCGGCCGCCCGGCGCAGCGACTCGCCGACCGCGACCGGCCCGCGGAACGCGGTGACCAGCTCCCGGTAGCGGTCGGCCACCTCCAGCCCGACGATGTACGTCCCGTCCTCCCGGCGGATCACGTAGCCCTCGTACGCCAGGGTGCGGACCAGGTGGTAGGTGGTGGCCACGGTCAGCTCGCAGCGGCGGGCGATCTGCTTCACGGTCAGGCCCTTGGGCGCACGGCCGACCGACTCGAGCACTCGAAGCGCGCGGGACACGCTCCGGATCAGGTCCGAAGGTTCCGCCAAGGGGTCGCGCACAACCACCTCCGCCGCCGGGGACTTACACCATATGAAAAACAGGCCGAGTGCGAAATGCCTGTTCGGATCGAGGATGCCAGATCACCGGCCACAGCCCGTGCACCGACGGACACGATGCGCTGCCAAAACGTGGTCGGCGTAGGTTTGCGTGACCATGACCGACACCGCACTCCACCCCGCACCGGCCACGTTCCGCCGTACCGTCCGGGCCAGCGCGGGCGCCACCGCCACCACGATCGCCTGCGTGCTGCCCGTCTTCCTGGTCGGCGGGCTCGCCGTGCAGATGGGCGACGACCTCGGCTTCTCCCCCGCCGGACTGGGGCTGGCCGTCTCGGTCTACTTCGGGATCAGCGCGCTCGCCTCGGTTCCCTCCGGGGCACTGGTCGAGCGGTACGGCCCGGCCGTGGTGGCCCGCGCCGGGATCCTGCTCTCCGCCGGGTCGCTACTGGCCGTGGCGGCGCTGGCCCGGTCGTACCCGGTGCTGGTGGCGCTGCTCGGCCTCAGCGCCGCCGCGAACGCGCTGGGCCAGCTCGCCAGCAACGCCGCGCTGGCCCGGCACGTGCCCGCGCACCGCCAGGGGCTGTCGTTCGGGGTGAAGCAGGCCGCGATCCCGGTTTCCACGCTGCTGGCCGGCGCGGCGGTGCCCACCATCGCGCTGACCGCCGGCTGGCGCTGGGCGTTCGTGGCGGCCGCCGGGGCCGCGCTGATCGCGCTGCCGGCCGTACCCCCGCAGGAGCGCCCCCGGCCCGCGCGGCCCGCCGCCGCGCGGGCGGGCCGGGCGACGTGGGCGCTCGTGGTGGTCGGCCTGGCGGCGACCCTCGCGGCGGCGGCGGCCAACGCGCTGGGCACCTTCGTGGTGGATTCCTCGGCCGACCGCGGGCTCTCGCCCGGCCTGGCCGGCCTCACCCTGACCCTGGGCAGCGCGGTCTGCGTGGCCGCCCGGGTCGGCGCCGGCTGGCTCGCCGACCGTCGGGAGCGCGGCCACGTCGCCCTGATCGCCGGGATGCTGGTGGTCGGGGCCGCCGGGCTGGGCCTGCTCGCCGTGGCCGGCCCGGCGCCGCTGGTCGCCGGCGTGGTGCTCGGCTTCGGCCTCGGCTGGGCCTGGCCAGGGCTGATGAACTTCGCGGTGGTCAAGCTGCATCCGCAGGCCCCGGCCGCCGCCACCTCGATCACCCAGACCGGCGTGTACGCCGGCGGCTGCCTGGGCCCGCTCGGCCTCGGCACCGTCGCCGCCCACCTCGGCTACCCCACCATGTGGAGCGTCGCGGCGGCGTCGATGCTGGTGGCCGCCACCCTCATGCTCACCGGCAGCCGCCTCCTCACCCACCCCTGACCCCTGGTCCCGGCCGCCTCACCCTGGGGGCGGGGGTCCGGGCGGGTCAGCTGGTGCGGTCGGCGATGTAGTCGCAGAGGGATTCGAGGGCGCGGCGGGCGGGGCTCTGCGGCAGGGGGCCGAGCCGCGTCCTCGCGTCCTCGGCGTAGCTGCGGACGGTCTCCCGCGCGCGCTTGAGCGCCGGGGACTCGCGGAGCAGGCCGAGGGCCTCGGCGTGCAGCACGTCGTCGACCAGCGGGCCGGTGGCCAGGATCTCCCGCAGCCGCACCGAGGCGGCGTCCGAGTCGTCCGCGGCGAGCGCGTAGAGCACCGGCAGGGTCGGTACGCCCTCACGCAGGTCGGTGCCCGGCGTCTTACCGGACTGCCTCGACTCGGAGGCGATGTCCAGCAGGTCGTCGGAGAGCTGGAAGGCCACCCCGATCGTCTCGCCGTATCCGGCCAGGGCCTCGATGTGCTCCGGCGACGCCCCGCCGAACATCCCACCGAAGCGGGCCGAGGTGGCGATCAGCGAACCGGTCTTCTCGGCGATGACGTGCAGGTAGTGAGCCACCGGGTCCTCGCCGCCGCGCGGGCCGACGGTCTCCGCGATCTGGCCGTGGACCAGCCGGGCGAAGGTGCGCGCCTGCAGCCGTACCGCCTCCGGGCCCAGGTCGGCCGCGATGTCCGCGGCCCGGGCGAAGAGGTAGTCGCCGACCAGGATGGCCACCGAGTTCGTCCAGCGGGAGTTGGCGCTCGGGGCACCCCGACGCACGGCCGCCTCGTCCATCACGTCGTCGTGGTACAGCGTGGCCAGGTGGGTGAGCTCCATCACCACCGCGGCCGGTACGACCTGCGTGCCCGTCGGGTCGCCGAACTGGGCGCCCAGCGCCACCAGCAGCGGGCGGAACCGCTTGCCGCCGGCCTCCACCAGGTGCCGGGCCGCCTCGGTCACGAGCGGGTCGGCGCTGGCCACGCTGGCCCGCAGCGCACCCTCGACGTTGTCCAGCAGGCCCAGCACGGAAGCCTCGACGCGGGGGTCGGCGAGGTGCAGGCCGAGCGCGCCGATCTGACCCGTACCCTCCGGACCCCGACGACCGCCGGAGCCGGTGGCACCTGAACGCTCGCCAGCCGGAATCACCACGTCTTCAACCATGCCACACCCGTTCGACCTGCCCCGGACAGGGGGATACCGACCGGGGGCCGGTACGCGACTGCGTACCGGCCCCCGGTGGGAGAACCTCTGTCATCTGACGAATTCGGCGGCACCGTTGGCCAGGTCGAGCAGCGGCGCCGGGGCGACGCCCAGCACCAGGGTGGCCAGCACGCCGATCACCAGGGCCGCCGAGGTGAGCGCGCCCGGCACGGTCACCGTCGGGGTGGCGTCGCCCGGCTCGGAGAGCCACATCATCACCACGACCCGCAGGTACGGGAAGGCCAGCACCATGCTGGTCAGCACGCCGGCGATCACCAGCCAGGCCTGGTTGGCGTCCAGCGCCGGGGCGAAGACGGCGAACTTGCTGGTGAAGCCGCTGGTCAGCGGGATACCGGCGAAGGCGAGCAGGATGAAGGTGAAGATCGCCGCGAAGAACGGCGACCGCCGGCCCAGCCCGGCCCAGCGGGACAGGTGGGTGGCTTCGCCGTCGGCGTCCCGGACCAGGGTCACCACGGCGAACGCGGCGAGCACCGAGAAGCCGTACGCCACCAGGTAGAACATCGTGCCGGAGAGCCCGTCCTTGCTCGGCGCCAGCACGCCCACCAGCAGGTAGCCGGCGTTCGCGATGGACGAGTACGCCAGCAGCCGCTTGATGTCGGTCTGGGTGACCGCCAGCACCGCGCCGACCAGCATGGTCAGCACCGCCACCGCGCCGAGGACCGGGGTGAAGTCCCAGGCCGCCCCGGAGAACGCGACGTGGAAGACCCGCAGCAGCGCGCCGAACGCGGCGACCTTGGTGCAGGCGGCCATGAAGCCGGTGACCGGCGTCGGGGCGCCCTGGTAGACGTCCGGCGTCCAGACGTGGAACGGCGCCGCGGCGGCCTTGAAGAGCAGGCCGATGGCGAGCAGCGCCATGCCGGCGAAGAGCAGCACCGGGCTGGCCGGGGAGTCGGTGACCGCGGCGTGCACCGTGGCGAAGTCGACCCCGGCGACCCGGCCCGGGATGCCGGAGGTGAAGCCGTAGATCAGCGCCACACCGAAGAGGAAGAACGCCGAGGCGTACGCGCCGAGCAGGAAGTACTTCATCGCCGCCTCCTGGCTCAGCAGCCGCCGGCGGCGGGCCAGCGCGCAGAGCAGGTAGAGCGGCAGCGAGAAGACCTCGAGCGCGATGAACATGGTCAGCAGGTCGTTCGCCGCCACGAAGATCAGCATGCCGCCGATCGCGAAGGTGGCCAGCGGGTACACCTCGGTGGTGCCGCCGACGCCGTCGGCCTGGCGCCGGTCGTCGGCCGACTCGGCGGTGACCGCGGCGTGCGCGACGAACGCCCCGCCGCGCTCGACCGAGCGCTCACCGATCAGCAGCAGTGCCATCGCGGCGAGGATCAGGATCGCGCCCTGGAGGAACAGCGTCGGACCGTCCACCGCGAGCGCCTGGCCCGCGGTGATCAGCCGGTCGTCCGAGTTGAGGATGACCATGGTCAGCGCGCCGAGCACCGCCACCAGGGCGAGCGCGAGCTGCACCCCGTTGCGCAGGCGCCGGGGCACGAACGCCTCGACCAGGACGCCGACCAGGGCGGCACCCAGCATGATCAGGATCGGAGCGAGCGCCGCGTAGTCGATCGACGGCAACTTCAGCTCGGTCATTTTGCGGCCTCCTGGACGCTGCCGACCGTCGGGGCGGGATCGGTCCGACCGACGTCCTGCATGGTCGCGCGGACGGCGGGGTTGATGACATCGGTGACCGGCTTGGGATAGAAGCCGAGCAGCACGATCAGTGCGATCAGCGGGGCGACCACGACCTTCTCGCGCAGGGAGAGGTCACGGCGCATGCCCTCGACCTCGGTCAGGGCCGGGTTGAGGGTGCCCTGGGTGGTGCGCTGCACCATCCACAGCACGTACGCCGCGGCCAGGATGATGCCGAGCGTGGCGATCACCGCGACCGGCTTGTTGGTGGTGAAGGTGCCGATGAGCACCAGGAACTCGGAGACGAACGGCGCGGTGCCGGGCAGGGCCAGCGAGGCCAGACCGGCGAAGAAGAGCACCCCGGCCAACAGCGGGACCAGCTTGCCGGCACCGCCGAAGTCGCTGATCAGGGCCGAGCCGCGGCGGGCGATCAGCATGCCCACCACCAGGAAGAGCAGGCCGGTGGCGAGACCGTGGTTGAGCATGTAGAGCACCGCACCGGTGCCGGCCTGGGTGGTGAAGGCGAAGATGCCGACGCCGATGAAACCGAAGTGCGCGATCGAGGTGTACGACACCAGCCGCTTGAGGTCGTTCTGGCCGACCGCCAGCAGCGCGGCGTAGATGATGCCGATCAGACCCAGCGCCAGCGCCCACGGGGCGAACCAGCGCGACGCCTCGGGGAAGAGCGGCAGGCAGTAGCGCAGGATGCCGAAGGTGCCGACCTTGTCCAGCACGCCGACCAGCAGCGCGGCGGCACCGGCCGGGGCCGCGCCACCGGCGTCCGGCAGCCAGGTGTGGAACGGGAAGAACGGCGCCTTGATCGCGAAGGCGAGGAAGAAACCGAGGAAGAGCCAGCGCCCGGTGCCGGTGGAGATGTCCACCTGGCTCAGCGCCTGCCAGTCGAAGGTCTTCCCGCCGACCACCCAGAGGCCGATCACCGCGGCCAGCATGAACAGGCCGCCGACCAGCGAGTAGAGAAAGAACTTCACCGCCGCGTACTGCCGCTGGTGGCCGCCGTAGCTGCCGATGAGGAAGTACATCGGCACGAGCATGACCTCGAAGAACACGTAGAACAGGAAGACGTCGGCGGCGGCGAAGACGCCGATCATCGTGCACTCGAGGATGAGCAGCAGGGCGAAGTAGACCGGCACGGAGCGCTTGGACGACTCGGCGTCGTGCCAGGACGCCAGGATCACCAGCGGCACCAGGATCGCGATCAGCATCAGCATGACCAGCGCGATGCCGTCGGCCGCGAAGGTGAAGTTCACGCCCCAGTTCGGGATCCACGCGTACGACTCGCGGAACTGGAACCGGTCACCATCGGCCTGGAAGGTGATCCACATGATCACCGACAGCACCAGCACCAGCAGCGACCAGCCGAACGCCACCTGCTTGGCCAGTTCCGGCGACCGGCGCGGCAGCAGCGCCACGATCAGGGCGCCGACCAGCGGTGCCACGGTCAGCACCGAGAGGAACGGGAAGTTGGACATTATTCGGCCTTACCTCCGTCGTGACTGCGTGGCCCGCCGGCGGGGGCGGCCGGAAAGAGGTCGATCACGCCAGCCACCCCGCCTGCACCGCCAGGAACGCCGCCACCACGAGCAGCGCGCCGGTCAGGATCGAGGTCGCGTACGACCGCACGAAACCGGTCTGCAGCCGCCGGAGCCGGCCGGAGCCACCGCCGACCGCCGCGGCGAGGCCGTTGACCAGCCCGTCGACGCCCCGGTTGTCGAGGAAGACCAGCGCCCGGGTGAGGAAGATGCCCGGCTTCTCGAAGACCGCCTCGTTGACGGTGTCGGTGTAGAGGTTGCGGCGGGCGGCGGTGACCAGCACGCCCGCCGGTTGCGGCGCGGTGGCCGTGCCGGCGCGGAACAGCGCCCAGGCCAGGCCGGCGCCGAGCACGGTGACCAGCAGCGAGAGCGCGGTGATCAGCCAGTGCGCCAGAACGGCCTCGTGCGGCTTCTCCTGGCCACCCAGCCCGGCGGTGGCCTCCAGCCAGTCCGGCACGGAGGTGGACAGCAGGAAGCCGGCCGCGACCGAGCCGATCGCCAGCAGGACCAGTGGGATGGTCATCAGCTTCGGCGACTCGTGCGGGTGCTCGATGTCCTCGGTCCAGCGGGCCGGGCCGTGGAAGGTGAGCACGAAGAGCCGGGTCATGTAGAAGGCCGTCAGCCCGGCGCCGACCAGGGCGGCGCCGCCGAAGAGCCAGGCGGTCCAGCCCTCCCGCTCGAACGCGGCCACGATGATCGGCTCCTTGGAGAAGAAGCCGGAGAACGGGAACATGCCGATGATGGCCAGCCAGCCCATCATGAAGGTCAGCCAGGTGACCCGCATGTACTTCGACAGGTTGCCGAAGCGGCGGATGTCCACCTGGTCGTGCATGCCGTGCATCACCGAGCCGGCGCCGAGGAACATGTTGGCCTTGAAGAAGCCGTGCGCCAGCAGGTGCACGATGGCCAGGGCGTACGCCCCGCCGCCGAGCCCGACGCCGAGGAACATGTAGCCGATCTGGCTGACCGTCGACCAGGCGAGCACCCGCTTGATGTCGTCCTTGGCCGCGCCGATGACGCAGCCCATCAGCAGGGTCAGCGCGCCGACGCTGACCACCACGAGCTGCAGCGTGGCATCGGCCGAGAAGATCGGGTTGGAGCGGGCGATCAGGTAGACGCCCGCGGTGACCATGGTGGCCGCGTGGATGAGCGCCGACACCGGGGTCGGGCCCTCCATGGCGTCGGGGAGCCAGGCCTGGAGCGGGAACTGGCCGGACTTGCCGGCCGCGCCGAGCAGCAGCAGCAGGCCGAGCACCAGCACGGTGGTCTTGGTCAGCGCACCGACGCCGTTGAACACCTGGTCGTACTGGGTGGTGCCGAGGGTGGCGAACATGACGAAGATGCCGATCGCCAGGCCGGCGTCGCCGACCCGGTTCATCAGGAACGCCTTCTTGCCGGCGGTGGCCGCGCTGGGTCGCCCGTACCAGAAGGAGATTAGCAGGTACGACGCCAGACCGACGCCCTCCCAGCCGAAGTAGAGCATCACGTAGTTGTTGCCGAGCACCAGCAGGAGCATCGCGGCGACGAAGAGGTTGAAGTACCCGAAGAACCGCCGCCGGCCCTCGTCGTGCGCCATGTACTCGACCGCGTAGAGGTGGATCAGGAAGCCCACCCCGGTGATCAGCAGGACGAAGACGCCGGCCAGCGGGTCGAAGAGCAGACCGAAGTCCACCTTGAAGTCGCCGACCGAGATGAACTGCCAGAGGCTCAGCTCGACCGACTTGTTCTCCAGGCCGCGCAGCTGGAAGAAGTAGGTCAGGCCCAGCACGAACGCGGCGCCGATGGCGCCGACGCCCAGCCAGTGCCCCCAGCGGTCGGCCCGCCGGCCGAGCAGCAGCAGGATCGCCGCGCTGACCAGCGGGATGGCCACCAGCAGCCAGACGCTGCCCAGCAGGCCGCTGGCCGAAGCAAACTCCACAGTCTCTTCCACCGCAGGGCCCCTCAGTACTTCAGCAGGTTGGCGTCGTCGACGCTCGCGGAGCGCCGGGTCCGGAAGATCGACATAATGATCGCGAGCCCGACCACGACCTCGGCCGCGGCCACCACCATCACGAAGAACGCCATGATCTGGCCGTTGAGGTCACCGTTGATCCGGCTGAAGGTGACCAGCGTCAGGTTGGCCGCGTTGAGCATCAGCTCGACGCACATGAACAGCACGATCGCGTTGCGCCGCACCAGCACGCCGACGGCACCGATGGTGAACAGCACCGCCGCGAGGATCAGGTAGTAGTCCGGGGTCACTTCTTTTCCGTCCCCTTCAGCGAGGTTTCCTCGGCGGTCAGCTCGCGGACCGGCAGGATCTCCGGGATGCTGCGGTCGGTCAGCCGGCCGTCGGGCAGGCGGGCCGGGGTGGCCACCGAGGAGGAGGTGGCGAAGACACCCGGGCCGGGCTTCGGGCCGGGGTAGTTGCCGGGGCGGAACCGGGCCTTCATGGTGGCGACCTGATCCATCCGGTCCTCCTTGCGCCGCTCGACGTGCGCCAGCACCATCGCGCCGACGGCCGCCGTGATCAGCAGCGCGGAGGTCAACTCGAAGGCGAAGACGTACTTGGTGAAGAGCAGCCGGGCGATGCCCTGCACGTTCCCCTCGGCGTTGGCCTGTTCCAGCCCGACCGCCCGGACGCCGTGGAGGGCCCGGTAGAGGCCGCTGCCGATCAGGCCGGCGAAGCCGAGCCCGAGCACCACCGCAGCGACCCGCTGCCCGCGCAGCGTCTCGATCAGCGAGTCCGAGGCGTCCCGACCGACCAGCATCAGCACGAACAGGAAGAGCATCATGATCGCGCCGGTGTAGACGATGATCTGCACCATGCCGATGAACGGGCCCGCCTGGAGGACGTAGAACACGCCCAGGCAGAGCATGGTCAGCACCAGCCAGAGCGCCGAGTGCACCGCGTTGCGGGCCCAGACCATCCCGATCGCGCCGATCAGCGCCAGCGGGGCCAGGATCCAGAACGTCACCGCCTCGCCGCCGGAGACCGAGGCCGCCTCGGCGAGCACCGTCTGCGTGGTCATGCCGTTTCTCCCTTGCCTGCCGCCGCCCGCTGGGCCGCCTGCTCGGCGCCGGGGAAGGTCACGCCCGGGTGCTCCTCCACGTGGTACCGGCCCGGCCCCATCGGCGAGTGCTCCGCGCCGGCCGAGGTGCCCGGGTTGGTCAGCGACCCGATGTAGTAGTCCTTCTCGCTGTCGCCCAGCCGCATCGGGTGCGGCGGCTGCTCCATCCCCGGCAGCAGCGGCGCGAGCAGCTGCTCCTTGGTGAAGATCAGGTCCTGCCGGTTGTCCCGGGCCAGCTCGTACTCGTTGCTCATGGTGAGCGAACGGGTCGGGCAGGCCTCGATGCAGAGCCCGCAGAAGATGCACCGGGCGTAGTTGATCTGGTAGACGCTGGCGTACCGCTCACCCGGCGAGAAGCGCTGCTCGTCGGTGTTGTCGCCACCCTCCACGTAGATCGCGTCCGCCGGGCAGGCCCAGGCGCACAGCTCGCAGCCGATGCACTTCTCCAGCCCGTCCGGGTGCCGGTTGAGGATGTGCCGCCCGTGGTAGCGCGGCGCCGAGACCGGCGGCTTGAACGGGTAGTCGGTGGTGACGACCTTCCTGAACATGTGCGAGAAGGTGACACCGAAGCCCTTGAACGTTCCGGTGATCGCGCCCACGTCACACCTCCCTGGAGTCGGAGCCGGTGGCGATGTTGGCCGGCTCCCGCTCGGCGACCACGCGCTTGGTGCGCGGGCTCGGTGGTACCTGCAGGTCCATCGGGGGCAGCGGGAAGCTGCCGTGCGGTCGGCTGTTGGCCTGTTCCTGGAGCGTCGGTTTGGGCTCCCGCTTCTTCGACGGCCAGAGCAGCGTGGCCAGCAGCAGCACGCCCGCGCCGATCGCGGTGGCGAGCAGCCGGTCCCGGGTCTGCCAGCCCTCGATCGAGCGCAGCCCGGACAGGACCAGGATCCAGACCAGGTTGATCGGGAGCAGGACCTTCCAGCCGAAGCGCATGAACTGGTCGTAGCGCAGCCGGGGCAGCGTGCCCCGGAGCCAGACGAAGACGAAGACCAGGATCAGCACCTTGCCGAAGAACCAGAGCATCGGCCACCAGCCGGAGTTGGCGCCGGCCCAGAAGGTGGTGATGGGCGCGGGCGCCCGCCAGCCGCCGAGGAAGAGCGTGGTGGTGACCGCGGACATGGTCACCATCGACACGTACTCGGAGAGCATGAAGAGCGCGAACTTCAGCGAGCTGTACTCGGTCATGAAGCCCGCGACCAGCTCCGACTCCGCCTCGGGCAGGTCGAACGGCGCCCGGTTGGTCTCACCGACGGTCGAGATGAAGAAGATGATGAAGCTGGGCAGCAGCAGGATCGCGTACCAACCGGGGGCGGCGAGTTCCCAACCGCCGAGGTTGAGCCGCGTGCCGTGCGCCTGGGCGGCGACGATGCCGCTGGTGGACATCGTGCCGGCGGTCATGAACACCGCCACGATGCTCAGCCCCATCGCGACCTCGTACGAGATCATCTGGGCGCTGGACCGCAGACCGCCGAGCAGCGGGTACGTCGAGCCAGAGGCCCAACCACCGAGCACGATGCCGTAGATGCCCATCGAGGAGCAGGCCAGCAGCACCAGCACCGCCACCGGCACGTCGGTGACCTGCAGCGGCGTGTGGTGGCCGAAGATGCTCACCATCGGGCCGAACGGCACCACCGACAGCGCGGTCACCGCGCAGATCACCGAGATGGTCGGCGCGAAGAAGTAGACGACCTTGTCGGCGGCCCGCGGGAGGATGTCCTCCTTGAAGGCCATCTTCAGGCCGTCGGCGAGGGTCTGCAGCAGGCCGAACGGGCCGACCTGGTTGGGGCCGGGCCGGACCTGCATGTAGCCCACGACCCGGCGTTCGAACCAGACGCCGAGCAGCGTGGCCAGCAGAGCGAAGACGAAGGCGAACACGATCTTGATGAGGACCAGCCACCACGGGTCCTTGCCGAAGTCGGCCAGCGTCGGGTCCTGCGCCAGGTAGAGCGCGCTCACTGGACACCCCCTGCGTTGAGGAGCGGCCCCGGACGCCCGGCCTCGTCCGCCGCGACCCGTCCGGTCGGGACGGCCGCGCCGGTGGCGGCGGGAACGGAGATCCGGACGACCGTGCCGGACGTCGCGCCGAGGCTGCGCCGCACGGTCGAGCCGGGTGAGTTGGTCGGCAGCCAGACGACGCCGTCCGGCATCTCGGTGATCGCCGCCGGCAGCGTGACCGCACCGCGGTCGGTGCCCACCGTCACCGGGTCGCCGTCGGCGACGCCGAGCGCCTCGGCGGTGCCCTTGCCCAGCCGGACCACCGGCGGGCGGGCGGTGCCGGCGAGGTGCTCGTCGCCGTCGGTCAGGCTGCCCAGGTCGATCAGCTGGTGCCAGGTGGCCAGCACGGCCTCACCGGCGCCGGGCTGCGGCACGGTGGCCGGCTCGACGGACGGCGCGGCCGGCCGGGTCAGCCGGCTCGGCGGCAGCGCGCCCAGCTCCCGGCGGACGCTCAGCACGTCACCGGTGCCGAGCCGCACGTCGAGCTGCGCGGCGAGCGCGTCGAGCACCCGCCCGTCGGTCATCGCGGCCGTTTCCAGCACCGCGTCGAAGGGGCGCAGCCGGCCCTCCCAGTCGAGGAAGCTGCCCGCCTTCTCGACCACCGGGGCCACCGGGAAGACCACGTCTGCCCGGCGGGCCACCGCGCTCATCCGAAGCTCCAGGCTGACCAGGAACGGCACCCCGTCGAGGGCCTGCTCGGCCAGCCGCGGGTCGGCCAGGTCGGCCGGGTCCACGCCCGCCACCACCAGGGCGCCGAGCTGGCCGTTCGCCGCGGCCGCGAGGATGCCGTCGGTGTCCCGGCCGGCCTGGCTCGGGATCACCCCGGCCGCGATGTCCCACGCCTCGCCGAGCTCGGCGCGGGCGGCCGGCTCGGTGACCACCCGGCCACCGGGGAGCAGGTTGGGCAGGCAGCCGGCGTCGACCGCGCCGCGGTCACCCGCGCGCCGCGGCACCCAGGCCAGCTTGGCACCGGTACGCCGGGCGATGTCCGCAGCGGCGGAGAGCCCGCCCGGCACCGCGCCCAGCCGCTCGCCGACCACCAGGATCGCTCCGGGCTGGCTCAGCGCCTCGGCGACCGTGGCGTGCTCGGCGAGCACGCTGGCCTCCTCGCCCGGCACCACCCGGGCCAGCTTGGCCCCGAGCTTCTCCAGGCTGCGGGTGGCGAACGGCGCGATCGCGTACACGGTGAGCTTCTTCTTCAGGTACGCCTTGCGCAGCCGCAGGAAGAGGATCGGGCACTCCTCCTCCGGCTCCAGGCCGACCAGCACCACCGCGGGCGCGTTCTCCACGTCCGTGTAGGTGACGTCGGTGACCCCGGCGACGCTGCTGGCCAGGAAGTCGGCCTCCTCGCGGGAGACCGGCCGGGCCCGGAAGTCGATGTCGTTGGTGTTCAGGGCGACCCGGGCGAACTTCGCGTACGCGTAGGCGTCCTCGACGGTCAGCCGGCCGCCGGTCAGCACCGCGGTGCCCTGGCCGGAGTCCCGGGCGGCGCGCAGCCCCTCGGCGGCGCGGGTCAGCGCCTCGCTCCAGGAGGCCTCGCGGAGCTCACCGCTGCGCTCGTCGCGAACCAGCGGGGTGGTGATCCGGTCGAAGGCGCGGGTGTACTGGAAGCCCCACCGCCCCTTGTCGCAGTTCCACTCCTCGTTCACCGCCGGGTCGTCGCCGGCCAGCCGGCGCAGCACCTTGCCGCGCCGCCAGTCGGTGCGCTGGTCACAGCCGGCCGAGCAGTGCTCGCAGACGCTGGGCGTGGAGACCAGGTCGAACGGGCGGGCCCGGAACCGGTACTGCGCGCCGGTCAGCGCGCCCACCGGGCAGATCTGCACGGTGTTGCCGGAGAAGTACGAGTTGAACGGCACGTCACCCGCGTCGCCCTCTTCGCCGTACGCGTCGTCCCGGTAGATGTTGATCTCCTCGGCGGACGACCGGCCCATCAGGTCGATGAACTTGTCGCCGGCGATCTCCTCGGAGAACCGGGTGCAGCGCTGGCAGAGCACGCAGCGCTCGCGGTCGAGCAGCACCTGGGTGCTGATCGCCATCGGCTTCTCGTACTCCCGCTTGTGCTCGTGGAAGCGCGAGTCGGTGCGGCCGGTTGACATCGCCTGGTTCTGCAGCGGGCACTCGCCGCCCTTGTCACACATCGGGCAGTCCAGGGGGTGGTTGAGGAGCAGCAGCTCCATCACCCCCTCCTGGGCCTTCTTCGCGACCGGGGAGGTGAGCTGGGTCCGCACCACCATGCCGTCGGCGACCGTCTGGGTGCAGGAGGCGACCGGCTTGCGCTGGCCCTCCACCTCCACCAGGCACTGCCGGCACGCGCCGGCCGGGGCCAGCAGCGGGTGGTCGCAGAAGCGCGGGATCTCGGTGCCCAACTGCTCGGCGACCCGGATCAGCAGCGCGCCCTTGGGGGCGGTGACCTCGACGCCGTCGATGGTCAGCGTGACGGTCTCGGTCTGCTTGGCTACGTCGGTCATTAGTGGGCTCCCACCAGCTGCTTGTCCGACAGCTTCGGCGCGGTACGACCCTCGATGTAGTCGAGGTAGTCCTGCTTGAAGTACTTCAGCGACGAGGTCACCGGGCTGGTCGCACCGTCACCCAGGCCGCAGAACGAGCGGCCGAGGATGTTGTCGCAGGTGTCGAGCAGGGTGTCCAGGTCCTCGTGGGTGCCCTGGCCGGCGAGGATCCGCCGGTAGACCCGGACCATCCAGTAGTTGCCCTCGCGGCACGGGGTGCACTTGCCGCACGACTCGTGGTGGTAGAACTCCAGCCACCGGTAGGTCGCGTACACCGGGCAGTCCTGGTCGGAGAAGATCTGGGTGGCCGTGGTGCCCAGGATCGAGCCGGCCGCCGCCACCCCCTCGAAGTCCAGCGGCACGTCCAGGTGCTCGGCGGTGAGCAGCGGCGTGGACGACCCGCCCGGGGTCCAGAACTTCAGCTCGTGCCCGGGCTGCATCCCGCCGGCCAGCTCGATCAGCTCGCGCAGCGTGACGCCCATCGAGCACTCGTACTGGCCGGGGTTGGCGATCCGGCCCGACAGCGAGTAGATCATCGGCCCGGAGGACTTCTCCGTGCCCATGGTCTTCCACCAGTCGGCCCCGCCCAGCACGATGTACGGCACGCTGGCGATGGTGCCGACGTTGTTGACCACCGTCGGGCTGGCGTACAGGCCGTGGGTCGCCGGGAACGGCGGGCGCAGCCGGGGCTGGCCCCGGAAGCCCTCCAGCGAGTCCAGCAGCGCGGTCTCCTCACCGCAGATGTACGCCCCGGCGCCGGAGTGGACCACCAGCTCCAGGTCGAAGCCGGTGCCCATGATGTTCCGGCCGAGATAGCCCTTGGCCTGCGCCTCCGCCACCGCGTTGCGCAGCCGGCGCGCGGCGTGCACCGCCTCGCCCCGGATGTAGATGTAGGCGCGGTTCGCCCGGATCGCGTACGAGGCAATGATCACGCCCTCGATCAGCGCGTGCGGGTCGTGCGTCATCAGCGGCAGGTCCTTGCAGGTGCCCGGCTCGCCCTCATCGGCGTTGACCACCAGGTAGTGCGGCTTGCCGTCGCCCTGCGGGATGAATCCCCACTTGAGCCCGGTCGGGAAGCCCGCGCCACCACGGCCGCGCAGCCCGGAGTCCTTGATCAGCTGGATCAGGTCGTCCGGGTGGGCCTTGAGCGCCTTGCGCAGGGCGGCGTAGCCGTCCAGCTTCTCGTAGGTGCCGATCCGCCAGGCGTCCGGCGAGAGCCAGCGCTTGGTCAGCACCGGCGTCAGCTTGGCCAGCGTCTCCGGCCGAGGAGTGGTCACTTCTGGCCCCCCGTTTCGCTCCCGACCGCCGGGCCCGCGCCAGTGGCGCCCGCCGACGCTTCCTTGAGGTTCCGCTCCTGCGCGCCGGCCTCATCGCCGGCGGGCTTGCCGTCGCCGGCCGGCGGATTGGCCGCCGCGCCGGCGGCCTGCGCCTTTTGCGCGTCGCGCGGCGCCGGGGCGGTGGTGTCGACCGGGACCTTGGTGCCGGGGGCGTCGGGCACGGCGGTCCGCGCGTCCGGCTGCCGGGTCTCGGCGGTACGCACCTGCGGCGACTTGTCGTCCGGCGCCTTCACGTCCGGCGCGGTGCTGCCGGTCGCCTGCACCGGCTCGGCGGCGCCGGCGCTGCCCGGCGTACCCGTGGGGGCGGACGCACCGTCGCCACCCTTCACCGGCGTGGCGGACTTGGCCGGCTCGGCCGCCGGGGCCGGCTTCGCGCCGGACTCGGCCGCCTTCGCCCGGGCCGCCGCCTCGTCGGCTTCGGCCTTGCTGCGGATCGGGGTGTTCGGGTCGTAGCCGGGCACCGAGATGCCGTGCTGCTCCGCCAGCCGCAGGCCGCGCAGGCTCGGCTCGCCCGGGCCCCCGTCGGCGACCGCGCCGTCGCGTTCGTCGGCGAAGCCGGCGAGCTGCACCGCCATCTCCTTGAGCGTGCAGAGGCGGGCGCCCCGGGTCGGCATCGGCCGGCCGCCGGCGCGCAGCTCCTCGACCACGCCGAGGGCACCCTGCGGGTCGACGCCGTCGAAGAAGTCGTAGTTGACGGTCATCACCGGCCCGTAGTCGCACGCCGCCAGGCACTCGGCGTGCTCCAGGGTGATCTTCCCGTCGGCGGTGGTCTCGTCGTGCCCGACGCCCAGGTGCTCGGCGAGCGCGTCGTAGACCTCCTGGCCGCCGAGCACGTTGCACATCGTGTTGGTGCAGACGCTGACCAGGTAGTCGCCGGTCGGCTTGCGCTTGTACATGGTGTAGAACGTGGCCACCGCGCCGACCTGGGCCTTGTTCAGGCCGAGCACCTCGGCACAGAACTCGACGCCGGCCGGGGAGACGTAGCCCTCTTCAGACTGCACCAGGTGCAGCAGCGGCAGCAGCGCCGAGCGGGACCGGTCGGCCGGGTAGCGGGCGATGATCTCCCGCGCCCGCTCGCGGGTCTGCTCAGTAAAGACAGTCATCGGTCACATCCACCCATCACGGGGTCCAGCGAGGCGCCACCGGCGATCACGTCGGCGATCAGGCCGCCCTCGGCCATCGCCGGAAGGGCCTGGAGGTTGACGAAGCTCGGCTCCCGGTAATGCACCCGGTAGGGCCGGGTGCCGCCGTCGGAGACCGCGTGCACGCCCAGCTCACCGCGGGGCGACTCGATGCCGACGTACACCTGGCCCGGCGGAACCCGGAAGCCCTCGGTGACGAGCTTGAAGTGGTGGATCAGCGACTCCATCGACTGACCCATGATCTTGGCGACGTGCTCCAGCGAGTTGCCCATGCCGTCGACGCCGATGGCGAGCTGGGCCGGCCAGGCGATCTTGCGGTCGGCCACCATCACGGGGCCCGGCTTCAACCGGTCCAGCGCCTGCTCGACCAGCTTCAGCGACTCCCGGATCTCGGCGAGCCGGACCAGGTAGCGACCCCAGACGTCACCGTCCGGGTGGGTCGGCACGTCGAACTCGTACGTCTCGTAGCCGCAGTACGGCATGGTCTTGCGCAGGTCCCAGGCGAGACCGGCGGAGCGCAGCACCGGGCCGGTGACGCCGAGCGCCAGGCAGCCGGTCGCGTCGAGCACCGCGACGCCCTTGGTCCGCTCGGTCCAGATCGGCTGGCCGGAGAGCAGGTCCTCGTACTCCTTGAGCTTTTTCGGCATCATCTTGAGGAACTCGCGGATCTTGACGATCGCCTCGTCCGGCACGTCCTGCGCCACGCCGCCCGGCCGGACGTACGCGTGGTTCATCCGCAGGCCGGTGATGGTCTCGAAGATGTCGAGGATGTACTCCCGCTCGCGGAAGCCGTACAGCATGATCGAGATCGCGCCCAGCTCCATGCCGGTGGTGGCCAGCCACACCAGGTGCGAGGAGATCCGGTTCAGCTCCATCATCAGCACCCGGATGGTGGTGGCCCGCTCGGTCACCTCGTCGGTGACGCCGAGCAGCTTCTCCACTGCCAGCGCGTACGCCGTCTCGTTGAACAGCGGGGCCAGGTAGTCCATCCGGGTCACGAAGGTCGAGCCCTGGACCCAGTTGCGGTATTCGAGGTTCTTCTCGATGCCGGTGTGCAGGTAGCCGACGACCGAACGGGCCTCGCGGACCGTTTCGCCCTCGAGCTCCAGGATCAGCCGGAGCACGCCGTGCGTGGACGGGTGCTGCGGACCCATGTTGACGACGATCCGCTCGTCGTTGATCGGGTCGGTGCCGGCGACGACCTGGTCCCAGTCCCCGCCGGTGACGGTGAAGACCTTGCCCTCGGTGGTCTCGCGCTCGGTCGCGTAGTTGGACGTGGTCACTGGTAGGACCTCCTCCGGTCCGGCGGGGGAATCTCCGCGCCCTTGTACTCCACCGGCACGCCACCCAGCGGGTAGTCCTTGCGCTGCGGGTGCCCCTCCCAGTCGTCCGGCATGAGGATCCGGGTCAGGTTGGGGTGGCCGTCGAAGACGATGCCGAACATGTCGTACGTCTCCCGCTCCTGCCAGTCGGCGGTCGGGTAGACGGCGGTGACGCTCGGCAGGTGCGGGTCCTCGGCGGAGACCGCGGCCTCCAGCCGGACCCGCCGCCGGTAGGTCATCGAGGTGAGCTGGTAGACCACGTGCAGCCGGCGGGAGTCGGCGCCCAGGTAGTCCACTCCGGAGACCGAGGAGCAGAGCTCGAAGCGAAGTGCCAGGTCGTCCCGCATCACCTGGCAGACCTCGGCGATCCGCTCGGGCCGGACGTGCAGGGTCAGCTCGCCGCGGTCGACCACGACCTTCTCGATCGCGTCGCCGAAGGCGGGGTACGCCTCCTCCAGCGCGTCGCGGACCTCGTCGAAGTAGCCGCCGTACGGTCGGGCGGCCTCCTCGATCGGCTTGCGCTGGCGGACCAGGCCGCCGTAGCCGGAGACGTCGCCGGAGCCGTGCATGCCGAACATCCCGCGCCCGGCGGGGCTGGACGGCGGGTACTCGGCCGGGGCGCCGGTGCTGGCGCCGGCCGGGGTGGTGGGTACCGGCACGCCGCCGTCGTTGTTCTTGTCGTTCGGTGCGGTCACTTCGGGCCCCCCTGCGCGTGGAGGTGGTTCTGGGCCTTCATCCAGTTCTCGATCCGCAGCTGCTCCTCGCGCCCCTCGCGGACCGCCTGGGTCCACTCGGCGCGCCGGGCCTTGTCGTTGCGGTACGACGACGGCATCGAGCCGTACGGCACGACGGGCACGTCACCGCGCTCCTTACGGGCCTCCAGCATCTTGCGGCCGTTCGGGCCCAGCGGCTCGTACATGATCTTCTCGCGGAGCTTGAGGATGGCGTCGATGAGCATCTCCGGCCGGGGCGGGCAGCCCGGGAGGTACATGTCGACGGGCACCACGTGGTCGACGCCCTGGACGATGGCGTAGTTGTTGAACATGCCGCCGCTGCTGGCGCAGACGCCCATGGAGAGCACCCAGCGGGGCTCGGCCATCTGGTCGTAGATCTGGCGCAGTACCGGGGCCATCTTCTGGCTCACCCGGCCGGCGACGATCATCAGGTCGGCCTGGCGGGGCGAGGCGCGGAAGACCTCCATGCCCCAGCGGCCCATGTCGTAGTGCGGACCACCGGCCGCCATCATCTCGATGGCGCAGCAGGCCAAGCCGAAGGTGGCGCCCCAGACGGACGACTTCCGCGACCAGTTGACCAGCTTCTCCACGGAGGTGAGCAGGACGCCGGCGGGAAGCTTCTCCTCGATACCCATCTGCGTACCTCCCTCAGTCCCAGTCCAGGCCGCCGCGCCGCCATACGTAGGCGTAGGCGACGAAGACCGCGACGATGAACATGACCATCTCCACGAAGCCGAAGATCGGCAGGGCGTCGAAGGAGACCGCCCACGGGTAGAGGAAGATGATCTCGATGTCGAAGACGATGAAGAGCATCGCCGTCAGGTAGAACTTGACCGGGAACCGGCCACCGCCGACCGGCTGCGGGCTCGGCTCGATGCCGCACTCGTACGCCTCGAGCTTGGCCTTGTTGAAGCGCCGGGGACCGGCGAAGCGGGCGGCGCCCACGGAGAACAGCGAGAACCCCGCGGCGAGGGCGAACAGCCCGATGATCGGTGCGTAAGGCGAGAGCGACATCTTTTCTCCTGCTCGTCCTTCCCCTGCCCCTGGTGCTTGACGAAAATCACACTATT
This sequence comes from Micromonospora coerulea, assembly GCF_016598485.1. GTDB lineage: Bacteria > Actinomycetota > Actinomycetes > Mycobacteriales > Micromonosporaceae > Micromonospora > Micromonospora coerulea. The sequence continues at coordinate 364,660 of NZ_JAEMUW010000003.1, read as the reverse complement.
CACATCCCCTCTGACCTGCGTCAGCGGGGGGTCGATCTTTGTCCGCACCCGGGTCGTCGCCGGCCCGAAAGCGGTGGTCTAGACGGCTGGCGCGACCTTCGTCATCGCGTTGATGACCCGGTCCATCGCGTCGCCGGCACGCGGGTCGGTCAGGTTGGCCAGCAGCTTGAGCACGAAGCGCATCAGCGTCGGGTGGGGCATGCCGTGCCTGGTGGCCATCCGCATGATCTCCGGACGGCCGATCAGCTTCACGAAGATGCCGCCGAGCCGGTAGTAGCCCCCGAAGCGGGCCTTCAGCTCCTGCGGGTACGCCATCAGCGCCCGCTCCCGCTCGGCGCCGGCCGGCCGGGCGAGCGCCTGCACCGCGATCTCCGCGGCCAGCTCGCCGGACTCCATCGCGTACGCGATGCCCTCGCCGTTGAACGGGTTGACCATGCCGCCGGAGTCGCCGACCAGCAGGACGCCGCGGGTGTAGTGCGGCACCCGGTTGAAGCCCATCGGCAGCGCCGCGCCGAGGATCGGGCCCTCGGCGTTCGACTCGTCGGTCATCCCCCAGTCCTCGGGGGTGTTGGCCAGCCAGTCGGTCAGCAGCCGCCGGTAGTTCGTTTTGCCGAAGGCGGAGGAGGAGTTGAGCACGCCCAGGCCGACGTTGACCCGCCCGTCACCGAGGCCGAAGATCCAGCCGTACCCGGGGAGCAGGTTGTCGCCGCTGTCCTTGCTGCGCAGCTCCAGCCACGACTCCAGGTAGTCGTCGTCGTGCTTGGCGGGCGAGCGGTAGTAGCGGCGGACGGCCACGCCGATCGGCCGGTCCTCCCGCTTGGCCAGCCCGAGGGAGAGCGGGAAACGGCCGGAGACGCCGTCCGCGGCGACCACCAGCGGGGCGCGGAAGGTGGCCGTCTCCTTCTCCGGGCCGACCTCCGCCTGCACGCCGATCACCCGGTCGTCCGCGTCGAGCACCGGGCCGACGACGTTCACGCTGGTGCGCAGCTTCGCCCCGGCGGACACCGCCCGCTGGGCGAGCAGGTCGTCGAAGTCGAGCCGGGTGCGGACCAGGCCGTAGTTGGGGAAGCTGGCCAGGTCGGGCCAGTCCAGTTCCAGGCGTACCCCGCCGCCGATCACCCGCAGGCCCTTGTTCTGCAGCCAGCCGGCCTCAGGTGAGGTGTCCACGCCCATCCGGATGAGCTGCCGGACGGCGCGCGGGGTCAGCCCGTCGCCGCAGACCTTCTCCCGGGGGAACTCGGTCTTCTCCAGCAGCAGCACACGCACGCCGTGTCGAGCCAGGTGGTACGCGGTCGCCGATCCTCCGGGACCGGCGCCCACGACGATCACGTCGGCGTCGTTCTCCACCGCGGTCATCTGCGCCTCCTCCCGCATGCTCGTGAAATGCTTCACAAGCCGATCGGGTTGGAGTCTATGACCGGGGTTACACCCTTAGCCGGTGAGGGGTACCTAACTTCCCGGAAACGTGCCGGTCGCGGTCCACTTCGACCTCAGGGGCGGGCGGGGCGGACCGGGTTCAGCCCGGCATCGGCGCGGATGGTCTCGGGCAGATGCTCGCGGAGTGCGCCGCCGGCCGCGCGGTCGAGCGCGGCGAGCACCTCGGCGACCACCTGACGGACGTCCGCGGGATCGGCGCCGGCCAGCTCCTTCAGCTGCGCGATGAGTTCCGCGGCGTCGTCGTCGGTGGCCGCCGGCGCGGCCGCCTGCTCTCGTCCCGTCATGGCGCGAGCCTACGGGGCAAAGTGGACCAAAAGCGGATATTCACGAAAAGTGGGCTACTGGCCGAGTACCGGCCGCCCGCTCAGTCGCGGATCGCGCGGTGCAGCGCCACCACGCCGCCGGTGAGGTTGCGCCAGGCCACCCGTCCCCAGCCGGCCGCGCCGATCCGCGCCGCCAGGGCCGACTGATCGGGCCAGGCCCGGATCGACTCGGCGAGATAGACGTACGCGTCCGGGTTGCTGGAGACCCTCCGCGCCACCGCCGGGAGCGACCGCATCAGGTACGACAGGTAGACCGTCCGGAAGGCCGGGTTGACCGGGGTGCTGAACTCGCAGACCACCAGCCGGCCGCCGGGGCGGGTGACCCGGGCCAGCTCGCGCAGCGCCGCGTTGGTGTCGTTGACGTTGCGCAGGGCGAAGGAGATGGTCACCGCGTCGAAGCTGGCGTCGGCGAAGGGCAGCCGGAGGGCGTCCCCGGCCAGCAGTGGCACCCGCGGGCGGGTCTGCTTGCCGGCGTGCAGCATGCCCAGCGACAGGTCCGCGCCCACCGCGTACGCACCGGAGTGGGCCAGTTCCTCGGTCGAGACGCCGGTACCCGCGCCCACGTCCAGCACCCGCTCGCCGGGGCGCAGGCCGAGCGCGGCCCGGGTGGCCCGCCGCCACGACCGGTCCTGCCCGAAGGAGAGGACGGTGTTGGTCAGGTCGTAGCGGGCCGCCACGCCGTCGAACATCGCGGCGACCTCGTGCGGCTGCTTGTCCAGGCTGGCGCGCTGGCCCTGCGGGGTACGGCTCACCCCTCCACTCTGCCAGCCGACCGTGGGCCGGTGGTCGACGGGTGGCCGGGCGGGGCCGGACACAGTCGGGGCGGGATGGTTGCCCATCCCGCCCCTGCTGCCGTGCGTTATGTGAACGGCCCTCATGGGCCGATGGAGGACGACCGTCAGACGTTCGGCTTCTCGTCGCCCGGGGTCACCAGGACCACCCGGCGCCGACGGGCGACCAGGAACATCGCCCCACCCGCGGCGAGGACGGCCAGACCGACGCCGCCGAGCAGGCCGGCCTTGGCGCCGGTCACCGGCAGGCCGCCGTCGCCCTCGTCGTCGCCGATGCCGCCACCGGAGCCGCCCGCGGCGGCCACGACGACAGCGTAGCCGTCGGTGTTGTCGCTGGCGTCGAGGTCGTCACCGTTGATCGGGGTCATGTTCTCCGGCACGTTCTTGATCTCGGTCGACTGGGCGGTGACGCCCTTGGCCGGCATGATCGGCTCGACCTCGACGGTGCCACCGGTCAGTGCGCCGGCCTCCACGTCCTCGCCCACGGTGAGCAGGTGGTAGAAGCGGCCACCGGCGGTGACGTTGTCACCGTCCTTCATGTCCTGCTCCTGCGGGACGAACGGGAGGTTGGCGTAGGTGCAGAGGAGCTCGGCCCGGTCCGCCTTGTAACCGCACTCCGGCTCCAGCTCGGTGAAGGTCACACCCTTGGGCAGCTTGACCTTGACCGTGAGGCCGGCGGTGGCCAGGTCGCCCTGGTTCCACACCGTGTAGATGAGCTGCGCGGTGTCGCCCGCGTGCAGGTCACCGGTCGCCTGGATCTTCCCGTTCTTGACCGTGACGGCGTTCTTCACGTCGTCGGCCAGCACGGTCAGGTCCGCGCCGCTCTCCTTGGTGAACTCCACCGTGACGGTCTTGGTGTTGTTGGACTTGTCGGTGTCGTCCGCGGAGATGATCGTGAGGCTCACCGGGGCGCTGTACGCCTCGTCCAGGGAGTCGACCAGCTTGATGAGGAAGACCGGCACGTCCAGCGTCTCGCCCGCGCCCGGCAGCTCCGCCGTCGGAACCGCGCAGGTGATGGCGGTGGGCTGCTCGTTGCTGCCCTCCAGGGCGCACTCGGGGTCATCGACGGCGGGGATGACGCCGACCTTGGTCCAGTCCACCTTGGAGAACTCGGCGCGGACGGAGAGCTCGGACGGGGTGTTCTCGCCCTTGTTGGTCACCTTGGCGAACCCGACCTTGTAGCTGGCCTTGTCGGCAACCCGGGTGCCCACCACGTCGAGCGAGAGGTCCGTCTCGGTGCCGGCGGCCTGGGCGGGCGTGCCGAGCACGGTGAACGCACCGGTGGCGAGCAGCGCGGCAGCACCGAGCCGCACCAGCGGCCGGTTACGGAAGATCATGGAAGAAGCCCCCCGTGGGGTGAAGGAAACGTACGAGCGCGCACGTTAGCGATCCACGATCATCCACGCCACCCCCCGCGCCGCCCCTTCACTACCTGCACGCCTAAGAGTCACTTAAGGAATGCCCGAATTGATGGGGCTTGTTGGCGGCGGCCGGAGACGGCCCTCCCGCGAACGGGCAGCCGAAACTCGCCCTTCGACAACTATTGACTGACCGTTCGGTGGACCGTCCCTGCTGGCGGGACGGTCACCGACGGTCGACCGGAGTGTCGCGGGACGTGCCGGTGGGGGGTCAGTTGACCTCGACGAGCGGGAGCGACTTCCCCGCCCCGCCGCCCGGCAGGGCGATCGAGGAGAAGTGGGAGACCACCCGGTCGTCGCTCGGGTCGTCGGCCGGCGTCCGGTGCACCGCCAGCCGGTTGTAGAGGGTGTCCCGCTGCGCCGGAATCCGGCCGGCGGAACGGATCATCCCGATCAGCTCGTGCAGGTTGGAGCGGTGCCGGGCGCCCGCGGAGGAGATGACGTTCTCCTCCAGCATGATCGAGCCGAGGTCGTCCACGCCCATGTGCAGGGCGAGCTGGCCGACGTCCTTGCCGGTGGTCAGCCAGGACGCCTGCAGGTGCGGCACCGTCTCGAAGAACAGCCGGGCCACCGCCACCAGGCGCAGGTACTCCAGCGTCGTGGCCTGGGTACGGCCCTTGAGGTGGTTGTTCTCCGGCTGGTACGTCCACGGGATGAAGGACCTGAAACCGCCGGTACGGTCCTGCACGTCGCGGATCATCCGCAGGTGCTCGATCCGCTCCGCGTTGGTCTCGCCGGTGCCCATCATCATGGTCGCGGTGGACTCGACGCCCTGCCGGTGCGCCAGCTCCATCACCTCGAGCCAGCGCGCGCCCGACTCCTTCAGCGGCGCGATCGCCTTGCGGGGGCGGTCCGGCAGCATCTCCGCGCCGGCCCCGGCGATCGAGTCCAGCCCGGCCGCCTTGATCCGGGCAATCGCCTCGTCCAGGCTGACGCCGGAGACCTTGGCCATGTGCAGGATCTCGCTCGGCCCGATCGAGTGGATGGCGAGCTGCGGGTACGCCTGCTTCACGGAGGAGAAGAGCTCCTCGTAGTACTCCACGCCGTAGTCCGGGTGGTGGCCACCCTGGAGCATCACCTGGGTGGCGCCCAGCTCGACCGCCTCGCCGCAGCGGCGCAGGATCTCCTCGGTCGGGTGGGTCCAGCCCTCCTTGTGCTTGGGGGCACGGTAGAAGGCGCAGAACTTGCACGCCGTCACGCAGACGTTGGTGTAGTTGATGTTGCGGTCGATCAGGTACGTGACGATGTTGTCGGGGTAGCGCCGCCGGCGTACCGCGTCCGCCGCCTCGCCGAGCGCGTGGAAGGGCGCCTCGGTGTAGAGCAGCAAGGCCTCCTCGGGCGTGATCCGCCCGCCGTCCGCGCCGCGCTGCAGGATGTCGTCGATCTCCCGGTTCGCTGTCACGGCTCTGAGCCTACGTCGCCGGTCCGGCCCGCATTCCACCGTGCCCACCGCTGTGACCTGGCGCCACCGCTCACCTGATGTGCCGGCCCGCACCAGTCGACACGACGGGAATTCGTGCCTCGGCACCGCGCCGGCATCGATGCGGCGACGTGGTGGCGTGGCGGCCGGTGTCAGCCGGCGGCGGGGTGATCGGCGGCGCGTCTGCGGTGGTAGTAGGCCCGGGACTTCGCGCGCGCGCCACAGACCGCCATGTTGCACCAGGTGGCCGAGCGGTTGCGGGACGGATCGTAGAAGACCCACCGACAGTCGGGGGCAGCGCACAGCTTGAGCCGCTCCCACCCGCCGGACCGGTCGCCCTCCCAGGCGGCGATCAGGATCCGGGTCAGCGCGGCGGTCACGCCCTCGCCGGACGGCATCCAGCCCAGGCGGCCGTGCTCGTCGATCTCGGGCCGCAGCGACAGCGCGGCCAACGGGCGGGCCGGAGACCGGCCGGGTTCCCGCGCCAGCAACTCCCGCAGCGTGGTGCGCACCTCGATGGCCAGTGCGAGATCGGCGCGGCTCACCTCCCCCGGAGCCGGCAGCAGCCCGCGCGTGGCCAGCCACTCGCCGAGCGCCGCCGGGCTGGTGAGCACGTCCTCGCCGGTACGGAGCCAGGTGGTGTTGACGAAGTCCTGGACCAAGCGGAGCGGCTCGGGTGCCGCCGGCCGCTGCCCCCGGATGGATTCAGTCACGACCAGACCTTACCGGCTATTAGCGATAGCTGGTAGGTTCCGACCATCAACATGGCTTTGATGGTGAGAGGCAGGGATCGTGGAGGACTGGTCACGGGGATGGGCTCCGCCGACCTACCGCGTCGATGAGCACGGCAAGGTCATCGGCCGCCGAAACGACCGTGTCCCGCACAACTGGGGCCGCTGGGGCGACCTCGACGAACGGGGAACCACCAACTTCATCACCGCCGACCGACTGCGCGCCGCCACCCGGCTCGTGGTCACCGGCGAGGTGGTCGGCTGCGCCATCCCGATCGGCGAAGAGATGCCGGTCCACCCGTCCCGACCCTCGGTCGTGCACACCCACTGGCTCACCGGGGCCGACCTCGTCGCCGGCCTGGTGCCCGATCGCGCGGCGGGCGGCTTCTACGGCGCCGACGACCACCTGGCCATGCCGTTGCAGAGCGCCACTCACTGGGACGGGCTGAGCCACGCCTTCCATCAGGACACGATGTACAACGGCTTCTGGATCGGCACGGTCGGCGCCGCCGGCGGGGCTCGGCGGTGCTCCACGCACCTGCTCGCCGACCGGCTCGTCGGCCGGGGGGTGCTGCTCGATCTGCCCCGGGACCAGGGCGTGGACCGGCTGTCACCGGGCCACGCCATCACCACCGACCAGCTCGACTCGTGCGCGGCCCGGCAGGGCGTCGAGGTCCGCACCGGTGACATCCTGCTCGTCCGGACCGGGGAGCTGCCCTGGTTCTACTCTCTCGAGGACAAGACCCCGTACTGGACCGGCAACCACGCCGGGCTCTCCGTCACCACGGTGGACTGGATCTACACCCACCAGGTCGCCGCTGTCGCCCTGGACAACCGGACGTTCGAGGTCACGCCCTTCGAGAAGCCGTACGACGTCACCTACCCGCTGCACTCCCGGCTGATCCGCGACCTCGGGCTGACGATCGGCGAGCTGTGGTGGTTGGAGGACCTCGCCGCCACCTGCGCCCGCCTCGACCGCTGGGAGTTCCTGCTCACTGCCCCTCCACTGCCCGTGACGGGAGCCTCGGGGGCCTCGACCACCCCGCTGGCGTTCTTCTGACGGGTACGCCGAGGGCCGCCGGTCGGCGGGTCACGCGTCGTAGTCGACGACGACCTTGTCCGTGGTCGGGCTGGACTGGCAGGTCAGCACGTAGCCCGCCGCCACCTCGTCGGGCTCCAGGGCGTAGTTGCGGGCCATGGTCACCTCGCCCGCCACGACCTTGGCCTTGCAGGTGGAGCAGACCCCGCCCTTGCAGGCGTACGGCAGCTCGCCGCGGACCTTGAGCGCGGCGTCCAGCACCCGCTCGTCGCGGCCCATGGTGAAGCTCGACGAGCGGCCGTCCAGCATGATCGTCACCTCCGCGCCCGCGCCGGGCTCATCGGCCGGGCGGCGCACCGGCCCCGGCGGCGCGTCGACGTGGAACAGCTCGGTGCGCACCGCCGAGTCCGGCAGCCCCCGACCCGTCAGCACCGCCTTCGCGTCCACCACCATCTGGTACGGGCCGCAGAGGAACCACTCCTCGATGGCGTCACCCGGCACGATGGTGTCGAGCAGCCGGCCCAGCCGGTCCGCGTCGATCCGCCCGGACAGCAGCGGCGACTCGCCCTGCTCGCGGGAGAGCACGTGCACCAGGTGCAGCCGGGTCGGGAAGCGGTCCTTCAGGTCGGCCAGCTCCTCGGCGAACATCACCGTGTTCGCCGTGCGGTTGCCGTACACCAGGGTGAAGGTGCTGGCCGGCTCGACGGACAGCGCGGTCGCGACCAGCGCGAGCACCGGGGTGATGCCGGAACCGGCGACCACCGCGCCGTAGTGGCGGACCCGGTCCGGCGCGAACGCCGTGGTGAAGTGCCCCAGCGGGGGCAGCACCTGGACGGTGTCGCCGCCGCGCAGCGCGCCGCAGGCGAAGGCCGAGAAGGCGCCGCCGGGGATCTCCCGCACCCCGATCCGCAGCCGGCCGTGCCGCGCCAGCTCCGCCGGGGTGGAGCAGATCGAGTACGACCGCCGCACGTCCTCCCCGTCCGCACCCGTGCGCCGCACCGTCAGGTGCTGGCCGGCGGAGAACGCGAAGGTCTCCCGCAGTTCCTCGGGCACGGCGAAGGTGATCGCCACCGAGTCGTCGGTGAGCCGGTCGACGGCGGCGACGCTCAGCGGGTGGAAGGCCGGCCGGCGACGGACCGGACGGGTGATGGTGACAGTCACAGCGCCTTCAGGTGGTCGAAGGGTTCGGAGCAGGAGCGGCAGCGCCACAGGGCCTTGCACGCGGTGGAGCCGAAGCGGCTGACCTGCTCGGTCTCCGCGGAGCCGCAGCGCGGGCACCGGACGGCGAGGGTCAGCGGCACGACGGTGCCGGCGCGTACCGGTGCCGGCGGGGCGATGCCGGCGGCGGCGAGCTTGGCCCGGCCGCGGTCGGAGATCCAGTCGGTGCTCCAGGCCGGGCTGTAGGCCGTGCGGACCTCGGCGTCCGGGTGGCCGGCGGCGGCGAGCGCCCGGCGGATGTCCGCCCGGATCACGTCCATCGCCGGGCAGCCGGTGTAGGTGGGGGTGATGGTGACGACCACCCGGCCGGTCGCCGGGTCCTGCTCGACCGCCCGCAGGATGCCCAGCTCGTCGATGGTGATGACCCGGATCTCCGGGTCCACCACCGCCGCCGCGGCCTCCCTCGGATTCACCACTTCGCCCCCGGATGTGCCCGGTGCAGCACCTGCATCTCGGCCAGCAGGAAGGAGAGGTGCTCGGTGTGCACGCCGTCCCGGCCGCCGCCGGGCGTCCAGCCGGCCGCCGGCCGGGCCAGCGTCGCCTCGTCGAACACGGCGGAGACGGTGGCGTCGAACTCGGCCCGCAGGGTGGCCGGGTCGACCGGCGCCGCCGGGTCCGCCGCGAACAGCTCATGGGTGTACGGCCACACCTCGTCGATCGCGGCCTGCATCCGGCGGTGCGACTCGTCGGTGCCGTCGCCGAGCCGCTTCACCCACAGCGCGCTGTGATCCAGGTGGTACGCCGACTCCTTGCGCGCCTTCGCCCCGATCGCGGCCAGCCGCTCGTCGGAGCAACCGGCCAGCGCGGTGTAGAGCGGCAGCTGGTACGCCGACAGGAAGAACAGCTTCGCCATGGTGACCGCGAAGTCCCCGTTGGGCAGCTCGACCAGCAGGCAGTTGCGGAACTCCCGGTCGTCGCGCAGGTACGCCAGCGCGTCCTCGTCCCGGCCGGCGCCCTCCAGCTCACCCGCGTACGTCAGCAGCAGGCGGGCCGCGCCGAGCTGGTCGAGGGCGATGTTCGCCAGCGCGATGTCCTCCTCCATCTCGGGCGCGCGGGAGGTCCACTCGCCGAGTCGCTGCGCCGCGATCAGCGCGTCGTCGCCGAGGGAGAGCACGAAGTCGAAGGAGGCGGTCACAGGTGGGCCACCCCGTCCGGCACCTCGTAGAAGGTGGGGTGGCGGTAGACCTTGTCGGCGGCCGGGTCGAAGAAGGCGTCCTTCTCGTCCGGGCTGGACGCGGTGATCGCGCCCGCCGGCACCACCCAGATGGAGACGCCCTCCTGGCGGCGGGTGTAGAGGTCGCGCGCGTTGCGCAGGGCCAGCTCGGCGTCGGGGGCGTGCAGACTGCCGACGTGGGTGTGCGACAGCCCTCGCCGCGCCCGCACGAAGACCTCCCACAGAGGCGACTGCTCCGTCATGCCGCGACCTTCTCCTTCTGCTCTGCCCGCTTGGCGGCGTACGCCGCGGCGGCCTCGCGTACCCAGGCGCCATCGGCGTGGGCGCGGCGGCGGTGTTCCATCCGCTGCCGGTTGCACGGCCCGTTGCCCTTGATCACCTGCATCAGCTCGTCGTAGTCGGGCTGGGTGTAGTCGTACGCCCGGCGGTCGTCGTTCCAGCGCAGGTCCGGGTCGGGCAGGGTGAGGCCGAGGATCTCGGCCTGCTGCACGCACATGTCCACGAAGCGCTGGCGCAGCTCGTCGTTGGAGAACCGCTTGATCTTCCAGGCCATCGACTGCGCCGAGTGCGTCGAGTCTCCGTCCGGCGGGCCGAACATGGCCAGTGACGGGTACCACCAGCGGTCGACCGCGTCCTGGGCCATCGCCTTCTGGCCCGGGGTGCCGTGCGCCAGGGTGTGCAGGATCTCGTACCCCTGGCGCTGGTGGAACGACTCCTCCTTGCAGACCCTGATCATCGCCCGCGCGTACGGCCCGTAGGAGCAGCGGCAGAGCGGGACCTGGTTGACGATCGCCGCGCCGTCCACCAGCCAGCCGATCGCGCCCACGTCGGCCCAGGTCAGCGTCGGGTAGTTGAAGATCGAGCTGTACTTCTGCCGGCCGTTGAGCAGCAGCTCGACCAGCTCGTCACGGCTGATGCCGAGGGTCTCGGCGGCGGCGTAGAGGTAGAGACCGTGCCCGGCCTCGTCCTGCACCTTGGCCAGCAGGATGGCCTTGCGCTTGAGCGAGGGGGCCCGGCTGATCCAGTTCCCCTCGGGCTGCATGCCGATGATCTCGGAGTGCGCGTGCTGGGCGATCTGCCGGATCAGCGTCTTGCGGTACGCCTCGGGCATCCAGTCGCGCGGCTCGATCTTCTGGTCGGCGTCGATCACGTCCACGAAGTACGCCTCGAGGTCCTCCTCGGGGGCGGGGCCGCCGCGCCGGGCCCGGGCGGCGGCCTCCCGCAGCGCCACCTCCGCCGCCTCGACCTCGCCGAGCAGGCCACCGCCGGGCGCATCGTCCGGCGCGGAGAAGTCGTTGCCATACATGAGGCCAGTGTTACAGCTCTCGACCGAAGACACCAGAGGGTGTAACAGGAAACCGGCCACACCTTCCGTCACCGGTTGACCGCTTCCGGTGAACGCCGCTGACCTGCGCAAACCTGTGACTTGGATCACGCCGCGAAGATGAATCCCCCCAAGCGCGGCATAGCGGTCCATTGCCCCGCCTTCGCGGCGAGTCGCCGGGCGTCGAGTTCTGGCGTCCAGCGGGTCCGGAAGTAGACTTCCCCCGGCACACCGATCGGCTGCTGACGATCGCCACCAGCTCACGGCCACTCCCCCGGCCTCGGCGATCAGGCCGTACCCATACGGAAAAGCCGGTCCCCCGGCCAGACATCTGGAGCTCACCCACTCATGCGACCTCGCGTGACCATGGTGCTCGCCATCGTGGCGGTCCTCATCGGTGGCGTCATGCTGGTGCCCGCCGCGTACGCCCGCCTCTCCGGCGACGGCCTCTCCGGCATCGGCGGCATCGGCGGCGGCGTGGCGAACGTGCCCGCGCCCGCCCCCACCACACCGCCCCCGCCCACCCTGGCCGCCGGGCCGGTCGCGGTGAACTTCAACGGAGCCTTCTTCTCCTGGGCGCTGATGGACCGGGAGAGCGGGAAGATCAGCGGTGCCAAGAACATGGCGTCGACCAACTCGACCGAGTCGATGATCAAGGCATGGATCGTCTCCGACTACCTGCACCAGCTCGGCGACAAGCCGCTGAGCGCCAAGCGGAAGCAGGAGATCGTCACCGCCATCCGGGACAGCAACGACAAGTCCGCCGAGTCGTTGTACAACGCCGGCGGGCGGCGACCGGTCCTGGATCGGCTGATCAAGTTGTGCAAGCTGACCGACACGAAGATCGAGCCGACCCGGGCGAAGTGGGCGTACACCCAGATGTCGCCGCGGGACGCGGTCCGGATGGGCGACTGCATCGGTGACGGCACGGCCGCCGGGCCGAAGTGGACCAAGTTCGTCCTCAGCGAGATGACCAAGGTCCGCGGCGGCGTCAAGGACCAGCAGACCACCCAGGGCGGTGGCCGCTGGGGCATCATCGACGGCCTGCCGGACGAGATCAAGGCGCAGGGTCCGGTCAGCATCAAGAACGGCTTCACCATGCTCTGGGCGGACGTCCAGTGGCACGTCAACTGCCTCGCCGTCACCGACAAGTGGACGCTCGCGGTGATGCTGCGCTACCCGCAGAAGAGCGGCCTCGACTACGGCGCGAAGGTGTGCGCCAGCGTCGCCACCCAGCTCGTCACCCCGCAGCCCGGCGCGGCCCTCAAGGTGCCGCAGCAGCCGATCGGGAAGCTCTGATGGCCGGCAACCGGCGCCGCCCGGGCAGTAGCCAGCGCCCGCTGACGTTCGCCGCCGTCGCCGTCGTGCTGGTCGGCCTGGTGCTCGTCGCGCTCCGGCTGGTCCCCGGTTCCCCGCTGCGCCCCGCGACCGCCGCCCACCCGGCCGGGTCGGCCGGCCGTTCCACCAACACGCCCACCGACCGCAGCGACCGGCCCCAGCCGACCCCGTCGCCGTCCCCCTCCCTCGAGCCGCTGCCGTTCCAGGCCCAGGAACTCGACCTCGACATCAAGGGCTGGTACGCCTGGAGCGTGCTGGACAAGCGGACCGGCAAGATCATCGGTTCGAAGAACATGGGCGAGACCAGCACCACCGCCTCGATGATCAAGTCCTGGATCGTCGCCGACTACCTGCGCCGGGCCAACGAGGCCGGGCAGACCCCGAGCGACGCCAAACTCGACGACGCCACCCAGATCATTCGGGACAGCGACAACACCCGGGCCGAGCAGTTCTACAACGGCGTCGGCCGGTCGGCCTCGATCAAGCGGCTGATCGCCACCTGCAAGCTCACCGACAGCAAGGTGGCCGCCGACGGCGGCTGGAGCCGGACCGCGCTGTCCCCGCGGGACACCGCGCGGCTCGGGCTCTGCATCTCCGACGGCCGGGCCGCCGGACCGAAGTGGACGAAGTGGCTGCTGAACGAGATGCGACTGGTCCGCGGCGTGGGCGACTTCGGCATCCGCAAGGCGTTCCCGACCGCCCAGCAGAAGACCATCGCCATCAAGAACGGCTGGATCGACCGGCAGCGCGAGCAGGAGATGCACATCAACTGCATGGCCATCGGTGACACCTGGACGATGGGCGTGATGGTCCGCTACCCGATCAACATGGGCTACGAGTACGGCATGAAGAACTGCCAGAAGATCACCGAGGCGCTGCTCCGCCCGGCCACCTGAGCCACATCCCAGATCGCCGACGTGGCGGTGTCCCGGTCGCCGGGATGCCGCCACGTCGCCGTTCAAGGGGACAGGCTCGCGGGCCGGTCAGCCGGCGAAGAACTCCGGACCGCCCTCGGGCAGGGCCGGGGCCTCGCCGACGGCGGCGGCCCGCCGGGCGAACTCGCGCAGCCCGGCCACCTGCCGCTCGCCGAGGGAGAAGTCGAGGGTGCGGAAGTAGGTCGCCAGGGTCGCCGCGTCGAACGGCTCCCACCGGGCGGCGGCCTCGGCGACCTGGTCCAGCTCGGCCAGGCACAGGTCGCGCGAGCGCAGGAACGCCTCGTGCACCTCCTTCACCAGGCCGGGGTGGGCGGCGGCGAAGTCGCGGCGGACCGCCCAGACGGCGAAGACCATGGGCAGGCCGGTCCACTCCCGCCAGGCCTGCCCGAGGTCGGTGACCGCCAGACCTCGGCGGGGCGCCTCGTAGAGGGCGCGCAGCGCCACGTCCCCGATCAGCACCCCGGCGTCGGCCTCCAGCAGCATCTGGGTCAGGTCCGGCGGGCAGCGGAAGTAGTCCGGCCGGACGCCGTACCGCTCGCCGAGCAGCAGCTGGGCCAGCAGGACGCCGGTCCGCGAGGTCGAACCGAGCGCGACCCGGGCGCCGTCCAGCTCGGCGAGAGGCCGGGTGGAGACCACGTTGACCGACAGCACCGGGCCGTCGCTGCCGACCGCCAGGTCCGGCAGGAGCAGCAGCTCGTCGGCGTGCCGCACGTACTCCACGAGTGAGATCGGCCCGATGTCGAGGTCGCCGGCGACCAGCGCGGCGTTCAGCCGGTCCGGCGAGTCCTTGTACAGGTCGACGTCGAGCAGCGCGCCGGACCGCATCAGCCCCCAGTAGATCGGCAGGCAGTTCAGGAACTGGATGTGTCCGACCCGAGGGCGGGCGATGCGGTCAGCCATGTCCCGACGGTATCCCCGCCGTCCGTCGCCGGCTCAGCGGGAGGGTGCCGGAGTGGCCAACTCCGCAGCCGGCCGACCGGCGGCAGGCAGCCGGGCCGCCCGCTCGGCGCGGACCGCGCGCCGCACCGGCGCCACCACCGCGGCGACCACCAGCAGGCCGGCCACCCCGGCGCCGGCGACCAGCGGTCGGGGTGCGGCCAGCTCCAGCAGGAGGCCACCGATCAGGTAACCGGCCATCCCGGCGCCCTGGACCGCGGCGCCGAACACGGCGAACGCCCGGCCCCGGGACGCCTCGGGGACGCGGCGGGCCAGCAGCAGGTTGTTGAAGACGTTGTCCCCGCCGTTGGCCACCCCGCCGGCCAGCCAGATCGGCACGAGCAGCATCGCGGCGGGCACCGCCGCCGAGCCCAGTACCGCCAGGCAGCAGCCGCCGAGCAGGGCGAGGCCGGCGCCGAGCAGCGCGCCGTCGTCGGTGAGCCGCCGGGCGAGCCGGGCGAAGAGCCAGCCGCCGAGCACGATGCCGAGCGTCCACGAGCCGGTCACCAGCCCGTACATGGTGGTGGAGCTGCCCAGGATCTCCCGGATGAAGAAGACCTCGACCACGTTGATCGCACCGACCGCAGCTACCACCGCGGCGAGGCTGCCCACCATCACGACCAGCAGCGGATCCTGGCGCAGCCGCCAGGTGGGCGGCACGGACGCGCCGTCGGCAGCCGCCGGCGCCGTCCCCCGCGCGCCACCCCGGCGGGTACGGATCAGCAGCCCGGCCGCCACCAGCGCGAGGTAGCTGCCGGCGTCGACGAGCAGCGGCAGGCGGGCGCCGAAGGTGCCGACCAGCACCCCGGCCAGCGCCGGCCCGGCGAGCGCGCCGAGCGTGCCGGCGGTCTGGTTGAGCGCGCTGGCCCGGGGCAGGTCGTCGGCCCGGACCATGGCCGGGACCAGGGCGGCGAGCACCGGCTGGATGACCGCGAGACCGGTGGCGAGCAACGCCACCAGGGCGATGACCAGGGCCGGCTGGTCGGCGTACGCGAGGGCGAGGCAGATCCCGGGTACTGCACGGCCACCGTGCGCGCCCCCTCGGGCGGGTCGGTCGCCCGCAGGCGCCGCCGGTAGGGCTCCATCAGCTCCTGGATCGCCTCGTTGAGCCCGGCGAGTTCGCCGGCGGTGAGCAGCAGCAGGGTGTCGCTGAACCAGGCGGCCTCGTACCACTCTCGCGGCTCGTCCGGCGCGCGGCTGATCCAGTCCCGGGCGCGCTGGCTGTCCCGCACGAGGTGCGCGTCCACCAGGGCCAGCTCGGCCGCCCGGGCGTCGGAGTCGGCCTCCGGCCCCGACTCCACGTAGTACGACGGGCTGAACGCCCGCCACACCCGCTCCCGGGCGTCGCCCCGGCTGGGTGCCTCCTCGATCAGCCCGAACTTCGCCAGCGCCCGCAGGTGGTAGCTGGTCGCGCTCGGCGAGAGCCCGGCGATCTCCGCGCACTCGGTCGCGGTCGCCCCGCCCTCCAACGAACTGAGATGTTCCATGATCGCGAGTCGGGCCGGATGGGCCAGCGCCCGCATCACCTGCGGGTCGCTGATCGTCACCCGGCGCTGCTCGGGGCGCGCCTCGGTCATGCCCCCATGATTCCTCCCCGCGCGGGCACCGCACACCGTCGCCGGGCCACACCCGGCCGCCCCGCTAGGCTCGGCCGGCATCTGCCCCCCGGCCGGGTCGGCGTCCTCCGGTCACCCTGGACCTGGCGCAGGTCACCGACTGGAGCCTTGATCAGCAGCGCCGGGACGTCGTCGACCTGGTCCACCACCCGTCGTGCTGAGCTGGGCAAAACCGGTTGCCCCCGGCGGGGGCCGGAGTAACATGCTCTGTCCCGCCTGACGGCCGTGGTGAGTAGCACCGCACAGGACGTCCCCGCGCCGACCCATCAGGTCGGAAACGCGAGCGGCAGCGTTTTTCCCGTGTCGAGGAGTACGTGGATGACCCTGCACGCCCATGAACAGACCCTGGACGACGAACTCACCGCCGAACGCACCCACCTGGACACCTCCCGCGCCGCCCTGCGCCGGATGCGGGAACGCGCCGAGGCCCTCTTCGCCACCGGCGACAAGGTCGCCGGGGACGCCTACACCGCCGAACAACTGGGCCGCCACATGGCCCGGCGAGTCGCCGAACTCGCCGACGACCCGACCACCCCGCTCTTCTTCGGCCGGCTGGACTTCGGTGCGGCCGACCCCGACCACGCCGGTCGGGACTACCACGTCGGGCGGCGGCACGTCACCGACGAGGCGGGCGAGCCGCTGGTGCTGGACTGGCGGGCCCCGATCTCCCGCTCCTTCTACCGGGCCAGCGCGCGGGACCCGCAGGGCGTCGCCGTCCGCCGCCGGTTCGGCTTCAGCACCGGAGCGCTGACCAGCTTCGAGGACGAGCACCTGGACCGGGGCGAGGAGCTGGGCACGGCCAGCCGGATCCTCACCGCCGAGATCGAGCGCCCGCGCGTCGGGCCGATGCGGGACATCGTCGCCACCATCCAGCCCGAGCAGGACGAGCTGGTCCGCGCCGACCTGGCCGACTCGATCTGCGTCCAGGGGGCGCCGGGCACCGGCAAGACGGCCGTCGGGCTGCACCGGGCCGCGTACCTGCTCTACCTGCACCGGGAGCGGCTGCGCCGCTCGGGCGTGCTGATCGTCGGGCCGAACCGGGCCTTCCTGTCGTACATCGCGGCGGTGCTGCCGGCGCTCGGCGAGGTCGAGGTCGCGCAGGCCACCGTGGAGGACCTGATCGCCCGGGTACCGGTCCGGGCCGTCGACGACCCGGCCGTGGCGACCCTCAAGCACGACATCCGGATGGCCGAGGTGCTGCGCCGCGCGGTGGACCGGCACATCGGCGCGCCGACCGAGCCGATCATGGTTTCGGACGGCTCGTTCCGCTGGCGGATCGGCGTCGACCCGCTGCACCGGGTGGTCGAGGAGACCCGCGGGGAGGGGCTGCCGTACGCGACCGGGCGGGAGCGGGTCCTGGCCCGGGTGGTGGGGCTGCTGCAACGCCAGTCCGAGGCGCGCCGCGCCGAGTCACCGAGCGACGCCTGGCTGCGCCGGATGGGCCGGGCGAAGCCGGTCAGCGCCTTCCTCGACGCGGTCTGGCCGGCGCTCAGCCCCGAGGGGCTGGTGCACAGCCTGCTCGGTGACCCGGAGGCGCTCGCCGCTGCGGCGGACGGGCTGCTCACCGCCGACGAGCAGGCCCTGCTGCGGGCCGGGACGAAGCTGGGGCGCACCCCGAAGGCGACGAGATGGACCACCGCCGACGCGGTGCTGATCGACGAGGCCGCCGGGCTGATCGAGCGGCCCGCCGGCTTCGGGCACGTGGTCGTCGACGAGGCGCAGGACCTCTCCCCGATGCAGTGCCGGGCCATCGCCCGGCGCAGCGAGCACGGTTCGATCACCCTCCTAGGGGACCTGGCCCAGGGCACCGCCCCGTGGGCGGCCACCGACTGGCGGGTGTCCCTGGCCCACCTGGGCAAGCCGGACGCGCTGGTGGTGCCGCTCAGCATCGGCTTCCGGGTGCCCGCGGCGGTGGTCGCGTTCGCCAACCGGCTGCTGCCGGCGCTCGCCGTCGACGTACCCGCGGCCGAGTCGCTGCGCCGCGACGGCGCGCTCGACGTGCGTACCGTGGACGACCTGGTCGCGGCGACGGTGGCCGAGGTGCGGGCGGCGCTCGGGCACGACGGCTCGGTCGGCGTCATCGCCGCCGACGACGCGGTGGACCGGCTCCGCGCGGCGCTCGCCGCCGACGGGGTCCAGACCGCGACCGCCGACGAGGTGGAGACCGCGGCGCGGGTCACCGTGGTCCCCGCGACGCTGGTGAAGGGCCTGGAGTACGACCACGTCGTGGTCGTCGAGCCGGCCGCCATCGTGGCGGCGGAGCCACGCGGGCTGCACCGCCTCTACGTGGTGCTGACCCGGGCGGTCTCCCGGCTCTCCGTGCTGCACACCGAGCCACTGCCGGAGCCGCTCGGCTGACCCGGCACCGCCGACGTCTTGACCGAATCCGGCCCGCCGGGCGGCGGACGGTGCCACGATGCCGGCAGGGCGTGCCGTCGGGGCGCGTCCCCGCCGAGAGGGGTCAGCGTGAGCACCGTCGAGCCCGGCACGCCCTGCTGGGCCGACCTGGCCACCCCGGATTTGGCCGACGCCAAGCGGTTCTATCCGCAGCTGTTCGGATGGACCGGTCGGGTCTCCCCGGAGCCGGAGGCGGGCGGCTACACCGTCTTCCTCAAGGGCGGCCGGGCGGTCGCCGGGGCCGGTCCGCCCGCCACCCCGGACCAGGTGCCGATCTGGTCGACGTACGTGGCGACCGACGACGCCGACCTGGCGGCCACCCGGGTGGAGGCGGCCGGCGGGCAGGTCGTGGTCGCCCCGTTCGACGTCCTGGACCAGGGCCGGATGGCGGTTCTCGCCGACCCGGCCGGTGCGGTGTTCAGCGTCTGGCAGCCGATGGCGATGCGCGGCGCCGAGCTGTTCAACGTGCCCGGGGCGATGTGCTGGAACGAGCTGGTCAGCCCCGACCCGGAGGGGGCGAAGGAGTTCTACGCGCTGGTCTTCGGTTGGCAGCCGGAGGACCAGCAGGTGGGCTCGATCACCTACACCGGCTGGCGCTGCGGGGCGCGGGTCGTGGCCGGCATGATGCCGCCGCTGGCGGAGCTGCCGGCCGACCTGCCGGCCTACTGGTCGGTCTACTTCTCCGTCGAGGACGCCGACGCCACCGCCGCGCGCGCCGCCGAGCTCGGCGGCACCATCCTGGTCCCGCCCCGCGACAACCCCGCCGGCCGCACCGCCGCGCTCCGCGACCCCCAGGGCGCCCTCTTCTCCATCACCGCCCTCTCCTGATCCCTCCCCTCCTTCCCGGGAAAGAGTCGTCATTCGTCGAAGCGGCGTCGGGAGGGGTCAGCGGGGGCGGACGGGGACGACGAGGGGGCCGTGTTCGCCGGGGATCACCCGGACGCGGGCGCGGTAGTGCCGGGCCAGCAGGGTTTCGGTGAGCACCTCCTGGGGTGGGCCCACGGCGGCGACGCGGCCGTCGGCGAGCAGGACCATCCGGTCGGCGTACTCGCCGGCCACCGAGAGGTCGTGCATCGTGGCGAGCACCGTGAGGCCGTGCTCCCGGCGGAGCTGGTCGACCAGCTCCAGCACCTCCTGCTGGTGGCCGATGTCCAGCGCGCTGGTCGGCTCGTCCAGCAGCAGCAGGGTGGCGCCCTGGGCCAGCGCCCGGGCCAGGAACACCCGCTGCCGCTCGCCGCCGGAGAGGGTGGCCAGCTCCCGGCGTCCGAACCCGCCGAGGTCCAGCCGGTCCAGCACCTCGTGCACGGCGGCCAGGTCGGCGGCCGACTCCCGCCCGAGCGGCGGGATGTACGGGGTGCGGCCGAGCAGCACGTAATCGAGCACCGACATGCCGGCCGGCACCACCGGGGACTGGGCCACGGTGGCCACCACCCGGGCCCGGTCCCGGCGGCGCAGCGACTGGATCGGCGTACCGAAGAGGGAGACCGCGCCAGGCGCGGACAGCAGGCCGCCGACGGCGCGCAACAGGGTCGACTTGCCGGCGCCGTTCGGGCCGATCACGGTGACCCACTCGCCGACGGCCACGCTGAGGTCGACGCCGGCCAGGATCGGCGCGCCGCCCAGGGTGACCCGCAGCTCCCGCACCTCGACCGCCGGGACGCTCACCGGGCCGCCTGCGTTCCCCGCCGCGCGGCTCGACCCGCTTCCCGCGCTCACGTGAACACCCGGCGGGCGGTACGCAGAACCAGCACGAAGAACGGGCCGCCGAGCAGGGCGGTGACCACGCCGATCGGGATCTCGGCGGGGGCGGCCGCGGTCCGGGCGACCACGTCGGTCAGCGCCAGGAACGCCCCGCCGAAGAGCATCGACAGCGGCAGGATCACCCGGTAGCTGGATCCGGCGAGCAGCCTCACGGTGTGCGGCACGATGATCCCGACGAAGCCGATCAGGCCGGAGGCGGAGACCGCGGCGGCCGTGCCGAGCGAGGCGGCGGCGATCAGCAGGTAGCGGGACCGCTGCGGGTGCAGGCCCAGGCTGGTCGCCTCGTCGTCGCCTACGGAGAGCACGTCGAGTTCGCGCCGGTGCAGCAGCACCACCACGGCGGTCAGCACGAAGTACGGCAGGATCAGCAGGACGTCGTGCCAGCCGGCGGTGGCCAGCCGGCCGAGCAGCCAGGAGTAGACCTGCTGGATGCTCTCCGAGTGGCGTTGCAGCAGGTACGTCTGCCCGGCGGCGAGGAACGCCGACACCGCCACGCCGGCCAGGATCAGCGTCGCCGGTGACCGGTCCCGTCCCCCGGCCGCGCCGAGCAGGTACGTCAGGGCGACCGCGCCGAGCGAACCGACGAACGCGGCGAGCGGAATGGTGACCGGAATCCCGGTCAGCGCGCCGCCGGCCCCGGCGCCGAGGGCGATCACCGCGGTCACCGCGAGCCCGGCGCCGGCCGCCACGCCCAGCAGGTACGGGTCGGCCAGCGGGTTGCGGAACACCCCCTGGTAGCAGCCGCCGGCCAGGGCGAGCAGCCCGCCGACCAGCAGGCCGAGCACCACCCGGGGCAGCCGCAGCTCGGTGACGATGGCGATCTCACGTTCGGTCAGCCCGCTCTCCAGGTGCACCCCTGGCAGCAGGTTGATCAGTTCCGCGGCGACGCTGCCCGGCGGCAGGCTGACCGGGCCCAGGGACACCCCGGCGACCAGTGCGACCAGCACCGCGACCACCCCGGCGACCAGCCAGCGGGTGCGCAGGCCGGCCGGTCGGGGCGTACCGCCGGATCCCGGCGCGGGCGCCGAGCGGCCGACCCGGCCCGACCTGGACGTGGGCACGCCGGCCGGCCGGGACGCGTCAAGCGTCCCGGCCGGCCGGTCGGCGGATTCCGCTGGTCGCACGGTCACCGATGGATCACGCGGGCACCTTGGCGGTGGCGTCGACGATCGCCCTGAGCAGGTCGACGACCCGCGGGCCCCAGCGCGAGGCGATGTCGTCGTCGAGGGCGACGATCTGGTTGTTCTTCACCGCGGTGACGCCGGCCCAGCCGCTGCGGGCCTTGACCGTGTCCGCGTTCTGCTTGCAGCACTTGGTGTCGGCCAGGAAGACGAAGTCCGGGTTGGCCTTGACGATGACCTCCTGGGAGAGCTGCGGGTAGCCGCCGTTCTTGCCGTCGGCGTCCGACGGGTCGGCGATGTTCTCCAGGCCGGCCAGCGTGTAGATCGAGCCGATGAAGGTCTTGCTGGTCACGCTGTACAGCTCCGGGCCCAGCTCGTGGTAGTAGGTCAGCTTCTTCGCCCGCTGCGGCAGGTCCTTGGTCAGCGCGGCGATGTCGTCCTTCATCTTCTTGGTGACGTCGGCGGCCTCCGCCGGGTGGCCGGTGAGCGCGCCCAGGTCGGTGATCTGCTGGTAGCTGTCGTCAAGCGTGGTGGCCGCCGGGGTGAGCAGCACCGGGATCTTCAGCGTGGTGAGCTGGTCGACGATCTTGTTGGTGTCGTTGGAGAGCACCACCAGGTCGGGGCTCTTGCCGGCGATCGCCTCGGCGTTCGGCTGGAAGCCGGACAGGTCGCTCTTCGGCGCCTCGGCCGGATAGTTCGAGTTGTCGTCGACGGCGGTGACCTGCTTGCCGGCGCCGATGGCGAAGAGCATCTCGGTCGCCGACGGCGACAGCGAGACGATCTTCTCCGGGCGCTTCTCCAGGGTCAGCTTGCCGACGGTGACCGGGAAGGCGGCCGCCGCCGAACTGCCCCCGGCGGGGGTGTCGGTCGAGGTCTTCTCGGCGCAGGCGCCGAGGGCCAGCGCGGCCACCGCGAGGGCCGCGGCGAAGAGCCGGGGGGTACGTCTGGACATGGGTCCTCCTGTCGGTCGAGGAGTGTGGTGCTTCGCCGACAGGGACCGCCTTCGCGTGCCCGTCCGCGAGGCGCCCTTCCTCGAAGGCGCGTGTCGCGACCGCGCCGCAGGCGACCTGGCTCGCCCCACACACGTCGGCGCCGGCCGGGGCCGACGCCGTGCGGGGCATCACAGTTGCGGGACAGCGCCGGTTTCGCACCGGCTTCGCTGCGGGTTGGTCGGTGCCACGGTAGCGCACGAGCAGCGGAGATCGTCCGGACGGGCGGGGTGGGTGGGGCCCCGGCGGGGGTGGCACCGGGGCCCCACCCGGAATCAGGAACTGGTGATCGTGACGTTGTCCACGGCCGCCTCGACCAGGCTGGCCCCGGACGCGTCCGCGGCCTCCACCTGGATCCGCACCGACTGACCGGCGTACGGGGTGAGGTTGAGGTTCGCCACCGCCCACGCGCCGTCCCGGTCGGTGGCCGCGCCCGCGACGTTGAGCAGGGTGGTGGTGCCACCGCTGTGGATCACGCTGACCCGCAGGTAGTCGGCCGACGAGGCGTTCGAGCCGTGCGCCAGGTACCAGGCCAGGGAGAGGGTGAGCGTGCCGGTCCCGGGGAGGGTCACGGCCGGGGACCGGGCGCTCGTCACCTCGCCGTCGACGTCGTAGTCGCCTGCCGCGGTGCCGGCGAGCCGGCCGGTGACCAGGTCGTTGCTCCCGGCGTACGGGGTGAGCTGCTTGGCGCCGGAGGAACTGGTCGCCTGGGCGGCGCCCCGCTCCCAGGCCCCGGTGGTGGCGGTGTCCGTGCCGGCCGGGTTGATGGTCCAGCCGGTGGCGGTCTCGAAGGTGTCCGACCAGACCGTGGTGCCGCCGCCGGTGCCGCAGTACTGGGACTGCTTGCCGATCGCCCGGTACGGACAGTCGGCGTACTCGGAGAGCAGCAGCACCGCCTCCCGGTTGCGGGACGTCTGCGCGGGGATCACCTCGTCGGGCGGGTAGAAGCCGCCCCCGGTGGCCGAGCCCGGGTACATCTCGAAGGTGTACGCCCAGATGCCGTGGGCGGCCCACATCCAGTCGATGCTGGTGCCGTCGGCGATGTAGAGATCGCTGGACTGCTCCGGGGTGTAGTTGTTGGTGGCCGCCATCTGCTGGCCGATGGTGGCGAAGGTGCTGTACTGGTCGGCGCTCATCCCGGTGGGGGTGTTCGACGTGGTGTAGCCGAACGGCCAGAGCACCAGCTCCGAGTAGGTGTGGAAGTCGATGTTGGCTTTGAGCTGCTGCACCCCGCCGACCACCCGGCTGTTGACGAAGTTGCGTAGGGCGCTGGACTCCGGCGCGGAGAAGGCGGACGGGCCGCGGTAGGTCTCCGACGAGGTGGAGCCGGACGAGCCGCCGCAGCAGCCCCACTGGTACGACCAGTTCCGGTTCAGGTCGGTGCCGACGTACGTCGAACCGCTGTTGGGTTGCCGGTTCTTCCGCCAGGACCGGTAGGAGCCGGTGGCGATGTCGTACTCGCTGCCGTCCGGGTTGACGCTGGGGACGATCCAGATCTCCCGGGAGTTGACGATGGTGGTGATCCGGGAGTCGCTGCCGTAGCTGTCGGTGAAGAGGTTGAGCAGGTAGATCGCCATTTCGACGGTCAGGTGCTCACGGGCGTGCTGCTGGGCGTTGAAGAGGATCTCCGGCTCGTTCTCGTCGGTGCCGACGTTGTCGGAGATCTTCACCGCCATCAGGTCGCGGCCCTCGTACGAGGTGCCGATGCTGGTCTTTCTCGCGATGGCCGGGTGGTCGGCGACCACCTGGTTCACCAGCGCGGTCAGCTCGGCGTAGTCGTGGTAGTTGGAGTCGGCCGGCGGGAAGGCCAGCGTGCCGGCCTCGCCGGTGGGGGCGGGCGCGGCGTCCTTTTCGAGCCGGAAGCCGAGCCGGGTGATCGCGGCGGCCTCGGACCCGGTGGCGGTGACGTGCAGGACGCCGTGTTCGGAGTAGTCGATCGCCGCGCCGGTGCGGGCGACCGCGTTCCGGTCGGCGAGGGTGCGCGGGCCGAGCACCCGGTAGCCGGCGGCGGCCGGCTCGGCGGAACGGTCCGGGGCCGGCCGCGCGAAGACCGGCCCGGCGGTGACCGTGACGAAGCCCAGGCCGACGGCGGCGACGATCGCCAGCCGTCGGCGCAGGGCGGACATGCGGAGGGCCATGGACAACCTCCTCGGGGTACGGGGGATCCCGTTGTCCGCACACTCCACCAGTAGTCACATGGTCATATCAATGTTCATCGCTATAGCGATCCATCCCGACCGCATCCTCACACCGGCAATGGTTTTCCATCCGTCAACACCTGGCGAAAATTCCTTCCACGCGGGACAGTGAACGGCAACGACGCCTCACTCCTGTGGAGCTGCCATGGCCACGACATCCCTGCGCGCCATCGCCCTTGCCGGCGTAACCGCGCTCGCCCTCCTCGGCACCACCGCCCCCGCCGGGGCCGTCGCTCAGGTCACCGCCGAGTCGGTGACCCACGACGAGCAGATCACCTGGCAGGGCTGGTCCGGCGACGCCGGCTGGCAGGCCGGCACGGCCGCCGGCACGCTGGTCACCCCTGCCGGCCTCACCCTCGGCACCCCGGTCGGCACGACCGTGTACAAGGACCCGCACGCCAAGAGCAAGCGGACCTGGGCGTACGGCACCTGGACGACTCCGCTGACCGAGGTCGGCTTCGGCGCCAGCGAGCTGGTCGCCTCCTGGAACGCCGACACCCCCGCCGGCACCTGGATCCAGGTCGAACTCCAGGGCACCTACACCACCGGCGGGCAGACCCCCTGGTACGTGATGGGTCGCTGGGCCTCCGGCGACGCCGACATCAAGCGGACCACCGTCGACAAGCAGGGCGACAAGATCTCCAGCATCTGGACCGACACGTTCTCCATCGACGACACCAGCGCCGGGGTGCTGCTCCAGGCGTACCAACTGCGGCTGACCCTCTACCGTGACCCGGCGCAGACCGCCTCGCCGGTGGTCCGCTCGCTCGGCGCGATGAGCTCGAACGTGCCGGACCGGTTCACGGTGACCCCCAGCGCCGGCCACATCGCCTGGGGCACCGAACTGGCCGTCCCGCGCTACTCACAAAACATCCACGCCGGCCACTACCCGGAGTACGACGGCGGCGGCGAGGCCTGGTGCTCGCCGACCTCCACCGAGATGGTGGTCGAGTACTGGGGCCGGAAGCCCTCGGCGGCCGACACGTCCTGGGTGGACCCGACCTACCCCGACCCGACGGTCAACCACGCCGCCCGGATGACCTACGACTACCAGTACGACGGCGCCGGCAACTGGCCGTTCAACACCGCGTACGCGGCCGGCTTCCCGGGGCTGGAGGCGAAGGTGACGCGGCTGCACTCGCTCGATGAGCTGGAGCACTTCATCGCCGCCGGCATCCCCGTGGTGACCAGCCAGTCCTTCCTCGCCAGCGAGCTGGACGGGGCGGGCTACGGCACCTCGGGCCACCTGATGGTGGTGGTCGGCTTCACCGCCGGCGGCGATGTCATCGCCAACGACCCCGCCTCGTCCAGCAACGAGGCGGTCCGGAACGTCTACAAGCGCGACCAGTTCGAGCAGATCTGGTTGCGTACCAAGCGGACCACCGCCAGCGGCGGCACCGGCAGCGGCTCCGGCGGCATCGCCTACCTGATCAAGCCGACCGACGTGGCCTGGCCCGTCGTCGCGGGCTCCACCAACTGGTGACAGCCGGCACGGACGCGACGAGCCCGGCACGGAGTTCCGTGCCGGGCTCGTCGGTGGGGCTTGTTCGGTAGGTGCTCGCCGGTCAGGGCGGGTCCGTCAGGATTCGTGGCCCCGGCTCAGCGCGACGGGGCGAACGTGGTGGGCGGGGCGGACGTCTCGTCGGCGGTCCGCCGCCGACGGACCGTGCGGACGATGATGACCACCCAGGCCACCGCGGCGGCCAGACCGGCCACGGTGAGGCCGGTGAGCAGCAGCCAGGTCGACCCGCCAGTGGTGGAGAAGACGCCCTTGCGGGCGCCCGTGTCGCGCGCCTCGGCCGTGCCGCCCCGGGTCAGCCCGTCGGGCGCGTCGTAGAGGATGACGTCGGCGCGCCGGGCGCCGCCCTCGGTGGCCACGAAGTCACCGTGCCACTCGCAGTTGCGCCGGGAGCACTCCTCGTCCACCGCGGTGAACGTGCCCGGCGTGCCGCCACCGTTCTTCGCCTCCCAGGTCGGGGCGAGGTCGGTGGCACCCAGCATGAGTCCGATGGCGGCGATGACCGGCAGACCGATCCAGACGAAGACCTTCGTCCGCCACCCGTTGATCTTTTCCATGGCGGCAGACCCTAGCGGGGACTTCCCGATTCCGCTGCCCCGTTCGCGGCCTAGCCCTCGCGGTGCGGGTCGGCCTGGTCGGGCTGGTCCTCGCCGGCCAGCGCGGAGCGGAGGTGCTCCTTTTCCGCGCGGCGGCGCTCCGCCGCCTCGGCCATCTCGCCGGCCATCTCGTCCCGCCAGCCGCGGAGCAGGAAGAACGACAGCGCGGCGGAGAACACCAGCGCCAGCATCAGCCGCAGGAACATGTTCATGTCGACGAACCAGAGGGCCGCCAGCACGCCGACGAACAGCCCGATCCGGCCCAGCGTGTACTTGACCGCCGCGCTCACGTTCGCACTCCGTTCTCCGCCTTCCGGTCTCCCGGTCGGTGCGGGTTCAGCCCGTCCGCCGGGCCAGCCAGTGGACGCCATGAAACCAGATGACCGCGTACGCCACGGTGAACACCGCCGCGGCCAGGGCGCCGGAGACCAGCGGCGGCAGCCCCCCGGCCAGCCCGGCCGCCAGCAGCCCGGCGAACACCCCGACCACCGCGCCGGCCAGGGCGGCGATCACCCGGGCCGCGCCGAACTCCCAGGCCCGGAAGTCGTCCCAGAAGAGCCAGGCCGGCAGGATCACCGCCAGCCAGCCGTTGGTGCCGCCGAAGCCGCCATCGCCCAGCGCGGCGAACGCCCACTCGAACAGCACCAGCGCCAGCACCCCGATCACCAGGCCGGCGAGGCTCACCCCGAGCAGGTCGCCCAGGGTGAGGATCCGCCCCTCGGCGTCCCGCCGGGGGAAGGTGGCGCGCTGCTGCTGCTCGGTCATCGGTGCGCGATCAGGCCCAGACCTGCTGCGGCTCGGCGCGGCGCTCGGCCAGCGACGGCGCCTTGTCGTACTCCCGGACCACGTTGTAGCGGGTGTCCCGCTCGACCGGCTGGAACCCGGCGTCCCAGATCAGGTGCAGCAGGTCGTCCCGGTGCATCGTGTTCGGGGTGCCGTACGAGTCGGCGTCGTGCGTGATCTTGTATTCCACGACCGAGCCGTCCAGGTCGTCCACGCCGAAGTTGAGCGAGAGCTGCGCGACCGACAGGCCGTGCATCACCCAGAAGTTCTTGAGGTGCGGGATGTTGTCGAAGAGCAGCCGGGAGACCGCGAACGTCTTCAGCGACTCGGCCGGCGACGCCATGGTGGTCTGCGCCTGGATCCGGTTACGGATCTTGCCGTCCGCGGAGTCGACGAAGTCGTGCTGGTAGCGCAGCGGGATGAAGACCGCGAAGCCGCCCGTCTCGTCCTGCAGCTCGCGCAGCCGCAGCACGTGGTCGACCCGGTTCCGGGGCTCCTCGATGTGGCCGTAGAGCATCGTCGACGGGGTCTTCATGCCCTTCGAGTGGGCCAGCCGGTGGATCCGCGACCAGTCCTCCCAGTGGCAGGCGTGGTCGACGATGTGCTGGCGGACCTCCCAGTCGAAGATCTCCGCGCCGCCGCCGGTCAGCGACTCCAGGCCGGCGTCCATCAGCTCGTCGAGGATCTCGTCGGCGCTCAGGCCGCTGATCTTCTCGAACCACTGCACCTCGGTCGCGGTGAAGCACTTGAGCTTGACGTTCGGCAGCGCCGCCTTCAGCTCGCGCAGCACCTTCGGGTAGTAGCGCCAGGGCAGCGTCGGGTGCAGGCCGTTGACGATGTGCAGCTCGGTGAGCTGCTCGTCCTCCATCTCCTTGGCCTTGCGGACCGCCTCGTCGATGCGCATCGTGTACGCGTCCTTCTCACCCGGCTTGCGCTGGAACGAGCAGTACGCGCACGAGGCGGAGCAGACGTTGGTGAGGTTGAGGTGCCGGTTGACGTTGAACATCACCCGGTCACCGTTCAGCTCGGTGCGCCTGTGGTGCGCCAGCCGGCCCAGCCAGGCCAGGTCGTCGCTGTCGTAGAGGGCGATCCCGTCCTCGCGGGTCAGCCGCTCGCCCGCGTACACCTTCGCTTCGAGCTCGCGCTTGAGTCCGGCGTCCATCGAAAGCCACGTCCCTTCCACCTGCGGTCCCGGTCGAGCGTACGTCTCCCCCCAGACGAACCGGCGAGCCGGTCAACCCCGGCGGCGTACTTCACCGGACCATCAGCCGGTCGTCACCCTCCGCGCATCGACATCCCTGCCTCCGTGAGGTAAGACAGGGTGGGGCGGAACACACACACCGGTACCGTCCCGGATCACCGCGCCCAACCGGGTGCGGAACGCACCAGACCGGACGGGGAGCGGAATGGTCGACAGCGCACAGGGCCGACGACAGGCACGCAGGAGTCCGGCGGTGTCGCCGGTGCTGCGGCCGGCGCTCTGGTCCGCGCTGCTCGGCGCGGTGGCCGCCGCCGCGCTCGCCACCCCGGCCTGGGCCCAGCCACCGCTGCCCGACACGATTCCCGACACCGGGGCCCGCCCGGTCGTCGCGGGCGGTCTGCGGCTGCCGGGTTCGGTACCGGGCCTGCCCGGTGCCGGCACGCCCGGCGCGCTCGGCACGACCCCCGGCACGGCGACCGGCAACCCCGCCGACGGCCCGCTCATCGCCCAGATCAACGCGGTGGACGCGCTGGTCGGCCAGCTCGGCGACGAGCTGCTGAAGGTCAAGGGCGAGCGGGACGAGGCGCGGGCCCAGCTCGCCCCCGCCGCCGCCGAGCTCCAGCGGGCCCACGAGGCGCTGCTGCGCGCCCAGGAGAGCGCCAAGACCGCCGCCGCCGACGCGGTCAAGGCCGCCGCCGCGCTGCCGCCCGGCGAGTTCGGCGCCGACCTGCACGACCTCAGCATGCTCCAGCGGATCATCCGCGGCGACAAGGCCGAGGGCGCCACCACCGCGGTCGACGGCGAGGTCGCCCGGGCCACCGCGGCCGAGCAGATCGCCCGGGAGGCGCACGCCGCCGCCGAGGCGCGGGTGCAGGACCGCAACGCCGCGTACGTGGCCGCCGAGGCGGCCCTGCACCGGCAGGAAGCCGTGCTGCTCAAGCTGCGCCGGGACAACGCCGCGCGGCTGATCGAGATCGAGAAGCGCGAGGACGCCGCCGAGCAGCGGATCGGCATCTCGTACGTCAGCAGCCAGAACGTCAGCGGGCTGGTCGCCGACCCGCGGGCGCTGGCCGCCGTGCGGTACGCGCTGGCCCAGCTCGGCGACCCGTACCTGTGGGCGGCGGAGGGGCCGGACCGGTTCGACTGCTCCGGCCTGATGCTCGCCTCGTACGAGGCGGCCGGCTACCACGACCTGCCCCGGGTCTCCCGGGACCAGTACTACGCCACCCGCTCCCGCACCGTGGATCCGAACGGTCTGCTCCCCGGTGACCTGCTCTTCTTCGCCTCGGGCAGCAGTTGGCAGAGCATCCACCACGTCGCGATGTACATCGGCGGCGGCAAGATGGTCGAGGCGCCCCGGACGGGTGACGTCGTGAAGATCTCCGTCGTCCGGTGGACCCGGCTCTACGCCGCGACCCGCGTCGTCGGCGCGGTGCGCGGTCCCGCCGTCCCGCTGCCCACCGCGACGACCGCCCCGCCGACGCCCGGCACGACGCCGAAGCCGAGCGCGACGCCCAGCCGGACGGCCACCCCGAAGCCGACCCGTACGGCGACGCCGAAGCCCACCACCACGACCACGAAGCCGACCCCCACCACCAGCCCGTCGACCTCGCCGTCGCCGAGCACCTCGCCGTCTCCGTCGCCGTCGCCGACGGAGACGCCCAGCCCGTCCGACTCGCCCAGCTCGGCGACGCCCACCGAGCCGGCCTCCACGACCAGCAGCGCCGCCCCGACGGACAGCTCGTTGGAGGTCAGCTCGAGCAGCCCGAGCACCAGCGGCTGACCGCCAACCGTCCACTCCGGCTGTGCTGCCGGGCCGGAATGTGGCACGGTGAGATCCAGGCACTTCCGGCCCGCTCACGGCGGTCCGAGTGCGAGCGTGGGCGCGGAGGGCGAGCATGGACGAGCATGAGGTTCGCGCGGGGACGGTCCATCCGGGAACCGTGCCCGGCTCCACCGACCGGCCGGCCGATCCCGCACCCGACCGCGCCGTGACCGACCGGGCCGCCGACCCTGCCCCGGCGGGCAGCGCTCCCGCCGTGGCGCGCGCCCGGGTCAGCGTCGCCGGCGCGGCCGCGCCGCCGCCGGCCGGCGAACGTCCCGGCGCACCGGCCACCGCGACCACGTACCGGGCGGGCGGCCCGGCAGAGGCGGTCCCGCCGCTGGACCGCCGACAGCCCGGCGCCTCGGCGTCGCCGCCCTCGACCTGGTCCGGCTTCGCCGCCGCCGAGCGGCCCGGCCAGGCCCCGGAGCGGGCGACCGCCGCGGCCGAACCGCCGGTCGATCCGGCGCCCGCCACCTCCGGCTCCACTCAGGCCGGCTCCACCGTCGCGCCGGACGGCGGGACGCCGGGGCCGCTGGTGCCCGGGCCGCGCGACCCGGCCGAAGCGGCACCCGCCCGGGCCAGCGCCTCCGTGCCCGGGCTGCGCCGGGTCTCCCCGGGCGAGGGGGGCGCCGCCGGGGCCGCGGTGGCGGCGAAGGCGGGCGGCACCAAGATCTACCGGGCGGGGCCGGTGAATCCCGAGCCGCCCGAGCCCGCCCAGCCGCCGGAGCCGGCCAAGCCCCCGGTGCCACCCACCCCGGAACCCGAGCCCGCCCCCACGCCCGTACCGGGGCCGATGCCTCCCTCCCCGGCGCCGCCCGTGCCGGAACCGCAGCGCCCGTTCCCGCCGGTGCCCACTCCCCCGCCCGCACCCCGGCCGACCCCGCCGGGACCGGTTCCCCCGCTGCCCGGGCCCCCGACGCCGCCACCCGGCCCCCCGGTGCCCGCACCACCGCCGCCGCCGGGCCCGATGCCCGCCCCGCCGTTCCCGCCCCCGCCCGCCATGGCCACCCCGGCGGGCGGGCCGGTATCCGCACCGCCGGTGGTGCCGGCGCCGGCACTGCCCGCCTGGCCGCCGTCGACAAATCCCACCGAGCACCGCGCCGCCGCGCCCGGTGCCGGGGTCTCGTACCCGACCAGCGCGGCGCCGGCCGCGGACCGGCCGGTCAGCGCGGCCCCCGTCGTCGGGCGACCGGTCCCCGCGCCGTACCCGGGCGGCGCGGACCTGGCCGGCACGGCGTACGGCGGCACCGACGGGCCTGGTTTCGCCACCGTGTCGCTGCCGACGGGCAACCCGCTGGAGAACTCCGGCTCGCTGACCGGGCACATCCTGGCTCAGGGCTGGGCCGAGGACGCCCCGACGACCCGGTCCCGCAACACCAGGGTGGTGATCGTGCTGGCCGCGGCGCTGGGGCTGCTGATCGCGATCAGCCTGCTCGTGGTGTTTTTGGCCAACGACGCGTTGAGCGGGCTGACCGGCCGGTGACGGTCGGGCGGGAGCGGGGTGAGCCCGCCCACTACGCCCTCGCGGCGCGTGGCGGGTTCGGCCCGCCGCCGTACACTTGTCCAGATCACTGACCCGGCGCGCCTGGCGCGCGCCCATGGGCGATCTTGCGGGCGATTCGGCGGCACTCAGCCGCAGCGGGCCATCGCGAAGATGCGCCCCGCTTGAAAGGCATTTGTTGACCACCTTCGCTGACCCCGGCACGTTCCCCGCAGTCCCCGACGCTCCGGCGCAGGAGATCTCCGGCGCCGAAACCCCCGACTTCGCCGCGCTCGGCCTGCCCCGGCAGCTCGTCGCCGCGCTCGCCCGGCAGGGCATCACCACCCCGTTCGAGATCCAGCAGGCCACCGTGCCGGACGCCCTCGCCGGTCACGACGTGCTCGGCCGGGGCCAGACCGGCTCCGGCAAGACCCTCGCCTTCGGCCTGCCGATGATCGCCCGGCTCGCCGAGCGGAACCGGGCCCGGCCGCTGTACCCCCGCGCCCTGGTCCTGGTGCCCACCCGGGAACTGGCCATGCAGGTCAACGACGCGCTGATGCCCCTCGGCAAGGCCGTCGGCATCTTCCTGAAGACCGCCGTCGGCGGCGTCCCGTACGACCGGCAGATCGACGCGCTCCGCCGGGGCGTGGAGATCATCGTGGCCACTCCGGGGCGACTCGGTGACCTGGTCGCGCGCGGCGTCTGCAACCTGGACGACGTCGAGATCACCGTGCTCGACGAGGCGGACCAGATGGCCGACATGGGCTTCCTGCCGGAGGTCACCGAGCTGCTGTCGAAGACGCCGGCGGACGCCCAGCGGCTGCTCTTCTCGGCCACCCTGGACGGTGACGTCGACTCGCTGGTCAAGCGGTTCATGACCGACCCGGTCACCCACTCGACCGCCCCGTCGACCGCGTCGGTCTCCACCATGGAGCACCACCTGCTGCTGGTCCCGCCGCACGACAAGTTCGCGGTGGCCGCCTCGATCGCGGCCCGGGCCGGCCGGACGATGCTCTTCGCGCGTACCCAGCTCGGCGTGGACCGGCTGGTCGAGCAGCTCGCCGCGGTGGGCGTACGCGCCGGCGGGCTGCACGGCGGCAAGACCCAGCGGATGCGGACGAAGACCCTGGCGGAGTTCCGGGAGGGCCGGATGAACGTGCTGGTCGCCACCGATGTGGCGGCCCGCGGCATCCACGTCGACGGGGTCACGCTGGTACTGCACGTCGACCCGCCGAAGGACCCCAAGGACTACCTGCACCGGGCGGGGCGTACCGCCCGGGCCGGCGAGTCCGGCGCGGTGGCCACCCTGGTGCTGCCGAAGCAGCGCCGCACCACCCTGGCCATGCTGGAGAAGGCCGGGGTCCACCCGGCGGAGACCCGGGTCCGCGCCGGCGACCCGGCGCTCGCGGAGCTGATCGGCGCACGCGAGCCCAGCGGGGTCCCGGTCCGTGCGGAGCCGCAGGAGCAGCGCCGGTACGGCGACCGCCCGTCCGGCCCGCGCCGCTTCGGCGACCGGGACGGGCGCGGCTCGTTCGACCGGGGCGAGCGCCGGTTCGGCGACCGGGGCGACCAGCGGTTCGGCCGCCCGTCCGGCGAGCGACGCTTCGGCGACCGGCCGACCGGCGAGCGGCGCTACGACGACCGGCCGCAGGGCGACCGTCCCCAGGGCGAGCGACGCTACGACGACCGGCCCCAGGGCGAACGGCGCTTCGGCGACCGGCCGACCGGCGAGCGACGCTACGACGACCGTCCGCAGGGCGACCGTCCCCAGGGCGAACGGCGCTACGACGACCGGCCCCAGGGCGAACGGCGCTTCGGCGACCGTCCGGCCGGTGACCGGCGCTTCGAGGACCGCGCGCAGGGCGAGCGGCGCTTCGGGGACCGGGGCGGCGACTTCCGTCCGGCGGACCGCCGGGGCGGCTTCCGCCCGGAGGGGCGGGGCGGGGACGACCGGCCGCGCGACGACCGGCGCGGCTCCGGCGGGCGGCCGCCGGCACGTACCCACTGATCCGATCCGGCACGCCGCCGTGGAGCGCACGCTCCGCGGCGGCGTTTCCGCATCCCGTGCCGCTGTTCACGCCGTCGCGTAACGTCCGGTTCATGCCGACCATGCCGAAGTCGCTCTTCTGGACCAGGACGGACACCGCGGGGGCCGAGCATGTCCTCCTCGACGGCGGCCAGGGCCTCGCCGCGCGGGGTGTGGCGCTCGCGGTGGACCCGATCCCGTACACCTGCCGCTACCAGCTCACGGTGGGGCCGGACTGGGCGGCCACCCGGCTGGAGGCGGCGGTCGAGGGGGCGGGCTGGTCGCGGACCGTACGGCTGGAGCGGACCGGGGACGGCTGGCGGGTACGTACCGGCGAGGAGGGTGACCTGGACGCGGCGCTGCGCGCGGCCGGGCACGCCCCGGCGGGGTTGCCGGGTACGGACGACCCGGGCCGGCTGGCCGACGCGCTCGACATCGACCTGAGCGGCTCCCCGCTCTTCAACACCCTGCCGGTACGCCGCCTCGGGCTGAGCCGAGGGCCGGCGGACCAGGCGCGTCGGGTGACCGTCGCCTGGGTGCTGGTGCCGGGCCTGGTGGTGGTCCCCGCCGAACAGACCTACACCTCGCTCGGGCCGGGCCGGGTGCGCTTCGCCAGCGACACCTTCACCGCCGACCTGGACGTCGACCCGGACGGCTTCGTGGTCCGCTATCCCGGCCTGGCCGAGCGGATCGACCCGCGCTGAACCGGGCGGTCAGGCCGGCCAGGCGCCGGTGGCCAGGAAGCGGTCGATGGTGGCCAGGTGCGGGGCGAGGTCGAACCCCTGACGGGCCACCCAGTCGTCGGCGTAGTACGTGTCGGCGTAGCGGTCGCCGGCGTCGCAGATGAGGGTGACCACGGACCCGGTCCGCCCGACCGCCAGCATCTCGGCGATCAGCCCGAACGCGCCCCACAAGTTGGTGCCGGTCGACCCGCCGACCCGACGGCCGAGCACGGTCGAACCGGCCCGCATCGCGGCCAGCGACGCGGCGTCCGGCACCTGGACCATCCGGTCCACCACCGAGGGCAGGAAGGACGCCTCGACCGACGGCCGGCCGATGCCCTCGATGCGGGAGCCGCGGTCGGTCCGCACCGACCAGTCGGCGGCCTGCCAGGCCGGGTAGAACGCGGAGTTCTCGGGGTCGACCACGCAGAGCTTGGTCGGCAGCCGTCGGTAGCGAGCGTACCGGCCGATGGTGGCGCTGGTGCCGCCGGTGCCGGCGCCCACCACCACCCAGGCGGGCACGGGGTGCCGCTCCAGCGCGAGCTGCGCGTAGATGGACTCGGCGATGTTGTTGTTGCCCCGCCAGTCGGTGGCCCGCTCGGCGTAGGTGAACTGGTCCATGAAGTGCCCGCACGAGTCCTCGGCCAGCCAGCGCGCCTCGATCACCACCTTCGCCGGATCCTGGACCAGGTGGCAGCGACCCCCCTGGAACTCGATCTGGGCGATCTTCTCGGGCGACGTGGAGGCGGGCATCACCGCGATGAACGGCAGCCCCAGCATCCGGGCGAAGTAGGCCTCGGAGACGGCCGTGGAGCCGGAGGATGCCTCGACGATGGTGGTGCCCGGCCCGATCCAGCCGTTGCAGAGCCCGTAGAGGAAGAGCGATCGGGCGAGCCGGTGCTTCAGCGACCCGGTGGGGTGCACCGACTCGTCCTTGAGGTAGAGGTCGATGCCCCATTCGCGGGGCAGCGGGAAGGGCAGCAGGTGGGTGTCGGCGGACCGGTTGGCGTCGGCCTCGACCGTGGCGATCGCCTCGGTCACCCACGTCCGGCTGGCCTCGTCGCATCGGTCCAGATGTGTCACGCGGGCAACGTTACAAGCGAGGTCAGCTCGGGTCCGGCCCGACCCGGCGGCGCTGCCGGCGCTGCCCGGCCCGGCCGGCGGCTCGGACCACCGGGGTGAGCGCGAGGGCGAGCCGGGGCAGCGCGTCGAGGAGCCGGACCTGCGCGCCGCGCCAGCGCGGCAGGCTGACCACCGGCCGGGGCCGGCGGGCCAGCCGCGCGGCCCGCGCGGCCACCCGCTCCGGCGTCAGCAGCGTCCCGGTGAAGGAGGCCAGCGCGCCGGGGTCGTCGAGCCGGTCGTGCAGCATCGGCGTCCAGATCCCGTCCGGGCACAGGCACGACACGTGTACGCCCCGGAGCCCGGCCATCCGCAGGTCGGACAGGGTACCCAGGCTGAACGCGAGCAGCGCGTGCTTGCTGGCCGCGTAGACCGTCTCGCCCGGGGCGGCGATCAGGCCGGCGAGCGAGACGACGTTGAGCACGTGCCCGCGGCCCTGGGCCCGCATGATCTCCAGCGCGGCGAGGGTCCCGGTCATCGCGCCGAGCGCGTTCACCTCGACCACCCGCCGCCGGGTCGCCGCATCGTGCTCCCAGGACGGCCCGGTGACCAGGATCCCCGCGTTGTTCACCCAGAGCCCCAGCCCGCCGGGCCCGGACTGCGCCGCCTCGGCGGCGACCGCGGCGCAGGCCGCCTCGTCGCGCACGTCCAGCGCCCGGGACCAGCCGCCGAGCGGCGCCGCGGCGGCGGCGACCGCGCCGGCGTCCAGGTCGGTCAGGAGCACGGGCCAGCCGTCGGCGTGCAGCGCGGCGGCGATGGCCCGGCCGAGCCCGCCGGCCGCCCCGGTCACCACGGCGGCTCCGGCGTCCACCGCCGCTCCGCGCACCTTGGCCGCTCGCGGCGCTGGCGTCGTCATCGGCGCACGGTATCGCCGGGAACCCATCCGCGCCAGGGCCGCTGCGCCGGCACCGCCGACGCGGCGGACTTTGGCCGGCCCACCCCTGCTGCTGGGACGCTGTGGAGCTGATGTCGTGAACGAATCAGCGACCGGCGCGGGCAGTGGTCAGGCGGGCGGCAACTCAAGGGGTTGGGGGCGGTTCTCCCACTTGGTCGACAGCGCGATCCCGGTACGGGTGGAGGCCACGCCCGGGGTGCGGTTCAGCCGGACGATCAGCTGCTCCAGCTCGGCGATGGTGCCCACCCGGGCCTTGAGCAGGAAGGACTCCACGCCAGCCATGAAGTAGCAGGATTCGATCTCCGGCATCACCCGGAACGCCTCCAGCACGTCGTCGGTGTCGCCGCCGGAGTCCTCGACGATGCCGATCAGCGCCGTCACGCCGAGCCCGATCGCCTCCGGCTCCACCTCGGCCCGGTACGCCCGGATGACCCCGCTGCTCTCCAGCTTGCCGACCCGTTCGTGCACGGCCGGGGCGGAGAGGCCCACCTGGCGGGCCAGCTCGGCGTACGACAGGCGGGCGTTGCCGCGCAGCAGTTCCACAAGGCTCAGGTCGATCGCGTCCACGGATTGTGACCCTAGCCGTTGGGGCGTAACGTCCGACGCTCGGCAGCAGTTGAACGTGACAACATGTACCCATTCACAAACAGATGGTCATGGGAGTTCTCTGCCGGTAGCATTTACTAACTTCTCAAGCCGTGCGTTTTTCGCGTTTTGGCGGACAGGCCAGGTCGCTGGTGCTGTAATTGCCATACGTCCCTCATGACGGCTCTGGGCTCGCACCGGCCGGGGGCAGTGTGTTCAGCCGGGGGCTTCGTCGACGCGAGGAGGGGGCTGTGGACACTGGAGATCGCCTGCTGACACCGGGTGAGGTCGCCGCGCTGTTTCGGGTTGACCCGAAGACTGTGACGCGTTGGGCGGCGGCCGGCCGGATCGGCAGCATCCGGACTCCAGGCGGGCATCGCCGGTTTCGGGAATCCGAGGTGCGGGCCCTGCTTGAGGGGGAGGGCATGCTGGACGAGGCGGAGGACATGGGCAAGCCACGCAACGTGGGCCCGACCGCTTCGACCGGCCCCGGACCGGCCAACGCCGGCATGTACTGACTACGGATCGGCACGCGGACCGGCCGTCAGGACCGGTCCGCGTCCCGTTGGGCCGCGGCCAGTTCGCCGGACCAGCGACGGAACAGCGTGTGGGGCACGCCGAGCGCGTCCAGCACCTTGCCGGCCACAAAGTCGACCAGTTGCTGCGCGGTCGCCGACGCGCCGGCACCGTAGAACCCGGGGCTGGCCGGCAGCACCACCGCGCCGGCGTCGTGCAGCGCGATGAGATGCTCCAGGTGGCTGCGGGTAACCGGGGTCTCCCGGGGCACCACCACCACCGGCCGCCGCTCCTTCAGGTTGACCTCGGCGGCCCGCTGCAGCAGGTCCTTGGAGAGCCCGATGGCGATCCCCGCGCAGGCCGCGGTGCTCGCCGGCACCACCGCCATGCCGCGGACCCGGTAGGAGCCGCTGCTCGGCCCCGCCGCGAGGTCCCCCGCCGGCCAGTGCCGTAGGTCCGCGCCGGCCAGGTCGCGCCCCAGCCAGGCGGCCAGGTCTTCGGCCCAGTGTCCGTCCCGGAACGGCCGGCCGGTCTCGTCGAGGATGGTCAGCCGGGCGGCCCGCGAGACGATCAGGTCGACCGCCTCGCCGGCGTCCAGCAGGCCGCGGACGACCGCCGCCGCGTACGGCGTGCCGGAGGCGCCGGAGACGCCCACCACCCATGGTTCACGCATGCGACAAGCCTGCCTGGTCGGTCCCGAAGCCGGGCGGGCACCCCCGGCGGGTACGGGTCCGGAGCGTCCCGCTTGTCCCGGGACACGCATCGTTGTCCCGCCGGACCACACTCGTCGCGGGTAGCTGCCATGCTTCCGTCGGCGATCCACGGGCAGAGGGAGGGTTCGGGATGACGGAGGCGGTGCTCCAGGCGCTGCGGTCCGCCTGCCCGATCGCGCCCCGGCTCTCCCCGTACGCCGACCCGACGCAGGTGTGGCTGCTCGGCCAGCTGACCCGCCTCGGCCTGCCGCTGGACGCCGCGGCGCTGGACCGGCTGGACCGGGCCGGCTTCGCCCGGTACGCCGGCCGGCTCTTCCCGGACGCCACCGAGCCGGACCTGCGGGTGCTGACCGCCCTGTTCACCTGGTTCTTCCTGGTCGACGACGCGTGCGATCGGCCGGACCGGCTGACGCCACCGCAGATCCGGGCGCTGCGGGACGGGGTGCTCGGCCTGCTGCGGGAGGGGCCGCGGGCGCGCCATCCCAGCTTCTCCGGGCCGCTGCGGCGGCTGCTCGTACAGGCCTGGCGGGAGCCGCGGCGGCGGAT
The DNA here is from genome assembly GCF_016598485.1 of Micromonospora coerulea. GTDB lineage: Bacteria > Actinomycetota > Actinomycetes > Mycobacteriales > Micromonosporaceae > Micromonospora > Micromonospora coerulea. Next base: position 325,968 of record NZ_JAEMUW010000003.1, on the reverse strand, counting down.
GCCGGCCCGCTGGCGGGCGCGCTTCACCGACGCCGTCGCCGATCACCTCGACGGAGCCTGGCGGGAGGCGGTGGCCAAGGCCACCGGCCGGGCGCCCGGGGTGGCGGAGTACGTGGCGCTGCGCCGGGCGACCTCGGCGGCCTACGTGTCGTACCCGCTGATCGAGTTCGCGGCCGGCCGGCCGCTACCCGACGCGGTCTACCACCATCCCGCGCTGCGCCGGATCGCCCACCTCGGCAACGACCTGCTCTCCTGGTTCAACGACCTGGCGTCGCTGGAGCAGGACCGGGCCAGCGCCGGCGGCCACAACCTGGTGCTGGCGGTGGCGACGGAGCAACGGGTACCGGTGGAGACGGCGGTGGAGCTGGTGGCCGAGCGCTGGCGGGCGGGGATGGCCCGGTTCGTGGCGCTGCGCGCGGCGGTGCCGTCGTTCGGTCCGACGCTGGACGAGGCGGTCACCGCCCATCTCGACGGGGTGGCCCACGCCGTTCGCGGCACGGTGGACTGGACGCTGGAAAGCGCCCGCTACCCGGTCGCCCCCGGGTCCTGAGCCCGCCGGTCAGGGGCGCAGGTCGAGCCGGACCACCAGGTCGAGCAGCGCGAAGACGAAGAGCGCGATGCCGACGAAGCCGTTGGCGGTGAAGAACGCCCGGTTGACCTTGCTCAGGTCGGTCGGGGTGACCACCAGGTGCTGGTAGCCGAACGCGACCGCGGTGAACGCCAGGCCGATCCACCAGAGCCAGCCGAAGCCGACCAGCGCGCCGAACCAGATGAAGAGCCCGAAGGTGACCACGTGCGCGACGGTGGAGGCGTGCAGCGCGAAGCGCCGGCCGTACCGGGCGGGCACGCTGTGCACGCCGATCTTCCGGTCCACCTCGTCGTCCTGGCAGGCGTAGATCAGGTCGAAGCCGCCGATCCAGAGGCCGACGGCCGCGCCCAGCAGCCAGGCCGGCCCGGAGCCGGCGAGGGTGCCGGTCACCGCGAGCCAGGCCCCCACCGGGCCGACCGCCTGGGCGATCGCGAGGATGGCGTGCGGCCAGTTGGTGAACCGCTTGCCGTACGGGTAGACGACCAGCGGCACCACGGCGAGCGGGGCGAGCACCAGGCAGAGCGGGTTGAGCAGGGCGGCGGCGGCGAGGAAGACCACCAGCGCGACCGCCGCGCCGGTCCAGGCCGTCCGCACGCTCACCGCCCCGGTGACCAGCTCCCGGTTCGCGGTACGCGGGTTCCGCGCGTCGATCCGCCGGTCGAGGATCCGGTTGGCGGCCATGGCGAACGTGCGCGCCCCGACCATCGCCACGGTGATCAGCAGCAGGTCGAGCCAGCGGACGTGCCCGCCGTCGACCCGCATCGCGGTGAGCGCGGACAGGTACGCGAAGGGCAGCGCGAAGACCGAGTGCTCGATCGTGACGAGCTTGAGGAAGGACTTCACCCGGCCCGGCTTCTCGGCCGGCGCGTCGAGGACCGCCATCAGATCCCGTACTCCTTCCAGCGCTTGTCGACCAGGGAGGTGACCTCCGGCGACATGGTCATCTCCTCCGGCCAACCGCGGGTGTAACCCTCGGTGGGCAGCTTGCGGGTCGCGTCGACGCCCACCTTGCCACCCCAGAACTGCTGGTACGACGCGTGGTCGAGGTGGTCCACCGGGCCCTCGGTGAGGAGCAGGTCGCGGGCGTAGTCGACGTTGCCGAAGGCGCGGAAGGCGACCTCGTTGTAGTCGTGCACGTCGCAGTCGGCGTCGACGATCACGATCAGCTTGGTCAGCGACATCAGGTGGGCGCCCCAGATCGCGTTCATCACCTTCTGCGCGTGCTTCGGGTAGCGCTTGCGGATCGACACGATCGCGCAGTTGTGGAACACCCCGGCGGCCGGCAGGTCGTAGTCGACGATGTCCGGGATCAGCAGCTTGAGCAGCGGCTGGAAGATCCGTTCGGTGGCCTTGCCCAGGCCGTGGTCCTCCTGCGGCGGCTTGGAGGTGACGATCGAGTGGTAGACCGGGTTCCGCTGCATGGTCATCGTCTCGATGTGCAGCACCGGGAACGGCTCGACCGGGGTGTAGAAGCCGGTGTGGTCGCCGAACGGGCCCTCGGGCAGCCGCTCGCCGGGCTCCAGGTAGCCCTCCAGCACGATCTGCGCGTGCGCCGGCACCTGCAGCGGGACGGTGAGGCAGTCGACCATCTCGACCCGCTCGCCGCGCAGGAAGCCGGCGAACAGGTACTCGTCGATGTCGCTGGGCAGCGGCGCGCTGGCCGCGTACGAGACCACCGGGTCGCAGCCGATCGCGACCGCGACCGGCAGGCGCTCGCCGAGCCGCTCGGCGACCGCGTGGTGGGCGGTGGAGTCCTTGTGGATCTGCCAGTGCATCCCGAGGGTGTTCCGGCTGTGCTGCTGGAGGCGGTAGAGGCCGAGGTTGCGCTTGCCGGTCTCGGGGTGCTTGGTGTGGGTCAGCCCGTAGTTGTGGAAGACGCCCCCGTCACCGGGCCAGACCTGGAGCCCGGGCAGCCGGTTCAGGTCGACGTCGTCCCCGGAGTAGACCACCTCCTGGCAGGGCGCGGTCTTCACCTTGCGCGGCGGCACGGACTTGAGCTGCATGACCTTGCCGAGGCCCTCGCGGATGCCGGACCAGCCGACCGGCAGCTCCGGCTTGATCAGCGCGCCGATCCGCGCGCCGATCTCATCGAGGGAGTCGACGCCGAGCGCCATCGCCATCCGCTTCTCGGTGCCGAAGAGGTTGATCGCCACCGGCATCTCGCCGCGGGTCGGCCGCTCGAAGAGCAGCGCCGGGCCGCCGGCGCGGACGGTCCGGGTGACCACCTCGCTGATCTCCAGGGTGGGGTCGACCGGGACGCTGACCCGCCGCAGCTCGCCCGCGCGCTCCAGGGCCGCGAGGAAGTCCTTGAGATCGGTGTACGGGAAGCCACGAGCCGCCATGGGAGCCAGTCTCCCGTACCGGCCTCCCGCTCGCCGACGCCGGGTGGTGTGACGCGGCCGATGCCGGCGGCGGCCCGGGCATGCCGGGGCCGCCGCCGGGTAGTCGAGCGATCCTGCGGTGAGGGGGCGACGATGGGCGAGGGACGGGTTCCGGCCGGGTTCACCGAGCAGCGGGCGCGGGTCGGCGAGGTCACCCTCAACTACGTACGGGGCGGCAGCGGGCCCCCGCTGGTGCTGCTGCACGGCTATCCGCAGTGCTGGCACATGTGGCGGCACGTGCTGCCCGAGCTGGGGCGCTCGTTCGAGGTGGTCGCGCCGGACCAGCGCGGCTTCGGCGACAGCGACGCCCCGGCCGGCGGGTACGACAAGAAGACGCTCGCCGCGGACCTGCACGGGCTGCTCACCGGACTCGGCCTGAGCGACGACATCCGGCTGGTCGGCCACGACCTGGGGACGATGGTCGCGTACGCCTACGCCGCCGCCCATCCCGACGTGGTGTCCCGGCTGGTGCTCACCGAGGCGCCGATCCCGGACGAGAGCCTCTACGAGATCCCGGCCCTGACCCCCGCCGGCCCGGCGGTGTGGAACTTCGGCTTCTTCAACGTCGGCAACGGCCTGCCGGAGCAGCTGATCACCGGCCGGGAGCGGCTCTGGGTGGACCGCTTCACCGACTCGATCATGGTGAACAAGGGCAGCCTCGGCCCGGACGACATCGAGGAGTACGCCCGGCACCTGCGCAACCCGGACCACCTGCGGGCCAGCTTCGACTGGTTCCGGGCGTTCGCGCAGGACGTGGCGGACAACGCCGGGTACCGGTCGGCCAGGCTGCCGATGCCGGTCCTGGCCGTGGGCGCCCGGGCCAGCCTCGGCGAGCAGGTGGCCGCGCAGGTCCGCCGGTACGCCGACACGGTGACCGGCGAGGTGGTGCAGGACTGCGGCCACTGGCTGTTCGAGGAGCGCCCGGCCGAGCTGACCGCCCTGCTGCTGCCGTTCCTGCGCGGCTGAGCCGGCTCAGGCGGCCGGCTGCCAGGCGTACGCGGCCAGGGACGGGTCGAGCGGCGCGCCGGTGAGCCGGTTCGCGAAGGTCGAGATGGTGTACGTGCCGACGCCGAGCACCACGTCGAGCGCCTGGCGGGGCTGCCAACCCGCGTCGAGGAAGGCGGCGAGGTCGGCGTCCGGGACGGCGCCCCGGTGGTCGAGGACCGCGAGGGTGAACCGGCGCAGCGCCTCCAGCCGCGCGTCGGGCAGTTCGGTGCCGGCCCGCAGCGCGCCGACCAGCTCCGGCGTACCGCCGTGGCCGGACAGGGTGGGGGTGTGCATGGCGACGCAGAGATGGCATTCGTTGCGGGTGGCCACGGTGAGGACCAGGACCTCCCGCTCCACCGGGGCCAGGCTGCCGGCCTCGAAGACGGCGTTGGCGCCGAGGAAGCCCTTCAGCAGCTGGGGGGACTCGGCCATCAGGGCGACGGCGGCGGGCAGGTAGCCGAAATTCTTCTGCACGGCGTCCAGGGTCGGGCGGGCGGCGGCGGGCGCGGTGTCGGGAGTGTGGGCGGTGAAGACCGGTCGGGACAAGGCAGTTCCCCTCGGATAGGGTAGTCAACGTGGTTGACCAAATAGTAAACGGGGTTGTCGAGTATGGCAACGCCTGACCGTCCCGGCTTCGCGCTGCCGCTGCTGCTGCTCGCCGGCTTTCGCACGCTCATCGACGACCTGCACGCCGAACTGGCCCGGCAGGGGCACCCGGAGCTGCGGCCGGCGCACGGCTTCGTCCTCCAGGCCGTCGGCGTCGACGGCACCACCGCCTCCGAGCTGGGGCAACGTCTCGGCGTCAGCAAGCAGGCCGCCGGCAAGACGGTGGACCGGCTGGTCGCCCTGGGCTACCTCGAGCGCGCCGACGACCTCGCGGACGCCCGGCGCAAGCTGGTCCGGGTGACCGAACGCGGCCTGGACGGGCTGCGCCGCTCGGCGGTCGTCTTCGACGAGCTGCGCGACCGCTGGGCGGCGACGCTCGGCCCCGAGCGCGTCGCCGCGCTGGAGGACGACCTGCGGACGGTCGCCTCGGCCAACTTCTTCCGCCTCGACGTGCCCGGGTGGTTCGGCGGCTGACCCCGTCCCGGCGTGAAATTCGGCGTCCCCGGAGCCGGGGCAGGAGCCACGGGGCCCTGCCCCGGCTGGGCGCGGCGGAGGATGGGCCGATGGACGACGCGTACGTGTCGGGCGACCCGGACGGGCTCTCCCCGCTGTTGGTGGAGATCCGCGACGCCGTGGCCCGCGAGCTGCACGCCCAGTTCGCCCTCCGGGCCGACCGCCTCGACCTGTCCGACCTGCCCGAGGTGGCGTACCAGGTGACCCTGCGGGTCGACGACGTGCTCAGCCGGCGTCGCCCGGGGACGGGGACGGGGACCAGCTCCGGTACCGCCTCCCCTTAGGATCGGCGCGCCGATCGGGCCCGATGCCCGGTCGGTCCACCTTCCTCAAGGGAGTCCGATGAGATCTGTGCGCGACACCGGCGCATTCCGGGTCGGCGCGGCGGCGCTCGCGACCGCGACGATGGTCGGCGCGGTGGCGAGCCCCGCGTCGGCGGAGACCGACCCCGGCTGGGTGAGCGGCTGGCTCGGCGACACCACCGTCGGCGCCACCGGCGCCCCGGCCCGCACCGCCGGCCTGGCTCTGAGCAGCACCGGGGCGACCAACCCCCGGGTGACCTTCGACCTGACCGGGCTGACGGGAGTGGCCACCGCCGCCTTCCCGGACTGGTGCGCCACCGACGCCGCGGCGGTCACCTGTCCGATGCCCCCGTCCGCCACGCCGGACGAGTTCGGCACCCTGAACGGCACCCTGCCGATCGTGCTCCGGGCGGTGACCGGCGCCGCCGACGGCGCGACCGGGGCCATCAGCTACACCGTTTTGGCCGACGGCGTCGACGGATGGGCGCAGCAGGCCGCCGTCACCGTGCACGCCGGCCCGGACGCGGTCGACGTGGTCGACGAGTACGTCACCGGCACGGCTACCGGCGACCGGCTCGCCATGCCGGTGGGGCTGATCAGCGCGGGCGACCGGCCGGTGGACGACCTGCGCGTCACCCTCCGCTTCCCGGTCGGCCTGGAGCCCGCCGCCTACCGCAACTGCCGGTACGGCGCCGGTGACCAGCTCAGCACCATCGTGGTCTGCACCATCGGCGGCGAACTGGCCCCCGGCGCCCGGTACGAGGTCCCCGGCGGCTTCGCCACCACGGTCGGTCCGGCCGCGCTCGGCGACAAGCGGATCACCCAGACCGTGGCCCCCGCCGACACCGCCGGTCTGCTGCCCGCGGGCGTGACCTTCACCCGCCGCGACGCCGACCAGTCGCTACGGCTGCGCCAGGTGGGGGAGCCGGTCGACGTGCTCGGACCCGATCACCAGTACCCGTCCGGCCAGTACTACCTGCGCGCGATCCACGGCGCCTTCGACGTGGTCGCGCTCGGCGCGACCGCGACCGGGTCGGCCGGCGACACCGTCCGGGTCGAGATGGGCCTGCGCAACGACGGCCCTGGCGTACCGGACGCCACCATCTCCGGCGACAACGCGGCCCGGTTCACCTTCACGGCACCCACCGGGACCACCGTGACCAACCGCCCGGCGAACTGCTGGCCGAGCGGCAGCGAGGAGGAGTCGGACCCGACCACCCCGGTCACCTGGTACTGCACCAAGCCCGGGGGCGTCTTCGCGGCCGGCGAGACCTTCCTGGTCGGCTTCGACCTGCGGGTCGACGGCCCGCTCGGCGTGTCGGGCGAGGTTCGGATCCTCCACAACTACCCGCGCATGGATGACAACCCGGCCAACGACACCGCGGCGGTGACCGTCTCCTGATTCCCGGAAACGACGCGACCGCCGGGGACCCCGAGGGCTCCCGGCGGTCGGCGTCGGTCAGCTGACGCCGGCGTACGAGTGCAGGCCGGTGAAGAAGAAGTTCACCCCGAACAGGTTCATCAGCATGGTCAGGAAGCCGAGGATGGCGATCCAGGTGGCCACGTTCCGCTTGATGCTCGGGGTCGCCCGGGCGTGCAGGTAGCCGGCGTAGACCACCCAGGAGATGAACGCCCAGGTCTCCTTCGGGTCCCAGCCCCACGCCCGACCCCAGGCCGCCTCGGCCCAGATCGCCCCGGCGATCACCGCGAAGGTGAAGATCGGGAAGGCGAAGGCGTGCAGCGCGAAGGTCATCCGCTCCAGTCCGGCCGCCGCCGGCAGCCGGCGGGCCAGCGTGTACGGGAAGCTGCGCCGCCCCTGCTCCCAGCCGGCCCGCATCAGGTACGCCACCGCCGGCACCACGCCGAGCAGGAAGATGCCGGAGGCGAAGATGATCGTCGACACGTGGACGACGAACCAGTACGACTGGAGCGCCGGCATCAGCGGCGAGACCTGCACGTAGAACTTGAACTGGGCGAACGCCAGCAGCAGCACCATGACCAGGGTGAGGAACAGCCCGAGCCGACGCAGCGACGGCTGCTTCCAGAGCACCGCGAGCCAGGCCGCAGCCCCGATGAAGGTGACGGTCAGCACGAACTCGTACATGTTGCCCCAGGGCATCCGCTCGGCGGCGATGCCCCGGCTGACCACCGCGCCCAGGTGCAGCGCGACGGCGAGCGTGGTGAGCCAGGTGGCGATCCGCCCGGCCAGGGCGGCCCGGGCTGCCGAGCGGCTGTGCCGGGACTCGGCCGGGGTGACCGGCTCCTCGACCGTCCCGCCGGCACCGCCGACGCCGGCGCCGACCAGCTCGCGGGCCGGGGTGGCCGCCTTCGCCGACACCGCCCGGGCGTTGCCGAGGGCGTACTCGACGGCATGGCTGATCATCGCGACGAGGTAGGTCAGGGTCGCGTACATGATCAGCTGGTCGGAGAGTGCGGACATCACTCGACTCCTTCTCGCGCCCGCCCGGCGCCCCGCTCGTCGTCGCGGACCGCGGCGACCAGCTGGGCGAACTCGTCGGCGAATCCTGGATGCTCGGTGCGCGGCAGGCCACCGGCCTCCACCAAGCTACTACCGTTCGTCGGAGATCCACTGTCCGGGGGCGTCACCCGGAACCAGACCCGCCGCCGCCGGCCGAAGAGGGAACCCATCAGCCCGGCGAGCAGCACCACGCAGGCGGCGAGCAGCAGCGACTGCCCCGGCGCGTACCGGACGGCGAGGGTGACGTACGGCTTGGTGCCGAGGAACTCCAGCGTGCTGCCGTCGTCCAGGGTCCACTTCTCGCCGACGCCGAGCTTCTTGTCGCCGAGCTGCTTGAGCTTGCCGTTGTCGACCTGCCGCTGATCGAGCTTGTAGACCGACCCGGGGATCCCGGCGTCCAGCCCGAGATTGCCCCGGTAGGCGACCAGCACGACCGCCGGGTTCCGCTCCTCGGGGAAGGCCGACGCGACGAACGGCGCGGCGTCCGGGGCGGTCGGCAGGTAGAGCCCGTCGAAGGCGACCTGCTGGTCCGGCGCCCGCTTGCCGGTCTTCGGGTCGACGTTGGCGTCCGGGAAGGCGGCCACGCCCTCGCCGGTGAGGTTCGCGTCGCCGGTGGTCAGGAACGGCACCGTGCTGGTCTGGCTCCGGCCGTACCTGTCGGTGTACTTGAGGATCGGGGCGTACCCGTGCCCGAGCAGGTAGACGTTGGCCGAGCCGAGCCGCAGCGGCGAATTGACCGAGAAGTCGGCGGTCCGCTTCGACCCGTCCGGCTCGTCCACCGTCACCGTGGCCCGGAAGCTGGCCGGCTGACCGGACGGCAGGAACTTCGCGTGGAAGTCGTCCAGGGTGAGGCAGAACGGCGGCAGGTCGGCGCTGTCCACGCGCGGGCCCAGGGACGCCTCGCTGTACTGCTGCCGGGTGTTGCAGAACGCGTTCTCGGCGCCCGCGACGAGCAGCCGGTTGCCGTGCCAGCCGTACCAGGAACCGAGCGCGACCCCGAGCAGCACGGCGACCAGCGAGATGTGGAAGAGCAGGTTGCCGGTCTCCTTGAGGTATCCCTTCTCGGCGGAGACCTCGTTCCCGCGCACCTGGACCCGCCACCGGCGGCGGCGCAGCACGGCGGCGATCGCCTGCGCATCCGCGGTGGCCGGGGCCGCCAGCACCGCGTGCTGGGGCAGCCGGTCGAGCCGCTTCGGCGCGGCCGGCGGCCGGGACCGCAGCGCCCGCAGGTGATCCCGGATCCGGGGCAGGATGCAGCCGACCAGCGAGGTGAAGAGCAGCAGGTAGATCGCGGAGAACCAGATCGAGCCGAAGACCGCGAAGGCGCCGATCCGGTCGAGCTTCGGGGCCAGGTCGGGGTGGTCGATGAAGTACCGGTTGACGTTCTCCGGGTTGACCCCACGCTGCGGCAGCACCGAGCCGGGGATGGCGGCGACCGCGAGCAGGAAGAGCAGGATCAGCGCGGTACGCATGCTGGTCAGCTGCCGCCACGAGTTGCGCAGCAGGGCCAGCACCGGGTTGACCCGTCGCCGCGGCGCCCCGGCCGGCGCGGCCGGCCGCTCGTCCACGGTCGTCATCAGATGCTCACCTCGCCCACGCCGACGTGCGTCTGCAACCAGATCACGAAGCTCTGCCAGCCGCCGGTGACCAGCGCCAGGCCGATGATGATCAGCAGGGCGCCGCCGATCCGGGTGACCCAGCGGCTGTTGCGCCGGACGGCGCGGAAGACCCCGAGCAGGCGGTGGAAGCCCAGCCCGAAGACGACGAACGGTGTCCCCAGCCCGAGGCAGTACGCCACGGCCAGCACCACGGCGCGGTCGGTCTGCCCGCCGACCGTGGCCATGCCGAGCACCGCGCCGAGTGTCGGGCCGGTGCAGGGCAGCCAGCTGAGCGCGAAGACCGCGCCGAGGACCGGGGCGCCCAGCAGCCCGGCGGCGGGCAACCGGTTGATCCGGAACTCCCGCTGCATGCCGGGGATCACGCCGAGGTAGCCGAGCCCGAGCACCACCACCAGCGCGCCGATGGCGATCTCCAGCGCGCGTTCGTGCTGGAAGAAGACCTTGCCGACGCTGGAGAAGAGGATCGCGGTGGCGGTGAAGACCGCGGTGAAGCCGGCGACGAAGAGCAGCGTCCCGGCGAGCACCCGCCCCTTGACTGCGGCCGCCGGCCGGGCCGCGACGGCCACCCCACCGGCCGCCACCGCCACCCCGCCGCCGGCCTGGGCGTCGGTCGGGGCAGCCCCGCCGGCCGGCCGGGCCTCGGTCCGCGCCCGGCCCTCCAGGTCGGCGCCGGCCAGGCCGGTGACGTACGACAGGTAGCCCGGCATCAGCGGCAGGACGCACGGGCTGAGGAAGCTGACCAGGCCGGCGAGCGCCGCCGCGCCGATGGCCAGCAGCAGCGGCCCCGACTGGGCGACCTCGCGGAACGCGTCGCCCATCAGCGGGATCCGGAGACCGTTTGCTCGGCGGCGACCCGCTCGACGATCGGCCGCAGGCCCTCCTGGGTGACGGCGGCCCGGATCACCGTGGCGATCCGGCCGTCCCGGTCCAGGACGACGGTGGCCGGGATGGTGTTCGGCGGGATGTCCAGGGCCAGCGCGAGCCGGCTGGCCGGGTCGAAGAGGCTCGGGTAGGTGACCCGGCCCTCCTCGAAGGCGGCCGCCTTGTCCTTGCTGTCCTGCACGTTGATGCCGAGGAAGGTCACCCCGGCGCCCTTGGTGGCCTGGTAGGTGGCCTCCAGGTCGTCGGCCTCCGCCCGGCAGGGCGCACACCAGGAGCCCCAGAAGTTCAGTACGACGACCTGGCCGCGGGCCTGCGCGACGTCGTAGTTGCCGCCGGCGAGCAGCTCACCGGCGATCTTCGGGGCCGCCGAACGCTGGTCCGGGGCGCACTCGATGATGCCGCCGGAGTTGGCGCACTTGCTCTCCTCGCTGCCGGCGGTGCAGCCGACCAGCGCCGTCGCGACGGCGACGGCGGCGAGCAGGGCGGCGAGGGGCCTCCGGGTGCGCATCAGGCCCCCTTGGCCGTCCGGGCGGTCGGCGAGATCGCGATCAGGTGGGCCGCCGGCTCGGAGTAGCCGATGCCGACGACCTTGGCGCCGTCGAAGTGGAACGAGGTGAGGCTGGCCAGCCCGCACTGCCGCTTGCGGGGGTCGTGCCAGAGCCGCTTGCGCTCGACGTACCGGCGCAGCGTCCAGATCGGGAGTTGGTGGGAGACCAGCACCGCCTCGCGCCCCTCGGCGGCGACCCGGGCGGCGTGCAGCGCGGCGAACATCCGCTCCGCGATGGCCTGGTACGCCTCGCCCCAGGACGGGGTGACCGGGTCGCGCAGCACCCACCAGTTGCGCGGGTCGCGGAACGAGCCGTCGCCCGGCGAGACCTTCTTACCCTCGAACCAGTTGGCGCTCTCGATCAGCCGCTCGTCCACCCCGACCGGCAGGCCGAACTGCCCGGCAATCGGCTCGGCGGTCTGCTGGGCGCGCTCCAGCGGGCTGGCCACCACGTGCACGACGTTCCGCTCGGCGAGCCCCTGCGCCGCGGCCTTGGCCATCTGGACGCCCAGCTCGGAGAGGCGGAAGCCGGGCAGCCGGCCGTAGAGGATGCCCTCCGGGTTGTACACCTCGCCGTGCCGCAGCACGTGGACCACCGTCTCGCTCACGTCCCTACCCCCCCGTGACCCGCCGCTGCCGCCGCCGTCGCCGCACCCGGCAGGGCGGCGGCGATCTGCTCCAGGGCGGCGTCGTCCAGCGCCGCCGACACGAACCACGACTCGAACGCGCTCGGCGGCAGGTAGACGCCGGCGGCGAGCATCGCGTGGAAGAACGCCTTGAACGCGGGCACCTGCTGGGTGCGGGCGCTGTCGTAGTCGACCACGTCGGCGTCGGTGAAGAAGATCGAGAACATGCTGCCCGCGTACGACAGGCGGTGCGGGACCCCGGCGGCGGCCAGCGCGTCGGCGGCGAGCTTGCCCACGACGGCGGCCGTGTCGTCGAGCTTCCGGTAGAGCGCGTCGTCGGCGAGCCGGAGCGTGGCCAGGCCGGCGGCGCAGGCCAGCGGGTTACCGGAGAGGGTGCCGGCCTGGTAGACCGGGCCGGCCGGGGCGAGCCTGGACATGATCTCCGTGCGCCCGCCGAAGGCCGCGGCGGGCAGGCCGCCACCCATCACCTTCCCGTACGTCCACAGGTCGGCGTCGGACGGGTCGACGCCGTGCCAGCCGGCGCGGGAGACCCGGAACCCGGTCATCACCTCGTCGACGATGAGCAGCGCGCCGTACGCGTGGGCGATCGCCGCGAGCCGCTGGTTGAACCCGTCGCGCGGCGCGACCACGCCCATGTTGCCGGCGGCGGCCTCGGTGATGATCGCCGCGATGTGCGGCCCCTCGGCCGCGAAGGCCGCCTCGACCGCGGTGAGGTCGTTGTACGGCAGCACGATGGTGTCGCCGGCCGCCGCGCCGGTGACGCCCGGCGAGTCGGGCAGGCCGAGGGTGGCCACGCCGGAGCCGGCGGCGGCGAGCAGCGCATCGGAGTGGCCGTGGTAGCAGCCGGAGAACTTGATGATCTTCGGCCGACCGGTGAAGCCGCGGGCCAGCCGGATCGCCGACATGGTGGCCTCGGTGCCGGAGTTGACCAGTCGGACCTGCTCGACCGGGGTGCGGTCGACGATCTCGGCGGCCAGTTCCACCTCGCCGGGGGTGGGCGTGCCGAAGCTGGTGCCCAACGTGGCCGCCTCGCGGACGGCCTCCACCACCTCGGGGTGCGCGTGGCCGAGGATCAGCGGCCCCCACGAGCAGACCAGGTCGACGTAGCGCCGGCCGTCGGCGTCGTACATCCAGGGACCCTCCCCCCGGACCATGAAGCGCGGCGTGCCACCGACGGCACGGAACGCGCGCACGGGGGAGTTCACCCCGCCGGGCACGATGGCCTTGGCGCGGTCGAACAGGGCCTCGGAGGCCGGCGCGTCGGCCGGGTAGCGGCCGGATCCGGGGGAAAAGGTATCGGTCACGATTTCGTCATTGTGTCAGCGCCGGACGGCGAATCGGCAGCCACCCCGCACCGGGGTTACCGGGCTCACCCGGCGGGACGCCAGCGGCACCCGCTCGGCGGGCCGGGTGGTCGAGGTCGCGATAGGGTGACCGGGTGGATCGTGCCGAACTGTCCATCACCGTACACCGAACGGGCGACGAAGCTGTGCTTCGCCTGGCCGGTGAGATCGACATGCTCACGGCCGCCCAGCTGTCGACCGTCGTCAATGAGGTGCTGGCCGATCCCCCACCCCGCATCGTGCTCGACCTGGGCGGGGTGACCTTCTGCGACTCGCAGGGCCTCGGCACCCTCGTCGTGCTCAGCCGCAAGGCCAGCCATGCGCAGAGCCTGCTGGTGCTGAGCAACGTCGGCGACTTCCTCCTCCGGGTCCTGGACATCACCGGCCTCCGCTCCGCCCTGATGATCCGCAACGAGACCGCCTCCTGACCCGCATCCCGCGAGCCCCTCGGCCGATCAAGAGGCCTGCCTCATCCGGAGCCGGATGCCCGACGCAGACCTCTTGATCAACGGTGGCAGGGTCAGGTGGTGGGCAGGTCGCGGCGGCGGAAGGCGGTCAGGCCGGCCGCCGCCAGCAGCAGGGCCAGCGCGGAGAGCGCCCAGAGCGGGGTGGCGGGCCACTGGTCACGCAGCACCTGCGGAGTGTGGGTGAACGGGGAGAGATCCAGCAGCCACTGGCTCAGCTCCAGCACCGCGCCGAGCTGACCGAGCAGCACGCAGACCGCGAGCACCGCCCAGGCCATCGAGGCGAGCCGGGGCAGCAGCCCGTAGAGCAGCACCGCGAAACCGGCCAGCACCCAGGCGGCGGGCACCTGGGCCAGCCCGGCGCCGACCAGCCGGGGCAGCTCGCCCGGCACGTTCCGCACGCTCAGCCCGTAGGTCAGGCCGGTGGTGAACCCGGTGACGGCGAGCACCAGCACCGGGCCGAGCAGGGCGAAGAGCAGGTGCGACAGCAGCCAGCCGGTCCGGTGCACGCCGGTGGCCAGCACCGGCTCGGCCAGCCCGCCGGTCTCCTCGGCCCGCATCCGGAGCGCGGCTTGGATGCCGTACCCGGCGGCGGCCAGCCCGGCCAGGCTCAGCGTGGCACCGAGGTACGCCTCCGCGAGCCCGGACGCGCCGCCGAGGCGGGCCATGATCTGCTCCAGCTGCGGGTTGCCCTCGACCGACTTCCCGGCGGCCTCCGCCGCCCCGCCCAGGATCAGACCGAGCAGGCCGAAGCCGACCGACCACCAGAGCAGCTGCCCCCGGTGCAGGCGCCAGGCCAGGCCGAACGGCCCGGACAGGGCCGGCCCGGCGGTGGCCGGCCCGAGCCGGGGCGGCAGCAGCCCGGCGCCCAGGTCCCGGCGCACCGAGATGCGGTACGCGGCCGCGGCGAGCAGCACGGTCACCGCCAGCGGCAGCGCCAGCACCCACCAGCGCTCCCCCTCGTAGGCCCGCAGTCGGGGCGCCCAGCCGAGCGGGGACAGCCAGCTCGGCCAGTCGTTGCGGGCGGTGTCCCCGACCAGCCGGAGCCCGAAGGCCGCCCCGAGGACGGCGATCCCGATCCCGCGCGCGCCGCCCGCCGTCTCGGTGAGCTGCGCGGCGAGCCCGCCGACGGTGGCGAAGACGACGCCCACCAGCGCGGTGCCGAGCCCGTACGCCAGCGAGCCGGCGGCCGGGAGGCCGGTGCCGAGCAGCCCGACGGCGGTGACCAGGCCGAGCAGCAGGTCGGCGGCGTACGTCACCAGCAGGGCGGCGGTCAGCCCGGCGTGCCGGCCGAGCACGGTGCCGCCGAGCAGCTCCCGCCGGCCGGCCTCCTCCTCGGTGCGGGTGTGCCGGATCACGGTGAGCAGGCTGGCCAGCGCGACGATCACCAGCAGGAAACCGCCGCGCTGGGCGGTCAGCGCCCCGACGCTCTCGCCGTACACGGGGCCGAGCAGGGCGACGATCGACGGGTTGCGGGCGGTGCCGGAGGCGTACGCGGCCCGCTCGGCGGCGGTGGAGAAGAGCGCGAAGAAGCTCTTCGCGTACGAGACGGGCAGCACGGCGAGGACCAGCACCCAGAGCGGGAGCAGGACGCGGTCCCGGCGCAGGATCAGCCGGACCAGGTGGCGGGTGCCGGTGAGGGTGCTCATGCGACCACCTCGTCGGTGGTTTCGTAGTGCCGCAGGAACAGCTCCTCCAGCGTGGGCGGCTGGCTGACCAGGCTCCGGACACCGATCTCGGTGAGCCGGCGCAGCGCCGCGTCCAGCGCGACGGTGTCCACGTCGAAGCGGACCCGGTTGCCGTCGACCCGCAGGTCGTGCACGCCGGGCAGGGTGGCGAGCCCGTCCAGCGGGCCGGTGAGCTCGGCGTCGATCGAGGTGCGGTGCAGGTGGCGCAGCTCGCCGAGGGTGCCGGTCTCCACGGTCCGGCCGTTGCGGATGATCGTCACCCGGTCGCAGAGCGCCTCCACCTCGGCCAGGATGTGGCTGGAGAGCAGCACCGTCCGGCCGTCGGCCTTGGCGCGGCCGACCCACTGCTGGAAGACCCCCTCCATCAGCGGGTCCAGCCCGGAGGTCGGCTCGTCGAGGATGAGCAGCTCGACGTCGGAGGCGAGGGCGGCGACCAGGCCGACCTTCTGCCGGTTGCCCTTGGAGTAGGCCCGGCCCTTCTTGCGCGGATCCAGCTCGAACGACTCCAGCAGCTCGGCCCGGCGCTTCGGGTCGAGCCCGCCGCGCATCCGCCCGAGCAGGTCGATCACCTCGCCGCCGGAGAGGTTGGGCCAGAGGGTGACGTCACCGGGGACGTACGCCAGCCGGCGGTGCAGGGCGACGGCGTCCCGCCAGGGGTCACCGCCGAGCAGTCGGACGGCCCCCGCGTCCGCCCGGAGCAGACCGAGCAGCACCCGGATGGTGGTCGACTTGCCGGAGCCGTTGGGACCGAGGAAGCCGTGCACCTCGCCGGCCCGGACGGAGAGGTCGAGCCCGTCGAGCGCCCGGGTGCGGCCGAAGGTCTTGACGAGGCCGGACACCTCAATGGGAGTTTCCATACTTCGGAAGTTACACTCGTTTCACAAAGTTGTGAAGACAGTGAGATCTGAGAGACGATCAGATGCGACGAACGCGAAGGAGACGCGGCAGATGACCGACGCCAGCCCACCCCGACCCGACGAAACAGAGGTTCACCTCTTCGTCGAACGGATGGCGATGGCGTTCGCGGAGGTCGGCTTCCCCCGGATGGCCGCCCGGGTGCTCTTCGCCGTGATGAGCGCCGACGAACCGCTCACCGCCGCCGAGATCGGCGTGCGGCTCGACGTCAGCGCCGCGGCGGTCTCCGGCGCGGTTCGCTACCTCACCCAGTTCGGGATGCTGGTCCGCGAGCCGGTCAAGGGCTCCCGTCGGGACCGTTACCGGATGCCGGACAACCCCTGGTACGAGGCCACCGTCACGAAGACCGGGCTCTACAAGAACTTCATCGACATCGCCAGCGGTGGCGTCGACGCCCTGCACGGGCGCGCCACCCCGGCCGGCGAGCGGGTGGCCGAGATGCGGGACTTCTTCCTCTTCGTACAGGAGGAGATCGACTCCCTCGGCGAACGGTGGCGGGCCCGGCGCGCCGCTACCGGGCACGGCCGCATCGCCGACGCCTGACCGTCAGGAAGTGCTGCCCCAGCGGGCCTGCTCCAGGATGTCCACCGCCCGGTCCCGGGCCTCCGTCCCGTCGTCGGCCCGCAGCAGCGTGGTGGCCTCGTCGACCGCGTCGGTGAGCACCCGCCACTGGGCGTCCCGCTCCCGCACCACGTCCGACTGGGCGGCGAGCTGCCGGGTCTTCACCCACAGCTCGACGAAGACCGACACCTTCGCCCGCAGCACCCACGGGTCGAACGGCTTGGTCAGGTAGTCGACCGCGCCCACCGCGTAGCCACGCAGCGCGAGCTGGGCGTCCTTGTCCGCCGCGGTGAGGAAGATGATCGGCACGTGCCGGGTGCGCTCCCGCCGCTTGATGTGGCTGGCGGTCTCGAAGCCGTCCATGTCCGGCATCTGCGCGTCCAGCAGGATCACCGCGAAGTCGTCGACCAGGAGCTGCTTCAGCGCCGCCTCGCCGCTCTCCACCGCCACCGACTGGACCGGAAGCCCCTGGAGGATCGCCTCCAGGGCCATCAGGTTCTCCCGCCGGTCGTCCACCAGCAGCGCCTTGGCCATCTGGGTCACGAATGCTCCTCGCCTCGACTCCGGCCGATCCAGGACGTCATGAGCTCGATCAGCTCGTCCAGGTCGACCGGCTTGGTGATGTAGTCGCTGCCACCGGCCGCGAGCGCCGACTCCCGGTCGCCCGGCATCGCCTTCGCCGTCAGGAAGACGATCGGCAGGTCAGCGAAGCGGTGATTGCGCCGGATCTGCCGGGTGGTCTCGTATCCGTCCAGGTCCGGCATCATCGCGTCCATCAACACGATGTCCACCTCCGGATGCTCGGCCAGCAGGCGGACCCCGTCCGCCCCGTTGTCCGAGTACAACACGGTCATCCCGTGCAGTTCCAATGCGGAGGTCAGCGCGAAGACGTTGCGGACGTCGTCGTCGACGATCAGCACCGTCACCCCCTCCAGCCGCCGGGTCGCCGGCGTCTCCTGAGCCTCGGGCAGCTCCATCGGCATGAGCAGCGACGACGGCAGGCCCGCGCGGCTCGGCGAGGGTGGCAGCGGCGCCACCACCGCGTCCGGCGCCAGCACGTCCGGTACGAAGAGGGTGAAGGTCGAGCCCTGCCCGGGCGCCGACGACACGGTGATCGAGCCGCCGAGCAACCGTGCCAGGTCCCGGCTGATCGACAGCCCCAGCCCGGTGCCGCCGTACCGCCGGCTGGTCGTGCCGTCGGCCTGCTGGAACGCCTCGAAGATCAACGACAGCTTGTCGTCCGAGATGCCGATGCCGGTGTCGATCACCGTGAAGGCGATGACCTGCCGGGCGTTGGTCAACGCCGGCAGGTCGAACACCGCGTTCTCCGGCGCCAGCCCGATCCGCAGCGTCACCGCGCCGTGGTCGGTGAACTTCACCGCGTTCGAGAGCAGGTTGCGCAGGATCTGCTGCAACCGCTGCGCGTCGGTGACCAGCGCCGCCGGCAGGTCCTTGTCGACCCGGACCTGGAAGTCCAGGCCCTTCTCCTCGGCCTGCGGCGCGAACGCCTGCTCGACGTAGCCGCGGATCTCGGAGAAGCGCACCTCGGTCGGCTCCACGTCCATCCGACCAGCCTCGATCTTGGAGAGGTCGAGGATGTCGTCGATCAGCGAGAGCAGGTCCGATCCGGCGCTGTGGATCGTCCGGGCGAACTCGATCTGCTTACGGGTGAGGTTCTGCTCTGAGTTCTCGGCCAGCAGCCGGGACAGCAGCAGTAACGAGTTCAGCGGCGTCCGCAGCTCATGGCTCATGTTCGCCAGGAACTCGGACTTGTACGCCGACGCCCGGGTGAGCTGCTGCGCCTTCTCCTCCAGGCCGAGCCGGGCCAGCTCGATCTCCCGGTTCTTCGTCTCGATGTTGCCCTTCTGCTCGGAGAGCAGCTGGGCCTTGTCCTCCAGCTCGGCGTTGGTCCGCTGCAACTCCGCCGACTGCTCCTGGAGCTCGTGCGCGAGCCGCTGGGACTGGGCCAGCAGCTCCTCGGTACGCCGGTTGGCCTGGATGGTGTTCACCGCCAGGCCGATGGTGAGCACCAGCCGCTCCAGGAACGCCAGGTGCAGGTCGGAGAAGGTGGTCACCCCGGCGAACTCGATCACGCCGAGCAGCTCGCCCTCGAACAGGACCGGCAGCACCACCAGGTCGGCCGGCGGCGTCTCGGCCAGCCCCGAGCGGAGCACGAGCCGCCCGTCGGGCTGGGCGTTGACCCGGATCGTCCGGCGGGAGAGGGCGGCCTGCCCGACCAGACCCTCACCCGGCCCGAACGTCACGTCGTGCCCGCGGGCCACGTAGCCGTACGACGCGGTCAGCCGCAGCCGCATGCTGCCGTCGGAGCTGTCCGCCAGGAAGAACGCGCCGAGCTGCGCGTCGACCAGCGGGGTGACCTCCATCATGATCATGCGGCACACCTCGCCGAGGTCCCGCTGGCCCTGGAGCAGGCCGCCGATCCGGGCAAGGTTGGAGTCCAGCCAGCCCTGCTCGGCGTTCTTCTTGGTCGTCTCCCGGAGGGTGACGATCATCTGGTTGATGTTGTCCTTCAGCTCGGCGACCTCGCCCTGCGCCTTGACCGCGATCCGCTGCGTCAGGTCGCCCCGGGTCACCGAGGTGGAAACCTGGGCGATCGCCCGGAGCTGGGTGGTCAGCGTCGAGGCGAGCTGGTTGACGTTCTCGGTCAGGTCCCGCCAGGTGCCGGAGACCCCCTTCACCTGCGCCTGGCCGCCGAGCTTGCCCTCGATGCCGACCTCGCGGGCCACCCGGGTGACCTCGTCGGCGAACGACGACAGCTGATCCACCATCGTGTTGACCGTGTTCTTCAGCTCCAGGATCTCGCCCTGGGCGTCCACGGTGATCTTCTGGCCCAGGTCGCCCTTCGCCACCGCGGTGGTGACCGACGCGATGTTGCGCACCTGCGACGTCAGGTTCGACGCCATCGAGTTCACGTTGTCGGTCAGGTCCCGCCACGTACCGCTGACGCCCTTGACCTCCGCCTGGCCGCCCAGCTTGCCCTCGGTACCCACCTCGCGGGCCACCCGGGTCACCTCGTCGGCGAACGACGACAGCTGATCCACCATCGTGTTCACCGTGGACTTCAACTCCAGGATCTCGCCCCGGGCGTCCACCGTGATCTTCTGCGACAGGTCACCCTTCGCCACGGCCGTGGTGACCGAGGCGATGTTGCGAACCTGCGACGTCAGGTTCGACGCCATCGAGTTCACGTTGTCGGTCAGGTCCCGCCACGTACCGCTGACGCCCTTGACCTGGGCCTGGCCGCCCAGCTTGCCCTCGGTACCCACCTCGCGGGCCACCCGGGTCACCTCGTCGGCGAACGACGACAGCTGATCCACCATCGTGTTGACCGTGTTCTTCAGCTCCAGGATCTCGCCCTGCGCGTCCACGGTGATCTTCTGCGACAGGTCACCCTTCGCCACGGCGGTGGAGACCTGCGAGATGTTGCGGACCTGGCTGGTCAGGTTGCCGGCGAGCTGGTTGACGTTCTCCGTCAGGTCGCGCCAGGTGCCGGAGACCCCGCGCACCTGGGCCTGCCCGCCCAGCTTGCCCTCGATGCCCACCTCGCGGGCCACCCGGGTCACCTCGTCGGCGAACGACGACAGCTGATCCACCATCGTGTTCACGGTGTCCTTCAGCTCCAGGATCTCGCCCTGGGCGGCGACCGTGATCTTCTGGCTCAGGTCGCCCCGGGCGACCGCGGTGGAGACCTGGGCGATGTTGCGCACCTGCGCGGTCAGGTTCGACGCCATCGAGTTGACGCTGTCGGTCAGGTCCTTCCAGGTGCCGGCGACGTTCGGCACCTCCGCCTGACCGCCGAGCTTGCCCTCGGTGCCCACCTCGCGGGCCACCCGGGTCACCTGCTCGGCGAAGAGCCGCAGCGTGTCGGTGAGCGAGTTCATCGTGTCGGCCAGCTCGGCGACCTCGCCCCGCGCGCCCACCGTGATCTTCTGCGACAGGTCGCCCTTCGCCACCGCGGTCGCCACCTGCGAGATCGACCGCACCTGGCCGGTCAGGTTCGACGCCATCGTGTTCACCGAGTCGGTGAGGTCCTTCCAGGTGCCGGCCACGCCCCGGACGTCCGCCTGACCGCCGAGCTTGCCCTCGGTGCCCACCTCGCGGGCCACCCGGGTCACCTCGTTGGAGAAGGACGAGAGCTGGTCGACCATCGTGTTCACCGTGCGGCCGATGCGCAGGTACTCACCGCGCAGCGGGCGACCGTCGATCTCCAGCGCCATGTGCTGGGAGAGGTCGCCGTCGGCCACCGCCACGATGACCCGGGCGATCTCGGTGGTCGGCCGGCCCAGGTCGTCGATCAGCGAGTTGATCGCCCGCTGGCCCTCCGCCCACGAGCCGTCCAGGCCCTCGTCGTCGAGGCGTTCGGTGAGCCGGCCGTCCCGCCCGACGATCCGGCTGATCCGGCGCAGGTCGAGGTGCTGCCGCTCCTGCAGCGACACCACGTCGTTGAAGGCGTCCGCCACCTCGGCGGCCAGGCCGGCCCGGCGGGGCAGCCGCACCTTGAGGTCGCCGCGGCGGACCCGCCGCAGCGCCTCCACCAGCTCGCCGAGCAGCGCCTCGTGATCGGGAGCGGACGGGTCCGCGGCTATCGACTGTTTCGCCGTGGTCATCATTCCTCGCTCAGCTCGGGGCCAGTGGCTCGTGCCGACAGGCCGCCATCCCACCATTCTGCCCGGGTTCCCGTCGAGGCCAAGGTGTGCGACGGCTCGCCACGCCCACGGGTCACCCCGCGCCGGCTCCCACCGCCAGAGGGCTTCGCCGCCGAAGATCCGGACCCCTGGCGGCCGGTCGGGCCGGTTTGGCAGCCGGGGCGGCGGCGGTGGAGGATACGGAGCGTGTCAGCGGAGACGGGACCGGACATGACCGACGGCTCGGACGAGCACGTCCGGCGGGTCCGACTCCCGGCCGACCGGCGTACGCCCGCCGCCGCCCGCGCCCTGGTCCGGTCCGTCCTCGCCGAGGCGGACCTGGAGGAACTGCTCAACGAGGCGCTGCTGCTCACCACCGAGTTGTCCACCAACGCGGTCGAACACGCCCGCACCGAACTGGACATCGAGGTCGCGGCGGACGGAACCGGGCTCACCGTGACCGTCTCCGACTTCGCCGTCGGCCCGGTGGACGAGCTGGTCGTCGGCGTGCGCAACGACACCGAGGACATCACCGAGGTCGCCGAGCGGGGCCGCGGGCTGCTGCTGGTGGACCACTTCGCCAGCCGCTGGGGCACCACCTACCTGCCCACCGGGAAGGGCGTCTGGTTCCGGCTGGACCGGCTTGGGGCCGTCCCGCCCACCCGGCCGGCCGCGGTCGCGGAGGCGCACGCCCCGCTCAACGGCGCCGGCGGCCAGGGCGACGAGGCGGAGCACGGGGCACCGAGCGCGGCCGCGATGAGCGAGCTGATGCAGACCAGCCCCGACCCGTACGCGGAGGACCCGCTGCCGGAGTTCGCCACCGGTCTGGTGACCCGGCTGGCGGAGATGGTCGGCGCGGCCGGTGGCGTCGTCCGGCTGGACCGGGGCGACGGGCAGGGCACCCAGGTCCTGGGCCGGTACGGCCGCCAGCCCCGCAACGACAACGAGCTGATCCGGGTGCCGCTGGCCGTGCACCGGCCGTACGCGGGCGAGCTGGAGCTGGACGCGGCGCCGTCGGCGTACGCCCGGCCGCTGGCCGTGCTGGCCGCCGAGCGGCTCTCGCTGCACCTGGAGAACGACCGGCTGCGCCGGGCGGACGTCCGCCGGTCGGCCTGGTTGACCTTCCTGGCCGAGGCGAGCGAGCTGCTGGCCCAGTCCCTGGATGTCGAGCTGACCATGGCGCTCATCCCGCAGCTGGTGGTGCCCCGGCTTGGCCAGTGGTGCGCGGTGCACACCACCGACGAGTGGGGCCGGCTGCGGCTCGCCGCGTCCAGCCACGCCGACGAGTCGGTGCTGCCGCACCTGCACAAGGTGCTCCAGGAGACCGGGCCGGAGTCGATCCAGGCCCGGCTGCGCGAGGCGTCGCGGAGCGCGTCGCAGGTCCCGCTCGGCGCCCCGATGGAGGGCTTCGCCGTCCCGCTGATCGCCCGCGGCCAGCGGCTCGGCACCCTCGCGGTCGGCCGGCACCAGCGGCACCGCCACGACCCGGACGAGGTCTCGGTGCTGGAGGACGTGGCCCGCCGGGCCGCCCTGGCCATCGAGAACGCCCGGATCCACGCCGAGCGGCGCCGGGTCGCGCAGACCCTCCAGCAGTCCCTGCTGCCGCCGGTGCTCCCGGTGGTGGAGGGCATCGGCTTCGCCGCCGAGTACGTCCCGACCGGCGACGACGCCGAGGTCGGCGGCGACTTCTACGACGTGCTGCCGCTGCCGGACGGTCGCTGGCTGGTGGTGATCGGTGACGTGTCGGGCAAGGGCGTCCAGGCGGCGGCGGTCACCGGCCTGGTCCGGGACGTGATCCGGGTGCTGGCCGGCGACGGCAAGCCGCTGCCGGAGGTGCTGGGCCGGCTGAACGAGACGCTCGTCGAGCGGGGCGGGGGCCGGTACTGCACGCTGGCGATGGCGGCGGTCGAGCCGGGCCGGGGCGGGCAGCTCGACGTGGCCCTGCACCTGGCCGGGCACGACCGGCCGGTGCTGCTGCGCGGCGGCGGTGGCGCCACCTTCGTCGGCACCGGCGGCACCGCGCTCGGGCTGCTCGACTCGATCGCCACGCCCACCGCCGAGGTGCCGCTCGGTCCGGGTGACGCGCTGATCTTCTACACCGACGGGGTGACCGAGCGGCGCCGCGGGCGGGAGCTCTTCGGCACCGAGCGGCTGCGCGACGCGGCGGCCCCGCTGGCCGGTTACTCCGCCGACGTGGTGGCCGCCCGGCTGCGCGCCACCGCGATCGGCTTCTCGGTCGAGGCTCCCCGCGACGACATCGCCCTCCTCGTCCTCCGCAACGACGCTCTCTGACCCTCGGCGGCCTCCCGCCGCCGGTGTCGATCAAGGGTTTTCGTCCCCCGCGAGCCGGTTCCGGACACCAAGCTCGTCGGCAAGCGGGGGTGGGGTCAGAGGCCGCCGGGGAGGCGGCCGGGGGCGAGGCGCTGGTGCGGGTCGAGGTGCTCCTTGGCCGCGCGGAGGCGGGGCAGGGTGGGCAGGTCACCCCAGAGGTCGACGGCGCGGCGAACCGGCGCGGGCGCGGCCACCACGACGCAGCGCCCCTGCCGGGCGAGCAGCACCCCGCGCACCGCGGCGAGGATCGACGCCACCCGCTCGGGCGGGAGGGAGCCGGGGAGCGCGGCGTGCACCGTGCCGATCCCGGCGGAGCCGCGGACCGGCACCGGGCCGCCGGCCGCGTCGCGCAGCGCGTACACCGCGGCGTGCAGGTCGTTGATGGGCACCTCGATGCGCAGCGCCGTCTCGCCCGGGGCGAACGGGTAATGCCCCCACCACTCCGGGGCGGCGTGCCCGACCACCGCCTCCCCGCCGAGCACGGCCACCAGCCGCTCGGCCCGCTCGGCGACGTCAGCCGGACCGCCCTCCAGCAGCGCCACCAGGCTCCCCGCCGCGGCCGGCCCGGCGGACCGCCCGGCGACCGCGGGGTGGTCGGGCCGGCCGAGGACGGACGGGTGGTCGGGGTGGACCCGGCGGCGCGGCAACGGGACCGGGACGGGCAGGTCCAGCTCGACGGCGGCCGGGTCGAGCCGGGCGGCGAGCACCGCCCGGACCAGGTCGTGCACCTCCAGCGGGGTCCAGACCGGCCGGGTGACCCAGACCCGGCTCGCCGGCACGGCCTGCACCCGCATGGTGGCCGAGACCAGCACGCCGAGGCCGCCCTGCGAGCCGCAGAGCAGCCGGGCCACGTCCAGTCCCGGCACCTGGCCGGTGCCGAGCAGCGCCGCCGCGCCACCCGCCGGACCGGCCCGGCCGAGCAGCGCCGTGCCGGCCGCACCCAGACTGACCAGCTCGCCGTCGGCGTCCAGGTAGCGGACCCCGACCAGCTGTGCGCACGGGCTGCCGTGCCGGTGCCGCAGCGGGCCGGCCTCGTCGGCCGCGAGCACCCCACCGAGGGTCGCCCCGGGCGAGGGCGCGTCGATCGGCAGTCGCTGGCCGGTGCGGTCCAGGGTCGCCTGGACCGCGCGGATCGGGGTGCCGGCGCCGATCTCGGCGAGCGGCGAGCCCTGCGGCTCGTGCCAGATGCCGGCCAGCCGGCCGGTGTCGAGCATGATGTCGACCTGGGCCGGGGCGGCACCCCAGTCGATCTTGGTGCCGGCGCCGCGCGCGACGACCGTGAGCTGGTGGGCGGCGGCCAGCCGCAACACCTCGGCGGCGGCGTGCGGGCCGCCCGGCACCGCCACCCAGCGGGCCGTCCGGCCGGCCACCTCGTCGGCCGGGCCGGCGAAGCGGGCGAACGGCGGACCGCAGATCTCCGCCAGTCGCTGGGTGATCTCGAGGGCTCCGGGCCGGTCCGTGAAGCTCGCTGCAGCCGCCATGCGGGTCATCGTACATGTGTTCGAAAGAGGTGGTGGCGGCGTTGCCGGAACCGGTGCCGCGCGTACCCGGCGACGGTGTGCCGCCGGCCGGTAACGTGACGCCGTGACCACCGAGACCCCCGACAACTCCAGCTCGGCGCGTCTGTCGCCGCGCCGCGACCTGGAGCCGTCGCCCGTACCCGTAGCCAAGCGTGTCCCGACCGAGCGCACCCACCACGGCGACACCGTCGTCGACGAGTACGCCTGGCTCGCCGCCAAGGACGACCCGGAGACGATCGCCCACCTGACCGCGGAGAACGCGTACACCGAGGCGCGCACCGCCCACCTGGAGGGGCTGCGCGCGGAGCTGTTCGAGGAGACCCGCCGGCGCACCCAGGAGACCGACCTGTCGGTGCCCACCCGCAAGGACGGGCACTGGTACTACACCCGCACGGTCGAGGGCCAGCAGTACGGCGTGCACTGCCGCCGGGCCGTCCGCGACGGCGAGACCGCGCCCCCGGTCAGCGCCGACGGCGCCCCGCTCGACGGGGAGGAGGTGCTGCTCGACGGCAACCTGCTCGCCGAGGGGCACGACTTCCTCTCGCTCGGCGCGTTCGACGTCAGCCCGGACGGGCGCTGGCTGGCCTACTCCACCGACTTCGCCGGCGACGAACGGTTCACCCTGCGGATCAAGGACCTCGGCACCGGCGACGTGCTCGCCGACGAGATCCCGGGCACCTTCTACGGCACCGCCTGGTCGGCCGACGCCTCGACGCTCTTCTACGTCACCGTCGACGAGGCCTGGCGGCCCAACCGGGTCTGGCGGCACACCGTCGGCACCGGGCCGGGCGAGGACGTGGTGGTGCACCAGGAGGACGACGAGCGGTTCTGGGTGGGGGTCGAGCTGACCCGCTCCGAGCGGTTCGTGGTCATCGACATCCACAGCAAGACCACCAGCGAGGTACGGGTGATCCCGGCGGCCAACCCCACCGGCGCACCGGCGATCATCGCGCCGCGCCGGCAGGGCGTCGAATACGCGGTGGAGCACCACGGGCACCGCTTCCTGATCCTGCACAACGACGGCGCGGAGGACTTCGCGCTGGCCTTCACCTCGGCCGACGCGCCCGGCGACTGGACGCCGCTGATCGAGCACTCCCCGGGCACCCGGCTGGAGTCCGTCGACGCGTTCGAGAACCACCTCCTCGTGTCGCTGCGCACCAACGGGCTGACCGGGCTGCGGGTGCTCCCGGTCGGCGGCGGCGACCCGTACGACATCGACTTCCCCGAACCGATCTACAGCGTCGGGCTGGACGCCAACCCGGAGTACCGCACCCGCGAGGTGCGGCTGCGCTACACCTCGCTGGTCACCCCGGACTCGGTCTACGACTACGACCTGGTCACCCGCCAGATGGTGCTGCGCAAGCGCAAGCCGGTCCGGCCCGGTCCGGACGGCCGGCCGTACGACCCGGCCGACTACGAGCAGCACCGGGACTGGGCGCTCGCCGACGACGGCACCCGGGTGCCGATCTCGCTGGTCTGCCGCCGGGACACCCCGCGCGACGGCTCCGCACCCGCCGTCATCTACGGCTACGGCTCGTACGAGGCCAGCATGGACCCGTGGTTCTCGGTCGCCCGGCTCTCCCTGCTCGACCGGGGGGTCATCTTCGCCGTGGCGCACATCCGCGGCGGCGGCGAGCTGGGCCGGCGCTGGTACGACCAGGGCAAGCTGCTGGCCAAGAAGAACACCTTCACCGACTTCGTCGCCTGCGCCCGACACCTGGTCAAGGCCGGCTGGACGGCGAGCGACCGGCTCGTGGCCCGAGGCGCCTCGGCCGGCGGGCTGCTGATGGGCGCGGTGGCGAACCTGGCCCCGGACGCGTTCGCCGGCATCGTGGCGCAGGTGCCCTTCGTGGACGCACTCACCTCGATCCTCGACCCGTCGCTGCCGCTGACCGTCACCGAGTGGGAGGAGTGGGGCAACCCGCTCGACGACCCCGAGGTGTACGCGTACATGAAGTCGTACACCCCGTACGAGAACGTGGCTCCGGTCGACTACCCGGCCATCCTCGCGGTGACCAGCCTGAACGACACCCGGGTGCTGTACCACGAGCCGGCCAAGTGGATCGCCCGGCTGCGGGCGGTCGCCCCGCAGGGCGACTACCTCCTCAAGACCGAGATGGGCGCCGGCCACGGCGGCCCCAGCGGCCGGTACGACTCCTGGCGCGAGGAGGCGTTCATCAACGCCTGGATCCTGGACCGCCTCGCCCGCCCCTGACCCCCGGCCCACGCCGCGACGGCACCAGCGCTTTCCCGGAAAGAGTGGCTGTTCGATCCCGGATAGCCACGCTTTCCGGGAAAGCGCACGGGAGGGTTCAGGCGGCGGCGGTCAGGCGGGCGAGCAGCGCCGGGTCGACGTTGCCACCGGTGACGACGGCGACGGTGCGGCCGGGCGGCAGTTCTTCGCGGTGGAAGAGCCGGGCGGCGACCGCCACGGCGCCGCTCGGTTCGGCGACCAGGCGCGCCTCCCGCGCCAGCCGACCCGTGGCGGCGAGGATTTCCTCCTCGGTCACCGTGACGATGCCGTCGAGCCGGTCCCGCAGGTGGGCGAGGGTCAGCGCGGAGAGCTGGGTCCGCAGCCCGTCGGCGACCGTCCGGTAGGTCCGTTCGACGTCCCAGACCACCAGCTCACCGGCGGCGAGCGAGTCCCGGGCGTCGGCGGCGAGCAGCGGCTCCACCCCGATCACCGCCGCGGACGGGCGGAGCGCCCGCACCGCCGTGGCCACCCCGGCGGAGAGCCCACCGCCGCCGACCGGGACCAGCACCACGTCCACCTCCGGCAGGTCCGCGATGATCTCCAGGCCGACGGTGCCCTGCCCGGCGATGATCCACGGGTGGTCGAACGGCGGGATCAGCGCCGCTCCGGTGTCCGCGGCGATCCGCTCCGCCTCGGCGAGCCGCCGGACCGGCGGGACCAGCACCACCTCGGCATCGAGCGCCCGGATCCGGTCCACCTTGACCCCCGGCGCCCCCTCCGGCACGACCACCGTGCACCGGACGCCCGCGGCCCGCGCCGCGTAGGCCAGCGCCTGGCCGTGGTTGCCCGACGAATGAGTCACCACCCCCCGGGCCCGGGCCGCCGGGCCGAGCCGGGCGATCGCGTGGGTCGCCCCGCGCAGCTTGAACGACCCCACGGGTTGCAGGCTCTCCGGCTTCAGCCACAGCTCGTCGTCCCAGAGCGTCGGCAGCAGCGGGGTACGGACCACCGGCCCGGCGAGATCGTCGGCGGCGGCCCGGACGTCGTCGATCGAGATCAGCTCCATCGCCCCATCCTGCCCCGACCGCCCACCGGCCCGCCGCACTGGCAGGTTCCGCCGGGCGGGCCGGCACCCCCGGGGCGACGTGGACCCGGCGGGTGTCCGGCGGATCCGCCCGGGGCGGGCGCGATCGGGCCGGACCCGGCTGGGCCACGCACGCATAGACTGCCGCCGTGAGCGACGACCAGGCGGCGGCACCCGGGGCGACACCGGCCGCGGCCCGGCGCGGCACCGCCTGGATGATCCTCGCCGTGGTCGCCGCCGCCCTGCTCATCTGCTGCTGCTCGGCCGTGATCGGCGTGGTG
This sequence comes from Micromonospora coerulea, assembly GCF_016598485.1. Classification (GTDB taxonomy): domain Bacteria; phylum Actinomycetota; class Actinomycetes; order Mycobacteriales; family Micromonosporaceae; genus Micromonospora; species Micromonospora coerulea. The sequence continues at coordinate 297,389 of NZ_JAEMUW010000003.1, read as the reverse complement.
GTCTCCTGGTCGGCGGGCCTCTTCGACGGCCGCTGACCGGGCCGGCACCGCGCCGCCGCCGGCCCGATCCCGGCCATGCCGCCGGGTCCGGCGCGAGCCCCGGCCCCGGCGGCGTCAGCGGGCGGCGGGGCCGGCGACCAGCGCGGCGGCCTCGCCGGTACGCACCATCCGCTGCCAGCGCAGCCGGTTGCCGACCACCGCGGTGACCACCGACTGCACCACCACCAGGTACATCACCTGCCGGTAGACCAGCTGCTGGAGCGGCAGCGTCCACAGCGGGCCGTACCGCTCCCGGTCCAGCCGCAGCGCGTACGCGGCGGTGCAGCTCTGGAGCAGGAGCAGGCCCGCCCAGGCCAGCAGCAGCGCCGACCAGGGCAGGAAGAGCAGCCCGTAGAGGGCGAAGACGTCGACCGCCGGGGCGGCCAGCGGCAGCAGGATCTGGAACACGGTCAGGTAGGGCAGCCCGCGCCGCCCCAGCTTTCCGCCGGCGCCCGGCTCCCGCAGCGCGTGCCGGTGCTTCCACATCGCCTGCATGGTCCCGTAGCACCAGCGGTAGCGCTGCCGCCAGAGCTGGCGCAGCGACGAGGGCGCCTCGGTCCAGGCGATCGCGCCTTCCTCGTACACCACCCGCCAGCCGGCCCGGAGCACCTTCATGGTCAGGTCGGTGTCCTCGGCGAGGGTGTCCGACGGGACGCCGCCGACCGCGAGCAGCACCTCCCGGCGGAACGCGCCGATCGCGCCGGGAATGGTCGGCATGCACTCCAGCACGTCGTACATCCGGCGGTCCAGGTTGAAGCCGATCACGTACTCCAGGTGCTGCCAGCGGCCGAGCAGCCGGCGCCGGTTCGCCACCTTGGTGTTGCCGGAGATCGCGCCGACCGTCGGATCGGCGAAGCCCTGCACCAGCCGGTACACGGTGTCCGGCTGGAAGACGGTGTCCCCGTCGACCAGCACCAGCAGGTTCGCCCGGGCGGCCCGGATGCCGGTGTTCAGCGCCGCCGGCTTGCCGGCGTTGGCCTGCCGGATCACCCGCACCCCGCGCAACCGCAGCCGCTCGACGATGTCGGCGGTGCCGTCGCTGGAACCGTCGTCCACCACGATCACCTCCAGCGCCGGGTACGCGCTGGCCACCAGCGACCGCACCGTGGCGGCGATGTTCGCCGCCTCGTTGTACGCCGGCACGATGACCGAGACCGGGCCGGTCACCTCGGGCCGGCCGCCGTGCGGCCGGCGGACCCGACGGACGTGCGCCTGGGCGCAGACCACCTGCACGGCGAGCCGGGCGATCCCGAGCACCAGCGCGACGCCGAGCAGCAGGTTCATCGCCCCGGCCAGCCAGCCGGCGCCGACCTGCGCCCAGCGCAGCGCGGTGCCGCTGAGCCGGGCGCCCGCCCCGGCCGGCACCATCGAGTCCGGCGCGCTGATCGCCGCGGAGACGGTGGTGAACCGGTAGCCCTCGCCGGTCAGCCGGGGCAGCAGCTGGTCGAGGGCGGCCACGGTCTGGGCCCGGTCGCCGCCGCCGTCGTGCATCAGCACCACCGCTCCCGCCCCGCTCGGCGGGCTGGCGGCCCGGACGATGGCCGGTACGCCGGGCCGCTGCCAGTCCTTCGGATCCCGATCGGCGAGCACGGCCACGTGGCCGGTGCCGGCTGCCGCCCGCAGCGCCTGGTACTGCGCGTCGGTGAGGGAGGCCGTGGTCGACGAGAACGGCGGCCGGAGCAGGGTCACCTCGCGACCGGTGGCCCCGGCGATCGCGCTGCGGGTCCAGGCGAGTTCGAACCTCGCGCGCCAGCTCGGGACCGCGGTCAGGTCGGCGTGGGTGAAGGTGTGCGAGCCGATCTCGTGCCCCTCGGCGAGGATCCGCCGGACCAGCTCCGGATGCTCGTCGACCCGGGCGCCGACCACGAAGAAGGTGGCGTGGGCGTGGTGCCGGCGCAGCACGTCGAGAACCTGCGGCGTCCAGCGCGGGTCCGGACCGTCGTCGAAGGTGAGCGCGACGGTCCGCGGGGGCAGCCGCCGGGCGACCGGCGTCGGCCCGTCCAGCCGCAGCACCGGCCCACCGGTGCTGACCTGCCGAGGGCCGGGTGAGGCGGGGGCGTCCGACGGGCCGGAGCCGCCGCCGACGTTGGTGACCAGCCCGTTGAAGCTCAGCGCGGCGAGCAGGACGAGCAGACCGAGGATCAGCAGCAACCAGTGCGCCCGCGGATCGGGCCGCGCCACGTGTCTCGGCATCGTCAGGGCTTGCCCGCGGTCCGGCTGGGCTTGGCGGTGCTGCGCCGCTCCGCGCCCTGGCCGGGCGGGCTGGTGGACTGCCGGGGCAGCGGGGCGACGGTCCTGGTCGCGGTGGTGGCACCGGCCGAGGTCGGCGCGGCCGACTGCGCCGGTCCGGAGGTCGCCGGCTGCGGGCTGGGACTGCTTTCCGGGCGTACCTCGCCGGGTGCGTCCACCCCGGCCTCGATCGGGGCCCGCTGCCTCGTCTCCGACCAGCCGGGCAGCGGCACGGAGGAGTCGAAGAAGAGGCCGGCGAGGATCAGCCCGAGGCTGGTCAGCAGGCCGAGGCCCATCGCCGCACCGGCGATGACGGTGAGCCGGCGACGCCGTCCGGTCCGGTCGACGAACACCGGCGGCGCGCCGCCGGGCTGGTTCTGCATGCTGGTGATCTCCCGATGTTCCGTGTTCCGCCGGCCGAGCGGGCCGGCACGGGGCCCGACCGGCGGGCCTCCGGACTTAACAGCGTTTCCGGCGGCGAGAGCGTCACATCAGGTCGTCCGGAGCTCCTCCACGGCGGTGCTGGAGCGCAGGAAGACCAGGCCCACCCCGACCGTCACCAGCACCGCGGCGAGGGCGCCGGCACCGACCCAGGCCAGCTGACCCAGCGGTACGTCGGGGAAGACGGTCAGCTCGGGCACCCACACGAACCGGACGTGCTGGGCCCGGGTCGCCGGGTCGGCGCAGAGCTGCTCCCCGGCGTCGCACACCTTGACCATCGCACCACCGCCCCGGACCGGGCCGCCGGCGACACCGCGGCTGAAAAAGAAGCCGACGGCGAGCGCCACCCCGACCGCCGGCACCGCCGGGGCGAGAGCCTGCCAGGCGATCGACCGGCCGATCGCGCCGCGCGGCACCCCGGTGGCGACGAGCGCGGCGTACGCCCGCCGCCGGGCGACGATCCCCTCGACCAGCGCGACGACCAACCCGCCGGCGGCGATCGCCATCGCCACGCCGACGGCGAGGTCGACCAGGTCCATGGTGCGCAGGTAGAAGCCGTCGGTGTCCTCGACAGCGCCGGTACGCCGGTGGACCTCGACCTGGGCCAGCATCATCGCGCGCATGCCGGCCGCGCCGGCGCCCACGACGACGGCCGCCAGCAGGGCGGCGAAGGTGCGGCTGCCGGCCCACGGATCGGTGGTCAGCCGGCGGGACGCCAGCAGCGCCGCCGGGCCGCGGCCGTACCGGTGCAGCAGCCGGCCCGCCGTGTACGACAGCCAGCCCGTGCCGATCACCACGCCCACCAGCGCGGCCAGGCCGCCCCCGAGGAGCAGTAGCGGGGGCAGCAGCACCGGTGGCGTCCGGTGGCGGTCCTGGTACCAGTTCAGCAGCGGGTTGAACGAGGCGAACGCGGCCAGCCCGGAGACGATCAGCAGGCCGGCCCACGGACCGGGGGCGCGTTCCCGGACGCCCCGCCGCACCACCCCGAACGGGGTGGCGCTGACCCCCCGCAGCAGCACGGCGCTGACCAGCGCGGCCAGCAGCGGCAGCCCGACCACCAGCGCCGCGAGAACGCCGACCGGCGGCAGCACGTCGGTGGGCAGGGCGAGCCGGCCCCGCGCGTCCGGCCGGTCCAGCAGTTCCCGGCCGGCGAGGTACGCGCCGAGCCCGACCAGCGTGCCGAGCAGGCTGGCCACCCCGGTCTCCAGCACGGCGATCCGGGTCACCTGGCCCGGGGTGGCCCCGGCGAGCCGCAGCGCGGCGAGCCGGCGGTCCCGGGCCGGGGCGCCGAGCCGGGCGCACTGGCCGGCCAGGGCCAGCACCGGCACGGTGAGCAGCAGCAGCGCCAGCGCCGTGCCGCCGCGCAGCCCCGGTTCGCGGAGCAGCGCGTTGCTGTACTGCTCGGACAGGTTCCGGCCCCCGCAGCAGACCTGGGTCGGGATGGCCAGCACGGTGGCCGCGGCCAGCCCGGCCAGGGTGGCGAGGGTGGCGCTGAGCGCGGTCAGCGCCACCCGGGCGGTGTCGGTCCGGGTGCCGGCCACGGCCAGCCGGAGCAGGGTGGCCGGCCTCACCGGTGGCCGCCCGCGAGCGGCAGGTCCAGGCCCAGCCCGGTGTGGTCGACCAGGCCGTCCCGGAGCACCACTTCCCGGTCGGCGTACGCGGCGATGCGCGGCTCGTGGGTGACCAGCACGACGGTGGTGCGCTGCTCGCGGGCGAGCCGGACCAGCTGGGTGAGCACCTGCTCGCCGGCGAGGGTGTCCAGCGCGCCGGTCGGCTCGTCCGCGAAGAGCACCCGGGGCTCGGTGACCAGCGCCCGGGCGGTGGCGCAGCGCTGCTGCTGCCCGCCGGACATCTCGCCCGGCCGGACGTCGGCCACGTCGGCCACCCCCAGCCGCTCGAGCCAGGTCAGCGCCGCCGTCCGCGCCACCCGCCGCCCCGTGCCGGCGAGGAGCAGCGGAAGGGCGACGTTCTCCGCGGCGGTCAGCTCGGCGACGAGCTGACCGAACTGGAAGAGCACCCCGAACTCGGTGCGGCGCAGCCGGGACCGGGCCCCCTCCGACCAGGTGTCGATCCGCTCGCCGCGCCAGGTGACCTCGCCCGCGTCGGGGCGGAGGATGCCGGCCAGGCAGTGCAGCAGGGTCGACTTGCCGCAGCCGCTGGGGCCGGTCACCGCGACGATCTCCCCCTCGGCGACGTCGACGGTCACCCCGGCCAACGCGGGCGTCCTGCCGTACGCCTTGACCACGCCGCGAGCTGCCAGCTGTGTCACGAGTGCACCTCCCGGTGCCAGTCGGCGACCCGGTCCAGGGTGGTGTGCAGCCACCGCAGATCGGCGTCGAGGTGAGCGATGGCGAAGTCGGCCGCGACGATGTCGTCCAGACTGGCCGTGGGGGCGGTCTTGACCGCGGTCAGTTCACGCAGCCGCTCGGTGTGCGCCCGGCGCTGGGCGGTCAGGTACGCCCGGGCCCGGTCGACATCGGTGGCCAGCAGCGCGACGACCACCTTGGCGAAGAGCGTGCTGGCCAGGTACGGCATGGGTGGCTCGACGGTGCCGAGCCAGTGCTCCAGTGCGGCCCGCCCCTGGTCGGTGAGCGCGTACGCGGTGCGGTCCGGGCCGCCGTCCCGCTCCTGTCCGGCGGGCACCACCAGCCCGTCCCGCTGGAGGCGGGCCAGGGTGGCGTAGACCTGCCCGAAGGCGAGCGGTCGGGCCCGGGGCAGCCGCGCGTCGTGAGCCCGCTTCAGCTCGTACCCGTGCCGCGCCCCACCCGCCAGCAACCCGAGCAGTACGTGCTGAGTGGACACGCTCGCTACTATTCACTCAGCGAATAGTGAATGTCAAGGGCGCCAGGTGGGGTTGCGGCCGGTGCGGCACAGGAGGCGGTCCAGGTCGGTGGCGTCGGCGCGGGTGGGGACGGGTTCGGCGAAGGCGCCCATCTGCTGGCCGGTGTCACCCATCCGGTCCATGAAGCCGTGCAGCGCGGCGAGGACCTCCGGCTCGACCGCCAGGTGCTGGCCCGTGGCCCGGGCCAGGTCCCAGGCGTGCACCGTCAGGTCGGTCAGGGCCATCTGGCCGACCGTCTCCTGCGGCAGGCCCATACCGGGCGAGACGCCCTCCATCGTGGCCGGGTCTTCCCAGGACTCGACCAGCCGGGTGGCCTCCGCCGCGAACCGGTCCCGCCAGCCCTCGGTCAGGTGGTCGTTCTTCGCCGACCAGTCGACCTCCCGTTTCCGGGCCAGCTCCTGGAAGTTGACCACCACGTCGTACAGGTGGTTGAGGAGATCGCGCACCGCGTAGTCGGGGCACGGCGTGGGCAGGTCGAGCTGATCGTCGGTGATGCCCCGGACCACCGCCACCGTCCGAGGTGCGGCGACGGCCAGCAACTCACTAGTCTTCGTACTCATAGGGCCAGCGTATGAAGGTGGTCTTGAAAAAATGCGACAGCAAGCGCGGCGGGACAGTCGGGGCATCCTCGACCCGGGCCGGCTGCTGCGGCAGGTCCGCTTCCGCCGCCGGCTGCCCACCCCCGCGCTGCGCCCGTACGTCGAGCACTACTGGCTCATCGACTGGGAGCTGACCGAGCCCTTCGCCCAGCGGGTGGTACCGCATCCGGCGGTCAACGTGGTGTTCCACGGCCAGGACGGCGGTCCGGAGACCGCCGAGGTGGCCGGCCCCGGCGACGAACTCTTCGTCATCACCCTGCACGGCACCGGCCGAGTCAGCGGCGTCCTGTTCCGGCCCGGCGGCTTCCGGCCCTTCTGGCCGCGCCCGGTCGCCGAGCTGACCGGCCGGCGCCGGCCGCTCGCCACCGTCGGCCTCCGCGCCGCGGGCCCGGTCTGCCCCGGCAGCGACGACGACCGGTGCCGGCGGCTGGACGAGCTGCTCACCGGCTGGGCGCCCGCACCGGATCCACTCGCCGCCGAGGCCAGCGCGCTGGTGGAGGAGATCCGCGCCGACCGTTCCATCCTGCGGGTCGACGACTTCGCGCGCCGGCACGGGAGCTCCACCCGGCGGCTGCAGCGGCTCTTCCTCGATCACATCGGCGTCGGTCCGAAGTGGGTGATCCGGCGGTACCGGCTCCAGGAGGCGATCGAGCAGGCCGCCGGCGGTCCGCTGGACTGGGCGGTGCTCGCCAGCGACCTCGGCTACAGCGACCAGGCTCACCTGGTGCGCGAGTTCACCGCGGTCGCCGGGGTCTCCCCCGCCGCCTACGCCCGCTCGCTGCGCTGACCCGCCGTCCCGCCGCGAGCGAAGGGGGCGCCGGCGTCAGTGGCGGCGGACCGCGACCACGGCGACGTCGTCGTGAATCTCCGGCGGGGCCAGCTCGACCAGGAGCCGCTGGCAGAACTGGTCCAGGTCGTCGTCCACCCGGCTGGCGACCGCGCCCAGCGCCGCCATCCCCTCGTCGATCGTGGCGTCCCGCCGCTCGATCAGCCCGTCCGTGTAGAGGACCAGCGTCGCGCCGGCCGGCAGTACGAACTCCAGGTCCGGCGGGCGCGGCGCGCGGACCCCGAGCAGCGGGGCGGCCTGCTCGACGAACTCCACCCGACCGTCCGCGCTGACCAGCGCCGGCAGGTGCCCCGCGCTGGCCAGCCGGATCAGCCCGCTGGCCGGGTGCAGCAGCAGCACGCAGATGGTCGCCAGCTCGTTCGGCAGCAGGGTACGCATCAGCTCGTTGACCCGATCCAGGATCACCCCGGGCTGATGCCCCTCCACGGCGTACGCCCGCACCGCGTGCCGCAGCTCGGCCATCACCGTCGCGGCGTGCAGCGAGTGGCCGGCGACGTCGCCGATCGCCATCAGCAGGTGCCCGTCGAGCATCACCAGTTCGTAGAAGTCGCCGCCCACCTCGGTCCGGGCACTGGCCGGCTCGTACCGCACGGCCAGGTCGAGGCCGGCGACCTCGGGGAGCCGGCGGGGCAGCAGGCTGCGCTGGAGGGTGACCGCGATCCGGTGCTCCTCGTCGAAGGAGCGTTGCGCCTCCACCGCCGAGGCGATCGCCTGGGCGAGCTGCACCAGCACCGGCGTGCGTACCGTCTGGGTCGAGGTCGGCACCACCACGTAGAGCGGGGGCCGGTCCTCGCGCAGCTTGGCGGCGGCCACGGTCACCGTGTCGCCGGCCGGCCAGTCGATCCACCCCCATTCGGCCGGCTCGTCCACCCGGACGGTGGCACCGATCGGCACCCCGGTGTCGTCCACCGCCCACGGGACGACCTCGGGCTCGGCGTCCGGCCCGGCCACGACCCCGGCCAGGCAGTCGCCGTCGAAGGTCTCCGCGACGACGGCCGCCGGGCTCTTGAAGATCTGCGCCGCGCCGGCCGCCGCGGCCTGCAGCAGCCGGACGAAGTTCGAGGCGGCGTGCATCTGCACCGTGGCGTCGGCGAGCGCGGCCAGCCGCTCGGCGAGCAGTTCCGCCCGCTGCCGCGCCTGGTAGTAGCGGAGCACCGCGTGCGCGGTGGCGACCAGTTCCTCCGGCTCGATGGGCTCGGCCAGGTACGCGTCGGCGCCCCGGGTCAGCCCCTGCGCCCGGTCCACCACGTCGACCGCGTGCGCGGAGACGTGGATGACCGGGGTCGCCGGGTTGCGTTCCTTGATCCGTTTACAGACCTCGAAGCCGCTCAGGTCCGGCAGCCGGACGTCCAGCACCACCAGGTCCACCGGGTCGGTCTCCACCCGGGCCAGCGCCTCGGCGCCGTTCTCCGCCTCGATCGTCGCGAACCCGGCCCGGGTCAGCCAGCTGACCAGCAGGTAGCGCTTGGCCCGACTGTCGTCGACCACCAGCACGGTCGTCGCGCCGCCGTCCACCGTCACGCTCCGCCCGCGGGCAGGGTCACCGTGAACGTGCTACCCCGGCCCGGCTCGCTGGACAGCTCCAGCGTGCCGCCGAGCAGGGTCACCAGCCGGCGCGCGTACGGCAGGCCGAGGCCCGTGCCGCCGACCCGGGTCGCCCCGGGCACCTGGTAGAACTCCTCGAAGATCCGCTCGTGCAGCTCCGGCGGGATCCCGACGCCGGTGTCCGAGACCGACAGCGCCCAGCGGTCGTCCCGCCGCTGGGCGCGCAGCCGCACCTCGCCCCGCTCGGTGAACTTGAGCCCGTTGTGCAGCAGGTTGCGCAGCACCTGGGCGAGCAGCACCTCGTCGGCGCGGACGAGGGCCGGATGCGACGGCTCCTCCACCACCAGCTCGACCTCCGGCCGGGTGGCCAGCGCGCGCAGGGTGCCGCGCAGCTGGCCGTAGAGCGCGCGCAGGTCGACGTCCGTCCAGTTCGGCTCGATCCGGCCCGACTCGGCCTTCGCCAGGTCCAGCAGCTCGTTGACCAGACCGAGCAGGTCCGCCGCCGAGGAGCGGATCAGCCCGACCTGACGGGCCTGCTCGGCGGTGAGCGGATCGGAGGCGGAGTCGGCGAGCAGCCGGGACAGCCCGATGATCGCGGTGACCGGGGCGCGTAGCTCGTGGCTGACGTTGGCCAGGAAGCGGCTCTTCGACTCGCTGGCCGCGCGCAGCTGGGCGGATTTCTCGTCCAGCTCGGCGTAGAGCGCCACCACCCCGCGGTTGGTCTCCTCCAGCTCCTCGGTGAGCTGGTTGTAGAGCGCCATCACGCCACGGTTGGTCTCCTGGAGCTCGGAGTTGAGCACCTCCAGCTCGTCGCGCTGGCTGCGCACCTCGTCCAGCGCGGCGATCAGCTGACCATTCTGGGCGGCCAGCTCGTCCAGCACGGAGCCCGGAGCGCTGCTGCCCAGCTCCGCACGGAGCTCGGCAAGGCGTTCCGGAGTCAGCGCCGGGGAGTCGGCCGGGACACGTCGGGACATCCTCACGACCGTATCCCCCTCGTCCGTGACGACGCCCAGCATGTCCACCAGCCGCGCCACCGCGCCGGACTGCGGCTGGTAGCCGCCGCCGGGCAGCGGGCGCGTCGGCGCGAGGTCCACGTACAGGAGAGGCCGCCCGGCGACGACATCGAAGCCGACCGAGAAGGTGACGTCCGCCCCGCCGACGCTACCCAGCAGGTCCCGGGCCACCTCACTGAGCGCGGTGGCGATGCGGACCTGGTCCTGGTGCTCCAGGCCGACCGCCGCGGCGACCTCGCGACCGCGCTGCCGGACGAGGAAGATGTCGTGCTCGACCCGGAGCGCCATCTGCAGCAGCGGGGATGCGCCGGCCGGCGGGGTCACGACGATGCCCGGGCAACCAGTACGGAGGCGTCGTCGCGGCGGGTGCCCGCGTCCCGGAGCAGCGTGGCGGCCGTCACCAGGGGGGTCCGCTCGACCAGGCCGGGGTAGTCGGCGAGGTCCCAGCGGTCGACCACGCCGTCGCTGTGCATCACCAGCGTCGCGTCGGCGGCGAACGGGTAGTCGTACTCCCGTACCACGGGGCGCTGATGGCCGGCGATGCCGGGCAGCGAGACCAGGCCCCGCCGCCGCTCGCCCGCCACCACGATCATGGCAGCGATATTGCCGAGACCGGCGTACCGGAGCAAGCCCGCGGCCCGGTCCAGCTCGGCCACCGCCAGCGCCGCGCCCCGGGTGTGCGCGATGGCCCGGTGCAGGTGCTCCACCACCGCGCCCGGCGGGCCGACCGGCGCGGTCCGGAACGCGCGCAGCGCGGCCTCCGTGGCGGCCGCCGCCAGCGGGCCGTGCCCGAGTCCGTCGCAGACCAACACCTGGCGTCGCTCCTCGGCGATCCGGACGGCGTACCCGTCGCCGCTGACCTGCTCGCCGGTGATCGGCCGGACCAGCCCACCCGCCCAGGACTCCGCCGGCGCCGGCCCGGACCAGAGCTGCACGGCGAGGACGGTGCCCCGGCCGGGCCGGGAGTAGCCGTCGTACCAGCTCGCCTGCCGGGCGATCGCGCCCAGGCCGATGCCGAGCGTCCCGGTGGTGGAGTGCCCGTCCTGCGAGGAGACGGTGAGGTCCGCCATGCCGGGCCCGGAGTCGATGGCGACCAGTTCCACTCCGGCCCGCCCGGCCCGGCGCACCGGGCGGAGCAGCAGCACCCCCTCCTGGGCGTGCTTGACCAGGTTGCTGGTCAGCTCGGCCGCGACGATGGCCAGGTCGGCGATCCGCCGCTCGCCCAGCTCCAACTGGGCGCCGAGCCGTTCGGCCGCCCGGCGTACGCCGCTGGCCGCGCTGCTGCTCTCCACCCGGAACCAGAGACCGTGGTCGGCGACCACGTCCCCGTTCATCGGGACCACTTGGTGATGGTGATCCGGGTGCCCTCGCCGACGGCGGTGACGACGTCGAAGTCGTCCACCAGCCGACGGGCCCCGCTGAGGCCGAGGCCGAGGCCGCCGCCGGTGGTGTACCCGTCGGTGAGGGCGAGGTCGAGGTCCGGGATGCCCGGGCCGGAGTCGGCGAAGACGATGCGTACCCCCCGCCGGCGGCCGTCGTCGACGCTGGCCACCTCGGCGCTGCCGCCGCCGCCGTAGATCAGGGTGTTGCGGGCCAGCTCGCTGGCGGCGGTGACCAGCTTGGTCTGGTCGACCAGCGAGAGCTTGGCGGCCACCGCCACCGTACGCACCAGTTGCCGTACCCGGACGACGTCGTCGTCGCTGCGGATCGCCTGAATCTGCGGCGCGCCCAGGTCGACACCGGCGGTCATGTCGTGGCCGTCGTTTCGGCGTCCTCGTCGCCGTCGGTCAGCACCCACTCGTCGGCGCGCGCCGCCGCGATCAGCTCCATGCCGCGCTCGACGTTCAGCGCGGTCCGGATGCCGTTGAGCGACAGCCCGAGCTCGACCAGGGTGATGGCCACGGCGGGACGCATCCCGACCACCACCGTCTCGGCGTCGAGCACCCTGGAGATGGACGCGATGGTGGAGAGCATCCGCCCGACGAACGAGTCGACGATGTCGAGCGCCGTGATGTCGATGATCACGCCGTGGCAGCCGGTGGCGACGATCCGCTCGGCCAGGTCCTCCTGCAGCGTCACGGCAGTCTGGTCGGACATGTCGACCTGGATGGAGACCAGCAGGATGTCGCCGATCTTGAGGACCGGCACCCGCTCCATCAGGACTCCCGGCGCTGGTGGCGGCGGGCGCTGTCGACGCCGGTCAGCCGAAGCACGTGGCGCAGGGCGTCGGCGAGGCTCGCCTTGGTGGCGATGTCCCCGAACTCGATGCCGAGGGCGACGATGGTCTGGGCGATCTGCGGCCGGATGCCGGAGATGATGCAGTCGGCGCCCATCAGCCGGGCGGCCACCACCGTCTTGAGGATGTGCTGGGCGACCTGGGTGTCGACCGCCGGCACACCGGTGATGTCGATGATCGCGTACGGCGAGCCGGTGTCGACCAGGGTCTGGAGCAGCCGCTCCATCACCACCTGGGCGCGGGCCGAGTCGAGCGTGCCGACCAGCGGGACGGCGACCACGCCCTCCCAGATCTTCACCACCGGGGTGGAGAGTTCGAGCAGCTGTTCGGCCTGGTCGGCGATCAGGCTCTCCCGGGTGCGCACGAAGCTCTCGAAGGTGAACAGCCCCATCTGGTCGATCAGCGCGGAGAACGCCACGAAGTCGCGGAGCGTGCCGGCGTCCGGGCTCTCCTCCATCAGTTCGAGGAGCACGTCCTTCACGGCGAAGACGCTGATCGCCGTCTCGGTGGCGGTGAAGCCCTGCCGGGCCCGGCCACGGGACAGCTCGGCGAGCACGGCACGAAGCTCGCCACCCTGCTCGGCCGACAGCTCGGTGAGGCCGTTCCGCGTCGCGTCGATCATGCTACGGTGCAGCTCCTGCACCTGCCGGGCGAACTCGGCCTGGCTGAGGCGGCCGCGCAGCGACGCGCCGACCCTTTCCGTCCAACGCTGGGTCAGCCGGTCCGCGTGCTCACTCAGCAAGCGGGCGAGCCGACCGCTTTCCTCGGCGCTCAACGCCATGGTGACCTCCCTGGACTCGCGAACCGGCCGGACTCTATCACCGGGGCACGTCAGACTACTTGCCCTGGGGCAAAGGATGATCGTGGGCACCCGTCTCGGCTCCCGTTCTGCGTGTCCCCCGCTTCGTGGGATACCGTTCCACCGAACACAGGAGGTCGACGAATGTCCCTGACGGTGCACACGGAACAGCGCGGCGACGTGGTCGTCGTGTCGGTCGCGGGCGAGCTGGACATGGCGACGGCACCGCAGCTGCAGGACCAGATCACGGATCTGCTGGACAAGGGGCGCAGCCGCCTCGTCTTCGACCTGTCGGAGGTGTCGTTCTGCGACTCCACCGGGCTGTCGGTGTTCGTCCGGGCCAAGAACAGCTGCGACGAGGCCGGCGGTGTGGTCCGGCTGGCCGCCCCGCAGCGCGGCGTCCTGCGCATCCTCGAGGTGAGCGGGCTGGTCGAGGTGCTGCACACGTACCCGACGGTCGAGCAGGCCGTCGCGGGTGACCCCACGCCGGCCTCCTCCTGATCCTTCTCCCTCAGCGCTCGTCCTCGATGTAGCGGGGACGAGCGATCACCATGCCCGCGCCGGTCTGCACGACCAGGGCCACGAGGAGGAAGCCGAGCGGTGCGGTCCAGCCCCCGGTCGCCTCGTAGAGGATGCCGACCAGCAGCGGGCCGAGCGCGGCGATCACATATCCGGTGCTCTGCGCGAAGGCGGACAGCGCCACCGTGCCTTCGGCGGTGCGGGCGCGCAGCCCGATGGTCGTGAGGATCATCGGGAAGGCGCCCTGACCGAGGGCGAGCAGCAGCACCCAGAGCGGAGCCAGGCCGCGCGGTGCGAGGGCCAGGCCCAGGTAGGCCGCGGTGGAGAAGGCGGTCAGCGCGAGCACCAACGGGCGCAGCGTGCGCAGCCGGCCGGCCAGGGTCGGCATCCCCAGCGCGACCGGCACGCCGAGCGCGGTCACCCCGGCCAGCAGCAGCCCGGCCGCCTCGGGCGCGTAGCCGGAGTCCCGGAAGAGCTGCGCCAGCCAGCCCATGATCGCGTACCCGCTGAGCGACTGCGCGCCGAAGTAGACCGCCATCGCCCAGCCCAGCCGGGTCCGCTCGGGCCGGACCCGGGTCGGGGTGGCGACGGCCGCCGGGGTCGCCCTTTGCCGGGTGGCGCGGGCCCGCAGCGCCAGCGGCACCCACGGGAGTACGGCCACCGCGGCCAGCCCGGCCCAGACGCCCAGCCCGGCCCGCCAGGAGCCGACGGCGTGCGCGACCGGCACCGCGGAGGCGGCAGCCACCGTCGTGCCGATGGTCAACGCCATCGTGTACGCCCCGGTGACCAGCCCGGTGCGGTGCGGGAAGTGCTGCTTGACCAGCATCGGAAGCAGGATGTTCGCCACCGCGATGCCGGCCAGCGCCAGCGCGCTGGTGAGCACGAAGACCGCCGCGGAGTCGGTCGCCACCCGGAGCACCTGGCCGACGGTGAGCGCGACCATCGCCACGACCAGGACCCGGGCCGGCGCGTACCGGCGGACCAGCCACGGGGTGAGCGCGCCGAGGCCGGCGAAGGCGATGGTGGGCAGCGTGGTGACGAAGCCGGCCATCGTGCCGGAGAGACCCAGGCCGCCGCGCACCTCGTCGAGCAGGGCGCCGAGGCTGGTCACCGCGGCCCGCAGGTTGAGCGCGACCAGCAGCATGCCGACCAGCACCAGCGCGCCCCCGGTGGCCGGGGACGGGGCGCCGACCCGCGTGGCGGCCGGGGACGGGCCGGGCGTCACGTCGGTGGTGGGCGTGCCCTCGGCGGTCGGGGTCCGGTCCCGCATCGGGGCCTCGGTGCTGGCGGTTGGCGGGGTCATGACCTCGAACCTACAATCATGGGATGAATTTCGGCAGCAGGTGTAACCGGTGACACCGCCCGTCGATTCCGTCGCCGTGCCGCCGCGCGGCCAGCGGGTACGGGAGACGATCGCCCAGCTCCGGGCCCGGATCCTCGGCGGCGAGTGGCCGGTGGGCGGCCGGATCCCGACCGAGCCGCAGCTGGTCGCCGCGCTCGGGGTCGGGCGGAACACCGTCCGGGAGGCCGTCCGCGCCCTGGTCCACGCCGGCGTGCTGGAGTGCCGTCAGGGCTCCGGGACGTACGTGGTGTCCACCGACGAGCTGGCCCCGGTGGTGGCTCGCCGGCTCACCGACGACCGGATGGCCGAGGTGGTCGAGGTGCGCCGCGCCTTCGAGGTGGAGGCGGCCCGGCTCGCCGCGCTGCGGCGTACCCCCGATGACCTGGCGGCGCTCGACGCCGCGCTCGCCGCGCGGGAGGCCGCCTGGCGCTCCGGCCGGGTGGACGACTTCGTCGAGGCCGACGCCGCGCTGCACACCGCGGTGGTCGCCGCCGCGCACAACGGCATGCTCGCCGAGCTGTACGCCTCGGTCGGCGCCGCGCTGCGCAGCACCGTCGCGCAGGCCATGGGCGACGCGCTGGAGCCCGAGCGGTACGTCGACCACGGTCGACTGGTGGCCGCGATCTCCGAGGGCGATCCGGCCCGCGCGGCGATCGAGGCCGGTGCTTTCCTGGAGTCGCCCTCCGGGGCATAGGTTGTCCGGGACACAAAATCGGACAGCACAGGAGTACGGATGCTCAAGGGCTTCAAAGACTTCATCATGCGCGGAAACGTCGTCGACCTGGCGGTCGGCATCGTCATCGGCGCCGCGTTCACCGGACTGGTCAGCTCCTTCACGGACAGCTTCCTGAAGCCGCTGATCAAGCTGCTCGGTGGCGGCACCGAGGTGACCGCCGGTGTGTGGACGCTCGGGGAACAGAAGTTCCTGTGGGCGAACTTCTTCAACGCGCTCATCACGTTTCTACTGACCGCGGCGGTGCTCTACTTCCTCGTGGTGTTCCCGATGAACAAGCTGGCCGAGCGTCGGCGGCGCGGCGAGGAGCCGCCGCCGAAGGCGCCGAGCGAGGAGGTCAGGCTGCTCACCGAGATCCGGGACGCGCTGGTCACCGCCGGTCACGCCACCCCGGGGCAGCAGCGCGGAGCGCTGGACGACGTGCTGGGTCGCCGGAACGAGCCGCCCGTCGGTCGCTGACGTACCGCATGCACATCGGCCCCTGTGGGAATCCCGCAGGGGCCGTCCCGCGTCGTACACATGTTCGATAGAGTCCCGCCATGGAGCAGCGCAGGCACTGGTGGAACGGGAAATGGGGGCGACTGGCCCGGCGGGACGTCTTCCTCCGGGTGGACGGGGACCGCTGGCACGTCGAGCAGCGGGCCGGCGGCGCCGAGGGGGTCTCCCAGTTCTACGAGTACGCCAGCGCCGACGAGGCCGAGGAGACGGTCCGGGCCCTGTTGGAGGGGCCGGACGGCTGGCGCGAGCTGTCGCCCCGACCGCCGAGCGGCTGGACCCCGCCCGTTTAGTGCAGGGTCCGCCCGGGAACCGCGCCTGGATGAACCAGCAGGGTACGCAGCAGCAGGCGATCGTCTCCCGGGTCACCACCGGCATGCGGGTGGTCGACTCGACCGGGGTCGAGGTCGGCACCGTGGATCTCGTCCAGCGGGGGGATCCGACCGCGGTCACCGTGCAGGCGCCCACCGCCGACCCGGGCAGCAGCCTCGACGAGCTGATCGAGTCGGCGGCGGTCGAGGAGCCGGAGGTGCCGGCCGACCTGGCCGCCCGGCTGCTCCGCAGCGGCTACCTGAAGGTCTCCACCGAACTGGCCCGCACGGGGGCGGTCTACGTGCTCGCCGACCGGATCGCCGCGGTCTCCGACGACCAGGTACGCCTCACCGTCCCCGCCACGGAGCTGCCCGAGGAGGAGTGAGCCCGGTCCTGTGCCGGTGCGCCGACGGGGGTCGGTGCACGCGCGCTGTGGAGCTGATGTCGTAAACGAATCGCCGCGCCGACACCGGCAAGCACGACCGACCCGCCGGCGGGCCCACCAGCCGATCCGCTCCGCCCCACTCTAGGCTGGTCGCATGTGGATGGTCATCGGCGAGCAGCGCGGCACCTCGTCGGATCCCGAGGAGCGGTCGGGCCAGTTCACGCACATGGCGGAGGTGACCCGGCAGAGCCCGGGATTCGTCCGCGGCTGGTGGGGCGCGGACGACGACGACCTGGGGCTGAGCCACGCCCTGGTCGTCCTCGACACGCTGGACAACGCCCGGGCGCTGAAGCGGATGGTGGAGGAGAACGTCACCGGGGTACGCCTACGCCTCATGGAGATCGGCCTCGAGGTCGACGGGGCGTCCTGATTCGGCCGCCCGGCGGGGTGATGACGTAGACGATTCAGCTCCAAAGGAAGCGGCCCCATACCGACCCTCAACGGACCGGCGGCACCGACAACGACGTCCGCCCGCGGCCGCCAACCCCGTCGGCCGCTGGCGGGGTGCCGACCGGCTGCCCGGCAACGGGAGCCGGCACGCCGTCGACCGGAGGCACCGGGTCGACCGGCTGCACGGTCTCGGCAGCCGAGCGGGCCGTGGCCGACGGGTCGTCCCCACCGGGCCGCCGGCGGCGGAACAGCAGCAGCATCAGCCAGCCCGCGAGCAGGCCCCAGAACGCGCCGCCCACGCCGAGCAGGCTCACCCCGGACGCGGTCACCACGAAGGTGACCACGGCCGCCTCCCGGGCGTCCGGTTCCGCGACGGCCGCCGAGACCGCGCCGGCCAGCGCACCGAGCAGCGCGAGCCCGGCCACCGCCTCGACCAGGATCGGCGGGGAGAGCAACACCAGCGCGGTGGCCACGCCCGCGCCGAGGCCGAGCATCGCCAGGCCGATCCCGGCGGTGACCGAGGCGATCCAGCGCCGGTCCGGATCCGGGTGCGCATCGGGGCCGGCGGCCAGCGCGGCGGTGATCGCGGCGAGGTTGACCGCGTGCCCGCCGGCCGGCGCGCCGAGCGCGCTGGCCAGCCCGGTCACCCGGAGGGCCGAGCCGAGCGGCGCCCGGTAGCCGTACCCGGCGAGCACCGCCATCCCGGGCACGTTCTGCGCGGCCATCGTGACCAGGAACAGCGGCAGCGCGAGCCCGACGATCGCCGACACCGTCCAGGCCGGCGCGGTCAGCTCGACGACCGGCGCGAGGCGCGGCCGGGCCGGCCCGGCGCCGTCGGCGGTCAGCGCGATGGCCACCGCCGCCACGGCCAGCGCGGCGGGCACCGCCCAGCGGCGGGCGAACCGGTGCAGCACCAGCCAGGTGAGCACCACCGGCCCGGCCAGCCGGGGCAGCTCCACCAGCGCCCGGACCGGAGCGGTGCAGAGCGGCAGGAGCACTCCGGCGAGCATCGCGCTGGCGATCGGCGCGGGGATCGCCGCGACCGCCCGGCCGAGCGCGGGGACCAGCCCGGCGGCCACGATCAGCAGGCCGGCGACCAGGAACGCCCCGACCGCGGCCGGCCAGCCGCCGGGGACCGGACCGGTGGCGACCAGCAGCGCGGCGCCCGGGGTGGACCAGGCGACGGCCATCGGCAGCCGGTGTCGCAGCCCGAGCCAGACCGCGCAGAGCCCGGCCGCCACGCAGAGCACCAGCAGGCCGGAGGCGGCCTGCGCATCGTCGGCGCCGACCGCGCGCAGGCCGGCGAGCACGACGGTGAACGAGCTGGCGAAGCCGACCAGGGCCGTCACGATCCCGGCCAGCACCGGTTGCAGTCTGCCCGCCATGGGCCTCCCCCTCCGCCAGCCGTTCCGTTTACGGAACGGCGACGTGTAGCACCATAGCGGCATGGCCACGCCTCCAGCACATCCCGATCCAGCCCTCGGGACGGTCGGCCCGCGGGTCCGCGCGCTCCGCGAGGAGCGGGGCATGTCGCTGTCCACGCTGGCCCGGCTGGCCGGCGTCGGGAAGGCCACCCTCTCCGGCCTGGAGAACGGCACCCGCAACCCGACCCTGGAGACCCTGTACGCGGTCACCGCGCAGCTCGGCGTGCCGCTCACCGCCGTCCTCTCCGGGCCGGCCGAGACGCCGACGGTACGCGGCGCCGCGGTCGGCGCCACCCTGCTGGAGGTCTTCTCCGACACCGACGCGACGTACGAGCTGTACCGGATGCGGGTCAGCCCTGGACCGGCGCAGCTCTCCCCCGCGCACCAGTCCGGGGTCACCGAACACGTCACCGTCTTCTCCGGCGTGCTGCGCGCCGGGCCGGTGGACGCCCCCCTGACCGCCGGCCCCGGCGGCTACCTGCGCTGGACGTCCGACGTACCGCACAGCTACGCCGCGGACGGCGACGAGCAGGTACGGGCCAGCCTGCTGCTGCGCTACCCGCGCCGCTGACCGGTCAGCCCGGCGGCGCGGAGACCGGCAGCCGGTGCCGCACCGCCCAGAGCGCCGCCTCCGTACGCGACGCGGAACCGGTCTTGCGCAGCAGGTTCGACACGTGCACGGTCACCGTCCGCACCGAGATGCCGAGCGCCCGGGCGGCCTGCTTGTTGGACATCCCGGCGACCAGACAGCCGAGCACCTCGATCTCCCGGCTCGTCAGCTCCGCGTCGGGCGGGGCCGCCGGCCGGGGCACCAGGTGCTCGGGCAGCGGCTCGTCGACCAGGCCGTCCGGACCCCGGCCGGCGTGCGCGGCGAGCAGCTCGGTCAGCACGTACGGGTTGCCGCCGGTACGCCGCCAGACCGCGGCGGCCACCGGCTCGGTGGGGCGGGCACCGTCGTACACCTGGGTCAGCACCTCGGCCACCTCGGCGACGGTGAGCGGCGCGAGGTGCTGGCGCACGGCGCCGCGTACCCCGGTCAACCGGGCCAGCGCGCGGACCGCGAGGTCCGGCGCCACCGCGTCGGCCGGCGGCCGGCTCGCCACCACCAGCAGCGCCGGCAGCTCCGGCGTCGCGGCCAGCTCGCCGAGCAGGTTCAGGCTGGCCGGGTCGAGGGCGTGCAGGTCCTCCACCACCAACACCGCCGGGCCCGCGCCGACCAGCAACCGGACGGTACGGACGGCGAGCCGCAGCAGCGTGCCCGGCGGGTAGCGCTCGCGCGGCGCGTTGGGCTGCTGGGCGAGCCAGGCCAGGGCGTCCGGCGGCAGGTCCAGACCGGTGGTGTCCCGGCCGGTGAGCACGGCCGCCAACCAGTCGTACGGAGCCGGGTCGTGCACCCGCGCGGCACCGGCGAGGATCACCGCCGGGCGCGGGGCGAAGCGCTCCAGGGCGGCCGCGACCAGCAGGCTCTTGCCCACCCCGGCGACCCCGGTGATCACCGTGACGGTGGGCGCCGGCCGGCGGCCGGAGACCACGGCGGCCCAGGCCCGGTCGAGCTCGGCCAGCTCGCCGGCGCGCCCGACCATGGACACCGGCATCATTTCTCACACCCTACGCAGTAGTGCGTAGAGACGGCGGCAGGGTCTTCTTGGCAAGCTTGACCCCATGACGCGCATCCTCCGCTCGGCCATCCTCAACGACGTCGGCCTCGTCCGGACCAACAACGAGGACTCCGCCCTTGCCGGTGACCGCCTGGTGGCGGTGGCCGACGGCATGGGCGGGCTCCCCGCCGGCGAGGTGGCGAGCGAGATCGTCATCCGGATCCTGGACGAGCTGACCCCGCCGACCGTCGCCGACGAGGCCGCCGATGCGCTGCGGGCCGTGGTGAGCACCGCCAACCAGCGCATCCGCGCCGCCATCACGGTCGACCCGGCCCGCGACGGCATGGGCACCACGCTGACCGCCGCGCTGCTCGCCGGGGAGACCCTGGTCCTCGCCCAGGTCGGCGATTCCCGCTGCTACCTGCTTCGGGACGGGGAGCTGACCCAGCTCACCCGGGACGACACCTTCGTCCAGGCGCTGGTCGACCAGGGGGCGCTCTCCCCCGACCAGGCCCGGCACCACCCGCAGCGGTCCCTGGTCACCCGGGCCGTGCAGGGCGCCGACGCGCCCCCGGCCATCGGGGTGCTCACCGTCTTCCCCGGCGACCGGCTGCTGCTGTGCAGCGACGGCCTCTCCGACTACGTCGAGGACGCGGCCATCGCCGCCGCGCTCGCCACCTATGGCGACCGCCAGCTGTGCGGGGAGCAGCTGGTCAAGCTCGCCCACCAGGCCGGCGCGCCGGACAACGTGACCGTCGTCGTCTCCGACGTCACCGCGACCTGACCGGCACCACCGGGCGGGCCGGCGCGGCACCGGCGCGACCAAAGCGGTTGCGGCGGCCGGTGACCCGGGTTGGGATGAACGGATGCGCATCCGCCGGTTGGCCGCCGAGGAACGACTGGCCACCAGCTTCCCGCTCCAGGCGTACGCCTTCGAGGCGTCGCCGCTGCCCGCCGCCCGGGCCGAGGAGTTCCGCGACTACCTGCCGTACAACGCGGGCAACCGGACCCTCGTCGTCGAGGAGGACGGCACCTCGGTCGCCGCCGCCTCGGCCGTCCCGATGCGGCAGAACCTGCGCGGGCGGGTGCTGCCGATGGCCGGCGTGGCGGGGGTGGCCACCCACCCGCTGGCCCGCCGGCGGGGCCACGTCCGGGCGCTGCTGCACCAGCTCCTCGATGAGATGCGCGACGAGGGGCATCAGCTCAGCGCACTGCACCCGTTCCGGGCCTCGTTCTACGAGCGCTTCGGCTACGCCGGGCTGCCCCGGCCGCGTACCGCGACGTTCTCCCCGGCCGACCTCGGGCCGCTGCTGGCCGCCGAGCTGCCCGGCGAGGTGGTCTGGGAGCGGATCGGCGCCGGCTATCCGACCTGGCGCGCGTTCACCGAACGGTGCCTGCACGAGCGGCACGGTTTCGCGGTCTTCCCCGCCTTCCGGGCCGTCGGGCTGCGCGACCGGGACGACCGGTGGCTGCTCACCGCGGTCGTCGACGGGAGCACCGTCGGCGCGGTCACCTACCGGATCGACGACCACGGCGGCCACCTGATCGCCGACGACCTGCTGACCACCGACCCGTACGCCCGGGCGCTGCTGCTCCAGTTCTTCGCCCGGCACGTCGACCAGGTCGACCGGATCCGGGTCCAGCTCCCCGCCGACGAGCTGCCCGAGCTGTGGCTCACCGACCTGGCCATGCACGTCGAGACGCGGGTCTCCCGACCCGGTTCACCGGCGCCGATGGCCCGGCTGCTCGCCCTGGACGCGCTGGACGGGCTGCCGGCCGGCGCGGGTCGGGTCCGGGTCGAGCTGGTCGGCGACCGCTGGCTGGCCGGGACGCACCTGCTCGACGGGACCACCGGTCGGCTGGAGCTGGTCGACGGGTCCGCTACCGGGTCCGGCGTGCCCACCGCGACGCTGACCGCGGCCGGGCTCTCCGCCCTGGCGTACGGGGTGCTCGACCCGGCCGAGGTCGACATCCGCGACCTCGGCGACGTACCGGCCGACGCGGCCGCCGCGCTGCGCCGGATCTTCCCCCGCGAACTGCCCTACCTCTTCGCCGACTTCTGACGGTTTGATCGCCGCCCGACCGCGGGTACGGTCCGACGAATGCCGGAGTGGTTGCAAGCGGGATCCTGGGGTCTGCTGGCCGGTTCGGCCCTGCTGATCGGTGCGGGCGTCGGGTTCTTCGCCCGGGTGCCCCGGAAGCTCACCGCGTCGATCATGGCGTTCGGCGCCGGGGTGCTGCTCAGCGCGGTCTCCTTCGAACTGATCGCCGAGGCGCACGAGCAGGGCGGTCTGCTGCCCACCGTGATCGGCGCGGCGGGCGGGGCGCTGGCGTACACCGGGGCGAACGTGCTGCTGGCCCGGCGCGGGGCCCGGCACCGCAAGCGCTCCGGCGACGAGCAGCCCTCCGAGCAGGAACAGCCCGGCTCCGGTACGGCCATCGCGATCGGTGCCCTGCTCGACGGCGTACCGGAGTCGGTGGTGATCGGCGCGAGCCTGCTCGCCGGCGGCCCGGTCAGCCTGGTCACCGTGATCGCGGTCTTCCTCAGCAACGTGCCGGAGGGCCTGTCCAGTGCCGCCGGCATGCGCCAGGCCGGCCGCACCCGGCGGTACGTCTTCCTGCTCTGGACCGGCATCGCCCTGATCAGCGGCGCGGCGGCGCTGGCCGGCTACACGCTGCTCGGCGGCGCCCCGCCGGAGCTGCTGGCCACCATCACCGCCCTGGCGGCGGGCGCGATCCTCGCGATGATCACCGACACGATGGTCCCCGAGGCGTTCGAGGACGCCCACCTCCTGGTCGGCCTGATCACCGTCCTCGGCTTCCTCACCGCCTTCACCCTCTCCCACACCTGACCCACTCCCTCAAGATCCGCGCACTTTCCGAGAAAACGTGGCCACTCGGCGCCCGAGAGCCACGCTTTCTGCGGAAGTGCACGGATGCCCGCCCGGTCAGTAGGGGTTGCCGTGGCCGGGCGGGCGGGTCTTGAGGAGGGCGGCGGGGCGGCCCGGGAGGGTCGGGTCCGTCGACATGGGCGGAGCGCCGGTGCCGGCGGTGTCGGCCATGCCGGCGAAGAGTTCCTTGACCGCGGTCAACGCGTCGATCCTCGGCGTCCAGCCCAGCTCGGTCTCGGCGCGCTCACTGGACATCAGCGGCGCGTTCAGCGCCAGCTCCACCCAGCCGGCGTCGACGGGTTGCAGCCGCGCGCGCCAGGTCAGCGCCGCCGCGACCCGCAGCACCGGGGCGGCCACCGGCACCGTCCAGCCGTGGAAGTGCCGGGCCACCAGCTCCGGGCTCAGCACCGGGTCCGCGGCGACGTTGAAGGCACCGCGCGCCTCACCCAGCAGCGCCCTCGCGTACGCGTCGGCGACGTCGTCGGCGTGCACCGCCTGCATCCGCAGCCGGCGGTTGGTGGGAACCAGCGGGATCCGGCCGTACTTGAGCAAGCGGACCGGGGCCAGCGGCCCGAGGAAGTAGCGGGCGATCTCGGTACCGGCGTCCCGCTGGAAGGTCAACCCCGGGCGCAGCCGGACCACCCGCAGCTCGGAATGCTCCCCCTCGACCGTGTCGAGCAGCGCCTCCACCTCGGCCTTGTCCCGGCTGTACGACGACCCGGGCACGCCGGTCGCCGGCCACCGCTCGCTGACCGGGTGATCCTTGGGTCCAGGCGCGTAGGTGCCGACCGAGGAGGCGTACACCAGGGCGGGTACGCCGGCCCGAACGACCGCGTCGATCACCGCGCGGCTGCCGTCGACGTTGGTGCGGTGCAGGGTGTGCTGGTCGTGGCTGGGCTGGATCTGCCAGGCCAGGTGCACCACCCCCGCCGCCCCGGCGAAGACCGTCGCCAGCTTGTCGGCCGCGCCGGGCGCCCCGATGTCGCAGGAGTGCCACTCCACCCGGTCGTACGGCTCACCGGCGTCCGGCCCGGGGAGCCGGCGGGCCACCCCCACCATTTCCAGCCCGGACTCCTGGCGCAGCCGACGCAGCAGCGCCGTCCCGACGTTGCCGCTGGCCCCGACGATCACGATCCGCATACCGGTGCGGTACCCGCTGAACCGGACTCCAACCCCCGGATCGGTCAGGGTCGTGGCGCGTGGCGTACCCAGGCCTTCTCCTCCCGGCGGCGGCCCTGGGTTGCGGCGAGGCAGCGTGGGCAGACGGCGCCCTCCGGGTCGGCCTCGGTGAGCACGTCGGTCGAGGAGTAGTCGAACGGCACGTGCGGGAAGCGCCGCAGCCGGGTGCGGCTGAGCGGCAGCCCGCACACGGTCTGGTTCTGCCCCGGCAGCCAGGCGTGCACCTCGCCACCCGGCCGCCGTACCCCGTCCGCCCCCGCCACCTCGCTGGACGCCGCCACCGCGGCGCTGCTGCTCACCCTCATGCCCCGCACGGTTCCCCGTCCCGCGCGGCCCATGCGCGGCCCCCGGCAACCGGCGTGGCGCGGTCAGGCGCGCCCGGTCAGCAGGGCGCCGATCAGGCAGGCGAAGGCGAGCACGTTGGTCACCGTGCGCGCCAGGTTCCACCGCACCCAGCTCGCCTCGAAGCGCTCGCGCACCGCCGCCAGGTCGGCGATCCGGTCCACCGGCCCGGCCGCGTCCAGCCGGTCGTTCAGTGGCACGTTCCAGCGCATCGTGGTCATCAGGGTGGCGAGGTACAACACGAGCGCGGCGGCCGTCCAGGCCAGCACCCGGCCGCCGACACTGAGATGCAGGACCACCGCCAGCGCGATCAGCAGCACCGCCCCGAGGAAGGCGGCCAGGAACCAGCCGTTCAGGATCCGCCGGTTGATCCACTGCATGGTCCCGGCGAAGGTCCGGTCGTCGGTCGCGGCCAGCCCGGGCATGACCGAGCAGGAGTACGCGAAGAACAGCCCCGCCATCAGCCCGGTCACCAACGTCGCCCCGCCCAGCGCGACGGTACGCAGCATCGTCATGCCTCCCAGCCAAGCCGGCCACGGGTCGCCCGGCCATGGCCGAGGGACTCGCCCGGATGCGCGCGCGTCTCACCGAGGGTTTGGGGACGTCGCCGGCGGGTGTGCGGAAGATCGACGAGCGGCGGGAGCCGGAGGGCCCGAAAGGGCGGGTTCCGGTAACCTGAGCGGACGGGCCGCTAGCTCAATGGCAGAGCTGTGGACTTTTAATCCATAGGTTCAGGGTTCGAGTCCCTGGCGGCCCACTCCGTTCCAGCTCAGCGGCCCTTCGCGGGGTCGTCGTGTTGGCGCGCCCGGCTCGTACAGCAGCGAAGTACAGCAGTAGCCGCCTACAGCTTTGATGACGTAAACGAATCGCGGCTCACCGGTCGAGTGCCTTGCCGAGCCGCTTGAGGGCGTCGCGGGTGGCCGCCGAGGACACCACCGTGTAGATCTCCATGGTGATGGCGAACTGGGCGTGCCTCAGGATCTGCATCGCCACCCGGGGATGCACGTCAAGGTCCGCCAGGAGCGAGGCGCAGGTCCGCCGGGCGTCTCTGACGGTGATCCGCCGGACGCCGGCCGCGTCGCAGCGCCGGTCCCAGAAGCGGTTGAAGTTGCGTGGCTCAACCGGCCGCCCGTAGCGGGTGGTGAAGATCAGGTCAGACGGCTGCCAGGCCGTTCCGGCGGCGTCCCGAGCGGCGGTCTGGGCGATACGGCGGCGGCCGAGGGCCACGGCGCAGATGTCCGGCAGCGGCAGAGTGGCGTCCGAGGCAGCCGTCTTCGTCTCCCGGTGCAGCAGCTCGGCACCGACCCGCTGGAGCTGCCGGTCGATGGTCAACTCCCCCGCGTCGAGGTCGACGTCAGCCCAGGCGAGCCCCAACATTTCACCCTTGCGCAGACCGAGCACCAGGACCAGGACGTACGCGGCGTAGAGCGGGTCGTCGTCGGCGCGGGCCGACTCCAGAAAGCCCCGTGCCTCGTCGCTCGTCCACGCCTTCCGCTTGCGCTTCCGTACCGGTGGCAGCTTCACCAGGGACGCGACGTTGCGAGAGACCAGCCCATCGGTGATCGCCTGGGACAGCAGCCTCCGGAGCACGGTCCGCAGGTGGGTGACGCTGGTTGCAGAGGGCAGATCTCGGCAGCAGCGGCCAAGGGCACAGCAGCGACGCTGGGCGGGCTTGCGCCGCTCGTCCTTACCCTGGGCGCAGCACTGGCAGGTCCGACCCACCTCGTTGATCCAGGTCTGCACGTCGCTGACCCGGAGCTTGTCGAGGCGCTTCCGGCCCAGCCCAGGCACGAGGTAAAGCCGGACCACCACCTCGTAGGTGACGTAGCTGCCGGGGGCCAGGTTCGGCTTGACGATCTCGCGCAGCCAGTAGCCGGCGTACTCCCCTACCGTCGGGGAGCGGGTCGCCACAGGACCGGCCTTCGCCTGACCGTGCAGCTTGATCCACTTGTCGTGGACCTCCTCGCGGGTCTTGCCGTAAACCCACTTCCGGCCCCGCTTGCCGTCCGGCTTCTCGACCCAGACGTACGCGGCGAAGCCGTTCCGGTACGCGAAGATCGACCCCTCGCCGTTGGCACGGGCACGTCCGGGCATCAGGCAGCCTCCTGGCGTTCGACCTGCTCGCGGATGTAGTCGTCGACCCATTCGGGGAGGATGCGGCGGTACTTGCCGTCCTTGATGGAGCGCAGCTCGCCGGTGGCGATCTTCATCTTGACCTTGGAGATGCCGAAGCCGAGCAGCACGGCGACTTCGGCCGGCGAGTACCAGCGGGGGCGCAGGTCGTGGGTCATGCGGCGGCTCCGGTGAGCCAGGCTTCGTGGGCGAGTTCTTCCCGGCCGATGCGTCTGCTCTCGCGTCGCTGTCGGGCGGCGGTGTTGGCGAGCAGGGCGTCACCTTGGGTGAGCCAGCCGGAGCCGATGTAGGTGAGGGTGCCGACGGTGATGGAGTCGGCGGGTTCGTTGTCTTCGGTGCGGCGGTAGGTGGCGCGGGTGTCGCGGAGCAGGGCGAAGGTGACGGAGTAGCGGCGGGCTTTGGTGAGGAAGTGGCCGCCGAAGCCGAGCATGTGCGCCCAGCGGCGCAGCCCGGCGTAGGCGTTGGGTTCGGTGTCAAGGCTGTCTTGACGGTCGTCGGCGGTTGCGGCGCCGCTGCTGGTGTCGGCGGGAGTGGGGCGGCCGAGATGCCAGCAGGCGTCGATGAGGCGAGCGGTGTGGTCGCCTTCGGGATCGGCGTAGTCGTCGATGGTGGCCGGGGTGAGGCGGTCGGAGGAGTGACCGGTGGCTTCGGTGGCCTTGGTGGCGTACTTGGCGAGGTAGGCGGCCACCTTGCCGTCGGTCAGCTCACCGCTCGTGGTGTTGATGCGTCGGACGTCGACCTGCTCGCCCCAGGCGACCAGCCAGCCTTGGGGCTGGTCGGGGTGCGGTGGCGTGGTGACGGTGATCTGCCGGGCGGCGGCGTGGATCGCGTCTTCCAGGTCGTCGAGGGTGATGCCGGCCGGTGGCGGCACGAAGGCGTCCGGGTCGTCGGGGTCGACGCCGTCGAGGCGCAGCAGGACGTGGAAGTGCACGGCGGCCCGGCGTTGCATCTCGGCGACCTTGCCGTGGGACACCCGCACGGGCGGCACCCAGCGGACCTTGCCGGAGGCGGTGACGACCCGGACGGAGGGGATGCCGCGCTTGCGGCAGATGGCGGCGAGGTGCCGGTCGGCGGCCTGCTTGGTGCGCCGCCACAGCTCGCCGGAGAAGTAGTTCCAGACGACCTGGTGGGCGTGGTCGTAGCAGTCGAGGCACAACGGCTGGCCGAGCCGCGGGAGGTCGGCGTCGTGGCGGGCGAAGCACGCTGCGGGCCGCCCGTGTGGGCAGGTGCCGGCGTTGCTGCGGGCGCGGCAGGGGGCGGGGCGGCAGTCGCAGCGCTGCCGGTTGCGGCAGGTGTGGCGGGGGACGTGGCGGTGGTGGACCGGGCCGAAGGACGGGGCGGTGAAGGTGGCGAAGACGACCGGGTGCCGGCCGACCGAGTCGGGGACGCCCTTGCCGCCGGTCAGACCGCGACAGACGACTTGGTAGGCGTCGCCCCGGTAGACCCAGGCGCAGTCCGGGCACACCGATTCGCGGCGGTTGCCGCACGCCTTGTAGAGCGCGCGGTCGGGCAGCTCGTCGGTGTGCAGCTGGCCGGTGATGCGGCCGGTGTCTCGCTCGACGGCGGCGATGGTGCCGGTGAGGCGGATCGGGCGAGCACAGCCGCCGGCGGGGCGGGTGTGCTCCAGCCAGCCGGAGAACTCCGGCGAGGCGGCGCGGTGCAGGACCTGGGCGTCACGGCCGACGGCGAGACCGGGCCGGTAGAGGGCGAGCGGGGTGGTGGACACGACTGTCTCCTCATCAGGGGGTGGCAGGGACGGGAGACGAAGCACCACCAGCAGTGGACGCATGTCCGCTGGTGGTGTTCGTCGTGTCTCCTGGCACCGCCGAGAGGGCGGCTGACGCCGGAGGGCGGAATCGTGGTCGTGCCACTTCCCGCCGATGGGTCATGTCCTTTCACGCTCGTAGACCTGATGAGTGGGCCGGCACGGGTGGGGAGCCTGGGATATCGGCATCCGGCGGGTTGCCGCAGGCTGCCCCACCCGTGGAGCGGTGCGAATCTGGGGGCCATCGTGGACGGCAGGAAAGGCCGTACTGGGCCGCTCAGCGGATTCGGGAGACCGGCACAGCGGCCGGTGCGATCGAGAGCCGGCGGGACGTAGCCCGCATCAGCGGCAGGAAGGCCGCTCAGCATCTCCGGCGTCGAGTCCAGCGAACCGGCAGGAGGGCCGCGCTGGCGTCCTCGACGAGCGTCAGAGTAGCACCGGGTACCGACACGTCAACCCGCCGTGACGCCGCTTCACTGATTGGCGAGCCCGCCACACCTCGCGGTTCTGAGTGTCAGCAGACGCACTCGAAGGACAAACTGCTACCCGCCGGGGTCGCGATGCAGGCTGCCCGGACAGGGGCATGCCGCTGCGCCTTCGCCCAGGTATCCGCCAGCGCTGCGGCTCGCAGCGGTCCGGTGGGAGGAAAGCTGAACCCCGTGTCATGGACGCCGAGGCTGTCAAGGCCGGTCAGATCGGCCTCATCGTCGAAGGCCATCTCCAAGTCGAGCTGCCATAGTTCGGGCTGCCAGTAGGGATCGTCGTGATCACCGACATCAGCGATGGCCAACTGCCGGGTGAAGGTGAGAATCAGGCGGTTGTCGCTCCAGGACCGTCGGCCCCACTGGATGATGAAGCCGTCGGCATCGGAGTCCGGAGTTGCGTCGACGCCGTAGATGTCCAGTTGCAGGAACTCAGCGAATGCTCCCCATGCCGCGTCGACGTCGGTCACAGAGTCCTGCTCGACGCCGTGTCGCCGCAGGATCTGCGCGAACACGTCAAGACTGCTCCGCCAAGGGATGCGCATGTGACCAGCATGCCCTGACGGAACAGCCCGGCTGCTGGCCGGTGTGGGAGGACTTTCTGTACGTCTATCAAGGCGGCCCTGAACGGGCCGCACGCGCCGCCGCCTGGGCGCGCGTCCGACGCTCCGCTGTCGCTCCACGCCGGCCACGCAGGACGCCCGGCGGCTGGCGCGGAGAGCGGGAAGCCCGGGGGCCGCCGCAGACGGCAGCGTCGAGAATGGTTGAGGTTCGTGGGCCGGCAGCCGGCCTGGGGCGCGGCGGCCGTGGAACCGCCGCGCCGTAGGGCGAGTCACCGCCGGCCGTGGTGAGGATGCGGCGCGAAGGATGCGGGGCCGCCCCTCCGACCTCAAGGGCGCTTCGCGTCGCTACGCGACGGCCCTACGGGCCGCCCTTGACCCCGGAGCCTCTGCGGCCCCTCGGGCCGGCGTTGCCGGCAGGCAGGGGCCTGCCCGTGATGCTCGCGCCGCATCCCCACCCCGGCCTCGTGATCCGGCGCCAGACCGCGCGCGTCAATGTCTCCTTGACGCCAAAGCCCGCAACTTACCCAGGCTGTTGCAGCACTTGATTCCGGCCGCCGTCGACGAGCTGCTCAATCACGTCCGCCGTCAGCTCCTCTGGACTGCTAAGAAGTAGATCGTGGGGCCACTTCATCAGCTCGGAGTGTTCGCAGTACCCCCAAAGGACACCGACCCCCTTGACCCCGGCCTTGCGGGCTGCCTCTAGGTCTTTCGGCTGATCCCCGATATAGACGGCAGCATCGGCGGCTACACCAAAATGCTTGAGTGCGGTCCTGATTCCCTCATCCTTATGGCCTCGGGTTTGGTTGTAGGAAAGGACCAGGTCGAAAAGATTGCGGACATCCGGAGGCAGTGAGGCGGCAGCTCGGCGTGCAGGCTGTGCCGTGATGGCCGCAACGTGCATCCGGCGATCCTTCATCTCCCGGATCGCTTTCACCACCTCATCAAAAACGTGGACGTCGCGACATGCGTCAGCAAAGTGCTTGTCGTATTCGCTGCGGTACACCTCATAGGCGTTGCGCACGCCCAGATCAGCGAGGGCCTGGTGTGGCGCCTTCGTCACTGTGACGGCCGCTGGTTGAACGTCGACTCCTGTGTGCTTCGTAGCAATACTAGCGATGGCAGATGCGGAAGCGTCGCGTGTATCCACGACAACCCCATCGATATCAAAGAGAGCGGCTTTGGGCTTAACAGCAGCAGGCTCGCTCTCGACGTCGAAGAGTGCTGGCTGATCCACCTCGTCCTGGTCCTGGACCTTACTCGACCAAAGCTCCCCCAACGTGTCTTCAACCACGCGGATGACCTGGTCAAAACGTTCAATAACGTGCGCGCCGCGCCGCACCAGCTCTTCGGCCCAGCCGGTATCACCAACTCGGAGATTGCGACTCAGTAAAAATACCGGTCTGCCGTGCTTGAAGGAGAACTCGGCCTGAATGATGGAACCGCAGCCCGGCTTTCCCTCGATGATGACGGTCCCCAGGGCGAGTGTGCACATGACCTCATTGCGCGCAGGGAACATCCAGCGCTGCGGTCCCACCCCCGTCGGAAACTGGCTAATGACCGCGCCGTTCCTCGGGATCTCGGCGTATAGGTCAAGGTTCTCTTTCGGGTATGCATGATCGATGCCGTGCGCAATTACAGCGTAGGTTTTGCCTGCTGGCGGGTGCAGGGCGGACCGGTGAGACGCGCCATCGATACCCTTTGCAAGACCACTAACGACTGCAATGTTCGCTTCAACACACTTCCGGGCGAACCTGTTGGCAGCCGCGGCGCCCTCCTCGCTAGGGTCAACTCTTCCAACCAGCGCCAGAGCGCGAGTTGCCAAGCTCTCGATGTCACCCTTGTAGAACAGGATAGGTGGCCGGCCATCCCAGAGCGAAAGATTGCGCGGGTAGTCCGGATCAGACCAGAGTTTGAAGTTCCCGCCGAGCTTCAGGGTTTGCTCGACTGCCTGCTGATAATGACTCACCTCGGCAGTTGCGAGAAATTCATGGACCCTGGCCGGAGTCTTGGCGCCAGAGTTCAGGAACTCCAGAGCATTGCCGGGAGATCCGAACCGCGTAAGGAGATCCAGCACGCGACGAGGGCCGAGACCAGGCGCATCAAGCATCAGCAGGACTTCTGCGGCTTCAGCTTTACGTAGGCCGCTGACTGCATATGACACAGTGCTTCCCCCAACCTCTAGCGCGGACCTCCCGGACGAGTTCCTGGTTATTCTGGTACGTAGACGAGCTGTTGAGCTGACGTCCCAACGTGATCGCCGTGACTGACCTAGCCCCGGAACGTCGCAACGCTGCGGCTGCACTAGCAATAGATGCGCCGGATGTCCATGTATCGTCCAATAGTATAACGGATTTGCCCTGAACGCTACCGGCGGCCACTATGTAAGAATCAGGCTTAAGTTCTCCCCGATTAGGGCGCGAGACGGCCCGATTCCGAGAAACGATGTCGAAACGCCACCGGAAAGGCGGTTCCCCGTCACCGACGGGAGCAGCTATCCGCTCTAGGTGGTCGAAGCCTCTTTCGGTATTGTCGCTAGGTACAGCCAGGGCGAGATCAAAGGGTCCGTAAGCCTTCTTAATGCAATTGCCGTGCCGGCTAGTGAAGTGCCAGAGCAAGGATCGCAGCGGGCTTTCGAGCCACGTGACCCCGAAATCCTTGTATCGGTGCAACATCGATTCAAGGCCGTCGTCAAGGCTGTAGGTCATGGGTATCAGGGCCGCGATGGCGTGGCCGTAGTTCCTGCACTGAGCGCAGCGTGCAAACGGCTCACCGTTGTGCATGGTGCCAACAGCGCCCCCACACAGCCCACAGGAGATTGCTGGACGAGGCGCGGCTTCCCGCAGCACGTCCTGAGCAAGAAGCCACCCCATCCAGTCGGTCACCGTGGGTGGCTTGCTCGCAAATATGGGCTTGGTGAAGTCTCGGTACCTGGCCACGACTGCCCCTTCCCTAGCGTGCGCGTGATCGTACGCGCAGTGAGGGTCCTGCATGGGGTAGCTCGTACGCATGTTCCAAACCTATTGATGGGTGCGACAGTGCTGCGCGCGTCTCACTCGGCTCCTTCAACGCTCCGCACCTACCTCCGGTAACTAGGGAACGTGCGGTGACCACTGGTTCTCCGGCTCGGCGGGGCGCTAGGAGCCTGCCCAAGAGGGTTGCCAAATGCCAATGCGGCAGCACCAATTGCGCATAGTCGCTTTACCGTCTCAGCGGTCAATACGGGCGAAGGCGGTGTAGCGAGTGGGTGAGGCCCTTTAGGCTTCAGCGCCGTGAGCAGGGAGGACATGTCTGACCGCCCGGGTAGCTGGGACTGCGCCGGTCCCGAGGACGAGCATGGACGACACAGCGCCAAGGCGAGAGCTTCAGCCCAACCAGTGTGAAACGAGGAAGTCGGCTCACGTCGGAGCCACGCTGGTGGACGCGCCCGCGTAGCAGTCGGGGGGGAGCCATTAAGAAGACCAGCTGGTCCTAGACCAGCTGGTTACGCCCGTGATGCGCGGGCGACCAGGTTGCTGACCATCCAGAGGGTTCAGGTCGAGCCGTCAGCCGCAACCGCCGGGACAGATCTGAACGCGCGCCAGCGCCGGAAGATCTTCCATGGTCGATCGAGCCAGTCGAGCACTCTGCCCTTCGACGAACGCAGCCGATCGGTCTCGTCGCCGATGACATACCAACCGACGTCTGGGTCCCCCGAGTGCTCCGCAGCCTGCCAGTGTGCGACCGCAGCCCGCGAGAGATCGTCGACCAGCCGCTGCGGTACGCCGGCGGACCTAAGAGCGACCTGAAGCTGGCCTAGATAGACCTGTAGGTCCAGCCAGTCGCCCTCACCCCCCTTGGTCCAAGCCTTGCGATCGACTTCTACGAGCAATTCGGCCGCCCTCCGGCGGCTGTCGTTACGACGGCCGAGCGAGGCGATCCCAGCTCCGAGCAGCAGGGTTCCCACAGGCAGCAGCTGTTGTAGCAGGGTTGGCTCGCTCACGGGAGTAGAAACTACCGAACGTTGTCCATGCCAAGTGAGGTGCGGACTGCAAGCATCTGAGAACTCCCCGCCGAGCAGCAGCGAGGCAGCAGGTAGGCAGCGCAATCCTTGCTGTAGATCGAATCCAGACGTCCACGAACGAGGTCCGGCACCTGCTCGTCAACGCGCATTGGCACCAGCTGACAGCAGTCGGCAACTTGAGTCCGCATCCCCCCGGCGGGGGTCTGAACTCGCTCTCGGCCGGGCCGCGAGCCGTACAAGATTACGTTGGTGCGGGGGCTTGTCCCATGCTCTCCTGGTTGTCACACGAACGAGGAGCGTCATGCAGCAGCAGGTGAGCGAGGCGAGTTCAGTTCCATCACCCGGGGGTGAACGTGCAGAGTCCCTGATCGCCGTCATCTGGGCGCACTTGTGCGACCGTCATGTCTGGCCGACTTGGGCCGAGGTCGACCAGCAGCTCTATCTCGCCGGCACGAGATTCGAGGACGCCCGGGAGGAGTTGGCACCTGGTCTTGTCTGCGGCATTGATTCTCGGGGGCGCATGCTGCCCTCTCCTGAACAACGCCTCCGCTTAACAATCACTGGTGTCGCCAACTGTCAGGGCGGTGGCGACCACGTCAGAACCTTCATGCTGCTGGTGCAGCACGCCGTGTTGCTGGAAAGAGGGTGGGATTACACGTCCGGCGACCAGCCGTCGTTGTCGTTCAACGAGGCCCAGCGCTTGGTAGCCGCGCATCCCGGCACTCACGGCCTTATGGTGCTGCGGCAGGTGCTGTCTGTGATCGACCTCGAGCCTTGGTGCGGGGGTTACAGCGGCGACGGAGACGGCCGCAAGCTCTTCGTGACGCGCTCGGTCCGGGAGTTCGTCGGCGCAAAGACATTTCCGGCGTACTGCGAGGTGCTGGATCGACTGACTCGCCCAGCTGAGGTTAGGGTGCCTGCTCCTGTCGTCCCCGTAGTTGGGTCAGTGCAGGGCTCAGTCGACGCCGTGGCCGAGGGCTTGCGCTTGGAGATCCACCCGTTGCTGCACGACGCGCTGTGGTCATATGAGAATGGCCGCCTGGTAGACGCGGCCGACACGGCGCTACGCGAGGTCGAGGCCCGCCTCGTTACGCTGTCGGCAGGTGCGTCGGGGCTCCCGGAGGGTGAGTCCTTCGGCCAGCGCCGTGTCGCAGCCGCCCTAAAACCGAGCCTCGGCCCGATCCTCAACGTGAGCCATGCTGATGACGGGTATGACAGTGGTGAGCAGGACGGGATGACGTTCTTCTTCATGGGTGTCTATAGCGGTTTGCGCAACATGATCGTGCACCGGAAGTTTCGTCCGACCGATGCGACGGAAGTCGCCGAGATCCTTGCCGTAGCAAGCATGTGCATGCGTCGGCTCGACACGGCCGAGTCCCGTCTCTCCAGCTATCGCTGACGGATCCAGGTAGCAACACGTCCGCCCCCTGGTCCGCACCTACGGCACTAACGCTGTCGGCCGCGCAACGGGCAGACTCGGAAGGCGTGCAGGGGCGCGTCGCTGCCAGGAATCAGGTGTCCTGGGCGGTCTCGTTTGTGGTCTCGTTCATCTGCGTGCAAAGGCCGGCCGCCGGTAGCCGGAGCAGGTGTAGCGCTGTGCTCCTTGATTCAGTCGGTTGTGGCTGGACACTGGGTCGCAGACCTCGAAAGCGTGTGAAACTCCTCGCCCGCCTCGACCTGCTCTACCCACCGGCCGGCGACGACTTTCCGTTCGGAAAAAAGCAGCAAGGAGGCAGCGAACGGGCCGCCTGCCATCGGCAAGCCTCGACAGCGGGCGGGGTCGTAGCCGAGCTGACAGGTGCGGGATGACAACCGATGACAGCAGACGATGTGCCGCAGCCGCGTTCGGGACGAAGCGTCCTAGTCCGCCGACGCCTCATCAGGCCTCGCCGGCTGCACCGCTCGTTCCTTGATTAGGTCGTCGATGATCCATCGCAGCGCTGACACGGCGTTGGAGTACCGCAGGTACCGAGGAGTCTGGTTGGATTTCGGCTCACATCGCTGCCGCATCCACCGCAGTTCCTCGATCATCTGCTGCAACCGGTCCTCGTCCGTCATGGCCGAAGCGTGCCGGGTAGGAATCGCGACGGCAACGGGCAGCGACCGGCTACCTGGGGAGCGGGTCGGCGACGTAGACGCCCTTGCCCTGCCGGCCGTCGATCAGCCCTTCGGCCTTGAGCAGGAGCATGGCGGCCCGGATAACCGTGTTGCTGACCTTGTAGTGCTCGCAGAGGGCAGCAAACGACGGCAGCTTGTCGCCCGGCTTCAACTGGCCGGAGCTGACCTGCTCGCGGATATCCCGGGCTACCTGTAGGTAGGCGGCTTCAGACATAGGTGGTGCTCCCAGCTTGGCGGCTGGTGCAAGCAGACCACACCTCTGGCTCGACTTACAACGCTATGTGTCGTAGCTGTTGACCCTGCGCACATTGCGTCCTAAGTTGCTGGTGGGGCTACCCAGCTTGGCGGCCGGGTCGTCCTGCCGTGGGCGCCCTGTCTCCGGACACGGCTGACCGGGCGCCCACGGGACCCAAGCGTCGGCGGGAGGCGTAATGACCACACCGAACGATGCAGCTGATTCGACCGCAGGTGCCGTGCCGGATAGCGGCAGCCAACGGCGGCAGGACAACAGCCGGCGGCGCGTGTCCTACGACGAGTACGTCTTGGCAGCGGCGCTGACTCTCGCCCGCCGGCACCGGCCCGTCTGGTCATGGCAGCACTGGCGGCGCATCTGCCGTTGCGGCGGCGACCTGCCCTGCCAAAGCCGTCATGCCATCCCGATCAACCGCGGCCACTGGCCGAGCCAGGACGCGCCGCGATGACGACACACCTCCCGGTGACACCGGCCTGGACCTGCGGCGGCTGCGGTGCCGACTGGCCCTGCGGGATTCGACGGCGGGAGCTGCGAGCGGAGTACGACGGTGCTCCGGTGTCGCTGGCTCTTTACTTGGCCGCCCAGCTCGTCGACGCCGCCCAGGACCTGGCCCACGTCCCCGCCGGCCACCTGCACCACCGCTTCCTCGGCTGGACCCGATGAGCATCCTGCGGCCCGGCGACGAGAAGTTCCACTACAGCGACGGCTCCCACAAATGGATCCCGCCGAATCCCGACTACGACCAGGAGGTCTGGGACGAGCAGGTCCGCCAGCACAAGCAAGGCCACCTCAAGAACGAGCGCCCCAAGGTCCGCATCCAACGCCTCGTCTGATGCCAGCAGTACAGCAGCGAAGTACAGCAACCGTGCCAGCCGAACCCGGCCGGCAACGACGAAGACGAGCCCGATGACCTCGAACAACACCTCAGAAGACCAGCTCGCCGGCAATCCATAGGTTCAGGGTTCGAGTCCCTGGCGGCCCACTCTTACGCAGTTCAGCGGCCCCGACCGGGGTCGCTGTTACCGCCCCCCCGGGCGCAGTACAGCAGCAGGCCGATCAACGATCGAGGGCCTGGCCGGGCTGCCTGCCTCTCCTCCACGTC
This sequence comes from Micromonospora coerulea, assembly GCF_016598485.1. GTDB lineage: Bacteria > Actinomycetota > Actinomycetes > Mycobacteriales > Micromonosporaceae > Micromonospora > Micromonospora coerulea. The sequence continues at coordinate 260,713 of NZ_JAEMUW010000003.1, read as the reverse complement.
GGCCATCGGCACAGCGAGCCGACCAGCTCATCGAAGCCGGGGAACTCTTCTCGCGCTGCGGTGATGACCTCACTCCCCGACTTGCGAGGCGACGGTGCCCAGCATGGATCGAAGCCGTCGGCGAGAAGCCAAAGCGACGTTTGCCCAGGTAGCAGGAGCGTGGGCAGCCCGACCACCAGGCCGTGGGAAATGCTTTTACCTGTAGTTGGTGAACTGGTGACACTAGCCGTGCTTGCGGTGCAACCGACGTAGAGGAAGATCCACGTCAGATAGGCTGGCCAGCCGGCGCTAAGGATGCAGCCCGTCGGGATCATTGAGAACGGCTTCTGCCAGCCGCCCCGGAAATATGCGCTTCACGCTCGCCGAGTATTCACTCCCGTCGAGGGGCCGCGTTACCCGGTCGCCGTCAACCCGGACGGGCATGGAGACAGCAGAAGCGACCCCGGGGTCCGGTGCACCTTCGCACTGAGCCCAGGCAAACGACGAGGAACCTTCCTGCCCAAGCAGTCGGACCTTGCACGTGCCCGGTCCGCTGACTAACTCGCCGGGGAGGAGCGCGGCGAGACGCTGCTCCTCAGCCTGGACGGCAGCCGTGCTCCGATCAGGTAGCGCGTACTGCGGCTCGGAACAGCCAGCGAGCAGCCCGACCGCCAACCCGAGCCAGACGATGTATCGACCATTCACCCTCCGAGCATCCCACCCCTGTGGGCTGGACAGCGCTGATAGTCGCCCGCGCTACCACATCGAAGGCCGAAAAGATGTCGGCGCCACTCGGCCCGACGACACCACCCCCAAATCACGCCTACGACAGGGGCGGTTGTTCTGACGAATCCATTCTTCCCACGATTCGATGTAGATCTAATCGTGGCCGCCCGTCTGGTGATCCCTGCACGCTGTGGGCATGAAGACATTCGTCAAAGCACTCGCCGCGTTCGGCGCGGCGCTGATGGTGGCGGCGGTCCCCGCGACCGCTGCCTCAGCCGAGACCACGGTCGGCGGGAACTCCGGCTGGGTGCCGTTCCAGACCCCGTCGTTTACCTTGCCCGCTGGGGTGGCCTGCTCGTTCGAGCTTCACGGCGAGGTCGTGTACGACCACGAGTTCACCCGGGTCCTCGAGACGTTCCCCGACGGCAGCCCTAAGGTGCAGGAGTTCCAGGGCGCGCTGGGCGTGGTGTTCACGAACGTCGAGACCGGAGGGTCGGCGCGGCGCGACGGGTCCGGCACGCTGCGGGCGACCCGCGACGGAGACGGCGGTACCGAGTTCGTGTTCCAGGGCGACGGCATCGCGGGCATCCTGGCCGGCAGCCCGTTGCCGGGGGTCTACGTCGTGTCGGGCCACAACGTGCTCGTCGCGCACCCGGATGGATCGAGGGAGTTCACTGTGATTCACGGCACGCTCGAGAACATGTGCCAGACTCTGGCCTGATGATCCGGTTACGGCTCAGCTCGGCGGTCATGGCACGGATGCGGTTTGCGTACTCGCCGCTCGCGGAGACCGCCAAGAGCATCTACATGATCAACTCCGGCACCATCCACCGGCTGCACCGCGGCTGGTACGAGCGCGTCCGGTCGGATCTGGGTCGGGTCGACCGCGAGCTGCTTCGCGCAGTCGTCCCGCCCGGCGGACACATCGCGGAGTTCCTGTTCGTCGGTGCGACGGCCACCACGACGACGATCGAGCAGCAGCTCCAGCTCGTCGCCAACTGGCCGCTGGAGCACTTCGTGAGCGAGTTGGCGGAAGCCCGGCGCGGGGTCGGCCTGTCGGCCGCCGCGCGCCGGCTCGTCGACCTGGGCGCGGACGGTCCGCCGCGGGTGGCCAATGCCCTTGAGCAGTACTGGCGGGTCGCCGTCGCCCCGTACTGGCCGCAGCTGCGCGCGGTGCTGGACGCCGACGTCGCCTATCGGGTCGGCAAGCTCGCCCGGGGCGGTATCGCGGAGCTGATGCAGGACCTGCACCCGTCGATCGAGCTGACCGACCACGCGATCCGGGTCGCCAGCCTCGCCGAGGGCGACGTCGACGGCGGCGGCCTGACGCTGGTGCCGTGCGTGTTCATCTGGCCGCACCTCTGGGTCGAGTTCGGCCTGGCCGGCGAGCCGAGCCTGACGTACGGCGCGCGCGGCATCGGTGCGCTGTGGCAGAACGGCGACAGCGACACCGAGGAGGAGAGCGCGCTCGGCGCGCTCCTCGGCCGGACCCGTGCCGAAATCCTCGTCAGCCTCCGGCTGCCGCAGTCGACGACCGACCTGGCCCACGCGCTCGGCCTGACCCCGCCGACCGTCAGCTCGCACCTGGCGATCCTTCGTCGCAGCGGCCTGGTCACCTGCTGGCGCAGCGGGCGGCGGGTGCTCTACCAGCGCACCGGGGTGGCGTCCACGATCGTCGCGGCGTCCGGTTACGACAACGGCGTCAGCGGCGCCGGCCCTACAGCAGCTTCGTCGCTCGGATGATCGCGTCAGCGCGCTTGCCCACGCGAGAACCGAGCGCCCGCTGCCCGGCATCATCGCGGCGGTCATGGCGTTTCGAGATGAGGTCGCCCGCCGCCTCAATCAACGGAACGCCGGTGACCGCCCCACCCGCCGTGGCGTAACACGTTTTGGATCTTCATCGCCCAAACAGAAGAGATCGATGGCTGTGTTCGCACAGCCGTCGCTCCGACCGGCCGGGCGGACCCCGCCCGCGCCGGGGAGCGGCCCCGCGACCGCGGGTGACCGCCCCTGCTACGTGAGGATCCGATGCAGCTCACCGCACTCCGCCCGACCCGCCGCGCCCTGCGCGCCGCCCTGGCCACCGTCGCCCTGACCGGCGCGACCGCGGCCCTCGTACCCGCCGCGCCGGCCACCGCGGCCGGCCGTCAGCAGCCCGACCTGGCCGTCTCGCTGATGACCGTCGACCTGCTGAACCCGGCCGTCGGCGAGACCTTCTACACCGGAATCGACATCCGCAACTACGGCACCGGCGACGCCAACCCGCTGACCGTCACCGTGTCCGTACCGGCCGAACTGCGGCCCGAATCCGCGGGGGATGCGGGCGCCGGCTGGACCTGTTCCACCGGAACGTCAAGCTGGACCTGCACCTACCCGGCGCTGGCGGCCGGGGCGCGGGCGAACCGGCTGAGCCTGCCGAGCACGGTGGTCGGCGGGCAGCCGGGCAGCCTGGTCTCGGTCACCGCGGCGATCACTCCGCAGCGCCAGGAGTCCAACCCGGACAACAACACCGACCACGCCCAGGTCGAGATCGCGGGCACCTGCGTCATCCGGGGCACCGTGTGGCAGGACGTCGACGGCGACGGGCAGCGGGAGGACGGCGAGCCGCCGGTCGGCCCGGACGGTGTGGTCGGCGTCAGCCTGTTCGTCCGGGGCGGTCAGGTCTCCGGGGGTGGGCAGGCGACCGTGGCGGCGGACGGTACCTGGTCGATCACCGCCAAGACGGGCCCGCTGTACGAGGTCCGGGTCGAGGCGGCCAGCACGTTCGGGCTGACCGCCGGCGACGTCGGTGACGACGCCACCGACTCGGACATCGTCCGCTTCTACCAGCAGGACCCGACGCTGCTCGGCGGCAGCGCCGAGTTCGACCCGGCGCCCGGCGGCGAGTACGTCGTCGACGCCGGCCTCGTCGCGCTCAACTGACCCGCGGCCCGGCCCTCCGTCGCTCGGGGCGGAGGGCCGGCTGCCCGGTCAGCCGCGGTGCGGCACCCTGCGCGACACACCGCTGACCCCTCGTGTCCATGATCCGGCTGCGCGCCCCGATCACCTGGTAGGACGGTGGTGCCACCGAGCGTCGAGGAGGTACCGCATGACCAGCAAGCGCGAGACCGTGGAGGTGGATCCGGTCGTGTTCCGCGCCGTCTACGATTCGCCCGCCTCGCTGCCGGGCCGGCACCGCTGGACGACGCCGGAGCCGGACGTACGCCGGTTGGAGAAGCTGCTCGGCATGCCGGCGCGCAGCGTCGGCGCGCCGCTCTGGGTCAGCGGCGACGAGCCGGACTGCCCGAAGTGCGGGCGGCGGGTCAACTGGTACGACATCGTCGCCTCGGCGCTGCACGGCGTGCACGACCCGGCGATGATCGCCCGGGTGATCCTCGGCGAGCGGAAGTACGTCAACACCGAGGTGCCGGACGCGATCCCGGGGGTGCACTGCGCCGACTGCCGGACCCCGATCGAGGGGCTGCGCAGCTTCAAGTGCCACAACTGGGCGTACGCCTTCGAGGCGCTGGAGGCGGTGATCGAGCGGATGTCCGGGGTGGCCGCGCAGCCGGCGCCGCACACGGAGGCCACCGCCGACTGACCGGGGACCGGCCACGGCCGGAGCCGGCGACGGCGTCAGCCGGCGCTGCGCCGGGCGGGCCGACGGCCGGGCGGGGAGGCCGGCTCGGGGCCGGGATCGGGCACCGGCGGCATCGGCCGGGTCACCGCGTCGGCCCCGGTCACCCGCAGCCGCTCGCCGTGGTGCCACAGCTCGACGGCGGCCTCCGGGCCGGCGTCGGGCAGCTCGTAGCGGGCCTGGTCGGGGGTGAGGGTGATCCGTAGCCGCTGGCCGTGCCAGCGCAGGCTGAAGGCGAGCCGGGTGATCCGCCGGGGCAGGCGCGGGTCGAAGGAGAGCACCCCCCGGTCGTCGCGCAGGCCGCCGAAACCCTGCGCCACCACCAGCCAGGCCCCGGCGAGCGAGGCCAGGTGCAGCCCGTCGGCGGTCTTGTCCCCCAGGTCCGCGAGGTCCTGCAACGCCGTCTCGGCGAAGAGGTCGTACGCGAGATCGAGGTGTCCGACCTCGGCGGCGAGCACGGCCTGCGGGGCGGCCGACAGCGACGAGTCGCGGACGGTACGGGCCTCGTAGTACGCGACGTTGCGCGCCTTCTCGTCGGCGGTGAAGTCGCCCGGGCAGCGCAGCATGGCCAGCACCAAGTCGGCCTGCTTGACCACCTGCCGGCGGTACAGCTCCAGGTAGGGGAAGTGCAGCAGCAGCGGGTAGTCGTCCTCGCCCGTGTCGGCGAAGTCCCACTCGGGCTGTTCGGTGAAGCCGGCGGCCTGCTGGTGCACGCCGCGCTTGCGGTCGTACGGGACGAACATGGCGTCGGCGGCGGCCCGCCAGCCGGCGATCTCGGCCGGGTCGACCCGGAGCCGGCCCGCCGCGTCGGGGTGCCGCTCGGCGGCGTCGGCGGCGCCGCGCAGGTTGCGCCGGGCCATCAGGTTGGTGAACAGGTTGTCGTCGACCAGGGCCGAGTACTCGTCGGGGCCGGTGACCCCGGGCAGGTGGAAGACGCCGGTGTCGGACCAGTGCCCGAATCGGTGCCAGAGCCGGGCGGTCTCCACCAGCAGCTCGACGCCCGCCTCGGCGAGGAACTCCGCGTCGCCGGTGGCCGCGACGTAGCGCAGCACCGCGTCCGCGATGTCGGCGTTGACGTGCAGCCCGGCGGTGGCGGCCGGCCAGTAGCCGGAGCACTCCCGGCCGCCGATGGTCCGCCACGGGAAGGTGGCGCCGGCCAGCCGCAGCTCGGCGGCGCGTTCCCGGGCCTCCGGCAGGTGTGCGTGCCGCCAGCGCAGCGCCGAGCGGGCCAGGCCGGGCGCGAGGTAGGTCAGCACCGGCAGCACGTAGCCCTCGGTGTCCCAGAGCACGTGGCCGTCGTAGCCGTTGCCGGTCAGCCCCTTGGCCGGGATGGTCCGGTCGCCGTCGGCCCGGCCGGACTGGAGCAGGTGGAAGACGGCGAACCGGACGGCCTGCTGGAGTTCCGGGTCGCCGTCCAGCTCCACGTCGGCGGTCGCCCAGGCGGCGTCCAGCGCGGCCCGCTGCTCGTCGAGCAGGGTGGCGAAGCCCGCGGCGAGGGCGTCCGCCGCCTCGGCGGTGACCAGGTCGGCCAGCTCGTCGGCCGGGGTGCCGTCGACGTGGGCGCACTCGTACGCGGCGAACTTGGTGAGCCGGAGACGCTGGCCCGGCCGCAGCGGGCCGCTGACCGCGAGCCGGAACCGGTCGGGGGTGAGCTCCGGGTCGGTGGCGAGGCCCTCGGGGGCCTCGACGAGGTGGGTGACCGCGACGGCGACCCGCTGGGCGCTGCGCGGGGTCTGGTGCACGAGCAGGCCGGCGACGCCGTCCGCGCGGCGGGTCTCGGCGTCGAGCGGGTCGTGGATCACCGACGCGGCGCGCGGGTCGTCGGAGCGCTCCGGTACCCGTTCGTTGGCGAGCAGGTCGGAGCAGACCCGGATGTCGACCGGGCCGTCGACGGGTTCCACCTGGTATTCGACCGCGGCGACCGGCCGGCGGGGCAGCGAGACGAGCCGGGTGCTGCGGACCCGGACGGCCCGCCCGCCCGGCGCGACCCACTCGGTGTCCCGCCGCACCACACCGGCCCGCAGGTCGAGCACCCGCTCGTGGCGGCGGATCGTGCCGGTGCGCAGGTCGAGCGGTTCGCCGTCGACGTACAACCGGACGAGGGCGGCGTTCGGGGCGCTGACCACGGTGTCGCTGCACTGCGGGAAGGCGTACCCGTCCTCCGGGTAGCTCAGCTCCCGCTGCTCGTGGAAGCCGTTGAGGTAGCTGCCGGGCATGCCGTACGGCGCGCCCTCGTCCAGCGTGCCGCGCCAACCCACCCAGCCGTTGCCCAGGGCGAAGATCGACTCGGTCTCGCCGAGCCGGTCCAGATCTTCCGCGGTACGCCGGATCAGCCAGCTCTGTTCTCCCGGCTGGCCACCGGTGGGGGTGTGCGGCACGGGTCCTCCCGGGATCGGACGGTCGACGGCCACCGATTCAGGCCCGGCTGAGAGGTGCCTGAGACATCGGTGCCCTACCGGTGATTCCCAGGGCAGCCTCCAGATGAACGGAGTATGAACAGTTGGTGAGGTGATTCATGACCAACACCGACATGACCGATGTGCCGGACATCAGCGTGGATTGGTACCACGACATCGTGGACTTCGCCGACGCCACCCCGCAACCGGTGCACTGGTTCGCCACCCACTTCACCGAGGGCGGGATCCTGCTGCTCGGCCTGCTGCTGGTGCTGGCGGCGGCGACCCGGCTGCTCGGCCGCGACATCCGGGGCCGGGCGCTCGCGCTGGCCGCCCCGGTGTCGGTGCTGCTGGCGTACGGCGGCAGCGAGGGACTCAAGGACGTGATCGCCGAGGACCGCCCCTGCCGCAGCCCCGCCGACCTGGTGATCGTGGCCGCCCACTGCCCACCGGCCGGTGACTGGTCCTTCCCCAGCAACCACGCCACCATCGCCGGGGCACTGGCCGCGGCGACGCTGCTGCTGCACCGCCGGATCGGGCTGGTGGCCGCGCCGCTGGCCCTGCTCGCCGCGCTGTCCCGCACGTTCATCGGCGTGCACTATCCGCACGACGTGGCCGCCGGCCTGCTCCTCGGCGCCCTGGTCGGCACGCTGGTCACCCCGCTCGCGGCCCGCCCGCTCGCCGAGGCCCTCCGCTGGCGGGTCCGCCGCGCCGCCCGCCCCCTGACCCACCCCGCCCGCCGCTGACCCCGGGGCGGGGGATCAGGGGGTGAGGAGGAGGGCCAGGGTGGTGGCGAGGATGAGGAACGGGCCGAAGGGGAGGTGGCTGGACCAGCGGGCCCGGCGGGTTGCCAGCAGGGCGAGGCCGACCAGGGCGGAGAGGGTGAAGGCGAGCACCAGGCCGGCCAGCACGACCGGCCAGCCGTACCAGCCGAGCAGCGCCCCGGCGCTCAGCGCGAGCTTGGCGTCGCCGAGCCCGAACCCGCGGCGGCCGAGCAGCAGCGTGGTCGCCGCGAAGGCGAGCGCGAGCCCCAGCCCGGCGAGCGTGGCGCGCAGCCACGGCCCCGCCCCGGCCCCGGTCAGCGCGGTCAGCCCGAGCAGCGCCCAGGCGCCCGCCGCCGCCGGATAGCTGAGCCGGTCCGGCAGCCGGTGCACGGCCGCGTCGACCAGGGCCAGCGGCACCGCCCAGGCCAGCCACCAGGCCAGCGCGAACCGCTCGCCGGCGGAGCCGCCGGCCAGCGAGAGCACCGCGAGCGCCGCGAGCAGGGCCAGCTCTACCGCGCCTGGCGGCGCCCCGACCCGGGCCCGGCAGGCCGGGCAGCGGGCCACCGGCCCGAGCGCCGGCAGCGGCCGGTCCAGGCCGATCGGCGCGGCGCAGCCGTCGCACCCGGCCCGGTCCGCGGACCCCGGCGGTACGGCGTACCGGGCCACCGCCAGCCGGAGCACCGGTACGAGCGTCAGGGCGGCCAGCAGGCGTACGAGCGGGCGGGTGACCGGTGCGCACGCCTCCCCGGCGGCGGTCCGGTCGGCGGCCCACAGTCCCCGACCGGTCACCTCCCGACCCGCCGGACGGTCGCGATGTGTTCCACTCTGGAGCACGGAGAGTGAAATTTGCCCGCCGGCTGAGTGGCGGATGGCGCGCAAAGTCGCGCGCCGGCGGGGCGGACCGGGGTGGCCTTCGCCGCGCGGTCCGCGACCGGCCAGACCCTTCGGACGGCCGCCCGGGCACCGGGACGGATCGGACCAGCGGCATCGTTGCCACCCAATCCTCCGGCCGCACGGCCGGATGAAAGTGGCCCGGCCACCGGCCCGACCCCGCCGCGCCGGCCCGCGACCGCCACCGCGCCGGACCGTCGCGTCATCCTCCGGACACCCACCCGTCACCACCACCCGTCATCACTCAGCGTGTTCAGATGAATTGCCTCTGTTGCATCGGCGAGCGTCAGCCTATGCTCGCCCCTTGGGTACGACGCAACCCCCGCTCAATTGGCGTCGGAGGCCAACCGGAGACATCAGATTCCGAATTCGTAAAAGATCCGTACGGGTAAATGCAGCGGCAGCGACTTCCGGCTCGGACGAGCACATCCGGGCGCGCTTCCGCCTGCCCGGAGTACGCCGATCCGGCGGCTCCGGGACGCTACCGAGGAGGGCTCGGCGTTGCGTACACGGCAATCCCGCCGATGGACATCCTGCCTGCTCAGCCTTGCGTTGCTGGGCGCGGGTGCCGGCTGCGGCACCGACCGGGAGGCGGCGGCCCGACCTCCGACGGGCCGCGACGCCGCCCCGGTCACCCATTCCGACGCCGACGAACAGGCGGCGGGAAAGGCGGCCCTGGCCGCCTATTCGGGCTATCTCGACGCGTCCCGAGCGGCGAGCGCGCGCAGCGATCCGGGCCACCCGGCACTGGCCCGATTCGTGGCGGATCCGCTGCTGACCCGGGTTCGACTGGCAATTCGTGAGGCGAAGGAGCACGGCGCGATGCGTACCGGGAAGCTCGTTTCCGACCCCACCGTCGTCTCGGTCAACCTGGACGCCGACCCGCCCACGGTGGAGCTCCAGGACTGCCTGGACGCGACCGGCTACCGGCTGGTCTACGCCAGGGACCGGAAGGTGGTGCCCGGCTCCGGCGGAAGTCGCCACCTGGCCACCGCCACCGCGACCCGCTATCCCGACGGCCGGTGGTTGGTCAACGTCGGCGCCGCGCACCCGGACCAGCCGTGCTGACCTGGGGAGGAAGGGGCGTCCCGGCCCGACCGGCCCGGGCCGGGACGCCTCGCCGGCTGCTCGCCGCGACGGGGCTGACGCTGCTGCTGGCGCTGACCGGCGCCCCCGCGTCCGCCGCCGGGCCGGGCGATCCGGGCGCCGAGTGCCCGCCCGGGCAGACCGACTGCAACGTCTGGGACGACGACCCGGGGGTGCCGGGCGGACCGGGCGGCGGCGGGGACGCCGGCTGGGGCGGCACGGGCGGCGGTGGCGCGGCCAAGTGCCAGTGGAACGGCCGGGTGATCCCCTGCTACGACGACATCCTGGGCTGGTTCAACAGCGGCGACGGCTGCTACTACAAGCTCGCCGAGCCGCAGCCCACCGCCCCCGAGGGCCAGCAGTGGTACGTCCAGACCTGCAACGGCGGCGACCTCGGCTCGCAGAACGTGGTGCTGCGGGACGGCCCGCCGCCGGGCTACGGAGCCCCGCCGGACCCGGAGGAACTGGCCCGCCGGGCGCTCGCCTCGATCTCGCTGCTGCCGCCCCGGGTGGCGGTCGCGCCCCGGCGCAGCAAGGGGCCGGGGCTGGTCGGGCTGCCGGTCTGGATGTGGGCCAGCGGCGGGGCCAGCTACTTCGGCCCGCTGACCGCGTCCGCTTCGGACCGCGGGCTCACCGTTCGGATCACCGCCACGGTCGACCGGATCGTCTGGACCATGGGCGACGGCTCGCGGGTCACCTGCACCGGCCCCGGCACCCCGTACGCGGCGGACGGCCCCCACGCCGGCCGGCCCTCCCCCGACTGCGGCTACGACCAGGGCTACCGCCGGGCCGGCACCTACCAGGTCAGCGCCACCACGTACTGGAACGTGCACTGGGCGGCGGGCGACGGCACGCCGAACGGCGACATCGCCCAGCAGCGGACCAGCGGCACCGTGCCCGTCCAGATCGTCGAACTTCAGGTGGTGACCCGGTGAGCCTGAGGAGTGAGCCGGTTCTGCGAGGCCCGCAATCGCGAACGGAGATGGACCAGTGAGTATCGTCACGCGGAACGGGACCCCGGTGGACGCCCCGGTGGCGCCCCCCAAGGTGGTCCGGCAGCGCCGGGTACGCCCCGGCCTGCTCGGCCTGGCGATGCTGCTGATCGCCCTCGGCGGGCTGGGCGCGGCCTTCGCGGTCACCTCGGTCCGGGCCACCGGCAGCTACCTGGCGGTGGCCCGACCGGTCGAGGTGGGCCGGCAGCTCAGCGCCGCCGACCTGGTCGCGGTGCAGGTGTCCGGCGGCCAGGGCCTGGCGCCGGTGCCGGCCGGCAAGCTGGACGAGGTGGTCGGCCTGCGGACCGCCGTGGCGTTGACGCCCGGCACGCTGCTGACCCGGGGGCAGCTCACCGACGACCCGCTGCTCGGCCCCGGCCAGCAGCAGCTCGCGCTCGGCCTCGAACCGAGCCAGGTGCCGGCCCGCAAGCTGCACGCCGGGGACAAGCTGCTCCTGGTCAGCACCCCGGACGACAGCGCGGACGGCCCGGCGCGCAGCGGCGGCACCCGGTTCGAGGCCACGGTGATCGACACCGCCACCCCGGAGAACGACGACGTGGTGGTCTACCTGGCGCTCGCCGTACGCGACGTGCCGGCCGTGGTGGCGCTGGCCGCCGACGACCGGATCGCGGTCGTGCTCACCGAGGCGGCCTGATGGCGATCATCGCCCTGGCCTCCGCGAAGGGGTCGCCGGGCGTCACCACCGCGGCGCTGGCCGCCACGCTGAGCTGGCACCGGCGGCTGGTGCTGGCCGAGTGCGACCCGGCGGGCGGCTCGATCCTCGCCGGCTACCTCGGCGGGGCGCTCGACGGGCCGCGCGGCATCGGCGAACTGGCCGTCGGGGAGCTGCGCGACGGCGGCCTGGAGACCGCCTTCTGGTCGCAGCTGGTCGACCTGGACGCCCCGAGGCGGGAACGGCTGCTGCTGCCCGGCGTGGTCGATCCGGCCCAGGCCGGCACTGTCACCCCGCTGTGGCAGCGGTTCGCCGACTTCTTCGGCGCGCTGGAGAAGGGCACGCCGCCGTACGACGTGCTGGTCGACTGCGGACGGTTGCAGGTCGCGAGCCCACCATGGCCGGTGCTCCGCGCCGCCGCGGTGGTGCTGCTGGTCACCCGGGCCACGCTGCCCGACCTCTCGGCCACGCGGGCCACCATCCGGGCCGTCGAGCGGGACCTCGCCGAGCACCGCGTGCCACCGGGCACCCTGCGACTGCTGGTGGTCGGCGACGGGCACGGCACCAGCGAGATCAGCAAGGCGCTGCAGCTGCCGGTGATCGCCCGGCTGCCGGTCGATCCGCGTACCGCAGCCGTGCTCGGCCTCGGCGGCACCGTGCGCGCCGGACGGCCGCTGATGCGCGCGGCAGGCGCGCTGGAGGTGCCGATCCGGGCGCTGCTAGACCGTCGCCGAGCCCGCCTGGCCTGGCCGGTTCCGGCGGAGGCCGCTCAGCTGCGGGCCCCCGCCACGCCGACCGCACCGGAGGCGCCCCATGCGGTTTGAGCCGGTCTCCCACGACCCGCGCGGGCAGCAGCCGGGCGCCACCTCGACGGCCCCGCCGCTGACCGCGCCGAACGGTCGGTACCAGCAGCCGGCCGTGGCGGTCGCGCCGCCGCCCCCGGTGACGGCGCCGCCGCCCCGCCCCCGGGTGGACTTCGCCGTGGTCCGCGAGCTGCGCCGGGAACTGAGCGAACGGCTCACCCGGTGGCAGCGCGGCCGGGAGTTCGACGCGGACGCCGAGGAGGTGGAGCGCGCCCGGCTCGCCGTGGCGGTGGTCTCCGCGTACGCGGACGCGGTGCGCCGGGCCGGCACGCCGATGGCCGCCGACGCCGAACGGCTGCTGCTCGACCAGGTGACCGCCGAGCTGGTCGGCCTCGGCCGGCTCCAGACGCTGCTCGTCGACGACACGATCGAGGAGGTGCACATCCTCGGCTGCGACCAGGTGCGGATCACCCGGCACGGCGGCGGCGTGGACTGGGTCGAACCGATCGCCGACAGCGACGACGAGCTGGTGGAGATCCTCCAGGCGGCGGCCCGCCGGGCCGGCGCGACCGAGCGGTCGCTCTCCACCGCCAAGCCGACGCTGGACCTGCAACTGCCCGACGGCAGCCGGCTCGCCGCCGTCTTCCTGGTCAGCCACCGCCCGTACGCGGTGATCCGCAAGCACAACACGCTGGACGTCAGCCTGGAGGACATCGCCGGCAGCCGTCCCGACCTGGACGAGATGATCGACCCGCTGCTGCGCGACTTTCTCCGCGCCGCGATGCGGGCCGGGTTGAACATCATGGTGGCCGGGCTGGCCGGGGCGGGGAAGACCACGGTCATCCGGGCGCTGATGGACGAGATTCCGCCGGACGAGCCGTACGTGCTGCTGGAGGAGAGCCGGGAGCTGCTGCCGGCCCGCCGCGGCCACAAGCACCGGGCGGTAATGAGCTTCGAGTCCCGGGAGGGGCACGGCGAGCGCGGGATGGACGGCCGGCCGGCGGGTGAGGTGAGCATCGCCGACCTGATCCCGGTCTCGCTGCGGATGGGCGTACTGCGGATCATCGTCGGCGAGGTCCGGTCCCGGGAGATCGTGCCGATGCTCCAGGCGATGACCACCAGCCGGGGCTCGCTGTGCACCATCCACGCCCGTACCCCGGCGGGTGTCAGCGAACGGATCATCGAGCTGGCGCTGGCCCACGGCCGGGAGATGACGGTCGACCAGGCCCGCCGGATGGCCGGGAACGCGCTGGATCTGATCGTCTACGTCACCGTCGAGGACGAGACCGCGATCGGCGGCCGGAAGCACCGGTTCGTCTCCCACGTGGAGGAGGTGATCGGGGTCGGCGAGGGCAACCGGATCACCACCACCACGGTCTTCGGGCCGGGTCCGGACGGCCGGGCGGTGCCCCGCCACCTGCCCGAGCGGATCCGGGACCAGCTCCTCCGGGTCGGCTACGACGCCCGGCTGCTGACCCGCTTCGTCGAGGCCGGCGCCGGCGCCTGGCGACGTCCCCGCCGCACCCGACTGGGTCGGCGGTAACGGTGGGCACGCGCAGTGGGCCGGGTCCCCGGGTACGAGCGGAGGGTGACCCCCGATGACGACTCTCGAGCTGATCGCGCTCTTCGCCGGGGCGGCGGGCGTCGCCGGAGTGGTGCTGGCCGTCGTCGCGCTGGTCGGCACCACCCGGCCGCCGGGGCCGACGCCCGGCGGGGGCCGGGGCCTGCGCCGGCTCTGGACCGGCTCCGGCAGCAGCCCGCGCGAGCGGCGCACCCACCAGCTGCTGCTCGGCGGCGCGGTACTGGTAGGCGCCCTGGCCTTCCTGCTCACCGGGCTGCCGGTGGTGGGTCTGCTGGTCGCCCTGGCGGTGCCGGGTGTGCCCTGGCTGTTCGCCGTGGGCCGGGCCGAGCAGCGGGCCATCGCCCGGATCGAGGCGGTCGGCGAATGGACCCGCCGGCTCAAGGACATCTCCGGCACCGGGCAGGGCCTCCAGCAGGCCATCGTCGGCACCATCGCCACCGCCCCGGAGGAGATCCAGGAAGAGGTACGCACCCTGGCCGCCCGGCTCCAGGCCGGCTGGCTGGCCCGCGCCGCCCTGCTCGCCTTCGCCGACGAGATCGGCGACCCGGTCTGCGACCAGGTGGTGGCCGCGCTGATCCTGCACCTGACCGACCGGGGCGAGCGGCTGGGCGACGTGCTCGGGTCGATCGCCTCAGCCGCCTCGGCCGAGGTGGCCACCCGGCGGGAGATCGAGGCGAAGCGCACCCAGCCCCGGTTCGCGGTCCGCTTCCTCACCGGGATGACCCTGGCCACCCTCGCGTACGGCCTGGTCAACCGGGAGTACGTGCAGCCGTACGGGTCGGTCACCGGGCAGTTGGTGATGGCGGTGCTCGGCGGCACCTTCATCGGGCTGCTGGTCTGGGTGCGGTCGATGAGCCAGCCGCCCCGGCCGGCGCGCTTCCTGCCCGCCCCCGATCTCCAGGAGGCGATCGCGTGAGCGCGAGGAGTGAGCTTGCGGACCCCGCGGTCGGGATCGAAAGGCGGTCACGGTGATCCTCAACTGGCAACTCGCCGTCGCCGTGGTCGGTGGGGCGGTGATCGGGCTGGGCCTCTTCCTGGTGGTGCGCGAGGCGCTGCCGGCCACCCCGGCGCTCGCCCCGGCGCTGCGCCGGCTGCACCAGCCGCCCGGTCAGGCGCCAGTCGCGGGTGGCGGGCCGGACTGGCTGGGCGGGTTCTCCCGCTGGCTGCGTCCGCCGCACCGGCAGCTCGCCCTGATCGACCGGACCCCCGAGCAGTACGCCCTCTCGGTGCTGCTCTCCGCGCTGGTCGGCTTCGCCACGCCAGGGCTGGCGTCGGCCGTGCTCTTCGCCGGCGGAGTGGCGGTGCCGCTGGTCGTACCGGTGCTGGGCAGCCTGGGGATGGCGCTGGTCGCCGGCCTGCTCGCGCACCGCTCGGTGCTGGCCCGGGCGGACGCCGCGCGGGACGAGTTCCGCCAGGCGGTCTGCACCTATCTCGACCTGGTGGCGTTGCAGCTCTCCGCGGCGCACGGCCCGGTGCAGTCGCTGGAGCGCGCGGCGGCGGTCTGCGACGGCTGGGTCTTCGACCGGATCCGGGAGTCGCTGCGGATCGCTCAGTTGCAGATGCACTCGCCGTGGGACGAGTTGCAGGAGCTGGCCGGGCGGATCGGCATTGCGGAGCTGGGCGACGTGGGCGCGATCATGCGCTCCTCGGGCAGCGAGGGGGCGCAGGTGCACAAGACGCTGCGCAGCCGGGCCGACTCGCTGCGCGACCAGATCCGCACCGACAACCTGGCCCGGGCCGAGGGGGTGACCAGCCGGCTGGACATCCCCGGCTCGCTGCTGGTCTTCGTGCTCCTCGGCTTCGCCGTCTATCCGTTCGTCGCCCGTCTGTGAACCCAACCGAGAAGGAGAAGGCCATGTACCTCTACACCTACCTGCACACCGCGGTGGTCAACCGGCTGGCCGAGTTGCGCCGGGAGGCCGACCGGGGCGACAGCCCGGTGCCGACCGCGGTGATCATCTTCGGGCTGGTCGCGGTCGCCATGGCGGTCACCACGCTCGCCCTGACCAAGGCGAACAACTGGATGAACGCCATCCCGAACAACACCGCGCCGTGATGAACCGCCCCGCCCGTACGGACCCGAGCCGGTCGGCAGCCGCCGACCGGCCCACCGGCCGGCGCGGTCCGGGGCGGCTCCGCGACCGCCTCCGGCGTCGGCTCGCCGGGGGCGGGGCGGAGCGGGGCGCCAACCCGGTGGAGCTGGCGGTGCTGATGCCGGTGATTCTGATCCTGCTCTTCGCCTCGATCCAGCTGGCCGCCTGGTTCGTCGCCCGCTCCACCGCGCTGAACGCGGCGCAGAGCGGCGTCAACGCGCAGCGGGTGGTCGAGGCGCCGCCCGGCGTCGGGGAGGCCCGAGCCACCCGCTTCCTGCGGGCGGCCGGTGACTGGCTGGTCGGCTGGGAGGCCACCGGCCCGACCTGCGTCGCCGGCGCCGCCGAGGTCACCTGCACGGTCAGCGGCCGTTCACTGTCGGTCATCCCGGGCGTCAGCTTCCCGGTCCGGCAGACCGCGCACGGCCCGGTCGAACGCTGGACGACGGGGTGAGGCCGGTGCCGGACCGGGGATCCGTCTCGATCGAGGTGGCGGTGCTCGCCCCCGCCTTCATCGCGCTGATGGTGCTGGCCGGGGTGGCCGGCCGGACCGCCGTCGCCGACGAGGCGGTGGAGTCCGCCGCGCACGACGCCGCCCGGGCCGCCTCCATCGCCCGGGACGCCCGCACCGGCCGGGACGCCGCCGTCGACGCGGCCCGCCGGCAGCTCGACTGGTCGGGCCTGAACTGCACCGGCGCGCCGGCGCTGCGGTTCGCCGGCTCGGTCGGCGGCAGGGACAGCACCTTCAGCGCGGCGTACCGCAGCGCGCCGGGCGTGCCGGCGACCGTGACGGTCTCGGTGACCTGCACGGTCTCCTTCGCCGACCTGCGGGCGCCGGGCCTGCCCGGGGTGCCGGGTGGCAAGAGCGTCTCGGCGACCTTCACTTCGCCGCTGGACACCTACCGGAGCCGGCGATGACCGGCTGGACGGCCCGGGAGAGCGGCCGGGTCAGCCTCTTCCTCGCCGCCGCGATGACCGGCGTCCTCGTGATCATCGGGCTGGCCTACGACGGAGCCGGGCAGCTGCGCTCGTTGCAGCGGGCCGACGACCTCGCCGCCGAGGCGGCGCGCAGCGGCGGCCAGGTGATCGACCGGGCGCGCGCGATCGAGGGCGGCCCCAAGCAGATCGACGAGCCGGGCGCCCGGGCCGCCGTCGACACCTACCTGGCCGCCGCGGGCGGGGTCCTCGACCACGACGTCAGCTTCCCGGTGGTCGACGGCGAGAAGCAGATCCAGGTACGCGTCCGCATCACCTACCGCCGGGCCATGCTCGGCCTCTTCGGCTTCGGCACCACCGTCACCGTCACCGGTGAGGCCACCGCGCGGGCCCTCACCGGCGCTCCCTAGGAAGGAAGGCAGCGATGGCCGCACCGCAGCTCTCCGCCGTACGGCGGACCGGCCAGCTCCTCACCGGGCTCGGCTCCCTCCTCGTGCTCTGCGCGGTGCTGGCCGGCGGGCCGATCGCGCTCCTGGCCTTCGCCGGCAATCCGCTCCCCGACCACCTGCCCACGCTCGCCGAGATCGGCACGACACTGACCAGCCGGGACGACGGGCAACTCTTCCTGCGGGCGCTCGCGGTGCTCGGCTGGTTCGGCTGGGCGACGTTCGCCTTCTCGGTGCTGGTGGAGCTGGGGGCGCAGTCACTGCACCGGCCGGCGCCCCGACTGCCCGGGATGCGGCGGCAGCAGCGCGCCGCCGCCGCGCTGGTCGGCTCGGTGGCGCTGATCCTCGCCGCCACCCCGGTCGCCGCGAGCGCCGCCACCGCGGCCGCGCCGCCGCCGGCTGCGGCGGCGACCGCCTTCCGCGCCGCACCGCCCGCCGCCACGGCGCCCACCGTCGCCCCTGCCGTCAGCCGGGCGACGCCCGCCGGGACGGCGACCGGTATGCAGGTGCCGGAGCCGGCCGCGCTCTCGGTGTACCGGGTGGCGAAGGGCGACTACCTGGGCGAGGTGGCCGACCGCTACCTGGACGACTTCGACCGCTACCGGGAGGTGGCCCGGCTCAACCGGCTGGCCGACCCGGACCGGATCCACCCCGGTCAGCTGCTGAAGCTGCCCGCCGGCGCGGTCGACGAGGGCGCCCGCCCGCACGCGACCGGTCGTCTGGTGGTCCGGCCGGCGGCACCGGCCCGGCCGGCACCTCGTACGCCGACCGCCCCGCCCGGGTCCGGCACGCCGCAGCAGGCCGCGCCGGGCGTCGACGGGCCGGGCGGACCGGCGCCCGCGATGGGTGCCGGGGCGGCCCGGGCGATCACCGATGACGGGATCAACCGCCCGTTGGCGGTCTCGGCCGTGCTGGCGGTGGCGAGCATCGTGGGTGCCCAGATCGGCGCGGTGCTGGGCCTGCGCCGGCGGCCGGCCCTGCGGACCGCCGGCCGCACCCTGGTCAGTGGCCGGCACCGGAAGGACTGACCGGCACGGCTGACCGTTGTCGCCCCGGCGGCAGCGGTCGTGGCTCCGGCCGCGTGGTCGCTCCGATGGCGACGGTCGTCGCTGCGCCTCGGTCAGGGCAGCCGGGTCTCCAACATCCCGTCGACCACCCGGGTCGGCAGGACCTGCTGGTCGTTCGCGGACGGTCCGTGCACGACCTCGCCACCGTTGAGCCGGAACGTGCTGCCGTGCCACGGGCAGACGACGCAGTCGTGGCCGTTGATCTCCTGCACCTCCCCCTGGCCGAGCGGGCCGCTCTGGTGCGGACAGCGTTCCAGCATCACGGTGACCTCGTCACCGTGCCGGTAGAGGATCACCGAGACGTCGTCCACCTCGCGGGTGACCAGCTGCCGCTGCGGCAGCGTGGCCATGTCCGCCAGGGAGTGCCAGCCGTCGCTGATCCGGTGCAGCTCGGAGACGCTCTGGGTGGTCTGCGCCCCCTGCTTGTACGCCAGGTGCCCGCCCAGGTAGGCCCCGGTGCTCGCGGCGGACAGCCCCAGGTAGGCCAGCGCCCGGCCCAGTCCGTGCCGCCCGTTCAGCCGGGCGGCCAGGGAGCCGGCGTAGAGGGCCAGCCCGATGGAGTTGGAGGCGGCGTGCACCAGCCCGATCCGGCGCTGGTCGCGGGCGAGGCCGGCCCAGTCGTTGAGCCCGGCCACGGCGGCGGGGACCGCGCTGAACGTGCCGAGCGCGACCAGCGCGGTGGCGGCCCGGCGCTGCCCGGGCAGCAGGTCGACCACGGCAGCGGAGATCCAGGAGCCGACCGGCACCTGCACCATCGCCGGATGCAGCGGGTGACCGAGCCAGACGCCGTGCAGCGCGTCACGGACCCGCTGCGGACGCAGGATGGACTGCACGACGCGCTGCAACCGGTCGCCCACCCGGTCCAGCGCGGAGGCCTGTTCGAGTTTCGTCATCAGTTCGCGCACCCGGTCCGACTTCCCGGCAGGAGCCGCCCCAAACCGGGCGGCGATGGTGAATCACCCGTCCGATACCCGCACCACCCGGCCGGGGCGCTCTCCGACACGCGGTTTCCCGAAGGCGGCAACCGCCGACCCCACGGCCACCAGCACCTTCGCCGACAGCGTGGCGCGGCCGGAGGGCGCGAGCGTGCCGGCGGGCGGGGTCAGGCGGACCAGCGGTCGACGTGCACCGCGGCGGCGAGCGGGCGGCCGGCGCGCCAGCCGTACCGGACCAGGTCGGGAACGCCTTCCAGGTGGCTGACCGGCCCGAGGCAGAGCCAGGCCACCGGGCGGATGCCGGCCGGGATGCCGAGCAGCCCGGCCACGAACGGCTCCCGGTAGAAGGAGACCCACCCGACACCGAGCCCCTCGGCGGTGGCGGCCAGCCAGAGGTTCTGGATGGCCAGGCAGACCGAGTAGAGACCGGCGTCGGCGATGGCGTGCCGCCCGAGCACGGCCGGCCCGCCCCGCGCGGCGTCGTACGTCACGACCACCGACAATGTCGACTCCAGCACCCCGTCGATCTTGATCCGGGCGAACCGCTCGGCAGCCGGACCGTCCAGGGTGGCGGCGAAGGTGTCCCGCTCCTCGCGCACATGGCGGTGGAAGCGGCGGCGGGTCTCCGGGTCGCGGACCAGGATGAAGTCCCACGGCTGGGTATGGCCGACGTTCGGGGCGGCGTGCGCCGCGGTGAGGATGCGCGCCAGAGCGTCGTCGGGCACCGGCGCGCCGGTGAACTCGGCGCGCACGTCCCGGCGGCGGTGGATGACGTCGTACAGGTTCATGGCAGGCTCCCGCTGCGCTCGGCCCGCCCGGCAGGGCGGGCAGCTGACGCGAGGCCGGTCTTCGGACTCCCGGATCGACGCCTGGCCGTCCGCCTTCCCGGCCGTGCGGCCAGTGGCTGCGCGTGTCGCGCGTGGACGGTGGCTCCCCGGTCACCGCGGCGGGCCCGTGCCGGATTCGCACCGGCTTCCCGATTCTCCCCGCTCGCGCGGGGCACCTCGCATGATCGTGCCGCCGCTGATGCTAGCGCCGGTGCCGCCGGCCCGGTGGGCGGGAAATCCGGTCGCGGCCGGGCCACCGTCCCGCCATCGTGGTCCGGGTGTACGCGCACGCCTCCCGCCCCCTCTCGCTCCCGCCGGCCGCCCGGCTCGCCGCGGCGCTCGGCCGCCCCGAGGCCGTACCGCCACCGCTGCTGATGCTCCTCGGGATGGTCTCCACCCAGGTCGGTGCGGCGGTCGCCAAGCAGCTCTTCGCGTCGACCAGCCCCGGCGGCACCACCACCCTGCGGCTCGGCCTCGGCGCGCTCGTGCTGCTGGCGGCGACCCGGCCCACGCTGCGGCTGGGCTGGCGGGCGGCCGGGCTGGTCGGGACGTTCGGCGCGGCCATGGCGGCGATGAACCTCGCCTTCTACGCCGCCCTGCACCGGGTGCCGCTCGGGGTGGCGGTCACCGTCGGCTTCGCCGGCCCGCTCCTGGTGTCGCTGCTGGGCAGCCGCCGGCTCGCCGACGCGCTGTGGGCGGTACTGGCCGGCGCGGGTGTGCTGCTGCTGGCCGGGCTGGGCGGGGTGGGGGTGGACGCGGTCGGGCTGCTGCTCTGCGCGCTGATCGCGGTCGGCTGGGCCGGGTACGTGCTGCTCGGCAAGGCGATGAGCGGGCACGTGCCGGGCAGCCGGGGGTTGGCGCTGGGGATGGCGGTCGGCGCGGTCTGCGTACTGCCGTTCGGGGTGGCATCCGGCGGGGCCGAGCTGCTCGACCCCCGGGTCGTCGCGCTCGGGCTGGGGGTGGCGCTGCTGTCGTCGCTGCTGCCGTACTCGGCGGAGTTGGCCGCGCTGCGCCGGCTGCCGGCGCGGGTCTTCGCGGTCCTGCTCAGTCTGGAACCGGCGGTGGCCGCGCTGGTCGGCGCGCTGCTCCTCGGCGAGCTGCTGGCCTGGCCGCAACTGCTCGGCGTGGCCTGCGTGGTCGGCGCGGCCCTCGGCGCCACCCTGGCCCGCCGCGCCTGACCGCCGCACCGGCCCGCGGCGCCCAGGACAGGAAGCGCTCGGTCAGGTTATCCGGCGCGGCGTGGCCGTTGAGCTGGGACAACTGCGCGCCGGCCTCGGCCATCAGGGTGCCGAGGTAGACCAGCAGCGCGGTCCGATCCTCGCGGTACTCGATCAGTAGGGACAGTCGCGCCGGCTGGCAGGGCCACTCCGCGCCGCAGCACCGGCAGCGCCACAGCGGACGCATCGGCAGGTGCGGCCGGGACGGGCGGCTCATCTCCTGCCGCCGTTGCGCCGCCACCCGCCGGCCCGCCAGCGCTGCGCCGGAGTGAGGTTGCCCACGCGACCCGGGTCGGTCGTCGGAAAGACCTCGGTCGGCCGGGTCGCCCCGCTCGGCCGCCCGTTCAACGGCGTCCGCTGCGGCGGTATGTGGATCGACGTCTCGGGCTGGTGCCGCCAGAACCGGAAACGCACGGTGGGCTCCCTTCGGAGGAGGTTCGAGGGGGCCGCCCCGACGTCGTTGGCGGGGCGGCCCCGGGCGCTGACGCTGACCGCCGGGCTCTCTACCTCCACCGGCCGCGCCGTCCTGCCCAACACGCTTCCTTCCGTGGTCGGACAGATACACCGCGTAGCTATATGGTCGGTAGATATTCGAGACGTCCGATGGAGGGGCCGTGAACGACGCGCTGCGGGTGGCGCTAAGCGAGACCGGACACACGACCGAACGCTCGCCGAGCGAGTGGGCGTGGACCCGAAGACCGTGGGACGGTGGCTCAGCGAGGGTCGGATCCCCCATCCCCGGCATCGGATGTCAGCGGCGGAGGTGCTGGGGCGGGACGTCGGGGACATTTGGCCGGACACTTCAAGACGTCGTGAGCCAGTTTGGTTCCGTCCCTGGCAGGAGATCGAGCGCGAGGCGGTGTCGCTGCGGTCGTTTGAATCCCTCGTTCTGCCGGGCCTTTTGCAGACCGAGGCCTATGCCAGAGCTATTCTCACCGGCGCCGGCACACTGCCGAGGGCCGACATCGACCGGCATATCGGGGCTCGGCTCGCCCGCCAGGGCATCCTTCGACGAGAGGACCCGCCGCAGCTCACGGCCGTGATCGACGAGGGAGTTCTCCGCCGGCCCGTCGGTGGTCCGGAGACGATGCGCGAGCAACTCCACGCCCTGGTTGCCGCCTGCGCCGAACCGCACGTCCGGATCCACGTCGTGCCGTCCTCGGTCGGCGCATACGCCGGCCTGAACGGTCCCTTCGTGATCGCGGCCTGCCCGGACCACCGACTCGCCGGCTACCTCGACAACCAGCTCCAGGGACAAGTGGTTAGCGACGTCGATGAGATCGCGGCGACAATGGCCGCGTGGGAGAACGTGCGCGGCGAGGCGTTGTCCCACTGGCAGTCGGTCGACCTCATCAGGAAAGTGGCGGATACATGGAGCTGACGGGCGCCCGGTGGCGCAAGAGCAGCCGCAGCAGCGGCAACGGCGGCAACTGTGTCGAGGTCGCCGACAACCTTCCCGGCCTGGTGGCGGTCCGCGACTCCAAGAACCCGGCCGGCCCGGCCCTCACCTTCACCCCTGCCGCCTGGCGAGCATTCGTCGCCGAGCTGCGCGAGCCCGCCTGAGGCTGGCCGACACCCGCGATTCGTTGACGTCATCAGCTCCATAGCGGCAGCGGGCCGTGACCTGACCTGTCGGGGCCGGCACGGCGGCGGCTGAAACCTGGCGTGCCGGTGCCGTCGGCGGGCATGCTGACCCGATGGGCGTACGCGTGGAGCACGACGGGCCGGTCACCACGGTGATCCTGGACCGGCCGGCCGCCCGGAACGCCGTCGACGGACCCACCGCCCGGGCGCTCGCCGACGCCTTCCGCGCCTTCGAGGCCGACCCGGACTCGGCGGTCGCCGTGCTCTGGGGTGCCGGTGGCACGTTCTGCTCCGGCGCCGACCTCAAGGCCATCGGTACGCCGAGCGGCAACCGCGTCGAGCCGGAGGGCGACGGCCCGATGGGACCCACCCGGATGCGGCTGTCCAAGCCGGTGCTCGCCGCGATCTCCGGGTACGCGGTGGCCGGCGGCTTGGAGCTGGCGCTCTGGTGCGACCTGCGGGTCGCCGAGTCCGACGCGGTGCTCGGGGTCTTCTGCCGGCGCTGGGGCGTCCCGCTGATCGACGGTGGCACGGTGCGGCTGCCCCGGCTGATCGGCGAGAGCCGGGCGATGGACCTGGTCCTCACCGGCCGGCCGGTGCCCGCCGCCGAGGCGTACGAGATGGGCCTGGTCAACCGGCTGGTCGCGCCGGGTGACGCCCGGGCGGAGGCCGAGCGGCTGGCCGCCGAGATCGCCCGGCACCCGCAGACCTGCCTGCGCAACGACCGGGCCGCGCTGCTCAGCGGCGCCGGCCTGCCCGAGCCGGAGGCGATGGCCACCGAGCTGGCCTTCGGCATGGAGTCCCTGGTCATCGACGCGATGCCGGGCGCGGCCCGGTTCACCGCCGGCGCCGGCCGCCACGGCCAGCCGGTCGAGTAGGGCCGCCGGGAGGCAGCCCTGCCGGCCGGCGTCACTTCAGGTTGCGCAGGGCGTCCTCGATGGCGCGGTGGAAGGTCGGGTACGCGTAGATCATGTGCCGGAGCTGGCTCAGCGGCACCGCCGCGTGCACCGCCACCACCAGCCCCGACAGCACCTCGCCGCCGGCCGGGCCGACCGACGTCGCGCCGATCAGCACGCCCTGGTCGGCGTCGGCGACCAGCTTGATGAAGCCGGTGTTGCCGGCCTTGTGGATCCAGCCCCGAGTGGACGAGGTGAGGTCCGTGTACCCGACCTGGACGTTGATGGCGCGCTCGCGGGCCTGCTTCTCGGTCAGCCCGACCGCGCCGACCTCGGGGTCGGTGAAGGTGACCCGGGGCAGCGCCCGGTAGTCGGCGCGCGGAACGCTGCCGGGCGCGGCGGTCGCCCCGCCGGCGCTCATCGCGCCGCCGACCGCGCTGGCCACCCCGGCCGCGCCGCCGACGACGCTGGCGGTGCCGCTGGGGTCCGGACCGCCCTTGGTACGTCGCATCTGGTCGAGAACGTCGGCGACGACGATGGCCGCCTGGTACATGGCGATGTGGGTGAACGCGCCCTCGCCGGTCAGGTCGCCGACCGCCCAGATGCCCTCGGTGACGTGCATCCGCTCGTCCACCGGCAGGTAACGCTGGGTCGCGTCGATGTCGACGGTCTCCAGCCCCAGCTCGTCCAGGTGCGCCCTGCGGCCGGTCACCACCAGCAGCTGTTCGGCGGTGAGCTGCACGCCGCCGGCCGCGTGCACGGTGAAGTGCTGCCCGTCGTGGCTGACCCGCTCGACCTTCACCGAGGTGGAGATGGTCACCCCGTCGGCGCGCAGCGCGGCGGCGGCGATCTCCGACGCCTCCGGCTCCTCGATGGCCAGGACCCGGTCCAGCGCCTCGACCACGGTCACCCGGACGCCGAACCGGGCGAAGACCTGGCCCAGCTCCAGCCCGATCGCCCCACCGCCGAGGATCAGCAGCGACTCGGGCAGCTCCTCCACCTCGATGGCCTGATGGTTCGTCCAGTACGGCGTGTCGGCCAGGCCGTCGATGGGTGGAATGGAGGGGCGGGTGCCGGTGCCCAGCACGATCCCGTACCGGGCCTGGAACACCTGGTCGCCGACGCGGACCCGGTCGGGCCCGTCGAGCCGGCCGCTGCCCCGGACGAACCGGCCGCCCTTGTCGGTGAAGCGGTCCACGGCCACCTTGTCGTCCCAGGTGTCGGTGGCCTCCTCCCGGATCCGCTTCGCCACCGGCGCCCAGTCGGGCTGGACCTGGGCGCTGCCGGCGAGCTCGTTGACCCGGTGGGCCTCGGCGAGGGCGTTCGCCGCCCGGATCATCATCTTGGTCGGGACGCAGCCCCAGTACGGGCACTCCCCGCCGACCAGGTCCCGCTCGATCCCGACGACGCTGAGGCCGGCCTCGGCGAGCCGCTCGGCCACCTCCTCGCCGCCGACCCCGAGCCCGACCACGACCACGTCCACCAGTTCCGGATCCGCCATTCCGTCAGCATTCCGTACGCCCGGACCGCCGACCACCGCACCCGCCCGGAATTCCCGCGCCGGCAATGATTCCGACCGCCTACGGTGACCGGATGCACGCACGCTTCGCATCGGTCCGGGACTGCTTCCACGACCTGTTCGCCGCTGGCCGGGAGACCGGCGCCGGCCTGACCGTCTGGTACGACGGGGAGCCGGTGATCGACCTGGTCGGCGGTACCCGCTCGGTGGTCGCGCCCGGGGTCGCGGTCGCCCCGACCGGGGCCGCCGACCCGTGGCGGCCGGACACCCTGGTCAACGTCTACTCGGTCGGCAAGCCGGTCGCCGCGCTGTGCCTGCTGCTGCTGGTCGACCGGGGCCGGCTCGACCTGGACGACCCGGTGGCCGCGCACTGGCCCGGGTTCCGCGCCCCGGCGACGGTCCGGCAGGTGCTCAGCCACACCGCGGGGCTGCCGGTCTTCCCGGTGCCGCGGCCGGCCGGGGCGGTCGCCGACTGGGAGCTGCTCTGCGCGGATCTGGCCGCCGCCGAGCCGGAGTGGGCGCCGGGCAGCATCGCGGGCGAACACGCCTGGACGTACGGGCACCTGGTGGGCGAGCTGGTCCGTCGGGTGGACGGCCGGTCGGTGGGTCGGTTCCTGGCCGAGGAGATCGCCGGGCCGTGGCGCCTCGACCTGGGCTTCGGCCTCGGGGCCGCCGACCAGCGGCGCTGCGCGGACCTGTCGTACGGCGATCGGGGGTGGCCGACCCGGATGCTGGGCGAGCCGGGGTCGCTGCGGGCGCGGGCGCTGGGCAACCCGGCCGGCGGCCTGGACCTGGCGGTGCTGAACAGCCCGCTCTGGCGGGGCGCGGAGGTGCCGGCGGTCAACCTGCACGCCACCGCCGCCGCCCTGGCCCGGCTCTACGCGGGCCTGCTGGCCGGCGGCACCCTGGACGGGGTTCGCCTGTTCAGCCCGGAGCTGGTCGCCGAGGCGACCCGGGTCCAGTACGACGGCCCGGACCTGGTGCTGGACCGGCGGGCCTACTGGACGCTGGGCATGCAGTGGGAGCCGGACGGCAGCTGGGGGATGGGCGGGATCGGCGGCAGCAGCGCCTGGGCCGACCCGGAGCGGGGCTACACCTTCGCGTACGCGACGGCCCGGCTCGCCGACCACGACCGGGTGGACGAGCTGGT
The DNA here is from genome assembly GCF_016598485.1 of Micromonospora coerulea. Lineage (GTDB taxonomy): Bacteria > Actinomycetota > Actinomycetes > Mycobacteriales > Micromonosporaceae > Micromonospora > Micromonospora coerulea. Next base: position 234,538 of record NZ_JAEMUW010000003.1, on the reverse strand, counting down.
CGAGGTCCTGCACTCCTGCCTATGACAGGGTGCGGAGCACGAACGCGGTGCGGTCGCTCACGACACGGCGACCGGGGTCAGGGCCGGTCCGGGGATCACCACCGGCGTGCCGATCGGGGTGAGCAGCGCCCGCGCGGCCACCGCCATCCGCCGCCGCTGCGGTACGCGGGCCCGCCGCGCGAAGACGTCGTAGCCCTGGGCGGCCACCTCGTCGAGGATCCCGCCGTAGAGCGCGTACGCGGTCCGCATGCAGGCCTGCGAGGCGGGGGCGAGCAGGGTGATGCCCGGCGCGGCGGCCGCGTAGTGGGCCTGGGCGCGGGTCACCTCGTACTCGATCAGCTCCCGGATCCTCGGGGTGGTGCAACCCTGCGCCTTCGCCGCGAGCAGGTCGCCCCGGGTGACGGCGAACTTGGCCAGGTCCTCGTCGGGCAGGTACGTCCGGCCCCGGTCCAGGTCCTCGGCGACGTCGCGGATGAAGTTGGTGAGCTGGAAGGCGAAGCCGAGCTGCCGGGCCGGCTCGCGGGCGGCCACCGGGTCGGAGCTGCCCAGGATCGGCAGCATCATGGTGCCGATGACGGCGGCCGACCCCTCCATGTAGTCGAGCAGGTCGTCGTAGGTCGGGTACGACATGACCGTCAGGTCCATCGCCATGCTCGTGAGAAACGACGCGAAGTCGGCCCGGTCCAGGTCGAACACGGCGATGGTGTGCAGCACCGCGGGGAGCAGCGGGTCGTCGACCGGCTCGCCGTGCAGCCCGGCGACGAAGCGGGCGGACCACTCGTCCAGCCGGGCGGCGCGCTCGGCCGGCGGGAGGTTCTCGGTGCGGTCGACGATCTCGTCGGCGTACCGGGTGAATCCGTACAGCGCGTGCACGTGCCGCCGTTTCCACGCCGGCAGCAGCCGGGTAGCGAGATAGTAGGTACGCCCGTGGCGTTGGTGCAGGTCCTGGCAGCGGGCATAGGCAGCGGTGAGATCGGTGTCCACCGGCCCTCCTCGAATCCGACGCAGCAATCGACGCAACTCGTAACCCTAGGGTACGCTCGTCCACATGGCCACCGACGCAGTTGCGGGTAATGCCCTTCGCGTCGCGCCGGCACAGCCGGGAGCGACGGACGATCCGGTCCTCGGTGTACTGGCCGCCTTCACGAAAGACCTGATCAAGGGAGTCGACGAGACGCTGGCGGCGTTCCTCGCCGCAGAGGTCGACTCGCTGACCGAGATCGACCCGGCGATGGGCGGCTTCGCCGCCACGGCCCGCGACTGCGTACTGGCCGGTGGCAAGCGGGTCCGCCCGACCTTCGCGTACTGGGGATGGCGCGGGGTAGTCGGCGGCGACGGCCCGCTGCCCTCGGTGCTGCCGGCGCTCGCCGCCCTGGAACTGCTGCACACCTTCGCCCTCGTGCACGACGACGTGATGGACGCCTCCGACACCCGGCGCGGCCTGCCCACCGCGCACCGGGCCGCCGCCGCCCGGCACCGGGCGGCGGGTCACGCGGGTGACCCGGACCGGTTCGGCGAAACCGTCGCCGTGCTCATCGGCGACCTCTGCATGGTCTGGGCCGACCGGCTGCTGGCGCACGCCACCGTGCCGCCGACCCGGTTGTTGGACGTCCGGCGCTGCTACGACCAGATGCGGATTGAGACGGTCGCCGGGCAGTACCTCGACGTGCTCGGCGAGCACGACCCGGCGAACTGGTCGGTGGACCGGGCGCTGCGGGTGGCCCGCTACAAGACCGCCAGCTACACCGTCCAGCGGCCGCTGCTCTTCGGCGCCTGCCTGGCCGGCGTCGCCGCCGACGCGCCGCTGATCGCCGCGTACACCCGCTACGGCCTGGCCGTCGGCGAGGCGTTCCAGCTCTGCGACGACCTGCTCGGCGCCTATGGGGACCCGGCGACCACCGGCAAGCCGGCCGGCGACGACCTGCGTACCGGCAAGCCGACCGCGCTGCTCATGGTGGCCCGGCAGCTCGCCACCCCGGCCCAGCGCCGGGCGCTGGACCGGGCCGGCCCGGTCGGCGGCGGGCGGGACGTGGCCCGGCTGGCCGAGGTGGTGGCCGACACCGGCGCGGTGGCGCGGGTCGAACGGATGATCTCCGACCGGGTGGCCGAGGCGCTGACCGCGCTCGACACCGCGTCGATCGACGAGACCGCGCGCACCGCGCTGACGGGTCTCGCCACCGCCGCCAGCACGCGGCGGGCATGATGGGCAACTTTGTGAAGGAGGTGGTCACGTGCGGACCGTGAACGGGCGTACGGACCGGGTGCTGGTCGTCGGCGCGGGCCTGGGCGGGCTGGCGTGCGCGCTGCACCTGGCCGGGAGCGGCCGGCAGGTGACCGTCCTGGAACGCGAGCCGGTGCCCGGCGGTCGGGCCGGGCGGCTCAGCGTCGACGGGTACGAGTTCGACACCGGCCCGACGGTGCTGACCATGCCGGACCTGATCGCCGAGGCGCTCGCCGCGGTCGGCGAGGAGCTGCGCGACTGGCTCGACCTGACCCCGCTCGACCCGGCCTACCGGGCCTACTACCCGGACGGGTCGACGCTCGACGTCATCACCGACACCACCCGGATGGCGGCCGAGATCTCCCGGGTCTGCGGCGCCCGGGAGGCCGACGGCTATCTGCGCTTCGTCGAGTACGCGCGCCGGCTCTGGGAGTTGGAACGGGCCGACTTCATCGAGCGCAACCTCGACGCGCCGACCGACCTGCTCACCGGCAACCTGCTGAAGCTGGTGACCGGCGGGGCGTTCCGCCGGCTCCAGACGAAGATCAACCAGTTCTTCCAGGACCCGCGTACCCAGCGGATCTTCTCCTTCCAGGCGATGTACGCCGGCCTGTCGCCGCACGACGCGCTGGCGATCTACGCCGTCATCGCGTACCTCGACTCGGTGGCCGGCGTCTCCTTCCCGCGCGGCGGCATCCACGCGGTCTCCCGGGGCATGGCCGGCGCGGCCGAGAAGCACGGCGTGCAGATCCGGTACGGCACGCCGGTGAGCCGGGTGGAAACGGCCCACGGCCGGGCCACCGGGGTGGTCACCGCGGACGGCGAGTTCGTCCCGGCCGACGTGGTGGTGCTCAACCCGGACCTGCCGGTCGCCTACCGTGATCTGCTCCCGCCGACCCGGGCCCGGAAGCTCACCCACTCGCCGTCCTGCGTGGTGCTGCACGTCGGCTCGAAGCAGGGCTATGCGAAGATCGCCCACCACAACATCCACTTCGGACGGTCCTGGAAGGGTACGTTCGACGAGGTGATCCGGCGAGGCGAGCTGATGACCGACCCGTCACTGCTGGTGACGAACCCGAGCCGGACCGACCCGTCGGTGGCTCCGGCGGGTCGGCACACCTACTACGTGCTCGCGCCGGTGCCGAACCTCGACCGGGCCCCGTTCGACTGGCGCGGCGACCTGACCGAGCGCTACACCGACCAGCTCATCGAAACCCTGGAGAAGCGCGGCTACGTCGGCTTCGGCGACGGCGTGGAGGTGCTGCGCGCGGTCACCCCGGCCGAGTGGGAGGAGCAGGGCATGGCCGCCGGCACCCCGTTCGCCGCCGCGCACAGCTTCTTGCAGACCGGCCCGTTCCGCCCGTCGAACCTGCACCGGAGCCTGTCCAACGTGGTCTTCGTCGGCTCCGGCACCCAACCCGGGGTAGGCGTGCCGATGGTCCTCATCTCCGGCAAGCTGGCCGCCTCGCGCATCACCGGGACCCGCTCATGACCGCGCGGGAGGGGCACCTGGTCGAGTTGGTCGACGACGGCGGGCACGTGCTCGGCGAGGCGACCGTGGCCGCCGCCCACCAGCCGCCGGGCCGGCTGCACCGGGCCTTCTCGGTGCTGCTCGTGGACCCCGCCGGTCGGGTGCTGCTCCAGCGCCGTGCCGCGGCCAAGACCCGGTTCCCGATGCGCTGGGCCAACTCCTGCTGCGGCCATCCGCTGCCCGGTGAGTCGCTGGTCGAGGCCGCCAACCGCCGGCTGGCCGAGGAGCTCGGCGTCGACCCGGTCACCCTCACCGAGATCGGGGTGTACGTCTACTACGCCGAGGACCCGGCCACCGGCCGCGTCGAATTCGAGTACGACCACGTCCTGCGCGCCGACGTGCCCGCCGAGTTGCCGACCGAGCCCGACCCGGACGAGGTGGCCGAGCTGCGCTGGGTCGACCCGACCGAGCTGGAGGCCGACCTCGACGTCGACCCCCGCGCGTACGCCCCCTGGCTGGGCGGGGTGGTGAACCGGCTGCGTCCTGCCGCACCGGGCGCGGCCGCGATCCCGCCCGGCGTCCCGGCGGATGAGGCGTCGGAGCGGTCAGGTGGCCGATGAGGCGCTGAGCGCGGGGGCCGTGGCACGCCGACTCGGCGTCGCGGTCACCACGCTCCGCACCTGGCACCAGCGCTATGGTCTCGGCCCCAGCGAGCACGTCCCGGGCCACCACCGGCGCTACACGCCGGCCGACCTCGCCCGCCTGGAGATCATGCGCCGGCTCACCGCCGAGGGGGTGACGCCGGCCGAGGCGGCCCGCTGGGCCCGCCAGGTACCGGCCGGCGCGGGAGTCGACGTCGCCGGGCTGCGGGTGCGACCGGGCACCGGCCGAGACGGCGGCGGGATGACGATCCCGGTCGGCCGGGCCGGACCGGTGGCCCGCGGGCTGGCCCGGGCCGCCATGCGGCTGGACTCGGTGGCCATCGGCGAGACCATCTCGCACGCCCTCGCCACCGACGGCGTGCTCGCCACCTGGGACGGGTTGCTGCGCCCGGTCCTCGTCGGGATCGGTGAACGGCACGCCGCCACCGCCGGGCTGATCGAGGTGGAGCACCTGGTGTCCCGATGCGTCTCGGAGGCGTTCGCGGCGGTGGCCCGGGCGCATGCGGTGAGCGGGCCGGCCCGGATCCTGCTCTCCTGCGCCGACGAGGAGCAGCACAGCCTGCCGCTGGAGGCGCTGGCCGCCGCGCTGGCCGAGGCCGGGGTGGGCTACCGGATGCTCGGCGCCCGGGTACCGGTGGCGGCGCTCGTGGAGGCGGTCACCCGGACCGGGCCGGCCGCCGTCGTGGTGTGGTCGCACACCCGCACGACCGCCGACCCGGGCCAGCTCTCCGCCCTGCTCGCGGCACCCCGCCGACCGCTGCTGGTGCTCGCTGCCGGCCCCGGCTGGCGGGCCGACACGCTGCCCGCCGGGGTGGTCCGCCCGGTCGACCTGGGCGAGGCGCTCTCGCTGGCACTGGCCGTACGGGATTCCCTGGACCAGTCGACAACGGATTGACCGCCCCCTGCCGCTCCGGGGTCGCGTCCCGTACCGTCGTGGGTCCGCGTACCCCGACCCCCCTTCGGGAGCGACACATGCGTCCACGCGCCTTGCTGGCGTTCGCTGTCAGCCTGGTCCTGTTCCTGGCCGGCTGCGGCGACCCGGCCCGCAACCCGTCCCAGGTCGGTGGCCCACCAGCGTCGGCCGCCCCGAGTCCGCCGGCACCGAAGCCGACCACCACACCGCGCCGCACCACTCCGCCGAAGCCCCGGCTCCGGCCGCTGCCCACCACGCTCCCGGCCGGCCTGCACCGCAGCACCGGCGACCGGGCGGTGGCGCTGACCTTCGACGACGGGCCGGACCCGAGGTGGACGCCGCAGGTCCTGGACCAGTTGCGGGCCGCCCACGTCACCGCGACGTTCTGTGTGATCGGCAGCCAGGTGAAGCGCTACCCGGAGCTGGTGGCCCGGATTGCCCGCGAGGGGCACCAGCTCTGCAACCACAGCTGGCGGCACGACATCAACCTCGGCCGCCGGCCGGTGGCCGACATCCGGGCCGACCTGCTCCGGACCGACAAGGCGATCAGGGCGGCCGTGCCGAAGGCCCGCATCCCGTACTACCGGCAGCCCGGTGGCCGGTGGACCCCGGAGGTGGTGGCGGTGGCCCGCCAGCTCGGCATGCGGTCGCTGCACTGGAGCGTCGACCCGCAGGACTGGGACCACCCGACCGCGCAGACGATCGGGAAGCGGGTGGAGTCCGCGGTCCGCCCCGGCGCCATCGTGCTGATGCACGACGGCGGCGGCGACCGGCGGCCCACCCTGGCCGCCTGCCAGCACCTGATCCCCGAGCTGAAGCGCCGGTACGGGATCTCCCGCCTCCGCTGATACCGCCCCTGGCCAGCGGTTTCCCCCGTCGGAGTGCGGCGGGCCATACCGGTTTGGTCGACCGGCTGGCCATCACGTATGCTTTCCAAGCCTCCGGCGGGGCCGGATGGGAGCAAGTCCGCTTGAAGTTGCGAGTGTGCAATGATGGCGGGGCCGCCCTCATCGTCTAGCGGCCCAGGACGCCGCCCTTTCAAGGCGGTAGCACGGGTTCGAATCCCGTTGGGGGCACGGTCCGACTCCGGTCGGATGCAACAGAGCTAGGTCCTGTGGAGCAGTTGGAGTGCTCGCCGCCCTGTCAAGGCGGAGGTCGCGGGTTCAAGTCCCGTCAGGACCGCCAGCGCTGACGCCGCGCGAAGGTTGCGCGGCGTTCTGCGTATCGGAGCGTGCGACCCTCCCGGCGGAGACCCCGCCATCCGGGTAGCATGAGCCGAGCAGCACGGCCAGGTAGCTCAGTTGGTACGAGCGTCCGACTGAAAATCGGAAGGTCGGCGGTTCGACCCCGCCCCTGGCCACATAGCCTTTCGCCGGGCTACAGGAGCGCCGACCAGCGGAAACGCCGGTCGGCGCTCTGCTTTTCGCCTCGGGATCCCGCCTGTCCGGTCTGCCCCTCGTTGACCCCGGAATCCCGCTGATTGCCGTCCGTTGTTGCACGTGGATTGCACGGATCTGATCCGTAGATTCCCAAGACCACTTCGATGCCGTCCAGATCGGTCCGATCGCCCTGGTCATCGCCCGCTCGGCAACGTGATCGGTCCGGTCTCGTCGGGGCCAGTTCGCCTCAGTGGCTCTCAAAAATTGGCCCCCAGCAATGACGTCCCCAGCGGGTCACGTCCGCCAGGCCAGTGCGCCGTACGGCGTCTCAATCACTTCGCTCGGCCAGGTTCGGCGTACCAGTTGCAGCCGGTCGCGCAGATCGGCAAGCCACCCATCGGGCAGGCACACAGCGAGGCGAACGGAGGTCATCGACATCACGGGATCGATCACGACAACCTCCACATACTGAAAGTTGTCCGTCCGCTCGACCTGGATCTCCGGGTTACGGCCATCGTCCATCCATCGGACGCTTTGCCCGGCCTCCAGCACGTCCAACGCCCGCTCCCAGTCGTCAAGGTCATGGCGAGCCAGGGGCGCCGCGAGTTGGCCCCGCGCGAATCCGCTGTGCACGACGATTTCCGCGCGGAGGTAATCGTGATGCGCGAGGATGCCGGGTTCAAGACGGCCCAGGACACGGACGATGACGCTGTTCTCCTCGTCCGCAAGTCGGATGAGCTCTACGGGACGAGCCTCAGACATCAAGAACTCCTTCAACGGCTTCGCTCAGGATGTCACCACGCGTAGACCGTCCAGCCTCCCGGACGGGGACAAGGTGGAGCGCCCTATCGCCATCCCTCCGCACGTCGTGCCGGTGATCCGGCTGCACTTGGATGAGTACGCGGGCAAAGATCGACTGCTCGTCAGCCGCGACGGGTCGCCCCTGCGGGGGGACAGCCTGTATCAGGCGTTCGTCCGGGCACGGACGAAGGTGGGTCTGGATGACCTGACCTTTCACGACCTGCGGCACACGGGGCAGACCCCCGCCGCACAGACTGGCGCGACCCTGGCTGACCTCATGAAGCGCCTGGGTCACTCGTCCATGGCGGCGGCTCGCCGGTACCTGCACGCCGTCGACGGGCGCGATCGGGAGATCGCCAAGGCCCTGTGGGAACTGGCCGCGCACGGCGATGTTGCACGGCTACCCCGGCACATCACCATGCGGAGCTGATTGATGGCTAGTCCCGCCGCACGACGAGCCATCCCACCGCAACGACGAGGAGGAGCAGTGCTACGGCGAACAGGGTGGTGCCGAGCCTGTGAGGCATTGGGATGAGAAGAGCTGCTTGCTGGACAAGCAGGCTCGCCCCAACCAACGCGTTGCCGCCACCGATGCGGACGGGCTGGGATCGGTGGCTCTTCGTCAGAGGCGCGAAGCGAAGCCAGGCCCGGGGAAACCGTCGCGTCACGGCGACGCGAACGCCGACTACGAGCTGGAAGAGGCTGATGACCACGATCAGCAGGCGGCCGGCCACCAACAGCAGGTCCGTGTCACTCGGGCGCATGCGGCCATCGTTCAGGGGGTGTCAAGGTCGCAAGCCTGTCCGACCTCGCCACACGGAGAGTCGCACGGCTGCCCGGGCCAACACGAGGCGCAGCTAGTTGCACCCGGGGTTGCACGACCGGTAGAGACCGCTGGCATCCCGGAGCATCGTGATTGCTACTGGCTCCTATCCTCCGGGTCATGGCCGTTGATCCACCCAGCTCCCGCTCGCCACTGGACCGCGTGCCGCGCATGTTGATCACGGCGCTGCTTGTCCTCGGGGTGGCGGTGCCGGCTCTCATGATCCGCGAGCTGATCGAGGCCAGGACGGGAGACGGTCCGCTGGCCGATCTCGGCTTCATAGCAGTTCCGGCAGCGGCTACGGCTTGGCTTGCGCCGCGTGCTTCCTACCGCCGGCGAGATGCACTTCTGTGGTTGGTTGGCCCGGGCCTCTACATCTTCCCGATCATCGCCTGGCGTCTGGCCTTCTTGCCCTACCGCGATTGGAAGCCTCGACCCGATGAGGCATCTCGCGTTCGGTGGCTTCGTGGCCTGCAGCACGCCGGGTTGTGGTACCTGCCCGGGAAAGCTGACTAGGTGGAGTCGGCCCGCTGGTTGAAGGCGGATCTCCTCGTCGGGCAGTCGTAGATCGTCCAGCACCCCTGGAAGGGCACAACGTGGAGCGCCCTACGTCCGAACGGCCTTGGCCTCGCGGGGAGTGCGGCCAGGCAGTTGGAGCACGGCGGGACGCGATACGCGGTGCAGTTCACGTATGCCGTGCCTGACGACGCCTGGTACGTGGACTGAGCGAGGCTGTGACGGCGCGAGCGGCCTGGGCCGACATCCCGGACGCCCCCGCTCATCTACCCGGTCCGGCCTTCTTCACAGCGGTGGTGCCTGACGAGGATTTGGCTCGGGAACCGAAGATCGTCGTTTACAACCATTCACGAGCGCGTCATCCGTTCCTGTGGTCGTTGCAGGAGCTCACACCGTTCGCTCGCGACGTAGCGTCCATGACCGCTGATACGCTTCGATGCCCAGTCCGGGAAAGGCCCAGGCAAGCCATGGCGATCATCCTCGTCGGCCCATGCCGCCCTGGATCGCGTCCCAGACGCTCCGGCCGGCCTGACGCAGCGTCTCGCCGGCCTGGCTGGCCACCTGAACGGCACCTGCCGCTCCCGGCAGGCCCCCGGCCGGCCCGCCCCTGTTGCCCGGCGTTCCCTGCTCAGCCCCGCGACCCGGCTCTCCGGTCTCCGCCCGGCCGGCACCCGCCGCGGGTTCACCGGCCCTCGGCTGCCCCGACGGGCCACCCTTCGCACCGCCGGGCGACGGCTCGCGCGGTCCACCCTCCGCTTCTTCGGCACCCGCGGACGGGCCGGCAGGGGCGGCACCGGACGGCCGTCCGGCCCGCTTCTCCGGTTCGCTCGGTCCGGTGGGCGGCTGCGGCGAGCGCGCCCTGGGCGACGGCGCGGGCTCAGCCGGTCCCGGCTCGCCGGCCTGTTCCCGCAGCGACCGGTCCGCCACCGCGCCGACCGTCCCTACCTGCTGGCCCGCCTGCGTCACCTGCTGTCCCGCCTGGCCGACCGACTGCCCGGCCTGGTTGACCAGTGGGCCCGCGAGCCCCGCGAGTTGCTGGGCCGACCGGTTGACGTCGTCGATGCTGCTCTCCACCGTCCGGGCCAGCGCCTCGATCACCTGCGGGTTGCGGTCGATCGTGCTGAGCGCCCGGTCCAGGATCTGCAGCAGTTTCTCCAGCCGCACCTTGAGCAGCGCCTCGGCGCGTACGCCGGTGATGTCGAGTTCCACGCCCTGCAGGTGCACCCGGACACCGGCGTCGAGCTGGAGCAGGTTGGCCAGTCGGGCGCGCAGCGACAGGTCCGCGTCGAGCCCGTCGACGGCCAGCCGGATCGAGTCGACCGACACCCCCGGCACGTCGAGCAGGACGTCCGGCTCGGCCGATCCGCCCTGGTGGGCCAGCCGCTCGCTGGTCGGGTCCGGTTCCTGCTCGCTCGCTCCGCTCTCGCTCATGCTCTCCCGCTCCAAGCTGGCCCGCTCCGCCGGGCCGGATCAGCCGCGGTTACCCGCTTTCCGGCCGGCCACCCGTAGGACCGGGCGTAGGCCCCCGAGCGGCCCCAGGTCGCGACCCGCGAGCGGCCGGGAGAGCGTTCTCCCGAGTCGGAAAGCGGGCACCTGGCCAAGCTGCACACCGAGACATCAGCCGGTATGGTCCGGGCCTATGGGACAGGAGATGGCTGATCCGGATGAGGTCCGCCAGGATGTCGCTCGGTTCTCGTTACGCAGCAGCCTCCTCGCCCCAGCCTCCGCAGAGCGGGCGTTCGCGGTGTTCACCGGGGCGCTGACCGACTGGTGGGTACGGGAGTACACCTGGTCCGGCCCGGAAGCGCTGGCCGAGCTGGGGATCGAGCCACGCGCCGGCGGCATGCTCTACGAGATCGGCCCCTACGGCTTCCGGGGCGACTGGGGTCGGGTGCTCACCTGGGACCCACCCCGCCGGCTGGTCTTCACCTGGCAGCTCGGCCCGGACCGGGTACCGGTGCCCGATCCGGCGCGGGCCAGCGAGGTGGAGGTCCTCTTCGTCCACGAGGCCGAGGGACGGACCCGGGTGGAGGTCGAGCACCGACACTTCGACCGGCACGGTGAGGCGGCCGAGGGCTACCGCAAGGCCCTGACGGCCGGCTGGCACGAGCTGCTCTGCCGCTACCTGGCCACGGTGGCCCGTACCGAGGGCTGACCCGGCGACAGCCGCCGCTCGCACCGGCACGGAAGGCTGAGCGACGGGCCGGTGGACGTCTCCGGCGGTCAGCGTGTGATGCCTGGCGCGGCTTCGCCGGTGGCCACGCCGGTGCCGCCGAGGTCGGCCCGACGGCCCGCCGCCACGCCGGAGCCGAACCCGGTGCCGGCCAGCCGGCGCGGCGCGGCGGTGCGCAGCCGGGGGTAGACCTCGGCCAGCCGAAGCCGCACCCGGTCGGAGCGGTCGGCCAGCACCAGCGCGGTCGAGGACGCCCCGGACGAGGCGACCGCGGCCGCCTCGGCGGCCCGCAGGCGGTCGCCGATCACGTGGGCAAAGCCGGCCAGCCAGGTACGCCGGAAGGCGGCCGGATGCTCCTCGGCCGGGACGACGGCGCCGGCCAGCCCGTGCGCGGCCTGCACCAGCAGCGAGGTGAAGAGCAGCTCGACGCGTTCCAGGTCGCTGGCGAAGCCGAACAGGTGCATGGCGAAGCCGGCACCCTGCCGGCGGCGGACGCAGCGGCAGCGCAGCGGGTCGGCGACGGCGGCGAGCAGCCCCGCCTTGTCCCGGGCGTACGGGGCGACCACGTCGACCACCCGGTCGCCGACCGGGTCGGTGGCCGGGTCGCGGGCGGCGAGCAGCGCCCGGTCCACTCCGTAGCGGGCGATCAACTCGGTGGCCTTGGCGGTGAAGGCCGCCGCCTCGGCGGGCGTACAGGCCGCGTCCTCCGCCTGGGCGAGCAGCTTGCGCACCTTGCTGAGCATCGCCTCGGACATGCCACCACAGGTACCACAGCCATAGGACGCGGACGGGATGCGGGCGCGTCCGGCGGCACGGCTGGGCCCGGCGTCAGCCCGCCCGGCTGCGCAGGGTCGCGACGGTGGAGCCGGCGAGGGTGAGCAGACAGTCCGGCAGCAGCCCGTCGGCCGCCGCGGCACCGAAGAGCGCCTCGCCGGTGTCGCCGTCGTCGTTGGCGTACGCGCTGACGAACCGGGCCACCCAGCGGGTGTCGTAGGCGGCCTGGTCGATGCCGGGGAAGTCGAGGGCACAGGCGCCGGCCGGCCTGGCGTCCCCGAGCATGGTGGCCGCCAGGCACCAGGCCACCCCGTACGCCCCGGCCAGTCCGGAACGGTCGACCACCGCGTCGAAGGTGCCCACCACCGCGTCGCCGTCCCCGGCCAGCGCCGAGCGGAGCACGGCGGTCGCGTCATCCAGCGTCTGCTGTGCGTGGTCGGTCACCCGCCGAACAGTAGGACGACCGGTCAAGCGGTGACCAGCGTACGGCCCGATCGTCACGCTGGGTGACACTCGGAGTCGGGCTGCCGACGGAGCGACCTCCACGGTCCCGCCGACCGCGACGGCACGCTAATGTGCGCAGCGGACCTTCGCCCAAGGAAGGACGACGATGCTCGTATCACGCGGTTCCCGCGCGGCCATAACCATGGCCTGTGCGGCACTCCTGCTCGCCACCAGCGCATGTGGGAGTGACCAGCCCGAGGGGGCGACCACCACCACCCAGGTGCGCCTCTACGGCTCCGACGGCAACATGCTCAACTCCTTCGCCACAGAGTTGAAGGAACGCGCCGACCTCGTGAACGGCATGAAGGGCACGACGCCGCTGACCCCGCTGCCGGAAAGCTTCACGGGACGGCTACGCACCGTAGACCCGAAGCTGACGGACTACCTCTACTCCGCGGAAACGTACGACGCGGTGGTGGTCAGCGCGCTGGCCGCCCAGCTCGCCGGCAGCACCGACGCCGCCGCGATCGCCAAGCAGATCGTCGGGGTGACCACCGGCGGCGAGCGCTGCGACGGCCCGGCCGCCTGCCTGCAACTCGCCGCGCAGGGGCGGGACATCGAGTACCGGGGCGTGTCGCTGACCCGGGCGGGGTTCACCGACGCCGGTGAGCCGGCCACCGCCAGCTACGCCACGCTGCACTTCGACGACCAGAAGCTCGACGACGGCAAGACCGAGTTCGTCGGCGCCGGCGACGAGTCGGCGGCGAGCAGCAAGACCCCGCCGCGAGGGAAGAAGCAGCGCCGGTCCGCCACACCGCTGATCCTCGGCGGACTGCTGCCGCAGACCGGTGACCTCGCGATCGCGAACCCGCCGATGGCGGCCGGTGCCGCACTCGCCGTCAAGGAGGTCAACGCGGCGGGCGGGGTGCTCGGCAAGCCGGTGGTCTGGGTCGACGGTGACGACGGCACGAACCCCGACGTCGCGAAGGCCACCGTGGCCTCGCACATCACCAAGGGCGTGCAGGTCTTCATCGGCGCCGGTGCCTCCGGAATCTCCCGCGCGGTCCTGCCGGACGTGGTGGCGGCCGGGCGGGTGCTCTTCTCCCCGTCGAACACCGACGCCGGGCTGACCACGGTGGACGACAAGGGTCTCTACTTCCGTACCGCCCCGTCCGACATCCTCCAGGGCCGGGCCCTGGCCGACGTGATCCTGCGCGACGGCCCGCACAAGATCGCCATCGTGGCCCGGAAGGACTCCTACGGTGAGGGCCTCCAGGGGAATGTGCGTGCCGACCTGGAGCGCGCGGGCATCGACGCCGACAAGGTCAAGCTGCTGACCTACGAGCCGCCGGCCGACGCGGACGCAGCGCCGGTGGACTTCACCGCCGGTGCCAAGGAGATCAAGGACTTCGGCCCGGACGCCGTACTGATCATCGGCTTCGGCGAGTCGGCCCACGTGATCACCGCGCTGGCCGACGCCGGGGTGCAGATCCAGCACTGAGCGACGACGAAGGCCGCACCGGGCGAACCGGTGCGGCCTTCGTCGTGTCGAGCTCGGCTCAGCGGGAGCGACGCCGCTCCAGGAACTCGGTCATCCGCCGGTGCTTCTCCTCGTCCTCGAAGAGCACCGCCTGGCCGAGCAGGTCGAGCTGCGGGTGGGCGGCGGGCGGGGCGTCCACGGCCAGTTTGGTCAGCCGGAGCGCCAGCGCCGAGCCCTTCGCCATCTCGTCGAGCAGGCCGTGCGCGGTGGGCAGCAGTTCCGCCGGCTCGGCCACCACCCGGTTGACCAGCCCGATCCGCAGCGCCTCGTCGGCGTCGACCCGCCGGCCGGTGAAGAGCAGCTCCTTGGCCCGGGCCTCGCCGATCAGGGCCGGCAGGCGGTGGGTCGCGCCGGCGCCGGCCAGGATGCCCAACCGCACCTCGGGCTGGCCGAAGACCGCGCGCGCCGTGCACACCCGCAGGTCGCAGGCGTACGCCAGCTCCGCGCCGCCGCCCAGCGCCGGGCCGTCGACGGCCGCCACGGTCGGCATCGGCAGCGCCCGGATCCGCGCGAAGGCGGCCGAGTTGATGGCGGCCAGGGCGTCGAGCCGGCCGCGCTCGCGGAGCTGGCCGATGTCCGCCCCACCGGCGAAGATGCCTTCGGTGCCGCCGGTGAGCAGCAGCAGCCGGGGCCGCGCCTCCAGCTCGGCGCAGACCGCGTGCAGCTCGGTGATCAGGTCGGCGTCGATGGCGTTGCGCTTCTCCGGCCGGTCCAGCGTCACCACCAGCCGGTCGGGCAGCTCCTCGATCCTGACCAGACTCATTTCCGCACGCCGCCTTCCCAGGTGTAGAAGCCCTGGCCGGACTTCTTGCCGAGCTTGCCGGCGGCCACCATCTCCTCGAGCAGCGGCGGCGGCGCGAACCGGTCCCCGTACGCGGCCTGGAGGGTACGGGCGATGTCGAGCCGGACGTCCAGCCCGACCAGGTCGGTCAGCTCCAGCGGGCCGACCGGGTGCCGGTAGCCGAGCACCATCGCCTTGTCGATGTCGGTGGGGCTGGCCACCCCGTCGGCGACCATCCGGATCGCCTCCAGCCCGAGGGTCACCCCGAGCCGGGAGGTGGCGAAGCCGGGCATGTCGCGTACGACGACGGGGTCCTTGCCCAGCCGGCCGGCGAGCGCGACGGCCGCCTCGGTGGTCTCCGGCGCGGTGGCCGGGCCGACCACGACCTCCAGCAGCGCCATCGCCCAGACCGGGTTGAAGAAGTGCAGCCCGAGGAACGCCGCCGGCCGGTCCAGCCCGGCGGCGAGGTCGGCGATGGAAATGCTGGAGGTGTTGCTGCCCAGCAGGGCGGGGCGCAGCGTGGCGGCCTCCCGCAGCACCGCCCGCTTGAGGTCGAGCCGCTCCGGGACGGCCTCCACGATCACGTCGGGCTCGGGTGCCACCTCGCTCAGCGCCGGGCGCAGGACGACCCGCTCGCGGTGCCCGGCGGCCTCCTCCGCGCTGAGCTTGCCGCGCTGCACCGCCCGCTCCCACAGGGCGGTGAGCCGGACCGACGCGTCGGCGGCCCGACCGCGGTCCACCTCGACCAGCTCGACCGCGTAGCCCGCACCGGCCGCCACGTAGGCGATGCCGAGCCCCATCGTGCCGGCTCCGACGACCACAAAACGACCACTCATGACGTCCCCTCGCCGCGCGCGGTGACGCGCGGGTTCTCCGCCACGCCCGGCCGCCCGCTCCGCTCGTTCATGGGTGCGACCCTAGGCGGCAGCGGTCGGCCCGGCATGCGTGGGGGCTGGCCGGATCGGGTACAGACGGCCGTCAACGTCAAGGGAAGGACCGACATGAGCCAGGCACCGGAGAGCGCGGAGCGCACGGAGAGCACCGAGACCGTGGAGACCCGCGGCGACGAGCGGGTGGACCTGCTGCGCGCGGACACCAACAACGACGGAAAGACCGACGTGTGGGTGGTCGACACCGACGGCGACGGCAAGGCGGACCTGTTCCAGTTCGACACCGACGGTGACGGCAAGGTGGACATCACCATGGTGGACATCGACGAGGACGGCACCCCCGACGAGGTGGTCGACGGTGACGGCGGCATCCCGCCGGCGGAGCACTCCCCGACCGTCCAGGTCTGAGACACCGACGACGGCCCCCGGGGTACGCACCCGGGGGCCTCGTCACGCCGGGGCCAGCTCCAGGGTCGCGAGGTAGTAGGGCCGATCGGCGTCGTCCACGTCGACCAGCCGCCACGGCGAACCGTGCAGCAGCTCGGCCAGCTCGTCGACCGAGCAGACCAGGTAGTCGAACCACTCGGTGCCGAGCTGCCGGTACCGCAGCCGCAGCCGCAGCTGGCCACCGAGCCGGCCGCGCCGCCGGTTGAGCTCGTGGTAGCCGGTGTGCACCGGGTCGGTCGTCCCGTACGGGTCGGTGCCGTGCGCGATGACCTGCGCCCCGGGACGGGCCAGCGCGGCGAGCGCGGCGAGGAAGCCGGGGGCCCGGTCCCGCCCCTCGATCAGCCCGAGGTTGTTGCCCAGCAGCAGGAACGTGTCGTACCGCCGGCCGTCGGGGACGTGCTCGTCGATGGTGCCGTGCACCAGGTCGCGGACGCCCCGGTGCCGGCTGACCCGCAGCGCGCCGAGTGAGGTGTCGAGCCCGGTCACCGGTACGCCGCGCTCCTGGAGGTGCAGCGCGATCCGGCCGCCGCCGACGCCGATGTCGAGCACCCGGCCGCGAACCCGGTCGACCGCCCGGTGGTCGTACGGCTGCCACGCCTGCGGCGGGTCGAGGTAGTGCGCGGCGGGTGCCCCGTTGACCAGCCCGTCGTCCCGCTCGATGATCTCGATGACCGGCCGGGGCAGCCGCCCGCCGACCAGCGGCCGGGGGCCGATCCCGGTGGCCACGGCGTACGCGTCGCGGATCATCTCGCCGAACACGTCACCGATCGTCGGTTCCCCCGTCACGGCGCTCACGCTATCCGGGCTGCGAACGGTTGTCGCGGCCGTATCCTGTCGACGTGACCGACCTGGACCGCCTGGCGGCGGAGAAGTACATCCTGCTCACCACCTTCCGCAAGGACGGTCGGGCGGTGCCGACCCCGGTCTGGGCGGTCCGGGACGGCGACGCGCTGGCGGTCTGGACGGTGGCGGACTCCGGCAAGGTGAAGCGGATCCGGCGGGACGGCCGGGTCACGGTGGCCCCCTGCGACGTGCGCGGCAACCCGCACGGCGCGGCGGTACCCGGGCACGCGACGATCGGCGACCTGGCCGGCACCCGCCGGGTACGCGAGCTGCTGAAGCAGAAGTACCGGCTGCTCGGCCGGCTCAGTCTGCTCGGCAGCCGGCTGCGCCGGGGCGAACGCGGCACGGTGGGGCTGCGGATCACCCTGGACGCCTGACCCCGGACGCGATTCAGGGGCGGCGGATCGTCGCTGTCGCGTACGTCCGGCCGCCCCTGAATCGGAACGCCTGGTGAAACGTCCGGGTCGTCAGTCCCCCTGACGCTGCTGCGGGATCTGACCCTGCAGCAGAGCCCTGACCTCCGACTCCCGGTAACGGCGGTGGCCGCCCAGGGTCCGGATGGCGCTGAGCTTGCCAGCCTTGGCCCACCGGGTCACCGTCTTCGGGTCGACACGGAACATCGACGCCACCTCGGCCGGCGTGAGTAGCGGCTCTGGTTCGTGCGTTCGCGATGCCATCGGGTCACTCCTCCACGTTTATAGACATCGGCCGGGGTCCCGCCGGCCGACGCGTCTCCCATGGTCCGGCTAGTCCCCGATGTCCGACATGGGCCGAACGGCTGAAGGTCCCTAGACGGACGGATGAACCATGCCCGATTTTTACGACTTTTACACGGCAGAAACTACCTTAATCGGACTCATGATCACGGTTTGTGGAGCGTCAACTACGAGACACCCTCGGATTCGCTGCGCTTCCTGGGCGATTTGGGACTAGTTGCACCGCTCGAGCAGCTGCACCGCGCGCCACCGGGCGACGAGCTTGTCGTACGCCGCCGAGGCCTCCTCGGCCTCACCCCGGGAGAGCCCGGCCAGGCCGTTCGCCACCAGCTCGGTCGAGTCGTCCGCGGCCAGCATGGCGTTCGGCAGCAACTGCACCAGGCCGCCGTAGTCCAGCTCCACCACCGAACGGGGGTGGAACTCCTCCAGCCACCGGGCGGCCTCCTCGACCGCCTCGGTGATCGGCGCCTCACCGACCGACTTGCGCAGCACCGACAGCGCCCGGGATGACCGGCGGCGGGCCTTGGAGATCTCGGTCCGGTAGCGCAGCGCCCGGCGGCCCGGCTCGGTCACCAGGTGCCGCTCCGCCGACTCGAAGAGCACGAACCAGCGCAGCGGCACCCCCCAGGTGGCGATCTGCTCGTGCACCCGGGGCACGCCGTGCTCCAGCACCCGCGCCCCGCTGCGCCAGTCCTCCACCACCGCCTTGGCCTGCCCGGCCAGGATCGGCGGGACGAACGCGTCGGCCAGCACCGAGGGCACCCCGTCACGGGCGCTCAGCGCCGCCTCGGCCACCCGGATCCGCAGGTTCCACGGACAGACCAGCAGGCTGTCGTCGGTCTCCAGCACGTACGCCTCGTCCGGCAGATCGGGCAGCCGGGTCCAGCCCGCGCCGAGCGCCTCGATCACCGCCGTCCGCTGCCGGACCGGCCCCTCCAGCGGGGCCACCGCGCGGCCCTCGTTGACGTACCGGCGCCAGAATGACTGGCGGTCCCGGTCGAAGGCGGTCAGCGGCTCGTACACGCGCAGGTAAGAAGCGAAGAGCGACGGCACGGCGCGATCCTCCCACGAGTCGGAGCCCGCACGTCGTCACCCGGGGCACGGACACGTAACGCGGGCGACAGTACGGCTTCGGCCGATATTAGGCTCAGCAGCACCGGCAGCATCCCGCCGGCGTGCCACCAGGTCCGCGCCCCACAAAGGCGCCCACCGTCACAGGAGTCAGCCATGGGCGTATTCGCCAGCACCGACGACCCGGGATCGACCGGTCACGAACAGGTCGTGTTCTGCCAGGACAAGCAGTCCGGCCTCAAGGCGATCATCGGGATCTACTCCACCGCGCTGGGCCCCGCGCTCGGCGGCACCCGGTTCTACCCGTACGCGAGCGAGGACGACGCCCTCGCCGACGTGCTCGACCTCTCCCGCGGCATGGCGTACAAGAACGCCCTGGCCGGCCTGGACCTGGGCGGCGGCAAGGCGGTCATCTGGGGCGACCCGGAGCAGATCAAGAGCGAGGCGCTGCTGCGTGCCTACGGCCGCTTCGTGGAGTCGCTGGCCGGGCGCTACTACACCGCCTGCGACGTCGGCACCTACGTCGCCGACATGGACGTGATCGCCCGCGAGACGCGCTACGTCACCGGGCGCAGCGTCGAGCACGGCGGCGCGGGCGACTCCTCGATCCTCACCGCCTGGGGCGTCTTCCAGGGCATGCGGGCCGCCGCCGAGCACGTCTGGGGCAGCCCCTCCCTCGCCGGCAAGCGGGTCGGCGTGGCCGGCCTGGGCAAGGTCGGCAAGTACCTCACCGGCCACCTGCTGGACGACGGCGCCGAGGTGGTGGCGACCGACGTCAACCCGAAGGCGCTGGAGTGGGTGCGCGCCACTCACCCGCAGGTCGCGCTGGTCGACGACGCCGCCGCGCTGGTCGCGTCCGACATCGACGTGTACGCCCCGTGCGCGCTGGGCGGCGCCCTCAACGACGACACCGTGCCGGCGCTGCGCGCCAAGGTGGTCGCCGGGGCGGCGAACAACCAGCTCGCCCACCCGGGGATCGAGAAGCTCCTCGCCGACCGGGGCATCCTGTACGCCCCGGACTACGTGGTGAACGCCGGCGGCGTGATCCAGGTCGCCGACGAGATCGAGGGCTTCAACTTCGACCGGGCGAAGCTGCGCGCCACCCGGATCTACGACACCACCCGGGAGATCCTCGGACTCGCCGACGACGAGGGCGTCCCGCCGGCGGTCGCTGCGGACCGGCTCGCCGAGCGGCGGATGGCCGAGGTCGGCCGGCTCCGCACGATCCACCTGCGCTGAATGTCACTCCGGGGGCGGGCCGGCCGCCCGCCCCCGGTCCAGCGCTCGGACGGCGGTCGCGTTAAGCTGGGATCTGGGGAGCTTCGTACCGGTTTGACCGCTGTCACGGGCGGTCCCGCAGTTCGGTCCTTACCGGGTACAATTTGTCACGGCCGGATCACTGCGACGCGCAGGGCCGGCTGACGGTAACCCGAGGTGCCGAACGGTGGCATCCCCATGTACCGTAAGAGCCACGAGAGATGCCTGACGTCATCGGGGCCCGCCTTCGGGCTGCCCCGCATTCTGTGCGAGGGGGTCGAGCCATGGGGCGCGGCCGTGCTAAGGCCAAGCAGACGAAGGTGGCCCGGGAGTTGAAGTACCACTCCCCGAACACCGACCTCACCGCCTTGCAGCGCGAGTTGGCGGGTGCTGGTAAGTCTGAGCACAACTTCGACGACGACTACAAAGAGTATGTCGACGACGACGATGAGGATCACGCGGACGAGGACCCGGACACCTGGGTCCGTCCGACCCGCTGACCTCCGAACGCAGCTGAGCACGCGGTAACTCCCCGCGTGCTCACGCATGTGCCCATCAGAAGCGGCGCCACCGATGATCAGGGACCACGCGGGCCGGAGACGACTCCGGTCGACCAGCGGGTCCCTGATCTCGGCCGCGTACCGTCAGCGGGGCCGGTTGTTCCAGTTGTAGAACGTCGGGATGTTCTCGAAATGGTTCCACGCGCAGACCGCGCTGGCGCCGTCGCCGCCCGACACCTCCGACCGCAGCCGGCGCGCGGCC
This sequence comes from Micromonospora coerulea, assembly GCF_016598485.1. Classification (GTDB taxonomy): domain Bacteria; phylum Actinomycetota; class Actinomycetes; order Mycobacteriales; family Micromonosporaceae; genus Micromonospora; species Micromonospora coerulea. The sequence goes on along the minus strand of NZ_JAEMUW010000003.1, from coordinate 214,054 downwards.
TCCGCCTCGTGGAGCAGTGCGGTCAACCCCACGGCGGCCTCCCGCACCCGGTCGACGACCGGATCAGGGTCGGTGCCCCCCACGCGCTCAGGCTGCCGGTGACTGGTTGTCTCGGGCATGCTCCAACACTCCCTCCAGTAGGCGGATCTTGCTGTTGCGGCAGTGCTCGGTCTCCGTACCGTCAAAACGCCCCAGCTCGAAGTAGCGGTTGGCGGCGTGACCGCCTCCGCAGAACCCGAAGTAGGGGCACGACGACCGGCACGCCTCCACCCCGGTGAGGAACTCGTCCACCCAGGGCGTCCGGCCAGCCTCGGCCAGGATCTCGGCCAACGGTGTGGCCAGCACGTTGCCGCTGCTGAAGTCGCCGTACCGGGGATCGGTGAACCCGGCCAGCTCCGGGGAGAGGACCACCACCGAGCCGTCGTGGGCGACGGTGGGGATCGGGTCCAGGCGCCGCGGCAGCAGCCCGTCCGCCGTCCCGTCCAGGACGGCGCCGGCGTACCGCAGCGACCACTCCACCTCCCGCAGATGGATCCGGGGCTCCCGGCGCCAAGCGCCGACCAGCTCCGCCCAGAATGCGGTGACCGCACCGGCGTCCCGGGCGTTCGTCCGCGTGTTGACCCCCTCGGTCTCCTCGATGTTGACGCCGAGCACGTCGCAGCCGAGGTCGAGGAAGTAGTCGTACAGCTCGGTGGCCAGCCCGGGACCGGGCCGGGAGACCACCGCGAGCGCCGAGAAGGGCAGCCCGTGCCGGCGCAGCGCCGCCACCCCGGCCACGATCCGGTCGTACGCCGGCCGGCCGCCCCGGGTCACCCGCTCCCCGTTGCGCTCCCGCGGCCCGTCCACGCTGACGCTCACCCGGATGTCGCGCTCGGCGAAGAACGCGCACCAGGCGTCGTCGATCAGTGTGGCGTTGGTCTGGACGTGGTGCTCCACCTCCGGCCCGAACGGCGCCAGCAGCGCCGCCAGATGGTCCCGTCCGGCCGCCAGGGGCTCCCCGCCGTGCCAGACGACCGAGAAGCGGCCAGTGGTCGCCCACGGGTTCACCGACGCCGCCACCGCCTCAGCCACCGCCACCGGCATCCGCCGGTCCGCCGCGCGCATAGGCAGATAACAGTAGGCGCAATCGAGGTTGCACAGCGTGGTCGGCTGCATCACCACGTACGAGGGGACCGCGGCGATACCGCGCATCCCGGTGTGCGTACGAGCAGCCATCGACCCTCCCCCGCCTAGCCCGAACTGCCCTTCAGGCTAGGCGGCGGTGGCCACTCGGGTGAACCCCCGATCAGGTGCCCGGATGATCAGCAGAGCGTGATCAGCCCCGGGTGTGCTGCCCGATCATCTGCACGTTGCCGGAACCCTCGATGATCTCGCCGGCCTGCCAGGCGTCCACGCCTCGGCCGGTCAGGGTGGCCAGCGCGCGGTCGGCGTCCTCGGCGGAGACGATCGCGAACATGCCGACGCCCATGTTGAACGTCGCCTCCATCTCCGGGTCCTCGATCCGGCCCTTGGACTGGATCAGGTCGAAGACCGGCTGCGGCTTCCAGGTGGACCGGTTGACCACGGCGTCGACGTGCTCCGGCAGAACGCGGACCAGGTTGCCCGGGATGCCGCCGCCGGTGACGTGCGCGAGCGCCCGCACCTCGGCCTCGGCGATCAACTTGAGGCAGTCCTGCGCGTAGATCTTGGTCGGGGTGAGCAGCTCCTCGCCGAGCGTCCGCTGCCGGCCGAAGTCGTCGATCACCACGTCCAGCCGCATCCGGCCGGCACCCAGCAGCACGTGCCGGACCAGCGAGTAGCCGTTGGAGTGCAGACCCGAGGAGCGCATCGCGATGACCACATCGCCCACCTCGACCCGCTCCGGGCTGAGGATCTCGCTCTCCTCGACCACACCGACGCCGGTGGCGGAGATGTCGTACTCGTCGGGGCGCAGCACGCCGGGGTGCTCGGCGGTCTCGCCGCCCAGCAGGGCGCAGCCGGCGTACCGGCAGCCGTCGGCGATGCCGGCGCCGATCTCGGCGACCTTGTCCGGCACGACCTCGCCGGTGGCGATGTAATCGAGCAGGAACAGCGGCTCGGCGCCGCAGGCCACCAGGTCGTCGACGACCATCGCGACCAGGTCGATGCCGACCGTGTCGTGGATGTCGAGCTGCTGGGCGATGACCAGCTTGGTGCCGACCCCGTCGGTGGAGGAGGCCAGGATCGGGTTCTTGTACTTCTTGGTGTCCAGCCGGAACAGGCCGGCGAAGCCACCCAGGTCGCCCATGACCTCCGGGCGCCGGGTCTGCTTGACCTTGGACTTCAACAGTTCCACCGCGCGGTCGCCCGCGTCGATCGACACCCCGGCGTCCGCGTACGAGACCGAGCGTTTGCGCGCTGCGCGGCTGCTGCCGGCCGTCCAGGGCTGGCGGTCGCCGCCAGCGCCCGTCGGGCTGCTTCCTGCGCCGCTGCGCTCGGACACGTGCGTCACGGTTCTCCCCTTTGTGGTTCTCGCGGGGCCGGCCTTGCGGTGGTCGGGTTCCGCGTCGGGTGGTGCTATGGGCGGTGGGTGGCGACCGACGGTTTCAGGTCGGGGCGCGGCGCCAGACGCGCCGAGCTGAAGTTGTCGTCGCCGCCCGGAGTGGCGACGAGCGCGGCGGTGGCGTGCCCGACGGCGTCGGACGCCTCGGAGGCGACCCGGCGGCCGACCCCTTCGAGCACGTGCTTGCCGATAAGGTTCCCGGCGGGCAGCTCGATCGGGTACTCCCCGTCGAAGCACGCCCGGCAGAGCCGGGTCTTCGGCTGCTCGGTCGCGGCGATGAGACCGGGCAGCGAGACGTAGCCCAGCGTGTCGGCGCCGATGGAGCGTCGGATGCCTTCGTTGTCCAGGCCGTTGGCCAGCAGTTCGGCCCGGGTGGCGAAGTCGATGCCATAGAAGCAGGGCCAGTTCACCGGCGGCGAGGAGATCCGGACGTGCACCTCCAGCGCCCCGGCCTCGCGGAGCATCCGGACGATGGCCCGCTGGGTGTTGCCGCGGACGATCGAGTCGTCCACCACGACGAGACGCTTGCCCCGGACGTTCTCCCGCAGCGGGTTGAGCTTGAGCCGGATGCCCAGCTGGCGGAGGGTCTGCGACGGCTGGATGAAGGTGCGCCCGACGTACGGGTTCTTCATCAGGCCGGCGCCGTAGGTGATGCCCGACTCCTCGGCGTAGCCGATCGCGGCCGGGGTGCCGGACTCCGGCACCGGGATCACCAGGTCGGCCTCGACCGGGTGCTCCTTGGCAAGCTGGCGGCCGATCTGCACCCGGGCGGCGTGCACGTTGCGGCCGGCGATGGTGGCGTCCGGACGGGCGATGTAGACGTACTCGAAGAGGCAGCCCTTGGGTTCCGGCGCGGCGAACCGGCTGGAGCGCAGGCCGTCCTCGTCGATCGCGATCAGCTCACCGGGCTCGACCTCGCGGACCACGCTGGCGCCGACGATGTCCAGCGCGGCGGTCTCGCTCGCCACCACCCAGCCGCGCTCCAGCCGGCCCAGCACCAGCGGACGTACGCCGTGCGGGTCGCGGGCCGCGTAGAGCGTCGACTCGTCCATGAAGACGAAGCTGAACGCGCCACGCAGCTGGGGCAGCACCTCGAGGGCGGCCGCCTCGACGGACAGATCCGGCCGGCTGGCCAGCAGCATGGTCACCAGTGAGGTGTCGTTGGTCGAGCCGTCGGCCACGAGCCCCCGCTCCTTCACCTCGCGCTGGAGCTCGGCGGTGTTGACCAGGTTGCCGTTGTGGGCAAGCGCGATGGTCGTGCCGGAGGTGGTGGACCGGATGGTCGGCTGGGCGTTCTCCCAGGTCGAACCGCCGGTGGTGGAGTAGCGGGCGTGGCCGATCGCAAGGTGGCCGCGCAGGCTGGCCAGGGTCGGCTCGTCGAAGACCTGGGCCACCAGGCCGAGATCCTTGTAGACCACCACGCCCGAGCCGTCGCTCACCGCGATGCCGGCCGCCTCCTGGCCACGGTGCTGGAGGGCGTAGAGCCCGAAGTAGGTCAGGTTGGCGACCTCTTCCCCCGGCGCCCAGACGCCGAAGACGCCACACGCGTCCTGCGGGCCGGGGCGTTGGGGGTCAAGGTCGTGGCTCAGCCGGCCATCGCCTCGGGGCACGTGCCGCTCCCTCATGCTGGTCTGGACTGGCCTGGCGGAGTCGGGGGGCAGCTCCGCACGGTCGGCCGGGACCGTCGTCGCCTGACAGTGTACGCGAATCGGAGTCGATACTGATAGTCACGATTCGGCTGCTCATGGTTACCGAGCGTCCGGCGTCGGGCCAGCTAACAGGGGAAGGTGCGCGGAGATGTCCGCGCGGATCCCACTCGTCCGTACGCGACCCTCGGTGACCGCCTCCGCCCAGCCGAGGCGGCCGGTGGCCAGCGCGAGCCAGGTGGCCGGGTCCGTTTCCACCACATTCGGTGGGGTGCCACGGGTGTGTCGCGGCCCGGCCACGCATTGCACGGCACCGTAGGGTGGGACACGCACCTCCACCGATCGGCCGGGGGCGCGCTCCGCGAGGACGGCCAAGAGGGTACGGACCGCTTCCCGGTACACCGGCCGTTCGGGCGTACGCCCCTCGTCCAGGGCCGTCAATGCCGCGGTCACTGCGGCGGACTTAATGTGCGGAGAGGACACGACGGGACGATACGACCCGGGATCACCGGCTGCGACGCTGGCCCTGGGTCGCGCTGATCCGGTCAGACAAGGCATAGTTGCCGACGGCGTATTCGTACCGTGATGATCCCCGGCCCGGCGCCCGCCGGCCAGGGAAGTCAGACCGGAAGGCGGTGGACGTGTCAACACACCGACGTGCCTGGAAGCATCGGGCGGGTGTGGTCGTAGCGCTGGTTGCCGGCGCGCTGCTCGCCGTCCCCGCCACACCAGCCCTCGCGGCTCCCAGCATCGGCAACGTCTCGGCGTCGCCGAGTTCGGTCGAAGCCGGCAAGACCACCACGGTGAGCTACACGCTGACCTTCGCCGAGCCGATCGACACTCCGGCCGATGTTTCGGTCAGCTCGAACAACCCGAAGCTGAATTGCGTCGACGGCTGCAACCGCGGCAGGGTCGACAAGAGCGGCACCTACAACGCCACCTTCAAGCTGGCGGACGACGCAGCCAGCGGTTCGGCGGTGATCACTGTCAGGGCTGTGGATTCGACGGGTCCGAAGCAGGAGCAGACGGCTCAGACCACTGTCGCTCTGGTCGCCAAGGCGGCTCCGCCTCAGGCGCAGACCGTCAAGGTGGTCTCCGGCAAGGTGGTCGTCAGCGCCAACGGCGAGCCGGTGGCGAACGCCACCGTGATGCTGCTCGACTCCCAGCAGCGCCGCCGGACCACCACCAGCGACAGCAGCGGCAACTACCGGTTCACCGGCTCCGACACCAACCCGATCGCGCCCGGCCGGATCGATCTGGGTGCGAGCAAGAACGTGAACGACAAGGACTACTTCACCACCAAGACGATCAGCGCGACCGCCGGGCAGAGCCTGACCGGCCAGCGGATCGCCCTGCCGATCAAGGTCGAGGCGAGCCCGAGCGCCACCCCGTCGGCGAGCGACGAGGCCGTGCCGACGGACGAGGCGACCGACGAGACCACCGACGAGCCGGCCACCGAGGACCCCGGCCAGCAGCAGGCCGCCGCCAACGAGGACTCCGGCGGCTCCTGGCTGCTGATCCTGCTCGGCGGCCTCTTCGTGGCCGTGGGCGTCGGCACCATCGTGCTGCTCTACATGCGGCGCAAGAACGAAGGCGACGACGGCGCCGACGGGGACGGCCCGAACGGCCCCGGCCCGGTCGCCGGTGCCGGCGCGGGCGCCCGGGGTGGGTACCGGGGCACCGATGACCAGACCCGGGTGGTGAACGGGATGGGTGCCGGTCCGGCCCCGACCATGGTCGGCGGCGCCTCGCTCAGCGACGCGCCGACGATGATGCACCGTCCGATCGTCGACGACGTCCCGCCGGACCCGTACGGCGCTCCGCCGCCCTCGTACGCCCCGGGCGGGCAGCCCGGCTGGGCCGGCAACGGCTACGGCGAGGAGGCCACCGGGCAGGGCGGCTACGGCGCCTACGGCAACGCCCCGGCCTCGGGCGGCGGCTACGGCAACGCCCCGGCCTCCGGTGGCGGCTACGGCAACGCCCCGGCCTCCGGTGGCGGCTACGGCAGCCGGGACTACGGCGCCGGGGCGGCCGGTTACCCGCCGGCTCAGGGCGGTACCGCCGGCTACGGCGAGCCGGCCCAGGCTGGTGCCGCCGGCTACGGCGAGCCGGTTCAGGGCGGCGGGTACGGCGAGCGCTACGACGAGCCGACCGGCCGCTACACCGGCGACAGCACGCCGTACGCCCCGGCGGCGGATCCGTACCCGACCAGCACCTACCAACCGCCGGCCGACCAGGGACGGGGCTACGGCCAGCCGGACCCGGGCCAGTACGGTGGCGCCCCCGAGCCGACCAACGGCTACGGTGCCGGGGGCGGCTACGGTGCCCCGGCGGGCGGCGGCTACGACAGCGGTGCGGCACGCAACGGCTACGACGATCGGCCCGCCGGTGGCGGTTACGCCGGCGGCTACGACAACGGCCAGCAGCCGGCGTACGAGGGCTACGACCAGCACGGTGGCTACGGTGGCGGTGGCGGCGATGCCGGCTACGGCGGCCAGCCCCAGCAGGGCGCGTACGGCCAGCAGGGTGGTTACGGCCAGCCGGGCGGCTACGGTCAGGAGCCGCCGCCGCAACGCACCGGCGGCTACGACAACCAGGGCTATGACCAGCCCGGCCAATACGGCGACCCGGCGCAGGCCGGCCGGCCCCGCCCGGACGCCCCGCCGGAGCGCGGCGGTCGCCGGCTGGACTGGCTCGACGACTGACCCGGCCGGGGCGACCTGCTCCGATGACCACGACGGCGGCCGCCCGGAACCTACCGGGCGGCCGCCGTCGTCGTCGGCTGCCCGCTGTCGGGCCGAGTGAGGGTGACGAGCCGCCGTGTCATGGTGGCCGCCGAACCACCACCGGCGGTGCCGCCTGAATCGTCTACGACATCAGCTCCACAGCGTCCGATCCCCAATCTGTCGCCGGGGATCGCACACCCGGCAGGACAGGCGCGGCTGGCGGACGGAAGGCGGCTCGACGCCCAGGATCCAGTGATGGGGCGGCGGGGACGGTCAGGCGGGGGAGAAGTAGCCCTGTCGCAGCACCGGCACCACGTCCGACACGTCGACCTGGACCGCGACCTCCACGTCGGCGGCGAAGCCGCCCTCGATCAGCTCACGGCCGGAGACGCAGCCCCGCACCGCCGCCGGCACGTCCGGGGTGCTGGCCAGCGCGGCCAGCGCCATCGCCGCCTCCACCGACAGGCCGCCCGGCACGCCGGCGAGGGCGTCCAGCACGCTGGCAGCGCCGAGCTGGTCCTCCACCGAGGGGCGCAGCGAGCCGTCCGGCCAATGCTCCCCGGCGGCGACCACGCCGACCGCGGCGTCCGTCGAGCCGTACCCCTGGGTGCGCAGCCATCGCCCGACGGCCCGCGCGTTGCGCAGGCACGCCGCGACCACCGGCAGGCCGGTGGCGCTGGCGGCGGCGCTGATCGCCGAACCGTTCGGCGAGGGCAGTACCAGGTCGGCGACGACCGGCGCGGTACGCAGTGCGGCGGGCGACAGCGACCACGGATGCTCCGGGACCGTCTGCCGGCGGCCGACGGCCGCCACGGCGCCGACCCGGCGGGCGTACTCCGCGGCCTGCTCCCCCCAGGGGAACGGGTGCACCCGCATGCCACGGCCGACCGCCACCTCCACGGCGGTGGTGAACGAGAGGACGTCCACCACCACCAGGGCAGCACACACGCGGCCGAGTTCGGCCGCCCCGGTCAGCCCCCAATCGAACCGGGCGCCGGAACCGGGCTGCGCGTAGACGGCCGCGGCCAACGCCTCAGCGCTGATCGGGCGCGGCCGGCTGGTCCGAGTCACCGGAGGAGGCCGCCGTGGATCCGTCCCGGCCGGTGGGGGCCGGCCCGGTCGCGTCAGAACCGTCGGCCGTCGGCGCGTCGGCGGGGCCCTCGACCGGGGCTTCCGTGGCCTCGGCGGGCTGGTCCGGCGTGACCGAGGTGGCCCCGACGCTCACCGGCGTGGCCTCGTCGGTCGCCCCGGACTGCGGCGCCGTGGCCGTCCCGGTCCGGGTCGCCTCCACCGCCACCTGGGCCGCCTCAGCGCCGCCGAAGAGCCGCGGCAGGGTCGCGCTGTGTGCCGCGCGCAGCTCGTCCAGGCCGATCCGGAACTGGCCGTGCACCTCAAGGGCACCGCCGGCCGGGTCGGTGACCCCGATCAACTCCCACGGCACCCCGCGCTCGGCGCAGAGGGCGGTGAACGCCTTCTCGTGCCCGCGCTGCACCGACACCAGGACCCGCCCGGCGGACTCGCTGAACAGGTAGACGAACGGCATCGACCCGCCGGTGAAGTGCTCCGGCACCGCGATCCGGGCACCGACGCCACGCCGCAGGCAGGACTCCACCAGGCTCTGCGCCAGGCCACCGTCGGAGAGGTCGTGGGCGGAGCTGACGTGTCCCACCCGGGCCGCCTCGGCCAGCAGCTCGGCGAGCTGCCGCTCGCGGGCCAGGTCGACCTGCGGCGGGATGCCGCCCAGGTGCTCGTGGGTCACCCACGCCCACTCCGAGCCGGAGAGCTCCACGTGCGTCTCACCGAGCAGGAAGAGCTGGTCGTGGTCGCCACCCGGGCGGGGCACGAAGCCCATCGGCACCCGGTCCGCGACGTTGTCCAGCACGCCCAGCACGCCGACCACCGGGGTGGGGTGGATGGCGGCGGCGCCGGTCTGGTTGTAGAAGCTGACGTTGCCGCCGGTCACCGGGATGCCCAGCTCCAGGCAGCCGTCCGCGAGGCCGCGCACGGCCTCGGCGAACTGCCACATCACGGCCGGGTCCTCCGGCGAGCCGAAGTTGAGGCAGTTGGTCACGGCGATCGGCTTCGCGCCCGTCACCGCCACGTTCCGGTACGCCTCGGCCAGCGCCAGCTTCGTCCCGTGGTAGGGGTCGAGGCGGGCGTACCGGCCGTTGCCGTCGACGGAGAGGGCGACGCCGAGGCCGGTCCGCTCGTCGATCCGGATCACGCCGGAGTCCTCCGGCTGGGCCAGCACGGTGTTGCCCAGCACGTACCGGTCGTACTGCTCGGTGACCCAGGTCTTGTCGGCCAGGTTCGGCGACGCGATCATGCGCAGCAGGGTCTCCCGCAGCGCCTCCGGGGTGTTCGGCCGAGGCAGCGTCTCCGCACGATCGGCCTGGAGCAGGATCAGGTCGGCCGGCTCGCGCATCGGGCGGGCGTAGACCGGGCCGTCGTCGACCAGGGAACCCGGCGGGACGTCGACCACGAGCTGGTCACGCCAGGTGATCAGCAGCCGGCCGGGCTGGCCGTCCGGCGCCGGGGCGGTGACCTCGCCGATCGCGGTGGCGAGCACGCCCCACTTCTCGGCGGTCTTGAGCACCGACTCCAGCTTCTCCGGGGCGACGACCAGCAGCATCCGCTCCTGGGACTCGCTGGCCAGGATCTCGTGCGGCTCCATCGAGGGCTCGCGCAGCGGCACCCGCTCCAGCCAGACCCGCATGCCGGTGCCGGCCGCGGCGGCGGTCTCGGTGAGCGCGCAGGTCAGGCCGGCGCCGCCGAGGTCCTGGATGCCGACGACCAGCTCGGCGTCGTACAGCTCGAGGCAGGCCTCGATCAGCAGCTTCTCGGTGAACGGGTCGCCCACCTGCACCGCCGGGCGGCGCTGCTCGCTGGTCTCGTCGAAGGTGGCGCTGGCCAGCACCGACACACCGCCGATGCCGTCCCGGCCGGTCTTGGCGCCCATCAGCACCACGATGTTGCCCGGCCCGGCCGCGGCCTTGTTCTGCAGCCGGTGGACCGGGAGCACGCCGAGGCAGAGCGCGTTGAGCAGCGGGTTGCCCTGGTAGCTCGGGTCGAAGACGAGCTCGCCGCCGATGTTCGGCAGGCCGAGGCAGTTGCCGTAGCCGCCGACACCGGCGACCACGCCGGTCAGCACGCGGGCGGTGTCCGGGTGGTCGGCCGCGCCGAAGCGCAGCGGGTCCATCACCGCGATCGGGCGGGCGCCCATGGCGAGAATGTCCCGGACGATGCCGCCGACACCGGTGGCCGCGCCCTGGTACGGCTCGACGAAGCTCGGGTGGTTGTGCGACTCGACCTTGAAGGTCACGGCCAGCTCGTCGGAGACCCGGACCACGCCGGCGTTCTCTCCGATGCCGGCCAGCAGCCGGTCGCTCGGCGGGGCCTTCTCACCGAACTGGCGCAGGTGCACCTTGCTGGACTTGTAGGAGCAGTGCTCGCTCCACATGATCGAGTACATGGCCAGCTCGGCCTGGGTGGGCCGGCGGCCGAGAATGTGCCGGATCCGGTCGTACTCGTCGTCCCGCAGGCCGAGCTCGGCGTACGGCTGGAGCTCTTCCGGGGTGCCGGAGGCCCGCGGCACGGTGTCCACGCCGGGGGCCCAGTCGTCGGCCGGGGCCAGCGCGGCGACACGGCCGGCGTCGACCGGGCCGGCCTGCGGCACCACGGCGGCCGTACGCGGCTCCGCCGGGGCGGCCGGGAAGGTGCCCGGTGTCTCCCGTACGGCCGGGTCCGGATGGGTGGTCATGACCTCTCCTCGCTGCGCTCGCCGGCGTACCGGCGGGTGAGCCGACCGATGATCCCGCGCACGGTCACGCCGGCGCCCCCACCAGGTGCTTGAGCACCGAGGTGAAGAAGCCGAGACCGTCCAGGGAGGGCCCGGTGAGGGCCTCCACCGCGTGCTCGGGATGCGGCATGATGCCGACCACGTTGCCGGCGGAGTTGGTGATCGCGGCGATGTCGCGCTGCGAACCGTTGGGGTTGCCGCCGAGGTAACGGGCGACGACCCGGCCCTCGGCCTCGAGCTGGTCCAGCGTCGCGGTGTCGGCGACGTAGCAGCCCTCGCCGTTCTTCACCGGGATGAGGATCTCCTGGCCCGGCTGGAAGGCGTTCGTCCAGGCGGTGCCGGCGGACTCGACGCGCAGGACCTGGTCCCGGTTGCGGAAGTGCAGGTGCTGGTTGCGGGTGAGCGCCCCGGGCAGCAGGTGGGCCTCGCAGAGGATCTGGAAACCGTTGCAGATGCCGAGCACCGGCAGGCCACCCCGGGCCGCGTCCACGATCGTCTCCATCACCGGGGCGAACCGGGCGATGGCGCCGCAGCGCAGGTAGTCACCGTAGGAGAAACCCCCGGGCAGGACGACGGCGTCCACCCCGTGCAGCCTCGGGTCACCGTGCCAGAGGCGGACCGGCTCGCCGCCGGCGATCCGGACGGCACGGGCCGCATCCCCGTCGTCGAGCGAGCCGGGGAACGTCACCACACCGACCCGGGCGGTCACTGGTGCGCGTCCACGGTCTCGTCGGTCTCGACCAGGCGGACGGCGAAGTCCTCGATGACCGGATTGGCGAGCAGCTTGTCGGCGATCTCCCGGGCCCGGTCCAGGTCCGGTTCACCGGTGAACTCGATCTCGATCCGCCTGCCGATCCGGACCGAGGCGACGTCGCTGACGCCGAGCCGGGGCAGCGCGTTTGCGACGGCCTGGCCCTGGGGATCGAGGATCTCGGGCTTGAGCATGACGTCGACGACGACGCGAGGCACTGGGCACTCCTGACTGTGTACGCAGTTGGGTGCCGACCCACAACGGGCGAGCGGAGCCAGCCTACCTGGCAGATACCGCCTCGGCCGCACCGGCCGGGCGCAGTCCAGGCACTGATCGACATAACCGGCTGGAGGCGGCTACCCACGCCGCCCCGGCGGCCGCGAAACCGGCCCGTACCAGGCGTTTCAGAGCGCAGGAGGTGGCCAAATTGTTACATCGGCGGGTCGCGCTACCGCCTGTCGCGCGCCCGGCACGCCCGGCGAGGCATCGGCCACCCTCCATGCCGAACCGTTCCGGACGGCCCTCAAGACGGGCGGCACCGGTCGACCGGCGTGTCCCCCGTCGGCGCCTGCGGTCGGTTTCGCCACCGGTCATCCCTTCTCGGGCATCCGGTACGGTCCCGGGGGCGCGCCCGCCCTACTGGCCGATGTCTGACAGTTCCCGACCCTCCGGGTGCCGGACCGCCCAGCCGACCCCGGCGCGTTGTTTTGCAGCATCCGATCAGGTGAACAACCCTCACGAACGGCCCGCTCTCCGGCTGACAGCATCGGAACCGTGCTGGTCGTGACGACGGATCAACTGCCCGGCTACGAGATCCGCCAGATCCTCGGCGAAGTGGTGTCCTCGATGGCCCGGACCCGGAACCCCTACCGCGAGGGGGTCAAGAACCTGCGCGGTGGCGCGTACGACCCGATGGCCCCGGACAACCTCACCCGTTGGCGTACCGACTCGGTGTCCCGGCTGGGCGAGGAGGCCCAGCGGCTCGGCGCGAACGCGGTGATCGGCATGCGCTTCGACAGCCGGGACTGCGGCGAGATGTGGATGGAGATCTGCGCGTACGGCACGGCGGTGATCGTCGTACCCAAGATGCCGGACGTCATGCCCGCCGACCAGCCCATGGTGGCGGCGGAGACGGCGCACGAGCCGGAGATCGCCGAGGCCCCCGGCGGCATCGCCGAACCCGCTTCTGCCCCCAACCTCCGCACGGCCGCCGAAACCCCCACCCGCGACTCCTGACCCTCCCGCCTCGGGCGGGCCGGGCCCGGGTGGGGTCAGAGGATGGGGGGTGGCGAGTAGGCGGCGGCCTCGGGGTGGGTCTCGACGATCTTGGTGATGCGGGCGGTGATTCGGTCCACCTGCGCTCCCGCGGCGCCGACGAAGGCGTTGCGGTCGGCGACCAGGGTGTCGATCTCGGCCCGGGAGAGGCCGAGCCGGCCGTCCTGGGCGAGGCGGTCGAAGAGGTCGTTGTCGGGGGCGCCCTTCTCCCGCATGGCGAGGGCGACGGCGACCGCGTGCTCCTTGATCACCTCGTGCGCGACCTCCCGGCCGACGCCCCGCCGGACCGCCGCGACCAGGATCTTCGTGGTGGCCAGGAACGGCAGGAAGCGCTCCAGCTCCCGGTTGATCACCGCCGGGTACGGTCCGAACTCGTCCAGCACGGTGAGGAAGGTCTGGAACAGCCCGTCGGCGGCGAAGAACGCGTCCGGCAGGGCCACCCGGCGGACCACCGAACAGGAGACGTCCCCCTCGTTCCACTGGTCACCGGCCAGCTCGCCGACCATCGACAGGTAGCCCCGGATGATCACCGCGAAGCCGTTCACCCGCTCGGAGGAGCGGGTGTTCATCTTGTGCGGCATCGCGCTGGAGCCGACCTGGCCCGGCTTGAAGCCCTCGGTGACCAGCTCCTGGCCGACCATCAGCCGGATAGTGGTGGCCAGCGACGACGGCGCAGCGGCGACCTGGGCCAGCGCCGAGAGCACGTCGAAATCCAGCGACCGCGGGTAGACCTGACCGACGCTGTCCAGCACCCGGGCGAAGCCGAGGTGCCCGGCCACCCGGTGCTCCAGCTCGGCCACCTTGTCGGCGTCGCCGTCGAAGAGGTCGAGCTGGTCGGCGGCGGTGCCGACCGGACCCTTGATCCCGCGCAGCGGGTACCGGCCGATCAGGTCCTCCAGCCGCTCGTACGCGATCAGCAGTTCCTCCGCCGCCGACGCGAAGCGCTTGCCCAGCGTGGTGGCCTGCGCCGCCACGTTGTGCGACCGGCCGGTCATCACCAGGCCGGAGTACTCGTGCGCGTGCCAGGCGAGCCGGGCCAGGGTGGCCACCACCCGGTCCCGGATCAACTCCAGCGAGGCGCGCACCTGGAGCTGCTCGACGTTCTCGGTGAGGTCCCGGGAGGTCATCCCCTTGTGCACGTGCTCGTGGCCGGCGAGCGCGCTGAACTCCTCGATCCGGGCCTTCACGTCGTGCCGGGTGACCCGCTCACGTTCCGCGATGGACGCCAGGTCTACGGCGTCGACCACCCGCTCGTACGCCTCGACCACGCCGTCCGGCACCGGCACGCCCAGGTCCCGCTGGGCCCGGAGCACGGCCAGCCAGAGCCGGCGCTCCATCCGTACCTTCTCCTCCGGCGACCAGAGGGCGACCAGCTCGGGCGAGGCGTAACGGTTGGCGAGCACGTTCGGGATCGTCACGGCCCCATTCTCCCGTACGCGCCGACCAGCGCTCCGCTCCCCCCGAGCCGGCCGACCCGTCAGGGCAGGGAGAGCGCCGGGTCCAGGGCTATGGCGGTCATCTCCGCCGCGGTGAGCAGGAACTCCGCCGAACGACTCAAGGAGTCCACGCGCACCCGCGTCCCGTCCGGCCGCAAGACATCGACCGTCCGCTGGCCGGGGCGGATGATCGGCTGGCCGGGCGGGCTGTAGCGGGCCTCCAGCTCCATGACCCTGATTCGCTCGCCGTCCGGTCCCAGTGACGTCTCGCAGGCCCGCTCGGGTCCCCGGCAGTCCATGGGCTCCGTTGGCTGCCCGGCCTTCGACCTGCTGCTCTCGATGGAGAGGCGGGCCCGGACGTCACCCCGGACCGCCACTCCGTGGCCGATCCACCCGGACGCGGACAGGTGCGAGAACTGGTTGACCGGCCAGCTCGGCTCGGCCACCGCCGGACCCGACCACTTCGCCATGTCGTTCTCCTGCTCGGCGCCGGGCAGCCACTGCAGCCCCGGTGCGGCCCGGTCGAGCGCGGCCAGCATCGCGTTCCTGACCTGTGCCTCGGCTGTCTGCCCGGCGACGCTCGCCCCAGGGGACCCCGCGATCACCGGGCCGGTGGCGGTCGGGCCGCCGGTGACCACCAGGCCGCCGCCCAGCGCGACCGCGAGCACGGCCACGGCGGACATCCCGTACGCGCCCACGCGGCGACGCCGGGCCCGCCGGGCTTCCCGTCCGATGATCTGGTCGACGTCGAGCCACGTCGGCGGCGGTGCGCCGATCGCTTCGTCGATGATCTGCTGCACCACCACCGCCCGGCGGCCTGGCGCGAGCCGGCCGAGCAGGTCCCAGAGCAGTTCGCGGTCGGCCAACGGCGGCTCCCCGGCACCCAGGTTGGCCGGTCGGGCAGCTCGTCGTAGCTCCGTTCCCGCCGCCACGGCCGCCGGCACTCGTCCAGCCAGGCATGGGTCAGCACCCCCGCGGGCGTACGCGTCGATGTTGTCCGCCGCCCGGACCCGCCGCCAGTGCCGGCCGACGGTGATGGAGACCAGGTCGTCGGCCGTGTGCCAGTCCCGGCACAGCAGGTACGCCGTCCGGCGCAGCGGATCCAGCCGGGCGGCCACGAACTCGCGGAACTCGTCCTCGTCGCGCCGGTTCACGCCGCGGAACCTGTTGCTCGCCTCATACCCAGGGGACGGAAGCCGGTCCCCTCGGGTTGCTCAGGGCGCGGGGCGGCCGGTGAGGGCGCGGTAGAGCCCGGCGCAGGCTGCCTCCTCGGTGTCGAAGTGCTGGCGGACGTCGTGCACCCCGCGCTCGTAGAGGCCGATCTCCCAGCCACCGCCCGCGGCGTGGCGGAGGAACCAGAAGTCGGGCGGGACCGGGACGTGCTCGTGGACGTCCTCCAGCTCGAAGGCGTCCGGCGACAGCCCCGCCGCCAGCAGGGCCCCGCGTACCTGGTGCCGGTCCACTCCCGACCTCCTGTCCCGCCGGCGGCTCAGCAGCCGTCCATGTCCACCGCCGCCTGGCACGTGTTCGGGTCGCTGCCCAGGTCCGCCTCGACGAGGTACCCGTGGTCGAGCAGCCACTGCACGCTCAGCACGGCCCCGGCCTGCGGCAGGTACCCACGGCGAGCAGCCGGCGACGTGTCTTCACCAGGAACCTCCCGAGGTGGCGGGGATCAGCTCCCTATCGTGGGAGATTCTCGGCATGAATATGAGGTTTATCTGTTCAGCTACCTGATCGAGTCATGGCGTCGCGGCAGAAATCCGTGGCCGTTTGTGCCGGCCGGGGCAGCGGGACAGGGTCCCGGTAGGCGAAGATCCTCTCCTCGGCACGTCCGGGAAACCCTTCCTCCTTCACTGAGGACGTACATGCGCAGACCTTCCCTCGCCGGGCTCAGCGCACTCGCGCTGACCGGCGGTTCCCTGCTGTTCCTGACCACTCCGGCCCAGGCCGCCGACGCGACGGTTCTCTACGTCCGACAGATGTCGACCGCCTGCTCCGACACCGGAGCCGGCACGCTGGCCCAGCCGTTCTGCTCCATCGGGCCGGCCGTCGCGCGGGCCACCGCCGGTCAGACCGTGGACGTCGGCCAGGGCACCTACCCGGAGCGCGTCACCATCGCCAACTCCGGTACGGCCGACCAGCCGATCACTATCCTCGCCAGCGAAGCCGCCACGCTCAGCGGGCCGTCGGCCGGCTTCGTCATCGACGGCCAGCACGACATCGTGCTCCAGAACCTTCGGGTGAACAAGGCGGTCGACGTGCCCGCCCTCGACCTCCGGAACGCCTCGGGTATCACGGTCCAGGGCGGCACCTACGCGATGGCTGACGTGTCGACGGCACCCGCCGTGCGGCTCGCCGCAGTGACCCGCTCGACCCTGAAGCAGCTCACCGCCAGCGGCAAGGCGCCGGTCGCCGGAGTCACCATGGACGCCGCGACCACCGGGGTCGTCGTCCGTTCCGCCAATGTGCTGAGCTGGCCGAACTACGACCTCGTCGACGGCAGCGTGGGCGTGCGGGTCGACGGGCCCGGGAACACCGTGTTGAGCAACAACATCAGTGGCTTCACCGGTGCGGCGATCAACATCGGGCCAGACGCGGCGAACGCGGTGGTGGCCAACAACCAGGTCAACGGTGGCGCGGGTGCCGGCATCCACAACCGTGGCGCCGCTGGCACGGCGATCACCAGCAACAGCGTCAACGGTCGCTGCCTCGATGGCATCCGAGTTGACGGCGCGTCGACCGGCGTGTCGGTGCAGAACAACCTGCTGACCTCGAACGGGCTCTTCGGGCAGAGCTACTGCGACCCGGCGGCGGAGCCGGGTGCGGAGGTCGGCGTCTACGGTGACGCCGGCAAGGACACGGTGGTCGACTACAACAACACCTACCACCACGCGTCGCCGTCCGGCACGGCGTACTCCTGGAACGGCACCTTGATGGGCCTGGACGCGTTCCGTGCCGCGTCCGGCCAGGCCGCCCACGACAAGGACACGGCCTCCTCCACCGACAAGTCCGACTCCGCCAACTCGGCGGCGCCCGGCTACCAGACCACCGACCGGACCGGCAACCCCCGCGCCGACAATCCGTCCGTGGCCAACACCGGTGCCGGCCCCGTCACCTACGCCGACCGTGGTGCGGTCGAGGCCGTCGGCAACCCCACCGCCACGTTCGACACTGCGCTGGACCTCGGCACCGGCTCGGTCACCGTCGACGCCTCCGCCTCGAATGCCGGGTTCTTCCCGATCACCTCGTACCTGTTCGACTTCGGCGACGGGACCGTCGTCACCCAGGACAAGCCGGTCGCCTCGCACCGCTACGCGGCTCCCGGCGACTACACCGTGTCGGTGAAGGTGTCCTGGAGCGACGGTCGGTCCACCAGCACCACGCAGGGCGTCAGTGTGCTGCGGCGTACCGGCACGATCGGCCTCCTCGCCCTGGCGAATCTCCGCTACGTGGCCGGCGAGAACGTCGGCCACGGGCTGCTGGCCGGCCAGCCCGCGCTCGGCGCTGCCGGGCAGTTCGATCTCGCCGACGCCGGCGACGGCCAAGTCGCCCTCTTCTCTCGTGCCGCCCGCCGGTACGTGACCGGCGACGGCACGCTGATCCCGACCGGCATCACGGTCACCGCGACCGAGCGCTTCACCCTGCTCCGCAACGCGGACGGCACGGTGAGCCTGCGGGCGACGGCCAGCAGCCGGTACGTGAGCGCGCCGTCGGCCACCACGCCGCTGGTGGCCGACGCCACCACGATCGGCACCGCGCAGAAGTTCTACCGGGTAACCCCCACCGACGCGGACCGCTCGTTCAAGGCCGGCGCGAACGGTCGCTTTGTCACCGCCGAGAGCGCCGGCACGAAGCCGCTGATCGCCAACCGCACCGCGGTCGGCCCCTGGGAGCGATTCGACCTGGTCGACCTCGGCAACGGCCAGATCGGCATCTTCGCCCGCGCCGACAACAAGTTCGTCAGCGCCGAGAGCAAGGGCACCCTCCCGCTGATCGCCAACCGGGCCAGCGTCGGCGCCTGGGAACGGTTCACCCTGATCCGCAACACCGACGGCACTGTCAGCTTGAAGGCCGCCATCAACGCCCGCTACGTCACCGCCGAAAGCGCCGGAGCAAAGCCCCTGATCGCCAACCGCACCGCCATCGGCCCCTGGGAGAAGTTCACCCTCGGCTGACCGCTCCACCACACGTCGACGCCCGCCCGGGCATCCCCGGGCGGGCGTCGACGTGTTCAAGGGCCGTCGCGCGGTCAGCGCTCCAGGATCGCGGTGACGCCCTGGCCGCCGGCGGCGCAGATCGAGATCAGGCCCCGCCCGCTGCCCTTCTCGGCGAGCAGCTTGGCCAGGGTGGCGACGATCCGGCCGCCGGTGGCCGCGAACGGGTGCCCGGCGGCCAGCGAGGAGCCGTTGACGTTGAGCCGGTCGCGGTCGATCGGGCCGAGCGGCGCGTCCAGCCCCAGCCGCTCCTTGCAGAACTCCGGCGACTCCCAGGCGGCCAGGGTGGCCAGCACCTGCGAGGCGAACGCCTCGTGGATCTCGTAGTAGTCGAAGTCCTGGAGGGTCAGCCCGGCCCGGGCCAGCATCCGCGGCACCGCGTACGCGGGGGCCATCAGCAGTCCCTCGTCGCCGTGCACGAAGTCGACCGCGGCGGTCTCGGACCAGCTGAACCAGGCCAGCACCGGCAGGCTGTGCTCCCGCGCCCACTCCTCTGACGCCAGCAGCACGGTGGAGGCGCCGTCGGTCAGCGGTGAGGAGTTGCCGGCGGTCATGGTGGCCCGCTCGGCATCCGGGCCGCGGTTGCCGAAGACCGGCTTGAGCGAGCCGAGCTTCTCCAGGCTGGTGTCCGGGCGGAGGTTCTGGTCGCGGGTCAGCCCCAGGTAGGGGGTCATCAGGTCGTCGAAGAAACCCTTGTCGTACGCGGCGGCCAGGCGCTGGTGCGAGCGGATCGCCAGCTCGTCCTGGGACTGCCGGTCGACGTTCCAGCGCAGCGCCGTCCGGGCGGCGTGCTCCCCCATCGACAGCCCGGTACGCGGCTCGGCGTTGCGCGGGATCTCCGGCTTGAACGGCTGGTGCGGGCGGAGCTTCGCGGCGATCTTCAGCCGCTCGCCGAGGGTCCGGGCCGAGTTGAGCTGGAGCAGGGTGCGGCGCAGGTCCTCGTTGACCGCCAGCGGCGCGTCCGAGGTGGTGTCCACGCCGCCGGCGATGCCGACCTCGATCTGCCCGAGGGCGATCTTGTTGGCGACCAGGATGGCCGCCTCCAGACCGGTGCCGCAGGCCTGCTGGATGTCGTACGCGGGGGTGTGCGGGTCGAGCCGGGAGCCGAGCACGACCTCGCGGGTGAGGTTGAAGTCGCGGGAATGCTTGAGCACCGCGCCGGCGACCACCTCGCCGACCCGCTGGCCGGCCAGCCCGAACCGGGCCACCAGGCCGTCCAGCGCCGCGCCGAGCATGTCCGCGTTGGACGCGTGCGCGTAGCGGGAGTTGGACCGGGCGAAGGGGATGCGGTTGCCCCCGATGACCGCGACCCGCCGGACACTCTGCACGATCGGCCTCCTCGAAGCTGTTGCCCGAACCCTACTGGCCAGTAGGCTACGCCCATGACCGACAGGTACGCGAGCTTCGTCCAATCGGGGGCCGGTCGCGCGCTGGTCAAGCGCCTCGGGCTGCCCGACCCGCCTCGACTGCGCCGGCACACGCCGGGCGACCCGCTCCTGCCCGGGCCCGTCCTGCTCGGCGCCGCCACCGGCAGCCGGCTGGCCGAGCCGGTCGGCAAGATCCTGGCGGCCGCCGGGGTGGAGCTGCCCGACCCGTCCGCCGGCACCGACGCCACCGCGCGCTACGCCGCCCTGGTGTACGACGCGACCGGCATCACCGACTCGACCGAGCTGCGGCAGCTCTACGACTTCTTCCACCCGCAGGCCCGCTCGCTGCTGCCCAGCGGCCGGGTGATCGTGCTCGGCACCCCGCCCGCCGAGTGCGGCTCGCCCCGGGCGGCCACCGCCCAGCGCGCGTGTGAGGGGCTGACCCGCAGCATCGGCAAGGAGTTCGGCCGGGGCATCACCGCCCAGCTGGTGTACGTCACAAAGGCCGCCGACCCCGGCACCCTGACCAGCCTGGAGTCGACGCTGCGCTTCCTGCTGTCCGGCCGCTCCGCGTACGTCTCTGGGCAGGTGATCCGGGTCGGCGCGGGCACCGCCCAGCCGCCGGCCGACTGGGACCGCCCGCTGGACGGCCAGGTCGTCCTGGTCACCGGGGCGGCCCGGGGCATCGGCGCGGCCCTGGCCCGGGTGCTGGCCCGCGACGGGGCCCAGGTCGTGGCGCTGGACGTACCGGCCGCCGGGGACGCGCTGGCCGCCGTGGCCAACGAGATCGGCGGCACCGCCGTGCAGCTCGACCTGACCACCCCGGACGCCCCGACGCGGCTGGCCGAGCATCTGGCGAGCCGGCACGGCCGGGTCGACGTGGTGGTGCACAACGCCGGCATCACCCGGGACAAGACCCTCGGCCGGATGGACGCCGACCGCTGGGACTCCGTCATCGACGTCAACCTCTCCAGCCAGGAGCGGATCAACGACGTGTTGCTGGAACGGGCCCTGATCCCGACCGGCGGGCGGATCGTCTCGGTCTCCTCGATCGCCGGCATCGCCGGCAACCGCGGGCAGACCAACTACGCCACCAGCAAGGCCGGCGTGATCGGCCTGGTCGACTCGCTGGCCCCGGCGCTGAACGAGCGCGGCATCAGCGTCAACGCGGTGGCCCCCGGCTTCATCGAGACCCGGCTAACCGCGCGCATCCCGCTGATGCTGCGCGAGGCGGGCCGCCGGATGAACAGCATGTCCCAGGGCGGCCTGCCGGTGGACGTGGCCGAGACGATCGGGTGGTTGGCCTGGCCGGCCACCGGCGCGGTCACCGGCAACGTGGTCCGGGTCTGCGGCCAGAGCCTGTTGGGGGCGTGATGGCCAGGCGCAGGGACCGCTCGGCGGACGGCCCGGCCGAGGAGCTCACGGTCCACGAACTGATCGACGGCCCGACCCAGGACCTCACCGGCCTCCACGTCGCCGCCACGGCGGCGGCCGGCCCCGACGCGGACGCCACCCGCGACCTGTCGGGGCTCGCCCCCGCTGCGGCCCGGGATCCGGGCGTCGAGGCGACCCGGGACCTCGCGGCGGTGGCCCCGACCGGCGGGGCGGCCGCGGGAGCGGGGTCCGGCTCCGGCGGGGCGGGGCCGGACGGCGGCGGCCGCGCCGTGGTCGAGCTGCCCCGGATGCCGGCGGCCGGGGCGCTCTACCGGCGGGCGCTGCTCGGCGCGCTGCCGGGGGTGGGCGGCCGGCGCGGCGGCACGATCCCCGCGGTGGAGCTCACCGTGGCGGGCGTCGCCGTGGACCGGGCACACCTGGCCGACTACGACCGGGTCTGCGGCTTCCGGCTCGCCGACCGGCTGCCGGCGACGTACCCGCACGTGATGGGCTTTCCGCTGGCGCTGCGGCTGATGACCGCGCCGGAGTTCCCGATCCCGCTGACCGGGGTGGTGCACGTGGCCAACCGGATCACCGTGCGCCGACCGGTGGAGGCCGGCGAGCGGCTGGACTTCCGGACGTACGCGGCGAACCTGCGCCCGCACGACCGGGGCCGGCAGCTCGACGTGGTCCTCGTCGGCTCGATCGACGGGGAGGAGGTGTGGCGCGGCGTCTCGACGTACCTGGCCAAGGAGCGCACGGCCGGCGGCGGTGCGCGGCGCGACCCGGGTGACCCGCCGACCCCGCCGGCCCCCTCCGCACACTGGCGACTGACCCCCCGGGTCGGTACGGACTACGCGCGGGTCTCCGGGGACCACAACCCCATCCACACCTCGCGGCTCGGCGCGCGGCTGTTCGGGTTCCCCCGGCCGATCGCGCACGGGATGTGGAGCAAGGCGCACTGCCTGGCCGCGCTGGAGAGCCGGCTGCCGGACGGTTACACGGTCGGCGTGGCGTTCAAGCTGCCGGTACCGCTGCCCTCGACGGTGGCGTTCAGCGCCCGCCCCGGCTGGGACTTCGCGCTGCACGACGCCCGATCCGGCCGCCCGCACCTGACCGGCACGATCCGCTGACGCGCGCCGCCGTCCGGGCCCGGGTCCGGGCGGCGGCGCGATCCGGCGACTTCGGCCCGCCCCCGACGGCCGGGCACGAGCATGAGGGCATGGCGTCCCTGCTCGACCTGCTGCACCAGACGGTCACGTCACCGTGGGTGTATCTGGTGATCTTCGCGGTCACCGCGGTCGACGCGATCTTCCCGGCGGTGCCGGGCGAAACGGTGGTGATCACCGCGGGTGCGTTCGCGGTTGGCGGGGAACCGAATCTCGTCGCGGTGATCGCGATGGCCGCGCTCGGCGCGCTCGCCGGCGACCACGCCTCGTACGGCATCGGCCGGGGCGGCGGCGCAAACCGGCTGGCCCGGCTGCCGGTGGAAAGCCGGCGGCGCAGCAGCTCGGAGTGGGCCCGGCGGGCCCTCGACCGGCGTGGCGGGCTGATCCTGACCACCGCCCGGTACGTCCCCGGCGGCCGCACCGCGGTCACCCTGACCATGGGCGCGGTCCGTTACCCGGCGCGCTGCTTCCTGCTGTACGACGCGCTGGCCTGCGGCAGCTGGGGGATCTACTGCGGGCTGCTCGGCTACTTCGGTGGCCTGGCCTTCGAACGCGACCCGGTCAAGGGCCTGCTGGTCGGCCTCGCACTGTCGATCGCCGTCACCGGCACGCTGGAGGTGGCCCGCTGGCTGCGTCGCCGCGCCCGCGCCCGGGCGGTCGCCCGCCGCTGAGCGCGCCGGTCAGCTCTGTGGCGGGTGCCAGGCGGCGCCGTCCAGGAGCTGGGCGGCGCCGAGCCAGGCCACGTTCATCATCCGGGTGGCGGTCTTCTCCGGATCCGCCTCCGGGTGGTCGGCGAGCCAGTCCGCGAGCGACTCGGTCGCCCCGACCAGGGCGTACGCGACCACCTCCAGGTCAGTGGGGCCCACCTCGCGCCCCTCGACGCGCAGCGCGTGGTCCAGCATGCCGGCGACCACCTCGACCAGCCGGCCGCGCATGGTGGCCAGCTCCCCGGCGAACGGCTGCTCGCCCCGGGCCTGGCGGTAGAGCACCGCCCACCCGTCCCGGTGCGCCCCGACGAAGCCGAAGAACGCCCGCAGCCCACGCCACAGCCGCTCGTCGGCGGGCAGGTCCGGGGCGGCGGCCCCGGCGATCGCCTCCATCATCCGGGTGCCCTCGCGGTGCAGGCAGGCGACGAAGAGCTCCTCCTTGGTGCCGAGGTAGGCGTAGACCATCGGCTTGGAGATGCCGGCGTCCTCGGCGATCTCGTCCATGCTGGCGGCGTGGAAGCCGCGCCGGGAGAAGACCTTGACCGCGGCGTCGAGCATCTGCTGCTCGCGGACGGCCCGGGGCAGGCGCTTGAAGGTGGGTGTGCTGGACACTCTTGCGAGCATACCTACTCGTGCGTAAGGTTACGCCAGAGTAACCAAAGTCGGCCCGCTCCGAGAGGTGCATCCCCCATGACTGACTTCGACCCGGCCAACTTCGCGAACGTCGGCCCCAAGGAGTTCGCGAAGCTGGTCAAGTCCACCCCCGACGACAAGATCGCCGAGGTGATGTCGGGCGACCTGCGCGGCAAGATCCTGAGCGAGGTCTTCAACCGGATGCCGTCGCTGTTCCGCGCCGACCGCGCGGGCTCCACCAACGCGGTCATCCACTGGAACATCACCGGCCGCCCCGACGGTGGCACCGACACCTACGAGGTCGTCATCGACAACGGCACCTGCACGGTCAACGAGGGTGCGCAGCGGGACCCGAAGCTGAGCCTCACCATGGGCCCGGTCGAGTTCCTGAAGATCGTCTCCGGTGGCGCCAACCCGGTGATGATGTTCATGACCGGCAAGCTGAAGGCCAAGGGCGACCTTGGCCTGGCCGCCAACATCGCCAACCTCTTCGACATCCCCAAGGGCTGACATGGCCGAGTTCTCGCTAGACCTGAATGAGGAACAGCGGGATCTTCGCGACTGGGTGCACGGCTTCGCCGCCGAGGTCGTGCGCCCGGCCGCGGCCGAGTGGGACGCCCGGGAGGAGACTCCCTGGCCGATCATCCAGGAGGCGGCGAAGGTCGGCCTGTACGGCTTCGAATTCCTCGCCACCTGTTGGGCCGACCCCACCGGCCTGTCACTGCCCATCGCCAGCGAAGAGCTCTTCTGGGGCGACGCCGGCATCGGGCTGAGCATCTTCGGCACCTCCCTCGCCGTTGCCGCCATCTACGGCGCGGGCACCCCCGACCAGCTCGTCGAGTGGGTGCCGCAGTGCTTCGGCGACCTGGACTCACCGGCCGTCGCCGCGTTCTGCACCAGCGAACCGGAGGCCGGCTCCGACGTCAGCGCGATGCGCACCCGGGCGGTCTACGACGAGGCCACCGACGAGTGGGTGCTGCGCGGGCAGAAGGCGTACGCCACCAACGGCGGGATCGCCGGGGTGCACGTGGTCACCGCCTCGGTGGAGCCCGAGTTGGGCTCGCGGGGGCAGGCCGCGTTCGTCGTACCGCCCGGCACGCCGGGGCTGAACGCCACCCGCAAGCTGCGCAAACTGGGACTGCGGGCGTCGCACACCGCCGACGTCTTCCTCGACGACGTCCGGGTACCCGGGCGCTGTCTGCTGGGTGGGCGGGAGGCCCTGCTCGAACGGCTGGACCGGGCCCGCTCCGGGCAGCGCGCCTCCGGGCAGGCCGCGATGCGGACGTTCGAGCTGTCCCGGCCGACCGTCGGCGCGCAGGCGCTCGGCGTGGCCCGGGCGGCGTACGAGTATGCCCTGGACTACGCCAAGGACCGGGTCCAGTTCGGTCGCCCGATCATCACCAACCAGGCGGTCGCGTTCGCCCTCGCGGACATGAAGATGGAGATCGACGCCGCCCGGCTGCTGGTCTGGCGGGCCTCCTGGATGGGACGCAACAACCGGCCGTTCAGCGCGGGCGAGGGCTCGATGTCCAAGCTCAAGGCCGGCGAGGTGGCCGTCTCGGTCACCGAGAAGGCGGTCCAGCTCCTCGGCGGCGCGGGCTTCCTCCGCGACCACCCGGTCGAGCGCTGGTACCGGGACGCCAAGATCTACACGATCTTCGAGGGCACCTCCGAGATCCAGCGGCTGGTCATCTCCCGCGCCATCTCCGGAATGCAGATCCGCTGACCGGGGTCGGGAGCCCTCACCGACCGTCCCCACCCCGAGCGAGGGTGTCCGACGGGTGGGCTCGGGGAACGCCGGCTGGGCTCCGCGCCGCCGCGGGTGCATGATCGAGAGGACACGCTCGGTACGGAAGGGCTCCTCCGGGAGCCCTTCGGTGCTCCCCGAAGGAGGGTTGCGGCTTGGACCTGCCGTTCATCGTCGCCACACTGACCCGGCGCGGGCTGCTCACCCCCGGCCGCCCCATCCGGGTCGCCTCCCAGCTCGGCGCGCTGCGCAAGTGGGGCTGGAGCCTCGCCGGTGAGCTGCGCCAGGCCGCCGCCCGCGACCCCGGGCGAACGGCCGTCATCGACGAGCGGGGCGTCGAGCTGACCTACCAGGAGCTGCTGGACCGGGCCGAACGCCTGGCCCGGTCGATGCGCGCCGGGCTCGGCGTCCAGGCCGGGGACCGGATCGGGGTGCTCTGTCGCAACCACCACGGGCTGATCGAGGCGATCGTCGCGGCGATGCTGCTCGGCGCGGACGCCGTCCTGGTCAACACCGGGCTCTCCGCGGCGCAGCTGACCACCGTCGCCGAGGAACAGGCGCTGCGGGTGCTGGTGCACGACGCCGAGTTCGCCGAACGGGTGCTCGGCCTGCCCGCCGAGGTGCACCGGGTCGACGAACGCGGCCAGGAGGAGCTGATCGCCGGCGCGCTGCCCGGTGACCAGCTCCAGCCGCCGGAGCGGGACGGCCGGACCATCGTGCTCACCTCGGGCACCACCGGCACGCCGAAGGGCGCCCGGCGGCCCACCCCGCACGGCTTCGGCCCGCTGGTCTCCATCATCGACCGGATTCCGCTGCACACCCGGGACACCGTGCTGATCGCCGCGCCGCTCTTCCACACCTGGGGGTACGCGGCCCTCCAGGTGGCCTTCGCGCTGCGCGCCACCATCGTGCTGCACCGCCGGTTCGACCCGGCCACCACGCTGGCCGCGCTGGCGACGCACCGGTGCGACGCGATGTTCGCCGTGCCGGTGATGCTGCAACGGCTGCTGGAGGTGCCGCCGCCGACCCCCCGCCCACCGCTGAAGGTGGTCGCGGTCAGCGGCTCCGCCCTGCCCGGCGGGCTGGCGCCGAAGTTCATGGACGTCTACGGCGACGTCCTCTACAACCTGTACGGCTCGACCGAGGTCTCCTGGGCCTCCATCGCCGGGCCGGCCGACCTGCGCCAAGCCCCGACCACCGCCGGCCGGCCCCCGCACGGCACCCGGCTGGAGCTCCTCGACCACGCCGGCGAGCCGGTCCCGGACGGGCGGGTCGGGCGGATCTTCGTGGGCAACGAGATGCTCTTCGAGGGGTACACCTCGGGGGCCCACCGGGAGACCCACGACGGCCTGCTGGACACCGGCGACCTGGGCCGGGTCAACGCCGAGGGCCTGCTCTTCGTCGACGGCCGGGCCGACGACATGATCGTCTCCGGGGGTGAGAACGTCTTCCCCTCCGAGGTCGAGGACCTGCTCGCCCAGCTGCCGCAGGTCCGCGAGGCCGCCGTCATCGGGGTGCCCGACCCCGAGTACGGCCAGCGGCTCGCCGCGTTCCTCGCCCTGCACCCCGGCGAGACGCTCGACCCGCAGGCCGTCCGCGAATACGTACGGCACTACCTGGCCCGCTTCTCCGTGCCCCGCGACGTCATCTTCGTGAAGTACCTGCCCCGCAACGCCACCGGCAAGGTGCTCAGCCGCGAGCTGCGCCGCTACTACGGCTGACCCTGAGGGGCCCCGCTCCGGGCCGGCGCGGCGCCCCCCACAGGGGACGGACAGGGACCGGCGGCCGGTGGTACCTTCTGCTCCGCCGCCGGTCCCGGCCGGTCCGCTCACACCGTTTCAGGAGCTGCTCGATGGTCCGTCTCCGCCGGCGCTGGGCACTCGGTCTTCTCGCCGGCGGGGTCTCCGCCGCGGCGCTCGGCACCACCGACCCGGTCCTCGGGCGGCGGCGCACCGGCACCCTGGCCCGGCGCCAGCCGCCCCCCGTGGAGGTGGAGAACCGCGCCGCCGGTGAGCCCTGGTGGCCGCCGCGGGACGACCGCTGCGTGGACGACCGGCAGCGCCAGATCCAGGGGTACGCCTCGACCACCAGCGTCGCCCCCGGCGAGTCCGTCGACTTCCACGTCGCGGTCAACCCCGGCGGCCGGTACCGGATCTCGATCCACCGGCTCGGCTGGTACGACGGCGCCGGGGCACGCACCCTGCTCACCAGCCCCCAGCTCGACGGCGAGCCTCAGCCGGTGCCGCCGGCCGACCCGGCCACCGGGGCCATCGCCTGCCGCTGGCCGGTCTCCTGGACCGTCCGGGTGCCGGACGACTGGACGTCCGGGCTGTACCAGGCCGTCTTCACCTCGGCGGACGGCTGGCGCGCCTGCACCCCCTTCGTGGTCCGGGACGACCGGCGGGCCGCCGCCCTCTGCGTGGTGCTGCCGATGACCACCTGGCAGGCGTACAACCAGTGGCCGCTCGACGGGCAGACCGGGAAGAGTCTCTACAACGGCTTCAGCGCCACCGGGCGCACCGACCCCGCGGCGCGCGCCCGGGAGGTCTCCTTCGACCGGCCGTACGTCCACGAGGGCCTGCCCACCCAGATCGACCGGGACCACGACGCCATCCAGTGGCTGGAGCGCAGCGGGTACGACGTCAGCTACGCCAGCAGCCTCGACCTGCACTCCGGCCGGCTCGACCCGAGCCGGCACCGCGGCCTGGTGTTCTCCGGTCACGACGAGTACTGGTCGGTGCGGATGCGCCGCGCGGCGGAGCGCGCCGTGGCGGCCGGCACCAGCCTGGCGTTCCTCTCCGCCAACAGCGTCTACTGGCACGTCCGGATACGCGACGACGCGGACGGCCGGCCGGGACGGCTGGTGGCCTGCAGCAAGGCCACGCCCGATCCGGAGCAGGACGCCGACGGTCCGACCATCACCTGGCGCAACCTGGGCCGGCCCGAGCAGGCGCTGCTCGGCGTGCAGTACAACGGCATCGTCCGGGACCCGCAGCCGCTGGTGGTGCGGGCCGCCGACCACTGGTTCTGGGCCGGCACCGGGCTCGCCGACGGCGACCGGATCCCCGGCATGGTCGGCGGCGAGGCCGACGGTGTCAGCCCGGACCACCCGTACCCGACCGCGCTCACCGCCACCGTGCTCAGCGCCTCGCCGTACCGCACCCGGTACGGGAGCCACCGGGTGCAGAACACCCACCTGTACGAGACGCCGCAGGGCGGCCTCGTCTTCGCCTCCGGCACGTTCTGCTGGGCGATGGCGCTGAACCGGCCCGGGCACCGGGACGAGCGGGTCGTGCGGG
The DNA here is from genome assembly GCF_016598485.1 of Micromonospora coerulea. GTDB lineage: Bacteria > Actinomycetota > Actinomycetes > Mycobacteriales > Micromonosporaceae > Micromonospora > Micromonospora coerulea. The sequence continues at coordinate 185,390 of NZ_JAEMUW010000003.1, read as the reverse complement.
CCACCGCCAACCTGCTGGACCGGATCACCGGCCGGGACGCCGCGTCGACCGACCGGGCCGCGGCAGCGGGGGTCGCCCGCCGGTGACCCGAGGGCGGCGGGGGTTGTCCGGCGTACCGGAGGATCCCCCGCCGCCGGCCTCAGCCCCGGTCGGCCGCGCGACCGATCGCCGCCGCGACCCCGCCGACCCGGTCGGCGAGCAGGCCGAGCGCGCCCACCGCCCGGTCCACCGGGTCGTCCGTCGCGCCACCGATCGCGCGGGCCCGCAGGTAGCCGGCCTTCACCTCGGCCCACCGCCGGGCCTGCTCCGGCGTGAGCCGGCCGCGCAGCTCGGCCAGCTTCAGCAGGTTCGCCTCGGCACCCGAGGCCAGGGTCTGCGCCTCGCCGCGGTAGTGGTCGTCGATGACCGCCTCCAGCTCCTCGTCGCTGAGCACCGGGACGATCCGCTCGGCCAGCTTGTTCATGTTCCGGTACGACCCCTGGAGCTGGAAGGGCGGCTCGGTACGGGAGGCGTCGGCCTGCGCCGCCGAGGCGATGTACGCCTGGTTGTTGGCGAGCACCACCTGCTGCACCCGCAGCAGCTTGCGCAGTACCGAGACGATCTGCTCCAGTTCCACCGGCGAGTACGGGTGGCCGAGCTGGTCGGCCCGGACCGACTCGTCGCCCCGGGCCAGCCGGACCAGCAGCTCCAGGTCGCCGCGGTCCCGGCCGGACAGCGGCGCCAGCACCGGATTGGCGGTGAGCGCGTTCTCCAGGTAGCTGAGCGCGAACACCTCCTCCCGGCCGGAGAGCACGTCGCCGAGGTTCCACACGTCGGCCCGGTTGGCGAGCATGTCCGGCACCCGGAACCGCTGCCCCGACTCGGTGTACGGATTGCCCGCCATGCACACCGCGAACCGCTTGCCGCGCAGGTCGTAGGTGCGGGTGCGGCCCTCCCAGACGCCCTCCATCCGGCGCTGCCCGTCGCAGAGCGAGACGAACTTCTGCAGCAGTTCCGGCGAGGTGTGCTGGATGTCGTCGAGGTAGAGCAGCACGTTGTTGCCCAGCTCCAGAGCGAAGGAGATCTTCTCCACCTCCTGCCGGGCGGTCGCGTCGGGCGCGTCCGCCGGGTCGAGCGAGGTGACCCCCGAGCCCAGGGCCGGGCCGTTGACCTTGACGAAGACCAGGCCGAGCCGGCTGGCCACGTACTCCATCAGGGTGGTCTTGCCGTAGCCGGGCGGGGAGATCAGCAGCAGCAGGCCCATCTGGTCGACCCGCTTGGCGTCCCCGGGCGCGCCGAGCTGGCGGGCCAGGTTGTCGCCGATCAGCGGCAGGTACACCTCGTCGAGCAGCTTGTTGCGGACGAACGCGCTCAGCACCCGGGGCCGGTACTCCTCCAGCCGGAGCCGGTCCCGCTCGGCGTCCACCAGCGCGTTGCGCCGGCGCTGGTAGTCCCGGTACGCCGGCACCAGCTCGGTGCGGAACCGGCGGGTCCGGGCCAGCGTCTCGTCCAACCGCAGGGTGAGCGCCGAGCCGGTGATCCGGGGGTGCGCGCCGAGCAGGCCCCCGACGGTCTCCGCCATGGTCGCCGCCGCATCGTGCCGGGGCAGGTCGGCGCCGCACAGCTCCACCGCCACGGCCTCCGGCAGGTCGTACCCGGACAGCGTGCCGTCGTCGGTGGCGAGGAACGCGGTCAGCCACGCCTCCACCAGCTGGTACCGGCTGGCCAGATCGCCGTCGAGGGACCGCAGGTCGGCGTCGAACTCCCGGGCGGAGCGGGACTGCGGGCCGCCGAGGGCACGGCGGAACCGGTCCAGCACGGCCCGCGCGCCGGCCCCGGTGACGAAGCCCGCGGGCGGCTGGGACAACTCCTCGAACAGGTACTCCCCGGCCAGGTCGGCCTCGGCGGCCGCACCGGTCAGCCCGGCCGCGGTCAGGAAGCGGCGCACCTCGGCGGCCAGCTCGGCGTGCAGTCGGTCGATGGCGTCCCCGCCACCGGCGTCCGCCGGCCCGCCCGGCCCGGGCGGGGCCACCCGGCCGAACCGCTCCCGGGCCCGGGCCAGCGAGGTGGCCCGGGCGGTCCACGCCGTCCGGGCCGGCTCGGCCGCGCCGAACCGCCAGAACAGCTGCGCGGCGGCCCGGGCGGCCGGCGGGTAGCGGAGCAGGCCCGCCCCGGCGTGCAGCCGCAGCAGCGCCCGGAGCAGCTCGGTGGCGTCGTGGTCGTGCACGCCCCGCTCGTAGCCCTCGTCGTAGCGGGCCTCGGCGAACCGGCGGACCAGCTCGCGCAGGTCACCGGCGTCGGCCGCCGCCGCCCGCAGCCCGTCCACGGTCAGCCCGTCCCGGCCCGCCTCGGCGGCGGCCAGGATCGAGGTGGCCAGGTACTCGGCGCGGTACACCTCCGGCGACTCGGAGACCAGCAGCTGGTCCCAGAACCGGCGGGTGCGGGCGAACTCGGTGTCCCGGACCGGGGCGCGGTAGTCGGTGCCGGTCACCGCCACCGCCAGCCCGCCGTCGTGCGGCACCACGGTCACGTCGATCGGCTGGGTGTTCACCGCGAACCGGTGCCGGCCCAGCCGGATCGTCTCGCCGCCGTCGGCGTACAGGTCGAGGCGGTCGCGCAGGCCGCGACCAGCCTCCTGGCGCGCGGCCCGGATCCGGCCGTCCAGCTCCTCGGCCCGGACCGGGTCGCCGAGGGTACGCAGCTCCTCCACCACCGCACGCAGCTTGCCCACCATCGGGTCCGCCGCGAAGTACGTGTTGATCTCGTCCAGCGAGGCCAGCGTGCCGACCCGGCGCCGGACGCTGACCAGGATCCGCTCCGCCGACGAGACCAACCGGTCGGCCCGCCGGGCCCGCTCGTCGAGCAGCGCCTGCTTCCGCGAGGAGAACGCCTCGTAGATCTCGGTCCGCCGGGTCGCCAGCTCGGCCAGGAAGTCGTCGAACTCCCCGAACCGGGATTCCAGGTCCTCCACCCGCAGCAACAGCCGGCCCAGCTGCTCGTCGCACCGCTCGGCGGTGTCCGCCGCCGCCAGCGCCCCGGTCACCGCCTGCCCGAGCAGCGCGAACTCGGCCGCGAAGCCGGCCCGCCCCTCCACCTCCAGCAGCTCCCGGCGGCGGTTGTCCAGCACCGCCCGGGCCCGGTTGACCGCGCCGAGCACCTCGCCGACCCGGGTCAGGATCCCGGTGCGGACGGTCGCGTCGGCGATGTCCAGCCCGCCGACCACGTCGGTGATGGTCTGCAACCCCTCGGCGCGCCCGGCCAGCTCCTCCCGGACCGCCCCGGCCTCGGCCACCGTGCCGATCGCCGCGCCCTGCCCGGCCAGCCGGTCCACCTCGGCCTGGTAGCCGGCGAACGCGTCGTCGCGGCGCAGGAAGTCCACCGCCCGCCGGCCGGCGGCCGTCAGCTCCCCGTCCAGCCGCTCCGCCAGTTCGTCGATCCGCCCGTGGTCGACGTACCGGAGCTCCCGCAGGGACTCCAGGTGGCCGCGGGCCTGGCGCAGCCCGGCGAGCTGCCGCACCCAGTCGTCGGCGGTCAGCGGCGCCTCGCCGCGGGCCCGCCGGGCCAGCGAGGCGATCCGCTCGGCGCTCTCGTCCAGCGCGGTCCGCGCCTGGTCGGTGAGGGCACGGACCTTCTCGTACTCGTCGAGCACCGCGACCGCGGTGCGGCGCAGCTCGGCCAGCGGCGCCAGCAGGTCACCGAGGTCCGGGTCACCGAGCCAGTGGTAGTGGTCGACCATTCGGGCGCAGGCGGCGATCAACGCCTCGTAGACCGCGGTGGTGGCCGCCGCGCCGTCGACCATCCGGGCCACCGAGAGGCAGTCGGAGATGCCCCGGACCAGGTCGGCGTTACCCACCCGCTCCAGCGGGCCGGTGCCCGCCGGCTGCGCCGCCGCGTAAGCGTCGGAGACGTACGGCGTCTGCCAGATCTGCATCGGGTGGACCCGGGTCGGCTCCTCCGAGGTCGCCCGGAACACCACCAGCGTGCCGTCGTCGAAGAGCGAGAACCCGTGGCACAGGATCGGTGCGGCCACCTCCTTGCGGATGGCGTTGTACGGCAGCAGCAGCGAGCGGCCGTCCGCCCGGGCGTGGAAGACGTAGAGCACGTCCTCCCCGTTCGGGGAGCGGACCACCCGTTCGAACTCCAGCCCGGACACGTCGGTGTCGAAGGTGCGGGTGACCCCGGTGGCCAGGTGGTAGCCGCCGGCGAAGATGATGCCGTGGTCCTCCGGCAGCCGCTGGCAGGCCGGGCCGATGCCGTCGAGCCGGACCACCTCCCGGGTCAGCGAGTTGAAGACCAGGTGCCGCCACTCGGTCTCCTTGTACGGTCGTATCCGCAACAGGATCAGCGGCCCGACCCGGGCCCAGCTGACGTCCGCGTCGGCCAGGCTCTGCAGCGGCTCGTCCACCGGCTCGTCGTAGATGCCCTCGCCGACCTCGGTGTTGTTCTCCAGCTTGACCGTCAGCGTGCCGCCGACCGTCTCGACGAAGATCTCGTCGGCGATGGAGATGTGCGGGTGCCGGCCGAGGACGTGGTTCTCCCGGGTCGTCTCGACCCACTCGAAGTCGTGCGAGGGCGGGAAGACGTGGTCCCGCTCGCCCCGGTTGTCCAGGTACCCGACGCCGCCGTCGGGGTCGAGCCGCCAGCGCAGCACCCGGATGTCGTCGGTGCGCGGGCCGGTCTGGAACACCGCCAGCAGCCGGCCGTCGAGCCGGCGCAGTTGCAGCAGCCGGGTCTGCCGGTAGTAGCGGTACAGCTCGGCGAAGTCGCGCTGGAACACCGGGTCGCGCAGCAGGCCGGGTAGCTCGTCCGGGCCGGCCCGGTCGAACCGGAACGCGTCGGAGCCGCCCTCCTCGCCGCTTGGGGCACCGGCGCGTGCGTGGGGCTCCCGGGCGAAGCGGTGCAGCGAGAAGACGTCGTCGACCGTCGTCTCCGGCTTCAGGCCGATGAAGACGTTGTAGCCGAAGAGCATCAACCCGCCCACCGACACGATGTCCCGGGGCACGCAGTTGTGCCCGGTACGGATGCGCTCGGTGCTGAGCAGGCGCAACTCGGTGCTGCCGAAGACCTCCAGCCGCCGGGCGTTGAGCCCCTCCGCCCGGCGGGCCAGCTCGCCGGCCTGGCCGACGAGCCGGTTGCGCAGCACCTCGTAGCTGCCCGCGTCCAGCCCCGCCGGGCCGGCGTTCTGCCCGGCCGGACCGGCGGCGTTCCCGCCGGTCGGGCCGGAAACCGGCTCACTCACCGGCGCGCTGCCGCGGGCCGGCCAGGGCGCCCACCGGGGTCTCGGCCACGCCGAGCCGCTGCGCGACGGTCAGCAGTTCCTGGAGCTTGCCCTTGTCCGCGCCGCCGGCCCGCATCTGCTGCAACAGGAAGGCGGAGAGGGTCAGGTTCTGCACGTCGCCGGTGTTGATCGAGCCGAGCATCCGGGTCAGGTCCTCGGTGAAGCTGGCGGTGCCGTCCAGCCACGGCTGGGTGAGGCCCCGGGCGACGTCCGAGTGGGCCACGAAACCGTCCACGCTCTTGCCGAACGAGATCGAGCTGAGCAGCCGGTCGAAGAAGACGCTGTCCCCGCCGACGATGTCGATGTTCGCCTTCTCCAGGCCGGTGGAGACCAGCCTCGCCTGCGCCTCGGCGACCTGCCGCTGCGTGTCCAGCCCGGCGAGCCGGACCTCCTTCTCCAGCTCCAGCCGCAGCCGGTACTCCTCGTGCTGGCGGGTGGCGTCGTCCAGCGCGGCCATCGCCGCAGCCTTGTCGGTCAGACCCTCGGCCTCGCCCTTCAGCTTCTCGCGTACCGCCTCCGCGGCCAGCAGGGCCTTGTCGCGCTCGACGGCGACCTCCGCGCGGCCGACCTTCTCGATCGCCTCGGCGCTTCGCTCGCGGACCTGCACGTCGGCCAGGCCGGCGGCCGCCGCCTCGGCCTGGGTACCCTCGGCCAGCCGGATCTTCGCCCGGGTGTCCAGCTCGGCGGCCTGCTGCCGGGCCTCGGCGAGCACCAGCTCCTCGCGGGCCTTGAACTTCGCCGCCGTCTCGGCCGCCTCCGCCGCCTTGATGTCCTTGACCAGGTTCTCCTGCGCCTCGGCCTCGGCCTGGATGACCACCGCCTGGCGGGTCCGCTCGGCCTCCTCGACCACCCGCAGCCGCTTGATGTTCTCCTCCTGCTCGGCGACGGTCTTCTCGACCGCGATCCGCTCCCGGACGACCTCGGCGATGGCCCGCTTCTCCGCCTCGACCTCCTTGTCCTTCGAGATCGTGCTGAGCTCGGTCTCCCGCTGCCGGCCGATGACCTCCAGCATCCGGTCCTTCTCGATCCGCTCGGTCTCGATCGCGATGACCCGCTCCCGGTTCTTCTCGGCCACCGCGATCTCCCGGGTGCGGTTCTCGTGCTGGATGCCCAGCTGCTCGTCGGTACGGATGTTCGCCGTCTCGGCCCGCAGCCGCTCCTCCGCCCGAACCCGGGTGATCTCGGCCTCCTCGCGGGCCCGCACCGTCTCGATCTCCCGCCGCTGCTTGGCCTCGGCGTCCGCCTGGCGCCGCTCCAGCTCGAGGATCGCCTCCCGGGCGTCGACGTTCTGCCGGGTGATCTCCTTCTCCTCGCTGCGCTGGAACTCGTTGGTCCGCACGTGCTCGATCGCGGTCAGCTCGGTGATCTTCCGGATGCCCTGGGCGTCGAGGATGTTCTTCGCGTCCAACTGCGACATCGGGGTCTGCTCGAGGAAGTCGATCGCCGCGTCCTCCAGGCTGTACCCGTTGAGGTCGGTGCCGATCACCCGGATGATCTGGTCGCGGAACTCGTCGCGCTTCGTGTACAGATCGACGAAGTCGAGCTGCTTACCCACCGTCTTCAACGCCTCGGAGAACTTGGCGTTGAACAACTCCTGGAGGGTCTCCCGGTCACTGGCCCGGGCGGTGCCGATGGCCTGGGCAACCTTGATGACGTCCTCGGTGGTCTTGTTGACCCGGACGAAGAAGGTGATCCGGATGTCGGCGCGGATGTTGTCCCGACAGATCAGGCCCTCGTTGCCGGTGCGCTCGATGTCGATCGTCTTCACCGAGATGTCCATGATTTCGGACTTGTGCAGCACGGGCAGGACGACCGCCCCGGTGAACGTGACGTCCACCCGACGGACCTTGGAGACGATCAGCGCCTTGCCCTGCTCCACCTTGCGGAACAGGCGGCTGACCAGGAAGACCACGCCGAGGGCGACGAGCAGGAGGACGGCGAGCAGTACGCCGAACCCGGTGGTGACGACATCCATGGCTGAGCGCGCGGCGCCGGTCCGGTGGTAGGGACGGACCGGTGGGTGCCGCGCATCCTCCTTTCTGTGGGGGTTCGCGGGCAGCGTGGGACGGACCGGCGGCGGGGTGTGGCGTACGGTCCGGACTCGAAGGGGGTGACCCGTTGTCGCGGGTGAGGGTCACCGGCGGCGGTTACATCGGTGCGGGACGCGACGGGTCGGGCTGGAAGGCGATGCCGGCGGGCATCACCCAGAAGAACTCACCCTCGACGTCGTAGTCGTAGATCAGGGCGGAACTGCCGGCGCACAGCGGCTCGGCGCCGGGCTGGCGGACCTGGACGATCGCCGAGGAGCCGTCCGGCGCCGTCACCTCCGCCTGCCCGAAGTCGGCCGTCACCTGGCCGGTGCGGATGGTGCAGAGGCTGCCGACGAAGGCGTGCCGGCTGGACTCCGTACCCGTCGGGAACAGACGGCTCAGCGGCACCGCGACCAGGCGGGTCACCGCCCACGCGCAGAGCACGGCCGCCAGCAGCACCCCGACCAAGACCGCGATCCGGGCCACCGCGCCGAGGCCCAGCCCGTCGAGCAGCGCGGTGCCGGCGAGGCAGACGAACCAGGCCACCGCCACGAGCAGCGAGAACGCGACGGTGCTGGGCACGTTGCCGAGCCCCAGGCCGGCGAGGACGCCGCCGGGCACGCCGTCGGCGTCCAGGTCGTCGCCGAGGTCCAGCACCCCGGTCAGCACCAGTAGCCAGTAGCCGACGACCACCAGCAGCAGGAAGCTGAACAGCACGGTGGGAAAGCTGAGCGCCGTGGCGAAGAACCCGCCCATCGTGCACCCCCGTCCCGTTCCCGGCGAGGGCCTCACCCCTGACCGGCAGGGTTGATCGTGACACGGGTTGTCAATGCCTGAGGGCCGCCGAACGGCTGGTTCGCGGCGACCTGACCGGCCGGTTTGAGGTGCGGATCCGACCGGTCCGCCGGGCCGCCACGGGGATCAGGCCGGCAGGGCGATCCGGCCGTCCACCGCGGCGGCGGCGATGTCCGTGCGGTGGTGGGAGCCGGCCAGCTCGATGCCGCGTACCAGGGCGTAGGCGGCGTCCCGCGCGGCGGTCAGGTCGGGGCCGGTGGCCGTACCGCAGAGGACCCGGCCGCCGGCGGAGAGCAGCGCGCCGTCGGCGGCCCGGCGGGCGGTGCCGGCGTGGATGATCCCCCGGCGGTCCGCCCCGGTGATCACGTCGCCGGTGCGCGGCGCGGCCGGATAGCCGTCGGCCGCCACGACCACGGTGACCGCGGCGCCGTCCCGCCAGCGCAGCGGCGGGTGCGCGGCCAGCGTGCCGGTGGCGGCGGCGTGCAGCAGCCCGGCCAGCGGCGTCTCCAGCAGCGCCAGTACGACCTGGGTCTCCGGGTCACCGAACCGGGCGTTGAACTCGATCACCCGCGGCCCGGCGGCGGTGATCGCCAGCCCGACGTAGAGCAGCCCGGCGAAGGGCGTGCCCCGGCGGCGCATCTCGGCCAGCGTGGGGTGCACGACGTCGCGCATCACCTCGTCGACCAGGCCGGGGGGCGCCCAGGGCAGCGGCGCGTACGCCCCCATGCCGCCGGTGTTCGGGCCGGTGTCGCCGTCGCCGACCCGCTTGAAGTCCTGCGCGGGCAGCAGCGGTAGCGCCGCCTCGCCGTCGGTGACCACGAAGAGCGAGACTTCCGGGCCATCGAGGTACTCCTCGATGACGACCCGGCCGCACTCCTCGGCGTGCTCCAGCGCGGCGGACCGGTCCTCGGTGACCACGACGCCCTTGCCGGCGGCCAGCGCGTCGTTCTTCACCACGTACGGCGGGCCGAACTCGTCCAGGGCCGCGCCGACGCTCGCCGCGTCGGTGCAGGCGAAGGCGCGGGCGGTGGGCACACCGGCGGCGAGCATGACGTCCTTGGCGAACGCCTTGGAGCCCTCCAGCCGGGCGGCCTCCGCGGACGGGCCGAACGCGGCGATGCCCTTGGCGCGTACCGCGTCGGCGACCCCGGCCACCAACGGCGCCTCCGGCCCGATCACCACCAGGTCGGCGCCGACCTCGACGGCGAGCGCCGCAACGGCCGCCGGATCGGATGCGTCAACCGACCGCAACTCCGCCACCCCGGCAATGCCAGGATTCCCCGGTGCCGCGATCAACGCCGCCACGGACGGATCGCCAGCCAACCCGAGCGCGAGCGCATGCTCCCGCCCCCCGCCACCCACAAGAAGAACCCGCACGACCCCGCATCCTACTGACCCCACCCGCGCCCCCGTTGATCATGAAGTTGTCAGTGCCGCCACCGGCATGTCACACCGACAACTTTCATGATCAACGTGGACGGGGGGTTAGGGGAGGAGGGGGTGGCGGACTACGTTTTCTTCGCGGCCGGGGCCTACGCCGACGACGCTGACGCGGGTGCCGGTCAGTTCCTCGATGCGGGCGATGTACCGTCTCGCGTTCTCCGGGAGTTCGTCTTCGGTCCTGGCCTTGGTGATGTCTTCCCACCAGCCGTCGAGCTCTTCGTAGATCGGCTTCGCGTGGTGGAAGTCGGTCTGGGTCATCGGCATGTCGTCGAACCGCTCGCCGTTGATCTCGTACGCGACGCAGATCGGCACCTTGGGCAGGCCGGTGAGCACGTCGAGCTTGGTGACCACCAGGTCGGTGACACCGTTGAGGCGGGACGAGTACCGGGCGACGACGGCGTCGAACCAGCCGGTGCGGCGCTCCCTGCCGGTGGTGGTGCCGTACTCGTGGCCGACCTTGCGCAGGTGCTGGCCGTTGTCGTCGAAGAGCTCGGTCGGGAACGGGCCGGCGCCCACCCGGGTGGTGTACGCCTTGCTCACCGCGATCACCCGGCTGATCGCGGTCGGCGGGATGCCGGCGCCCACGCACGCCCCGCCGGCCGTCGGGTTCGACGAGGTGACGAAGGGGTACGTGCCGTGGTCCATGTCGAGCATGGTGGCCTGGGCGCCCTCCAGCAGTACGGTCTCGCCGCGGTCCAGCGCGTCCCAGAGCATCACCCGGGTTTCCGCGATGTACGGCCTCAGCCGCTCGGCGTACGCCAGGTACTCCTCGATCGTCGCGTCGAGATCGATCGCCTTGCGGTTGTAGACCTTGAACAGCAGCTGGTTCTTCTCGCGCAGCGCCAGTTCCAGCTTCTTGCGCAGGATGCCCGGGTCGAGCAGGTCCTGCAGCCGGATGCCCATCCGGGCGACCTTGTCGCCGTACGCGGGGCCGATGCCGCGGCCGGTGGTGCCGATCCGGGCGGAGCCGAGGTAGCGCTCGACGACCCGGTCCAGCGCCCGGTGATGCGGCATGATCAGGTGCGCGTCACCGGAGATGCGCAGCCGGGAGACGTCCACGCCGCGCTCGGCGAGCCCGTCGATCTCCTGCAGCAGCACCTTCGGGTCGACCACCACACCGTTACCGATGATGATCATCGCGCTGGGCGAGAGCGCACCCGACGGCATCAGGTGCAACGCGTACTTCTGGCCGTCCGGGGTGATCACGGTGTGGCCCGCGTTGTTGCCGCCGGAGTAGCGGACCACGTAGTCGACCCGCTCACCCAGCAGGTCGGTAACCTTGCCCTTGCCCTCGTCGCCCCACTGAGCGCCGATGAGCACGATCGCTGGCATCTTTTCCGCCTCCAGAAGGCTCGGGTGCCAGGTGGCGACCGGTTGGCGAGCCCGGGGTGTCAGGCTAACAAGTAGTGACGGCGCGGCCGGCAGGGGTCGCGGCGAGAGGCAGGAGGCTCGACCGGTGTACGACGTGGTGCTGCTCACCCTCGGCTCGGAGCGGGACGCTACCGGTGGGGCCTGCGGCAGCGGTGGAGCCTGCTGCGGTGGTGCCGCCGAGGGCGCCGGGGAGAAGACCGAGGAGCGCTGCGAGACGCCGCGCGTACCGGTGCTGGCCTGCGCGGACGCGCTGACCGCCCGGGGAGCCCGGGTGGAGATGGTCACCGCCCGCTCGGACGCGGAGATCGACGAGGTGCTGGCCCGGCTCGACGGCCCGCCCCGGTCCGACGGCCTGACCTGGCCCGACCAGGATGCCAAGACCCGGCTCGTGGTCGCCACAGCCAGTGACGGACAGTTGCGCGCCGTAGTGCGCCGGCTGGTCCGGCGGTACGCCCCGGCACCCAGTCGCCGCCCCGCCGACCTGGCCGCGAACCGGACCGTGCCGGACCTGCCGACGGTGGCCGTACTGCCGCTGGACCCGGCCCGGAGCGGAACGCACCGGGACCTGGCGGCGCAGCTCGGGCTGCCCCGGGATCCGGCGGCGGTGGCCGCGGCGGTGCTGGACGGCCGCGCTCACCGACTCGACCTGCTGCGCAACGACGCCGGCTCGGTGACCCTGGACGGCGCGCTGCTCGGCGCTGCCGACGACGCCGGCCGGCCGCTGCACTGGCGGGCCCGGGTCGAGGTCGACGACGTTGTCCTGTCCAACGGCGACGAGCCGATCATGGCCTGCGCGGTGGGCAACGCGGGCGGGTACGCGCGGCTCGACGACGTGGCCCTGCTGGCCGACCCGGACCCGACCGACGGCCGGGTCGAGGTGGCGGTGGCCGTTCCCGTGGTGACCCGCTCCGCGTTGGGCAGAAAGCGGGTACGGCTGGAGGTGCGCCGGGCCCGGGGTCGCGCCGTGGCGATCGTCCCGCGCGACGAGAAGGTGCCCTTCCTCGACGACGGCGTCGAGGGCGAGCTGAGCCGCAAGCGGTCCTGGTGGACCGAGCCGGGCGCCTGGGCGGTCTGGACGGCCTGACCCCCGTCGATCCGCGGGGTGGTCGCCGGAAAACCCGGACGGCCTATCCTCGGCGGGAGGAATGGGGAGGAACCGTGGTGCACGAGAACGCCGACCCGGCCCACCTGCCGGGTCAACCGCCGACGCCGGAGCGGGACATCGAGCCCCTCTGGCCACCGGACCCGACCGAGCCGGCCGCCGCCCAGCCGTGGGCGGTACCGACCCAGCCGGCCGCACCCGCCTGGCCCACCCCACCGTCCGGACCCCGGGCCGCGCCGGCGACGGTCGACCTGGACCAGCCGTTCACCCTGGACCGGCCGGTGGCGACCGGACCCGGCACCCCGCACGACCCTGCGCTGGCCGGCTCGAAAGGCACACCCGGCTCGGCGCCGGAGACCGACGGGCCGGCCGGTGTCGCACCGGGGAAGGGCCCCGTTCCGGCCGACCCGACCAGCGGGAACGGCCGGGCCGAGGGCAGCCCGGCCACGGCCGCGATCCAGAATCCGGGCGGGTCACCGTGGGCGCAGCCGCCGCAGCGCCTGGCCGGCGGGGGGATCGAGCCGACGGAGGAAACCGACCCGACCGAGACGACCACCGGGACGGCACCGGGGCAGGACGGCGCGACGCACCCGCCCGCCGCCGAGGCGCCCGCCACCGGGCCGACCCCGGCAGCACCCGCCACCGGACCGGCCGTCGCGGCGCCCGGGACGCCGCGGCTGGGGCCGTTCCCGCCGACGCCGGGCGTACCGATCCACCAGCAGCCGCCGCCTCCCGGACCGTACGGCGGGGGCGCCACGTACCCACCGGCGCCGGGCGGGCAGCCCGGCTATCCCGGCGCGTCGACGTACCCGCCCGGTCCGGGCCCGGTCGCGCCGCCCGGCTGGTACCCGGCGGCGTGGCCGCCGCCGGCCGGGGCGGCGCAGCAGCCCGGGCCGCCGCAGCAGCCGGTCCCGCAGCAGCCGGCGCCCGCGGCGTACCCGGACCCGGTCTGGTCGCCGGAGACCGGTGCCACCCCGACCGCCGAGGACTTCGCCCGCCGCCGCCAGGCCAGGCCGCCCGACCCGGTGGCCACCATGGGCGTACGGGCGGTGGTCAACAAGATGGGCCTGGTCCGGCTCGCGCCCGGGCGGCACGAGCAGGAACTCAAGCGCGACATCGAGATGGTCCGGCGCAACTTCGGCGGCCTGCGCCAGGTGACGGTGGTGAACCCGAAGGGCGGCGCCGGTAAGACCGTGGCGATCCTGCTGCTCGCCATGACGTTCGGCCAGAAGCGCGGCGGCTACGTGCTGGCCTGGGACAACAACGAGACCCAGGGCACCCTGGGCATGCGGGCCCAGCAGGACTTCCACTCGCGTACGGTCCGGGACATGCTGCGCGACCTGGGCCAGTTCCAGGGCGCGCACGGCCGGGTCGGTGACCTGTCGCAGTACGTCCGCTCGCAGGGCGAGGGGATGTTCGACGTGCTCGCCTCGGACGAGTCGGCGACCGGGGGCGAGATGCTGACCGCCGCCGCGTTCGCGGAGATCCGCGAGGTGGTCAGCCGCTTCTACAAGCTGATCTTCGTGGACACCGGGAACAACGTCCGGGCGCAGAACTGGCAGGCCGCGATGGACGCCACCGACCAGTTGGTGGTGACCATGTCGGCCCGGAACGACTCGGCGGAGACCGCCGCCCGGATGCTCGACCATCTGGAGCAGAGCGGCCGGCAGCGGCTGGTCCGGCAGGCGGTGACGGTGGTCTCGATGCCGCCGTCCCGCAAGGAGATCGACCTGCCGGCGATCCAGCAGCACTTCGCCGCCCGGACCCGGGCGGTGCTGCTCGCGCCGTACGAGCGGTTGATCGACACCGGGGAGCCGATCCGGTACGGCCAACTCTCCGCGGCCACCCGGGACGCCTGGCTCAAGATCGCCGCTGCGGTCGCCGAAGGGCTCTGAGCGGGCCGGCTCGCCGAAGGCCCCGGACCAGGCCCACGGCCGGCCCGACCACGGGTCGGACCGGCCGTGCGGGGGTGGGTCAGTTGCTGGCCAGGGCGTCCCCGGCGGCCGGGTCGCAGTCGCGGAGGAACTGGGCGCAGCGGGCCGCCTCGTCCGCCTCGCCGATCTCGCCGGCCGACCGGGAGAGCACGTACAGGCAGCGCAGGAAGCCCCGGTTCGGCTTGTGCGACCAGGGCACCGGGCCGTGGCCCTTCCAGCCGCTGCGGCGCAGCTGGTCCAGGCCGCGGTGGTAGCCGGTGCGTGCGTACGCGTACGCGGGGATGATCTGGCCCGCGGCGAACGCGCGGGTGGCGAGCGCCGCCCAGGCCGCGCTGTGGGTCGGGAAGCGGGCCGCCACCGCGGCGTACGCCTCGTCGGTGTCCTGCGCGGCGGCGTCGGCCAGGGCGGCGTCGGCCTCCTCGTGCGCGGGCAGGAGGGTGGCCGGTGGCTCAGGCAACAGGTTCTGCATCGCCCCATTCAACCCGCTTCGCCCAGGGGCGCGCGAGTGGGTCCGGCAAGCCGGTTGGCTGAACGGATGAGGGTTTCGTCACGCCTGCGGCCCGCCGCGCACGTACCCGCGGCCCATGCCCGGCGGCGGTGTTTTCCACTACAACTATGGGTCCGGAGCCTCCCCAGGACCCGGTTACGCAGGAGCCCGGCGGCCTGGCCGCCGGGCTCCTGTCCGTTGCGTCGCACCGACGTTTGCGGGGTTGTCCGGTGCGGGCAGGATGGCCTGGTGCCGACCCCACCTCCCGCGGACGTCATCGAGCCGCACGACACCACCGTCGACGAGATCGAGACCCGGGCCGACTTCGACCGGCGGCTGACCACCGGCAGCCTGGCCGGGGTGACCGTGCAGGGCCTCCGCCTCGATCTCGACCCGGTTCCCGACCTGACCGGCGTCGACGTCGCCGGCACCCTCTTCGTGGGCTGCCGGTTCGCCGGCCGGGAGGTCGGCGCCGACCTGGTCCGGCGCGGCGCGAACGTGGTGCCGCCCTTCTCCGGGCTGCCCTACCCCACGCAGCCGTCCCACCTCTACACCCCCGACGACCTGGCCGCCGGCTTCGCCGAGGGTGGCTTCGCCGGGATGTACGACACCCGGGTGTACGAGCACTTCCGCGCCCACGGCGGGGCCCTGCCGGACGTCCGCGAGGCGCTCGGCCAGCGGCTGCACGACCACGGGGTGGACAACGCCCTGGTCGACGCCACCCGGGCGTGGCTGGCCGCGCACGGGCCGCAGTCCGTGGTGGGCGTGATGGGCGGGCACGCGGTGCCGCGCGGCAGCGCCGCGTACCGGATGGCGGCGGTGCTGGGCTGGGAGCTGGCCCGGGCCGACCGGCTGGTGGTGACCGGCGGCGGCCCGGGTGTGATGGAGGCGGCCAACCTGGGCGCGTTCCTCGCGGCCTGGCCGGCCGAGGAGCTGACCGGGGCGATCGACCTGCTCGCCACCGCCCCCGACTTCACCGACCACGACCGCTACACCGCCGCCGCGCTGGCGGTACGCCGGCGGTACGCGCCCGGGCCGACGCTGCCCGCGCAGCGCCCCGCCCCGGCCGGCACCGAGTGGGCCCGCTCCGGCGGCCTCGCGATCCCCACCTGGCTGTACGGCCACGAGCCGGCGAACCTCTTCGCCGGGCGGATCGCCAAGTACTTCTCCAACGCGATCCGCGAGGACACCATCCTGCGGCTGGCCCGGGGTGGCATCGTCTTCGCGCCCGGTCGGGCCGGCACGGTGCAGGAGGTGTTCCAGGCGGCCACCAAGACGTACTACGGCAGCGACGGGGCGAGCGGCGCGTACGTCTTCCTCGACCGGGCGTACTGGACGACCGAGCTGCCGGTGGAGACCCTGCTGCGGCCGCTGCTGGCCGGCTCGCACGGCGGCGACCTGTCGGCCACCGTGCACCTGACCGACGACGTCCGCGAGGCGGTCCGGGTGCTCACCGCGACGGCCTGACGCGGCGAGGGCCGGCTCCCCGGTGGGGGCCGGCCCTCGGCGTACCTGCCGCTTACTTCATCCGGGTGCCGTTGGAGCGCAGGTGCTCGCAGGCCTCCACCACGCGGGCGGCCATGCCGGCCTCGGCGGCCTTGCCCCAGACCCGCGGGTCGTACATCTTCTTGTTGCCGACCTCGCCGTCCACCTTGAGCACGCCGTCGTAGTTGCGGAACATGTGGTCCGCGACCGGCCGGGTGAAGGTGTACTGGGTGTCGGTGTCGATGTTCATCTTCACCACGCCGTAGTCCAGCGCCTCCCGGATCTCCGACAGCAGCGAGCCGGAGCCGCCGTGGAAGACCAGGCTGAGCGGCTTCTCCTTGCCGTACTTGGCGCCGACCGCCATCTGGATGTGGTCGAGCACCTCCGGGCGGAGCTTGACGTTGCCCGGCTTGTAGACGCCGTGCACGTTGCCGAAGGTCAGCGCCGCCATGTAGCGGCCCTTCTCGCCGAGGCCGAGCGCGTCGACCATGGCCAGACCGTCCTCGACGGTGGTGTAGAGCTTCTCGTTGATGGCGTTCTCGACGCCGTCCTCCTCGCCGCCGACCACGCCGACCTCGATCTCAAGGACGATCTTGGCCTCGGCGGCCCGGTCCAGCAGCTCGGCGGCGATCTCCAGGTTCTCCCCGATCGGCACCGCGGAGCCGTCCCACATGTGCGACTGGAACAGCGGCTCCTGGCCGGCGGCCACCCGCTCCTTGGAGATCTGCATCAGCGGCCGGACGAACTTGTCCAGCTTGTCCTTCGGGCAGTGGTCGGTGTGCAGCGCGATGTTCACCGGGTAGTTCTTGGCGACCTCGTGCGCGTACGCCGCGAACGCCACCGCGCCGGTCACCATGTCCTTCACGGACGGACCGGAGAGGTACTCCGCGCCGCCGGTGGAGACCTGGATGATGCCGTCGCTCTCCGCATCGGCGAAGCCCTTGAGCGCCGCGTTCAGCGTCTGCGAGGAGGTCACGTTGATCGCGGGGTACGCGTACCGGCCGGCCTTGGCCCGGTCCAGCATCTCCGCGTAGACCTCGGGGGAAGCGATGGGCATGTCGAACGCTCCTTACTTACCGCTCTCGGCCGTGCAGGCCGCCGTCTTCCATCGGGTGCGCCGGACCGCGCTGTCCACCGCCGGCAGTATCCCGTAGGGAGTGGCAGCCGGCACAACCGCCTCCCCTCACCGGCCCTCCAGTCGGTCCGGTACGGCGACGCTGATCAGCCAGCTCACCACCGCCATCACGATCGCTCCCCAGAACGCCGCCCAGAACCCGTGCACCCGGAACGGCAGGTCCAGCCCCCGCGCGATCCAGTCGGTGAGCAGGAACAGCAACGCGTTGACCACGAGCGCGAACAGACCGAGCGTGAGCAGGTAGAACACGAATCCGAAGAGCTTGATGACCGGCTTGAGCACCGCGTTGACGACGCCGAAGATGAGCGCCACCACGACCAGGGTGAGCGCGGTGTCGGCGCCGCTGCGGCCGCTCACGTCGACCCCGGGCACGATGAGCGTGGTGACCCACAGCGCGACCGCGGTGATCGCCAGCCGGATCAGGAAGCCCACGGCACCATCCTGGCACCGGGGTCCCGCTGCGGAGGGACAATCCGCCGACTCCGTTCCGCTCGGCTCCGGGCGGGCCACGCGCGCAGCCCGTACGGTGTGTGGATGGTTGTCCGCACCGAGATCCAGGGAGGGACGATGGGTCAGCCCGACGAGGACTTCGCCCCGAGCGACCACCTCGCTCCGGAGGAACGGGATCTGGAGGCGGAACCGGCCGACGCCGTCGAGCAGGCCACCTCCACCGACCCGCGCGACGGTGAGACCGAGCCGCACCGGGGCTTCGAGGTCGACGACTGGGACGCGATGGAGCAGGCCCGGGTGGTCGCCGGCGACGAGGACGACTACCGCTGACGCTCAGCCCAGCTTGGTCACCAGGTCCGGGTGGGCCGTCGTCCACCCGCCGAGCCGGTCGTCCCGCAGCGCGGTGAGGAATCCGGGGGCCAGCCGAGGATCGAGCTGGAAACCGTACGGGGGCTCGTTCGTGTACCGGACCGGAAGCCCCACGGCAACCGGCACGGTGTCGGTCCCCTGCGCGGCGACCGAGAGCAGCGCCGGCAGAGGCGTGCCCCCGGTGTCGGTCACCACGTCGGAGCCGACCTGGGTGAGCAGCTTGGCGAGCAGCACCGGGTTCGTCAGCATCCCGCGCTCGTCGACCCGGCGCAGCAGTCCGGCCGCGTACCGCTGCGCGTTGCGGTCCCGGTCCAGGGTGGCGTCGGGCATCCCGTGGCGCTGGCGCAGCAGGTCCACCGCGGCGGCGCCGTCGAGCTGCTGACAGCCGGCGGGATAGACCCGCGGGGTGTGGTGCGAGCGGATCCTGGTCGGCAGGCAGACCGGCACGCCGCCGACAGCGTCGGTGAGTTTTCGCACCGCCCGGTACGTCAGCACCGCCCCGGCGTCGATCCGTACGCCGGTGACCTGGGTGACCACCCGCCGGGTCAGGTCGTAGCCGCGAGCCAGGTCGGCCGTCGGCGTGCCGAGGCCGTAGAAGAAGGAACTGTTCAGCTTGTTCTTTCCGTGCCCGGGGATGGACACCACCAGGTCGCGCGGGAGCGAGACGACGTAGAGCCGGCTCCGGTCGGCGGGGACGTGCAGCAGCAGGATGGAGTCGGCTCGCCGGGCGTCCGCCGGGCCGGCCGCGTCCAAGCCGAGCAGCAGCACGTTCAGCGCCCCGGTGGGCGTCGGCGGGGCGGACTCGCTCAGCAGCGGCACTTTTTCCACCCGGTTCGGGGTGAACGCCGGCACCCCGACCAGGGCGGCCAGGACCAGCGCCAACGCCGTGCCACCGAGTCGGAGCCGGAACCGGCGGCGCCGCCGGCGGACCACCGACCGTTCGATCGCGGCGCGCACCGGGCCGATGGGCGGGGTCAGGGTCTCGTGTCGCGCGAAGGCGGCCCGCAGGTCGTCCTCGATCATCAGCAGGCCTCCACGTACTCGGCTCGGAGGGTGGCCAGCGCCCGGGAGATGCTGGAGCGGACGGTCCCGACGGCGCAGCCGAGGATCTCGGCGATCTCGGCGTCCGGCAGGTCCTCGTAGTAGCGCAGCACCAGCGTGGCCCGCTGCCGGCGGGGCAGCCGGGAGAGCCAGGACCAGAGCTGGTCCCGGTCCACCGCGGACTGCGCGTGGTCGGTCGGTGCGGGCACCGCCTCGTCCGGCTCGCCGCGCAGCAGCACCCGGCGCGCCCACGACCCACGCCGCCAGTCGACGTACTGGTTGGTGAGCATCCGGCGGACGTACCGCTCCGGGGAGTCGGTCCGCGCCACCCGCCGCCAGTTCAGCTGGACCCGCACCATGGTGTCCTGCACCAGGTCCTGGGCCTGGTGCGGATCTCCGGTCAGCATGACTGCGTACCGCAGCAGGGCGCTCAGCCGCGAGTCGGCGAACTCCTCGTACGTCACTGCACCTCCCGGTGTCCCGCCCTGTTGACGGGTACGGGCCCGTGGAACGTTGCGGCAGCGCCGATCGTCCTTTCGGCTCATCTCCGCCGCGATCCCTGACCAGGGGCAGCGCCGCGGCTTAAGGGTTCTTAAGATCCACGGGCTCCACCTGCACCCCCACGGGAGGAACCCACCAATGTTCACGCACTCCACCCGGCGCTGGCTGGCCGGGCTCGGCGTCGCAGGCGCGTTCGTCGCCGCCTCCGCCACCCCCGCCGTCGCCGCGGAAGATCCCTTCGACGTGTACGCCGGCGACCTGCTGGTCGCGGCCGACCACGGGAAGCTCGGCTTCCTGTACGTCTCGCCGAAGCCCGAGGACCCGGAGCCCAAGGCGCTCGCCATCGACCTCGACCTGTCGGCTGTCTCCAGCTTCGCCACCGTCGACATCGCCACCGAGCTGTGGCAGTGCGACACCACCGGCTCGAAGGTCCACTGCGAGGCCGAGGGCTCCGAGGAGGACGGCGCTCCCTTCTTCGGCTACTGGGTGAACGTCGACTCGACGGCGAAGGCCGGCACGAGCGGCGAGGTCGTCATCAAGGTGACCGCCGACGGCAAGGAGGTGACCCGGAAGCCGACCGTCACCGTGGCCGAGGGCATCGACCTGCAGAGCGACGAGTCGGTCAAGGTCGAGGGCCAGCCGGGCACCACGGTCGGGGTGCCGGGCGTGGTCCGGAACGCCGGTCCCAGCGTCGCGCACGGCGCGGTGCTGATGATGCAGGGCGACGGGATCGCCGAGTACGCGGGCAGGTACAACAACTGCCGCAGCTCCGAGTTCGGCTTCACGATCTGCACCTTTACGGCCGACCTGGAGACCGACCAGGAGTACCAGCTCTCCGAGGACTTCCCGGTGGGCCTGGCCAAGGCGGCCCGCAGCGGCGCCACCCTGCACGCCTACCTGGACTGGTGGGCCGTGGACGACTGGGAGGCCCTCACCAAGGACCCGTACTTCCCGGAGATTGGCGAGCCGGGCACCGGTGGCGAACTGCGTCTCGTCGAGCGGCCGGCGAAGGCCCAGCGGGCGCCGCAGACCGACATCGGCGAGGAGTGGAACAGCTCGACGATCGCCGACATCGCCGTCAAGGGCACCCACTACGCCGACCTCGCCGCGGTCGGCGGGTCGGGCAAGGGCAAGGTCGGTGACGTGGTCAACGTGACCCCCGGCTTCCGCAACCTCGGCCCGGCCCTGCTGGAGTGGCAGCAGGAAATGCCGCTGCTGCAGATCGTCGTGCCGACCGGCACCACCGCGGTCGACGTGTCCGGCGAGTGCGCGCCGTGGGTCCCCGGCCAGAAGTGGAACCAGTACGACATGAGCTGGGGCGAGCCCGGCGCGAAGGCGTACGGCTGCACCGCCAGCGAGACGCCGGCCGGCGTGGACTACCAGTACCCGCTCGCGCTCCGCATCGACAAGGTCGTCCCGAACGCCACCGGCACGGTGACCCTGAAGCTCTCGGGCGACCCGAACAGCAAGAACGACGCCGCGGCGATCGTCGTCAACGGCACGTCCGGCGGCAACGGCGGTGACGGCGGCATCGGCGGCGGCGCCGGTGACGGCGGCACCCTGCCGATCACCGGTAGCTCGACCGCGCTGATCGCCGGCCTCGGCGCGCTGCTGCTGGCGGCCGGCGCGGGCGGCTACGTGGTGGCCCGCCGTCGCAAGACCCGCTTCGTCGCCTGACGGATCCCGCACCACCCAGCGACACCCGGTGCCCCGTCGACCACCCGGTCGGCGGGGCACCGCCGTATCCGCCGCGACCGAAAACGGGGCGACGCAAGATCGATCGTCCTGACACCATCGACCGCGTGCTGCTCACCCTGACGACCACCCACCGCCCGGCGACCGACCTCGGCCATTTGCTGGTCAAGCACCCGGACCGGGTGCAGAGCTTCGACCTGCCGGCCGGCACCGCGCACGTGCTCTATCCCGAGGCGGACGAGCAGCGCTGCACGGCGGCGCTGCTGGTGGAGGTCGACCCGCTCCGGCTGGGCGGCGGCCGCGGCCGCGGGAAGGCGCAGGCGGCCACCCCGGAGAACTTCACCCTCGGCCAGTACGTCAACGACCGCCCGTACGCCGCGTCCAGCCTGCTCTCCTCGGCGCTGGCCAAGGTCTTCCGCTCGGCGCTGCGCGGCGAGTCGCGGGACCGGCCGGAGCTGGCCGCCACCGCGATCCCGCTGGCGGTACGGGTGCCGGCGCTGCGCTGCCGGGGCGGCGCGGAGCTGGCCGTACGGGTCTTCGCCCCGCTCGGCTGGACCGTCACAGCCACCCCGATCCCGCTCGACGACACCCACCCGGAGTGGGGCGACAGCCGGTATGTCGACCTGACCCTCACCGGCACGCTCCGGGTCGCCGACGCGCTCAACCACCTGTACGTGCTGCTGCCGGTGCTCGACGACGCCAAGCACTACTGGGTGGCCCCGGACGAGGTGGACAAGCTGCTCCGGGCCGGCGCCGGCTGGCTGGCCGACCATCCGGAGCGGGGGCTGATCAGCCGGCGCTACCTGGCGCACCGCCGGGCCCTGGCCGGCGAGGCCCTGGCCCGCCTGGCCGAGGTACGCCTGACCGACGACGCCCCGGCCGACGACAGCGTGACCGACGAGCCGAGGACGGACTCCCCGCAGCGCGCCTCGCTGGCGGTACGGCGCCGGGAGTCGGTGCTGGCCGCGCTGCGGGCCGGTGGGGCGGCCCGGGTGCTGGACCTGGGCTGCGGTGGCGGCGCGCTGCTCACCGCGCTGGCCGCCGACCGGCGGTTCACCGAGGTCGTCGGCACGGACGTGTCCAGCCACGCGCTGACCCTGGCCGCCCGCCGGCTGCGGCTGGACCGGCTGCCGGAGCGGCAGCGGGACCGGATCCGGCTGTGGCAGTCGGCGCTGACCTACCGGGACGACCGGCTGCGCGGCTACGACGCGGCGGTGCTGATGGAGGTGATCGAGCACGTCGACCCGCCCCGGCTGCCGGCGCTGGAGGACGCCGTGTTCGGCCACGCAAGGCCCGGCACGGTGGTGGTGACCACGCCGAACGCCGAGTACAACGTCCGCTACGAGGGGCTGGCTGCGGGCCGGTTCCGGCACGCCGACCACCGCTTCGAGTGGACCCGCGCGGAATTCGCCGCCTGGGTCGACCGGGTGTCGGCCGCGCACGGCTACAACGCGACGGTCAGCGGGGTCGGCGACGACGATCCCGAGGTGGGCGCACCGACCCAGCTGGCCGTACTGGCCCGGCAGGAGGAGAGCCGATGACCACCCTCGACATTCCCGAGCTCGCCCTGGTGGCGCTGGTCGGGGTCTCCGGCTCGGGCAAGTCCACCTTCGCCCGGCGGCACTTCCGGCCCAGCCAGGTGCTCTCCTCGGACGCCTTCCGGGCGATGGTGGCCGACGACGAGAACGACCAGTCGGCCTCCGCCGACGCCTTCGACGCGCTGCACCACGTCGCCGCCACCCGGCTGCGCCGGGGCCGGCTGACCGTGGTCGACGCGACCAACCTCCAGCCGCACGCCCGCGCCGGGCTGGTCCGGGTGGCCCGCGAACACGACGTGCTGCCGGTGGCGATCGTGCTGGACGTGCCGGAGGCGCTGGCCTGGGAGCGGACCGAGGGGCGGCCCGACCGGACCTTCGGCCGGCCGGTGCTGGCCCGGATGCAGCGGGACCTGCGGCGGTCGTACGGGCAGCTGGCCCGGGAGGGCTTCCGCAAGGTGCACGTGCTGCGCGGCATGGCCGAGATCGACGCCGCCGAGATCCGGTACGAGAAGCTCTTCAACGACCGGCGGGAGCTGACCGGGCCGTTCGACATCGTGGGTGACGTGCACGGCTGCCGGGAGGAGCTGGAGGCGCTGCTGCTCCGGCTCGGCTGGGTGCTGCGCCGCGACGACGCGGGCCGCCCGGTGGACGCGGTGCACCCGGCTGGTCGTACCGCGGTCTTCGTGGGTGACCTGGTGGACCGCGGCCCGGACTCGCCCGGCGTGCTCCGCCTGGTGATGGGCATGGTGGCGGCCGGGCACGCGATCTGCGTGCCCGGCAACCACGAGCAGAAGCTGCTGCGCAAGCTGCGCGGCCGGGACGTGCGGCTCACCCACGGCCTGGCCGAGACGATGGCTCAGCTCGCCGCGGAGCCGGACGGCTTCGTGGCCGAGGTGGCGGGCTTCATCGACGGCCTGGTCAGTCACTTCGTGCTGGACGGCGGCCGGCTGGTGGTCGCCCACGCCGGGCTGAAGGAGGCCTACCAGGGCCGCGCCTCCGGCCGGGTGCGGTCGTTCGCGCTGTACGGGGAGACCACCGGCGAGACCGACGAGTACGGCCTGCCGGTCCGCTACCCGTGGGCCCGCGACTACCGGGGCTCGGCCATGGTCGTGTACGGCCACACGCCCACCCCGGAGCCGGAGTGGGTCAACAACACCATCTGCGTCGACACCGGCTGCGTCTTCGGCGGAAAGCTGACCGCGCTGCGCTACCCGGAGAAGGAGCTGGTCGCGGTCCCGGCGGTGAAGGAGTGGTACGCCCCGGCCCGCCCGCTGGTCGCGCCCGCGCCGGCCCGGCCGGACACCGTGCTGGACCTGGCCGACGTCACCGGGCGCCGGCACCTCGAACACCCCTACGGCACCCTGACCGTGCCGGCGGAGAACGCCGCCGCCGCGCTGGAGGTGATGAGCCGCTTCGCGGTCGACCCGGGCCGGCTGGTCTGGCTGCCACCGACCATGGCGCCGTGCTCGACCTCGACGGTGGACGGGTTCCTGGAGCACCCGGCGCAGGCGTTCGCCGACTACCGGTCGGCGGGCGTCGAGCGGGTGGTCTGCGAGGAGAAGCACATGGGCTCGCGCGCCGTGGTGCTGGTCGAGCGGGAGCCCGGACGGTTCGGCGGGGGCGTCGTGCACACCCGGACCGGCCGGCCGTTCTTCGGGCCGCCGCTCGACGAGGAGCTGCTGGCCCGGGTCCGCGCGGCGGTCACCTCGGCGGGTCTCTGGGCGGAGCTGGACACCGACTGGCTGCTGCTCGACTGCGAGCTGCTGCCCTGGTCGGCGAAGGCGGGTGGGCTGATCCGGGAGCAGTACGCCGGGGTGGGTGCCGCCGGCCGGGCGGCGCTGCCGGCGGTGCTCGCCACGCTGGACGCGGCGGCCGGCCGGGGACTGCCGGTCGGCGAGCTGCGCGGCCGGATGGCCGACCGGGCGGCGGAGGTCGGGGCGTACTCGGCGGCGTACCGGGCGTACGTCGGGCCGACCGACGGGCTGCGCGGGGTGACCCTCGCGCCGTTCGCCGTGCTCGCCGGAGCCGGGGCGAGCTACGCCGACCGGGACCACGGCTGGCACCTCGACCTGGCCGACCGGCTCGGCGTGGCCGACCCGGGGTTCTTTACCCCGACCCGCCGGCAGGTGGTCGACCTGACCGACGCGGCGGCGGTGGCCGAGGCCACCGAGTGGTGGCTGACGCTCACCGCGGCCGGCGGCGAGGGCATGGTGGTCAAGCCGTACGCCGGCCTCGCCGCCCGCTCGCCGAAGGGCTCGCTGCTCCAGCCCGGCATCAAGTGCCGGGGCCGGGAGTACCTCCGGATCATCTACGGCCCCGGCTACACCGAGCCCGGCCAGCTCGCCGCCCTGCGCAAGCGCTCGCTGGGCCGCAAGCGCGGACTGGCCCTGCGCGAACACGCCCTGGGCCTGGCCGCCCTGCACGCCCTGGCCGACAACGCCCCCCTGTGGCGCCGCCACGAGCTGGTCTTCGCCATCCTCGCCTGCGAATCCGAGCCGGTCGACCCCCGCCTCTAGACCTCCACTCGTAGCGCGCAGATTCCCGGAAAGAGTGGCCATTCGGCGCTCGATTGGCCACTCTTTCCGGGAAAGTGCGCCCGGGAGCAGCGGTCCGGAGGGCGGTGCGGGAAGGGACGCGGGCGGGGTTGGGTAACCTGTGTGGCCGTGGACACAGCAGAGAAGACCCGGGTGCTCTCCGAGAGCGTCGCCCTGAACCCGCTCGACCCGAAGGACCTGATCCACACCTTCGGGTTGATCGGCGTCTGGGCGATCCTCTTCGCCGAGACCGGCCTGCTGGTCGGCTTCTTCTTCCCGGGCGACTCGCTGCTCTTCCTGGCCGGCGTGGCCGCGTCGCCGGTGGCCGACGCCATCTTCGGCGACGGCACCCGGCTCTCCCTGGCGGGGCTGCTGATCGGCGGGCCGATCTGCGCGATCCTCGGCGCCCAGCTCGGGCACTGGCTGGGCGCGCGGTACGGCCGCCGGATGTTCGACCGCCCCAACTCCCGCCTGTTCAAGCGGGAGTACGTGGAGAAGGCCGAGTACTACTTCCAGAAGTTCGGCCCGGCGAAGGCCGTGGTGCTGGCCCGCTTCATCCCCATCGTCCGGACGTTCCTCAACCCGGTGGCCGGGGTGCTCGGCATGCCGGCCCGGCAGTTCCTGATCTGGAACATCGTCGGCGCGGTGCTCTGGGTGGACGGCATCCTGCTCATCGGCTACCTGCTCGCCGACCAGATCTACCAGGCGATCGGCGACAAGATCGACCGCTACATCCTGCCGGTGGTCGCCGTGATCATCGTGCTCTCGGTGCTGCCGATCTTCTTCGAGTTCCTCCGCGACCGGCGGGCGCGCAAGCGCGGCGAGGCGGCCGCGGTGGTCGCGGCGGCCAGCGCGGCGGGCGCGGTCGAGGCGGTGCGGGACGCCATCGAGGGCGACGACCACCACCAGCACGGCCGCTGACCGGCACATACACCGATGGCCGGTCCCCTCGCGGGGGCCGGCCATCGACCTGTCGACCTTCGGTGGTGCGGATGACGGGCAGCCGTCACCGTCCGGTGGTGGCGCCACCCCTGGCACGCCACCCGACGCCGCCCCGGACCGGGGCGACCATCCGGCCGTCGGACACGTCCGGTGTCAGCGGGCCTTCTTGGTGGCCCGCTTACGCGGCGGGGTCAGCAGATCCGCGATCGTCGCGATCGCGCTCGGCACCAGCCGGTAGTACGCCCAGACACCGCGCTTCTCCCGCTCCAGCAAGCCGGCCTCGGTGAGGATACGCAGATGGTGGCTGACCGTCGGCTGCGAGAGGCCGAGGGGCGCGGTCAGGTCACAGACGCACGCCTCGCCTTCGGGGGCCGACTGGATCAGGCTGAGCAGCCGCAGCCGGGCGGGATCGGCGAGGGCCTTCAGGACCCCCGCGAGACGCTCGGCATCGGCACGTTCGATCGGCTCGCCGGCAAGCGGCGAGATCTGAGGCATGGTCATTTCAGCCAACGCAGTTCCCACGTATTCCATCCTTCCACCAGCAGCATCGATCCGCCTGCATATCAGCAGATCCGAATCGGCAAACTTTTACGCCACAAGGCCGAGGTCAGCCAACGTATAGGCCGCCCGATAAGGCAGTCCGGCGGCTCGCACCGCGTCGCCGGCGCCTCGATCAACAATAACCGCAACGCCCACCACGTCGGCCCCGGCCTCGCGCAATGCCTCGACGGCAGTCAACACGCTGCCGCCCGTGGTTGACGTGTCTTCCACTGCCAGGACCCGACGACCCGCGACCTCCGGCCCTTCGATCCGACGTTGCAGACCGTGCGCCTTGCCCGCCTTGCGGACCACGAACGCGTCCAGCGGGCGGTCGGTCGCGGCGGCCGCGTGCAGCATCGACAGGGCGACCGGGTCGGCCCCCAGGGTCAGCCCGCCGACCGCGTCGTACTCCCAGTCGGCGGTCAGATCACGCAGCACCCGGCCGACCAACGGAGCCGCCCGGTGATGGAGCGTGACGCGACGCAGATCGACGTACCAGTCCGCCTCGCGACCGGAGGAGAGCACCACCCGTCCATGGACCACAGCCAGGTCGGTAATGAATTTACGCAGGTCGTCGTGGTCCCCCATGGCGATAGAGAGTACTGCGCAAGCCTGAGCGCCGTCTGGGGGGTCCACCCGGGTCAGCCCTTGGGGCGACGACGAGTGGCGATGTTCAACTACTCTGCGCGACCGTCCATACGGGCCGGCCCCGCCGCGTCCGCGTCGCGGGACAGCACCCGGGCCAGCCGGCGGTCAGCCACCGTCCCGGTCCACCCGACCGCGGGTGTCCCGGGTTACCCCGCCCAGCAGCCGCCGGGGCGCGTGCCGCAGGCCCGCCACCGCCAGCTTGTACTTCCACGTCGGAACGCTGACCAGTTTGCCTTTTCCCAGGTCACGCAGCCCTTCGGCGACCACATCGTCGGCCTTGAGCCAGAGCCAGCGGGGAGTGCCGGACATGTCGATGCCGGCCCGCTCGTGGTAGCCGGTGCGGGTGTAGCCGGGGCAGAGCGCCATCACCCGTACGCCGAGCGGGGCCACCGACCGGCCGATCGATTCACTGAAATTCGTCACCCAGGCCTTGCTCGCCGAGTACGTCGAGCCGGGCATGACCACCCCGAACCCCGCAACCGAAGAGACATTTATCACTGTCCCGTGCCCGCGTTCGACCATCGGACCCAGTACGGCGTGGGTCAACCGCAACACCGCCTGCACGTTGAGCCGGAGCAGTCTCGCCTCGTCGTCGACGGCCGAACGGAGGAAGGGGGTGTTGAGACTGGTCCCCGCGTTGTTCACCAGCAGCTCGATCACCGGCTCGGCGACGAGCCGACGCTCCACCGCGGCGCAACCGTCGTCCGTGGACAGATCGGCGGAAATCGATTCCACCTGGCGGCCGTAGCGGCCGGTCAGCTCGGCGGCCGTGGCGTCGAGCCGGCCGGGGTCCCGAGCCACCAAAACCAGGTCCCATCCGTCGGCGGCGAGCCGATGCGCGAAGGCGGCACCGATGCCCGCGCTGGCGCCGGTGATCAGGGCACGTCCCGGGGTGAGGGGCGGTGGAGTGCTCACGGGCGGTCCTCGGGGGGCGGGGTCGGGCCGGGCGGCGCCGACGCGGGTGGCGGGGTGGGCGGGGCGTATCCGGGCGGAGCCGACGCGGGGCCGTGACCGGGCGGGGTCGGCGGGAGGCCGTGACCGGGCGGGGTCGGCGGGAGGCCGTGACCGGGCGGGGCCTGCCAGGGGCTGAGGGCCGGCGCGGCGGGCTGACCCGGCGGGGGTGGCGGTGTCGACGCACCGGGGGCCGGCGGGAACCCGTGGCTCGGCGCGCTCGGACCGGACGGCGGCATCGGACCCGACGGTGGCATCGGGCCCGACGGTGGCATCGGGCGGCGGCGGAAGAAGGCGTTCGCGGCGGGCAGGGTCAGCAGCGCGGCGACCACCAGGTAGCCCAGGACCTGCGCCACCGACAGGATGGCGTTCACCGGAATCCACCAGCCCGGGTAGGCATCGCCGAGCCGGGCGAGCAGGTCGGCGGTGACCGCTTCGTCGGCGCCCAGTCGCAGCGGCGCGGCCCGCTGACCGGCCAGCACCGCCAGCCCGCAGCAGCCGCAGAGCAGGCCCAGCCCGCAGACCACCCAACTGCCCACCCGCGCGCCCGGACGGCCGGCGGACAGCCCGAGGGCGAGACCGACGAGGACCAGCCCGACCAGCACGCCGACCACGGCGGCGAGCACGGCGGAGGCACGCAGCAGCGACACCACCGCGTCGATCTCACCGGCAGCGGCGCCGGTCCCGCTCGCCGCCGACCGGAAGCGGTCCACGGTGCCGCCCAGCACGAGCAGGTTCGTCACGGCGTACGCCACGGCGCCGACCGCCATCAGCACCAGCACCGCGGCCGCCGCGAGGACCGCCGCCGGACGACGGCGCGGCACCTGATCGGGGTACGACACGACAGATCCCTCCGGTAGGCGTCGGCTTGCAACCTACTCGGAGGGATCGTCGGCGTCGCTCTTATCGGGGCGTCAACTCGCGGATGGCGGCCGGGCTCCCGGCTCCTGGGTGCCGTCCTCGCGCCGGCCCGGCTGGTCGACGTCCGGCCGATCCGGACGCGGCTGATCCGGCGGCGGCGGCGACCACTCACCGGCGGCCTGGCCCGGAGCCGGCGGATAGCCCGGGTACGGCTGGCCGGGAGTCGGCTGGCCGCCCGGGTATGGCTGGCCGGGGTACGGCTGGCCCGGGTACGGGGTGCCGGGCAGCGGCGGCTCCCAGGCCGGCTGCGGTTTGCGGAAGAACTCGTTGGCCTTCGGCAGGGCCAGCAGGATCAGGGCGGCCAGCAGGGCGAGCAGGCCGAGGACCCCGAGCAGCGTGGTGAGCGGGCCGTACCAGGAGGGCAGCGCGTCGTTCAGCCGGCGCTGGATCTCCTCACCGCTCGGCATGTCGCCGGTGTTCCCGCCGCTGGTCAGCCCGCCCGCCGCGTTGTTGACCAGGCTGCCGCCGGTGCAGCAGATCAGGATGCCGCCCAGCACCCAGGTGGTGATCCGGGCCCCGTTGCGGCCACGGTTGTTCAACAGTGCCAGGACGACCATCCCGACGGCGAGCAGCAGGGTCAACACGCCCAGACCGATGCCGAAGGCGTAGGCGAGGTCGCCGGCCTGTTCGGCGGCGGTGCCGCGGTAGGCGTCCCGCAGCACGTCCCGAACGGTGCCGATGGTGGAGAGCGTCAGGATCAGGTTGAGCACCTGGATGACGGCGAACAGGATGAGCAGCCAGCTGGATATCGTCACCACGCCGGGGCGGGCGCGGGTGGGCGTGCCGGGGGCATCGACCATGGTTTTCCCTCCCTAGATCACCCGCCCACGGTAACCAGCCGAGGCCAGCTCGGCACGGCACACGCGCGGGAACGCCCGCGGCGGCGGGTCGACCGATCAGTCGGCGGGCGGCACCTGCCGGCAGAGCCGCCGGTGCTCGGCGGTGACCACACCGAGCAGGAGGAGGTCGACGGCGAGGGCGGAGACCGCCCCGAACTGGTTGACGGTGAAGTTGAAGATCTGCCCGAACAGCAGGTCGACCAGGAGCGCCAGCTTGAACAGCCGGAACGCGTCGGCCGGGTCCCGGCGCAACCGCAGCGCCGCCCGTACGCTCAGCACGGCGGTGATCAGCGCGGCGACCGAGGTGCCCAGCACCGCGCCCCACTCCCGCTGCTGGTCCAGCTCGCCGGTCACCCCGTCCACCAGCACGGCGACCACCGTCACCACCGGCTCCACCACCAGGTAGACCACCACCGGCCAGATCAGCCAGCGGCGGGCGGTCAGCCAGGCCACCACCCGCCGGCCCCGGGCCGCCCAGCGCTGCCAGAACCGGACCGGTGGCGGCTCCCGGCGCGGCACCGCGTCGAGCAGCCGCACCACCGCCTCCTCGGTGGCCGGGCCGGAGCCCCGGACCAGCCGCAGCACCGCCGCCCGGCGCCGGGCGGTCAGCCCCCCGGGCACCCCGCCCAGCACCATGTCCAGCGCGTTGGCCGTCCGCTCGTCGGGGGTCAGCCGGGTCCGGCCGCGGACCGCCTGGGTGAGCACGACCAGCAGGGCGAACGCGCCGTAGATGATGCCGGCGGCCGGGGCGTAGAAGTAGTCGGTCCGGGTGGTGACGAACTTGCCGACCTCGTCGATGAAGAGCCCGAAGCCGACGCCGCCGACGATCGCGCCGGCCATCCGGGGGCCACCGCCGAGGAAGATCATCGCGATGCCGAGCCCGGCGGTCATCAGCAGCCCACCCCAGAGCACGTGCGCGACGTGCAGCCCGCCCCCGCCGAGCTGCGGGTAGCCGGCGGCCTTGAGGTACGCCCGGGTAAGCAGCACGGTGACCACCCCGGAGAGCACGAACGCCTGGAGGTACGCGGCCGCGTCCACCGCCCGGGTGGGCACCCGGTGGCGCAGCCAGTCGAGCCCGGGCCTGGTGCGGCGACGGCGCGACGACCCGGGCGACATGCCACCGACGCTAGTAGCCGCGCCACTCCGTCCGGGCGTACTCGAGCACCCTGGGCTGCAACAACGTGGAGGCCGGCACGTCCATCCGGGCCCGGTCGGCGGGGAATGCCGCCGCCGCGGCCAGCACCGAGGGGGTGAGGAAGCGCAGCGGTGGGGCGTCCGCCGGCAGCGCCAACGCCGGCGCGGCGCTCCCCGGCGCGGCCAGCACGTACCCCCAGTCGCCGAAGCTCGGCACGTCCACGTGGTACGGCACGGTGGCGAAGCCGGCCTCCCGGACGGACCGCTCGATCGACCAGTACGACCGGGGCGCGAAGTACGGCGACCCGGACTGCACCACCAGCCGCCCGCCGTCGGCGAGCACCGAGCGGATCAGCGCGTAGAACTCGATCGTGTAGAGCTTCGCGGTGGCCGTCTCGTCCGGGTCGGGCAGGTCGGCCACCACCACGTCGAAGCGTTCCGTGGCGGTGCGCAGCCAGCCGAAGGCGTCCACGTTGAGCACCCGTACCCGGGGGTCGGCGAACGAGTCGCGGTTGAGCTCGCGCAGCTGCGGCTCGGTGCGGGCCAGCCGCACCACCGCCGGGTCGAGGTCGACGAGGGTCACCCGGCGCACGTCCGGGTATTTCAGGATCTCACGCAGCGCCAGCCCGTCGCCCGCCCCGAGCACCAGCACCTCACCGCGCGGGCCGGCCATCGCCGGGTGCACCAGCGACTCGTGGTAGCGGTACTCGTCGACCGAGCTGAACTGGAGGTCGCCGTTGAGGAACAGCCGCAGGTCGGTGTCGGTGTGGCCGATCTCCCGGACCGATCGGGTCAGCACGATCTCCTGGTAGCGGCTGCGCTCGGCGTGCACCACCGGGTCGCGGTAGAGCTGCTGCCGGGCGGTCAGCTCGAAGTCGTGCGCGGTGACCCAGGCGTACCCCAGGCAGAGGGCGACCACGACGGCGCCGGCGCCGAGCGCGACGCGCGCCCGGCGGCTCAGCTCGCGGCGGAAGACCGTGCAGACCAGGGCCAGGCCGGCCACCGCGTTCACCGCGCCGACCACCAGGGCGCCCTTGAGCTGGCCGAAGATCGGCATCAACAGGAAGGGGAAGGCCAGCCCGCCGAGCAGCGCGCCGACGTAGTCGGCGGCGAAGAGGTCGGCCACCGCGCTACCGGCGGACTGCGCCCGGATGCGTTGCAGCATGACCATCAGCAGCGGGATCTCCGCGCCGATCAGCAGGCCGAGCACGAACGCGGTGCCGACCAGCGCCGGGCCGTAGAGGTCGAGCCAGGCGAAGGCGGCGTAGAGACCGAGCACGGAGAGCCCGCCGAGCAGGGCCAGGGTCAGTTCGATCGCGGCGAACGCGGCGGCGGCCCGGGACTGCAACGGCTTGGCGATCAGCGCGCCGACGCCCATCGCGAAGACCATCACGCCGAGCACGATCGACGCCTGGCCCACCGCGTCACCGATCAGGTAGCTGCCCAGCGCGACCAGCGCCAGCTCGTAGACCAGACCGCAGGCCGCGCAGACGAAGACCGCGAGCAGGACCGCCGCGCGGGCCCGGCGCCACTGCGGCCGCGCCGGCACGTCGGTGGTCACGCCTCTTCCCGGGTACGCCCGGCGGGTTCCGCCCCGGCGGGCTGCGCGGGCACCACGCCCCGGAGCTGCCGGCGGCGCTGCGCCACGCCCACCGTGACGAAGAGCGCGGCGAGCAGGAGCAGCCCCACCGTGGCGACCGCCCAGCCCCAGCGGTCCCGCCAGAAGTCGTTGCCGGCGGCCGGCAGCGGGCTGGGTGCGGCGGTCGGCCCGGCGGCGGGAGTGGCGGCCGGTGCGGCCAGGCCGGCCTCGGCGGCCAGCAGTGGCAGCGTGGTCGCGGCCCGGGTCACCGCCCAGCCCGGGTCGTCGATGACGGCGTCGGCGTCCAGGCCGAACCGCTCCAGCCCGCGCTCGACGGTGCGGAGGGCGGCGGCGTCGATGTCGTCCGAGCCGTTCACCCGGACGGTGGCATGGTCCGCGGCCTCGCTGCTCTCCGAGGTGTAGGTGACGTCGGCTTCGACCTCGATCCAGCGGGGGCAGCGCGGGTCCTCGCCCACCGCGGTCCCGTCGCCGAGGTTGGAGCCGACGCTCGTCACCGTCGGATAGTCCGTCAGTCGCCAGCCGTAGCAGATGCCCTGGCTGGTGAAGGCCGCGGCGAGGATCGGCACGGTGTCGGCCCGCTCGTCGGCCGCCGGGGCGGGGACGGTGGTGCTGCTGTCCGAGCCGTTGAGCAGCCCGGCCGCCACGCAGCCGACGACCACCGCGCCGATCGTGAGCCAGATGCCCCAGGCGACGGCCTTCGAGGCGGTCTTCCCCGGGCGCTTCGCGGCGGTGGCCATCAGCTGATGGCGGCGGCGATGATCGCGCCGGTGGCGAGGTGCACGACGGCGGAGACCCAGACCGCCGGGTGCGGCTCCGGGTCGACCAGCAGCTCACCGAGCCGGCCCGGGGTTGCCATGTCCAGCAGCATGAAGGCCGCCGCCATGATGACCAGCCCGAGCACCCCGTACGCGGCGGAGCCGACCAGGCCGAGCACGAAGTCGTCCTCGCTGGCGGCGATCGCGGCGACCACGATGACGCCGACCCCGGCCAGGTTCGAGGCGAGCAGCAGTGCGGCGTTGCGGTTGCGCTCGTGCCAGATCAGGTGGTTCAGCCGGCCCGGGGTGGCCAGGTCGACCAGTGCGTAGCCGATCCCCATCAGGGCGACGCCGACCACGCCGTAGGCGAGGGTGACCAGCAGATCGGTGGCGAGGTTCTGCACTTCAGCTCCAGGGTGAGGGGTCGGACGGACTACTTGCCGGCGCCGGGGCCGCCACCCCGGACGGTGCGGCCGCGGCCCCAGCCCCAGCCGCCGCCGACGACGTGGTGGTAGCGCGGGTAGGCGGTCGTCATCCGCTCCAGCAGGATCACCGAGCCGGCGGCCGCCGGCAGGATCACCACCGAGTCGTCGTCGTAGCGCAGGTAGATCCCGCTGCCGTCGACGTACTGGTCGGCGGGTCGCCAGGCGTCGGTGATGTCCTCGGACACCTGGCTCGGAGTCCGGGTCGAGGTGTAGGCCAGCGCGTCCCGGCCGATGTCCCGGCTCGACGCGCGGCGGTAGTGGTCCTGCACGTACCCGCGTGGGGAGAAGTTGCCGTCGAGGATCGCGAAGGCGGCGAGCAGCGCGCCGACCACCGCGACGGCCACCCCCACCACGATCCACCGCCGGTACGTCGTCGTCACAGGACCACCTCGGTTCGCGACTGCGGGGCTCGCAAACCCGGCTCACTCCTCGCGCTCACAGTGCCACCACCGTCTCGGTCAGGACCAGCTCGTTGGTCTGGGGGTACGCGTGCCAGGTACGCCAGGCCACCGTCCCG
Organism: Micromonospora coerulea; assembly: GCF_016598485.1. GTDB lineage: Bacteria > Actinomycetota > Actinomycetes > Mycobacteriales > Micromonosporaceae > Micromonospora > Micromonospora coerulea. Next base: position 150,891 of record NZ_JAEMUW010000003.1, on the reverse strand, counting down.
GCGGGCGGGTCGGGGCGCACGGAGAGCGCGGTGACCGCGTCCAGGTCACCGGGGAAGACTCCGACCAGCGCGTACGGGTCGTCGGCGAGCGCGGCGCGGAGCGCGGCCACCCGAGCGCGCAGGCCGTCGCCCACGGGGCGGAGCACCGTGGCGGTGAACCGGTAGCCGGCGGCATCGTCGTGCAGGGTGCCGGGCAGGTGCGGCGGGCGGCCGGGCAGGCAGGCGACCGTTTCCGTCAGGTCGCCGCAGATGACCTGGTGGGAGGCGCCGAGCAGGCGCAGCCGCAGGGTCGGCCCGCCGGGCAGGGTCAGTTCGCGCACGTGCAGCGCGGGGCGTTCCGGGCCGCCGATGGCCAGAGTGAGGTCGGCGGCGCTGGTGTCGACGTACGGGGTGTGCAGGGTGACGAGCACGCTCAGCCCACCTGGCCCGGGCCACTCTGCGGGTAGATCATGACCTCGGCCCGGTGCAGCTTCTCGCCGAGCGCCACCTCCCAGCCGGCCTCTCCGTACGCCTCGAAGGAGAGCCGGGCCCCGCCGGGCGCCTGGTAGTCGTAGTAGCGCATGGTGCCGCGCGGGTCGAGGCCGGTGCCCTCGGTGGCGGTGTACCGGGCCTGACCGGACTCGTCCCAGGTGTAGCGCCGGCCGGCGACGTCGAGGGTGGGCGCGCCCGGCGTGACGGTGGCGGACGGCTCGGCGGTCCAGAGCACCAGCTCCAGGTCCGGGTCCGTCTCGACGGAGATCCAGCGCCTCACCCCACCGGCGTCGTCGAGCAGGTGTTCCGCCCAGCTCCAGCCGCCTTCGACCAGGTGCACCGAGCCGCGGACGGTGTACGGCACCTGGCGGATCTCCACGATGTCCCCGGGCCGGAGCGTGCGGGGGTCACCGCGCAGCGCGTCGGCGTCCCGGTCGCGGAACGGGTCACCGGGGGCCGGCGGGCGCGGCGCGGACCGGGAGCGGGAGCGGGACACCGCCACCACGGCGATCACCACACCGGCCACCCCGATCAGACACCCCAGCGCCATCACCAGGTATGCCACCGAACTGCTCACGACCGCCTCCCCATGTGCGTCGGCCGAGACGGTAACAACCCGCCGCACCCCGCGGCGCAAGCTGTGGTTTGCGTCATCGCGCAGCTACCGGCGTCCGGCGGCGGGCTGGCGACGGCGCCGGCGCCGACGCCGGGCCGGGACGGCTGGGTCGGCGCGGCGTCGGACGAGGTCATGGCAGGCAACGTACGGCGTGCCCGGCACGCCCGGCAGGGTCCGATCGGACCGGCCGGCGCGCCGAGTGGATCAGTTGCCGGTGAGGCGTTCGGTGGCGTACTCGCGCAGCGTGGCACGGCCCATGATGCAGCCGCTGAACGTGGTGAACTCGTCGTCGTCGTCGCGCAGCCCGGCCCAGGCTTTTCGGGCCGCCGCCGGGTCGACCCGTTCCAGCAGCGTCGCCGCGTACGCCTTCCCGGCCGGCGAGCCGTGCTTCAGCAGCCAGTCGATCTTCTTGCGGGCCTCGTCGGGGTGCTCGTCGAGCGCCCGCTCCACGTGCCGGTACGCCTCGGTGGCCGGCAGCAGCGTGCCGGCGATCCCCACCCCGCCGAACGCGAGCGTGTCGGCCCCGGCCAGCTCCTTCACCGCGGCGTCCAGTTCCCGATCTTTCTTCCCGATCCCCAACATGACCTCACTATTGCCCCGCACCGGGGCCGCTGACCCTGTTGACCAAGAAGTTTGCGTCCGGAAGCCCCAGCTCCACGGACGCAACCTTCTTGATCACCTGGGTGACTGGGTCAGGCGGCGGTGACCGCCAGGGAGTCCTTGGTGTCGGCGAGGTCGACCCGCACCGTGTCCCCGTCGCGGATCTGGCCGGCGAGCAGGGCCTTGGCGAGCTGGTCGCCGATGGCCGACTGCACCAGGCGGCGCAGCGGGCGGGCGCCGTAGATCGGGTCGTAGCCGTGCTCGGCCAGCCAGGTGCGGGCCGCCTCGCTGATCTCCAGGCCGAGCCGGCGGTCCGCCAGCCGCCGGCGCATCCGGTTGAGCTGGATGTCGACGATGGCGCGCAGATCCCCGCCCTGCAGGGCGGCGAAGACCACGATGTCGTCGAGGCGGTTGAGGAACTCCGGCTTGAAATGCGACCGGACCACCGCGAGGACGCCCTCCCGGCGCTGCTCCTCGGCCAGCGTCAGGTCACTGATCACCGACGACCCGAGGTTCGAGGTGAGGATCAGGATCGCGTTGCGGAAGTCCACCGTACGGCCCTGGCCGTCGGTGAGCCGGCCGTCGTCGAGCACCTGGAGCAGCACGTCGAAGACGTCCGGGTGAGCCTTCTCCACCTCGTCGAGCAGGATCACCGAGTACGGCCGGCGGCGCACCGCCTCGGTCAGCTGACCGCCCTCCTCGTAGCCCACGTACCCGGGCGGGGCACCGACCAGGCGGGCGACGGAGTGCTTCTCGCCGTACTCGCTCATGTCGATGCGGACCATGGCCCGCTCGTCGTCGAAGAGGAACTCGGCGAGCGCCTTGGCCAGCTCGGTCTTGCCGACACCGGTCGGGCCGAGGAAGAGGAAGCTGCCGGTCGGGCGGTCCGGGTCGGCGACGCCGGCCCGGGCGCGGCGGACCGCGTCGGAGACCGCGGCGACGGCCTCGGCCTGGCCGACCACCCGCGAGCCCAGCGACTCCTCCATCCGGAGCAGCTTGGCGGTCTCGCCTTCGAGCAGCCGGCCGGCGGGGATGCCGGTCCAGGAGGCGACCACGGCGGCGATGTCGTCCGCGCCGACCTCCTCCTTGAGCATCGCGCCGTCGGCCTGGAGCCGGGCCAGTTCCTCCTCGGCCCTGGCCAGCTCGGCCTTGAGCGCGGGGATCCGGCCGTACCGCAGCTCGGCGGCGCGTTCCAGCTCGCCGTCGCGCTCGGCCCGCTCGGCCTCGCCGCCGAGCCGCTCCAGCTCCTCCTTGGCGGTGGAGAGCTTGGTGATGTGGCTCTTCTCCAGCTGCCAGCGCTCGGAGAGCGCGGTGAGCTGCTCGCGCTTGTCGGCCAGCTCCTTGCGCAGCCGCTCCAGCCGCTCGGCGGAGGCGGCGTCCGGCTCCTTGGCCAGCGCCATCTCCTCGATCTCCAGCCGGCGGACCGCCCGCTCGATCTCGTCCACCTCGACCGGGCGGGAGTCGATCTCCATCCGGAGCCGGGACGCGGACTCGTCGACCAGGTCGATCGCCTTGTCCGGCAGGAACCGGTCGGTGATGTAGCGGTCGGAGAGGGCGGCGGCGGCGACCAGCGCGGCGTCGGTGATCCGTACGCCGTGGTGGACCTCGTAGCGCTCCTTGAGGCCGCGCAGGATGCCGATGGTGTCCTCGATGGTGGGCTCGCCGACCAGCACCGGCTGGAAGCGGCGCTCCAGCGCCGGGTCCTTCTCGATGTGCTCGCGGTACTCGTCGAGGGTGGTCGCGCCGACCATCCGCAGCTCACCGCGGGCCAGCATCGGCTTGAGCATGTTGCCGGCGTCCATCGAGCCCTCGCCCTTGCCGGCACCGACGACGGTGTGCAGCTCGTCGAGGAAGGTGATCACCTGTCCGTTGGAGTTCTTGATCTCCTCCAGCACGGACTTCAGCCGCTCCTCGAACTGGCCGCGGTACTGCGCGCCGGCCACCATCGCGCCGAGGTCGAGCGAGACCAGCTTCTTGTCCCGCAGCGACTCGGGGACGTCACCTGCCACGATCCGCTGGGCCAGGCCCTCGACGATCGCCGTCTTGCCGACGCCGGGCTCACCGATCAGCACCGGGTTGTTCTTGGTACGCCGGGACAGCACCTGGATCACCCGGCGAATCTCGGAGTCCCGGCCGATCACCGGGTCGATCTTGCCGTCGCGGGCGCTGGTGGTCAGGTCAACGCCGTACTTGGCCAGGGCCTGGTAGGTCTGTTCCGGGTCGGCGGTGGTGACCCGCCGGTCCCCGCCGCGGACGGTCGGAAAGGCGGCGACCAGGTTCTCCTCGGTGGCCCCGGCGGACTTGAGCGCGCCGGAGACCGCGCCACCCACCCGGGCCAGGCCGGCGAGCAGGTGCTCGGTGGAGGTGTACTCGTCACCCAGCGGGCGGGCGATCTGCTCGGCGGCGCCGATGGCGTTGACGAACTCGCGGGCCAGGGTGGGCTCGGCGATGCTGGAGCCGCGCGCGGCGGGCAGCGCGTCGACCGCGCGCTGGGCGGCCCGGCGCAGCTCGGCGGGGTCCGCCCCGACGGCGCGCAGCAGGCCGGCGGCGGTCGAGCCCTCGGTGTCCAGCAGCGACAGCAGCAGGTGCCAGGGTTCCACGGTGGCGTGGCCACGCTGGTTGGCCAGCGCGACGGCACCGGTGATGGTTTCGCGGCTCTTGGTGGTGAGTCGTTCCGTGTTCATGAGCTCCCCCGGATCGGCGTGTCCACTGAGAAGGACACAACCAGAGTTGAGCCTATTCCGCTCAACCCTGGCCATGTGACCTGAGTCACCTCGACACGCCTGCGCGGACGCCGAACTACATAAGGAATACCGTAAACTAAATAATCTCCCTAGTGCTTATGCAGATAAACCCTGAGGAACGCTGATGCGCAGCTTCGCCGACCTGGACCGTTGCATCGGCCGCGTCCCGGGCTCGATCGTGACGACCCTGCGGACGGTGGACGTCGGCCGCGGTTCAGAAGCGCTGTACCGTGATCAACTGCCGGGGCTGCTCAACCAACTCGCCAATCGCGCTCGGGTCGCCAGCATCACCGCTTCGTCCGCCATCGAAGGAATCGTCGTCTCGGACACCGCGCGGGCCGACCGCATCCTCGCCGGCCGAGTGACGAACCTACGTAACCGCAGCGAGCAGGAACTCGCTGGTTACCGGGATGCCCAGGACTACCTCTTCCAAGGGGACTGGCGACCGCTCAACCCGGGACTCCTGCTCCACCTGCACAAGCTGCTGTTCGCTCACACGGCCGGGCAGGGCGGTCAGTTCAAGACCGAGGACAACCTCGTCGTCGATCGGGGCGCCACGGGCGAGATGACGATCCGCTTCCGGCCCGTCCGCGCTGCCGATACGCCCTTCTTCGTGGCCGAACTGATCGACCGCTACCTCGCGGAGATCGCCGCGGAGCGCCACCATCCGGTGCTCCTCGTCGGACTCTTCGCCCTCGACCTGCTCGTGATACATCCCTTCGAGGACGGTAATGGCAGGGTGGCCCGCGCCCTCACCAATGCCCTGCTCATGGACGCCGGGTACTCGGTCTCCCGGTATGTCAGCCTGGAGCAACAGATCGCCCAGAGCGCGGACGCCTACTACCAGGCGCTGCTCGACTCGACCCATGACTGGCACGACGGCCAGGCGGACCCCTGGCCATGGCTCAGCTACTTCGTCGACGTCCTCGCGAGCGCGTACCGCATCTTCGCCGAACGTGCGGCGTCGGACCGGGCGGACGGCTCCAAGCAGAACCGGGTACGGGACTACGTGCTCAACCACGCTGCACCCCGCTTCCGGGTTTCGGACATTCGCACCGCCCTGCCGGGCATCAGCGACCCGACCATCCGGGTCGTGCTGGACCGCCTACGCCGCGAGGGTGCCATCGCTTCGGAGGGCCTCGGCAGAGCAGCAGCCTGGCGACGAACGTCGTCCTGATCCGCCGACCGGCGCACGTCGAGCGGTGCCGTTCACTCGCTGCGTCGCCAGCGCCAGTCGAACTCGCCGGCCGCCGGCGGCGGGCCGGGCAGCGGCGGTTCGGTCACCGCCAAGCCGGCCAGCAGCACCGCGAGGTGGCGGCGGCGCAGCTGCCGGGTCCGCTCCGGATCGGGTACGCGGACCGCGGCACACCCCTCCAGCAGCAGTCCGACGTCCTGCGTCACCACGTCCGGCCGGAGCCGCCCGGCCCCCCGCGCCCCGCTCGACCAGCGCCTTCACCAGGTCGTTCGCGCGTACCGCGTCGCGGCCCATCTCCTCGGTCGGGGCGAAGGTGCCGGCCAGGTGCACGGTGAGCGAGTGCACGTCGGCGTCGACCACGCGCGCCAGGAATCCGGCGAAGGCGTGCCACGGGTCCGGGTCGGCGCTGGCCTGCCCGGTCGGGACTCCGGTCCCGGCCGGGCACCTCGCCGTCCGTCCGGAGGGGGGATCGGTTCCGTAGTGGTCACCGACCGGCAGCCGGCGGGTCAGTCCCGGTCGAGGATCACCTTGATCCACCGCCGGTTCGCGGTCCATCCGGTGCCGAGGACGATGTCCTCCGGCCCCCGGGCGGCGATCGTGCCATCGGCGAGCACGGTCAGATAGTGGTCGCCGGTCAGCGGCCAGTCGACGTGGTAGTAGCGGCCCCCGGCCACCACGCCCACCCCGTCCGGGCTGGTCACCGCCAGCAGACCCACCCCGATCGGCGCCACGGACCGGGCCTGCGCCGGGTGCCCGACGGCGCGGGCCGGCTCCCAGGAGCGGGTACCCACGAGGCGCCAGAGCGCGGGGAAGCCGACCCGGTCGGACCGCTCCCCGACCAGCCACACGGTGCCGTCGGGGGCGAGCACCACCCGCAGCACACCCACCTCGCCGTCGATTGCCGGCACCGGGGTGGCCAGCCAGCTCCGCCCCCCGTTGCGGGAGACCGCGGCGTACGGCCGGCCGTCGCGTACGCCCGCGGCCACCAGCAGGTCGCCGCCGTGGCCGACCGTGTGCAACCCGGGCACGGCGGGCTGGGCTGCCAGTGGCAGCAGTCGCCCGCCGTCCCACTCACCGATCACGTCCCGTCCCTCGATGACCTGGTAGCGGCCCCGCGCGGCGACCAGGACCGCCGGCTCCGCGCCGGTGGTGTGGGCGAAGGTGACGCCGCCGTCGGTCGAGGTGTACCAGCCGTACGGCTCGGCGAGCAGCACCACCGCCCCCGGCACGGTGTAGAGCTGCTGGTCCGCCGCTACCGGACGAGGATGCGACAGCGGTCGCCAGGACCGTCCACCATCGGCGGTGCCGTAGAGCAGGGCGGTACAGCCCCGCCCGGGTGGCGCCCCGTCGCAGGCGGCGAAGAGCGCGTAGCCGTGCGCCGCGTCGGCGAACTCGACGTACGGCCGGTCGTACCGTTCCGGGACGGCGACCCGGACCTGCCGTACCTCGTCGAAGCCCACGATCCGGGGCGGCGCCGGCGCGGTCGGGGCGGGCGGGGGCGACGCGGACGGCCGGGGTGGCGGGGGCCGCCGGACATCGCCGATCGAACAGGCGGCGAGGACCGGCAGCAGCAGCACCGCAACCGTCGGAAGAAACCTGCGACCGATCATCGCTCCCCCTCCGCCCGATACCCTTGCCGGGGTGACCCGGTCACCTGTCCGTCGACGGGCGGCGCCGCTCCAGGACCACCCGCACCCAGTGTCTGCCGCCCTCGACGCCGAGCAACAGGTCCTCAGGTCCACGCGCCTGCAGCGTGCCGTCGAAGAGGAGGGTCAGCCGGTGGTTTCCCCGCAGCGGCCACGACTCGTCGATGTAGTGACCGCCGGGGGCGGTGATCAGACCCCCGCCGTCGGGGCCACTCACCGCCAGTCGGCCCTCGCCGAAGGGCACCAGCGACACGAAGGGCTCGGGGTAGCGGTCCACCATCAGCGGTCGCCAGTCGCCGTCGTAGTGCCAGAGGGCGGGGAATCGGTCCGGATCCCGCCGCTCACCGATCAGCCAGACATCGCCGCGCACCGACGGCGCCACCCGGATCCCCACAATCTCCCCGTCCGGGGTCGCCACCCGGGGCCGGCGCCAGTGGGCGCCCGCGTCGAACGAGACGGCGAGCACCGGTCGCCCGTTGGCGACGGAGGCCGCCACCACCAGCCCGTCGCTGCCGTACACGCTCTGCGGACGGGACAGGGGCGGCTGGACCGCCAGCGGCCGCCAGACACCCCCGTGCCACCTGACGAGCCGGCCGATGCGGTCGTCGACCTGGACCTGGCTGCGCAGCGCCCGTACTACCGGGGGCAGGGTCGCGCCGCGCTCGTGCTGGAAGCTGCTCCCATCGTCCAGGGAGAAGTACCTGCCGTCCTCCGGCACGAAGAGGACCGGCACGTCCACCGTGACTTCGAGCCGCTGCCCCCTCGCCATCGGCCGGGGATGAGAGATCCGGTGCCAGGACCGCCCGCCGTTCGCGGTGGCGAAGAGCAGCGCCGGGCAGTCCGACGCGGGCGGCTGCCCTCCACAGGAGGCGAAGAGGGCGTACCCGTGGTCGGCATCGCCGAACTCGACGTACGGCCGGTCGTACCCGTTCGCGACGGCGAGCTGGACGCGGCGAACCTCGACCGCGTCGGCCGTCCGCGGCGGGGCCGTCGGGAAGAACGGGTCCGGTGACGGCTGCCCGGCGTCGACGATCGTGCAGGCCGCCGCCGCGAACAGCACGAGAAGCGCGACCAGCGGAGCAGATCTTCCCGGGCTCATCCGGCCTCCGACGCAGGGTAGCCTCGCTGGGGTGCGAGTACGTGTCGAACAGACTGCCCTACCGGGGATCGGCGTACGTCACGACCTGGTGACGGAATCGGGCCGCCGGCTGGGGGTGGTCTCCCACCGCAACGGCCGTCGCGACCTCGTCCTGTACGACCCGGACGATCCGGACGCCTGCCAGGCCGACATCCCGCTCACCGACGACGAGGCGGAGGCGCTCGCCGACATCCTCGGCGCGTCACTGATGCTGGGCCAGCTCTCCGGGCTGCGCGAGCAGGCCGCCGGGCTGCTCACCGAGCAGATCGCCATCCCGGCCGGCTCGAAGTACGTCAACAAGCGGCTGGCCGACACCAGGGCGCGCACCCGCACCGGCGCCTCGATCGTGGCGGTACTGCGCCAGGGCGAGGTCAACGTCTCGCCCGATCCCACCTTCCGCTTCGCGGCCGGTGACGTGGTGGTCGTGGTCGGCACCCGGCAGGGTCTCGACGGGGTGACCGCCATCCTCGCCGACAGTGACCCGGACGGCTGAGGCGGATGCACGAAACCACCACTCTGCTCGTCGAGGTCGGTGCGCTGCTGCTCCTGCTCGGCCTGCTCGGGCGGCTCAGCCGCCGGGTCGGCCTCTCCCCGATCCCCCTCTACCTGCTCGCCGGCCTCGCCTTCGGCCACGGCGGCCTGCTGCCGCTGAACGCCAGCGAGGAGTTCTTCGCCGTCGGCGCGGAGATCGGCGTGATCCTGCTGCTGGTCATGCTCGGCCTGGAATACAGCGCCAACGAGCTGGTCGGCAACCTCCGCTCCGCGGCCCCCGCCGGCCTGATCGACGCGGTGCTCAACGCGCTGCCCGGCTTTGCCTTCGCGCTGCTGCTCGGCTGGGGCTGGGTGGCCGCCGTGGTGCTGGCGGGCGTCACCTGGGTCTCCTCGTCCGGGGTGATCGCCAAGGTCCTCGGCGACCTGGGCCGGGTCGGTAACCGGGAGACCCCGGTGATCCTCTCCGTGCTGGTGATCGAGGACCTCGCGATGGCCCTCTACCTGCCGCTGGTCACCGCGCTGCTCGCCGGGGTCAGCCTGGTCCAGGGCGGGGTGGCGCTGGCCGTCGCGGTGCTCACCGTGGTGGCCGTGCTGGCCGTCGCGATCCGGTACGGCCACCTGATCTCGGCGGCGCTCTCCGCCAAGGACCCGGAGGCGCTGCTGCTCGGGGTGCTCGGGCTGACCCTGCTGGTCGCCGGCGTGGCGGCCAAGCTCCAGGCCTCCGCCGCGGTCGGCGCGTTCCTGGTCGGCATTGCGCTTTCCGGGCCGGTGGCGCACCACGCCACCCAGCTGCTCTCCCCGTTGCGCGACCTCTTCGCCGCGGTCTTCTTCGTCTTCTTCGGGCTGGTCACCGACCCGCTGGACATGCCGCCGGTGCTGCTGCCGGCGCTGGGGCTGGCCGTGGTCACCATGGGGACCAAGCTGCTCACCGGCTACCTGGCCGCCCGCCGGGCCGGGATCGCCGAGCCCGGTCGCTGGCGGGCCGGCTTCGCGCTCACCCCGCGGGGCGAGTTCTCCATCGTCATCGCCGGACTGGCGGTGGCCGCCGCCCAACCCGTCGAGCCCCGGCTGGCGGCGCTCGCCACGGCGTACGTGCTGATCACCGTGGTGACCGGGCCGATGCTGGCCCGGCTGCCCGATTTCCCGTGGTTCAAGCGCTGGCTGCGCCGCCGCGGCGCGGTCCGCCGGCCGGAACCGGTGCCGGCGCCCGACTGACGTGGGTCGATGCGCTCCGGGCCGGGTCGGCCATACGGTGGATACGGCCCAGCCAACGGTTGCCGAATTGGTCCCGGACAGGTCTTCCGCCGCCGCGCGCAACCGCGTTACCGTGTCGCCCCAGCAGCCAGGGTCCGCGGGCGCCCCGTGCCCGCGAGCGTAAGCGGAAGGTTGGCCGGTGAGCGTGCAGGAGTCGACGTTCCACGGCTTTGCCAACCCCGTCGATCCGTCGGCGGCGGAACTGCGCGCGTGGGCTTACCAGCCGGATTCGGTGCCGCTGGCCTCCATGCCCCCGGACTGGGACCTGCTGGTCGCCGGTGACCACCTGGTGACCACCCTCTTCGAGCTCGCGATGGACCCGGCCTGCCCGGCCCGGCGGTTCGCCCTGCACTGCCTCTACATCTACGCCGCCGACGGCATCCGGACGAACTTCCGGGCGCACCCGAAGCGCCGCTTCCGCAAGCTCGTCGAGCAGGCCGAACGGGCCGGCGACGAGCCGATGCGCAACTGGGCGCACAACAGCCGGGTACTGCTGGCCCGGCCGGACCTCTTCGTCTACCGGGACTGGTGCGAAGGCGGCCTGGTACGGGAGAACCGCCGCATCGGCTGAGCCACGGCGAACGGGCCGGGGCCCCCCGTGGGTCCCGGCCCGCACGTCGGCGGATCGTCAGCGTTCCGATCCGCCCTGCTTCCGGCCTCTCGCGTCGGCCCGCCCCTGGTCGATGCCGTGGTCGACCTGGTCGGCGAAGCCGCCACTTCTGATCTTGTCGGTGAGCCTGCCCTTGGTGACCTGGTCGAACCGCTGCCGTACGTGCTGGGCCACCTTCTCGAGCCGGTCCTCCGTCTGCTCGGCCACCTTCTTCGCCGATTCCGCCATGGCTCCCCCTGCCAACTCGGAGTCCGGATTGAGCTGGTTGGACCTGATTCCCAGGCTAACGGAACCGGCCCGACCCGCGCCGGATTTCTCCGAACGCGGGGCGGGCCGGCGGGGACCAGCAGGAGGGGAGGACCGGACGGCGGTCAGCGCTCCGGGTTGCGGCGGGGCCGCCACACCACCAGCGCCGTCGAGGTGCGGTTGGTGGGCACGAGATCCCGGCCCGGGAAGGTGGCCAGCGCCTCCAGCTCGGCGATCCGCCGGTACGCGGCGTCCAGCTCCGCCTCCAGCCGGGCCACGCGCTGCTGCGCCTGCTCCAGCAGCCGCTCCAGGCCGATGATCCGCTTGACCCCGGCCAGGTTGATCCCGTCGTCCTGGCTCAGCCGCTGCACCTCGCGGAGCAGCACCACGTCCCGGACGCTGTACCGGCGGCCGCCGCCCGCGGCCCGGCCCGGCTGCACCAGGCCCAGCCGGTCGTACTGGCGCAGGGTCTGCGGGTGCATCCCCGCCATCCGCGCCGCCACCGAGATCATCAGTACCTTGGCCTCGTAGGCAGGGTCACCCGAGCCGACGTACCCCTCCGACATCCCCGCTCACCTCCGCAGCACTCACCGGATCAACTGAACCGACGCACCCGCGCGTCGAGATGTTCCCGGGCGGCGGGCGGCGTCTGCTCCGCGAACGACTCCAGCGCCGCCCGCGCCTCGTCCGACAGCCTCGCCGGCACCAGCACGTCGAGGGTGACCAGCAGGTCACCGGCCCGGCCGTCCTTGCGCACCACGCCCTTGCCCCGGGCCCGCAGCACCCGGCCGCTCGGCGTACCCGGCGGCACCCGCAGGGTCACCGTGCCGTCCAGGGTGGGCACCCGCAGGTCGGTGCCGAGCACCGCCTCCGGAAACGTGATCGGCACGGTCAGGGTCAGGTCGTCCCCGGCGCGGCCGAACAGCTCGTCCGGGCGGACCTTCACCTGGACGAAGAGGTCGCCCGCGGGACCGCCCCGCTCGCCGGGCTCGCCCCGACCCGTCAGCCGGATCCGCTGGCCGTCCGCCACCCCGGCCGGGAAGCGGACGTTGAGGGTGCGGGTCTTGGTGACCCCACCGGTGCCGTGGCACTCCGGGCACTTCTCCTCGACGATCGTGCCCACGCCCTGACAGTTGCGGCACGGCTCGGAGAAGCTGAACGACCCCTGGTTGCGGGTGGTCACCCCGGCGCCGTGGCAGACCGGGCAGGCCACCGGGTGGGTGCCGGGCTTCGCGCCGTTGCCGTGGCAGGTGTCGCAGACGCCGGGCGCCCGCAGCGACAGCGGCAGCGTGACGCCGCGCACCGCGTCCTCGAAGTCCAGCGCGACCTCGGTCTCCACGTCCCGACCGCGCGCCGGGCCCCGGGGCCGGGCCGGTCCGCCGGCACCGCCGCCGCCGCCGCCGGAGAAGATCGTGCTGAACAGGTCGGTGAAACCACCGCCGCCGAACCGGGTGTCGGCACCGGCACCGCCGGTGGCGCCACCGAACAGGTCGGAGACGTCGAACGGCATCCCGCCGGGCTGCCCGCCACCGCGGGCGTTGCGGCGGAACGCGCCCGAGCCGAAGAGGGAACGCATCTCGTCGTACTCGCGGCGCTTCTTCTCGTCCCCGAGCACCGCGTACGCCTCGGAGACGGTCTTGAACCGCTCCTCGGCCTTCGGGTCACCGGGGTTGTGGTCCGGATGCGATTCCCGGGCCAGCTTCCGGTACGACTTCTTGATCTCGTCCGAGGAGGCGGACTTCTCCACGCCCAGCACGGCGTAGTAGTCCTTCTCGAGCCAGTCCTTGGAACTCACCGGTCCACCCCCTTCCACGGGACGTATCCCGGTCGTCCCGCCCGCCCTTCGCGGACGGGCGGGACGACACGGGTCGGCACTACTCCGGGTCGGCCACCGCGACCAGTGCGGGCCGCAGCAGCCGCTCGCCGAGCTGGTAACCCCGGCGCATGACCTGCACGCAGGTCGGTTCGGTCACGTCGGCGGAGGTCTGGTGCGCCACCGCCTCGTGCCGGGTCGGGTCGAACGGGTCGCCCTGCTCGCCGAACGCGGTCAGGCCGAACTTGCCCAGCGCCGTGGTGAGCTGCTCGGCCACCGTGCCGAACGGGCCCACCAGGTCGCCGTGCTCGCGGGCCCGGTCGAGGTCGTCGAGGATCGGCAGCAGCGCGGCCAGCACCGAGCCGGTCGCCTGCTCCTGGACCAGGCTGCGGTCCCGGTCCACCCGCTTGCGGTAGTTGGCGTACTCCGCCGACACCCGCTGCAGGTCCCGGGTCCGCTCGTCCAGCTCGGCGCGGAGCGACTCCAGCTCGGCGCCGAGCGGCCCGGCCGGCGCGACCGCCTCGTCGGTCGGCTGAGCCGGAGCGTCGACCACCGGCGGACCGGCGACCGCGGCCTCGACCTCGATCTCGTCGACGACGACCTCGGCCTCCTCGACCAGCCCCTCGGCCGGAGCGTCGGCGGCGGCGTCGGCAGCGGCCGGCTCCCCGGCCTTACCGATCTTGCGCTTGTCACGGATGACGACCCGCGGCTCCTCGCCGGCGGCCTGCCCGGCGGTCGCGGAGCCACCCGGCGCCGACCCGGTGGCGCCCGGGTCGGCGGCTCGTGGCTTCTCCGTCATGCGGCTACCTCATCCCTCTGCCGTGGGTACGTGTCCGAAGCGGCAGGTCACTTCTTGCCGTCCTCGTCCACGATCTCCGCGTCGACCACGTCGTCGGCGCCACCGGCCTGCGCGCCACCGGTCGCACCCGCGCCCGCACCGGCCGCGCCGGGCTGCTCGCCCTGCTCGGCCTGCTGCGAGTAGAGCAGCGAACCGGCCTGCTGGGAGACCTGCGCGAGCCGCTCGTGGGCCGCCTTGATCTTCTCGATGTCCTGGCCGCCGAGCGCGCCGCGCAGCTCGCCGAGGGCCTCGTTGAGCTGCTCCCGGTTCTCGCTGGGCAGCTTGTCGCCGCTCTCGGCCAGGAACTTCTCGGTCTGCCACTGGAGCGCCTCGGCGACGTTGCGGGTCTCCGCCTCCTCCCGGCGACGCTTGTCGTCGTCGGCGTGCTCCTCGGCGTCCCGGCGCATCCGCTCGATGTCGTCCTTCGGCAGCGAGGAGCCGCCGGTGATCGTCATCTTCTGCTCCTTGCCGGTGCCCAGGTCCTTGGCGTGCACGTTCACGATGCCGTTGGCGTCGATGTCGAACGTGACCTCGATCTGGGGCACGCCGCGCGGCGCCGGCGGGAGGCCGGTCAGCTCGAAGGTGCCGAGCTTCTTGTTGTAGGCCGCGATCTCCCGCTCGCCCTGGAAGACCTGGATCAGCACCGACGGCTGGTTGTCGTCCGCCGTGGTGAAGACCTCGGAGCGCTTGGTCGGGATGGTGGTGTTGCGCTCGATCAGCTTGGTGAAGATGCCGCCCTTGGTCTCGATGCCCAGGCTCAGCGGGGTCACGTCGAGCAGCAGGACGTCCTTGACCTCGCCCTTGAGCACGCCGGCCTGCAGGGCGGCGCCGACGGCGACGACCTCGTCCGGGTTGACGCCCTTGTTCGGGTCACGGCCGGTGAGCTGCTTGACCAGGTCGGTCACGGCCGGCATCCGGGTCGAACCGCCGACGAGGATCACGTGGTCGACGTCGGCGACCTTGATCCCGGCGTCCTTCACGGCCTGCTCGAACGGGCCCTTGCAGCGGTCCAGCAGGTCCTGCGTCATCCGCTGGAACTCGGCCCGGCTGAGCGTCACGTCGAGGTGCAGCGGGCCGGCGGAACCGGCGGTGATGTACGGCAGGTTGATGTTGGTGGTGGTGGCGGCGGACAGCTCGATCTTGGCCTTCTCAGCCGCCTCGCGGAGCCGCTGGAGCGCCATCTTGTCCTGGGCCAGGTCGATGCCGTGCTCGCCCCGGAAGGTCTTCACCAGGTGGTCGATGATCCGCTGGTCCCAGTCGTCGCCACCGAGGTGGTTGTCACCGCTGGTCGACTTGACCTCGATGACGCCCTCGGCGAGCTCCAGCAGGGAGACGTCGAAGGTGCCGCCGCCCAGGTCGAAGACCAGGACGGTCTGCTCCTTGGAGCCCTTGTCCAGCCCGTACGCCAGGGCGGCCGCGGTCGGCTCGTTGACGATCCGCAGCACGTTGAAGCCGGCGATCTCACCAGCCTCCTTGGTGGCCTGGCGCTGGCCGTCGTTGAAGTAGGCCGGGACGGTGATCACCGCGTCGGTGATCTGCTCGCCCAGGTACGCCTCGGCGTCCCGCTTGAGCTTCATCAGCGTCCGGGCCGAGATCTCCTGCGGGGTGTACTTCTTGCCGTCGATGTCGACGGTCCAGTTGGTGCCGATCTCCCGCTTGACCGACCGGATGGTCCGGTCCGGGTTGGTGACCGCCTGGCGCTTGGCGACCTCACCGACGAGCACCTCGCCGTTGCGGGCGAACGCGACGATAGAGGGGGTCGTCCGCGAGCCTTCAGCGTTGGCGATGACGGTGGGCTCACCGCCCTCGAGAACGCTGACGCAGGAGTTCGTCGTGCCGAGGTCGATGCCGACCGCACGTGCCATGTTCGCTTCCTCGCTTCGTAACGTCGAGCAGGTGACGGGCACCGCCCGCAGGGTTCCGGCGGGCGTCGCCGTCAGCGATCCCACCACAAGTTGAGTGAACTTGACTCAATACTGCCACGCCCGCCGGAAACCGCAAGTCGAGGTTGAGTCGACCCGACGCAACCCGACCGTTATTACCGTCCGGTTGTCTTCCCTTGCATCGGTCGGGCACGCTTTAGCGGTGACGACGCATGGCGATCCCGCCACCCATTCCGGCGCGCCCGCCGTCGCAGCCCGCACCGGCCCGCCGGACGCCGGGGAGGCTCCGTCCGGCACCACCGGGGACGGCCTGCCCGCCGCGCTCGCCGGCCTGCGGGCCGCGATCGGTGCGGCCCGATTTCCGCTGACCCTGCCCTCGGCCGAGCCGGCCCGCCAGGCCGCCGCCGGCCTCGCCGACCAGCTTGACGACTACCTGCTGCCCCGGCTGGCCCGGCTCGACGCGCCGCTGCTGGTGGTGGTCGGCGGCTCCACCGGGGCCGGCAAGTCGACCCTGGTCAACAGCCTGGTCCAGGCCCGGGTCAGCGCCGCCGGGGTGCTCCGCCCCACCACCCGCTCCCCCGTACTGGTGTGCAACCCGGCCGACGCGGCCTGGTTCCGCCAGGGCGAGTTGCTGCCCGGCCTGACCCGCACCAACGAGCCGAGCGAGAACCCGGGCACCCTGCACCTGGTCACCGCCCCGGCACTCCCCGCCGGCCTGGCCTTCCTCGACGCCCCCGACATCGACTCGGTGGTCGACGCCAACCGGGCCCTCGCCGGCCAACTGCTGGCCGCCGCCGACCTCTGGCTCTTCGTCACCACCGCCGCCCGGTACGCCGACGCCGTCCCCTGGGAGCTGCTGCGCAGCGCCCGGGCCCGCGGCGCGGTGATCGCCATGGTGCTCGACCGGGTCCCCCCGGAGGCCGCCGACGAGATCGCCACCCACCTGTCCGAAATGCTCGCCGCCCAGGATCTCGGCGCCGCGCCGCTCTTCGTGCTGCCGGAGACCTGGGTCGACGGCCAGGGCCTGCTCCCCGACAAGGTCACCGCCCCGCTGAGTGCCTGGTTCTCCCGGCTCGCCGCGGACGCCGACGCGCGGTCCGCCGTGGTCCGGCAGACGCTGGACGGGGCGCTGGCCGCGCTGCACCCGGCGGTCGACGGGCTGGCCGACGCCGCCGACGAGCAGGTCGCCGCCGCCGACGCGCTGGACGAGCGGGTCCGGGCCGCGTACCGGGGGGCACAGCGGACCGTCGAGCAGGGGCTCTCCGACGGCCGGCTGCTCCGGGGCGAGGTGCTGGCCCGCTGGCAGGAGTTCGTCGGCACCGGCGAGTTCTTCCGCACCCTGGAGGCGCGGATCGGTCGGTTCCGGGACCGGTTGGTCGCGGCGATGACCGGGCGGCCGGCACCCGCCGCCGAGCTGCGCAACGCCATCGAGTCGCAGCTGGTGACCCTGCTGCGCGGGGTCGCCTCGGAGGCGGCGGAGAACGCGTACACCGGGTGGAAGGCGCATCCGGCGGGGGCGGCCCTGCTCGACCCGCCGCTCGCCCACGCCTCGGACGACCTGGCCGAACGCGCCGAGCGGCTGGTCCGCGACTGGCAGCGCGGGGTGCTGGACCTGGTCCGCGAGGAGGGTGGCGACCGCCGCTTCGTGGCCCGCACCGCGGCGTACGCGGTGAACGCCACCGGGCTGGCCGTGATGATCGCGGTCTTCGCCTCGACCGCCTTCATCCCGACCGGGCTGGAGGTGGCCACCGGCGCCGGCACCACGGTCGCCGCGCAGGCCGTACTCCAGGCGATCTTCGGGGACCAGGCGGTGCGCAACCTGGCCAACAAGGCCCGGGTGGACCTGCTCGACCGGGTCGGCGCGCTGCTCGATGAGGAGGCCGCCCGTTTCCTCGACCGGACGGCGGCGGCCCGCCCGGCCACCGAGACCGGCACCGCCCTGCGCGGCGTCGCCGCCGAGGTGGAGATGGCCCGGCACCGCAGCGGCCTGTCCCGCAGCGACGGCCCGGCGCTGCCCCCGACCGGGACGGGTGGGGTCGGGTGAGCGCGCGGAGTGAGCTCGCGAGCCCCGCCGTCGCGAGCAGAGGTTGGCGCAGATGACGAACATCGTCGGTCGGGTGCGGGAGGCCCTTCGCGGTGACCAGCGGGTCGATCCGGAGCTGCTGGTCGAGCGGCTGGAGGCCGTACGGCGCTTCCTGCGCGCGGTCGACGGCCAGGTGCCGGACGCCCGGCTGGTCGCCGCGCACACCGTCGTGGAGCGGGCCGGGACCCGGCTCGCCCTCTCCGGCGATCACACCGTGGTGGCGCTGGCCGGGGCCACCGGCAGCGGCAAGTCCAGCCTGTTCAACGCCCTCGCCCGGTTGGACCTGTCGCCGGTCGGGGTCCGTCGGCCCACCACCGGGGTGGCGCACGCCTGCGTCTGGGGGCCGCTGGGCGGCGCCAGCCGGCTGCTCGACTGGATCGGCGTGCTGCCCCGGCACCGGTTCGTCCGGGAGAGCGCGCTCGACGGCGATGACGAGACCAGCCTGCACGGCCTGGTCCTGCTCGACCTGCCCGACTTCGACTCGGTGCAGCGCAGCCACCGGCTGGAGGTGGACCGGCTGCTCGGCCTGGTCGACCTGGTGGTCTGGGTGGTCGACCCGCAGAAGTACGCGGACCGCGTGATCCACACCAGCTACCTGCGCGAGTTCCACCGGCACCGCGACGTCACGGTGGTCGTGCTCAACCAGGCCGACCGGCTGCCCCCGGCCGAGCTGCCCCGGGTCCTGGACGACCTGCGCCGGCTGCTCGACGCCGACGGGCTGGAGGGGGTGCCGCTGCTGTCCACCGTCGCCGTCGACCCGGCCGGGCTGGACGGGCTGCGCCGGGCGCTGGAGCGTACGGTCGCCGAGCGGCAGGCGGCGCTGCGGCGGCTGGCCGGCGACGTGGACGCCGTGGTGGCCGAGCTGGAACCGCTGGTCGAGGTCGAACCGGCGGGCACCGGGCCGGACGACGGGTCGGCGCGGGAGCTCACCCGGGCACTGGCCGGGGCGGCCGGGGTGCCATCGGTGGCCGAGGCGGTCGAGGGCGCGTACCGGCACCGGGCGGGCGGGACGACCGGCTGGCCGCTGGTCAAGGGGTGGCGCAAGCTGCGGCCGGACCCGCTGCGCCGGTTGCACCTGCCGGGCGGGGACGCCCACGCGCCGGCCGAGAGCCTGGTCGCGGCGACCTCCGTACCCGATCCGACCGCCGCGCAGCGCTCGGCGCTCAACCTGGCCATCCGCGCGGTGGGTGACCGCTCCGGCGCCGACCTGCCGGCGCCCTGGCCGACCGCGGTGACCGCCGCGGCCCGGTCCCGGCTCGGCGACCTGCCGGACGCGCTGGACCGCGCGGTGGCCGCGACCGACCTGGGGATGGACCGACGGCCTGCCTGGTGGCGGGTGGTCGGCGCCCTCCAGTGGCTGGTCACCATCGCCGCGCTGGGCGGGCTCGGCTGGCTCCTGCTCGGTTACGGCCTGCGGGCGCTCGGCCTGCCGGCGCTGGAGTACCCGCGGGTGGGTGAGGCTCCGCTGCCGACCGTGCTGCTGCTCGGCGGCCTGCTCGCCGGGCTGCTGGTCGCGGCGCTGACCAGGCCGGTGGTCCGGTGGGCCGCGCGGCGGGCCCGGCAGCGGGCGGAGAAGCGCCTCACCATCTCGGTGGGCACCGTCGGCGAGGAGTACGTGCTGGTACCGGTGCGGGCCGTGCTGGGCCGGTACGCGCAGGCCCGCGAGGCGCTCGGCGAGGCCGCCCGCCGCTGAAGGCCGACCGCCGCTGAACGGCGACCGCCGATCCGGCCCGCGGTCGCCGGAAGGCCGGGCGTGCTGGCAGGTGTCCCGGCCGGGCCGGCGGCGTAGGGTCGGTGCATGGCCACGCCACAGACCCCCTACGAGGCGGTGCTGCACGCCGCCCGCGACGTGACGAGGCTCGACTGCGCCCTCGACGCGGAGATGCTCGGCGCCGCGCTGCTGGGCAGCGTCTACGCCGTCGCGGAGACCGACCGGGAGATCGCCGTCCGGGAATTCGTGACCGGTTTCCTCGCCGCCACCGCGCGCCGCCGCAGCGCCGCCGCCACCACCATCCGCGCCGTCTTCGCCGCCCTGGTGCCGGACGCCGACGGCGCCGGCCGGATCCGTCCCGGCGCGCTGGCGCCGGCCTGGTCGGGCCAGCTCGGCCGGGTGCACGTCACCGGGGTCTGGTCCTACGGCGACGTGTACGGCGACCAGACCTCCTACCTCGCCACCTACGCCTACGACGAGGCCGAGGGCGGCCCGGAGCACGCCCTGGTGGCCCTGGTCGACCACAACATCGGCATCACCAAGGACGTCTTCGTCGGCGGCCCCGCCGAACGGATCCTCGAACACGTCCGGCAGATGTGCACCGAGGACGAGCTGACCTGGTTCCGCACCGAGGAGCCGGCCCGGATGCGCGGCGAGGTGGCCCGCCACCTGGCGGTCACCGACGACCTCGAGGAGCTGCCGGCGGCCGGTTCGCTCGCCACCGATCGCGCCCTGGTCGGCGCGCGGCTGGCCGTGCTGCCCGCCCCGGCCCGGGCGACCGATCCCGCCGCCGTCCCGCCGCTCACCGAGGCCGAGCGGACCCGGCTGATCCGGGGCTTCCTCGGCGCGCCGGAGGCCGCCCGGTTCGGCCTGGACGCGGTCGCCGACGCCGAGCTGGCGTCGCTGCACTTCTGCCTGGGCCTGCTGCTCGACCACGCGCAGAGCTTCCCGGACGCCGACCCGATGCGGTGGAGCCCGACGGTGGCCGAGCTGTTCCTGCTCGACTGGGTGCATCGGCGCGCCGTGCTCGACATGGACGACGCCGCCATGCTGCCCCGGGTGCTCCGCGGCTGGGCGGCGTACGCGGCCCGGCAGCGGGGACTGCCGGCGGCGGCGGCCCGCCGGACGGACGAGGCGATCGAGGAGATGGTGCCGGAGTTCGCCCGGCTCTACAGCACCGGCGAGCGGCGCAGCCCCGCCACCGCCGCCGTCGCCCAGCTGATGGCCGACGGCGTGGACCCGGACGACCCGGCCGCTTTGAACGCCTGGATCGAAGCCAACCGTCACCGCCTCACCGACGACCCGGCCTGACCCCGCCCTCCCCGCCCCGCGGTGACCCCGCCCGCCTAGGCCGACGTGGTCGGCACGGGTTGTGCCGGGCACTGCGGGGACGGGCTGGGCACGACGGCCGGCGCGGCGGGCGGCCCGAGCCGTGGCGACGGCACCGGGGCGGGCCGGGTGACCCCGGAACCACCGTCCAGCCGCGACCGGTCGCGGTCGGCCCGGGCAGCCCGGGCGTCGACCGGAGCGCCCAGGGCACGCATCGGGCCGCCCGCGGCCGGCGTCGGGCCGGCCGGACCGGTCGGCGAAGGCCAGGTGGTCGCAGTCGGGGTCGGCCCGGGCTCGTCCGGTGTGCCGGTGGCGGTCGGCGCCGGGGAATCGTCCGGCGACGTGGGCACGGCGGTGGGCGAGGGGTCGGGTGCCGGCACCGAGAAGGTGGCGGTCGGTGCTGCCGTGGGGCTCGGTGACGGCAGCGGCGACGGCGGATCGGAGGGCGTCGGCGAGGGGACCGGCGAGGAACGCGGTGGGTTCGTCGGCGTGGTCCGCGTCGGTCCCGGAGTGGGCCCGGGCGGGGGCGGCGCGGGGCGCGACCGGCGCGCCGAGCCGGAATCCCCGGCGGGACGCAGCGCCGGGGCGGCCGGCAGCAGGGGCGGGACCGGCCGCGGCAGCGCGCTGGTGGCCGTCGGACCGACCGACGGCGTACGGGGCGGCGTGGTCACCGCCGGCTGGCCGGTGGCGGGCGGCGGGATCACCACCGGGCCGACCGAGGGCGTCGGGATGAACGGTGTGCTGGTGTCGGGCAGCGCGGTGTTGCCGACGGTGGCCGAACCGGCGCTAATCGCGGTCAGGATCGGCATGGACGCGGTCCCCGCGAGCAGGGCGACGGTGAAGAGGTAGCCCCGGCTCGGGCCGCCCAGGCCGGGGGCGCGGTGCGCGCCGACCACCGGCCGGTAGCCGACGCCGGGGGCCACCCGGTGACGGCCGAGGAGCGGAGTTCCGGGACCCTCGGCTGGCTCAGACACCGGCACTCTCCTCGTCGTCGACATCGGCGGGACGGTCGGCGGCGCGGGTGTCGAAGCAAACAGACAAACACCGCTTAACGCTCACCGGACATCAGGCAGCTTCGCCCAGTGACGCTCAGTTCACCAGCCGCAACAGCGTGTCGACACACAATTTGTCCGTCCCGACCGGACAACCGAGCGACAAACATGTCAATACGTCGCGTAGCAGACGGAACGCCGCAGGTCCGGAGGGCCATACTGTGGGCCCGCTCACCTCCTCTGCAATCATTCAGGCACGACGGCAACGCAGCCGCCACCTCCGCGCACCCCGCGGCTGGTGCGGTACGGCGCCGGCGCTCCCGAACCGGGTTCGCCACATGAACCCGGATCAACGCCGCGCGGCAACCCTCACCGGGGCTAGGCGCGGCCGCCAGGGACCAGCTCGGCACCAGCCGGGCGGCGCACGAGTTGCGCGGCACGGGTCACCCCCCGGCGCCGACGCAGACACGACAGGGAGAGACGGATGGCAAAGGGCGACCCCGGGGTCACCACCCGCGGCCGGCGGGCCGCACCCCGTACCAAGCGAGCCGCCACGGCGGGCGAACCGGAACTCGTACAACTGCTGACGCCCGAGGGCGAGCGGATCGAGAGCGCGATCGGCCCGGACGGGACCGAGTACCGCGCCGACTTCACCGACGAGGAGTACCGCGGGCTGTACCGCGACCTCGTGCTGGTCCGCAAGCTCGACGCCGAGGCGACCGCGCTCCAGCGGCAGGGCGAGCTGGGCCTCTGGGCCAGCCTGCTCGGCCAGGAGGCGGCGCAGGTCGGCTCCGGCCGCGCGCTGCGCACCCAGGACATGGCCTTCCCGACGTACCGGGAGCACGGCGTACTCTACTGCCGGGGCATCGACCCGATCATGCCGCTCGGCCTGTTCCGCGGCGTCGACCAGGGCGGCTGGGACCCCAACGAGTTCAAGTTCAACATGTACACGATCGTCATCGGGGCGCAGACCCTGCACGCGACCGGGTACGCCATGGGTGTCCACATGGACGGCAAGACCGGCACCGAGGACGGCGAGGCGGTGATCGCCTACTTCGGCGACGGCGCCACCAGCCAGGGCGACGTCAACGAGGCGTTCGTCTGGGCCAGCGTCTTCAACGCCCCGCTGGTGTTCTTCTGCCAGAACAACCAGTACGCCATCTCGGAGCCGCTGGAGCGGCAGACCCGCGTCCCGCTGTACCAGCGGGCGGGCGGCTTCGGCTTCCCCGGCGTGCGGGTGGACGGCAACGACGTGCTCGCGTCGTACGCGGTGACCCGGCACGCGCTGGACAACGCGCGGCTCGGCCAGGGCCCCAGCCTGATCGAGGCGTACACCTACCGGATGGGGGCGCACACCACCTCCGACGACCCGACCCGGTACCGGATCGCCAGCGAGGTCGAGGCCTGGCAGGCCAAGGACCCGATCGCCCGGATGAAGGCGTTCCTGACCAAGCAGCAGATCGCCGACGAGTCGTTCTTCGCCTCGGTCGACGAGCAGGCCCGCACCGAGTCGGTGCACCTGCGCGAGCGGGTGCTCGCCATGCCGAACCCGGAGCCGGTGACGATGTTCGACCACGTCTACCCCAACGGGTCCCCCGAGCTCGACGAGCAGCGGGCGCAGTTCAGCAAGTACATGGAGTCGTTCGAGGGGAGCGCCCACTGATGGCCACGGAGACGCTCACCCTCGGCAAGGCTCTCAACACCGGTCTGCGCAGGGCCCTGGAGAACGACCCCAAGGTCGTCATCATGGGCGAGGACGTCGGCAAGCTCGGCGGCGTCTTCCGGATCACCGACGGGCTCCAGAAGGACTTCGGCGACCAGCGGGTGATCGACACCCCACTGGCCGAGTCCGGCATCATCGGCACCGCGGTCGGCCTGGCCATCCGCGGCTTCCGCCCGGTCTGCGAGATCCAGTTCGACGGCTTCGTCTACCCGGCGTACGACCAGATCGTGTCGCAGGTGGCGAAGATGCACTACCGCTCGCAGGGCAAGGTCCGGATCCCGATGGTCATCCGGATCCCCTACGGCGGCGGCATCGGCGCGGTCGAGCACCACTCGGAGTCGCCCGAGGCGTACTTCGCGCACACCGCCGGCCTGAAGGTCGTGACCTGCGCCAACCCGCAGGACGCGTACTCGATGATCCAGCAGGCCATCGCCTCGGACGACCCGATCGTCTTCCTGGAGCCCAAGCGGCGCTACTGGGAGAAGGGCCAGGTCGACCTGGACGCCCCGCTGGACGCGGCGTACCCGCTGCACTCGGCCCGGGTCGCCCGCGCCGGCACCGACGCCACCGTGCTGGCGTACGGCCCGATGGTGCGGACCTGCCTGGACGCGGCGACCGCCGCCGCCGAGGACGGCCGGGAGCTGGAGGTCATCGACCTGCGCACGCTCTCCCCGCTGGACCTGACCGCCGCGTACGAGTCGGTGAAGCGCACCGGCCGCTGCGTGGTCGTCCACGAGGCCCCGGGCAACCTGGGCCTGGGTTCGGAGATCGCCGCCCGGATCACCGAGGAGTGCTTCTACTCCCTGGAGTCCCCGGTGCTGCGCGTCACCGGCTTCGACACCCCCTACCCGGCCAGCCGGGTGGAGGAGGAGTACCTGCCCGACCTCGACCGGGTGCTCGACGCCGTCGACCGCACCTTCGGCTGGTGAGCGACATGTCACGGATCAAGGAGTTCAACCTCCCCGACCTGGGTGAGGGCCTGACCGAGGGCGAGATCCTCGCCTGGCTGGTCAAGGTGGGCGACGTCATCGAGCTGAACCAGCCGATCGTCGAGGTGGAGACGGCCAAGGCGGCCGTCGAGATCCCGGCGAAGTGGGCCGGCCAGGTGCGGGCGATCTTCCACCCGGAGGGCACCACCGTCGAGGTGGGTACGCCGATCATCTCGATCGACACCGACCCGAGCGCCGGCCCGATCGAGGAGTCGACGACCGACGCACTGCCCACCCCGTCCGCGGCCTCCCTGGCGGCGGTCGAGGTGGCCCCGGCCGAGGGCGCGGTCGAGCCGGGCCTCATCGGCGGTCCCGCCCCGGGCGGCCGTACCGCCGTCCTGGTCGGCTACGGCCCGCGCACCACCGCGGCGAAGCGCCGCCCGCGCAAGGGCGGCGTCCCGGCCCAGGCATCGGCCGCACCGGTCCAGGCCGCGCCGGCTCCGGCCGCGCCGGCCGCGCCGGTGTCGCCGGCCCCGGTCGGCAACGGCAACGGCCAGGCCGGTGGCCTCGTGCTGGCCAAGCCGCCGGTCCGCAAGCTGGCCAAGGACCTCGGCGTCGACCTGACCACGCTGACCGGCTCGGGCCCACTGGGCTCGATCACCCGGGAGGACGTACAGCAGGCGGCGAGCGCAACCCCGGCGGCCGAGCCGCTGACGGTCGCGGCGCCGGCCACGGCGGCCGCGAGCTTCGGCGCGGACCGCGAGCAGCGCATCCCGGTCAAGGGGGTACGCAAGCTCACCGCCGAGAACATGTCCCGCTCGGCGTTCACCGCCCCGCACGTCACGGAGTTCCTGACCGTCGACGTGACCCGGGCGATGAAGGCCCTGGACCGGCTGCGCGAGCGGCGGGAATGGCGCGACGTCCGGGTCTCGCCGCTGCTGCTGGTCGCCAAGGCGGTGCTGCTGGCGGTCAAGCGCCACCCGATGGTCAACTCGAGCTGGGCCGGCGACGAGATCGTGGTCAAGGACTACGTCAACCTGGGCATCGCGGCGGCCACCGAGCGCGGCCTGATCGTGCCGAACATCAAGGACGCCGGCCGGCTCTCCCTGCGCGAGCTGGCGGACGCGATGACCGACCTGGTGCAGACGGCCAAGGCGGGGAAGACCTCGCCGGCGAACATGTCCGGGGGCACGCTCACGATCACCAACGTCGGCGTCTTCGGCGTCGACACCGGTACGCCGATCCTGCCCCCGGGCGAGTCGGCGATCCTGGCCTTCGGCGCGGTCCGGGAGCTGCCGTGGGTGCACAAGGGCAAGGTCAAGCCGCGCCTGGTCACCACCCTCGGTCTCTCCTTCGACCACCGGATCATCGACGGTGAGCTGGGCTCGAAGTTCCTCCGCGACATCGGGGACTTCCTGGCCGACCCCGAGGCGGCCCTGCTCGCCTGGACCTGACGGTCCTCGACACCAGGCCACGGCCGGTGTGCCACGGGTTAACGCCCGGCACACCGGCCGTTGCCGTTGGGGGGAAGAAATCGTCGGCGCAGCCCCGCTGCAACCTACGATCCTTAGGTCCGTGGTTCAGCTCACCTAATAATCGATGGAAGTTGGCGGCGTGATGCGCTTCAATAGAGACATCAAGGGGCTGACAACCGAATAGCCAGGAGGAGAAACCCAGATGAGCATGATCGAGCGAATCCGCAGCCGCCGCGACGCCAACCGCCGTGCCCGCGCCATCGAGCACGCGCTGCGTTCGGCCAACTCGCCCGCGGTCCGCGAGGAGCTTCTCGCCATCGCCCAGCGTCACATGAGCTGACGCTCCACGACATTCCTCACCTCCTCCAGTTCGGAGACCCGCCCGGCACGCCGGGCGGGTCTTCGGCGTTTGAGGGTGATGAGACCGGGATTCCACCTCGGCGCACCGCCCGGTACGGTGGGGCTCGGTCGCCACCCATCCGCCCCGGAGCAGATCGCGCCGATAGAAGCCGATCGACACCGTCCGGCAACGGTGAGTGACGGCCGGTGCTCCCCGGGCGCCTCCGGGCGGCCACCGGATACGGTGCGGGGAGCCCGCACGGCCGGTACCAGCCGGCGACGCCGGCAACCATGCCGACGGTCCCGATCGGCATCGGCGGCCGACATGTGATGGAGGAGGCGCACCCATGACGTCCGAGGCCCCGCACCGCCCCGGCCAGGAGCCGGGCGAGGTGTCGCCGGGCGCCGGCGGACCGGCGCCGTACGGCGACCAGCCGGCGCAACAGGACAACGGGTACCCGAACGCCCCCGACCTCGGCTGGGCGCCGCCACCGCCGGCCGGCGGGCCGAGCCAGCCGGCCCCCGCCTGGGCCGGGCAGGACGACCAGTCCCCCGCCCCCGCGTGGGCGCAGTCGGGCGGCCAACTGGCGGCCCCCTCCTGGGGTACCGCGCAGGCGCCACAGCAGACCGAACCCGGCGGCGCCTGGGGCGGTTCGCCCCAGCCCGCGTGGGCCGCTCCGGAGCAGCCCGGCCCGGCCTGGGCCGCCGCCTCCGCGCCCGCCGGCAACCCGTCGCACCAGCAGGGCGAGCAGTCCCCGCCCGCGTGGGAGACGCCACCCGAGCAGAACGGTCCCGCCTGGACTCCCCCCGCCCGCGGCGAACAGCCGGCCTGGGCCCAGGGTGCCGAGCAGGGCGCCCGGGGCGCAGCCCAGGTGCCCGCCCCGGCGGGCCAGCCGCACGACGACCCGGCCCGCTCCGGCGGCTGGAACGGCGCGCCGGCCCACCAGCAGGACGGTTCCGCCAGCTCCGGCGGCTGGAACGCCGCTCCCGCCAGCCAGGACGACCGCTCCGACGGCTGGGCCGTCGGGGCCGCCGCGCAGCAGCAGGACGACCCGGCCCGCTCGGGCGGCTGGGGCGCCCCGGCTCAGGACGACCAGCCGGCCTGGGGCCAGCAGGGCGGCCAGCCCGCCGCCCCCGCCTGGGCCTCCGCCCCGCCCACCGCCCGCGCCGCCGCGCAGGTCCCCGCCCCGGCCGGGCAGCCGAACGAGCCGTGGTCCCCGCCGAACGACCCGAACCGCTCCGGCGGCTGGGCCGCGGGCAACCCGGACCAGCAGGACGATCCCGCCAACTCGGGCGGCTGGCACACCGGCACCCGGCCGGAGGAGGCGGAGCCGGCCCGCGGTTGGGCCACCCCGCAGCAGGACGACGCCGGCCGCGCCGGCAATTGGGAAGCCGCCTCCGCCGGGCCGCGCGACGACGACCCGGACCGCTCCGGAGGCTGGGCCGCCGGGCGGGCGGCCAGCCACACCGAGCAGCCGCAGCAGCCCTGGGGCGCGCCGGACGACCAGCGTCCGGCCGGCGGCTGGAGCGGCGCGGCCGGCGTGCCGCAGCAGCAGGACCGGCCCGCCGCCGGCGAGCCGGCGCAGTCCGGGGCCTGGGGCGCGGCCAGCGAGCCGGCGCAGCCCGGGGCCTGGGGCGCGGCCACTGCGGCGCCGAACGACCGGCCGGAGGCGGGTGGCTGGACGCCAGCCGAGCCCGCGGCCGCCCGGGCCACTGCCTCGGTGCCCTCTCCCGACGGTCCACCGGCGTGGGACGCCAACCAGGACGACGCACCGCAGTGGGCCCGGGGCGAACGCCCGGCCGTCCCGGACGCCGAGCCTTGGCCGGCCAGCGAGGTGTGGGGCCGGTCCGCCGAGGCGGAATCCGCCGCGCCGCAGTCCAACGGCTGGGAGCCGGGCCGGGCCGAGGAGTCGCCGGTCTACCAGCCGGCACCGGGCCCCGGCATCTCACCGGCCAACGCCGTACCGCTGCCGCCGCAGGAGCAGCGGGTGCCGGGGGCCAGCCTGGCCGCCGCGCCACCCGCCGACTACGTCCCGCCGGCGCAGTTCGCCCCGGCCGCCGAGGCGCACGCCGAGCCGGCCGGTCGGGACCCGCAGCCGTACGACTCGGAGCAGTCGGGTGCCGCTCCCGGCTGGGGCGCGGCCGAGGCACACCAGGAGCCGCAGTCGCCGGCCGGACCGGCCGTACCCGCACCGCGGGTCTCGCCGGAGGCGGGCGCCGTCTCCGCCAGCGCGTCGGTGCCGCTGGCCAGCCGGGTGACACCCCCGACCGACCAGGCCCTGCTGCCCGCCGGCTCGCCGGCCCCGCAGCCCCGGGTGTACGGCCGGCCGAGCCGCCCGGAGCCGGAGGAGGCCGCCGAGCAGAACGGCCCGAACGACCAGCCGGAGCAGGGCGGCCAGCGCTTCGACGACCAGGGCGCCCAGCCCCGGTTCGAGGAGCAGGGCTCGCGGCCCCGGTTCGACGAGCAGGGCCCGCAGGGGCGGTTCGACGACCACGGCCCGCAGGTGCGGTTCGACGACCACGGCCCGCAGGTGCGGTTTGACGAGCAGGGCCCGCAGGGGCGGTTCGACGACCACGGCCCGCAGGGGCGGTTCGACGAGCCCGGTCCGCAGTCCGGCTTCGACGAGCAGGGCCGCCCGGCCGGGCCGCAGGGCTTCGCCGAGGCGCCGGCCGCGCCGTCGTCGCCCGCCGGTCCGCCGCCGTTCCCGCCCGGCGTACCGTCCTTCGTGGATCCGGTCGCCAACAACCGCCCGGCCAACGGGGTGCACCCGCACAACGGTGAGCGTCCCGGCGACCAGTTCGGTGGGCCGGGCGGCGGCCACGGCGGTCCGGGCAACCAGTTCGGCGGCCCGGGCGAGCCGTACGCGGGCCCGGGACACCACGTTCCCTTCGGCGGCCAGCCCGGCCCGGGTGGGCACGGTGACCCGTTCGCGGGCCAGGGCGGACCGGGTGACCCGTTCGGCGGGCCGGCCGGTGGCCGCGCCTCCGTCGCGGTGCCCGGTCAGGGTCCGGGGACGATGCACGAGCAGGGCCAGGGCGGGTTCCCGCCGGCCTTCCCGCCGCCGCCCCAGCAGGCGCCGCCGGCCTGGCAGCAGAGCCTGGGCGGGAAGCCGGAGCAGGGTCGCTTCGACGCGTTCAAGCCGGACGCCGAGCCGAAGACCGAGGCGCCGACGCCGAAGGTGCGCAACGGTCGGGTGCTGGCCGTCGTGCTGATCGCGGCGGTGCTGATCCTGGCCGTTCCGCTCGGCCTGCTCACGCTGCTCGGCAAGGTCGGCGGGGATGACAAGCCGGCCGGCTTCGACCCGGCGGTGGGCTCCTGCGTGAAGCAGTCCGGCGGGGGCGCGGTCGCCGCCGACTGCGGCGAGCAGGGCGCCTTCACCGTCGTCTCGAGGGTCGACGCCCAGGACAAGTGCGCCGACCCGACCCAGCCGCACGTGGTGCTGCCGGGCGAGGGCGCCAATCGGGTGCTCTGCCTGAAGCCAGCCGCCAAGTAGTCAACTCCTCGACGGCGGGGCCACGGTGATCCGTGGCCCCGCCGTCGTCTTCGGGTGTGATCGAGCCCGCGTGGGGTGCCGGCCGGTCCGGGCGGTCCGGTCCGGCAGACTGAGGGCATGAGTGCACGAGTACGGGCCCCTGAGCTGCGCGGTCGGGGCTGGCTGAATACCGGCGGCCGGGACCTCAAGCTGGCCGACCTGCGCGGCAAGATCGTCCTGCTGGACTTCTGATTTCCTGGAAGAAGCTTGCAACTCGCCTCACCGAACGCTTAACGTCCTCGGCGTGTCGCACCATGAACACCTCGCCGACCTGTACCTACGTCTCAGCCTCGACCGCGAAGGCAAGACCGCGATCGAGCGCCAAGAGGCCGACTGTCGCGCCTGGGCCGCGCGCAACGGCCTAGAGGTCCGCACCGTCCACATCGACCGGGGCCGGTCCGGCTACAAGGCGGTAGACCGCGCCGGGTTTGACGCCGCCGTATCCGCCCTCACGACCGGCACCGTCGGGACGCTGGTCGTTTGGAAAGTAGACCGCCTCTCGCGGCGTGGCATGGGCCAGGTCGGCCAGGTCCTCGACGACGTCGAGAAGGTCGACGGCCGGATCGTCTTCGTACAGGACGGCCTAGACACGTCGCACGCGCAGGCGCGCCTAGTCCTCGCGTTGCTGTCGGAAGTCGCCCGCAGCGAGTCCGCGAACATCGGTCTTCGCGTCGCGTCGGCGAAGGCCCACCTACGCAACCTCGGCCGCTGGATCGGCGGACAGCCGCCCTACGGCCTCGCCGTCGCCGCGGACGGCCGGCTAGACCACGACCCGCACACCGCGCCGACTGCCCGGGAGATCGCCGAGCGTGCGCTGACCGGCGAGCCGCTAGTCAGGATCGCCCGCGACCTGAACGCCCGCGAGATCCCGTCCCCGCGCGGGGGTAACTGGGGCGTCGGGACGCTGTCATACCTCCTGAAGTCGCCCGCGTTCGCCGGGCTACTGCCCGAGACCGTCAAGCGCGACGGCAAGTACACGGCGAAGGTGATCCCGTGGCGCGACCCCGAGACCGGCGAGACCGTCGAGGTCGGCCGGGGAATCTTCACGCCGGCCGAGCAACTGCAGGCCGTCCGCATCCTCGAACAGCGCACCGCCGCCGACCTGACGGGCCGCAATCGCGGCGTGCGGGCCGAGGTGTCGCACCTCCTGACCGGCTACCTGCGGTGCGGAGGCTGCGGGGGCCGCATGTCCGTCGCTGGCCGGTCCTACGTCTGCCAGGCCCGCCGCCAGGGCCGCCCGTGCCCGGCACACACCACGGCCTTTGTCGACGCCGTAGATCGCGCCGTGGTCGCCGCGTTCATCGGCCGACTTGCCGCGACTGAGCCCGGCGACCCGCTGCTAGACGCCGTGGCCGAGCGGTGGGTAGCTCGCCACGACCCGGACGTGATCCGCGAGCGAGCGACCATCACGGCCGCGCTGGACGACGCTAACGCAGCCCTGGTCGACCTCGAAGACGCCCGCTATCTGCGCGGTGAGTTCGTCGGCCCCGAGGCGGTCCAGCGCTGGACGCGTTTACACGAACGGCTGACCACCCGCGTTGCCGGACTGCGCCGCAACCTCGCCGAGTTCCCCCTGCCCGAGGCCGATATCAGCCCGCTACTCGACCCGGTCCTAGCCCGCGAAGCATGGGACGTCGCCACGGTCCCCGACCGGCGCGACCTCCTCGGCCTGGCCCTGAACGCCGTAACGGTCCTACCCGCAAACGGCCGCCGGGGCGTGCGATTCGACCCCGCCGCGCGCCTCCGCTTCACCTGGGCCGACGAGCCCGCGCCCGCGCCGGTCGACTGACCCCACAGCCCGCCCACCCCCTGGCTCGCCGCGCGCGCGTTCATTTATGAACGCCGGCCCGGATTCCCGGGGTGGGACACGTCGCCGCAGACCTTCGTGCGGCCCGCGTTGGTCCGCGCGTTGCTGCGGCAACGGATGCGCGACGCCGTCGAACAGGAGCCGACGCCGCCCAGCGAGCGCGAGCGGTTCGGATTCTGACCTCTGGGACGCCCGCTGCGCGGGTACGCTGGCGGCCCCTCGGGCCCACAAAGGAGCACGCCGTGACCGAGCCGCCCCGATGGCCCGCCGACCTCATCAACGCCCTCTGCGCGTGGATCGCCGACGAGCTGGGCGAGGCCCGGCCCGCGCCGCGCCCGGCCTGCCGACCCGTCCCGACCAGCCGCCGCCAACGCCCCGGCGCCTGACCTGCCGGCCCTCGAGCCGCGGCGAGCTCCACGAGCGTCGCCCCGCGTAGCCTCGTCCACGTCCACGACGGGCGCGGTTACTTCGACTGGCGATCGTTCTCGTCGCGTAAGGCCAACCGCCGACCGTATTGCCACTTCTCCCGGCCGTTCGCCCCGGCCCCCGGCACTAGCTGGGGCCGAGGCTCTTGCACATTCTGGGGCCTCTCACGGCGTTTTCCGTGGCGTGGCAGGCTTGACCGCATGACCTCTGCACCACGGGTACGGGCTCCCGAGCTTCGCGGGCGCGCTTGGCTGAACACAGGCGGACGAAACCTGACATTGCGGGACCTACGAGGTCGTTGCGTCATCCTAGATTTCTGGACCTTCTGCTGCATCAACTGCCTGCACGTGCTCGACGAGCTGCGCCCGCTCGAGGAGAAGTACGGCGACGTGCTGGTCGTGATCGGCGTGCACTCGCCGAAGTTCGAGCACGAGAAGGACGCGGACGCGCTGGCCGCGGCCGTCGAGCGGTACGGCGTGCACCACCCGGTGCTGGACGACCCCGAGCTGGACATGTGGCAGCAGTACGCGGCGAAAGCCTGGCCGACCCTGTCGGTGGTCGACCCCGAGGGTTACGTGGTGGCCACGATGGCCGGCGAGGGGCACGCGGAGGGCTTGGCCCGGCTGATCGAGGCGCTGATCGCCGACCACGAGGCGAAGGGCACCCTGCACCGTGGCGACGGCCCGTACGTCCCGCCGGCCGAGCCGGACACCACGCTGCGCTTCCCCGGCAAGGCCGTGGCGCTCGACGGCGGCAACCTGCTGGTCTCGGACTCGGCCCGGCACTCGCTGGTGGAACTGGCGCCGGACGGTGAGAAGCTGGTCCGCCGGATCGGCACCGGCGCCCGGGGCCACGCGGACGGCCCGGCCGAGACCGCGACCTTCTCGGAGCCGCAGGGGCTCTGCCTGCTTCCGGAGCACGTCGCCGAGGTGGCCGGGTACGACGTGGTCGTCGCGGACACGGTCAACCACCTGCTGCGCGGGCTGCGGCTGGACACCGGCGAGGTGGTCACGGTGGCCGGCACCGGCCGGCAGTGGCGGTCGACGGTCGACGACCACGCCCATGACGCCCGCTCCGTCGACCTCTCCTCCCCGTGGGACGTGGCCTGGTACGACGACAAGGTCGTCATCGCCATGGCCGGCATCCACCAGCTCTGGTGGTTCGACCCGATCCGCCGGACCGCCGGCATGTACGCGGGCACCACGGTCGAGGCGCTGCGGGACGGCCCACTGCCGGACGTGTGGATGGCCCAGCCCTCCGGCCTCTCCGTCTCGACCGACGGCGCCCGGCTCTGGATCGCGGACAGCGAGACCAGCGCCGTGCGGTACGTCGAGAACGGCGTCATGGGCACCTCGGTGGGGCAGGGGCTCTTCGACTTCGGTCACGTCGACGGCCCGGCCGACCAGGCGCTGCTCCAGCATCCGCTGGGAGTGTGCGCGCTGCCGGACGGCTCGGTGCTCATCGCCGACACGTACAACGGCGCGGTCCGCCGCTACGACCCGGAGACCAACCAGGTCGCCACGGTCGCGGACGGGCTGGCCGAGCCGAGCGACCTGGTGGTCACGGCCGAGGGTGCGGTGCTGGTGGTGGAGTCCGCCGCGCACCGGCTGACCCGGTTGGCCCCGGGCGCGCTCTCCGCAGCCGGCGCCAGCACCGTGGACGGGCCCCGGCACCGGGCCGAGCGAAAGCCGACCGACGTGGCGGCGGGCGAGGTGACGCTCGACGTGATCTTCACGCCCGCGCCGGGCCAGAAACTGGATGAGACGTACGGGCCGTCGACCCGGCTGGTGGTCTCGGCGACCCCGCCCGAGCTGCTGATCGAGGGCGCGGGGACGACGACGGACCTGTCCCGCCGACTGGTGCTCAACGGCGAGGTGGCTGGCGGGGTCCTCCAGGTGACCGCCCAGGCGGCCACCTGCGACGCCGACGTCGAGCACGCCGCCTGCCACCTGACCCGACAGGACTGGGGCGTCCCGGTCCGGGTCGTGGCCAACGCGGCCACCCGCCTCCCGCTGGTGCTGCGCGGCTTGGACGCCTGAGCACCGGACCGCCCGGCGAGGCCGGCTCGCCAGCCACCAGCCCCGAGCCTCAGACCACCGGCCTCGGACCCTCGGACCGTCGGACCCTCGGTCCTCGGTCCTCGGTCCTCGGTCCTCGCGCCTCAGGCCTCAAACCTCGGGCCTCGGGCCTCGGGCCTCGGGCCTCGGGCCTCGGGCCTCGGGCCTAGGGCCTAGGTCCTAGGTCCTAGGTCCTAGGTCCTAGGTCCTAGGTCCTAGGTCCTAGGTCCTAGGTCCTAGGTCCTAGGTCCTATGGAGCTGATGTCGCAGACGAATCAGGCCCGTGCCGGGCGGTCACAGCGGTGATTCGTTTGCGACATCAGCTCCACAGCGTCCCGCCGACACCCTCGGGTGCGGCGGCACGAGCGGACGGCCGGCCGAGCCGCGGGCCGACTCCAGTGGCCAGGCGAGCGGCGGGTCCGACGTCGGCGGCAGGTCGCGGGGCGGCCCGACATCCACGCCACGTCGCGGGAGGCCCCACATCTACGCCACGGCCCGGGAGGCCCGACATCCGCGCCGGGTAGCGGGACGTCCCGACGGTCAGGCGAACGGGGTGAGGGTGACGCCGGCGTCGATCAGCGCGGCCCGGACCATCTCGGCGGCGGCCACCGCCCCGGGAGTGTCGCCGTGTAGGCAGATCGACTCGACGTGGCAGGGCACCGCGCGGCCGTCGACCGCGACGACGACGCCCTCGGTGGCCATCTTGACGGCCCGTTCGGCCACCTGCTCCCGGTCGGTGACCAGCGCGTTCGGGGCGGTCCGCGGCACCAGGGAGCCGTTGGGCAGGTAGTTCCGGTCGGCGAAGCCCTCGGCGACCACTCGCAGCCCGGCCCCCATGGCGAGCTGGGCGAGGACCGAGCCGGGCGGGCAAAGAACGGGCAGCTCGTGGTCGTACCCGCTGACCGCCGCAACCAGCGCGGCGGCCTGGGCCTCGTCGGAGGCCGCGGCGTGGTAGAGCGCGCCGTGCGGCTTGAGGTAGCGGACCCGGGTGTGGAACAGCCGGCAGAACGCGTCGAGGGCGCCGAGCTGGTAGGTGACCTCGTCGCGGAGTTCGGCGAAGTCGTACGCGATGTGCCGGCGGCCGAAGCCGGCGAGGTCCCGGTAGCCCACCTGGGCACCGACGGCGACCCCGCGCTCGGCGGCGGCGGCGCAGACCCGGCGCATCGTGGACGCGTCACCGCCGTGGAAGCCGCAGGCGACGTTGGCGGAGGTGACCAGGCCCAGCAGGGCGTGATCGTCGCCGAGCCGCCAGATGCCGAATCCTTCGCCGAGGTCAGCGTTGAGGTCCATGGAACCTCACCGTAGTCCCTGGCCGGGCCTGAGCGAGCGGGGTCACGTCCGCCACCACGCCCACGACGGGATATCCACCGGTGGTGGGATGGTCGGCGAGGAAGATCAACGGCTGTCCGTCCGCCGGCACCTGCACCGCGCCGAGGACGAGCCCCTCGCTGGGCAGTTCCGCGGTCACCGCGCGGGCCAGGGCCGCGCCGGTCAGTCGCGCGCCGACCCGGTTGCCGACCGGGCTGACCGTGTACGCGGTGCCGAGCAGCAGCTCCAGCGCGGCCGGGGTGAACCAGTCGTGCCGAGGGCCGAGCCGCAGGGTCAACCGCAGTTCGTCCGGCACGGGCGGGACGACGGTGAGGTCCACCGGGGCGGGGTGCCCGACGGGCCGGCCGAGGGGCAGCCGATCGCCGTCGCGGACCGGGGGCGGGCCGAGGCCGGAGAGCGTGTCGGTGGCCCGGCTGCCGAGCACCGGCGGCACGTCGATCCCACCGCTGACGGCCAGCCAGTTCCGCAGGCCGGCCCGGGCGCGCCCGATCCGCAGCACCGCCCCGGCGGCCAGGCTCAGCGGCCGGCCCACGTCCATCGCCCGGCCGCCGGCCGAGCGCCCCGCCGAGCCCACCGGGTGGTCGATGCGGACCTCGACGTCGGCCCCGGTGACCGCGACGCAGGCGGCCCGGGTGACGCGCAGCGCGCAGCCGGTCAGGGTGATCTCCAGGCCGGCGGCGGCCTCCGGATTGCCGACGAGCCGGTTGGCCAGCCGTAGGGCCGCCGGGTCGAGCGCGCCGGAATGGGGCACGCCGAGGTGGGCGAAGCCGGGTCGACCCTGGTCCTGGACGGTGGTGAGCGCGCCGGCCCGGAGCACCTCGATCACGCGGCCACCAGCCGTACCCGGGTGCCGGGGGTGAGCCGGGCCGGTGGGTCCGCGTGCACGTCGAAAAGGGTGAGCGCGGTCCGGCCGACCAGCAGCCAGCCGCCGGGCGAGGCGGTCGGGTAGATCCCGGCGTACGGCCCGGCGAGCGCCACCGACCCGGCCGGCACCCGAGGCCGGGGCGTGGCCAGCCGGGGCACCGCCAGCTCGGCGGGAAGCCCGGTCAGGTACGCGAATCCGGGTGCGAAGCCGCAGAAGGCCACCCGGAACTCCGTGTGCCGCAGGCGCTCGACCACCGCCGGCACGTCGACGCCCCAGCGCCCGGCGACCGCGGGAAGGTCCGGACCGTCGTACACCGTGGGGACCTCGACCTCCCCGGCGGCGGCCGCGGTGGTGGTCGGGCCCGGGGTCCAGCGGGCGATGCGGGCCGCCACGGCCACCGGGTCGGGTACGCCGTCCACCAGCACCGTGCGCGCGGCCGGGACGACCTCGACGGCGGTCAGCTCGCCGGCCTCCCGGCGCCGCCACAACTCGGCCCGCCAGGCCTGGACCTCATCGAGGTCGGCGCAGTCAAGCAGCAGGGCGTGCGCGCCGACGGGTCGGATCCGCATCCCGCCATACTCGCGGATCGTGCCGGCGACCAGGGTCCACCGGCCGGTCAGGCCGCGTGACGGTACGCACTACTTGCAAGTAACCTACGGTGCCGTAACCTATTGGCGTGACCACCTCCGCACCGCTTCGGCTCAAGCCGGTCGACATCGGTAAACCCCGGATGCGCGGCTGGCTGCACACCTACGCGTTCTTCGTCGCGCTCATCTGCGGCGTCGTCCTCTGCACGATCGCGGCCACCCGGCCCGGCTGGGCGCCCCTGGTCAGCTGCCTCATCTACAGCCTGACCGTCTGCGGCCTCTTCGGCACCAGCGCTCTGTACCACCGGCGGGTCTGGTCCGAGCGCGGCTACCAGATCATGCGCCGGCTGGACCATTCGATGATCTTCGTGTTCATCGCCGGCACGTACACGCCGTTCTGCGCGCTGCTGCTGGACACCCGGCACGCCACGATCATGCTCGGCCTGGTGTGGGGCGGGGCGCTGGCCGGGGTGGCGCTGAAACTGATCTGGCCGCACGCGCCGCGCTGGGTCTCCGCCCCGCTCTACCTGGCCCTGGGCTGGGTCGCGGTGACGATGTTGCCGGAGATCCTGCACTCCGGCGGCGTGACGGCCCTGGTGCTGCTGATGGTCGGCGGTGCGATCTACAGCGTCGGCGCGGTCTTCTACGCGCTGCGCCGGCCCAACCCGTGGCCCACGGTCTTCGGCCACCACGAGTTCTTCCACGCCTGCACCCTGGTGGCGGCGATCTGCCACCACATCGCTATCTACTTCGCGCTCTTCGCCTGACGCTGAGCCGGACCTGGGTCGGGGGCCCCGCGCGGTTACGGAGCCCCCGAGGTCGGTGCGGGCGGCTCAGGCCGGGTAGCCGGGGCGGCGCTCCTCGCGGTACTCCTCGCGGACGACCCGGTCGTCCTGCGCCGGCACCACCGGCTCGGCCACGACTCGCTGGCGGACCGGCGCGGCGACCACCCTACGGCGGCGGGTGTTCCAGAAGTAGAGCGTGGTGAGCAGGCCGGCGAGGCCGGCGAGCATCAGCACCCAGCCGACGACGTTCAGATCGAGCCATCCCAGGTTGGCGTTGATGGCGAACGCGAAGATCGCACCCAGCGCGATCAGGAAGATGCTGGCACCGAAGCCCATGACGTCGCCTCCTTGGCGTTCAGCTGGCGTTTCCTACCGCCGCGGCCATGGATGAGGTAGCGGCATCCATCGACTTACCCAGGCGCTCAGATCGCCAATCAGGCAAGCTGGGCGCATGACGGACGGCAGGAACCAGGAGCGCACGCTGGTGCTGCTCCGGCACGCCAAGGCCGAGCTGCCGCAGGACGTCGCGGACGCGGAACGCCGGCTGACCGCCCGCGGGCACGCCGACGCCGCCGCGGCCGGCGCGTGGTTGGCCCGGCACGGCCTGCTTCCCGACGTGGTGCTCTGCTCGCCGGCGCGCCGGACCCGACAGACCTGGCACGGCGTGGAGCTGGGCATGACGGGATCCCCGCCGGAGGGGGGACCGGCGGGGCCGAAACCGATGGTGCGCTACGAGGCGGACGCGTACGACGCGCGCCCGGACCAGCTGCTGGAGCTGGTCCGGTCGGTGGAGTTGACGGCGGGCACGGTGCTGCTGATCGCCCACAATCCGGGCATCTCGCTGCTGTCGGGCCTGCTCGACCCGCAGCGGGCCGACCCGGAGGGGCTGCGTACGACCGACCTGGTGGTGCACCGCCCGACCACCCGGTGGGCGGCCGTGGGCCAGGCGGGCGCGCCGATCACGGCCCGGCACACCGCCCGGGGCTGACGGGCGCCGGGGGCGGCGGTCAGGACGGCGGGGCCGTCGGCGGCGGCGGGTCGGGCGGCGGGGGCATCATCGCGGTCGGATGGGAGAGCCGGTTCTCCTCCACGATCAGCGTGCGGGCCCGCTTGCGCCGGTCCTGCCAGAACCACAGGGTGGTGAGCAGGACGGCCAGCCCGGCCAGGATGAACACCCAGCCGACAGCGCGCAGGTCGATCCACCAGACGTTGGCCCGAATGGCGAAGGTCATGATCGCGCCGAGCGCGATGAGAAAGATTCCACTACCAATGCCCATGTGCGCTGCACTCCCCTGTGCGGTGGCCCTTGGGCGTGCCCTGACGTGGTCCGCGACGGTTACCCGTCAGGCCGCCCGCCTACCGGTCGGGGCGGCGAAATAACGACGGCGGCCGGCGAGCTCACGCTCGCCGGCCGCCGGATGTTCAGCGCGGAACCGGACTCCGCACCCCTTCGGGGATCAGAACGCCTCCTCCGGGAGGTCCATGATCTCCAGGTCGGCGCCCTCGATGATCCGCCGGTCGGCGCCGATGCGGGGCAGCACCTCGCGGGCGAAGAACCGGGCGGCGGCCACCTTGCCGGTGTAGAACGCCTGGTCGGCGGCGGAGACCTCACCGGCCAGGGCCTTCAGCGCCACGTCCGCCTGCTTCTGCAGCAGCCAGCCGACCACCAGGTCACCGATGGCGAGCAGGAACCGGCGGCTGCTCAGGCCGACCTTGTAGAGGTTGCGGGTGTCGCCGCCCTGGGCCTCGCCGAGCCAGCCGGTCATCGTGCCGAGGATGGTCTGGATCTCGGCGAGCGCCTTGCCGAGCGCCTGCCGCTCCTCCTTGAGCTGGCCGTTGCCGGCCTCGGAGGCGATGAACTCCTGGATCTCACCCGCGACGGCCATCAGCGCCTTGCCGTTGTCCCGGACGATCTTCCGGAAGATCAGGTCGAGGCTCTGGATCGCCGTGGTGCCCTCGTACAGGGTGTCGATCTTGGCGTCCCGGACGTACTGCTCCAGCGGGTAGTCCTGGAGGAAGCCGGAGCCGCCGAAGGTCTGCAGCGCCTCGTGGCCGAGCAGCTCGTACGCCCGCTCGGAGCCGACGCCCTTGACCAGCGGCAGGAGCAGGTCGTTGACCCGCTTCGCCAGCTTGGTGGCCTTCTCGTCGCCGGCCGCCTCGGCGATGGCGACCTTGTCCTGCCAGGAGGCGGTGTAGCAGACCAGCGCGCGCAGGCCCTCGGCGTACGACTTCTGCAGCAGCAGCGAGCGGCGCACGTCCGGGTGGTGGGTGATGGTCACCCGGGGGGCGGTCTTGTCGGCCTGCTGGATCAGGTCGGCGCCCTGCACCCGGTTCTTGGCGTACTCCAGGGCGTTCAGGTAGCCGGTGGACAGGGTGGCGATCGCCTTGGTGCCGACCATCATCCGGGCGTACTCGATGATCATGAACATCTGCCGGATGCCCTCGTGCTTCTCGCCGAGCAGCCAGCCCTTGGCCGGTACGCCGTGCTCGCCGAAGGTCACCTCGCAGGTGTTGGAGACCTTCAGGCCCATCTTGTGCTCGACGTTGGTGGCGAAGACGCCGTTGCGCTCGCCCAGCTCACCGGTGGTCTCGTCGAAGTGGTACTTCGGCACCACGAACAGGGACAGGCCCTTGGTGCCCGGGCCGCCGACGCCCTCGACGCCGACCGGACGGGCCAGCACGTAGTGCACAATGTTGTCGCTCAGGTCGTGCTCACCCGAGGTGATGAAGCGCTTGACGCCCTCGATGTGCCACGAGCCGTCCGGCTGCGGGATCGCCCGGGTGCGGCCGGCGCCCACGTCCGAGCCGGCGTCCGGCTCGGTGAGCACCATGGTGGAGCCCCACTGCTTGTCGATGAAGAGCTTGGCCCACTTCTGCTGCTGCTCGGTGCCCTCGACGTGCAGGACGTGCGCGAAGGACGGGCCGGAGGCGTACATCCAGACCGGGGCGTTGGAGCCGAGCACCAGCTCGGCGAGGGACCACCAGAGCGCGCGCGGGGCGTTGGTGCCGCCGAGCGCCTCGGGGAGGTCGAGCCGCCAGAACTCGGAGTCCATGAACGCCTGGTACGACTTCTTGAACGACTCCGGCAGCGGCGCAGTGTGCGTCGCCGGGTCGAAGACCGGCGGGTTGCGGTCGCTGTCCGTGTAGCTGGCGGCCAGGTCCTCGCGGGCCAGGCGGTCGACCTCGGAGAGGAAGCTGCGGGCGGTGTCGACGTCCAGGTCCGTGTACGGCGCCTGGCCGAACGTCCGGTCCGCCCCGAAGACCTCGAACAGGTTGAACTCGAGGTCCCGAAGGTTGCTCTTGTAGTGGGTCATGCTCGCTGGCCCCGCTTCCGGACAGGTGTTACCGATCAGTAACCCCGACTGTATTACTGACCGGTAGGCAACGACAAGCCGATCGAGGAAGTGACAGCGATTACACATTTCCTGTTCAGTTTCCGGCCAACCCCAGCGCGAACGCGGCTCCCGAGAGCAGCAGGAAGCCGTTCGCCAGCAGGAACTGCGCCGAGTGGTCGCGGGCCAGCAGGTGGGTGTGCACGGCGCAGGCGAAGAAGAGCACCAGCCCGGCCGCCGCGGCCACTCCGACCAGCGGGACGCCGAGCAGGCCGAGCAGCAGCCCGACCGACCCCGCGGTCTTCAGCGTGCCGATCGGGAAGGTCAGCCAGGACTGCGGAACCCCGGCCGCGGCCATGCCGGGCAGGATCGGCCGGAAGTGGGCCAGCGCCGCCACCCCGGAGAAGCCGGTGGCGGCAACGGCCAGGACGGTGACGACGACGTAGGCGATGTGCATGATCCGCTCCGGTTCGGGGTCAGTTGGCGATACCGACGGTCCGCCCGACCGACTCCGGCCGGGCGAGCAGGTGGCGCATGGCATGGGCGACGTCGGCCCGGGAGACGGTGAGCCCGCCGCGCACGTTGCTCCCGTACGCGGTCCGGTAGGCGCCGGTCAGCGGCTTGTCGGTCAGCCGGGGCGGGCGTACGACCGTCCAGTCGAGCCCGCTGTCCCGCAGCACCTCCTCCATCAGCGCCAGGTCGGCGTAGTGCCGGCGCAGCACCCGTCGGATCGCCGGGCCGAGCAGGTACCGCATCAGGGGGCCGTCGCCCGGATCGCGCCGCGGCGGTCGGGGCCGGCCGGGCGACGGCACCACTCCGACCGGCGCCGCGCTGACCACGACGATCCGGCGTACGCCGGCCGCCGTCATCGCCTCGACGACGGCGCGGGTGCCCCGGGTGGCGATGCCGGCGTCGGCCGACGAGCGGGGACCGAGGCCGGACAGGACCGCGTCGGTGCCCGTGAAGGCGGCGCGCAGCGTGGCCGGGTCGGCCGTCGCCAGGTCGGCGGCGATCACCCGGACCGGGACGTCGGCCAGCTTCGCCGGGTCGCGAACCACGGCGGTGACGTCGTC
Source organism: Micromonospora coerulea (assembly GCF_016598485.1). GTDB lineage: Bacteria > Actinomycetota > Actinomycetes > Mycobacteriales > Micromonosporaceae > Micromonospora > Micromonospora coerulea. The sequence continues at coordinate 108,970 of NZ_JAEMUW010000003.1, read as the reverse complement.
ACCGGCGGCCACGGCCTGGTCGACCAGGTGCCGGCCGATGCCGCCGGTCGCACCGACGATCGTGAGCTTCATGGAATTGCCTCCCCACGTCGACCGCGATCGGCGGCCGAACCTCGTAAGATACGGAAACCGTAACAGCTGATACGAGGCCCAAACAATATGGATTCCGTAGAACCTGGGGACGCACGCCGGCGCCGCCGCACGACGACCCGGATCAAGGAGGCGATGCGCGAGCTGAACAACCAGCTCGCGCTGCTCAACCACCACGTCGGTGTACGCCTCTCGCTGCGGGACGTGGACCTGGACTGCCTCGACCTGATCGCCCGGCACGGGCCGCTCAGCCCCGGCGCGCTGGCCCGGCGGGTCGGCCTGCACCCGGCGACAATGACCGGCATCCTCGACCGGCTCCAGCGCGGCGGCTGGATCGTCCGGGAGCGGGACCCGGAGGCCACGGACCGCCGGTCGGTCACCGTCCGGGCGCTGCGCGAGCGCAACGCCGAGCTGTACGGCCTGTACGCCGGCATGAACGCCTCGATGGACGAGCTCTGCGCCGGGTACGACGAGACCCAGCTCGACGTGATCGCCGACTTCCTGCGCCGGGCCGGCGAGGCGGGCCGGCGGGCCACCGACGAGCTGTCGGAGGGCTGAGCCCGGCGGCCGGTGAGCGGGCGACCGACACCGGTCGTCAGCTCTCGGCCGCGCCGACCTCCCAGCTCGGCACGGCGGCGGTCGCGCCGCTGCGCGGGCCCGTGTACTCCATCAGGACCAGCGCGATGTCGTCGTCCAGCCGGCCGTGCACCCACTCGACCAGCGCGGTCTCCAGCGAGGCCAGGCCGTCGGCGACGGTGCCGTGGCCGAGCAGCCGCCAGGCCCGGTCGGCCGTCGGGAAGAACTCGCCGTCCCGGCGGGCCTCGCCGAGGCCGTCGGTGAAGAGCAGCAGCCGGTCGCCCGGCTCGAGCCGCTCCACCCGGGGCCGGACCACCGGCATGAAGCCGAGCGGGGGCGCGGGCGCGGGCGGTTCGAGCGGGATCACCGCGCCTCGGCGCAGCAGCAGCGGCGGCGGGTGCCCACAGTTGACGATGGTGAGGGTGCCGCCGCGCTCCTCGACCAGCGCGGCGGTGACGAAGTCCTCGTCGCCCACGTTGCGGGCCACCGCCCGGTCCAGGTCGGTCACCACGGCCCGCAGGTCCGCCCGCTCGTACGCGACGTGCCGGTAGGAGCCGAGCACGATGCTGGCCAGGCGCACCGCGTCCAACCCCTTGCCCCGGACGTCCCCGATGATCATGCGGACGCCGTACGGGGTGTCCATCGCCTCGTAGAGGTCCCCGCCGATCACCGCCGTGGCGGTCGAGGAGATGTAGCGCCCGGCCACCGCGAGGGTGCCCACCTGCGGCCCGAGCGGCCGGAGCACCGCCTGCTGGGCCACCGCCGCCAACTTCGACAGCTCGGCGATCTGCTCGGCCTGCCGCTGCCGGACCGCCGCCACGGCCGCCGCGATCGCGGTGGCCAGCGCGATGCCGGCGACGTTGACGGCGGTCACCAGCGACATGGTCCGCTCGGCCAGAGCGAAGCTGGCCCCGATGACGGTGGCCAGGGCGCCCACGCCGAGCACCACCCGCCAGGAGGCGAGCGCGGCGGCGAGGAACGGCGCGGCCACCATCAGCGCGACGTAGTGCGCCGGGCGGCCGTCGGCGAGCTCCACCGCGGAGACGAGTGCGAGCAGCGCGAGGGCCGCGCCGAGACCGGCGCGGGATCCGGGACTCAGCGGGCCGCGGCCCGACTGGAAGGGTTGCGTGCGTACATCGGACAGCATGCCTGATGGACGTGAACGGGTGAATGAACCTGACCCGTCGTCCGAGCAGGTTCTACCCGGGCGGATCGGCGGGCCGACCCGATCGCCGTCACTCACCCGGTCAGCCGAGCACCTCGTACTTCACGTCGACCTCGCCGAGGCCGACCGAGGCGATCGCCGCGAAGGCGGCCCGGGACAGGTCCAGGCAGCGGCCGTCGATGTACGGGCCGCGGTCGTTGATCCGGACGGTCACCGACCTGCCGTTGGCCGGGTTGGTCACTCGGACCTTGGTGTTGAACGGCAGGGTCTTGTGCGCGGCGGTCAGTGCGTCCGGGTTGAAGGTCTCGCCGTTGGCCGTCATCTGGCCCTCGTCGTAGAAGGACGCGCCGCAGGAGCCGGTGTCGACGACCTTGGCGGCCGAGGCGGTCCTCGTCGCCGTGGCGGTGGGCTTCGGGCTGGCGGTCCGGGCCTTGCTCCGCGAGGCGGCCTGGGTGCGGGTGACCTTCGGGCTCGGGGTGGCCGTCGGCGACGGGCTGAGGCTCGGCGCGGGCGACGCGCTGGCCGACGGCGAGGCGGGGGCGAGGGTGCTGGGCAGGATCTCCGCGACGGCAGGCTCGGGCGCGGCGGTGCCGGACGTCAGCTGGACCGCGCCGACGGTGCCGCCGACGGCGAGCGCCACGCCGATCGCCGCGGTGGCCGCGATGCCGGCGGGCGAGGAGAACTTGCGGGTACGGAAGTGCCTACCAGCCACCGGCCCGGTCCTTTCGTCAGCTGAACAAACCGGGTCGGACCGTAACGAGAGAAGCACTTCCGACGTCAACGTGATCATGACGGTATGCCCGTATTTACCCTGGTACGTGTAGACGGTCGGCTGGTTTCTCGTAGCCGATCGGCGGAAGGATCGCAGGCCACCACTCCCCTCGGCATCGCCTGGCGTCGGTGTCCGAGGATGGAACGGTGCTGAACGATCGCCTGGTCGAACTCTTCCGCTGGGTCGACCCCGGACCAGCGACTGACCACCTGGTCAGCGATGTCTCGGGCTGGTGGCGCGATCCGGAGGTGCTGGCCGGCCTCGGACCGGCCCTGGTGGCGCCGTTTCGGACGGCCCGGCCGACCGTCGTGCTCGCCCCGGCGGTGACCGGGCTGCTGCTCGGACCGCTGGCCGCGACCGCGCTCGGCGTCGGTTTCGTGCCGGCGTACAAGGTGGCCGACGGGCGGCTTCCCGCCGGTGCGGTGACCTGGGCCGACAGTCCGCCGGACTTCCGCGGCCGGCGGGTCACCCTCGGCGTCCGCGACCGGCACCTGAGTCCGGGCGACCGGGTGCTGCTGGTGGACGACTGGGTGGCCACCGGCGCCCAGTTGCGCGCCCTGCGCGAGATCTGCGCGGCGCGGCGGGCCGAGGTGGTCGGGGCGTCGGCGGTGGTCGCCGACTGCCCGCCGGAGATCGCCGCCGAGCTGGGCGTGCGCGCCCTGGTCGACGCCGCCCGCCTCCTCGGCTGAGGATCGACTTGACCTGAAGCGTGGTTCAGATCCGACGATCTTCGGCATGGACGACGGCATTCTGAACGAGGCGTACCAGCGGCTGCACCGGACCGGCCCCGAATACGAGGGCTGGCTCTCCAACCACGGGCCGATGGCGGTCGAGGCGCTCGTCCGGCACGGGCAGGGGCCACGGGTGCACCGCTGGCTGGACGACTACCTGCGGCGCCTCGACGAGCTGCCCCGCGGACTCCGGCCGATCGACGACTGGCGGGCCGCGCTCGGCGACCCGAAGCGGGCCGGCGACTGGCTCGCCCACTTCGACCGGGAGCTGCGCGACCGTCCCTGGCGGGAGGTGCTCGGCACCTGGTGGCCCCGGCTGCTGCCGGGCATCGCGGCCGGCGCCACCCACGGGGTGATCCGGGTCGGGCACGCCGTGCGGGTGCTGCTGCGGGACGGCACCGGCGCGGACCGCCTGACCGAGCTGGGCCAGGCCCTCGGCTACTGGGCCGCCCGCTGGCAGCCGGTGCCCGGAGCCGGCCCGCTGACCGGCCCGGCCGACGTGCCGGCCGCGCTGGCCGCGGTGCCCCGGATCGCCGACCAGACCGGCGGCATCCGGGAACGGCTGGCGCGGCTGCTCGCCGTACCGGAGTGGTCCGGTGCGGTGGCGGCGCTGCGCCCGCCCACCGGCCCGGCGGAGGCCGAGCGGATCCTCACCGAGCTGGTGCACCGGGCGGGCCTGGACTACCTGCGGTTCGGGCACGGCAACCCGGTGATGCTGGTGCATGCGGTGACCGCGCCGACCGCGGTGCTGCGGACCCTGCCGGCCCTGGCCCCCGCGCTGTGGGCGCCGAGCGTCGCCGCGGCCTGGTCGGCCACGGCCGCCATCACCTCGGTGTACGCCGCACCGGCGGCGCCACCACCGGCGCTCGAACCCGGCGGCCCGGCGGAGGTCTTCGACCGGGCCGCCCGGCACGGCGACGCGCACGTGGTGAAGCTGGCCGACGCGGTGCTCGACGCGCACGCGGCGACCGGCGACGACCGGGTGCTCGCGGCAGCCGACCACGCCGGTCGGCTCATCTGACGAAGTCCTCGACGGCGGTGCACACCCGGCCCAGCACCTCGGCGGACCGCGCCAGCGGGCCGGGCACCAGCATCGCGTGGTCGGCGTCCGGGACCTCCAGCACGTGCGGGGTGAGCCGGCGCGCCACGGCGCCGTTCCAGAGCGCGTCCCCCGTGCCGCCGACCAGCAGGAACGGCTCGGTCGCCCGGCCGAGGGCGGCAACGATGTCGGGGTGGTTGAGCACCGGGGTCAACCAGACCGCCCGCAGCCCCCGGTCGGCGGCGAGCGGGGTGGCGAGGGTGCCGAGCGACTTGCCGACCAGCAGGTCGACGCCCTTGGCCAACGCCGGGGCGACCTGCTCGTCCACCCAGTCGGCGGTCCGGTCGCCGCGCAGGTCGCGAGGCACCTGCCAGGTGACCTCGTGGATCTCGAAGCCCAGCCGGCGCAGCGCCTCGCCGACGTAGGCGAAGAGAGGAGCCCGCGTGTCGTACCCCCGACCCGGAATGAGCAACGCCCGCCGGTCCGCCATGGTCGCCTCCTCGTCCGCTCCGACCGCCCCCACGCTAGCGTCGAGCGGCCGTGCGGGACGCGAAACACCGCGACGGGAGATCACCCGGCGACTAGCCTCGGCAGGATGTGGCCCCGCATCGGTGGACTGCGCTCCCTCGCCCTCGGCACCCCCGGCGAACTGCGCGCCACCCTCAACACCCTGGTGCTGGCCGGCGTGAAGACCGCCACCGCCGGCCTGACCACGGAGTACGCGCAGGAGAACGAGGAACTGGAACACGTCGGCGAGCGGCTGGTCCTGGTCGACGACCACGACGCGCTGGTCGGGGTGGTCGAGGTGACCGGGGTCGAGGTGGTCCGCTTCGCCGACGTGCCCTGGGATTTCGCCCGCGCCGAGGGGGAGGGTGACCGGTCCATCGAGGAGTGGCGCGAGGGCCACGCCGCCTACTGGGCGCGGCAGGGCAGCCCCGTCACCGACGACAGCCAGATCGTCTGCATCCGGTTCCGGCTGGTCTCGGCGGGCGACGGCGGGATCAGCACCGGCGATCTGAGCACCTGAGGCTCGATCGGCGTCGCCCCGCCGGGGTCTGACCGGGCCAGCGCCGCCGGCTCAGGCCCGGCGCAGCTCCGGGAGGAGGCGGGTGGCGACGTCGACCAGGACCTCCTCGTCGCCGGCGTACCAACTGCTGGCCCGCGGCCAGTGCGTCGCCACATCGGTGAAGCCCAGCCGGGCGGCCCGCCCGACCTGCTCGGCGAAGAAGTCCGCGCTGCTCAGCGAGAAGACCGGGGCGGCGTCGAGCGACAGGTAGCGGTCCAGGGTGGCCGGGTCGCGGCCCGCCTTCTCCAGCGTCTCGTCCATCCGCCCGCACAGCTCCGCGACCGAGGACCACCAGCTCTCCAGGTCGTCGCCGGCCAAGCCGGTGGTCACCCAGCCCTGGCCGAGGCGGGCCACCAGCCGCATCGAGCGCGGCCCGTTCGCCGCCAGCACGAACGGCACCCGGGGCTGCTGCACGCAGCCCGGATTGTTCCGGGCGTCCACCGCGGCGAACCACTCGCCGCGCCAGGTCGTCCCGTCCTCCCGCAGGATCAGATCCAGCAGCTCGGTGAACTCCGCGAACCGGTCCACCCGCTGCCGGGGCGGCAGGGTCTCCCCGCCCAGCACGGTCGCGTCGAAGCCGATCCCACCGGCCCCGAGGCCGAGCAGCAGCCGACCATCGGAGACGTCGTCCAGCGCGGTCACCTGCCGGGCGAAGGCCGCCGGGTGCCGGAAGTTGGGCGAGGCGACCAGCGTGCCGAGCCGGATCCGCGAGGTCACCGTCGCGGCGGCGGTCAGTGTGGTCATCGAGTCGAACCACGGGCCGTCGACCAGGTCCCGCCAGCCCAGGTGGTCGTACGTCCAGGCGTGGTCGAAGCCCCACTCGTCGGCCTGCCGCCAGCGGCGCTGCGAGTCCGACCAGCGCTGGTCGGGAAGGATCACGATGCCAATCCGCATGATCGTCAGCGTACGGCCTGGCCGGCCGGCCCGGGCGGGTCCGGCCGGCGCTTGCTCCGTTACTCCGCCACGACGTCGGCGACCACGCAGGCGAGGTTGTCCGGGGCGCCCTGCGCGTACGCGAGCCGCGCCGTAGCAGCGCGGTCAGGGTGGTGACCGGCTGGTGCTCCTCCGTCGCCGTGTCGCGTACCGTCCGCTCGGCCGACTGGACCGCCCCGGCGAGCGTGGCGAGCAGTTCCGCGGCCGGCGCGTCGGCGAGTTCCAGCGGCTGCAACGCCTCAATGGCAGCGGCACTGGCGGCGGCGCCACCCGGGCCGCGCAGGCCGTCCGCCACGGCCAGCAGGTTCCCGCTCGCGTACGCGGTGTCCTCGTTGGTGTCCCGCACGGTGCCGGCCTCGCAGCGGACGGCGTAGCGGAACTTGATCGCGGGGTTGGTGTCGGACATGGTGCTGCCCCTTCCGGAGAGCTGTTCGACGAGGTCGGTGACGATGCGGCCGCGCGCGGCGGTGTCGGCGCTGACCCGCTGCCAGTAGGCGTCGATCGCCTCAGCCGCCGCGGCCGGGTCGAGACCACAGACGGCGCGGACGTCCGCCAGCGGCATCCCGGCCCGGCGCAGCGCGGCGATCAGCCGAGCCCGGCCGAGCTGACCCGGCGCGCGTACAGCCGGCACCCGGAGTGGGGGTCCACGGCGGCTGGCGGCAGCAGCCCGAGCTCGTCGTAGAGGCGCAGCGCCTTCGGCGTCAGCCGCGCCGCCCGGGCGAACGCCCCGATGGTCAGCAGCTCCACGTCGCCATCCTCCTCGCGCCGGTCCGGGTGAACGGCACGGACCAGGCTGTGGCTTGCCGCAAGGTCAAGGTCAAGCCTCGACCATCGCGGGATCTGCGCGCGGCTCGGCCCTGCGGTCGCCGCCGCACCGGGCACCGCCGCGCACCGTCGCCGTCGGCCGAGCATCCGCGGCCGAGCGTCGCCGGTCGGGGCGGATCAGGCGGACAGCTTGGCCAGCACCCGGCTCAGGTGCGGCTCGCACGTCCCGGGCACCGCGGCGCTGACCTCCTGCGGCGTCCACCAGCGGACACCGTGGAACTCGCCGGGATCGGGGACCAGCTTCTGGTCGCGGCTGCCGCTGAGCACGAACCAGAGGCTCACGTCGGTGTGCCGCTGCTCGGGTGGACCCACGGTGTCGGTCACGGTGAGGAAGGCAGGCCGCTCGCCGAACTCCGGCGCGAAGACGGCCGGCACGCCCAACTCCTCCACCATCTCCCGGCGTACGGTCGCCACGGGGTGCTCGCCCGGCTCGACGTGACCGCCGCTGGGCAACCACATCCCGGCCCCGCGGTGGTCGACCAGCAGCACGGCGCCGTCGGCCGCGTCGCGCAGCAGGAAGTACGCCACCAGGTGCGGCGAGGGGGTACGCGGCTTCTGCCGCCGGAAGATGTCGTCGCTCCCGGCCAGCCAGGCCAGGCACTCCGCCCGGTGGCGCGACTCCCGCTCATCCCACGGAGTCAGCAACTCGACGAGTTCCCGGATTTCGTCCGCCACCCGCATGACGCGGATGCTGTCGGTGTCGGCCATGGCACCACCGTAGGTCCCATCACCGGCGTTCCATCTCCCGGTGGAAGCGTCTGGCACAAGGTCGCCATGCAGGGATGACAGCAGCTGCGCTGAGATGTGACAGTCACACCGCCCCGGAACGTACGCCGTCGTCGTTCCCACCGCTGGCACCGTGGCTCAGTACAGGACGCTGTACCAGTGCGCTGTCTCGCCGGGAATCGGCGCCAACCGCACGGTGGTGCCGCCCGGGTGGTCGAACATGCGTATCCCGTCCCCGAGCAGTACCGGGGCGAAGAACATCAGGATCTCGTCGAGCAGCCCGGCTTCGATGCACTGCTGGGCGACGTTCGCGCCGAGGATATTCACGTACTTGTCGCCGGCGGCCTCCTTGGCCTGTGCGACGGCGCTGTGCAGGTTGCCGACGAACGTGACATCGGTGCGGGGCTGCGCCGGCGGCCGGTGGGTGAGCACGAACACCGGTCCTTGGTACTGGCCCCCGAAGGCGCCCTCTTTGTCCGTGCCGCGGTTCGGGTCGTCGCCGCCGAAGGTGCCGCTGCCGGCCAGGATCGCGCCAACGTTGGCCAGTAGGCGCTGAGCCGTCGGGTTCTCGCCCCCAAGGTGCTCGGTCAGCCAGGACATGTCACCGCCCGGGCCGGCGATGTAGCCGTCGAGCGACGCGGTCGCCGAGTACAGCAGCTTGGCCATTGTTCTCCTTCCATCGGTCGTCAGTCAGGTAGACCGCCGGCAGCCGGAAAAGTCATCGGTCTTACGCCTGATCGATACGCTGTCAGGTGGCCTGGGTGATACCGCCTTCTGGCTCGTGGGGCCCAACGGCTCCTGACCCGTAGCCTCGGCAAAGCGGTCGAGCTCAATCGCTGCGAAGACGTAGAGACGCCGTGCATCAATCGGGCCGCGCCTCCTTGCAGGCGTGGGTAAGCCAAGCCCGTGCTCTGGACATCCGACGCATCTGATCGGCGCGCCGCTGCTCTGGCCGAACCCCACCTGGCCTGCGGGATACCCTTCTCGACATCTCTCATTGTCAACGGTCGAGGGGTCAGACTCCTGAACTTGCACCGCGTCCGTGACGATCCGTTCCGGGCCGGGGGCAACCTCGCCGGCCGGCCGTTCCGTTCACCAGACATGAGACCGACGAGAGGCGCGGCGCGGTGAACCGCGCCGACGAGGACGAGTACCGGCAGTTCGTGACGACCCGCCTGGAACCGCTGCGAGTGACGGCGTACCTGCTCTGCCGCAACTGGCACACCGCCGACGACCTCGTGTCGATCACGATCGGGAAGCTCTACCGGCACTGGCGCCGAGTCCGCGCGATGGAGAACGTCGATGCATACGTCCGGGGGATGCTCACCAACGCGTGGCTGGACGAGCGACGCCGGCCGTGGCGGCGGGAGCGGAGCACCGACGACGTGCCTGACCGGGCGGACGCGGAGTTCCCCGAGGCGGCGCTGGCCGACCGGGAAGACCTCCTCGTCCTGCTGTCCCAGCTGCCGCCGAGCCGGCGGGCGGTGATCGTCCTGCGGTTCTGGTGCGACTTCTCGGTGGATGAGACGGCGCGGGTCCTGGGCATCAGCACCGGCACGGTGAAGAGCCAGGCCGCGCGGGGGTTGGAGAGCCTGCGCCTGTTGGCGGCATTGGATCGGGCGGGGATTCGGGCGAGGAACGGAGGGGAAGCATGAGCTATCAGACGGTCTTCCGGGAGGCGGTCGGCGAGATCCCGCCCACCTCGATCGATGTAGAGCAGGTCATCCGCCGGCAGCGTCGGCGGCATCGGCTGCGCCGGAACGGGCTGGCGGCCGTGGTGGGCGCTGCGGTACTCGGGGTCACCGTCCCGTTCGCCATCGCTGGCGTGTCCGGGCCGGACCTACCGGCATCGCCGGCCTCCCCGAGCTCGACTACACAGTCGGCGAGGTTCCCGCGCCCGGATCCGGGGACGACCTTCAGCGCGACGGACCTGGCCGTCTTCGCGGCGCTATCACGCGAGGCACCGGACGTCGAGTGGATCACCGAAGATTGGCCGTCGGACGGCGACCTGGTGACGTGGAAGTCCGTTGGCTCGACCTCGCCCTACTTCGGGCAGGGTCCGATCCGGGCTGGCGATCGGACCGGATACTTCTCAATGCAGCTGGAGCAGAGCTGGGACAACCGGGTCGCCCTCTGCATCCCGGAGACGACCCAGGAAAACGGCTGCGTCCACAGGACGGGACCGGCCGGCGAAAAGATCCAGACGTCGTCGAACCAGGCCCCGATCACGGCGTCGATCACGAACCGCGCGCTGAAACCCCGCGGAATGCCCGCCGCACCGACCAGCGACAGGTTCGTGACTTCGTACCGCGTCGCGGTCGAGCGGCCGGACGGGACCTTCCTGATCGTGACCATGGTGGCCGACGGGGAGGAGCCACCCCTCACCCTCGCGCAGCTAACCGCGGTGGCCCTGGATCCCGCGATCACGCTGGACTGACCGGCGGACCGTCCGGCCGGGCACGTGCATCGCTGTCGATCAACAACGTCTAGAGCGAAGGCTCTGATCCCCTCGTCGGGCAGTTGTAGACCTTCCAGTCTCCGTGGTGCCCGGCGAGGGGATCTGCGGCCGACCTCTGAGGAGGGCCGGGGTTCGGGCGGAGCCCCGTGGTCTTCAGGATTCCTGGTCGTCCGTCAGGGTGGCCGCCCGGTCCCGGCCGATGCCGGCCGGAGGTCGCCAGCAGGCCGGGACCGGGCGGCGCGGCCCGCTTGCGGGCCGCTTTGATCTTTTGTAGAGGCGGATTCGGCAGTATTCCACGCCTATCGCACGCCTATCCGAGCCATGCCTACGCGCTGGAATCGCTGCGCCACTGCCGTCACAGCCCCGTGTGTCTACAGACACTGGGTGTGGAAGCCCCGCCGCGTGGCGGCGTGACGAGGCAGTTTGGACAGGAGCAGGGAGCCGGAGCCCGGCCGCCAGCGGCCACCCGGGCCGCTTAGTTGACCATGACCCAGGGTGCCTTGGACCGCAGCGAGGTTTGGCCCACCCGAGGGCGGGGAGACGGGCGCATGCTTAGCGATTCGGACAGTGCCGCCGCGGATTTCTGGGACGGGATGCGGGAGTTGGCCGCTGCCGCCACGCGGCACCAGGACGAGGAGCTGTTCGGTGCGCTCCACAAGATCGGCAGGGCGGTCACGTCCGGAGGCCTCCCGATACCAACGGGCGGGCAGTTCGTCCCTTGCCCGGTGTGCCGTGCCGTGACCGGCCAGCCCTGCATCAACACGCCTGGCCACCCTCTGAATGACGATTTCCACCCAGAGCGGGTCGAGCTGGGCGAGAAGGTGATGGCCGAGCTTGCGCCGATCCCATGACGCACCGGTACCCATCGGGCGGGCGTGGCGTGGCGAGCTTGATTTGGTGTCTGCTGGCCTTTCTGCTCATCCTGGTGCGCGCGGCAGTCGTACTTTCGTTTGCCACTCGTACATTCGCCGGTCGCGGTGCATCTCGATCAGGTCGACGTGGCTGATGCGGACGATGGCAGGCTCGGGCTTGACGCCCTCGACGGCGCGGATGTAGGGCTCAGCCCGCCCATCTGCCGTCAGGTAGGCGACGCTCACGTGTTGCCGGTACCGGCGAGGATCCTCGAGGACGTGGTCCTCACCGAGGACGCGTCCGATGGCGGTCCGGCTGGCGGCGCGTAGCCGCTGGACGGGCTCGGCGGCCGTCGCCGGCATGACGACGCTCGAAGAGATCGCGTACCTGCTCAGCCAAATGAATTCTGACGAACGTCAGGAGTTCCGCCAGGTATTGAAGCGTATTGCGGCAGCGGAGCCCGAACGGGCTGACTTCATCCACAGCCTTCCGGCCGCGCTGGGTTTGGATGGTGAGCCGTAGAGCGCGGTTGTAAACCTTGGAATGTCGAAGGCCCAGGCTCGGACTCGCGTCCTGGCCAGGGCCTCGATCGAGGAGCGGGTGACGGGAATCGAACCCGCACTGTCAGGTTGGAAATCGGGTCGAGTCGGGGCACCGGGGGCCTGGGGCCCCTGGGCCACATGCCGCAGCAGGACCGGCCTCCGGGCAGCGGGCTTCGGTGATGCGGCGGTGGACGTAGGCGCGTGTGCGCTGGTCGTAGCGCATGCGGCAGAGCGGCGTGTGCAGGGCGTGGTTGGCACCGCGGTCGCCTCCTCGGTAGAGGCGGTGGCGGCGCACCCGTCCGGAGCTCGCGGGGATGGGTGCTGCTCCCAGGTGGGCCAGAGCCGCTTGGTGCAGCCGGTCGGGGTTGTCGCCGGCGTTGGTAAACAGCTGGGCGGCGACATCGGGGCCGACACCGAACAAGGCCGTGGTGCGGGGGCCGCTTCCGGACGATGGGTGCCACCTGCCGGTCGAGGGCGGTGATCTCCTCGGTGAGGGCCGTGACCCGGCGGGCGAGCCCGACCAGGGCTGCGGCGGTGGCGTGTTCCGGCTCGTGAAGTCTGGCCGCGTCACAGGTCAGCGCAGCGTCTCGGGGCCTGCGTGACACGGCGGGTTCAGGACCTGCGTGACTCCGCTGCCCTGCAGCACTGGCCCCACGGCCTGGCCAAGCTCGACGAGCTGATTGAACTGGCGGCGATGGCTGAAGGACGTTCAGCGGCCTCTACCGTCGCCCGTCCCGCGCAGGCCGATTGGCCCCAGGCAACGGTGGCGCATCCGGGTCCACCACCGCTGCTGGATGGTACGAATGCTTCAGGAGCCGACAAAGCGGCGGAAGCGGGCGGGCCGATGACCACGAGCCGGGCAGCAAGACTGCTGCGCAGACCCGAGGAACCGCGGGTGGGGTTCCTGGAGCTGTTCTTCGACCTGGTGTTCGTCTTCGCGCTCGCAACGCTCTCGCACGGGCTGGTGGAGCATCTGACCTGGAGCGACACCTTTCAGACGCTGGTGTTGCTGCTCGCACTGTGGGGGATCTGGAGCCGCACGGCGGGGCTAACCGACCGGTTGGACCCGCAGCAACCGCCGGTACAGGTGCTGGTCATGGCGACCATGTTCGGCACCCTGGTGATGGCCGCCGCAGCGCCTGAGGCGTTCCGCGAACGAGGCCTGCTCTTCGCCGGCGTGTACGTCGCCACGGAGATCGGTCGCTACATCGTCGTCGTGCTCATCCTGTCGGGCCACCAGGCGCAGCGCCTGTTTCTGCGACTACTCTTCTGGTCCGGCGTGTCCGCGGTGCCGTGGATCGCGGGCGCTGTCGCTCAGGACACGGCGCGGACCGTGCTGTGGACCCTGGCGGTGGCCGTGGAATACGTGGCAAACCCACTCAGCTACCGCACACCACGGCTCGGGCGGGCGAGCCCGGCGGACTTCGAGGTCTCCAGCGAGCACGCGGCCGAGCGCTTCCAGCAGCTGTTCATCATCGCGCTCGGCGAGCTGATCCTGGTCACCGGGCTGACCTTCCGGGGCAGCGGGTTCGGGGCCGACAGCAGCACCGCGACGGCGATAGCGTTCGCCACCACCGCGCTGCTGTGGCGGATCTACATCCACCGCGCCGGGCAGCTGCTGGCCGAAGCCATCGCAGCGGCCTCCAACCCAGTCCGCGTCGGTACGTTGGCGGTACACGCCCACCTGGTGATGGTCGCCGGCATCCTCGCCATCGCTGTCGGCGACGAGCTTGTCATCGAGCACCCGCTCGGGCACACCGACCCTGCCCTGATCACCGTCATCCTCGGCGGACCCGCGCTGTTCCTGGCCGGACGCGCCCTCTTCGAATACGGAGTGTTCAACCGGGTGTCCCGCAACCGGCTGATCGGGGTCGGAGTGCTAACCGCCATCTCACCGGCAATGATCTTCCTACCGCCGCTGGTGGCCGCCGCCGCCGCTGCCCTCGTCCTGGCCGGAATCGCCGCATCCGATGCAGCCCGCGCCCGAGGACGCCCACCCGAGCCGCCCTCACCACCCCGCTAGCCCCGGCTGGGACTAGCGTCCTGACCAGGGCCTTCAGCTTGGAGCGGGTGACGGGAACCGAACCCGCACTGTCAGCTTGGGAATCGCACAAGATCGGGTCGTCGTGCTGGTCAGCCGCTGGTCGTTCCGGTCCTGGACGGCCAGACTTGGCCCCTGGTGGCACCCGGTTGTGGCCGTGGATGGCCCGGCAGCTTCGGCTGCGGTTGACGGAGTTGTTCAGCGACGGTTACGAGATCGGCGGACCGCGTCACTACCTGGCCGTGATGCCCGAAATACCTGCGGGCGGCGGTCGCCCCGGCTGCGTCTCGTGCCCGCTCGTGACCGCTGCATGTCACGGTTACTGGCCCACGGATGGCCCGTGATGGTTCAGGTTCAGTCGTCGTGACCGGGAGCGAAGCGCTGTCCCCACTGCGGGGTCGCAGCAACAAGCCCTAACATCGTCGGGATGGCAACGCGGCTTGTTCAAATCAACATGAAGGCTCGGGACGACTCCGCGCTGGGCGGTTTCTGGGCGGAGGCGCTCGGCTGGGGAGTCTCCAGCGAGGGACCCGGCGTGACCAACCTCGAACCCGAGGGCTTCGTCTACCCCGACCCCGTCGCCGTCTGCCTCGACCTCATCGCCTCCCCAGAACCCAAGACGGTGAAGAACCGCGTGCACGTCGACCTCGCCACCACCTCCGCGGCCCATCAGGCGGAGGTGGTCAAGCGCCTGAAGGATCTCGGCGCAACACCCGCCGACGTGGGCCAGGGCGGCGTCCCATGGACGGTCATGGCCGACCCAGAGGGCAACGAGTTCTGCGTGCTGGACCCCCGACCGCTCTACAGAGACACCGGACCGATCGCCGCGGTAGTGGTCGACTGCGCGGATCCGCGAGCCATGGCCCGGTTCTGGGGCAAGGCCATGGACTGGACCCTGCACGAGGTGACCGACCACAAGGCGGTACTGCGCTCCGCCAAGGGCGTCGGCCCATATCTGCAGTTCCTCCGCACACCCGACGTGAAGACCGTGTGGAACCGCGTCCATCTCGACGTCCGCCCATACCCAGGTGACGACCTGGAGGCCGAGGCGGCCAGACTGCGGACTCTCGGCGCCACCGCCATCGACCTAGGCCAAAACGATGTCCCGTGGACCGTCCTCGCAGACCCGGAAGGCAACGAATTCTGCCTCCTCACCCCAGGCTGACCCAAACCCTCGCCAGCCGCCTGCCTGCGGTGGGATGAGGTGTCCGCGCTGCAACGGCAGGACGTCGACGCCGACGCGGGGGTGATCCGGGTTCGCGCACGACGGTTCGGACGACGTCATGGGAGCAGCCGACCTGGCGGCCAATTTCCCTCGACGACAAGCCCTTAGCGCTCAGCCGTCGGGCCAAGCAACGCCGGACGAATGTCTTTGTCGGTGAACGCCAGCAGGGCCGTCTTCGCGCCCATGCCGCTCCTCCCAGTTCGACCGCGAGCGAGCGCCCGCACGGCTTCCCGGCAGACGTGATCGTCAAGCCGGCAGTGTCACAGACGTCCTGAGACCGATCTGTAACGCAGGTCCTGAGACCCGACATCGCCGGCAGCCGGCTGTCCTCCGTCGACTGATGCGCGACAGTCGTCCGCCAACTGATCTGCGACATCCGAGCGCGGATCGCGGCCAGATGTGCGCACTCGACCGCCGAGAACCCCACTCCTAAAACGCGTTCTCAGACCGCTCGAACTTCGGCGAGCCGCTTGACTGCGTACTCGTCGTCCCAGCAGACGGCGGCTTCCCATGCGGCCGACGCTTGCGCGGCGATGTCGTGCGCGACGTCGTCGAGGCCGGCGGCGTTGTCGGGCAGCACGAGGTCGAGGTCGGGGACGTCGACATGCGACTCGTCCCAGTCGATCAGCGCGACCTGATTCGCGGTCATGCGGACGTTGCCCGGGTTGGGGTCGCCGTGCACGACGCATGTCTGACGTCCGGTGAGCCGCGCCCACGCTGCTCGGCATCGAGCAACGCCCTCAGAGGGCATCGCGCCGAGGTCGACCTTCGTCCCAGTCTCGGCGTGCAGGAGGTCGGTCGACGATCGCCAACCTGGGCGCTGCGGCCAGCCCCGCGTCAACCGATGCAGCTCGCGGAGCGTGCCGGCCACGCGACGCCAGTCGGCCGCCGTCTCGGGCGGTCCGCCATCCAGATAGGTCATCACCACCAGCCCGTCGACGAACAGCCGGCCGTCCGTAGTCGAGATCGGCACCGGCACGGTCAGACCCTCACCGTCGAGGTATTGGAGGAGCTCAGTCTCCCACGCGAGATCAGCGTCGCTCCTGGCACCGAGACGACCGACCGCGAGGTGCCCATTGACGCGCACGCTCCACACATCGTTGGCGACTCCGCCAGCGAGCGGTTCGATGCGAGCGACGTCTTCACCCCACCGCCCGAGTGCCTCCCACCCCACTGGCCACATGCTACGGGTGCCGAACATCACTGTTCTCGGCAGATCCGCGCGTTCAGTCACCCACGGCCTGCTGCCTAAGTTCCCTGGCACATGTCGCACTTCAGCTTCGCGGCGTCGGCCTGCTCCTCAGTCCACCGAAGTCCCGGGCCAGCCGGCGCAGGGTCAGCCTGCCGCCGGCCGTGGTCGAGGTCGTCCGCGAGCACCTGGCGGCGGAGGTCGACGACAGGCCGGACGCGTTCGTGTTCACCACCGAGAGCGGGCGGCCGATCTGGCGCGGCAACCTCAACAAGCTGATCGACTGGAAGGCGGCCGTCGCGCGGATCGGACAACCACATTTGCACCTCCACGACCTGCGGCACACCGGGAACACCCTCGCCGCGCGGACCGGAGCGAGCACCCGCGACCTGATGGCCCGGATGGGCCACGACTCATCCCAGGCCGCGTTGATCTATCAGCACGCCACCGCTGAGGCGGATCGGGCCATCGCCCAGGCGCTGCACGAGGCGGTACGCGCGGACCGGAAGAAGTCGAAGAAGTCAGCCGGCAAAGGCAAGCCCAAGGACAGGGCCGGCAAAAGGGGGAAGGAGCGTGGGGAAGGGTGAGGCTATGTGCTCGGCGGCGGCTGTCCATGGCGTGGACCGCATCTGGATCGGCTGATAGGCCAAGGCTCGGTCAACCACCTCAGCAGCCGTCAACTCCGGGTCAGTCCAGAAGATCAGGCCGGAGACACTGCCGTCCGGGCAGACGAGGTCTCGCTCAAGTTGGTCCAGCCACCCGTCCGCCTCAGCGTCGTCCGCGTAGTCGCCCCTCATGATCCGCTCCACGAGGACAATCGCCTCGTCTCGGGTCAGTTTCGCTGCCAGGTCGTTCACCTCCGACCGCACGCTAATGGCACGCCAATGGCACGGGCAACGGCCGCAGCCTGGGAAACGTAAGGCCCTGGCTGGGACTCACGTCCTGACCAGGGCCTTCTCAGTGGAGCGGGTGACGGGAATCGAACCCGCACTGTCAGCTTGGGAATCTCACAAGATCGGCTCTGAGTGCTGCCTTACGCCTGTTCGATGCGCTCTCACACGGCCTGGTTTGGCCTCGGGTGACACCACCTTGTGGCCCGTGGATGGCCCGGCCGGTCCTCTGATCCGTAGCCTCGGCGGAGTTGTCCGGAACGGTCCGCCTTCGGCCTCAGCTCCTGGCTCTACGCCTGCCGCCGTCCTTGGCCGTCTCGACCGATCCGGCGACGTTGCTGTCAATCGTTGCTGTCAGCCGTTGCGCACCGCCGAACCGTCTGCGGTCATCGCTTCGATGCCGGAAGCGGCAGTCCATCAGCCGCGGTAGTCCTCGAACTCCCATAGACCAATGCGACCGACCTTCTGGGCGAGCTCGACGCGGCTGGGCGCCTCGATGTTTCCGATCAGCTTGCGCAGGGCTGCCTCGACCGTCGCCGGCGAGAACTCTGCCACGAATAGCCAGTGCCGCCCCACCAGGAAGGATTGCCGGGCCAACAGGTCGACCAGGGCGGCCGGCGTACACGCGCTCACCTGGTACTGCTCCTCGCCTGGCTCGCCGTGGACACCGACATACACCTCGGCGAGCTGCACGGTGTTGACAGGATCGAAGGGCTGGCCAGATTCGAGGTCCGGGAACCGGACGTGCCGCACTTCCGCACGCATGGGGGCAAGCTACCGCCTGGCACGCCCCAACGACATGTGCATTACGAGATCAAATTGTCGGCTCCGGCGACCTGGGCACATGGGCGCCTAGCAGGGGAAACACCTCTCGACGTCTCACACCACTCCCCGCCGTCCGTCGACCTCTTGCGGACCAGATGCGGACCGCTCACCTGTCCAGGGGGTCCGGAGCATCGCCCGGATGTACCAGGATGGGGCCGTGCTCGCCGAACCGACGATGCTCCTCGTCCACAGTCCGCTCCTCACCTCGGCGACGTGGGACGCCCTGCGGCCGCACCTCGAAGCGGCGGGGTGGCGCGTGGCGGTACCGGACCTTCGTCCCTTGGTCGAGGCGCCGTCCTTCCATGCGGCAGTCTGCGCGGCAGCGGCTGCCAGCGTCGCCCCGAGTGCGCCCACCGTCATCGTCGGCCACAGCCGCGCAGGTGCCTACTTGCCCGGCATCGCCGACGCGGTCGGTAGGGAGCGGCTAGATGTCGTCTTCCTGGACGCCCGCCTGCCGCACCCGGGCACCAGCTGGGTTGGGTCAGTGCCCCCGAAGCGGGCCAGGTGGCTGCGGGAGATGGCGGTGTCGGGCCGGCTGCCGACGTGGGACACCTGGTTTCACGCCGGCTCCCTCGACGATCTCCTGCCCGACCCAGGCCAGCGGCGCCAGGTGCTGAGCGGCTTACCCGAGCTGTCGTGGAAGGTCGTCTCCGAGGTGCTGCCGCCGCCGGGCAGGGCGTGGGACTCCGCCAGGCACACATACCTTCAGCTGAGCGCTGCGTACCAGTCCACGGCAGAGCAGGCGGAAGAATGTGGGTACCGGGTCCGGCGCCGGGACGCCGATCACCTGGCGATGGTCACGCAGCCCGCGATGGTCACGGATCTACTTCTGTCGGCATTGCGGGCATAGCAGCGAGCTCTTCGCCAAGGAGTACCCGAACAGCGGCGACGACATCGCTGACGGTGCGGTCCGGTGGAGCGAGTTGCGCTGGCCAATCCTTGCCCCTGCTCACCCAGACGGTGGCAAGCCCGGCCGCGCGGCCGCCCTCGACATCGAGGAAGGGGCTGTCACCGATCGCCCAACCCCCGCCGGACAGATCGAGCCCGCACCCACGGGCCGCTGCCTCGAAAATCTCGCGGGCCGGCTTTCGGATGCCCAACTCTCCGGACACTGCCCAGGCATCAACGCACTGGTCCAGCCCGGTACGCCTGATCTTGCCCAACTGGTTGTCGGCCTGGCCGTTCGTCACGATCGCCACCGTCCAGCCGTCGTCTCGCAGCAGCGTTAGCGACGCCAGCACCTCCCGGCGGCAGCTCACCAGTTCCGGCATCCGACGTCGGTACTGCGCCCAGGTGTCGACCACCGAGGCCGTCAGACTGAAACGCTGCTTCACTTCGCCGAAGAACCAGTCTCGGGGCACGAAACCGTCTTGGTCCGTAGCGATCAGCCAGGCCAAGGCATCGTCCGGCAATTGGCGTTCGGTGCAGAACTCGACCGCCCACCGCCGGAACGCCTCCGAGCGATCTACAAGCGTGTTGTCGAGGTCGAAGAGCGCCAGCCGCTGCATGGTCAACGACCGTACCGGGCGGTTAAGCCGATCTCCTCGTCGGGCAGTCTCCGACCGTCCAGCCTCCCCGGACGGGGACAAGGTGGAGCGCCCTACCGGACGAGTCTCAATGGCTGCGGTCAAGCGTCGGCCGGGCGACCCCGATCGGCCTGGGGGTTAGAAGAACATCACGGATGGCTGGTCACGGTAACGTGCCCCTGCTCAAGCTGTCCGTCACTGTCGGGTCACGTCGGCATTGGCCGGCGGTCTTGGCTGTACGAATGGCTGCATGGCGGCGGGATGCAGGAGGGGCGGCATGGCAGAGGACGATAACCGCCCGCTGAAGCGGGTCGACAGCCTGGACGACTTGGTTACCTGGCTGCGGTGGATAGCTGATGATGTCGCTCGCGATCCAGACGCCGTCGAAAACATGACCACAGACCGCTACCTGGAGGCGTGCGCGGCGTACCTACAGGACCGAAGCCGTCTCCAGAAGCGTGCCGGCCAACCTCTCCCGGCACAACCGACCTGGCAACTCCTCGCGGATGCCCTGCACGCCGGATGCTTCTACGAGTAAGCGCTACGCCTTTCACCGCACCGCGAGTTTGGAAGGGCGAAGATCAGCGCCGTGGGATGCCCGAAACGCCTGCTGGCGGCAGGGGAGCGGATTGCGGCTCGTGCCCGCTCGTGCCCGTCCGAGGCACTGGCTACTGGCACGTGGCTGGCACGCCGTCGCCATCTGATCCGTAGATTCCCAAGACCACTCCGCAGCCGTTCGGCAACGTCCGCGTCGCCCTGGTCGCCGCGCTCTCGGCAACTGGATCGGTCCGGGCTCGTCCGGCTCCGTTCGCCCGCGTGGCTCCCAATGTTGGCTCCTGACCAGGCGCTGACCCCGCGAGGCGATGCGGGTAATTCTCGCTGGCGTCCCCCGTACCGGCCGGGCAAGATCCCCTCGGGCACGACCGCGACCCGCATCCGCCGGGCCGCGGCCGGACGGGCGGCAACGAGGGACGTACCGGAAATGATCAAGGAATCCTTCGGGGCGCTGGTCGAGCGTCCCTACCGGCTGTTGTGGATCGGGCGGACGACCTCGTCGACCGGCGACGCTCTGATGCCGGTCACGCTCGCCTTCGCGGTGTTGTCCGTCGGCGGCTCGGCGAGCGAGATCGGTGCCGTCCTGGGCATCTCCACGGTCGTCCGGGTGCTCCTGCTGATCTTCGGCGGCACCCTGGCCGACCGGATGTCCCGCCGGCTGCTGCTGGTCGGCAGCGACGTCTTCCTGCTGGTCGTGCAGTCCACCGTCGGCGTGCTGCTCCTGACGGGGCGGAGCAGCGTCGCCATCCTGCTGGTCGCGGCGGTTTGCTACGGGGCGGCGTCGGCTATCTCCAAGCCCGCGTTGTCCGGTCTCGTCCCGCAGACGATCAGCAAACCCCGGCTCCAGCAGGCCAACGCGCTGATGGACATGTCGCGCAGCGGCGCGGACATCCTCGGGCCGGCCGTCGCCGGCCTCGCCGTCGCCGTCACCTCGGCTGGTTGGGTCTACCTGGCCGACGCCGTCACCTTCGGAATCAGCGCCGTGGCGCTGGCCCGGCTCCCGTTGCCGCCGTTGGTCCGCAAGGAGCGCACCACCTTCTTCGCCGATCTGGCGGCCGGCTGGCGCGAGGTGGCCTCCCGTACCTGGTATTGGGTTGCCCTGTGTGGGCACGCGGTCTGGAACCTCGGCGCGACCGCGCTCTGGGTCCTCGGCCCGGTGATCATCTCGCGGCAGGCCGGCGGCGCGTCCGGCTGGGGCCTGGTGAGCACCGGCATGGCGGTCGGCTCCCTGGTCGGCGGCGCGGTGGCGCTGCGGCTGCGGCCGCGTCGCCCGCTGATCGTCGCCCACCTCGCGCTGCTGCTGACCGGACTGGGCCTCGCCTCCCTGATCGGCCCGTCGCCGGTGGTCGTCACCGTGTTCGCCGGGCTGGTGGGCGCGGCCGGCGTGGCCTTCGTCAACAGCGTCTGGACGACGATGACGCAGCGGCTGATCCCGGCGGAGGTGCTGTCCCGGGTCAGCTCGTACGACTGGCTGGTGTCGTTCACCGTGGCGCCGCTCGGCTACGCCCTGGTCGGACCCTTGTCGGAGCGGATCGGCACCGCCGCCACCCTCCAACTGGCGGTCGCCGTCGTCGTGCTCGGCGTCGGCCTCGTCCTGCTCGTCCCGCGGATCCGACAGCTGCGGCAGAGCGCCGATGGTGAGCTCTTCGGGTGGCCGGAGCACCGCCGGGCGGCCGGTCCGGCAATGGCCGGGGTTACCGCCGGCGGCTCGGTGGATGAGGGCTCGGGCCGCGGGTAACCGGCTCCACCCGCCGCAGTCGCAACCCGTCTTGCCGACGGATGCCGCGGACCTGCTCGATGGCCTAGCTAGTACCTCTGAGCATCCGTCCCGCCCCACCAACATCGGCAGGACATGCCTGGAGCTTCAGTTTGGAAGGGCGAAGATCACCGTCCCGAGATGCCCGAAACGCCTGCTGGCGGCAGGCGAGCGGGTCACGGCTCTTGCCCGCTCGTGCCCGTCCGGGGCGCCGGCTACTGGCACGTGGCTGGCACGCCGCGCCATCTGATCCGCAAATCCCCAAGCCCATGTCGAGGCCGTCCGGGTCGGTCCGCTGGACTGCTTTCCTCGACCGCCGACAAGTGGCTGGGGACAAATCGGGGTGATGGTCCATGCTTGAGTGCATGGAGCCGGAGAAGATCCTCAACGAGCTGCCGCCGCCAGAAAACCTGGCACTCAGTCAGGCGTGGCTCTGGACGAAGGCCGCCATGGTCCCGGCCGAGCGCCTACTTAACGGGCCAAGCTCCGGCCTTCCGGATGCGATGCTGCTGTTGGTCGCTCTGCGCAACGTCCATCGTGCTGCCACCATGGCCCTCCGGCACATGCGCAACCCCGAAGCCAAGCAGCATCTGACCGATGCGGTGGCACGGTTTGACGCGGCGCTGCCGGGACTGGTTGAGGCTCGTGACGTCGTGGAGCACTTCGATCAGTACGTCCTGGGCGCCGGCAACATGCAGAAGCGCTTGAGGAGGGATGCGGTCTCCAAGGGGGATGACCTATCCGAGGCCGAGCTCGCCGAGCTCTACGCGCCCCGGCTGCGGGGTACCGGAAGCCACCCGCTGATCTCCATCGGCCCACACACGATCGAAGTCACGAGAGCGCCCGATGCCGCGAGCTGGCTCCTTGCCAGGATCTACTCGGCTGCGGACATTGAGCAGAGGGAACCGTCGGAGCCTGCCTCGTGCATCTCGCCCCGGCGGCCGTGAGCGGCCTTGGGATTAGAAGAAGATCGCGGATGGCTGGTCAGGTGACTGCTTCCCTGGTCGGCCCGTCTGCCGTTGTCGGGTGGCGTCCGCGTTAGCGGGCGGGCTTGGCTGTACGGATGGCTGTACAGCCAGCGGCGCTCCTGCTCCAGTCGCCTTCAACCTGGGGGATCCGGCGGGGCGAATACCTGGGTGAAGATGATGACCAACGAAGCTGCCGCCAGGATCATTGAACCGACAGCAGTGTTGACCGCCAGGGCCAGTACAAGCCCCACGAGCGCCATGCACCCCGCCGGCGACCGCGACGGCACGCTGTTTCCGAGTCATGCGGCGCCACGCCGGTTCGCTCTTTCTCGCCATGCCGGTAGGGTGCCATGAATCGATCGGTCTGGCTTCCTGGCTGAGAGCGGATCTCCTCGTCGGGCAGTCGTAGACCGCCCAGCCTCCCCGGACGGGGACAAGGTGGAGCGCCTCACCAGCCGAACGACCTTGGCCCCGTCCGGGGAGGCTGGTAGCCCTTGTGGTGCCTGGCGAGGTGATCTGCGGCGGCATCTCTGAGGAGGGCCGGGGTTCGGGGCGGAGCCCCGAGGTCTTCAGGATCTTGTCGTCCGTCAGTTGGCCGGCCGGCCCGGCCGATGCCGGCCGGAGGTCGCCAGCAGGCCGGGGCCGGGCCGGCGCGGCCCGCTTTGCGGGCCGCCTTGATGCCCGCGGCGATCCTGCCGGCGCTGCGCGAGCATCTGGCGGCCTTCGTCGATGACAATCCGGAAGCGTTGGTCTTCACCACGCCGTCCGGGCGGCCGATTTGGCGCGGCAACCTCAACAAGGTCATCGGCTGGTCGGCAGCGATCGGCAAGCTCGGCGTACCGGGTCTGCACTTTCACGACCTGCGGCACAGTGGCAACACGATCGCCGCGCGGACCGGCGCGAGCACGCGGGAACTCATGGCGCGGATGGGTCACGACTCGGCGCAGGCGGCCATGATCTACCAGCACGCCACCTCGGAGGCGGATCGGGCCATCGCCCAGGCGGTGAGCGACGCGGTGAAAGCCGAACACAAGAAGGCCAGGAAGCCGGCGGCCGGCGGGTCGGGCAAGCCCGGAGGCAGGGGCAAGAAGCGTGGCTAGTGGCCCGTGGATGGCCCGTCGGGCGCTTACGGCCGGAGCAATATCGAAGGCCCTGGCTGGGACTCGCGTCCTAACCAGGGCCTCGATGGTGGAGCGGGTGACGGGAATCGAACCCGCACTGTCAGCTTGGGAAGCTGATGTTCTGCCATTGAACTACACCCGCAGGCGGCACCACTGTACCTGAGGTCACCGTGCCCGTGCATCCAGGTACCCCGGCGAGCCCTTCCCCCGCCGTAACCACCCTGAAACGATCTTGAAACCCCCGGTCGAGGATTGCGCAGGGAAAAGTTTCCCCACGGCAACATATAGCCGTTCTCAAATTTGTCGATGGGATGTAACGTCGGCCGCACGTTTCTCAGCCACGGCGCGACATACCCCGGTCGCGCCGACAGAAAGAGGTGGGCCCATGGGACTTCGTCCCAACCTGCTGACCCGGCGTACCGCCGGTGTCGCGTCGACGACCCTCGCGCTGCTGCTCAGCACCGCCGCCGTGGGCGTCGTTCCCGCTGCTTCGGCCTTCTCGGCCGCCCCCGCAGCGCCCTGCGCCGAGCCGGCGGACGTCCACTCGGACGCCCGGGTCAAGCAGGGCGGATCGGCCAAGCTGGACCCGAACGAGCTGACCGCCCAGCAGGTCCGTGACCGCGAGGCCGACCTCGCCGGCGCGCTGCGCGAGCGGGCGAACTTCCGGACCGGGGCCGCCACCCTGGCCACCGTCACCATCCCCGTCGTCGTGCACGTCATCCAGCGCGACAGCACCCGGGCCGGCGGAAACATCCCGGACTCGCTGATCACCTCGCAGATCACCGTGCTCAACCAGGCGTACAGCGGCGCCACCGGCGGCGCGCCGACCGCCTTCAGCTTCCAGCTGTCGAAGATCAATCGCGTCACCAACCCGGCCTGGTACCCGATCGTGCAGGGCTCCAGCGCCGAGCGGCAGATGAAGACCTCGCTGCGCGAGGGTGGCAAGAACACGCTCAACATGTACCTGGGCGAGCTGAGCGACGACCTGCTCGGCTGGGCGACCTTCCCGAAGCGCAAGCTGGACGGCATGGACGGTGTGGTCGTGCTGAGCGAGTCGCTGCCGGGCGGCACCGCGACCAACTACAACCAGGGCGACACCGGCACCCACGAGATCGGGCACTGGCTGAACCTCTACCACACCTTCCAGGGTGGCTGCTCCGGCTCGGGTGACAGCGTCAGCGACACTCCGGCGGAGTCGTCGCCGGCGTTCCAGTGCCCGACCGGGCGGGACACCTGCGCCACGGCCGGCCTGGACCCGATCACCAACTTCATGGACTACACCTACGACTCGTGCATGTACCAGTTCACCGCTGGTCAGGCGAGCCGCATGCTGACCGCGTGGAACGCCTACCGCGCGGCGTAACACCTCCGCAGACGCCGGTGCCGGCTCCGTCCTCGGACGGGGCCGGCACCGGCGTCTGCGGGGTCAGGCCGCCGTCCGGCGGGTGTCGAAGCCGTGCCGCCCGCGCCGGGTCGGCCGCTGATCGGGTACGGTCGCGGCGTTGCCGGCCGGCTGGGCCGGCCGGGGGTCGAGCCAGACCTGAACGACGGGCTGCCCGTCGCCGGGGCTCACCGCGTCGTTGGAGGCGCGGCGGGTGAGCATGGCGACGTCGATGGTGAACTCGAACAACCGCCAGTCGACCTGGGGCGCGGCGCGGCCGATCTCGGCCACCCGGGCCACCCGGGCCTGGTCGGTGACCGGGCGGGCGCGACCGGCGACGTACGCCTCGTCGTCGCTCTCCTCTGGCGGGAACGAGTGCAGCGCGTAGCGGCCGTCACGTTCGAGGTCGCGGCGCTTCGGCGAGTCGATGACGAAGCAGTAGAGCCCCTCGTCGGTGATGACCGGCGAGACCGGGTGGACGCGGGGGCCGCCGTCGGCGCGGACCGTGGCGAGGTAGCCGAAGCCCGGCCCGTACTGCTGCAGGAGAAGGCGGATCTCGCCGGCGAGGCCGGGCTCGTCGGCGGCGAATTCGGACCAGGAAGCCATGTCGACATTCTATCGAACACACGTACGAACGCGCAGTCCGACACGCAGGTCGCCCGTACCGGTCGCTATGGTGTTCCGATGCTGCTCTCCGACCGCGACCTGGTCTCCGAGATCAAGGCGGGCACGCTCGCGCTGGAGCCGTTCGAGCCCACGCTGGTGCAGCCGTCCAGCATCGACGTACGCCTGGACAAGCTCTTCCGCGTCTTCAACAACCACCTCTACACGCACATCGACCCGTCCCTGCAGCAGGACGACCTGACCTCGATGGTCGAGGTGCCCGAGGGCGAGCCGTTCGTGCTGCACCCGGGGGAGTTCGTGCTCGCCTCGACGCTCGAGGTGATCTCGCTGGGTGACCAGCTCGCCGGGCGCCTGGAGGGCAAGTCGAGCCTGGGCCGGCTCGGGCTGCTCACCCATTCCACCGCCGGCTTCATCGACCCCGGCTTCTCCGGGCACGTCACGCTGGAGCTCTCCAACGTGGCGAACCTGCCGATCACCCTCTGGCCCGGGATGAAGATCGGCCAGCTCTGCATCTTCCGGCTCTCCTCGCCCGCCGAGCACCCGTACGGCTCCGCGGTCTACGGCTCGCGTTACCAGGGGCAGCGCGGGCCCACGCCGAGCCGGTCCTGGCAGAACTGGCGCACCTGGCCGACCCGCTGACGGCGGCAGGGGCCCCCGCGCGGGAGCCCCTGCCGGCGGATCAGCCCGGTCGGCCGTAGCTGTTGATCTGGCCGTCGTCGACACGCTTCATCGTGATCGGCTTGCCGGACTGGGAGGCGTGCACCACCCAGCCGTTGCCGACGTACATGGCGACGTGGTGCAGGTCGCTGTAGTAGAAGACCAGGTCACCCACACGCAGCTCGCTCCGGCTCACCCGGCGGGTGACGTCGTGCTGCTGCCGGGCGTTGTGCGGCAGCGAGACCCCGGCCTTCGCCCACGCGGCCATGGTCAGACCCGAGCAGTCGTAGTGGTCGGGGCCGGCGGCGCCCCAGACGTAGATCTTGCCGATCTGGGCGCAGGCGAACTTGACCGCCACCCCGGCGGGGCCGCCCGGGTAGCCGGAGGGGCAGGGAGCGGGACGCAGCGGACCGGCGCCGCCGCTGCCGTAGATCTTCATCCGGAGCTTGTCCAGCTTGGCGATCTCGGCGTTGATCTGCTTCTTCTTCGCCGCGAGCTGGGCCTCGGTCCGGGTCAGCTGGGCGACCATCTCGTCCAGCGGCTTCTTCTTGGCGGCCAGCTCGTCGCGCAGCTCGACGACGGTACGCACCTGCTGCTGCTGGCGGTAGGCGAAGCGGTCGAGCAGTTCGAGGCCGTTGACCACGTCGGCCGGTGACCGGCTGCCCAGCAGCGCGTTCATCGTCGACAGGTGCTCGCCCTTGTACGCGTTGGCGGCGAGGCCGCTGACCTGACCCATGGCGAGGTCGACCTGGAGCTGCAGCGGGGCGATCTGCTTGGCCAGCGCGGCGACCTGCTTCCGCTTGACCGCGAGGTCCTGACGGGCGGCGTTGTGTTGCTCGATGATCGGTTCGAGCTTGTTCCAGTCCTGGTCGATCTGGCGCTCGATCTCGGTGACCGTGGGTTCGGCGTGGGCCGGGGTGGCGGCGCCGGTCAGGATGACGGCGGCGCCGGCCAGGGCGGCGAGGGCGGTGGTGAAGCGGGACCAGCGGTGACGCGGCGCAGCCGTCATCCGGTCAGCCGACCGGACCGACGGTCGCCGCGGGGCATGGTGTGCCACCGGGCTTCTGTTCTCCTTCTTCGCTGACCGCCTACCGGGTTAGCTGACGGGTTCGGACGGGAAGGGAGCCGCCCTACCGCAGTACTGCGGATTCACCCCAGATACCTGGGTCCCCGGCTCGCCCGGAGGCGACTCGGCAGTGTCCGACCGTCACCACCCGGGTTGGACGGTGAACTCACCGGTCGACGATTGACCAGAGTAGAGATGGCCGTTATCGATCCGCAACCCGCGACGCCGTGACACTCCGTATCCGCGTCCGGGAACGGGCCGGAAGCGCCTGAAGATTACTTTCATCCAACATCATAATCTCGTAAGTATTCGCTGTGCCGTGCCCGCTGCGCGGCTCCTCGTCGGTCATCCTGCGCACCGCGCCCAGCCCGGACGCCCCGCTGGTCAACGACCGTGGCCTGCGACCCAACGGCACGCCGGACACGATGTACGTCTCCGACCACGGCGCCCGCGCCTCGGCCGGCCAGACGTACGCCCTCGCCGACGTCCAGGGCGACTGGACCGCGATCTGGTACCTCGGCCAGCAGGCGTGGTTCTTCAACCCGGCCTCGGCGCCCACGGCGAAGTGGGCCGAGGGCTTCGTGGTGACCCCCGGGCCGGGCAAGGCCACCATCCCGGTGTACGCCGCACCGCACGACGAAGGCCCCCGGTCGACTCGACCGGGGGCCTTCACGTCGTCACGGGTCGGCTCAGGTGACCCGGCGGAAGCCGGCCAACGGCATGTAGCTGATCGGTGTCACCTGGACCGGCTTGCCGGTCCGCGGCGCGTGCACCATCAGGCCGTTGCCGAGGTAGAGGCCCATGTGGTGCAGGTCGCTGAAGAAGAAGACCAGATCACCGGGGCGCGCCTCGGACCGCGAGACCGACCGGCCCTCGTTCCACTGGGCGCCGGTGAAGTGGGTCAGGTAGATGCCCGCCGCCTTGTAGGCGTACTGGGTAAGGCCGGAGCAGTCGAAGGAGTTCGGCCCGGTGGCACCCCAGACGTACGGGTCGCCGACCTGCTGGCAGGCGACCCGGATGGCGGTCTGCGCGGCGCTGCTGACCACACCGTTGATGGTGGGGCAACCCGCCACCTTCACCGTGGTCTTCGGCAGCGAGGCGGTGAGCCGCTTGATCTCGGCGTCGATCTGCTTCTTCTTCGCCGCCATCTCGTCGCGCTGCTTGAGCTGGGTGGCGATCAACGCGTCCAGCTTCTGCTTCTCGCGGTTGTACCGGTCGCGGATGGCAAGCACCCCGGCGACCTGCTTGCGCTCCTGCGCGGCCAGCCGGTCGAGGACGGTGAGCTGCTCGGCGAGGGTGCCCGGCTTGGCGCTGACCAGCAGGGCGCTGATCTCCTGCGACGGGCCCTCCATGTAGTAACGGGCGGCCAGGTCGCCGACCCGGTTCATGGCCAGTGCCGACTGCAACTCCAGCGGCGCCATCTTCTTCTGCAGGGCCGCCGACTTCTTCTGGTTGACCTTCAGCTGGGCGCGAATCTTGTTGTAGCCCTCGATCGTGGGCTCCAACCGCTCCCACTGCTTGTCGATCTGCGCCTCGATCTCGTCCACCGACGGGGCCGCGTGCGCGGGCGCGGCGACCAGCCCGGCGCCGACGGCGACGGCCGCGACCAGGGTGAGCAGGCGGTGTACGACCCGGCGCGCGCCGACCGGTCGGACGGACGGCCGACTCGGGGCGTGACGATGAGGGGGCATGGTTGCCACCGGCACCGACTCCTTTTGCAACCGACCGCCGGGCGCCTCGCGAGGGGGAAGATCGAGGCAGACGACCCACAGCGGTCGGTGCCCCACATTAGGGAAGCCCCCGGGTGATATCAAGGCGGCCTTTTGTTCAATTACTTCTGCGCGACCGCTTGCACACCAAGGGTATTCATTCACTTGCCAACGATGGCAGTCAATACGTCATCGAGTGTCACCACACCGAGCGGTCGGCGGCCGTCGCTCACCAGCACCATGTGCCGCCGCTCGCGCCGCATCGACAGCAGCAGGTCGGCCAGCGTACGGTCCGGCGGCACCACGGCCAGCGGCCGGTAGATCTCCGCCGGCACCGGGGCGCGACGGCTCGCGCCGGCGTACCCGAGCACGTCCTTGACGTGCACGAAACCGAGCACCCGGCGGGTGGATCGCTGGACCACCGGGAACCGGGACCGGCCGGTGCCGGTGGCCAGCACCTCCAGCGACGCCGGTGACACGTCCTCGGCCACCGTGGTCACCGTCGACCACGGTTGCAGCGCGTCCGCCGCCGTCCGGCTGTGCAACGCCAGCGCGCCGGTGATCCGGGCGTGCTCCTCCGCGTCCAGCAGCCCCTCGGTACGCGCCTGGGAGACCAACCCGGCCAGCTCCTCCGCCGTGAACACCGTCTTCACCGCGTCGGTCGCCTCGACCCGCCACAGCCGCAGCACCTGCCGGGCCGACCACTTCATCGCCAGCAGCAGCGGCTTGGTGGCCAGGCAGAACGCCAGCATCGCCGGCCCCAGCCAGAGCGCCGACGGCTCCGGCCCGGCCAGCGTGATGTTCTTCGGCACCATCTCGCCGACCACGGTGTGCAGGAAGACCACCACGCCGAGCGCGATCACGAACGCCACCGGGTGCACCACGCCGACGGGCAGCCCGAGCGCCTCGAACGGCGACTCCAGCAGGTGCGCCAGCGCCGGCTCCGCGATCGCGCCCAGCCCCAGCGAGCAGATCGTGATACCGAGCTGCGCCCCCGCGATCATCAGCGGGATCTGGTTCATCGCGGACAGCGCCCACCGGGCCCGCTTCGAGCTGGCGGCGAGCGGCTCGATCACGGTACGACGGGACGCGATCAGCGCGAACTCGCTGCCCACGAAGAAGGCGTTGCCGAGCAGCAGCACCACGGCGAGCAGCAGCTCAGTCATCGTCGTCCGGTTCCTCCGGGCGGACCACCCGGACCTGCTCGATCCGGTGCCGCTCGACCTCGACCACGGTGAACTCGTACCCGCTCTCCTCGACCTTCTCGCCCGGCACCGGGATGTGCCCCAGCCGGGCCATCAGGAAGCCCGCCAGGGTCTCGTACGGCCCCTCGGGCAGCCGGAAGCCGGTCTGCTCGGCCAGCTCGTCCTCGCGCAGCACACCGTCCAGCAGGACGGCCCGCTCCCCGCCCGGCACGGTCAGCTCGACCGGCCCGAGGTCGGCCACCGCGTCCGGGTCGAACTCGTCGGCGATCTCCCCGACCAGCTCCTCGACCAGGTCCTCCACGGTCACCACGCCGTCGGTGCCGCCATACTCGTCCACCACGATGGCCAGGTCGGCGCCGGCGTCCTTCAGCGCGGCGAGGACGCCGTCGAGGTCCAGGCTCTCCGGGACGTACACCGGTTCGCGGGCCACCGCGGCGACGGTGGTGGACGCCCGGCGGGCCAGCGGCACGCCCAGCGCGTCCGGCACCCCGGCCACCCCGGTGACCAGGTCCAGGGTCTCCTCGAAGATCGGGAACCGGGTCCGCCCGGTCTGCTGGGACAGGCTCAGCAGCTCGGCGACCGTGGCGCTGGCCCGCAACGCGATCACGTCGACCCGGGGGGTCATCGCCTCGGCGGCCCGCTTGTCGCCGAAGCGGATGGTGCGGCGCAGCAGCATCGCGGTGTCCGGCGGCAGCGCCCCGGCCCGGGCGGAGATCGCCGCGAGCAGCCCCAGCTCCTCCGGCGACCGGGCGCTGGCCAGCTCCTCCTGCGGCTCCACGCCGAACTGGCGGACCAGCCGGTTCGCGGAGTTGTTCAGTCCCCGGATCAGCCAGCCGAGCGCCCGGGCGAAATTGCGCATCGGCGCGGCGGTGGCCAACGCGGTCGGCATCGGCCGGGCCAGCGCCAGGTTCTTCGGCACCAGCTCGCCGAAGAGCATCGAGATCAGCGTGGCCAGCGCCAGGGCCAGCACCGGGCCGAACCGCTCGGCGCCGCCGACCGGCCGCAGCAGCGGGGCGAAGAGCCGGGCCAGCGCCGGTTCGGCCAGGTAGCCGGTGAGCAGCGCGGTGATGGTGATGCCGAGCTGCGCGCCGGAGAGCTGGAAGGAGAGCTCCCGCAGCGCCGTGCGCACGGTGACGGCCCGGGCGTCGCCGGCGGCGGCCCGCCGGTCGATCTCCGCCCGGTCGACGGTGACCAGGGCGAACTCGGCCACCACGAAGAACGCGTTGCCGGCGGTCAGCAGCACGAAGCCGACCAGGGGCAACAGCGTGCCGAGCAACAAACCGTCGATGGCGGGGATTCTTGCACGCGCCGGCCCGGGGCACGACTTCGCGCCCGGGAGGCCGGGGTCGCCCGCGCGCCACAACGACGGCGGCGGCACCCGGTGGGTGCCGCCGCCGTCGGGCGTGCGCTGTCGCGGGGGTACGACCTCAGCCGGCGACCGGCGTGGCCTGCTGCTCGCCCGGCGCCGTCTCCGGCTTGACGGAGCGGAGCAGCACGCTGGCCACGTCGATGACCTCGACCTGCTCGCCGGCGCCCTTGCCGTTGACCCCGTCGTTGAGCATCGTCGAGCAGAACGGGCAGCCGACGGCGACCGTCTTCGCCCCGGTGGCCATGGCCTCCTCGACCCGGTCCACGTTGATCCGCTTGCCGATTTTCTCCTCCATCCACATCCGCGCGCCGCCGGCGCCGCAGCAGAAGGAGCGCTCGCTGTTGCGCGGCATCTCGGTGAGCTCGCCGGCGATGGCGTCCCCGAGGACCTCGCGGGGAGCGGCGAAGACCCGGTTGTGCCGGCCCAGGTAGCACGGGTCGTGGTAGGTCACGCCGCCGTCGACCGGCTGCACCGGGGTGAGCTTGCCGGTGCTGACCAGGTGGGCCAGGAGCTGGGTGTGGTGGACCACCTCGAACTCGCCGCCGAGCTGGCCGTACTCGTTGCCCAGCGTGTTGAAGCAGTGCGGGCAGGTCGCGACGATCTTGCGCTTGGCCTTCTCCCGGCCCTCGAACGCCTCGTTCAGGGTCTCGACGTTCTGCTGGGCGAGCATCTGGAAGACGAACTCGTTGCCGATCCGGCGGGCCGGGTCGCCCGAGCAGGTCTCGCCCTCACCCAGGATCGCGAACTTCACGCCCGCCTCGTTGAGCAGCGTGGCGACCGCCCGGGTGGTCTTCTTCGCCCGGTCCTCGAACGCGCCGGCGCAGCCGACCCAGAACAGGTACTCGAAGTCGTCGACCTCGCCGACCCGCGGCACCTCGAAGTCGAGGCCCTTGGTCCAGTCCTCGCGGGTGTTCTGCGGGGCGCCCCACGGGTTGCCCTTGTTCTCCAGGTTGCGGAGCATGACGCCGGCCTCGGACGGGAAGCTCGACTCGATCAGCACCTGGTAGCGACGCATGTCGACGATGTGGTCGACGTGCTCGATGTCGACCGGGCACTGCTCGACGCAGGCACCGCAGGTGGTGCAGGACCAGAGCACGTCCGGGTCGATGACTCCGCCCTCCTCGGCGGTGCCGATCAGCGGCTTCTCGGCCTCGGCGAGGGCCAGCACGTCGACGTGGGCGAGCTGCGCGGCGGTGGCCTTCTCCTCGCCGGTCAGGTCCTTGCCGCCGCCGGCCAGCAGGTACGGCGCCTTGGCGTACGCGTGGTCGCGCAGGCTCAGCACCAGCAGCTTCGGCGACAGCGGCTTGCCGGTGTTCCAGGCCGGGCACTGCGACTGGCAGCGACCGCACTCGGTGCAGGTGCTGAAGTCCAGCAGGCCCTTCCAGGAAAACTGCTCGACCTGGGCGACGCCGAACTGGTCCTTCTCGGGGTCGGCCTCCTCGAAGTCGAGCGGCTTGCCGTCGCTCATCATCGGCCGCAGGGCACCGAGGCCGGAGCCGGCGGGCTTGGCCGGCTCGCGCTTGAAGAAGATGTTGAAGAACGCCAGGAAGCGGTGCCAGGCGACACCCATGGTGACGTTCAGCGAGATCACGATGAGCCAGGTCATCGAGATGACGATCTTGATGAGGGCGGCGACGCTGACGCCGGCCTCCCAGCCCGGGAGCGCGTTGCCGATCGCGTGGCTGATCGGGGTGGCCCAGACCGGGTACTCGAACTGGTCCGTGGCGACCTTGAAGCCGCGGATCAGGAAGCCGAAGATCAGGACCAGCAGCACGACCCACTCGACGAAGTAGCCCTGCCACATGGTCGAGCCGGTGAACCGGGACCGGCCGCCCGGCCGGGTGGGCCGGTTGCGCAGCCGGATCGCCATCAGCACCACGATGCCGGCGAAGCCCAGCACGCCGATGATCTCGGTGGCCAGGCCGAAGATCATCCAGTGCCCGATGATCGGCAGGCCGCCGCCGGGCGTGACCACCTCGAAGTACGCCTCGAGCACCAGCAGCGACAGCACGACGAACGCGACCATCACGAACCAGTGCGCGGCGCCGACCACGCTCCACTTCAGCATGCGGGTGTGCCCGGCGGTCTCGACCAGCATGGTCTTCGCGCGGGCGCCCTTGTCGGTGAACCGCTCCGGCGCCGGTTGCCCCAGCCGGATGACTGCCACCATCTTCATGACCGCGCGTACCGCAAGCCCCACCGCCACGGCGGTGATGGCGGCCGCGAGGATCGTGGCGACGATCTGGACGCTGCCCATCGAGTTGGCCTCCCGGTCTGCTGCCTGTCGAGCGGCTCGGCGACCGGGTACGGCTCACGGCGCGGGTGGCGTTGCGCCGCTCCCGCTGCCCCGACCCGACCGGCCGATGACCTCGCTCCGCTCGGTCATGCAGTGCAGCCTACGCGCAAGGTTACCCAGCAGTAACGTGAGTCATCTCGCATCCGGCCACGCCGCCCTGCGGACACCTTAGGGGGACCCGGCTCGATCCGCCGGACAGGGGCGGCGCGGCGTGACGAACATCCGCCGCCACGGCGGGGCGCTGGCTGGCCAGCCGGCGTACGACAGGCCAACGGCCCGGACCCCGAACGGGGACCGGGCCGGACGTCGACCGGGTCAGCGCCAGCGGGAGAGCAGGATGAGCGAGGCGACCATCGCGCCGAAACCGACCGCGAGGTTCCAGTAACCCCACGACATGACCGGATAGGCCTGCTCGGAAAGGTAGTAAACGACCAGCCAGCCGATCCCGGCGACGATCAGCGCGACAGCGGTGACGGGCAGCCAGACCGGGCTAGGCTTGCGCGTCGCCGCCGTCGCCGTCGGACGCACGTCCGTCGGCGGGGTGTACACCTTCTTCTTGCGGACCTGAGACTTGGGCACGACGCTCTCCAGAGGGGTGACGACCTCGTCCGGCCTGACAACCGGGCGCGGGGGCGACGGTCCATGGCCAATAATGTTCGACAGCTAGCGTAGTCCCGACGGACCGTCCCGGCCACGAATGGGGTCACGCCGGTGCACGGAGTGACCGAAAAGTGGGACTTTTCGGGTCGAGCAGCCCGGTCCACCCCCTCGCGGGCCGGCACGAGACGACGGGAAGGGAACGCCCGGTGGAGTACACGTCCGGCGCCGCCTCCTGGCAGAAGGTCCTCCGGCGGGCCGTCGCCGGCCTGCTGCCGCGGCGCGCACGTCAGCGCCGACCGGGCTGGTCGATCGGGGTGCCGTTGATCGCCGCCGCGGCGGGACTGCTCTTCACCACCACGGCCACCACCGCCGGCGGTACCCCGCTGCGGGAGGACCGCCGGCCTCAGCTGACCCAGCTGATCGAGGACCGGCGCGAGCAGGTCGAGACGAGCGAGCAGCGCGCCGCTCGGCTCCGCGCCGAGGTGGAGAGCCAGACCGCCGCCCTGGCCGACACCGACGGCCCGATCAAGGCCCAGCGGGACCGGGCCGCCGCCAGCCGGCAGGCCGCCGGTTTCACCGCGCTCACCGGCACCGGCGTCACCGTCGAGCTGAACGACGCCGCCCGGCGGGCCGACCAGGTCCTGCCCAAGGGCGTCAGCAACGACTACCTGGTGGTGCACCAGGGCGACGTCCAGGCGGTCGTGAACGCCCTCTGGGCCGGCGGCGCCGAGGCCATGTCAATCATGAATGTCCGCGTGCTCAGCACCAGCGCGGTACGCTGCGTCGGTAACACCCTGCTGCTGCACGGCCGGGTGTACTCCCCTCCGTTCAAGATCGTAGCGATCGGCGATCCCGCTGCCCTCCAGCAGGCCCTCGCCGCGTCCGAGGGAGTCCGGTTGTTCAGGGATGCCGTCGACCATTACCAGCTCGGCTACTCAGAGACCGTGTCCACGGTGACCGTGCCGGCGTTCGAGGACTCGACCGCCCTCCGGTCCGCGACGGTGCCCCAGTGACCCAGGAAGACCGCTCGGCCGGTCCCGACGGGCGTCACCGCGACCACAGCGAGGACCCGACCGCCTTCCTGCCCAAGGTCGACCGGCCCGCGGTCCCGCCCCGGCCCGCGCTCGACCTGCCCTGGCCGGAGCCGACCGGGCCCCGCTCCTCGACGCCGCGTCCGCAGGCGGCCGCACCCGCCCCCGCACCGGCCCCGGCCCGCCGCCCGACCCCCGCCGGCCCGGCTGCCCAGGGGCCGCCGGCGCCCCAGCCTCCGGCCGGGCAGGGCCCGGTCCACCGCCCGGCCACCCAGGGCCCGACCGCCCAGGGCCCCGCCAGCCAACGCTCGGCCGCCTACAGCACCACCACCCGAGGGCCGGCCACCGACAGCACTGCCACCCAGAGCCCGGCCGGCCAGGGCCCGGCCGGTCAGGGCCCGGCCGGTCAGGGCCCAGCGGGGCGGGGCCTGGCGCACCGGCCGGCGACCGCGAGCCCGGCCGCCGGTGGCCCGGCCCAACGTCCGGCCACCGCCGGGCCGGCCGGCGCCCCCGCCGGACCCGCCGACCTCTTCCGCGCACCGCCGCCGGCCTGGCCCGGCAACACCCAGTCCCGGCCGCCGGCCCCGAGCAGCGCGCAGCGCCCGGCCACGCCCGCCGACCAGGCACGCCGCCCGGAATCGCCCGACCAGCCGCCCGCGGTCCGGCCCGCCAACCCGGCGGTACGTCCCGCGGCCGACGGCGACGCGCCGACGGCGATCATTCCCAAGGTGACCGCCCGGCCGGAGAGCCGATCCGCCGCCACTCCGGACGGCGGCGTCGCCGCTACCGGGAACGGTGGACGATCCGCCGACGCCCCGCGCAGCGGCTCACCCGCCGACAACCGGGCCGGTCGCGTGCCCGAGGCCGCGCCGCTGGCCCACGGGTCGCTCCGGAGCGCCGCGCTCGGCGACGGCCTGCTCCGGCCCGGGGCCCCGGACGGCGGCGCGGCCCGGACCGGGACGCCGGCCGATGGCATGACCCGGGCCGCAGCGCCGGCCGATCGCGTGACCCGGGCCGGGGCGCCGGGCGGCGTACCCGGCGCCGGAACGCCGGCCGACGGCGCGCCGGCCCGGCCGGGAGTCGGCCGGGGTCCCGCGGACCCGGCCGCCACCGCCGTGATTCCGGCCGTCACTGGTCGACCGGCCACCCCTCCGGCCCTCGACTCGACCGCGCTGATGGGCGCCGTGCCGCCCGTCCGGGACACCGGCGACGCCCGCGACGGCGAGCCCGACACCCCCGCCGAGCCGCCGCGCCCGCGCCGAGGCGAACGCGTGGTGCAACTCCGCCCCGAGCAGACCGGTGAGGGCTACAAGAGCGTCTACTCCGAGCTGACCCGTCCCAGCCTCGCCTCCCGGCTGCGAACCGGCGTCCGGATCACCGGCGAGGTGCTGATCACCTTCGGCCTGGTGGTGCTCCTCTTCGCCGGCTACGAGATCTGGGGCAAGTCGGTCATCGTCGACGCCCATCAGAACGACCTGACCAGCGAGCTCGCGCAGGAGTGGGCGCCCGACCCGACCGTCGGGCCGACCGCGCCCAGCGCGAAGCCCGCGCCGCCGGTGGAGGGCAAGCCGATCGCCGGCCTCTACATCCCCGAGTTGGACAAGCACTGGGTGGTGGTCGAGGGGGTTACTCCGGACGACATCCGATACGCCCCGGGCCACTACCCGAAGAGCGCGCTCCCCGGCGAGGTGGGCAACTTCGCCGTGGCGGGGCACCGCATCCGGGCCACCTTCTGGCGGCTGGACGAGCTCAGGACCGGTGACGACATCGTGGTCGAGGGCAAGAACGAGTGGTTCATCTACAAGGTCTACCGAAGCCACATCGTCAAGCCGTACCAGGTCGAGGTGGTGGCGCCGGTGCCGATGAAGCCGGACGCCAAGCCGACCGAGAAGCTGCTCACCCTGACCACCTGCAACCCCAAGTTCGACAACTACCAGCGCCTGATCATCCACGCCCGGTTCGACCACGCCCAGGCCAAGTCGGCCGGTCGCCCGGCGGAGCTGGGAGGCTGACGATGTACGCGTGGATCTGGCGCAGGCTCCCGTTCGGGCTGGCCGGAAAGCTGGTCGGCTCGGTGCTGCTCACCGCCGCGACAGTGGCGCTGCTCTGGTTCGTGCTGTTCCCGTGGGCGGAGCCGCTGCTCCCCTTCGACGACGTCCAGGTCACCCAGGACTCCGGCGACACCCCCGGTCAGGAGGGCGACCTCACCGTGCCCAGCAGCGCACCCACCGACGAGGAACTGCCGTACAGCACCGAGACCAACAACGCCCCGCCCTCGACCCCGAGCAGGTGAACCGATGCGCGTCCTGGTGATCGACAACTACGACTCGTTCGTCTTCAACCTCGTGCAGTACCTCGGCCAGCTCGGCGTGGACTGCGAGGTCCGGCGCAACGACGAGATCGACGTGGCCGAGGTCGGTCGGGCAGGCGCGGACGGCGTACTGCTCTCCCCCGGGCCGGGCAGCCCCGACCGCGCCGGCATCTGCCTGGACGTCATCCGGAGGTACGCCGGCAAGCTCCCCCTGTTCGGCGTCTGCCTCGGCCACCAGGCGATCGGCGAGGCGTTCGGCGCGACCGTCACCCGGGCGCCCGAGCTGCTGCACGGCAAGACCTCCGAGGTACGCCACTGCGGGGTCGGGGTGCTCGCCGGGCTGCCGGATCCGTTCACCGCGACCCGGTACCACTCGCTGGCCGTGCTGCCCGAGACGCTCCCGGACGAACTGGAGATCACCGGGCGGACGGAGTCCGGCGTGGTGATGGCGATGCGGCACCGGACGCTGCCGATCGAGGGCGTCCAGTTCCACCCGGAGTCGGTGCTGACCGAGGGCGGGCACCTGATGCTGGCGAACTGGCTGGCCGTCTGCGGCTACCCGGAGGCGCTGGAGCGGGCACCGGAGCTGGCCGCCGAGGTGGACGCCCGCCGCCGGGCCGCCTTCGCCGCCGCCTGACTCCGCTCCTGCCCGCCTGGCTTCGATCCCGGCTCGTAATCAACCTCGGCTGGTCGATCAGTCAGTCGACAGGCGCGCCGGCGGCGAGGTGGGGAGGGGGAAGCCACCTCCACCACCGGGCGCGGTCGGCGAGCCGCTCGGGTCGGGGGTCGTCGGCGTCACGCTCGGCGACTCGGTCGGCGTCGGCTCCGGGACAGAGACCTCGATGGTGACCCGCTCGCCCTTGGCCAGCTTGATGCCGGCTTTCGGGTTTTGGCTCGTCACCTTGCCGGCCTGGTCCGCGGGCACCTCGTCGCCCTCCCGCACCCGCACCCGGTAGCCGGCATCCTCCAACCGCTTCGTTGCCTGCTCCTTGGTGTAACCGGTGACGTCGGGAACCTCGTTGACGTTGCCTCGCGAGACCTGCACCTTGATGGTCGAGCCCTCGGGAACCTTGCTTCCCTCCACCGGGTCGACCTTGACGACCGTCCCTTCCGGCGCGCTGTTGTCGACCAGGCTGTCGTCGACCTTGAGATTCAAGCTCTCGAGCTGCTGCTTGACGTTCTTGAACTGGGAACCGATGAGACCAGGAGGAATCGTGGCCTCCTTCTTCCCGCCGCAGACAAAGACCGTGACGTTCCGGTTCTTCTCCAACGGCGTGTCAGGCTGCGGGTCCTGGTCGACCACGGTCCCCTTCTGGCAGGTGTTGCTGAGCACCTGGTCACCGACCAGGGGACTGAAGCCCGCCTGCTGGAGCTCCGCGAAGGCGACGGCCTGGCTCTTGTTCTTGACATTCGGCACGCCGATCTTGTCGGCGCCCTTCTCGTTGAGCAGGAGGGCGGCGACCAGGGCGATCACGGCGAGCACGCCGAGGGCCGCGAAGGTGGCGATCACCCAGGAGGAGCTCTTGCGCTTGCCGGGATCGCCGACCCGGGCGGGGACCTGCCGAGTCTGCGGCCCCATCACCTGGGTCTGGTAGCCCGCCCCGGCGGGCGCCATCGGCGCGGTCTCGTCCTCGCGCAGCACCGGGGTGGCCATCACCGGCCGACCGGCGGCCGCCCGCAGCAGGTCGGCCCGCATCTCGCCGGCGCTCTGGTAGCGGTTGAGCGGGTTCTTCGACAGCGCCTTGAGCACGATGGCGTCGACCGCAGGGTTGACGTCCGGGTTGATGTCGCTCGGCGTCGGCGGCGCCTCCCGGACGTGCTGGTACGCGACGCTGACCGGGCTGTCACCGACGAACGGCGGGTGCCCGCAGAGCAGCTCGAACAGCACGCAACCGGCGGCGTACACGTCGGAACGGGCGTCGACCGCCTCGCCGCGCGCCTGCTCGGGTGAGAGGTACTGCGCGGTGCCGATGACCGCGCTGGTCTGGGTCATCGTGGTGGCGCCGCTGGCCAGCGCCCGGGCGATGCCGAAGTCCATCACCTTGACCTGGCCGGTCTGGGTGAGCATCACGTTGCCGGGCTTGATGTCCCGGTGGATGATGCCGTGCCGGTGGCTGAACTCCAGCGCCGCGCACATGTCCGCGCAGATCTCCAGCGCCCGGCGCGGCTGGAGCCGCCCCTCGACGCCGAGGACCTCCTTGAGGGTCCGCCCGTTGACGAACTCCATCACGATGAACGGCAGCGTCTCGCCGGTCGGCGCGGTCTCCTCGCCGGTGTCGTACACGGCGACGATGGCCGGGTGGTTGAGCGAGGCGGCGTTCTGCGCCTCCCGACGGAACCGCATCTGGAAGGTGGCGTCCCGGGCCAGGTCGGTCCGGAGCATCTTGATCGCGACATCCCGACCGAGCCGGAGATCGCGACCGCGGTGCACCTCCGCCATGCCGCCGTAGCCGAGCAGCTCGCCGACCTGGTACCTGCCACCGAGCAGGCGGGCCTGCGCTGTCATCGCGTCTCTCGTCCTTCGCTCGTCGTCGTCTCGCCGCCACCGGGCTGGAGCCGTACCCCAAGACGGTACGACGTCCCGACCGGCAGGCCGGCTCCGTGGGCCCGCACCGCGCCGGAGGTCACGCTCACCGGAGCGAGCGCGCCGGTGTCACCGGACGCCGCGCTCTTCCGGAGGTTGTAGGAAATCACGCCGGAGCAGAGCAGGACCAGTGCGGCCACCAGGATGGCGGCCCACCACAGCCCGGCCCGGGACCGGCGGGGTGCCGGCAGGGGCGCAGCCGGGGTGGCCGGCGGCCGGGCGTACCCGAGGGGATTGTGCTGGCGGGGCGGCGGGACCGGCGCCGCACCACGCGGAGCGACCGGCGATGCCGCCGGCGGTCGGGGCGGCGACGCGGGCGGCGCCACCGCGGTCGGTCGGTGCGCCATCGGCGGGTGCGGCGCCATCGCGGGCGGCCGCGGCTGCTGCCGGGCCGCGGTCGGCACCTGGGCGCGGGCCGACGGCGCGGCCGGCGACCCCGGTACGCCGGAGATCGGACCCGGTTGACCACCGTTCCGCGCCTGCTGCGACAGCGCCAGCTTGGTCTGCCGGGCGACGCTGGCCAGGGCGGCGGCGCTCGGCCAGCGGGCCGCCGGATCCTTCGCCAGGGCCCGCTCGACGATCGCCTTGACCTGTGGCGGGATGTCGCCGGGCAGCGGCCGGGGCGTCTCGCGGACGTGCTGCATGGCGATCTCGAGCGGGTTGTCGCCCTCGAACGGACGCCGGCCGGCCAGGCACTGGTACGCGACGACGCCGAGGGCGTACACGTCGGAGGCGGGCGTGGCGACCGCGCCGGTGGCCTGCTCGGGCGAGATGTAGGAGGCGGTGCCGAGCACCGAGCCGGCCGCGGTGAGCTGACCGACCAGGTCGGAGCGGGCGATGCCGAAGTCGGTGAGCACCAGCGTGCCGTTCGGCCGGACCAGCAGGTTGCCGGGCTTCACGTCGCGGTGCACGATGCCCTTCTCGTGCGCGGCGTGCAGCGCGTCGGCCGCCTGGGCCAGCAGGGCCATCGTGCGGGCCGGGGTGAGCCGGCCGACCCGGCTCAGCGTCGAGGAGAGGGCGTCACCCTCGACGTACTCCATCACCAGGAAGGCGATGTGCTGGTCGCTGCCGAAGTCGTAGACGTCCACCACGCCCGGGTGGTTGATGGTGGCCATGGTGCGCGCCTCGCCGCGGAACCGCTCGGCGAAGCCGGGCTCGTCGAGCAGCGCCGGGAGCAGGCTCTTCACCGCGACCGTACGGCCCAGCACCTGGTCGGTGCCGCGCCACACGTCGCCCATGCCACCGCTGGCGATCCGCTCGTCGAGGCGGTAGCGGTTGCCGAGCTGGACGCCGGGGCTGAGCATGTCAGCGACCCCCGGCGTCGGCGATGGCCGCCTGCATGATGCGGCCGGCGATCCGGGCCGCCTCGGCGCTGCCGCCGCTGCCCGCCCGCTCCAGCTCCACACAGACCGCGGAGACCGGCGTGCCGTTCTTGTCGAGCGCGAAGCCGATGAACCAGCCGTGGTCGGGGGTGTCCGGCCCGGACTGCGCCGTACCGGTCTTGCCGCCGACGGTGTAGCCGTCGATCGCGGCCTTCCGGCCGGTCCCGTTCTCGACCACGCTCTCCATCATGTCGCGCAGGTCGCTGGCGACCTGGCCGCTGACCGGCCGGCGCAGCTCCCGCGGCTTGGCGGTGTAGTAGCTGGTGGTGCGGTCCGGGGCGAGGAGCTGCTTGACCAGGTACGGCCGCATCTGGCTGCCACCGTTGGCGACCGAGGCGGCGATCAGCGCGCCCTGGAGCGGGGTCATCCGCACGTCGCGCTGCCCGATCGAGGACTGGGCCAGCGCGGCCGGGTCGGTGGCGCCGCCGGGCGCCGCCATCTCGCCGGTCCGGCTGGCCGCCACGCCGAGGCCACCCTCGCCGAGCTGCCCGACGGTGAGGTCCTCCTGCTCGAAGCCGAACTGGCGGGCCTTCTCCTTGAGCTTGTCCGCGCCGAGCCGCACACCGAGCTGGGCGAAGCCGGTGTTGCAGGACTCGGTGACCGCCTCCTTGAGGGTCACCTGGGGCTCGGGGCAGATCCCTTCCGCGGCATTGCGGATCGGCTGGCCCGAGGTCGGCGGAGTCCAGGTCCGCCCGGCCGGGATCTGGGTCTGCTGGCCGATCCCGCTCTCCAGTGCGGCGGCGGCCACCACGACCTTGAAGGTCGAGCCGGGCGGCAGCGTCTCCGACAGGGCCCGGTTGGCCAGCGGCCGGTCCGGGTCCTTCTCCAGCTGGTTGTACGCCGCCGCCGCCTCGTTGGTGTCGTGGCTGGCCAGCGGGCTCGGGTCGAAGCTCGGCATGGAGACCAGCGCCTGCACCGCGCCGGTCCGCGGGTCGATCGCGATGGCCGCGCCCTTGCTCGCGCCGACCTGGTTGTCCCGCAGCTGCTTGAACGCCGTGTCCTGGGCCCGCTTGGAGAGGGTGAGCAGCACGTTGCCGCCACCGGTCTCCTCCCCGGTGAACATGTCCTTCACCCGGTTGGCGATCAGCTGGTTGCTGGTGCCGGCGAGGAAGTCGTTCTCGGTCCGCTCGATGCCGGTCTCGGCGAGGTTGACCGGCTTGTAGCCGAGCACGTGCGCGTACGTCTGCCCGCTCGGGTAGGTGCGCTGGAACCTCAGCTTGCCGCCGGTCTCCTTGCTCAGCGCGTACGCGGTGCCGCCGACCTCGATGTTGCCGCGCTTGCGCTCGTACTCGGCCACCTGGACCCGGCCGTTGTAGTCGCTGTTGCGGTATTCATCCGCCTTGTAGCCCTGGATCCAGTTGAGGTTCGCGAAGAGCAGGCCGAAGAGGATCATGACGACCACGCCGACGCGGCGCAGGGGTGCGTTCACGGCCGGATCACCTCCGTGGGGGCACCGTGCAGCTGCTCGGGCGGGGCGCCGGACGGGCGGGCCGCCGGGCCGCCACTGGTCACCGGCCGGCGCGCGCCGTCGGAGACCCGGAGCAGCACGGCGATGAGCAGCCAGTTCGCCATCAGCGACGAGCCACCGGCGGAGAGGAACGGGGTGGTCTGGCCGGTCAGCGGGATGAGCTTGCTGATCCCGCCGACGATGACGAAGACCTGGAGGCCGAGGGTGAAGGCGAGACCGCCGGCGAGCAGCTTGCCGAACGAGTCCCGCACCGCCAGCGCGGCTCGCAGGCCCCGCTCGACCACCAGCAGGTAGACCACCAGCAGCGCGGAGAGGCCGAAGAGGCCGATCTCCTCACCGATGCCGGCGAAGATGAAGTCGGTCTGCACCTCGGGCAGCAGGGTCGGCTGGCCGCCGCCCGGGCCGGCGCCGAAGAGTCCACCGGTGCCGAGGGTGAGCAGGCCCTGCACCAGCTGGTAGCCGCGGTCGTACGGCTCGGCGAACGGATCCAGCCAGATCTGCGCCCGGTCGTAGAAGTTGAGGAAGGGACCGCCGACCGTGCTGCCCAGCAGGTACGCCAGGTAGGCGCCGCCGAAGAACAGGATCAGACCGATGAGCAGCCAACTGACCCGTTCGGTGGCGATGTAGAGGGTCACCACGAACATGCCGAAGTAGAGCAGCGACGTGCCGAGGTCCTTCTCGAAGACCAGGACCAGGAGACTGATGATCCAGACCACCAGGACCGGGCCGAGGTCCCGCCCACGCGGGAAGTCGATGCCGAGCACCCGGCGGCTGGCCAGGGAGAGCACCTCGCGCTTGCGGACCAGGTAGTACGCGAAGAAGGCGAGCAGGGCGAGCTTGGCGAACTCACCCGGCTGGATCGAGAACCCGCCGACCCGGATCCAGAGCTTGGCGTTGTTGATCTCGGAAAATCGGGCCGGCAGCACCGCCGGGATCATCACCAGCACGATGCCGGCCAGACCCAGGGTGTACGCGTACCGGGAGAGCGAGCGGTGGTCCCGCATGATCGCCAGCAGCCCGGCGGCCAGGATCACCGCACCGAGCGTCCAGGCGAGCTGCCGGCCACCGGTACCGGCGAAGATCGCCAGCGTCTCCCGGTCCGCCGGGGCGGCCTTGGCCAGGTCGTACCGGCGCAGGAAGCCCACCCCGATGCCGTTAAGCAGCGCGACCGCCGGTAGCAGCGCCGGGTCGGCGAACGGCGCCAGCCACCGGATCACCAGGTGCAGGCCGAGGAAGACCAGCCCCAGC
The DNA here is from genome assembly GCF_016598485.1 of Micromonospora coerulea. Classification (GTDB taxonomy): domain Bacteria; phylum Actinomycetota; class Actinomycetes; order Mycobacteriales; family Micromonosporaceae; genus Micromonospora; species Micromonospora coerulea. The sequence goes on along the minus strand of NZ_JAEMUW010000003.1, from coordinate 64,168 downwards.
GCGGCGGCCGGCATCCAGAAGTCCGAGGTGACCGTGTCCAGCACGTTCGCCTCGACCGTCGCGGCGTACGCCGCCACCAGCACCATGGCGAGCAGGAGCAGCGACAGCTCGGCGTTGCGCCGGGACCGGGCCAGGCGTACGCCGGCAGCCTCGCCCGTCGAGGCGGGCGAGGCTGCCGGTGCGGCCGCTGCGGTCACGGATGGGTCCTCGGTGTCGAGCCGACGTTCACTCCGGCGACCGGCAGCCCGCCGGGTCGGCCGGCGAGACGGTGTCGGAGGGGACGGCGTCGGGCGTGGTGGTCGGCGCGGGTGTGGCGGTCACGGGCGGTGCACCGCTGGCGCTGACGGCCGGGCCCACCGCGGACGCGGTGACGGCTGGTGTCGGGCTGACCGGGGCGGCCGTCGGACTCGGCGGGCAGATCGGCTTCAGGTTCGGGTTCGCCGGATCGTCGCTGGTCAGCTCGGCCAGCCGGCGCTCCGCGTCCGGCTCGCTCTTGGCCTGAATGCCCTGCTTGACCTGCTCCTGCGCGGCCAGCGTGAGGTCGTCCAGCTTGGCGCCGCTGGTGGAGTGCACGCTGGACAGGTCGAGGCCGGCGATCTGGCCGGGCACGCCACGGAACACGGCGAGCTGCCCCTGCTCGGTGGCGCCGACGTAGTACTGCCGCTGGGTGTAGCTCCACCCGGCGAAGAGGCCGCCGCCGAGGATCACCAGCAGCGCCAGCAGCATCGCCGCGCTGCGCAGCGGGCGGTGCCGGCCCCGCTCCGCCTCGTCGTCGCGGCTGTCCGCCGGTTCCTCGGGGACCGGCGGGCGCGGAGCGGACAGCGCCGAGGCGCGGGCCGCCGGGGTGGAGACGTCGGCCGAGGTGGCCATGCCACGATCCCGGGCGGCGGCACCGCCGACGATCGGCGAGGCCTCCACGATGTCCTGGTCGGTGGCGTCGGCGATGATCACCGTGATGTTGTCCGGGCCGCCGCCGCGCAGGGCGAGCTGCACCAGCCGCTCGACACACTGCTGCGGGTCGGTGTACTCCCGCATGGTGTCGGCGATGGTGTCCGCACTCACCACACCGGAGAGCCCGTCGCTGCAGATCAGGTAGCGGTCGCCGGGCAGCACCTGGCGGACGCTGTACTCCGGGTCGATGTCGCGGCCGTCCAGGGCGCGGGTGAGCAGCGAGCGCTGGGGGTGGCTGCTCGCCTCCTCCGCGGTGATCCGGCCCTCGTCGACGAGCATCTGGACGTACGTGTCGTCCTTGGTGATCTGCGCGAACTCGCCGTTGCGCAGCAGGTAGGCCCGCGAGTCACCGATGTGGACCATGCCGAGCTTGCTGCCCGAGAAGAGGGTGGCGGTGAGCGTGGTGCCCATCCCCTCCAGCTGCGGGTTGGCGTCCACGGTGTCGCGGAGTTGTTGGTTGGCGGTGCCCACGGCCGAACGCAACGCGTCGACGAGGGCGTCCCCAGGGACGTCCTCGTCGAGGGGCGCCATGGCACCGATGACGATGTTGCTGGCGACGTCACCGGCGGCCATGCCGCCCATGCCGTCGGCGACGGCGAGGAGCCGCGGCCCGGCGTAGACGGAATCCTGGTTTCCGTCTCGGATCAGACCGCGGTCGCTGTGGGCCGCATAGCGCAGGGTCAGAGTCATGGCCGTAATTCGAGAGAAGTGCGGCCGATCCGGATCGGCACGCCGAGGGGGACGGGGGTTGGTCCGGTGACCTTAGCGCGATCCAGATAGGTGCCGTTAGTCGAGCCGAGGTCCTCGACGAACCACTGTCCCTCGCGTGGCAGGAGCCGGGCGTGCCGCGCTGACGCGTAGTCATCGGTGATCACCAGGGTGGAGTCCTCGGCCCGCCCGATCGTGATCTGGGCTTCACCGAGGGTGATCCGGGTACCGGCCAGCTGGCCGGCGGTGACCACCAACTGGTGGGCCGCCCTGCCCCGCTTCACCTTCGCCGGCTTCGCCGCCTGGCCGGTCGAGGCGCCGACCGCGCGCGGCGCGGCCACCAGCCGACCTGACCGGGCGCCTGCGAACAGGTCCCGACGGATCACGCCGACCACCGTGAACACGAAGATCCACAGCAGGATGAGGAACCCGAACCGGGCGACGGTGATGACGAGTTCCGGCAAGGCGGGTCAGCCGTCCACGCGGAAGGTCAGCGTCGTCGTACCGAGCTGGATCATGTCGCCCGGGTTGAGGGCGACGGCGGAGACGCGCTGGCCGTTGACCATCGTGCCGTTGGTGGAGCCGAGGTCGGTCAGCACGACCTGGCCACCGTCGAAGTCCAGCCGGGCGTGTCGCCGGGAGATCCCGACGTCGGGCAGGCGCAGGTTGGCCTGATCGCCGCGGCCGATCACCGTGGAACCCATCTGGAGCGGGTAGGTGCGGCCGTCACCGGAGACCAGCCGGACGTTGCGGCCGCCACCCTGGCCGGGCGGGGGGCCGTAGCCACCGCCCTGGTCGTACGCCGGGTACGCCGGCGGGCCGGCGTCGTAGCCGCCGGGCGCGGAGACCGGGGCGACGTCGCCGCCGGTGTAGACCTCGGCGGTGACCCGGAACATGCCGGTGTCCAGGCCCTCGCCGCGCTCGATCTCGACGATCACGTCGCCGTAGACCGTCCAGGCCTGCTCGCCGATGAACTCCGCCTGCGACTGGGCCAGCTCCTGGGCCAGTGCGGCGGCGTACGGCGCCAACCTGCTGTGGTCGTACGGCGAGAGATCGATCACGTAGCGGTTGGGCACCAACGTGCGCCCACCGGCCAGGATCGCCTTGTGCGCCTCGGCCTCCCGCTGCATGGCGTTGAGGATCTCCACGGGGTGGACCACCCCTTTGAAGACCTTGGCGAAGGCCCCTTCGACCAGGCCTTCCAGACGCTTCTCGAAGCGTTGCAGCACGCTCACCGGCTCCTCCTCGGGTCCCGAGGCAATGATGGTATCTGGACACCGCCCGCGCAGCTCACATGCCGCTCGGGCGGCCGCCGGCGGCCCGTTCGAACGGACCCCTCCGACCGTGCTACAGTTTCGTCCGCCACGAGCGGTGATCGCTCGTGGCGATGACCGGGGTCAGCGTAATATGTCCGGGCACCCGCCGCAGGCGGCGGGACCGCGATGGGCTACGGTGTCCCAGGTCAGAGCCACGGGGAAGTGGCGGAATGGCAGACGCGCACGGTTCAGGTCCGTGTGTCCGAAAGGACGTGGGGGTTCAACTCCCCCCTTCCCCACCATCACGAGGGCTCCGCTGACAGCGGGGCCCTCGCGCCGTATCGGGGCCGTGCCGGACGTCACGCTATGCTCCGATGGTTTCCCTGCCTCCTACTTGACCCAGGAGTGGCGTGTGACTGTCGCGTTGGTGACCGGCTCGGGCGGTCTGATCGGCTCCGAGGCGGTCCGGCACTTCGCCGGGCTGGGCTTGGACGTGGTCGGCATCGACAACGACATGCGGCAGGAGTTCTTCGGCGCCGAGGCGTCGACCGCCTGGAACGTGCGCCGGCTCTCCGACGAGCTGGGGTTCGCGTACACGCACCACGGCATCGACATCCGGGACCGGGACGCGCTGAGCAAGATCTTCGCCCGCTACGGCCGGGACATCGCGGTGGTGATCCACACCGCCGCGCAGCCGTCGCACGACTGGGCCGTGCGGGACCCGTTCACCGACTTCGACGTCAACGCCGGTGGCACCCTCAACGTGCTGCAGAACGTCCGCGAGCACTGCATCGAGGCACCGGTGATCCACTGCTCGACTAACAAGGTCTACGGCGACCGGCCGAACAGCCTCCCCCTGGTGGAGCTGGAGACCCGCTGGGAGATCGAGCCCGGGCACCCGTACGAGCAGGGCATCCGCGAGGACATGTCGATCGACGCCTGCCTGCACTCGGTCTTCGGCGCCTCGAAGGTCGCGGCCGACGTCATGGTCCAGGAGTACGGCCGCTACTTCGGCATGAAGACCGCCTGCTTCCGGGGCGGCACGCTGACCGGCCCGGCGCACTCGGCCACCGAGCTGCACGGCTTCCTCGGCTACGTGATGCGGGCGAACATGGAGCGCCGGACGTACAAGATCTTCGGTTACCAGGGCAAGCAGGTCCGCGACGCGATCCACAGCTCGGACGTGGTCTCCGCGTTCGAGGCGTTCTTCCGCAACCCGCGCTCGGCGGCGGTCTACAACCTGGGCGGCGGCCGGCACTCCAACATCTCGATGCGCGAGGTCTTCACCCTGGCCGAGGAGATCACCGGCCACCAGATGATCAGCGAGTACGTCGAGGCGAACCGGATCGGCGACCACAAGTGGTGGATCGGCTCGAACGAGGCGTTCCAGGCCGACTACCCGGACTGGAAGCAGGTCTACGACGTGCCGATGATCGCGCGCGAGATCTACGAGGCGAACGTGGACAAGTGGGTGCCGCAGCCATGAGCGCCGGCACCAAGCGGAACGTGCTCGGCGTGCTGGTCGACGCGACCGACTACGCCGCGGCGACCGAGGCGGTCGTCGGCGCGGCGCAGGAGCGCCGGCCGCTGGCCCTGACCGCGCTGGCCGTGCACGGGGTGATGACCGGGGTGCTCGACCCGGCGCACAACGCCCGGCTCAACTCCTTCGACGTGGTCACCCCCGACGGCCAGCCGGTCCGGTGGGCGCTCAACCTGCTGCACGGCGCCGGCCTCACCGACCGGGTGTACGGCCCGGAGCTCACCCTCCGGGTGCTCGCCCGCTGCGCGGACGAGGGACTGCCGGTCTACCTCTACGGCTCCACCGAGGAGACCCTGGCGCGGCTGATCCCGGCGCTGGAGGAGAAGTTCCCGGCGCTGAAGATCGCCGGCGTCGAGCCGTCGAAGTTCCGCCAGGTGCGGCCCGGCGAGGACGCCGAGATCGCCGACCGCATCAGGGCCAGCGGGGCCCGGCTCGTGCTGGTCGGGCTCGGCTGCCCGCGCCAGGAGGTCTTCGCGTACGCCATGCGGCCGCTGCTGGACATGCCGCTGATGGCGGTCGGCGCGGCCTTCGACTACCACGCCGGCCTGCTGCGCAACCCGCCGCCGTGGATGCAGCGCGCCGGGCTGGAGTGGTTCTGGCGGCTCGGCCTGGAGCCGAAGCGGCTCTGGCGGCGCTACGTCATCCTCAACCCGGCCTACCTGGCCCGCCTCGCGGGGCAGCAGACCGGCCTGTGGAAGGCGACCCCGCCCCCGCCGGCCACCGAGCGCCCGGCCAGCTTCGCTGTCTGACCGCAGCACGACGTCCGGCGGCCACCCTGGAGGTGACCGCCGGACGCCGGTGGGAAGGTTGGCTCAGGAGACGTTCAGCGCGGTGTCGTCGAGGACGAACGAGGTCTGCAGGGACGAGTCCTCCACCCCGGTGAACTTGATCTGGATGGTCTGGCCGGCGTACGCGCCCAGGTTGAACGTCCGCTGCGCGTAGCCGGTGTTCCGGTTCAGGTTCGAGTACGTGGCGAGCGTGGCCAGCACCGAACCGCTGCCGTTGAGCACCTGCACCCGCAGCGTGTCGTACGCGATGCTGGTGGTGGTCTCCGTCGTGTCGATGTGCAGCCAGAAGCTCAGGCTGTACGACGAGCAGCCGGCCGGCAGGCTCACCGACTGGGCCAGGGTGTCGGTGTGCGAGATGCCGTAGCCGTCGAGCCAGGCGTTCCAGGTGCCGGTGCGCGGCGGCTGTCCGGAGGAACCGTACTGGCCGATCACGCCGGCGGTGGCGCTCCACCCGGTGCTGCCCGACTCGAAGCCCGGGTTGACGAGCTTCTGGCCGGCGCCGGTGCAGCCACCGGTGCCGGTGACGGTGAGGGAGTAGCTCGCCGTCTTCGTGCCCGAGGCCGCAGTGCCGCTGATCGTCACCGCGTACGTGCCGGGCGGCGTGCTGGCCGACGTGCTGATGGTGAGGGTGGACGAGCCGCCCGAGGTCACCGTGGACGGGTTGAACGAGGCGGTCGCGCCGGCCGGCAGGCCGCTCGCCGAGAGGCTGACCGACTGGGCCGAGCCACTGGTGGTGGCCGTGGCGACGGTGGCGCTCACCGAGCCGCCGGGGGCGGTGGAGCCGGAGGCGGGCGACACCGCGAGGGAGAAGTCGTTGGTCGGCGGCGGGGCGCTGCCGTTGACCACGTAGAGCAGCCGGTTCGGGGTGCCGGTGCCGACGTTGGTCACCACGTTCGGGGTGGCGTCGTTGACCAGGCTGTCCCGGACCTGCTGTGGGCTCCACGACGGGTTCGACGAGAGCACCAGCGCCGCGGCGCCGGCGACGTGCGGCGATGCCATCGAGGTGCCGCTGATGGTGTTCGTCGCGCTGTTGCCGGTGTACCAGGCGGAGGTGATGTTGACGCCCGGCGCCAGGATGTCGACGCAGGTGCCGTAGTTGGAGAAGCTCGCGGCGGCATCGTTGTTCTGCGTGGCGCCGACGGTGATCGCCGACGCGACCCGGGCCGGGGAGTAGTTGCAGGCGTTCTGCCGGTTGCCCAGGATGTCGCCGTTGCCGGCCGCCACCGCGTAGGTGATGCCGGAGTTGATGGAGTTGCTGACCGCGGTGTCGATCGAGCTGTTGGCGGAGCCGCCGAGGCTCATGTTCGCCACCGCCGGCTTGACCGCGTTCGCGGTGACCCAGTCGATACCGGACACCACCTGGGCGTTGGTGCCGCTGCCCTGGCAGTTCAGCACCCGGACGCCGACGATCTGCACGCCCTTGGCCACCCCGTACGAGGAGCCGCCCACGGTGCCCGCGACGTGCGTGCCGTGGCCGTTGCAGTCGTCAGCGGAGCCGCCGTCCACGGCGTCGAAGCCGGAGACCGCCCGACCGCCGAAGTCGTTGTGCCCGAACAGCACGCCGGTGTCGATGATGTAGGCGCGCACGTTGCTCGCCGTGTTCGGGTAGGTGTACGAGCTGTTCAGCGGCAGGTTGCGCTGGTCGATCCGGTCCAGACCCCAGGACGGCGGGTTCGTCTGGGTGCCGGAGATCGTGACGGTGTGGTTCTGCTCGACGAACGCGACGGCGGGGTCGGCGGCGATCCGCGCGGCGGCCCGCGCGCCGACCCGGACCTCGAAGCCGCGCAGCGCGGCCCGCCAGGTACGCGCCACGGTGCCGCCGTGCCGGGCGGTCAGCCGCTGGGCGGTCTCGGTGACCCGGGTGGGGGCGACCGCGCTGTCCTTCAACACGACGATGTAGCTGTCGGCCACCGCGGTGGTGCCGCCGGCGGCCCGGATCACTCCGGTCGGTTCGGCGGCCAGTGCGGGGCTGGCCGCCGCGAGCATCGTCAGGGCGGCCACGCCGACGAGTACGGACCTGTGTGGGAGACCCATCTCCCTACCTCCCTCCGACCGGCACACGATCGTCTGCCGGCGAGGCAGGCAGATCGACGATGACCGATCAAAATGAGATTAGGGCAGCGAGCGGAAGGTGAAACATGCCGAAGTTTCCATATCACCGGTGGGATGGCCCCTACGGGCTGACGTAGGGGGCGAACCCGGGACCGGCCCGGATTCGGCGAGCGTCGATCCGGGCAAGGCTGGCGGCATGGCTGGCCATCTCATCGTGCTGCTCCCGGTCGCCGCCGTCTGGGTGGCCGCCGCCGTCGTCGCGGACGGACTGCCGAGGCTGGACCGCGCCCGCGCGCTGCGCCGGCGTACCGGATGGTTGTCCGCCCTGACCCGCACCGGCCTGGCGCTGACCGCCGCCGTGCTGCTCGTGGGCCTGCAGAGCGCGGGCGACACGCTGGTCGACCGGGCCGCCACCGGCCTGGCGCTCACCGCGGCGCCGGCGCTGGTGGTCGCCGTCTGCACGGTCCGCCGGGTACGGCGGCTGCGGGCCGGCGCGGGCGCGTTCGCCCGGGCGCCGGAGACCCCCGCGCCGCACGGGCTGCGGGCGGCGGGGGCGCACCCGCTGATCGGCCTGCCGTTGCAGGTCACCGCCCTGACCACCGTGCCGGCCGTGGTGTCGGCGGCCGGGGTGGACCTCCTCGCCGGACCGGCCGTGACCGGCCCCGCGATCACCGTGGGCGTGCTCGGCGTCGGCGCGATCGCGGTACGCCACGCGCTGCGGCACAACCGGCTCGCCGAACGGGCGATGCCGGCGGCCGTCGACTCACCGCGAGCGGTTCGCGCCCTGCACGTATAGCAGCTCGAGGATCGCCCGGGTCGCCTCGAACCAGCGGTCCAGCCAACCGGGCGGCGGCACGCTCCCCCTCGGGGGCAGCTCCATCAGCAGCCCGCGCAGCAGCGGATGGTCCACCAGGGACTCGGCGGTCTCCAGCGGCCAGCCGGTGGGCGGGAACGACGGCTCGGTGAGCGGGTTCGGGTCCAGCGACGGCAGGGACAGCGGCGGGCCGGCCTGCTCTGGCGGGGTGGCGTCCCGGCCGCCCGGCTCGGTGTCGGCGGAGACCACCTCGGTGAGCACGGTGTCGCGGCGTGCGCCGCGGTACTTGCCGCCGAACCGCTCCGGCTTGCCCGGGCCGTTGGTGAGGTTGTCGGAACCCATTGTCGTCATCCGTCTCGCCTGCCTCGCTAGGTTGCCGATCCGTGCGGTTCAACGAGGCGGACCGCATGTGGCGACGGGTGACCCGCGCCGGCGCGTCCAATGGACGGAACGTGGACACGGGAATGGCCCGCCCGGCGACGCTGCCGAGCGGGACCACATCTCCCGGGGTCCGGGTCGCCGGATCAGGCCCGGGCGAACACACCGCCCCTGGCACCGGCGACGAAGGCGTGCCAGTCGCCCGGGGCGAAGACCAGGGCGGGACCGGTCTTGTCCTTCGAATCCCGGACGCCGACCGCCCCGGTCACATACGCGACCTCCACGCAGTTGTCACAGTTCGGCCCGCTCTTCGAGCTCTTGAACCACGTCGCCTGCGTCAGGTCCACGGGGAACTCCTTGGTCGCCATTTCCACAACGGCTCCTCTGCCAGTTTTGCGATGTGTGCGATAGATTCCTCCGGGCGAATGGCCGCTGCTCGAATGTGATCGAAGATGAAGCTGTACTTCTGCAGTTCGTCGCTCTTCTCCAGGAAGAGCCCACCCGTGGCGTTCTCCGCGTACACGACATCGGGATCACTCGGCTCGGGGAAGCTGAGGATCGTGAAGGTCCCGTCCATGCCGGCGTGCGCGCCCACCTCGAAGGGCAGGACCTGCAACGTCACGTTCGGCAGTTCGGCGACCTCCACCAGCCGTTTGAGCTGGCCACGCATCACCGCGTCGCCGCCAACCGGCCGGCTCAGCACCGCCTCATCGAGCACCACCCACAGATCGACCGGATCGTCCTGCGTCAACAACGACTGACGACCCAGACGGACACGCACCCGCTGGTGGACCTGGTCAGCGGTGAAGTCGGGCCGGGCGGCCCGGATCATCGCCCCCGCGTACTCCTCGGTCTCCAGCAGGCCCGGTACCACCTGCTGCTCGTACGCTCGGATCGAGCTGGCCGCCGCCTCCAGCCCGACGTACGCCCCGACCAGCACCGTGCTGTACGGGTGCCACCAGCCCTTCTGCCGGGCCTCCCGGGCGATCTGCACCAGCTCGTCGCTCTCGGCACCCACCACCCCGTAGATCCGGAGCATGTCCCGCACGTCGCGCGGCGTGGCGGTGGTGTGGCCGGTCTCGATCCGGGAGATCTTGGAGGCCGAGCACTCGAGCTGCTCGGCGACGGTCTCGATGGTGATGCCGGCGGCCTCCCGCTGGCGGCGGAGTTCCGCCCCCAGGCGACGACGCCGGATGGTGGGGCTGCGCCGCTCGCTCACGTCGCCGCTCCGCGGGTCGTGGTGCGGTAACCCCGGCCGCTCGCGCTCACCCGGCCACCTCCGGTCGATCGCGCCCGGCTCGACCCCCCGCCGGGGGCGCGACCGTGGTACGGCGGGCGATCGTTTCGCGGCAGGGGTGGTGCCGGTCGTCGACCGGCCGCGACGGGCGAAACCGGCGTCCAGTGTGCCGCCCCGATGGTGAGGTCATCAAGCATGCCGTTCACGTGTCGTGCTCGCGTATCGGCAAAAGACGACGTGCAACTTGCATGAAGCACGTCGCTGATGCACTCTGTCCGTATGGCACGGGTTACTCACCGTCTCCACTTGATCTCCCGCCGTGGTGATCCCACCGGTCGATGGTCGGCGGGCGGTGAGCCGGCCCGAGCTGGCGTAACCAGACCTGCCCCGGGGTGAAGGCCCCGCCGCTGCACGCCGGACGACTGCGGCGGCGGGAGCGGTAACCGGGAGCAGCCGGGTGATGGTCGGGTGGCGGCGCGCCACCGCGGGTACGGCCCGACCACCACCGAAAACCTGATCAGCCGGTCCACGAGGCACGACCCCGACACGGGCCCGAACTGTCCCCCGATCAGCTCCCGCCGGCTCGACCCGCCGGCCGACCCTTCCCAGGAGCCCATGTGCTTCCCCGCTCCGGTGACGTACTGCACGTGACTCGCGCGGCGAGTGTCCAGTTCCTTCGACCCATCATGTTCCGGGTGATCCGGGTGCTCGACTGGCCCACCTACGACGGCTGGCTGTGGCTGGACGGCTACGAGTTGAACGCGGCGGGGGACGCGGTCAACCGGCGGTCGATCTTCGTACAGTCCGAAGGGCTGGTGCAGCCCCAGGCCGCGCCGGCGCTCCGGCCGCACACCGTACGCACCCGGCGGCCGGTCGCCCGGACCCCGGTTCAAGTCGGCTGACACGGCGATTGCCAGGTCGGGGGGCGTACCGCCGCCATAGAATCGGTACGCCCACCCCGGCAAAGTCTCCACCCCGCGCGTCCCGGACCCTGAACCTGGGATGGCCATGGTCAATCTGCCCGCCGCGCGGCGGCACCACCGGTCCCGTGTCGGTTACGCCTTCGGGCTCCTCACGCTCCTCGGCGTCGCGACCGCACTCGCGGTCGCGGTCAACTACCCCGCTCTCTCCTCCACCCAGCAGTTGACCGAGCCGGTACCTGCTCCGGAGATCACCGTGGCCGGGGACGGCGCCGAACCACCCGACGAACCCGACGAGCCCGCCTGGGTCGGCCCGTTCGACGCCGACCCGTCCAGCGCGCCGTCGGGCGCGGCCCCGGACCGCGCCGGCGGCGGAGCCGGGCAGGGCGCGCTGGCCGACGGCCCGGCCGACGCCAGCGGCGTACGGGCGGCGGCGGACGACCTGAGCCGGTCGCTGTTCTACTCCGGTCTCCTGGGACTCGGCATCTCGCTGGCCGGGCTCGGCCTGGTCGGCACCAGACGTCGGCAGTGGTGACGGCCCGGGCGGCGCGCTGACGGTCAGGGCGTGGCGGTGACCGGCGGCTCGGGAGTGGGCGTCCCGCCACCGGTTGTCGGCGCGGCGGCCTCGGCGACGACGAGGGTCACCCGATCCCCTTCGGAGATCAGGTCGCCGGTGGCCGGATCGGTCTCGATCACCGTGCCGGTCGGCCGGTCCGACCTCCGGGTCTCCACCCGGTAGTCCACGCCCAGCCGGTCGAGGATCGCCCGGGCGGCCGACTCCGGCAGCCCCACCAGCGGCGGCATCGGCACCCGGGCCGCGGCGCTGGTCGTCGGCGGCGTGGTCGGTGGCGTGGTGCTCGGCGCGGCCGAGGTTGGCCCGGCGGTGGTCGCCGGGGCGGTGGTCGGTGGGGGCGTGGGCGCCGGGGACGGGGTGCTGTTCCGGTCCGCCGCCCTCAGCGCCAGCCAGACACCGACCCCGATCAGCGCGATCAGCAGCAGCGCGAGGATGCCCAGCAGGATCGGCATCCACCAGCGCCGGCCGGCCTGCTCCTCGGCGTACCACTCGCTGCCCGGCTCGGGATAGCCGACCGGGCGGGGCGGCGGCACGCCGGCCCGCCCCGACCAGGCCGGCGGTGGGGGCGGCAGGGGAGCCGTCCGGTCCGCCGGCTGCTGCCGGGCAGTGCTGTCCCCCGGTCGGTCCCCGGCGCCTGCCCGGGACATCGGCCGGGTCGCGTCGCCGGGCTCCGGCCGCTCACCGGTCGGCGGCAGCCGGCGCGTGGCGTCGGCTCCGGCCGACGGGCGATCGGGCGGCAGCGCCCGCGTGGCGTCGGGGTCGCCGTCCCGCGGCAGGGCGCGGGTCGCGTCGGCGTCCCCGCCCGAGTCACGGTTCGGGGGCAGGGCGCGGGTTGCGTCGGCGTCGTTCCCGGCGGGTGGCTCCTGGCGGTCGTCGCTCATCGCACGTCCTTTCCCCACCGGGGCGGGCGCCCTGGCCCTCGATCATCCAAGTTAGTGGTCCGGAGCACCATCGGCGGGGATCAACGCGGCGAGCCGTCGGTCAGGGGCTCGGCGGCGCAGTGCCGGGCGTGGTCGGTGCGGCGTCGCCGCAGACCAGGGCGACCGGGTCGTTCCACCGGGCGGAGGCGTCCGCGGCCGGATCCTGCGCGGTGACGGTGCCCCGCCGACCGGTGCGGTAGCGCGGGTACAGGCCCGCCTCGACCAGGTCGTCCGCGGCCTCGTCGCAGTCGTCGCCGACCAGGTCCGGCACGGTCACGGCCGGCGCGGGGCCGGCGACCCAGAGGGTGACGGTGACGCCCCGCCGCACCGGCTCACCGGGCCCGGGGGAGGTGCGCACGACGTTCCGGCCGGTGCCCGTACCGAAGACCAGTCGCCAGCCGAGCTTCCGCTCATGCAGTTGCCGGCGGGCGTCCGCAAAGTCGACACCGACCAGCTCGGGTACCGTCAGCCCGGCGGGCGCGGTGGTCCTGGGTCGGGTCGCCGGGGGCGTGCTGCCGGGCGGGTCCGTGCTCGGTGCGGTTTCGGTCGCAGCCGCCACCGTGGTCACCGTCGCGACGGGCCGGTCGGATGGACCGGAGTCACCACCGGCGAGGATCCAGCCACCGCTCGCGCCGATCACCGCCAGCAACGCCGCCGCCAGGCCGCCGCCGAGCAGGAGTCTTCCCCGGTCCGGCCCCGGGTCATCCTGCCCGGCCGAGGTCTGCCGCTCCGGGTACCCGTCCGTCATCGCGTCCACCGCCTCATCACCGGCGACCGTAGCCGCCGTCACCAAACCCGGGCCCCGGCGGACCGCCACGACTCGCCGCGCCGACCCTGGGACGCTACGCTCCCCGGCATGGCCAGACGGGGCTGGGGAGGATCGGTCGCCACCGCGATCGGCGTCGCTGCCGGTGCGGGCGCGGCGCAACTGGGCTTCGGCTACGGCCTGGGCATCGTCAACTGGACGCCGGCCGAGGTCGGGACGGTCGAGGCGGCGTGGGTGGCGAGCCTCGCCTGGGCCACCTGGATCTCCGCCACCTCGGTGGTCGCGGGCGCGGTCTGCGCGCAGCGGCTGCGCGACCGGGGCGTCGACGACCAGGAGCCGGACGGGACGTTGGGGAAGCTCACCCTGGCCGTGGCCGGGGCGGTGGGCGCGCTGATCACCGTGCTGCTGGTCGCCGTACCGGCGCGGGCGGCGCGGGTGCCGGACACCTTCTCCCCGCAGACCGTCGCCGCGGGGTACGCCGCCGTCGGACTGCTGGTCGGCGTGGTGGTGGCGACCTGGGCGCTGCACTCGCGCGCCGCCGCCACCAACCTGATCGCCACGACCGCCTGGCTCTGGCTGCTCGCCGTGGTCTCGGTGGTCGACAGCGTGCTCGCCGGACGGGGCCTGACCAGCGCGCAGCTGGGCATCTGGCAGATCAGCGCGGACAGCGACCGGTTCTGGATCCGGGACTACTTCTACTGGCCGGGGGCGCTCCTCGCGATGGGTTCCGCCGTGGTGATCGGCGCCCTGGCCGCCCGCCGGGCCGCCCGGCTGCCGCAGTGGCGGGTCGGGGCGGCAGCCTCGGGGGCGGCCGGCCCGCTGCTCGTCGCGGTGGCGTACCTGCTGGCGGTGCCGAGGCTCGCCGCGATCGCCGCCGAGCAGGTCTCGGCCCACCTGATCGCCCCGTACGCGGTGATCGCCGGATTCGGCGGCTCCGTGCTGGTGGCCGCGCTGGCCCAGCGCGCGGAGCGCCGCGTCCCCGCGCGGGCGGAGATTGCCCTGCCCCGGCAACGCACCGCCGAGCCGGACGCCCCGACCGGTACCCCCGCCACGTCAGGTGACCTGCCGACCGTCGACGAGGCGACCACCACGGCTGGCGCCGCGGAGCCCACCCTGACGGAACCGACCACATCGTCCGCTCCGGAACCGTCGTCCCGTCCGGCCGCGGGCACCGCGACCCGGACCCGTCCGGCGACCCGGCGCGGCCGCCCGAACCCGCCCGACCCGAGCCCGGCGCCGGAGCAGACGGCGTCCGACGTGGCGCCCTCGACGGCTGCCGGGCCGGGCATCCCCTCGCCGCGCAGGCCGATCGACGTCCCGCCGCCGCAGGCGGAAGCACCGGAGGAGTCCCGCACCGGCACGACGCCGCCGACCACCGGCCCGAAGACCAGACCCGGCCGCCGCGGCCGCTGATCCCGCCGCGCGCCGCGGACCCGTAGTCAGTCGACCGGCCAGGTGTGCACGGGCTCGTTGCCCCGCTGCAACTCGGCGTAGCGCTGGAGCATGTGGTGCAGCGCGGCGTCCCGGCCCAGTCCGCGATGCCGCTCGGCCGCCCAGACGGTCTCGGTCTGCCAGACCGCCCCGTTGCGGCCGGTGCGGCAGCGCTGCTCGATGATGCCGAGCAGGCGGTCCCGCTCGGCCGGGGAGACGCCGAACCGGTCCAGCCCCTGCGCGGCCTTCGGCAGCAGGACGTCGAGCACCAGCCGGGTCACCGGGACGTCGCCCAGCCGGGGCCAGTGCAGTACGGCGTCCATGCCGCGGCGGGCGGCGGTGTGAAAGTTCTCCTCGGCGGAGCTGAAGGTGAGCTGGCTCCAGATCGGCCGGTCCGCCTCCGCGAGGCCCCGGGCCAGGCCAAAGTAGAAGGCGGCGTTGGCGAGCATGTCCACCACGGTCGGCCCGGCCGGCAGCACCCGGTTCTCCACCCGCAGGTGGGGGCGGCCGTTCATGATGTCGTAGACCGGCCGGTTCCAGCGGTAGACGGTGCCGTTGTGCAGCCGCAACTCGCTCAGCTCGGGCACCCCGCCGGCGTGCAGCACCTCGACCGGGTCCTCGTCCTCGACGATGGGCAGCAGCGGCGGGAAGTACCGGACGTTCTCCTCGAACAGGTCGAAGATCGAGGTGATCCAGCGCTCGCCGAACCACACCCGAGGCCGGACGCCCTGCGCCTTCAGCTCGTCCGGGCGGGTGTCGGTGGCCTGCTCGAACAGCGCGATCCGGGTCTCCGCCCAGAGCTGCCGGCCGTAGAGGAACGGCGAGTTGGCGCCGATCGCGACCTGGACCCCGGCGATGGCCTGGGAGGCGTTCCAGTAGTCGGCGAAGCTGTCCGGCGCGACCTGGAGGTGGAACTGGAGGCTGGTGCAGGCGGCCTCCGGAGCGATCGAGTCGGTGTGCGTCTGGAGCCGCTCGACGCCGCGGATGTCCAGCTCGATGTCCTCGCCCCGGGCGCCGACGATCTGGTCGTTGAGCACCCGGTAGCGCTCGTTGGTGGAGAGGTTGTCGGCCACCAGGTGGCGCTCGGTGAGGGTGGGCAGGATGCCGACCAGGACGATCCTGGCGTCCGACTTGGCCGCCCGCTCGTCGGCGCGGCTGAGGCTGCTGCGCAGGTCCTGCTCGTAGTCGGCGAACCCGCCGCTTTCGATCAGCCGGGGCGGGGCGTTCAGCTCCAGGTTGAACTGGCCCAGCTCGGTCTGGAAGAGCGGGTCGGCGATGTCGACGAGGATCTGGTCGTTGCGCATGGCCGGCTCGGCGGCCGAGTCGACCAGGTTGAGCTCGATCTCCAGCCCGGTCATCGGGCGGTCGGCGTCGAAGCCGAAGTCGTCCAGCATCAGCGCGAAGACGTCCAGGCAGCGCCGGACCTTCTGCCGGTAACGGACCCGGTCCTCCCGGGAGAAGGCGCCCTGCTCGACGTCCCTGCCCATGTGTTCCTCCCGGCGCCCGGCGCAACGGAACCGTACCGGTCCGGAACGCATTGTGAACCATCCACGTTAGGAGCGCTCCGGTCCTCCAAACCAGGGGTCTGGCCGCACGG
The DNA here is from genome assembly GCF_016598485.1 of Micromonospora coerulea. Taxonomy (GTDB): domain Bacteria; phylum Actinomycetota; class Actinomycetes; order Mycobacteriales; family Micromonosporaceae; genus Micromonospora; species Micromonospora coerulea. The sequence goes on along the minus strand of NZ_JAEMUW010000003.1, from coordinate 48,236 downwards.
TGCGCTCCCAGCGGCATCTCTACCCATCCGGCGGCCCGTACACCCGGGTGGCGGCGGCGAACAGGTCGTGACAATTCGCACCCGCTCGGCGTACGCGAACGGGCCCGCGCTGTCTGTGACAGCGCGGGCCCGTCGGGTCGTACGGGTCGATCAGGCCTGGCGGACAGCCTCGCCCTCGATCTCGATCTTGATCTTCTTGCCGACCAGGACGCCGCCGGTCTCCAGGGCGACGTTCCAGGTGAGGCCGAAGTCCTCGCGGTCGATCTCGGTGCTCGCGGAGAACCCGAAGATGTCCTGACCGAACGGGCTGCGGCCGACACCCTCGAACTCGACCTCGAGGTCGACCGGGCGGGTGACACCCTTGATGGTCAGCTCACCGGAGAGGACGAACTCGTTGCCCTTGCGGGACTTCACGCCGGTGCTGCGGTACTCCAGCGTCGGGAAGGCCTCGGCGTCCAGGAACTCCGGGCTGCGCAGGTGCGCGTCACGGTCGCCCTGGGTGGTGTCGATGCTGGCGGCCTGGATGGTCGCAGTCACCGAGGACTGCATCGGGTCCTCCGCCACGGTGATCGTCGCGGTCGCGTCGGCGAACTCGCCACGCACCTTGCTGACCATCATGTGCCGGGCGACGAAGCCGACCCGCTTGTGAGCCGCGTCCAGCAGGTAGCTGCCGGCAGCCGGGATGGTGAGGCCGTCCCAGTCGCGGGTAACCGCTTCGGTGCTGCTGGTCATGGTGCTGTCCTCCAGGGAAGATTTGTTTAGTAGCCCAACGACTGACTGAGCAACTATAGCCATAGCAACATTCCCGTTGTCAAGTACTGCTAGGATGGCCGAGTGGACCCGAACGTGTTAGACGACCCCCGGATCACCGCGATCGGCCTCCTGTACGAGGCCGCCGCCGGGCTGTCCGCCCGGTTCGCCGCCCAGTTCGAGGAGCACGGCCTCTCCGCAGTGGAGTTCGAGGTGCTCACCCGCCTCGCCCGCTCACCCGGCAACCAGTTGCGGATGACCGACCTGGCCGCGCAGACCACGCTCTCCACCAGCGGGGTGACCCGGGTGGTCGACCGGATGGAACGCGACGGCCTGCTCCGGCGCAGGGCGTGCCCCAACGACCGGCGCAGCTCGTACGCGGTGGTCACCACCGCCGGACTGGACCGGCTGGACGAGACCCTCCCCGGGCACCTGCGGATCATCGAGCAGTGGTTCACCGGCCAGCTCGAACCGGCCACGCTGACGGCCGTCCTCGACGGCCTGCGCCGGGTCCGGGACGCGGTCCACCCGGGTGCCATCGCGGGCAGCACCGACCCCGCGCCGACCGAGGAAGCCGCCGCGACCGGCTGCTGACGCGGTACGGACGGCGCGGTACCGACCACCGGCAGAAAGACCGGCAGAAGCGACCCATCACCGGCGCATAACGTCGCACAATTCCCCAAACCACCCGCCAGCAACGGATAGTCTTTCCGTCAGCGGGGGCGCACCGGGGGGTGCCGGCGCGAGCGATTGAGCGAGGGGCAACACCAGGGGGCTTCTTCGCTCGCGCCACCCCCGCGCCCCCGTCCCGGGCTCCGCCCGCCCCGTCAGGGGCGGTGATCAGCCGCCGGGCGTGCCCCGTCGCGGGCCGACCGTACGGCGGGCCACCAACGCGTACAGCAGGGCCTCCTCCTGCGGCAGCAGGGTGACGCCGCTCGCCCGCCGGACCGCGTCGAGCCGACCCAGCACCGCCATGTCGGCCGTGCTCGCCGCCAGCCCGACCAGCGCCTCCACCACGTCCCGCCGGTCCTGACCGTCGGCGCCCGCCTCGGCCGCTGCGGCGAACCACTCGGCCGCCAACTCCCGGTCGCCCCGGTACAGCGCGAGGGTGCCCTCGATCAGCGCGCAGACCGCGTCCTCCGGCCGTCCCGGCGACGGCGGACCGGCGGCCGGAACCAGCTCCACCGAGGGCGACCGACGCTGTCCCGGCACCGGGGAACCAACCGCCCCCGACCGCAGCTCGGCCACCACCTCCAGCGCCTCGGCCGACCGCCCGTCCTGGGCGAGTGCCAACCCCACCGTGCCCAGCACCCGGCGGCGGTGCCCCGGATCGCCGAGCTCGGCCAGGGCCGCCGCCACCCGCCGCCCCTGGTCCACCGCATCGGCGTACCGGCCCTCCAGGCGCGCCACCTCGGCCAGGTTGGCCCGGGCGAGCACCCGCAGCCGCCGCTCCCCGTACTGCGCCGCCAGCCGCTCCACCGTCGCCAGCCGGCGCCGCGCCCCCGCGAGGTCACCCACCCGGATGTCGTGCCAGGTGAGGTTGTTCTGGGCGACCGCCATGTCCCGCTCCCGGCCATGCCGGGTGGCCAGCTCCAGCACCGCCGCGGCCTGCTCCCTCGCCTCGTCATGGCCACCGGTGGCGTGCAGCAACGCGCAGAGCACCGACCGTGCCGAGAGTTCCCCGGTCACGTCGCCGGCGTCCCGGAAGACCGCCAGGGCGGCGCGCGCCGCGGGCAGTTCCTCCGCGCCCGCGCCGTGCTCGGCGGCCAGCCGGGCCACCCCGAGCAGCGCCCAGGCCCGCAGGACCGGGTCGGCCTCGGCGGTCCGCGGATCGGCCAGCAGCCGGCGCAGCCAGCGCCGCCCGGAGACGTCCCGGCCGCGGAACCGCCACCAGCGGGGCAGCGCCGCGGCCAGGCGCAGCGCGGTCACCGGGTCGTCGACGGCGGCGTGCGCGAGGGCGGCGCTGATGTCGCCGGTCGCCTGGTCCAGCACGGGCGCGGCGCTGTCCAGCTCGGTGCCCGACAGGTCGGGCGAGGTCCGCTCCACCAGCCCGGTGACGACCCGGGCGTGCCGGTGCCGCACCCGGGCCAGCTCCCCCTCCCGGGCAGCCTGCTCGGTGGCGAAGTCGCGTACCGCGTCGAGGAGGCGGAACCGGAAGGGCCCGGTACCCCGCACGCTGACCAGCCCGAGTTCGAGGAGTCGGTCCAGCAGCGGGACGACGTCCTCCCGGTCGTCAGCGTCGGCGAGCAGTTCCTCGGCGAGCTCCACCGACCAGCGGTTGCCGAAGGCGGCGAGCCGGCGCAGCGCCGCCCGCTCCCGCGGCGCCAGCAGCCGGTAGCTGGTCGCCACCGCCTCGCGGAGGGTGACCGATCCCTCCGCCGGATCCCCACCGGGCCGGCCGCCGGGCGTGGCCAGATCGAGGACGCGGTCGCCGTACCGGTCGAGCAGCTCGGTGACGTCCAGGATCCGGCCGCGGGCGGCCATCAGCTCGATCGCCAGCGGCAGCCCGCCCAGCCGGCGCACCAGCGCGGCGACCGCCGGCAGCTCGGCGGCGGTGGGCGGCTCCCGCCGGACCTGGGCGAGGCGGGCGGTGAAGAGCGCCGCCGCCGGCCAGCGCTCCAGGTCGCCCCGCGCCGTCGGCACGGTGCCAAGCGGCGGTACCTCGAGCGGCGCCACCGGCCGGACCAGCTCCCCCGGCAGGCCGACCGGATGCCGGCCGGTCACCAGCACCCGCAGGGTCGGCGCGGCGGCGAGCAGCCCGCGCAGTGCCTCGGCCACCGGGTCGGCCGCCCGCTCCACCGCGTCCACCACCAGCAGCGCCCGCCGTCCGCCGAACCGGCACGGCAGATCGCGCAGCCGGTTCACCCCGAAGACCGCGGCCGAGGCGGCGAGCACGTCCGCCGCGTCGGAACCCTCACCGACCAGCACTCCGGCGACCCCGGCCGGGTGCTGTTCGGCCACGGCGTGCGCCGCCGCCAGGGCCAGCGCGCTCTTTCCGACGCCGGCCAGCCCGATCAGGCTCACCACCGGATGGTCGGCGGTCAGCAGGGCGGCGATCTCGGCGACGTCGCGGTCCCGACCGACCAGCGGGACCGGCTGCGGAAGCGCAATCGGCGTACCGGAGGGGGCGCCGCCGGGGCCGGTGACCGGAAGCTGCCGGCCGGCCGCGCGCGGCTCGGCGGCCCGCGACGGTCGGGCCGCCGCGACGAAGGCCGTCCGGGCGGCGTGGGTCAGGTGCAGGGCGTCGGCGAGCAGCTCGACGGTGGTGCGCTGAGGGCGGGCGGACCGGCCCCGCTCCAGGTCGCGAACGGTTCGCACGCCGACGCCCGCCCGGGTCGCCAGCTCGGCCTGGGTGAGATCGGCGGCGAGCCGGTGCCCGCGCAGCAGATCGGACAGCTGGGCAGGACCGCCCGGGCTCCGCGAACGATCATGATCCGGAGTCATGGGCCCGAAGAGTACGGATCGGGTGCGACGACCGGCAGGTCATCGTCGGCCAGCCGACGCTGCGCCGCCGATATCCGACAGCGGCCCGCCCCGTCCGGACCTCGACCCGGCCCGGACGGGTCTGCGCCACCTCACATACCGAGGTCGCGGGCGATGACCATCCGCTGCACCTCGCTGGTGCCCTCGCCGATCTCCAGGATCTTGGCGTCCCGCCAGAAGCGGGCCACCGGGTACTCGTTCATGAAGCCGTAGCCGCCGTGGATCTGGGTCGCCTCGCGGGCGTTGTCCACCGCGATCGTGCTGGCGTGCAGTTTGGCGATCGCCGCCTGCCGCTTGAACGGCTCACCGGCCAGCATCCGCGCGGCGGCGTCGTAGTACGCCAGCCGGGCGGTGTGCGCCTTCAGCTCCATGTCGGCGATCTTGAACTGGATCGCCTGGTAGTTGCCGATCGGCTGGCCGAAGGCGTGCCGCTCCTTCGCATACTTGATCGACTCGTCGACGCAGCCCTGGGCGAGGCCGACGGCCAGCGCGGCGATGGCGATCCGGCCCTCGTCGAGGATGCGCAGGAACTGGGCGAAGCCCCGGCCCCGCTCGCCGAGCAGGTTCGCCGCCGGCACCCGGCAGTCGTCGAAGGTCAGCTCGTGGGTGTCCGAGGCGGTCCAGCCGACCTTGGAGTAGCCCGGCGCGACGGTGAAGCCCGGCGTCCCGGTGGGCACGATGATGGTCGACAGCTCCTTCGCGCCGTCCGGCTTCGTGCCGGTGACCGCGGTGACGGTGACCAGCGAGGTGATGTCGGTACCGGAGTTGGTGATGAACGCCTTCGAGCCGTTGATCACCCACTCGTCCGTCGTCTCGTCCAACACGGCACGGGTCTGGGTGCCACCGGCGTCCGAGCCGGTGCCCGGCTCGGTCAGCCCGAAGCCGGCGAGGGCCTCGCCGCTGAGCAGCTTCGGCAGCCACTGCGCCTTCTGCTCGTCCGTGCCGAACCGGTAGATCGGCATGGCGCCGAGGGAGACCGCCGCCTCCAGGGTGATCGCCACGCTGGAGTCGACCCGGGCCAGCTCCTCCAGGGCCAGGCAGAGCGCGAAGTAGTCGCCGCCCATGCCGCCGTGCTCCTCGCCGAAGGGCAGGCCGAACAGGCCCATCTTGCCCATCTGCCGGACGATCTCGTACGGGAAGGTGTGCCGCTCGTAGTGCTCGCCGATGACCGGGGCGACCACCTCGCGGGCGAACTCCCGCACGCTCTCCCGCAGCGCCTCTTGTTCCTCACTGAGCCGGAAGTCCATGGTTCCTCCTGTACGGGTCTCCTCCGCCGGGCGCTCGTGACGCCGGGACGGTCGGTTCGGCCGGTCGCGGTGGCGATGCGGGCTGTCGTGGTTGGTGATGCGGGGTGTCGCCGTGCTGTCGCGGCGTCGTGGTGCGGGCGGTCAGACCGGGGTGACGCCGTGCCGGCGCCGGGAGAAGTGCCGGTCCTTGGTGCGGGCGGCGGCGAACCGGCGGACCAGCTCGGCGCGCAGCTCGTGCGGCTCGACGATCGCGTCGATCACCAGCTCGCTGGCGAGCCGGACGATGTCGATGTCCCGCTCGTACTCCTCGCGCTTGGCGGTGACGAACGCGGCCCGTTCGGCCTCGTCGGAGATCGCGGCGATCTTGTTGGCGTAGACGGCGTTGACCGCGGCCTCCGCGCCCATCACCGCGATCTTCGCGGTGGGCAGCGCGATCGTCGCGTCCGGCTCGAAACCGGGGCCGGCCATCGCGTAGAGACCCGCGCCGTACGCCTTGCGGACCACCACGCAGATCTTCGGTACGGTCGCCTCCGAGATGGCGGTGATCATTTTGGCGCCGTGCCGGATGATGCCCTGCTTCTCCACCGCGCTGCCGACCATGAACCCGGGCACGTCGCTGAGGAACAGCAGCGGGACGTTGAACGCATCGCAGAGCTGCACGAACCGCGTCGCCTTGTCGGCCGAGTCGACGAAGAGCACCCCGCCCTTGAACATCGAGTTGTTGCCGACCACGCCGACGACCTCGCCGTTCAGCCGGCCGAAACCGATGGTCAGCTCCTTGGCCCAGAGCGCCTGGATCTCGAAGAAGCTGCCGTCGTCGAGCAGACCCTTGACGTACCGGCGCATGTCGAAGGCCTGCCGTTCGCTGGCCGGCACCAGCGCGGCCAGGTCGACCTTCTCCGACGCCGGCACCGGCTCGACGGCCGGCGGCGCTTGCGTCCAGTTCGCCGGCAGGTACGACAGGTAGCGCTTGACCACGTCGAGCGCGTCGGCCTCGCTCTGGCAGAGGAAGTGCCCGACGCCGGACTCGGCGCAGTGCACCTTCGCCCCACCCATCGCCTCCAGGGTGGTCTTCTCGCCGGTGACCATCTCGACCATCCGGTCCGAGCCGAGGTACATGCTGGCGTTGCCGTCCACCATGGCCACCACGTCGCAGAACGCCGGGATGTACGCCCCGCCCGCCGCGCTCGGCCCGAACAGCGCGCAGACCTGCGGGATGGAACCGGAGGCCCGGACCTGGTTCCAGAAGATCTTGCCGGCGCCGCGCCGGCCGGGGAAGAGGTCGACCTGGTCGGTGATCCGGGCGCCGGCCGAGTCGACCAGGTAGACCATCGGCACGCTGGTCTGGTACGCCCGCTCGATGATCCGGATGATCTTCTCGACCGTACGCGCGCCCCAGCTGCCGGCCTTGACCGTGGAGTCGTTGGCCATCAGGCAGACCGGGCGGCCGTCGATCGTGGCGGTGCCGGTGACCACCCCGTCGGCGGGCAGCCCCTCGGCCAGTGCGTTGGCGTAGAGGCCGTCCTCGACGAAGGAGCCCTCGTCCACCAGGAGCGCGACCCGCTCGCGGGCGAAGAGCTTGCCCTTCGCGGCGTTCGCCGCGTGGTACTTGTCCGCACCACCGGCCCGGGCGCGCTTGCGCAGCTGCTCCAGTGCCTCACCGTCGAGCGTCACGCCGACTCCCTCGCCACCCTGATCCGGCCGCGCCCACGCGCACCCACCGGCCGACCTGAACGATCGTTAGGCTAGCGCATCCGCGCACCCGGCGGCGACCCGCCGGACCCCGCCGAACCCGCCCTCGGGCATGGTGATCAAGAGGTCTGGGTCGGAGCCCGCGGACCTCTTGATCAACACGGGCGGGCCCGAGTTGGCCGGGGGGTCAGGAGGGGAGGGGGGTGAGGCGGGTGCGGGGGCCGGCGCGGAGGACGCCGGAGGGCAGCTTCTTGCCGAGCAGGTGCTCGGCCAGCTCGGCGGCCTGGATCAGGGCGTCCAGGTCGATGCCGGTGTCGATGCCCATGTCGTGCAGCATGTGCACGGCCTCCTCGGTGGCCAGGTTGCCGCTGGCACCCGGGGCGTACGGGCAGCCGCCGAGGCCGCCGACGCTGGCGTCGAACTCGGTGACCCCCAGCTCCAGGGCGGTGAGCAGGTTCGCCAGCGCGGTGCCCCGAGTGTTGTGGAAGTGCAGCAGCACCGGCACGTGAGCGTTGCGGTCGCGTACGGCGGTGACCAGCTCGCGGACCCGGCGCGGCGTGCCCATGCCGGTGGTGTCGCCGAACGCCACCCGGTCCGCGCCGTCGCGGACCACCCGGTCCACGATGCCGGCGACCCGGTCCGGGTCGACGTCCCCCTCGTACGGGCAGCCGAAGCTGGTCGCCACGATCACCTCGGCCCGGGCGCCCGCGCCGTGCAGCAGGTCGATCAGCTCGGCGATGTCGTCCAGCGACTCCTCGGTCGACCGGTTGACGTTGCGCCGGTTGTGCGTGTCGCTGGCGGAGACCACCACCTCGATCTCGGTGAAGCCGGCCGCCAGGGCGCGCTGGGCGCCCCGGGTGTTCGGCACCAGCGCCGAGTAGCGCACGCCCTCGGCCTTCGCCGCCCTCTGCCACACCTCGTCGGCGTCGGCCATCTGCGGAATCGCCTTCGGGTGCACGAACGACACCGCCTCGATCCGCCGCACGCCGGTGCCGGAGAGGGCGTCGAGCAGCCGCACCTTGGCGTCGGTCGGGATCGGGTCCTCGTTCTGCAGCCCGTCGCGGGGCCCGACCTCCCGGATCGAGACGAAGTCCGGCAGTTCCGCCATAAGGGGTCACCTCACTGTGACGTAGTGCTGTGGGGTACCCCCAGCCTCCCACCCCGGCCCCGCCCGCCGCACCTGGGCGGCTGGGCGGGACCGGATGCGAGGTCAGCGCATGCGCCCCACGATGCCGGTGTCGTAGTCGCCGGAGAGAAACTCCTCGTTCTCCAGCAGCTCGGCGAAGAAGGGGAGGTTGTTCTTCGGGCCGGCGATCTCGAACTGAGCCACCGCCGCCTTCGCCCGCTCGACGGCCTCCGTCCGGTCCTTGCCGCTGATGATGAGCTTGGCCATCAGGCTGTCGTAGAACGGGGTGACGGTGTTGCCCTCGACGTACCCGGAGTCGACGCGGACGCCCTCGCCGGCCGGCTCCACCCAGGTCCTGATCGCGCCGGGGCCGGGCAGGAAGCGCTTCGGGTCCTCGGCGTTGATCCGCAGCTCGATCGCGTGCCCGCGCGGGGCCAGCGCGTCCGGGTCGAACGTCGGGGCCAGGCCGGCGGCCACCCGCAGCTGCTCCTCGACCAGGTCGACGCCGTAGACGTACTCGGTGACCGGGTGCTCGACCTGGAGCCGGGTGTTCATCTCGAGGAAGAAGAACTCGTTCGTGGCGGGGTCGAGCAGGCATTCCACCGTGCCGGCGTTGCGGTAGTTCACGGCCTCGCCGGCGCGCACGGCGGCGGCCAGGAGGCGTTCCCGCAGCTCCGAGGAGACCGCCGGGGAGGGGGACTCCTCGACCAGCTTCTGGTTGCGCCGCTGCACCGAGCACTCCCGCTCGCCCAGCGCCACCACCCGGCCGTCGGCCAGGCCGAGGATCTGCACCTCGACGTGGCGCACCCGGGGGAAGTACCGCTCCAGCAGCACCGAGCCGTCGCCGAACATCCGCTCGGCGAACGCCCGGACCTTGTCGTACTCGGTGCGCAGCGCGGCCTCGTCGATCGCCACGCCCATGCCCATGCCACCGCCGCCGGCTGCGGCCTTCACCATCACCGGGTAGCCGATCTCCGCGGCGGCGGCGACCGCCGCGGCCAGGTCGGCCGCCGGTTCCGTCGTGCCGGGCGCGACCGGCACGCCGGCCGCCGCCATCAGGTTCCGGGCGTTGATCTTGTCACCCATCGCGGTGATCGCGTCCGCGCCGGGGCCGACCCAGATCAGGCCGCTGGCCTCGACGGTACGGGCGAACTCCGCGTTCTCGGAGAGGAAGCCGTACCCGGGGTGGATGGCCTGCGCGCCGGTGGACTTGGCGGCGGCGAGGATCGCCTCGACGTTCCGGTAACTCTGCGCCGGGTTGGCCGGGCCGACGCAGACCGCCTCGTCGGCCTCGGTCACGAACGGCAGGCCGGCGTCGGCCTCCGAGTGCACCGCGATCGCACGGATCCCGAGCCGCTTGGCGGTACGGATGATCCGGCGGGCGATCTCGCCCCGGTTGGCGACCAGCAGCGACTCGATCATGTTTCCTCCCGACGTACAGGGGTGGGGACGGCTGCCAGGTAACCACGGCCACCGGGTTACTCAACAGTCACACCCACCCTGGGCGGCGGCTGCGGCCCGAGAGCGCGTCGGGTCAGGCGGGGGTGGGGGCGAGGAGGGCGGCGATGGTGGCACCCCGCAGCAGCGCCGCGCGGCGGCGGCGGTCGACCTCACCGCCGAGGAACGGGGTGGAGTTCATCAGGCCGAACGCGGCGTGGGCCAGCACCCGCGCCTCACCGTCGGGCAGGCCGGGGTGCAGGGCGGTCAGCACGGTCACCCACTCCTCGACGTAGAGCCGCTGGAGCTTGCGGATGCGGCGGCGCGGCTCGTCCGGGAGGCGATCCAGCTCGTGCAGGTGCAGGGCGATCACCGCCGGGTTGGCCAGCGCGAAGTCGACGTGGAAGTCGATCAGCGACTCCAGCGCGCCGCGCGGGTCGTCCGGGTGGCCGGCGGCGCGGTCCTTCCCGCCGGCGAGCAGCCCCTCGCTGACCGGGATCAGCGCGGCGGCCAGCATCGCCTCCTTGCCGGCGAAGTGGTGGTAGAGCGCCGGCCCGGTCACCCCGGCGGCCGCGCCGATGTCGTCCATCGACACACCGTGGTAGCCCCGGGCGGCGAAGAGGCCCACCGCGATCTCCAGGATCTCGTCGCGCCGGGACCGTCGCCGGCCCGCACCCGCCGCGCTCGCACCGCTCCGCGCCTGCTGCTCCACCGCCACCGGGCAAGCCTAGACCTCGGGCGGGGCGCGGTGGAGGCTCGGTTACCCGTCGGTCGCCTCACACCACGCCCGCTTGACCCTCGACCCGGTTCAGGGCACAGGCTCCCTCGGCATGACCGCTCCCGTCCTCGGCCGCGACTACCGGCTGCTCTGGTCCGCCTCCGTCTCCTCCCGGTTCGGCGACGCCCTGCGTACGCCGGCACTGGCCCTGCTGGCCGCCACGCTGACCCGCGATCCCCGGGCGATCGCCGCGGTGACCGTCGCCGGGCAGCTCCCGCCGCTGCTGTTCGGCCTGCTCGGCGGCGCGTACGCCGACCGCTGGGACCGCCGCCGCACCATGGCGGCGGTGGACGCGCTGCGGGCCGCCGTGGTGGCCACCCTGGCCGTGCTGATCGCCACCGGCCGGACCGGCATCGCCGCGCTGGCGTCCGCCGCCTTCCTGCTCGCCGCGCTCGGCACCCTCTTCGACGCGGCCGCCTTCGCCGTGCTCCCGTCCCTGGTCTCCCCGGCTGCCCTGCCCATCGCCAACGGCCGCCTCCAGGCCGGCACCGCCGTCGCCGGCGGCTTCCTCGGCGCCCCCCTCGCCGGCCTCCTCTTCGCCCTGGCCGCCCCCCCCTTCACCCTCGACGCCCTAACCTTCGCCACCGCCGCCCTCCTCACCCTCACCCTCACCCCCACCCGTACCCCGCGATCTTGCAGTTGCGGCCCCGACAAAGCCGGCACAAGCGGACGGAACGAGGGCCACAACTGCAAGATCGGCGCCAGGAGGGTTGGGGTGAGGAGGGCGGGGGTGTGGCGGGAGGCGTGGGAGGGGGTGCGGTGGGTGCGGGGGGATCGGGTGTTGTGGGGGGTGACTGTTGCCACTGGGGGGGTGAATTTGGCTATCAGTGGGGTGATGGGGGTGCTGGTGCTTTATGCGCTGGAGGTGTTGGGGGTGCCGGGGGGCGCGGCGTACGGGCTCTTCGCGGCGGGGGCGGTGGTCGGCGGGCTGGCCGGGGCGCTCGCGGCCGGGCGGCTGGCGGGACGGTTCGGCACCCTGGCCACGCTGCGCGGGGTGCTGGTCGGGCAGACGGTGGCGCTGACCGGGTTCGCGCTGGTCCGGGACCCGGTCACGGGCGGACTCGCCCTGGCCGTGTTCGCCGCCGGCACCACGCTCTGGAACAGCCTGTGGGCGGCGTAGGGGCAGGGTCGGGTGCCCGCCGGGCTGCTCGGTCGGGTGGGAGCTGCGCAACGGGTCGTCGGGCTGCTGATGGCACCGGTGGGCGCGGCGCTCGCCGGGCTGGCCGGGGCGGCCTACGGGGTGGCGCCGGTGGTGGGCGCCGCGGCGCTGGTGTTCGCGCTGGTCACACTGCTGGCGTGGCGGGCACTGCGGCGGGGGCGGGACGCGGTCGCGCCCACCAGGGCCGGGACAGCAGGCCGGCCAGAGCCGCTCCGGTCGCGTTGAGCAGCACGTCGTCCACCGAGGAGACCCGGCCCAGGTCGAGCGCGTACTGCAGCGACTCGACCAGCACGGAGGCGGCGGCGCCGAGCAGGAAGAGCCGGCCGACGCCGGCCAGGGCCGCGGCGCGTACCGGGGCCAGGAAACCCAGCGCGGCAAAGACCAGCAGGTTGCCGACCACCTGGACCACGACGGTGCTCGGCGGGCCGACCTGGACCAGGTCGGCGAGGTCCCGCAGGGGCACCGGCTTGAGTTCGCGCGGTGCGGCGCGGGGCGTGAGGATCATCCACACCCAGGGCAGCGTCCCGGCGACCGCGCCCACCTCGGCGACGCTGCGCCACCAGGCGTCGGCCCGGCTCCGCGCGTCCCGGCGGTGGCGGGCGAGCAGCGCGGTGAGCAGCACCGTCACCGGCAGCGCGACCAGCGTGGCGAGCAGCACGTCGCCCCAGTCCCGCCACACCTGCACCATTGGGGCAGCCTAGCCGGGCCGGTGGGTCAGTCCGGCGAGACGCAGGGCGACCCGGTGCCGGGCCGGTGGCAGCAGGGAGGCCCCGCGGAGCAGCAGATCGCGCAGCGGACGGCCGGCCGCCGGCACGGTGGCCAGCCGGGTCAGCCGGTCGGCGAAGCCGGCCACCTCCTCGGCGAGCGGCCGGCGCGCCGCGGCGTAGCCGTCGAGGAGCGTGTCGGGGCGGCCGGCGAGCACCTCGGCGAGCGTGTCGCCGAGCGCGACCGCGTCGCAGATGCCGAGGTTCATCCCCTGCCCGCCGGCCGGGCTGTGCACGTGCGCCGAGTCGCCCGCGAGCAGCACCGGACCGGCTCGGAACGTCTCGGCCACCCGGTGGTGGATGCGGAACCGGGAGCCCCAGAGCAGCTCGGTCACCCGGTCCGGCCGCCGGACCGGGCCGCGCTCGTCCAGCAGCGCCTGCAACCGCGCCGCGTCCGGGTCGCGCGGGGCGTCCGGCACGGTCGCCACCAGGCGGACCACGCCGTCCGGCAGGGGCGCCCAGACCAGCGGCCCCTGCCCGGCGAGGAAGAGCGCGACCTGGTCCCGGGGCAGCGCGCTCTCCACCCGGACGTCCGCGAGCAGGAACGACTCCCCCGGGTCGGCCGGGCCGCCGAACCGGATGCCGGCCAGCTCACGCACCCTGCTGTGCATGCCGTCCGCGCCGACCACCCAGCGGGCGCGGACCGTCTCCCCGCCGGCGAAACGGACGGTGGCGCCGTCGCCGTCGGGGGTCAGGCCGGTCATCTCGTACGGCCGGAGCACCCGGCCGCCCCGCGCGGCCAGCCGCTCGGCGAGCACCGCCTCGGTCTCCGTCTGGGACACCATCAGTGCGTACCGGTAGGGGGACGGCAGCGTGCGGAACGGGACGCTAAGCAGCACCCGGTCCCGGTCCCGGACGGTGAACCGCGTCGACGGGATGCCGCGGGCCACCAGCGGCGCCGCGGCGCCGATCCGCTCCAGCACGTCGAGGGTGTGGGCGTGCACGACGGCCGCCCGTGAGGTGACCGGCGGGCGGGCCAGCCGGTCGACGACTGTGGCCTCGACGCCGTGCCCGGCCAGGGTCGCGGCCACGGCCAGGCCGGTCGGCCCGGCCCCCACCACCAGGACGTCGGTGCGCTCGGGCAGCATGCTCCACCTCCGGTTTGCCAACGGACGTTTGCCAACGCCTGTTGACAACGCTAGGCCCGGGTCGCAGTTGATGTCAACGCTTGTTGGCCTACAGTCGTGGACATGACCGCCGTATCCCGCCCCCGCCGCTCCGACGCCACCCGCGCCGCGATCCTCCGGGCCGCCCGGGAACGCTTCGCCGCGGACGGGTACGACCGCGCCACCATCCGCGCCATCGCCGCCGACGCGCGGATCGACCCGTCGATGGTGATGCGTTACTACGGCAGCAAGGAGGGGCTCTTCGCGGCGGCGGCCGAGTTCGACCTGCGCCTGCCAGCGCTGGCCGCGGTACCCGCCGAGCAGCTCGGCGAGGTGCTGGTCCGGCACTTCCTGGACCGCTGGGAGGGGGACGAGACACTGGCGGCGCTGATCCGCACGGCCAGCACCAACCCGGGCGCCGCCGAGCGGATGCGCGGCATCTTCGCCGAGCAGATCGGCGCGGCGGTGGTCCGGCTCGGCACCGACCCGGCGACCGCCGCCCGCCGGGCCGGCCTGATCACCAGCCAGATCCTCGGTCTCGCCTTCACCCGCTACATCGTCCGGCTGCCCCCGATGGCCGAGGCGGCGCCGGAGGAGCTGGTGGCCTGGGTCGCCCCGACCATCCAGCGCTACCTGACCGGCCCCGTCCCCGCCTCGGCATGAGGACCGGCCGCGGTCACCCGAGGGTGGCCGCGGCCGGCTGCGGGCGGGCGGCGGTCAGTCGGCGAGACCGCCCGGCTGGTCGCCCTTCGCGACGGGGGCCCGGACCAGGTTGCCCCACTCGGTCCACGAGCCGTCGTAGTTGCGCACCTGCGGGTAGCCGAGCAGGTGGCGTAGCACGAACCAGGTGTGGCTGGACCGCTCGCCGATCCGGCAGTACGCCACCACGTCGTCGGACGGGCTCAGCCCGAGCTGGTCGGCGTAGATCGCGCGCAGCTCGTCAGCAGACTTGAAGGTGCCGTCGTCGTTCGCGGCGGACTTCCAGGGCTTGTTCACCGCGCCCGGGATGTGCCCACCGCGCAGCGCGCCCTCCTGCGGGTAGTCCGGCATGTGCAGCATCTCGCCGGTGTACTCGCCCGGCGAACGGACGTCGACCAGCGGCCGGCCGGCGGCGACGTGCGCCATCACCTGCTCGCGGTACGCCCGGATCGGCGCGTCGTCCCGCGCCGGCACCGGGTACTCGGCGCGGGGACGGGTCACCTTGTCCCGGGTCAGCTCCCGCCCCTCGGCGATCCACTTCTGCCGGCCGCCGTCGAGCAGCCGCACGTCGGGGTGGCCGAAGAGGGAGAAGACCCAGAGGGCGTACGCGGCCCACCAGTTGAAGTTGTCGCCGTAGAAGACCACCGTGTCGTTGCGGCCGATGCCCTTGGCGGCGCACAGCTCGGCGAAGCTCTTCGCGTCCAGGTAGTCCCGGGTCACCTGGTCGTTCAGCTCGGTGTGCCAGTCCACCTTGACGGCGCCCGGGAGGTGACCGGTGTCGTAGAGCAGCACGTCCTCGTCGGACTCCACCACGACGAGGCCCTCGTCGCCCAGGTGCTCGGCCAGCCACTCGGTGCTGACCAGCCGCTGCGGGTCGGCGTACGACTGGAGGCGGGGATTCGGATCGCTCGGCACAGGCATGATCTCCAAGGTACGCCGGATCGCGGCGCGACGGCCGGCCAACGGGGATCGGGGCCGGCGGATGTGGCGACCGGCACCTGACGCACGACGGGACCGGCCCACCACCCGCGCACGGGTGGTGGGCCGGTTCGGTCAGCCGTGCCTCGTCAGCCCTGCACCGCGAACCAGTAGTAGGCGTAGTCCGACCGGTTGCCGTCCTTGTCGACCGCGTACACCGAGATCGGGTACCAGCGGGCCTCGGTCGGAGTCAGGGTCACCGAGGCGGTGCCGTCGGCACCCGCCGGCACGGTCACCTCCGGCCCGTTGTCGAACTGGTAGACGTACGTCACCACGTCGGGCAGGCGCGGGGCGAAGGTGAAGACGCCCGGCACGCCCACCCCGCCGGCCGTCTCGCCGCTCGGGTAGGTCGTCGAGCTCACCGTGGGCGCCGTGCTCACCATGAACGCGTAGCTGGCCTCCGGCGACAGCTCACCCGAGGCCGAGCGGGCGCGCACGGTCAGGGTGTTCCGGAAGCCCCGGTCCGGGGTGACGGTGAGTTCCGCCGCCGTGCCGTCGTTCACCGCCACGGTCTGCTCCGGCCCGTCGTTGAGCCGGTAGACGAAACTGGTCGTGTCCGGCAGTTCGGAGCTGAACCGGAAGCCGCCCGGCACGCCGATCCCGCCCTGCGGGTCGTACTCGTTGTACAGGTACGAGATGATCGTCGGCTTCGGGTCGCGCACGGTGAACGCGTACTCGCGCGGCTGGGTCACGGTGCCGTCGCCGGTCACCCCGCGCACGGTCACCATCTGCCAGCCGGACCGCTCGGGCGTCCAGGTGATCGAGGCGGTGCCGTCCGCCGCCGCGTCGACGGTCTTCTCCTCCTCGCCGTAGAACGAGTAGAGGTACCGGACCACGTCCGGCCGCTGGGGGCGGAAGGTGAAGACGCCGGCGACGCCGGGCAGGCCGCTGCTGGCGTCCTGCGGGTACTCCGCCGACGCCACCAGCGGCGCGTCGTTGACCAGGAAGGTGTACGTCCGTTCGGCCGACACCGTGCCGTCCCCGGTCACGCTGCGGACGGCCAGGGTGTGCGTCCCGCCCTGGTCCGGCGTCCAGGTCACCGAGGCGTTGCCGGTGCCGTCGGCGCCGACGCCCTGCTCGGCCCCGCCGTCGAAGCGGTACCGGAACTCCACGGTCTCGGGCACCTCGGAGCTGAACCGGAACTCGCCGGGCTGGCCGGGGCCGCCGGCGTAGTAGCTGTCGTTGTAGAGGATGCCGTAGATGCCCGGCAGCAGGTCCCGCACGGTGAAGGACCAGGTGGCCGGGTCGGACTCGGTGCCGTCGCGGCTGACGCTCCACACCGCGAGCGTCACCCAGCCGGCCTCCTTCGGCGCCCAGGTCACCGAGGCGGTGCCGTCCGCGTTCGCCTGGACGGTGCCCGTCTCCGCACCGAAGGAGTAGCGGTAGCTGACGGTGTCGGGCAGCCGTGGGGTGAAGGTGAAGACCCCGGGCACGCCCTGGCCGCCGCCGTAGCCGTACTCCTCGTAGACGGTCGCCGAGATCTTCGGCTCGGTCAGCAGCTGGAAGGACCGCTGCGCGGTGGCCTCCACCCCGTCGGCGGTGACGCTGGTGACGGAGAGCGTCCGGTAGCCGCCCCGGGTGGCGGTGACGGTCAGCGAGGCGGTGCCGTCGGCGTTGGCGTCGACGGTCTGCTCCGGGTCGCCGTCCAGGCGGAAGCGGTAGCGGACCACCCCGTCCATCCGCGGCCGGACGGCGAACGTGGTCGGCACGCCGATCTCGGTGAGGTTGCCGTCGACGATCGGCGAGACGTCGCTGGTGAAGAAGTCGTACGAGGTCTCCGCCGAGCGGTTCCCGGCCGCGTCCAGGCTCCAGGCCTGGAGGTAGTTGATGCCGACCCGGGGGGTCAGCGTGACCGTGGCGTTGCCGCCCGGCCGGTCCGCCGCGACCGTCTTCGCACCGGACTGGTTCAGCGAGTACGTGAAGCCGACGGCGTCCGCGGCCCCGTTGGCACCGAAGGTGAACTCACCGGGCAGCGCGGGCTTCGCGCCACCGGCCTCGGGGAAGTCGGTGGAGGTGACCGTCGGCGGGGTGGCCGGGCCCTCGTAGTCGGTGCGGAAGTAGCAGATCGTGCTCCAGTCGCCGGTGGCCCGGCTGTCCGCGGCGCGCATCTGCCAGGCGTACGTCCGGTCGTGCTGGAACAGGTCGTAGCTGAACCGGCCGACGGCCCGTTCGCCGTCGCGGGCGGTGTCTGTCCGCTCGATCCGGGCCTCCGGCTGGTCGACCGGCCAGAGCGCGACGGTGGCGGTGAGCTGGTCGGTGCCACCGCTGTCGTTGCGGTCCTTGTCGTGCAGGATCGCCGACAGGCCCACGTCGCCCCGCCGGACCAGCTGGTACGGCTCGGCGGTGCAGGCTGTGCCGGACGTCTGGAGGTCGGTCGGCACGCCGGGCCGGAAGTTGTGGTCGACGGAGAGGCCGACCTTGCTGGCGTACTTCCGAGCCAGGGCCGGGTCCTGCTCCGCGCCGGCGGCGATCCGCAGCGACAGGGTGAGGGTGGACTTACCCTCGGCGAGCGCCTGACGCAGCCCCTCGGTGGCGTCGAAGCCCACGTAGGGCGCCGGGCAGCCGGCGTAGTCGGGCAGCTTCGTGGTGTGGAGCTTCGCCAGGTCGGCCGGGGGCTTCGTCCAGCTCGACCGGGAGGTGTACGGGCCGGTGCGCCACAACTCCACCTCGGGACGTTTCGTGCAGTCCCCCGCCGCGGTCTCCTTGGCGTCGAACTTGGCGCCCTCAATGTCCGCGCCACGGTAGCGGGAGATGTCGAAGGTGAAGTAGGCCCGCGAGGTGTGCGTGCGACCCTTGTCGTCCACCCAGGACCCGACCGGCACGTCACCGGCCTGATCGATGATGGTCTCCTTAGGCTCCTGAGAGTCGGTCCAGGCCCAGGACGTGTTCGTTTCGTAGCGCACGTCGTATGCGGCGGCCGGCGCGGCGGTCGTGACGACCGTACCGGCGGCGACCAGCATGGACAGTGCGGCGGCCAGCAGAGGTCGTCCGCCTGTTTTGGACGAATTCGTGCCAGGTATGAGGGTCATCCCTCATCCACCTTTCCCCGATTGTCCCCCGTGCTCGATCGACGGGGGCAGCGGATGTTAACCGTCGGGGGAGACATTCGGCGATCCCGATTCGCGCGGGTACCCGAAAATGGCCCTTTCCGGCCACTGGGGACGGACCGTCAGGCGCGGCGGTGCACCAGCCGGCCGGCCACCACGGTGGCCAGGCAGCCGCCGTCGGCGGCGAAGACGGCCAGGTCCGCCCGCCCGTCCGGCGCCAGCGCGGGCGGCCGGGGAGAGCCCAGCAGCGCGACACCGTTACGCACGGCCGCGGCACGCAGCTCCGGGTCGGTCACCTGCGCGGCGAGGACCGCGCCGACCCCGAGCCGGAACAGCGCGTGCACCCGCTCCCGCGGGGTGGGCGCGGGCGGCAACGGCCCGTCGTGCACCAGCGCCGGCCCGAGGGTGCCGGCCCAGCGCCGCACCCGCGCCTGCGGGTACGCGCGGACCAGTTCGTCCAGCGACCCGAGCGCGGCGATCCGGTCGCCGTCGACCAGGACCGCCCCGTCGCGGGTCGGCTCCTCGTCGAGGGTGCGCCGCAGCAGCGGCGCGGCGTGCAGGGTGCGCACCGGTCAGTCGGTGAGCGGGCCGAGGGACGGACGCTTCGCGGTGACGGTGTCGCCGGAGGAGCGGCCGGTCAGCCGGCGCTTGATCCAGGGCGCCAGGTGCCGGCCCGCCCAGCGCAGGTCGGCGGCCCGCGCGGCCAGCCACGGGGTGGGCGCCGGGTGCGGCGGGACCATCAGCCAGTCCTCGTCGCAGCCGACGCCGAGCGCGGTCAGCACCTGCCCGGCGACCCGCCGGTGCCCGGCGGCCGACAGGTGCAGCCGGTCGGTGCTCCAGAGCATCGGGTTGAGGTAGGTGTCGTCGGCGTATAGGTCGACCAGGATGGCCCCGTGCCGCTCCGCGACCTCACCGACCACGCGGTTGAGCAGCGTCACGCGCGGTGCCACGAGGCGCTGGCCGGGTAGCCGGGCCATCACGTCGGCGAACCGGAAGAGGATCACGTCCGCCCCGCCCGAGCGCAATTCGGCCACCACGTCGTCGAAGCGGGCGACGAACGAGTCCGGGTCGAACGTCCGGCGCAGCACGTCGTTGCCACCGGCGGCGAAGCTGATCAGGTCGGGCTTCATGGCCAGCGCCGCGGGCACCTGCTCGGCGACCACGCTGGGGAAGAGCCGACCCCGGATCGCCAGGTTGGCGTAGCCGAAGTCCGGGCCGGCCTCGGCGGCGAGCCGGGTGGCCACCAGGTCCGCCCACCCGCGGTACGTGCCGTCCGGATAGGCGTCGTCCATGCCCTCGGTGAAGCTGTCGCCCACCGCCACGAAACTGCGCCAGCGCACCTGCTGCCCTCCGGTTCCCGGAATCCCATCGGTGCCGGCCATTCTGGCACCGCAGCTGGCCGCCGGGCGCGCAGGCCGCGTACGGACGTGGCGTGGCCCACGCCCCCGACGGGTGTCCCGGGGCAGAAATTCGGACGCTCGGGTGGAAATAATGACGCGGCATCCCAATCGGGGGCGGTCCGGAGTGGACGCGGCCCCCGATCCGCCGGACCCGAGCGAGGACGCACGCCATGACCGAGGGACCGCCCCCTGTTCCCCCACCGGGACACCCCGGGCCGTACGCCCCACCGCCCGCCGGCCCGCCCGCCCACTCGCCGCTGGTCGGCCCGTACGGCCCACCCGCGCCGTACGGGCTGCCGCCCTACCCGCCACCGGGGCCGTACGCTCCGCCGCCGGCACCGGGCCGGCGGTCCCGGCGCGGCCTCTGGATCGGGCTCGGCGCGGCCGCCCTGGCCCTGGCCCTGTGCGCGGTGGGCTCGCTCGTCGGGCTGAAGTTGTACCTCGACGAGCGGAACAATGCCTCGGCCGCCGCGCTCGACGACACGTACAACGCGATCAGGCAGGAGAAGATCGAGGCGCTGCTGGCCGCGCACACCACAGCGCTCACGAAACGGGACGAGAAGGCGTTCGTCGCGCCGTTCGACCCGACGACGAAGGGCCTGGTCGCGGAGCAGACCAGTCTGTACCGGAACCTGAGCAAGCTGCCGCTCGCCGACGTCCGCTTCACGTACCTCACCAAAGGCGACATCCGGCCCGTGGGCGGCGGGCACGAGGTCGACGTGACGGTGGCGTTCGTGCACCGGTTCGACGGCTTCGATCTCGGCCCGGTCGAGGAGTGGTACCGGTGGACGATCGTCCAGACCGACCGGGAGGCCCCGCTGAAGGTCACCCGGGCCGGCGGCTTCCCGGAGGAGCGCAAGCGGGACGCGATCACCCACTACCCGGCCCCGTGGGACAAGTGGCGGAGCATCCACGTCGAGCGGACGCCGCACACGCTGCTGATCATCGACTCGTCGCTGCGGGCGGCGGCGCAGCGGTACGCCCCGACCGCCGAGCAGGCCGCGGTGGCCGACCTGGCCGCCTGGCGGGCCGGCGGGGTGAGCGCCAAGGTGCCGCCGGGCTTCGTCATCTCCCTGGTCAAGGGTCGTACCGAGCTGGGTTCCCTCTACCGGACCACGAAGGAGACCCCCACCGAGTCCGGGGTCGCGATCCCGGTACCGCCGGAGGGTGTGCTCCACAGCGACAAGAAGAGCCCCGTGGTCGGGGCCACCCGAGTGGTGATCGACGTCCGCGACGCGTACCACTTCACTAGGGGCACCCGCGAGCGGCAGCTGAACCTCTTCCGGCACGAGATCGGCCACGCCCTGGTCGGCAACCTCACCGCCCGCGCCCCGGGCTCGTATCGGGTCGGCGAGCAGGAGACGTGGCTGGTCGAGGGGTTCGCGGAGTACCTGGGCCACGGCCGGAAGCCCTGGCTGACCAGCGAGCGTACGGCCGACTCCCGGGCGGTGATCCGGGAGATCGGCCTGCCGCGCTCGCTGCCGAACGGCCCGGCCTGGGACCTGGAGGGCCGGGTCGGCTACCACTACTGGCTGGGCCACTCGGCCATCGGCTACCTCGTCGAGCGGTACGGGGAGCAGAAGATGTTCCAGCTCGTGGCCGAGCACTACTGCAGCAGGAAGATCGGAGAGGTGACGCAGGACGTCCTCGGGGTGTCGTACGAGGAGTTCGAGAAGGCGTGGCTCGCCTACCTCAAGACCGAGGTGCGCTGAGCGCGGGCAGAGCGTGGGGCCACCGCCGGTGGCGGCGAGCAGCGCTGATCCTCAACAGCATGCGGGCCCCCAGCGCCGAGCGCTGGGGGCCTCCGTCATGCCGGGACCGGTTCACCCCCGACCATCTGTCGACCGCTCGCCTAGCCGGCGACCCCGAGGATCTGCATGTCCTTCAGGATGTCCGGTTCGGCGATCTCGGAGACTTTCCGACCGTCTCCGTCGATCAGCACCAGGGCGAAGCCCTTTCCGGAGGCCACCCGGGCCACCAGCCTCCCGTCGGCCTGGAAGTACGCCTGGCGCAGTTCCCGCCCGCCGAGCGGCAACCCGACCTCATTGCCGGTGCGGGTGTTGAGCACCACGTTGGCGTCGAGTTCCCGGGCGACGTCCCCTGACGGCACGTCTGGCCCGCGCCGGTACAGCGCGATCCGGTCACCCTCCGGGGAGAGGCTGGCCACGTCGAAGCAGTCGTACCGGGCGGTCCCGCCGAGCTTCGGAATGAACCACTGTCCGATGCCGTCCGGCGCCGTCATGGTGACCCGTCCTGCGGAGCCGTCCGGAAAGGCGAACACCTTCCCGTTGGCCGACCAGAGCGGGTGGCAGCCGATGAGTTTGCCCACCGCGGTGAACGTGTTCGAGGCCAGGTTCAGTACGCCCCGCCGGCCCGCGCCCGGGCTGGCCGGGTCGACGAGCGCCAGCGCCAGCCGCTTGGAGTCCGGGGACCAGGTGGGCCCCCAGCAGTCGCCCTCCACCCCGGCGCGCACCTTGCGCCGCCCGGAACCGTTGACGTCCGCGACCCAGAGGTTGGCGTTCCGATCCACCCAGGCCACCCGCTCGCCGTCTGGCGAGACGGCCGCGTTGGCCAGCGCCGACGTGCGCGGGACGCTGAGCAGGTCCACCGGTACGCCGCCAGGCTTCCAGGAGCGCAGTCGCGCCGTGGTCGCAGACGAGTTGTCGGGTGCCGGGCCGTAGAAGACCCGGCCGATCGTCGCGGTCGCCGCCGGTTCCGAGGTGGTGGTCGCCGGGGGGCTCGCGCTCAGCTCCGGCGTCGGGGTCACCTCGACCGGGGGCCAGCTCGCGGTGAGGGAGGGGCCGGCGGGGGCGGGCGCGGGTGCCCCGCCGTCCGGGCGGATGGCGAAAGCCGTGCCGGTGGCGGCGGCGAGCAGCACCAGCGCGGCGGCCGAGGTGGCCACGGCCCGCTGGATGCCGAGCCGGCGGGAGGTACGCAGGGCCCGGTCCCGCAGGTCGACCGGGGTGACCTCGTCGGCCAGGTCGGCCAGGTCGAGCCGGAGGCGGTCGTCGTTCATCGGGCGCTTCCTTCCAGGACGTACAGCTCGGCGAGTTCCGGGGCGACGGTGCGCAGCTTGGCCAGGGCCTTCGAGGTCTGGCTCTTGACGGTGCCGACGGTGACGCCGAGCAGGTCGGCGGCCTCGGCCTCGGTGCGGTCCTCGAAGAACCGCAGGATCAGCACGGCGCGCTGCTTGGCGGAGAGCTTCGCCAGCGCGGCCCGCAGGGTCAGCCGGAGCGTGGTCTGCTGGGCGTGGTCGGCGGCCGAGTCGCTGCCACGTGGTTCCGGCAGGTCGCCCGGCATCGACTCGGGAACCCGGCGCCGCCGCCACCAGGAGACCTGAAGGTGGTACATGATCTTGCGGGTGTACGCCTCGGCGTTGCCGCTGTCGTGCAGCCGGCTCCAGGACCGGTGGGTCCGGGCCAGCGCCGACTGGACGAGGTCCTCGGCCAGGTGCTGGTCGCCGGTGAGCAGGTAGGCCGAGCGCAGGAGCGCGGGGGTCCGGTGACGGACGAACGAGTCGAACTCACTCAGCAGAGGGTCCACACGAGCCGATCCTTGGGGTGAGGTGGTGCATCATCCTGACGCCCCTCCAGACGTCACCCTCAGCCGCGGTGGTTGCCGTGCCTCGATGAGCAGTTCCGGCCGATCATTCGTCGCAGGTCGGAGGCTCGACCAACCCCTTCCGGTACGGACCCCAGGCAACGAACCGCTCGAACAGCTCGCGTGGGGTGGGGCCGTCGTGCGGGTTCAGCCGGAACAGGTCGTGGGTCGCCTCGTGATAGAGCCCGGACAGGTAGATGGCCAGGTCGACGGGGCTGTCGTCGTACTCGACCTTGAGGAGCAGCCGGGCCTCGGCGCACGGCCACGGCAGCCCGCAGGCCCGGCACACCCACAACGGCCGCAGCGGCAGGTGCGGCGGGTAACCCGGCGGGTACGGCCGCGGCCGGTCGGGGTACGGCCCGAGGCGGGGCACCGGAAGCTGACCGGAGGGCATCATCACCAGCGCCCTCCGTTGGCCCGCCACTCCTGCGCCCGGGTCAACCGGCCGGGACCCCCCGGCCGCATCGTCGGGAAGACCTTGGTCGGCTCGCACATCCACTCCGGCAGGTTGGCGCCCCGGACCCGGCGGGGCAGCGGCGGTGGCGGCACGGCCGTCCGGCACCGGAACCAGCGGAGCGCGTTGCGCATCTCGACCTCCTTCAGCAGTACGAGCCGGGGCCGCCCCTGCATCGGGGGGATTCACGGGCGGCCCCGCAGCGGGCCTGACGGAGGCGGCCCGCTGCGTGACAGTCTGCTGAGGACGGAACTACGCTCGGAAGGCATTCACGGCTGCCGTGGCAAGGCCGGGCTGGCCGTTCCGTCCCGGCGGTCCAGCTGTGGCGACGCCGGGAGAATCGTGGAGGAAGCGTGGAAGGTGAGCCGACCGCGGAGCTGATCCGAGCACAACTCCGGCGGCTACGGGTGAACGCCGAACTGAGCCAGGACGAGTTCGGGAAACTGGTCCACTTCTCCGGCTCCCAGGTGTCGGCCATCGAGCTGGGCCAACGGCCGCTCGACCGGTTCTTCCTCAAGCGGGCCGACGAGGTGCTGGGCACGGGCGGGCTGTTGACATCCCTGCTGAAACTGGCGGAACGCGACGGGCAGCCGAACTGGCTACGCCCCTGGCTTGAAGCCGAGCGGCAGGCGCAACAAATGCGCTGCTACCAGCCGACCCTGATTCCGGGCCTGCTACAGACGGAGAACTACGCCCGTGCGGTGATCAGATCCGCTGACACCCTGAGCGAAGACGAGGTCGAGCAGCGGCTCAGCGTCAGGTTGGATCGGCAGTGCATCCTCTCCCAGCCGAATCCTCCGCAGTTCGTAGCGGTCATCGAGGAAGCTGTCCTCCGCCGTGCGGACGAGGGCTTCAAAGGGATCATGGCCGAGCAGACGACTCACCTGCTGGAGTGCGCCGGGAGGCCACACATCAGCGTGCATGTCATCCCGGTCGAGGTCAGCGTGCACGTAGGACTGATCGGACCGTTCGTCCTCGGTAGGGACGCGAACGGCGGTTGGGTCGGTCACCTGGAAACTCAGCTCGGCGGCGTAGTGGTCGATAGAGATGAAGATCTAGCTATTCTGCTGTCGAGGTGGGAGAGCGTCCGCAACGAGGCCCTGTCCCGCCGACAGTCGATCGAGCTAATGAAGAAAGCGGTGACGTCATGGAGCTGATTGGCGCTACGTGGCGGAAATCCACCCGTAGCGGTCAAGGCGAGTGCGTCGAGGTGGCCGACAACCTGCCCGACGTCGTCGGCGTCCGCGACAGCAAGGACCCGACCGGCCCGGCCCTCACCTTCGCCCCCCACACCTGGCGCACCTTCATCGAGTACGCCAAGCGCCGCTGAGCTCCGGGCGAGCGTGGTGATGCCCCCGGTGCGGCCTCGCCGGGTCAGACGATCCCGCCGTTGACCCGGATGACCTGGCCGTTGATCCAGCGGGCGGGTCCGGCCAGGAACGCCACCACGGTGGCGATGTCGTCCGTGGTGCCCAGGCGCTCCAGCGGCGGCTGCGCGGCCATCCGGGCGATGGTCTCCTCGTCCTTGCCCTGAAGGAACAGGTCGGTGGCGGTCGGCCCGGGGGCGACGGCGTTGACGGTGATGTCCCGGCCGCGCAACTCCCGGGCCAGAACCCTGGTGAGCCCCTCGACGGCGCCCTTGCTGGCGATGTAGGCGGCGTAGGTGGGCAGGGCCAGTCCGAGCACCGAGGTGGAGAGGTTGATGATCGCCCCACCGGCGCGCAACCGGCGGGCGGCCTGCTGGTCGACGACGAACGTGCCGCGCACGTTGACGCGCTGCATCCGGTCGAACGCGTCGAGGTCGAAGTCGGCCAAGGGGGCGAGGATCATGATGCCGGCGCTGTTCACCACCACGTCGACGCCACCGAACGTCTGCTCGGCGGTGTCGAACATCGCGGCGACGGCAGTCTCGTCGGCGACGTCGGCCCCTACCGCGACCGCCCTGCCACCGGCGGTGGTGATGTCGGAGACGACCCGGTCGGCCTCGGCGGCGCTGCCGGCGTAGCCGACCACGACCGCGAACCCGTCGGCGGCGAGGCGTCGGGCGCTCTCGGCACCGATGCCGCGCGAACCGCCGGTGACGATCGCGACCCGGTCGGTGTGGGTGGTTGAAGTGGTCATGGTGGCCCTCCAGAGGCGCCCTCGCCCTCGACGGCTACTTCACCGTCGTCGGGCCGGCCCTCGCCTTCCCCGACACCGGCGACATAGTCGTCGACCTGACCGACCAGCTCACCGCATTCCACCGCCTCCTCCTGCCCGACCAGCCCTTGACCGAGGACTTCGCCCGCACGCTGATCGACAACCTCATCCGCGGACTGCGCTGACCACCGTGGCACGGCCACGCACCCGACGAATTGGATCGCCCTTCCCGTCGCGCCCGCCGTACGCTGCGCCAATGCTGCTGCGCATGTCGAACCTGCTGCTCCGGACCCTGCGCGAGGACCCGGCGGACGCGGAGGTGCCGAGCCACCGGCTGCTGGTCCGCGCCGGCTACGTCCGCCGCGCCGCACCCGGCGGCTACAGCTGGCTGCCGCTGGGCAAGCTGGTGCTGGACCGGGTCACCGAGATCATCCGCCAGGAGATGACCGCGATCGGCGACCAGGAGGTGCACTTCCCGGCGCTGCTGCCGGCGGAGCCGTACCGGACCAGCGGGCGGTGGACGGAGTACGGCGACGACATCTTCACCCTCGCCGACCGCAAGGGCGCCGAGCATCTGCTCGCCCCGACCCACGAGGAGCTGGCCGCGCTGCTGGTCAAGGATCTCTTCTCGTCGTACCGGGACTTCCCGGTGACGCTGTTCCAGGTCCAGACGAAGTTCCGGGACGAGGCCCGCCCCCGGGCCGGGCTGCTGCGCGGGCGCGAGTTCCTGATGAAGGACGCCTACTCGTTCGACCTGGACTCCGCCGGGCTCCAAGCGGCGTACGACCGGCACCGCGACGCCTACGAACGGGTCTTCACCCGGCTGGGGCTGGACTACACGGTGGTGCACGCGATGTCCGGGGCGATGGGCGGCTCGGCGTCGGAGGAGTTCCTGGCCGCCGCGCCGGTCGGCGAGGACAGCTTCGTCGGCTGCACCGCCTGCGACTACGCGGCGAACACCGAGGCGGTGCTGACCCGGGCCCCGGCGGCCGGCGATCCGGACGCGCACTCGGCGCTGACGGTGCACGACACCCCGGAGACGCCGACCATCGCCTCCCTGGTCGAGCTGGCGAACGCGCGCGGGCTCGGCGGGCGGCGGGACTGGACCGCCGCGGACACCCTGAAGAACGTGGTGCTCACCGTGCGCCGGCCGGGCGCCGAGGAGTCCGAGCTGCTGGTGATCGGGGTGCCCGGCGACCGGGAGGTCGACCTCAAGCGGGTCGAGGCGGCCGTGCACCCGGCCACCGTCGCGGTCTTCGACGACTGGGCCGCCCACCCGGAGCTGGTCCGCGGCTACATCGGGCCGCAGCTCCTGGAGAAGCTCGCCGTCCGCTACCTGGTCGATCCGCGGGTGGTCGCCGGCAGCGCGTGGCTGACCGGGGCGAACGAGCCGGGCCGGCATGCGGTCGACGTGGTCTGCGGGCGGGACTTCACGCCGGCGGGCACGATCGAGGCGGCCGAGGTGCGCCCCGGTGACGCGTGCCCGGCCTGCGCGACCGGCGAGCTGACCATGCGGCGGGGCATCGAGATCGGGCACATCTTCCAGTTGGGCCGCCGGTTCACCGACGCGTTCGCCGTCGACGTGCTCGGCCCGGCGGGCAAGCCGGTCCGGCCGACCATGGGCTGCTACGGCATCGGGGTGTCCCGGGCGGTGGCGGCGATCGCCGAGCAGCACCACGACGAGCGGGGTCTGGTGTGGCCGGCGGCGGTCGCGCCGTGCGACGTACACCTGGTGGCGGCCGGAAAGGGGCCGCAGCTCGATGCGGCGCTGGACCTCGGCGGACGCCTGGCCGCCGCGGGCCTGCGGGTGCTGGTCGACGACCGGACGCACGTCTCGGCCGGGGTGAAGTTCACCGACGCCGAGCTGATCGGCATCCCACGCACCGTCGTGGTCGGCCGCCGGCTCGCCGACGGGTACGTCGAGCTGCGCGACCGGGCCGGCGGCGAGCGGGTCGAGCTGCCGCTGGACGGTCTGGTCGAGCGGCTGGCCGGCGAGGCGCGCGCGGCGCGCGGCGACGGGGTGTAGCGGACGCGCCACGGGGTACCGCAGTCGGATCGACCGAGGTGTTTCGGAGGCTCTCATGTACCGGGTCAGCGACGTGATGACGAAGCAGGTGGTCTACCTGCCTGCGGAGACCACCCTGGACGAGGCAGCCAGGGTGATGAAGGAGTCCGACATCGGCGACGTGGTGGTCACCGATGGCGCCACCCTCGCCGGCATGCTGACCGACCGGGACATCGTGGTGCGGGCGGTGGCCGAACGCGCCGACCCGGGCGCCACCACGATCGGGTCGATCATCACCCGCGAGGTGGTGATGATCGAGCAGCACGCCACCGCCAGCGAGGCGGCCGCACTGATGCGCGAGCGCAACATCCGGCGGGTGCTGGTCTGCGACAACGACCGCAAGCTGGTCGGCATCGTCTCCCTGGGCGACCTGGCCATGCAGCTCGACCCGAACTCCGCCCTCAGCGACATCAGCGAGGCCGCCCCGAACATGTGACCCGGCCGACGCGGCGCCCACCGGCCGACCCCCGGTGGACGCCGCTTCGGCGGCGGTAGCCTGACGGGATGCCCGAGATGCCGACCAAGCTGGCCGAGATCGTCGACGAGTTCGCCGCCGCGCCCCGTGACGTGGTGCTGGAGATGCTCCTGGAGTACGCCGACGTCATCCCGCCGCTGCCGCCGGAGATCGACCGGGCGGGCATGGAGCAGGTGCCCGAGTGCCAGACGGCGTTCTTCCTGCGCGCCCAGGTCCAGCCGAACGGGACGGTGCTCACCTGGTTCGACTGCCCGCCGGAGGCGCCGACCACCCGCGCCTTCGCCGGCATCCTCGCCGACGGGCTGGCCGGCGCCAACGCCGAGCAGGTGCTGGCCGTGCCGGACGACCTCTACCAGCGGATGGGGCTGGCCCAGGCGATCAGCCCGCTGCGCGTACGCGGCGGCACGGCGATCCTGGCCCGGCTCAAGCGCCAGGTCCGGGAACAACTCGGCTGAGCTGGGCGTTCACCCCTGCCATGGAGATCGAGATCTACGCCGACGTGGTCTGCCCCTGGTGCTGGATCGGCAAGCGCCGGCTGGAGCAGGCGCTGGCGTCGTACGACGGTGAGGTGACCGTCCGGTACCGACCGTTCCAGCTCGACCCGACGCCGGTCACCGAGCCGAAGCCGCTGGTCGAGGCGCTGGGCGCCAAGTTCGGCGGCCGGGAGCGGGCCGAGGCGATGGCCACCCAGGTGACCCAGGTCGGGGCGAGCGTCGGGCTGGACATGCGGTTCGACCGTGCCGTGGCCGCCAACACCTTCGAGGCGCACCGGCTGATCCGGTTCGCCACCGAGCAGGGCCGGGCCACCGAGATGATCAACGCACTCTACCGGGCGCACTTCTCCGACGGCGTCGACGTCGGCTCGACGGACGCGCTGGTCAAGCTCGCCGCCGGGGTGGGCCTCGACGAGACCGAGGTCCGCGACTACCTGGAGTCCAACGCGGGCCGGCGCGAGGTCGCCGCCGACCTGGCCGCCGCGCACCAGATCGGGGTGACCAGCGTGCCCACCTTCGTGCTGGCCGGCAAGTACGCGGTCACCGGTGCGCAGGAGCCCGAGACGCTGCTTGCCGCCCTCCGCGAGGTCGAGCGGCTGGAGTCGGCCGTCTGACCGCCGGCCGGGCCGGCCTGCCCACATCGAGAAGCGTGATGTTTCACGTGCAACCACATCGACGCCCGCGATGATCTAGGCCGGCCTGGCCAGCCCTTCCACCACCGTCGCCCCGGGCAGCGCGCCGAGTGCCGGCCCGGGCAGCGCGATCTTGCTGTGCCGTACGCCGGATCCGATGATCACGTACGGCGTGGCGATCACCCGCGAATCGACCAGGATCGGCCACTCCTCAGGCAGGCCGATCGGCGTTATGCCGCCGTACTCCATGCCGGTCAGCTCCACCGCGTCGGCCATCGGCGCGAAGCTGGCCTTGCGCACGTTCAGCGTCCGGCGGACCACCCCGTTCACGTCGGCCCGGGTGGTGGCGAGCACGATGCAGGCGGCGTACCGGATCTCGCCCTCCCGCTTGCCGGCCACCACTACGCAGTTGGCCGACACGTCGAGGCCCACCTCGTACGCCGCGCAGAAGGCGGCCGTGTCCGCCAGCTCGGCGTCGATCGGCGCGACCAGCACGTCGTCCACGTCGACCGGCGCGTCGGCCGGCCACTGTTCGAGCGCGGCGGCCACCGGCGGTGCCAACAGGTCCAGCCGGGCGCGGGCCGGCTCGGTCTTCAGCGTCCCCATCACGGAAGCGATCCTCGCATCCGCCGCCCGGATCCGCTCGGCGGCCGGCCGGCGCGCCCGTTCCGGCCGGTCCGCACGATCAGCTCCCGGTGAGGAACGCGTTCTCGCGGGCGAAGGTGCGGTCCTGCACCGACGCGAGCTGCTCGGCGCGCAGCACCTGGGCGCGATGCGTTTCCACGTCCTCCATCCCGTGCCGGACACCCAGCCGGATCACGCCGTACAGGAAGACGAAACCGAACACGTAGAGGATCACCGTGGTGACGACAACCAGCATGCGGCCACGGTAAGACGAAGGTGAACCGCAGACGCTTTCATCTCCGGCCGGTTCCCCCGTACGTGTCGGCCGCGAAACCCTCGCATCACCCCGTCGGACCAGGCGACCTTCCCGTTCCGGACGGCACCACGACCCGGCCCGCCAGCAGCACGCCGAGCAGCCCGCAGCCGGCCGCCACCGCCAGGGTCGCCCCGTACGCCGCCGGTCCGGGCACCGCGCCGGCGGCGAGCACCGCGCCGGTCAGCGCCAGCACGGTGGCCGCGAACAACGAGTCGCCCAGTTGCAGGGAGGAGCTGTTCCGGCCCTGTTCGTCGGGGGCGGACAGGGCCAGGGTGAGCACCGACAGGGATGGGTAGAGCAGCCCCATGCCCAGGCCGGCGGTGGCCCAACCGAGCACCGCGAGCGGCACCGGCACGGCCGGCAGCACGGTCAACGTCACGGTGGCCGTACCGGCGGTGATGCAGGCCAGCCCGGCCCGGGGCGGCGTGGCGGCGGACCGCGGGGCGCGCAGCCGCCCCTGGAGCCAGGACCCGACCGACCAGGACACCGCGCCGACGGTGAGCACCAGCCCCGCCGCGGTCGGCGAGAACCCCCGCTCCCGGGAGAGCATCAACGGAATCACCACCTCCGCCCCGACGAACGCCGCCGAAGCCAGACCGCGCAGGCCGACCACCGTCGGCAGCCCGCGCCGGGCGCGCAGGAAACCCGCGGGCAGCAGCCGTGGCGCGCAGCCGAGCAGGCCGACCAGCGCCACCGCCACCAGCCCGGTGCCGAGTACGCCGCGCTGCTGCCCCCCGTAGTGCAGCAGTGCGGCGCTCGCCCCCGCCCCGCAGGCCCAGCCGATCCGGGCCAGCGCCCCGGCCGACGGCCGGACCGGCGCCGACGCGCCCAGCGCCCGCAACCCGGGCTGGATCAGCAGCACCGCCGGCACCGCGACCGCCGGCACCGCCAGGAAGACCCACCGCCAGCCCAGGTGCTCGACGATCAGGCCGGCCAGCGCCGGGCCGACCAGCGACGGGACGACCCAGGCCGCCGCGAACGCGGCGAAGACCCGCCGCCGCAACTCCTCGGGGTACGCCCGGCCGACGATCACGTACAGCGCCACGGAGAGCAGGCCGGAGCCGAAGCCCTGCACCACCCGGCCGGCGACCAGCACCCCCATCACCGGGGCGGTGCCGGCGACCAGCACCCCCACCACGAACCAGGCCACGCCGTGCCACATCGGCGCCCGGGGCCCACGCGCGTCGCACCAGATGCCGGAGACCACCATCGCGACCACGCCCGAGGCGAACGGGCCGGCGAAGGCGAGCGCGTACAGCGCCAGCCCGTCCAGGCTGCGGGCGACGGTCGGCATCGCCGTACCGACCGCCAGCGCCTCGAACGCGAGCAGGGAGACCAGGGCGACGCTGCCCACGGTCATCGCCCGCAGGCGCGGGGCGTACAGGTGCGGGGGCGGGGTGACGGGAGCGGCGGTGGCGGTCACCGGCGGTTCCGGGGTGCGATCGGCATGGGCTCAGCCTGGTGCCTCAACCCGGGTTGAGGTCAACGGTGAGCCCGGTCTCGTCAGGCCGACTCCAGCGCCTCGCCGACCCCCTTCACCAGCCCGGACATGTGCCGATCTGCCAGCAGGTGTCCGGCCGCGCTGACCAGGGCCGGCGGCCACTCGATGACCTGCAGCACCGGCATTCCACCGGCGACCGGTCCATGCCCTGCCCACCAGGGAAACTTCCCCCGGTCAGGGGGCATAACGGACGTCCCGCCGGGAAGCCAGGCCGCCGGGACGAAGCGCGGGAGGCGAGATGGCGTACGGCGAACGCGGCGGCACCGGGGAGCGTGGCCGGCGACTCGGCCGTACCCCTCGATGACAGCACTCGGCCGGGTCGCCGGCCGCCTGCTGCCGCCGGTCGGCGTGCCGGACGCCGTCACGCACGCGGTCCGTACCGTCGCCACCGCCGTGCCGGACGCGGCCCGCACCGTCGCGTCGGCCCTGCCGCACGCGGCGCGGGCCGCCACCTCGGCCGTGCCCGGCGGCGCGGCCGTACGGGACGCGGTGGGGCGGGTGGCCGTGCCCGAGCCGGTCTCCGGCGCCGCGTCTAGCGTCGGCGCCGGCGCGGCCCGGCTGGCCCGGCTCGCCGGGCTGACCCGCCGCCGGGTCTGGTCCCGCCACGGCCGGCACCACATCGAGGTGCACGGGGTCTGCCAGGAGGGCGGGGACCGGCTGGCTCGGCAGGTCGAGCAGGCGCTGGAACGGATGCCCGGGGTGGCCTGGGCGCGGGTGAACGCCCCCTCCGGCCGGGTGGTGGTGGCCGTCGAGGAGCCGAAGCCGCCGCTGCGCGACCTGATCGCGACGGTGTCCCGGATCGAGCGGGTCTGCCCATACGAGCCGGACCCTGAGGTGGCACCGCCGCAGCCGCCCGAGGAGGGGCCGCGGACCCCGCGGACCCTCGGCGCGCTGGCCTCCGACGCGCTCGGCCTGACCATCTCGGCGGCCACCCGGATCCTGCCGTTCACCCCGGCACCCGGCGAGGTCGCCGGCTTCCTCACCGCGATCGACCTGCACCCGAAGCTGCACGCCCTCGCCGACCGGGGGCTGCGCGCGGACCCCCGGGCCGAGCTGCTCTTCCCGCTCGTGGAGGCGGTCGCCCAGGGACTCGCCGGGGGCTGGACCGGCATCGTGCTGGACGGCGTGCAGCGGGTGGTGCAGTGGGGCGAGGCCCGCGCCCAGCTCGCCGCCTGGTCCAAGGCCGAGCCGCGGCTCACCGGCGACCCGGAGCGGGCGGTGGCCCGGGTGCCCGACGGCGAACGCCCCTGCCCGGTGCCGGACGGCCCGGCCGAGCGGTACGTGACCCGGATGCTCGCCGCGGGCGCCGTCGCCGGCGCGGCCGCGGTGCCGCTGGCCGGCCCCAAGCGGGCCGCCGCGCTGGCGCTCTCCGCGCTGCCCAAGGCCCCGGGCAGCGGCCGCGAGGGCTACGCCGCCCAGCTGGGCCGGATGCTGGCCCGGCGCGGCGTGATCGCGATGGACCGCAGCGTGCTGCGGAAACTCGACCGGATCGACACGGTGCTGCTGGACGCGGCGGTCCTCGGCTCGGACCGGGGCGTGCTGGCCGATCTGGCGCCCCTGCCCGGTGCGGACACCGGCCAGGTCGCCGCCCGGGCGTTCGCGCTGTTCGACCCGGCCGCCCCGGACGAGATGCGGGAAGCCGACGGCTGGCGGCTCGGGCCGCTCGACCGGGTCGGCGCCGACGACCCGGGTGACACCCCGGACAGCCGGCGGCTCCGGGACGGCGGGGGCACGTTGCTCGGCCTCGCCGAGGGCGACACCCTCGCCGCGGTGCTACGGGTGGAGCCCGCCCCGGCGCCCGGTGTGGACGCCCTACCCACCGCCGCCCGCCAGGCCGGACTGCGGCTCGTGGTGGCCGGCGACGGCGAGGGCCGGTACGACTTCGCCGACGCGGTGCTGCCCGGCGGTCCGCACCTGGCCGAGTCGGTACGCGCCCTGCAACGCGACGGCGCGGTGGTCCTGCTGGTCTCCGGCGACCGCCCGGCGCTCGGCGCCGCCGACTGCGGCCTCGGCGTGGCCGCCCCCGACGACCTGCCGCCCTGGGGGGCTCACCTGCTGGTCGGCCCCGACCTGCGCGTCCCCGCGCTGATCATCGAGGCGGCCGGGCTGGCCCGGCGGATGACCGGCCAGAACCTCCGGCTCGCGCTCGCCGGCAGCGGCCTCGCCGCGCTGGGCGCGTTCACCGCCGACCGGCAGCAGCTTCCCGGCCGGGCGCTGGCCGCGGTGAACGGCGCCGCCGCGCTGGCCTTCGCGCACGGCGTGTGGCGCGCGCGGCGGCTGCCGGACCCGACCCGCCAGGCCACGCCCACCGTGCCCGCCTGGCACCTGATGCCGGTGGAGACCGTGCTGCGCCAGCTCGACACCCGCCCGGACGGGCTCAGCGCGGCCGAGGCGACCCGTCGGCGCGGCCCGGCGGGCACCGAGACGGTGCGCCCGTCCGGGCTGCTCCGGGCCTTCGTCGACGAGCTGGCCAACCCGCTCACCCCGGTGCTCGCCGCGGGGGCGGTGCTCTCCGCCACGTTCGGCTCGCTGGTCGACGCCGCCCTGGTCGGCGGGGTGGTCGGCGGCTCCGCGCTGATCGGCGCGGTGCACCAGCACAACACCGAACGGTCCCTGGCCGAGCTGCTGTCCCGCTCGGCGGTTACCGCCCGGGTCCTGCGCGACGGCGCGGAGCAGGTGATCGCGGCGGAGGAGCTGGTGCCGGGGGACGTGGTCGCCGTCGGCCCGGGCGACGCGATCCCGGCCGACTGCCGGGTGCTCACCGCCGACGGGCTGGAGGCCGACGAGTCGTCGCTGACCGGGGAGTCGCTGCCGGTGGGCAAGACCGCCGACCCGGTGGTGGCCGCCGCCGTCGCCGACCGCCGGTCAATGCTCTACGAGGGCACCACCGTCGCCGCCGGGCACGGCACCGCCGTGGTGGTGGCCACCGGGGACGAGACCGAGGCGGGTCGGAGCCTCGCCCTGGCCCGCCAGGCGCCACCGGCCAGCGGGGTGGAGACCCGGCTGGGCACGCTCACCAACGCGGCGCTGCCGCTGGCCGCCGGCTCGGCGATCGCGGTGGCCGGGGCGGGGTTGCTGCGCGGCGTACCGCTGGCGGAGACGGCCGCGACCGCCGCGAACCTGGCCGTCGCGTCGGTGCCGGAGGGGTTGCCGTTCCTGGTCAGCGCCGCGCAGCTGGCGGCGGCCCGCCGGCTCGCCGAGCACGGCGCCCTGGTCCGCAACCCGCGCACCATCGAGGCGCTGGGCCGGGTGGACGTGCTCTGCTTCGACAAGACCGGCACCCTCACCGAGGGCAAGCTGCTGCTGGCCGGAGTGGGCGACGGCGACGGCCGCCGGTACGCCCCGCCGGACCGGCTGGACGAACCGCTGACGCTGACCCTGGCCACGGCGCTGCGCGCCACCCCCGTCGCCGAGAACCCGGAGGAGCTGCCCCAGCAGACCGACCGGGCGGTACGCCACGGCGCCGGCACCCCCGGGGTGACGGAGCTGACCGGCGCGCCAGGGTGGGCGGCGGTCGGTGGGCTGCCGTTCGAGCCGTCGCGCGGCTACCACGCCACGGTGGGGCGTACCGGGGACCGGCTGCTGCTGAGCGTGAAGGGCGCGCCCGAGACGGTGCTGCCGCGCTGCGCGGCCCGGCGTACCGACGCGGGCGACGAGCCGCTGGACGAGGCGGGCCGGGCGGCGCTGCACGGGATGCTCGCCGAGCGGGCCAGGGCGGGTCACCGGATCCTCGCCGTCGCCGAGTGCCCGGTCGGCGCGGAGACGGTGACCGACGAGCAGGTCGACGGGCTGGTCTTCGTCGGCTTCCTGGCGCTCGCCGACGGGGTCCGGGAGAGCGCCGCGCCGGCCGTCCGGCGGATCCGGCAGGCCGGCGTGCACACCATCATGATCACCGGGGACCATCCGGCGACCGCCGAGGCGATCGCGTCGATCATCAGCCCCGACCACGGCGACCAGCGGGTGGTCACCGCGGCCGAACTGGACCGGCTCGACGACGAGGCGCTGGCCGACCGGCTCACCCGCACCGACGTGGTCGCCCGCTGCACCCCCGCCCACAAGGTACGCATCATCCAGGCGCTGCAACGGCACGGCCGGACGGTCGCGATGACCGGGGACGGCGCCAACGACGCGCCCGCGATCCGGCTGGCCGACGTGGGCATCGCCCTCGGCCAGCGGGGCACCCCGGCGGCCCGCGCCGCCGCCGACCTGGTGGTCACCGACGACCGGCTGGAGACCATCATCGCCACCCTGGTCGAGGGGCGGGCGATGTGGTCCTCGGTGCGCCACGCGCTGAGCATCCTGGTCGGCGGCAACCTCGGCGAGATCGCGTTCAGCGTGCTGACCGCCGCGGCGACCGGCCGATCCGCGCTGACCGGCCGGCAACTGCTCCTGGTCAACCTGCTCACCGACCTGGCACCCGCGCTGGCCATCGC
Source organism: Micromonospora coerulea (assembly GCF_016598485.1). Lineage (GTDB taxonomy): Bacteria > Actinomycetota > Actinomycetes > Mycobacteriales > Micromonosporaceae > Micromonospora > Micromonospora coerulea. The sequence continues at coordinate 11,837 of NZ_JAEMUW010000003.1, read as the reverse complement.
GGTCCGCCCGCCCGCCGCGAACGGAGCCGACGGGGCCGACAGTCTGCTCCGGGAGGGCCCGGACACGTCGCTGGGCGCGACGATGACCCGGGAGATCGCCCTGCGCGCCGCCGCCACCACGCTGGGCGCGACCGCCGGGTGGACGCTCGCCCGCTACACCGGGCGGCAGCGGCGGGCCGGCACCGTCGCCCTGGCCGCCCTGGTCGGCACCCAGCTCGGCCAGACGGTGCTGGCCGGCGGCACCAGCCCCGCCGTGCTGGCCTCCGCCACCGTCTCGCTCGGCGTGCTGGTCGCCGTGGTGCAGACGCCCGGCCTCAGCCAGTTCTTCGGCTGCACCCCGCTCGGCCCGGTGGGCTGGTCCATCGCCGCCGGCTCCGCGCTCGGCGCCACCGTCGCCAACGGCGCGCTGACCCGACTGGTCGACCGCCTGCCGCAGCCGGGCGTCCGGTCGGCCGCCGACCACGACGGCGGGCCGGCGGCGGACCGCTGAGGCGCATGGCCGCACCGATCCCGGGTACGGCTGGGGGCATGGCGACCGACCGGCCCGAGGTGACGTTCATCGGTACCGCGACGACGGTGCTCCGGATCGGTGGCTTCACCCTGCTCACCGACCCGAATTTCCTACACCGCGGGCAGCGGGCGTACCTGGGGCACGGGCTGTGGTCGAAGCGGAGCACCGAGCCCGCGCTGGGCGTCGCCGAGCTGCCCACCCTGGACGCGGTGGTCCTGTCCCACCTGCACGGAGACCATTTCGACCGGGTGGCCCGGCGCGGGCTGGACCCGTCCCTGCCGATCGTCACCACCCGGGAGGCGGAACGGAAGCTGAGCCGCTGGGGGTTCGCGGCGGCGCAGGGGCTGCCCACCTGGGAGTCATACGAGCTGCACCGCGGCGACGCCACCCTGCGGCTGACCGCACTGCCCGGCCAGCACGGCCCGGGCGCGCTGGACCGGCTGCTGCCCGACGTGATGGGCACGATGATCGACCTGGACCGCGCCGGGTCCCGGCAGTTCCGCCTCTACGTCACCGGGGACACCCTGCGCCGGCCGCAGCTCGCCCAGATCCCCGAGCGGTACCCGGACATCGACGCCATGCTGATCCACCTCGGCGGCACCCGGATCGCCGGCATCCTGCTCACCATGGACGCGAAGCAGGGCGCCGACGTGGTGGAGCTGGTCCGCCCGAAGCTGACCGTGCCGATCCACTACGACGACTACCCGGTGTTCCGCTCGCCGCTGCGGCACTTCGTCGAGGAGGCCCGCCGCCGGGGCTTCGTCCGCCAGGTGCGGACGATCCTGCGCGGCGAGACCGTCCCGCTGACCCCGCCGGCCTGACCCGCCGGGGAACCGGTGGCAGGTCCTCGGCCGCGAACCGCCGCTCGGCCGTGGCCGCGCTGGGCAGCGCTGGGCCAGCGGAACACCGCCCGTTCCGGCCTGGGCCGGAGCGGGCGGCGATCGGTGTGGTCAGGCGCGCTCGGAGATGGCCTCGATCAGGTCGCCCACCGGGCGTTCCGGCAGCGACCGGGCCACGTCGGCGACGGCGACGATCCCGACGAGCTCGTGCCCGTCGATCACCGGCAGCCGGCGTACCTTGTACTGGCTCATGGTGCGCAGGATCTCCGCGGCGTCGTCGTCGGCGCCGATGGTCACCGCCTCACCCTGGGCGAGTTCACCCGCAGTCACGCTGCCCGGGTCGCGGCCCTCGGCGAGCACCTTCACCACGATGTCCCGGTCGGTCAGCATGCCCTTGAGCCGGTTGTCGGCGCCACAGATCGGCAGCGAGCCGACGCCGAGCTCGGCCATCCGGCGGGCGGCGGCCTTGAGGTCGTCCTGCTCCCGGACACAGGTCACGTCACTGGTCATGATTTCGCGTGCGGTCGGCATTGGCATGACACCTCACTTTCGGGGGGTTGTTACCTGTTCTCCTACCCCCAGGGACGGGAGGCATTCCGCACATGGACGGTGACCTGGCGGGAATACCGCGAGCGGAGGTGATCGAGGTGTCCTTCGTCCAGGTCATCGAGTACGACACGGACCGGCCCGACGAGGTACGGGCGCTCAGCGCGGAGTGGGGACGGCAGCAGCTGTCGAACGCCCCGGCGCGGCTGACCGTCGCCGAGGACCGGGATCGACCCGGACATTTCGTGATGGTCGCCGAGTTCGACAGCTACGAGCAGGCGATGGCGCACAGCGCCCAGCCGGAGACCGGCACGTACGCCGAACGAATGCGGCGGTTGGCCCGGAGCGAGCCCCGGTTCGTCAACCTGGAGGTCGCCCACCAGCAGGCGTGACCACCGTCGGCGCACCGCACCCGGAATCGGCGCCGGCGGCCGGGCGACGCCCTTCTGAGGGGCATACCTACTAGCTTGGGGGATGGTCCACGGCGAGCAGATCCTGACGACCCGTCCGCAGACCTCCCGTCCGGCGGGTGCCGGACCGACGGTCCCACCCACGGCCCGGTGTAGCAGGGACCGCGGCTGGAAAATGTGACGTGGTGCTGAGACGTCTGCTGGATGGCCGCTACCAGTCCGAGGAACTGCTGGGCACCGGTGGCATGGGCGAGGTGTGGCGCGGACGCGACCTGCGGCTGGACCGGCCGGTGGCGATCAAGGTGCTCACCGCGGCCGGCCTCGACGAGCCGATGGCCGCCGAACGGTTCGACCGGGAGGCCCGTACGGCGGCGCGGCTGAGCCACCCCCACATCGTCGGGGTGTACGACTTCGGCACCGAGGAGAGCGACTCCTACCTGGTCATGGAGCTGGTGGAGGGGCGTACGGTGTCGGCGCTGATCGCCGACGGCCCGCTCCCCGTCGGGCAGGCGCTGTCGATCGCCGTGCAGGCCTGCGACGGGCTCGCCGCCGCGCACGCGGTCGGGGTGGTGCACCGGGACGTCAAGCCCGGCAACCTGATCGTCACCCCGTCGGGCACGGTGAAGATCTGCGACTTCGGCATCGCCCGCCTCCCCGGTACGGGCGACCAGAACACCCTCACCGGCCCGGCAACCAAGCTCGGCACCAGCTCGTACATGGCCCCGGAGCAGGCGCTGGGCCGGCCGGTCGACGCGCGTGCCGACCTGTACGCCCTGGGCTGCACCCTCTACGCGATGCTGGCCGGCGCCCCGCCCTTCGCCGGCGACCCGCTCAGCGTCCTGCACCAGCACGTCAACGAGCCGCCTGCGCCCCTGCGTAGCCGCCGTCCCGACGTACCGGTGGAGCTGGACGCCCTGGTGTCGGAGCTGCTGGCGAAGGACCTCGGCGACCGGCCGGCCGACGCCGCGGCGGTCCGGCACCGCCTCGCGGCGCTGCTGCCCTCGGTGGGTACCCCCGCCGCCCCGGTGCTGGTCGGGGCGGCCCGGCCGGTCGGTCCGGCGGGGCCGTCCCGCGCGGCTTGGTCCGGCGCCGACGGGGTCGGTCCGCCCCCGGTCGGTGCCGCGGCGGCCGGAGGCGGCGACACCGGCGACCGGCCGACGCGCTGGCGCGGCCTCCTGCTGGCGGCGGTCGCCGTGCTCGGCGTCGCGCTGCTGGCGCTGGCCGCCGTGGCCCTCCCGGGGCGCGACACCGGCCCGCCGGTCGCCGGGCCCACCGCCACGCCCACCCCGGCGGTCACGGCGACCGGACCCGACGCTCCGGCCGTGCCGGCCACCGTCGCCCCGACCACCGCGACGCCGCGGACGCTCGCCCCCACCACCCGGCCGCCAGCCAGCCGGACGCCGAGCTCGCGGGCCATCTCCCGCACGCCGAGCCCGCCGCCACCCAGGGACCCCGTGGTGGCGATGCGCCTGTCGATCCAGGAGCAGGTGGAGACGGGTCAGCTGAACCCGGACGCGGCCGACGACCTGCACGCCAAGGTGGACGCGATCGCCAAGGAGCTCGCCGAGGACGACGCCGACCAGGCCGAGGAGCAGCTCAAGAAGCTGCGGGACAAGCTCGCCGAGCTGCTGCGGGGCGGCAAGCTGAGCGCCGCCGGCTACGACGACCTGACCGCCGACGCCGACCGGATCGCCGCCGAACTGCGGTGAGTGGGCGACCGTAAAGCGGTGGAGCGGGTGCCGGCCCGGCCGGTAGCGTGCGGCCGGTGCCCCGCCTCGTACCGATCACCACCGACAACGTCCTGGCCGCCTGCGCGATCGCGGTCCGACCCGACCAGGAAGGGCTGGTCGCGCCGGTCGCCCGGTCGCTCGCCGAGGCTACGTCCAATCGGACGTCGCCTGGCCGCGGCTGATCGTGGACGGCGACCAACCGGTGGGCTTCCTGATGGCCTTCTTCGACGTGCGCTGGCGCGACGACGACCCCACCGACGTCCGCTCCGGCCTCTGGCGGCTCAACATCGACGCCGGGCGGCAGGGCAGGGGGTACGGCCGGTTCGCCGTCGAGTCGCTCGCCGCCGAGGTGCGGCAGCGCGGTGGCACCCGGCTGATCACCACCTGGGTGCCGGGCGAGCACGGCCCGGAACGCTTCTACCAGCGGCTGGGCTTCCAGCGCACCGGCGAGCTGAGCGGCGACCAGGTGGTGGGCGCGCTGGCGCTGTGACGCCGCCCGGTCAGTGCCAGGTGGCGGCGGCCCGCCGCAGCCGGTCGTTGATCGCCCGACCCACCCCGACGTCCGGGACCGGCTCGGCGACGATCTCGGTCACCCCGGCGGCGTCGAGCCGGTGCAGGGCGTCGAAGAGCCGCGCGGCCGCCACGGTCAGGTCCCCCTCCGGGGAGAGCACCTCCACCGCCGCCCAGTCGCCCACCGCCGGGGTCTGCCGGTAGGCAAGCAGGCCCCGCCGCCCGCCGTCGCCCGCCGCCGGCTCCGCCGCCCCGACGATCAACGGGGTACGCGGGGCGTAGTGCGCGGCCAGCGTGCCCGGCGCCACCGGCTGGCCGGAGCTGCCGGGGCGTACGGTGACCGGCCCGACCGCCTCGACCAGCGCCTCCACCGGCAGCGCACCGAGCCGGAGCACCACCGGCTGCGGGCCCCGCGCGTCCACGATGGTCGACTCGATGCCGCACCGGGTGGGACCGCCGTCGAGCACCACGTCCACCGCGCCGCCCAGCCCCGCCACCACATGCTCGGCGCGGGTGGGGCTGAGCTGCCCGAAACGGTTGGCGCTCGGCGCGGCCACCGGCACCCCGGCCGCGGCGATCAGCGCGCGGGCGGCGGCCTCGTCCGGCACCCGGACCGCCATGGTGTCCAGACCGGACGTGACGATCGGCGGGATCACCGCCGGCCGGTCCACGATGAGGGTGAGCGGACCGGGCCAGAACCGCTCGACCAGCGCAGCGACCGCCGGCGGCACCGCACCGATCAGCCCGGGCAGGTCTGCCGCGTCGGCCAGATGGGTGATCAGCGGGTCGAAGCTGGGCCGGGCCTTCGCCTCGAAGATCCGCGCCGCCGCTCGGGCGTCGAGCGCGTTCGCGCCCAGCCCGTAGACCGTCTCGGTGGGGAAGGCGACCAGCCCTCCGGCGCGGAGGACGGCGGCGGCTTCGGCGATGCCGCTCTCGGCGGGCAGCACGCGCGGGGATCCGGTGGTCACGCCCCGACGCTAGCCTGCCACCCGGCCGCCGCGGCCACGGGTCGGCGGGCACGGCGACCACCGATCTATCCTTCGTCCATGCGCAGGCGTCCCCGTCGCCGCCAGCCCGACTGACGATGCGCCGGCTCTGGTACGCGTTGGCGGGAGTCCTCGCGCTGCTCGGCTGCCTGGGCCTGACGGCCACGGTCCCGGCGGTACGGCGGGCGATCTCACCCCGGGCCGAACCCACATCGCTCCCTCTGCGCGTCGCCGGCCCCCGGTACGACGGGTTCACCGTCGACGTCGACCGCGCCGGCCGGTACGCCGTCTGGGCCACCCGGCCCATCGGCGCACCCGACCTCGATCGCTGCGCGGCGACGGGCCCCGACGGGCGGGCGGTGCCGATGGCCGCGCCGAACCGGGTCGTCGAGTGGACCGAGGTCGCCACCGACGACACGCGATGGACCTGGCTGGCGAGCCTCAACGCCCCGACCCCCGGCCGGTACGCGTTCTCGTGCCGGCTCGACCCCGGCCCGTCCGGTCAGTACGCCGTGACCCGGGCACCGGAGGCCCGGCTCACCGCCCGCCTGTGGCTGGAGCAGTGGCGGGGCCTGCTGATCGCCGCCCTGCCGGCCGGCGTCGTGATCCTGGTGATGACGGCGACCTGGCGGCGTCGCGACGGCAACCAGGGTGCCTGATCCGCAGATCCCCGAAGCCGGGCAGCACGGGGCCGTGGCCGTTGCCGGCATCCAGTACCGTCCGAGCGGCAAACTCCTCATAGCACGGGGGAATCCATGACAAGTTCCTTCAGTTCCCGTCGCCTGCTCGCCTGGACTGCGCCGGTGGCGCTCGCGCTGACCGCGCTCGCCCCGGCCCTTCCGGCTCAGGCGGCGGCGATGCCGCAGACCACGCCCACCGTCACCACCGGCCCGGTCGACAAGGACCTCAACGGCGATGGCGTCCCCGACCTGGTCGCCGTCGGCGGCCCGGGCACCGGGCTCGGCTCGGGCGTCTGGTCGGCGCTCGGGGTGAAGTCCCGCAAGACCGGCGTCGGCACCGGCCAGGTGCAGACGGCCACCAACATCGGCCTGCGCGGCAACGGCGTCACCGGGATCAACGCCCCGACCGACTTCGACGGGGCCCAGGTTTTCACCGGGCGCTTCACCGGCTACGACCGCCAGGACTTCCTGGACTACTACCCGACCGGTGTCTCGGCCGGAAACGGCGGCGTCATCGTCGGCGCCGGGGACGGCACGATGACCGACCCGGCGCTCAGCGGCAACCAGTTCTCGATCATGGCCGACCTCATGCTCGACGCCAACGGCAACAGCCCGCTGCAGCTGGCCAGCGCCTTCGATGCCCGCGGCGTCGACACCGTCATCCCGGACCTGATCGGCATCGCGGGTGACGCCACCAACGGCTACCGCCTCAACTACCACTTCAACGGCGCGGCTCCCGGCCTGTACTACAACACCACCGCCCTGACCAACCCCACCCCGACCGGCGGCACCGACTGGCAGAACTGGACCATCGCCAGCACCGAGACCGCCTCCGGCGTCGGGCTCTTCCTGCGCAACGCCACCACGGGTGACCTCTACCTGTGGACCGGGGTCACCATGGTCGACAACGGTGACGGCACCGGCACGCTGACCAACACCCAGTACCAGGTGGCGGCGAACTGGAACACCGGCGTCGCGATCGGCACGCTCGAGGCCGCCGACATCAACCTCGACGGCACCCCGGACCTCTGGGCCGTGATGACGGACGGCACCTACCGGGCGTACCTGATCTCCGGCCTGTCCACGACCGGCACCGCGACGGTGACCACGACCCGCGCCCAGCGACTGGTCTGACCTGCTGGGGCGCGCCACCACTCGGGGGCGTGCCCCAGCCTGGTCAGCCATCGAACCTCAGCCGCTGATAACGGCGCGTGGGCTGCGCGTACCCGGAGGCTCTGGTGGTCAGCGGCCCAGCGCGGGGTCAAATGTGGGCCGACGACACAACTGCCATTGGCGGATTCCGGCCGCTCTTCGACGACGACGGAGTGCCGCTCGGATTCGCCCGTTGGTATCGCCGCTGGCTGGACGAGTCAGCAGGCCAGGTGTCAGATCACCTCAACACCTGAGGGCTGGTGTGCTGTTCAGCGGATCTCCTCGTCGGGCAGTCGCCGGACCGGCCAGGCCTCTGGAAGCCTGGTTGACCGAGTGGCTGCGGGACGTGAAGGCGCACGACGGCACTCGGCCGTCAACGCTGGTGCGCTACCGCCTGGCCGTGAGCAAGCACCTGGTGCCCGGCTTGGGCCGGGTGAAGCTCGATCGGCTGACCGCCTCGGGACGTACAGCGGTTCCTGACCGGGCTGCGGGGCAAGCTGGCGCCGGCCAGGATCATCAAGGTGCACGCGGTCCTGCGGGTCGCCTTGGCCGACGCTGAGCGGATGGACCTGGTGGCGCGCAACGTCGCCAAGGCGGCCAAGCCTCCGGCCCTCGGCCGGGCCGAGCGGCGCGCGCTGACGCCCGGGGAAGCCAAGACGCTGCTGTCGGTGCTGAGCGGTGACCGACCGGAAATAGGAGCGTCCACTCCCCGGCAGCCGGGCTGTCTGGTCTCGGGACCTGCGTGACAGATCGGTATCAGGACCCGCGTGACACTGCGCCGACGGCTGGCACGGTAGGTGTCAGCGAACACCGGGCACCGTGATCGCAAGGCGCGGCTTCAGCGCACTGCGGTGGGGCGATGGCGTTCAGCCGGTTGCCGGCGACGGCTTCACCACCTGGTACATGGCGTGATCCTGCCACCGGCCGGCGATGTTGAGGTACTCCGGCGCCATGCCGAACTGCATGAACCCGTTGCGTTCCAGCACCCGCTGCGATCTGACGTTGTGCAACAGGGTCTCTGCCTGCATCCGATGCAGCCCCAACTCCTCGAAGGCCACCCGCACGATCCCGTGCACCGCCCTGGTCGCGAACCCTCGGCCATTGTGGCTGGCGCTTACCCAGTAGCCCATGGAGCATGACTGGAAAGGGCCACGCACTATGCCGTTGAGCGTGATGCGGCCGATCACGCGACCGGCGTCGTCGAGGATGACGTGGGGCAGCTTCGATCCCTGCTCGTGCTGCTGGAGATCGGCTTCGATGACGGCGTGCTGGCCGTTTGCCGTGAAGTAGTCCTCGCTCCGGATCGGGTCCCACGGCGCGAGAAACTCACGGTTGACGCGGAGCAGCTCGGCCAAGGCCGGCACATTCTCCGAGGTAACGAGTCGGGTGATGTTCACCCGACCATCGTCCCAGGCGGGCATGTCCCCTTCCTCGCCAGGATGGACCGGAGGCGGGGCACGCCATGATCGTCTAGGGCCTGCCTCAAAGTGGGGTCAGGAGCCAGTCGTTGATGACCGCGATGTGAAGGATGGATATTCGATCCTGGCCCGCGGAATCGAGACCTCGCTCCTGCCCGTCTGCCAGCGCTACGGAATGGGGGTACTGGTCTGGAGCCCACTGGCCTTCGGGTTCCTCACCGGCAAGTATCGCAAGGACCAGCCCATCGACCTGTCAACCGGCCGTGCCACAATCCGGCCGGAACTGTTCGATCCCGCGAACGCGGAGACCGCAGCCAAGCTCGACGCCGTCGAACAGCTCGTCGAACTCGCGGCAAGCATCGGCTGTACCCTCCCACAGCTGGCCGTGGCCTTCACTGTGGCTCACCCCGCCGTCACCTCGGCGATCATCGGACCGCGGACCATGCAGCAGCTGGAGGATCTCCTCAAGGGCGCCGCGCTCACTCTGGACGATGCGACCCTCGACCGGATCGACGAGATCGTGCCACCTGGCACCAACCGGTTCAACCCCCACGCTGCCTCGGCCCCACGCTCACTGACCGACACGGCACTGCGTCGCCGCCCACTCGCCGAACGCGCCGCCGCCTAGTCACGCGAATCTCCTCGTCGGCCGTCCAGCATCCCCGGACGGGGTCCGGGGATGCTGGTCGCCCTTGTGGTGCCCGGCGAGGTGATCCGCTCCCGGCTGATCTCTGAGGAGGGTCGGGGTTCGGGGCGGAGCCCCAGGTCTTCAAGGTCTTGTCGTCCGTCAGCGTGGCCGGCCGGCCCGGCCGATGCCGGCCGGAGGTCGCCAGCAGGCCGGGGCCGGGTCGGCGCGGCCCGCTTTGCGGGCCGCCTTGACGCCGTGACAACCCGCTACCGGCGGCAATGTGGTTGTGCGCCAGGCAGGGCTGCCGCCTGGGTGAGGTCCTCGGGATGGAGCACGACGCCCGCTGCATCGATCAGGAGCGAGCAGAGCTGCACATCGTCCAGCAGCTGCGGTACGCGCTTCTGCTTGAGGCGTTCGTAGGGGGTCTGGCCGCCGAGGCCGCCGGGGGGCGATGGTAGTTGTAGTAGTCCTCCCATTCGCGGAGCTTGTCGTTGAAGGCCGTCGACCCGCCTGGGCTTTTTGAGAGCACCGGTGCGCGACGATCGAGCGGCCCGATGCCGCCGAGGCTTGAAACCCACGACAGCGCCGAGCTCCGACATCGCCGCGGTGCCATCTAGGGGACGGCATGGATGTCGAATTTCTCCCACAGCCCGATCGCGGTGCGGTTGGCGATCAGCGGGTAGGCGCCCGCCTTCTCGGCCGTCACGTACTTGCCGTTGACGTTGGCCCGCAGGCTGATGCTGCCGTCCGAGTTGTAGATGACTTTGAACTTCTCCCAGGAGCCGACCGCGGTCCGGTTGGCGATCAGGGGTTGGGCACCCGCGCTCTCCGCGGTCACGTACTTGCCGTTGGAACGCGAGCGCAGACTGATGAACCCGTTGCCCGCGTCGATCATGTCGAACTGCTCCCACAGCCCGATCGCCGTCCGGTTGGCGATCAACGGCTTGGCGCCGGCGCTTTCGGCCGTGACATAGCGGTTGTTGACCCGGGCGAGGAAGGCGATGGTCGATGCGGCTCGATGGATGTTGCGCAGCACGACCAGGTTGTTCTGCTGGTCGGCGAGTACGGCGTCGACGCGCTTGTCACCATCGATGTCCCCTAGTGCGAGACCCTGGCTGTGGTAATGGGTGGCGTAGGGAACGGGGTGGGAGATCGGGGATCCGAGCGTGCCGTCGGACTGCTGCAGGAGCGCAGTGACCTGCTGCCAGCCGCCGTGCGCGATGACCAGGTCCTTGCGCCCGTCCCCGTTCAGGTCGGCCGCCTTGACGGGCTGCGGGATGTCCGGCGTGCTGTAGACGACCGGGGCGGCCAGCGTGCCGGTGGCCGTCTGGCGGAAGACGTTGAGCAGGGCCCCCGGGCGGTTGCCGCTGTCAGTGACCGCCACGTCCGCGCGGCCGTCGCCGGTGACGTCGGCGATCTCAATACCCTCGTGAATCCCCCAGTAGTCCTCGATCGGGGTGTGGGCGGTGCGCCTCCACCCGGTGGTGGTGCGGTGGTAGACGAGGACGTCCGTCTCCCTACCGCTGAGGGCGATGTCCCGCCAGCCATCGCCGTCCACGTCGCCGACCGCCAGGGCGTATACCCACTCCGGCCCCACGACGGACAGTACGAAGACACCCGAGGATTCCTGGCGCAGCAGCATCGTTCCCGCCTCACCGTTGACCACCAGGTCCTCGTCGCCGTCACGATCCATGTCGGCAGCGGCGATGTACTCAGCGCCTGCCGTGCCCGCAAGCAGCCCACGGATCGCCAGCCGCCCCTCCGTGGTCTGCGTCAGGACCTGCACACCGGCCTTGGTAGCCAGCGCCACGTCTCGCCGCCCGTCGCCGTTGGCGTCGAGCACCGTGACGCCCATGCCCGCCCGGTCGCTGGAGCTGAGCCCCGTCTGGTATCGGACCGGTGACGCGAGCGAACCGTCAGCCTGCTGCGCGAAGACGAGGAGGTCGTAGACGTCGGACGGGTCGGCGTGGACCAGCATGCCGAGCAGCACGTCTGCCCGGCCGTCGCCGGTCACGTCACCGATCGCGGTAGCTGTTGGGGAGGGACCCACTGAGATGGCCTGGGCCGGCCCGAAGATCGGCTCGGAGGCGGCGCTGACCGAGACTGTCGACAGGGAAGGCGACGGCGATGCGGCGGAGGCGGCGGAGGCGGCGGAGGCGGCGGACCCGATCGGACCCAGGACAGCTAGTGCGAGCGCGATCGCCGCGATACGACGGAGCGACATGGCATCCCCTTGCCGAGAGGACGGATCGATGATCCGAGTGTTCCATAGATCTATCGACTACGCTCGCTGGCTGGCTGGCTTCGACGGTGATGCGCCGTCGCTTAGACACAGGCCCTCTAGACCCCTGTCGCGTATCACCTGGCGGAGATGCGTAGCGGATCCGTTGGCGGATCACATGGTCCAACCGGCAGGGGCCTCGGCGC
>NZ_JAEMUW010000039.1 GCF_016598485.1 Micromonospora coerulea | reverse complement strand
GGGGCCCGGTCACCGGCCCGGTGGAGCGGGCCAGCTACTCAGTCGCACGGTGAATGTAACGACCCCGGCCCCGCCACGATTCCGGCCTACGGATGCCAGCGGTCACACCCTGAAACCGGACATCAGACCCAGACCGCGCACCCCGGCAGGCGCGAACCGGACACCCGGCACGACATCGCCGACCTGGCAGTATCCGGCGCCCACCCGACACCCGCCACATCGCCCACCCGGAGTCGATCAGGCCCCTGAGCGGCCAGCCGCCGCCCACGGGCGAACCCCGACCATGTCAGAGCTGGGGCGAGCGGGGACGGACGGCCGGACGGACGGCGGCTAACGTGAGGCCGGTGACTGTCCCCGCGCTGCTCGCCTCCGGCCGGACCGCCGACGTGTACCTCGTGGACGACCGGCGGGTGCTGCGCCGCTACCGCGCCGGCGGCGACGTCGCGGCCGAGGCCGAGGTCATGCGGCACCTGCGGGGGTCCGGCTATCCGGTGCCGGCGGTGCACCGTGCGGACGGGCCGGACCTGGTGTTGGAGCGGCTGGTCGGTCCGACGCTGGCGGAGGCGTACGTCCGGGGCGACGTCGACACGACGGACGGGGCACGCCTGCTCGCCGACCTGCATGCGCGGCTGCACGCGCTGCCCGCCGCACGCTCGTCCGATCCCGACGTTCGGATCCTGCACCTGGATCTGCACCCGGAGAACGTGGTCCTCACCCCGGCGGGCCCGGTCGTCATCGACTGGGCCAACGCGACCGAGGGGCCGGCCGAGCTGGACACGGCGATGACCGCGCTCATCCTCGCCGAGGTGGCCACGGACCGGGACACGCCGCTGTCGACGCCGGCGCGCGAGTTGCTGGTCGGGTACCTGGCCGCCACCGGGCCGGCGCGGCTGCTGGCGCGGGCGGCCACCCTGCGCGCGGAGACCGGCCCGCTCGACGCCGCGCGGTTGGCCGAGGCGACCGCGCTGGTCCGTGCGCTGTCGGCCGGATGAGCGGCCGGCTGGTCGGGATCCGGCGGTGAAGTCGCTGCTCGGCGACCCGGTGCACCTGGCCTGACCCGGCCCGGTCAGCCTCCGGGCCGGCTCAGCCCTCGTCGCCGCGGCCACCCCGCGACTGCGCGTACGCGGTCAGCAGGTCCTGCAGTCGGGCGGCGGTGTCGGTGCCGATCCGCCCGTCGTCGGCCGCGTCGGCCACCCGCTCGCGCAGCTCGGCGAGCCGCTTGGCGCGGTCCTTCGGCTTGCCCCGGTCCAGCTCGGCGGCCTTCTCCCGCAGGTCCCTGGCGGTGTCCCGGTCGATCTCGCCCCGGGACTCCGCGTCGGCGAGCACGTCGGCGAACGCGGCCGCGAGCTGGCGCAGGGTGACCGGCGCCGGCGCGGTGGTGGGGGCGGAGGGCTCGGCGGTGGCCGACTCGGCCGGACCGGAGGATTCCGCGGTGGATTCCGGGACCGGGGCCTCGGTGGTCCGCTGGGCGGCCGGGGGGTTCCCCGAGTCGTCCAGGGCGAGCATGCCGACCAGGCCGAGCAGCAGCGCGACGCCGGCCGCGACCAGCACGCCGAGCAGCCGGTTGGATCGGGCCGCCGGCCGTTGCGGCACCGCCGCCGGCACCGGACGGACGGCGGCCGGCGCTCGCTCGATCAGCGTCGGCGGATGCTCCGGCCGGGCGAGCGTGGGCAGGATCGCCGTCGGTGGGTCGGCCGGCTGCCCCGCGCCGAACCGGGTGGCGAGCCGGGCCGCGGTGGGCCGGCGGGCCGGGTCCGGCGACAGGCAGGCCAGGGTGAGCTCGGCGATGTCGGCGGGCAGCCCGGAGACGCGCAGCGGCGGCACGGGGGTACGCCGGGCCTGCACGTCGAGCACGTCCTCCCAGGTCTGCACGGGCAGCGGGGCCCGGCCGGTGAGGGTGCGGTAGAGCAGCGCGCCCAGGGTGTAGACGTCGCTGGCCGGGTTGGCCGGGCCGGGCGTCATCCGCTCCGGGGCGAAGTAGGCGGGGGTGCCCATCATCAGCTCGCCGGTCTGCCCGGCGAGGGGGTGGCGCGGCCCGGCCAGGGTGGCGATGCCGAAGTCGAGCACCTTGGCGCCGGTCTCGGTGAGCATCACGTTGCCCGGCTTGACGTCCCGGTGCACCACGCCGATCCGGTGCGCCGCGGCGAGGGCGGCGGCCACCTGACCGGCCACCCGGACGGCCTCCGGCCAGGCGAGCGGGCCGGTGGTCAGCCGATCGGCCAGCGTCCGCCCCTCCACCAGCTCCATCACCAGGTACGGCATCAGCGACCCGTCGGGCAGGGTCGCCTCGCCGTAGTCGTACACCTGGGTGACGTTCGGGTGGGTGAGCCGGGCGGCGGCCCGGGCCTCCCGCTGGATGGTGGCACGCAGCTGCGGGTCGGCGGCGAGCTGCGTCGCGAGGGCCTTCACCGCGACGGGGCGGTGCAGCACCTCGTCGTCGGCTCGCCACACCTCGGACATCCCGCCGAGGCCGATGCGCTCGCGCAGGACGTACCGATCGTGCAACCGCAGTGTGGGCGTGAACGGCGACATGGTGCCCCAGTCTGCCTGCCCACCGCCGCCGTCCCCAACCCCGGTGCCCGGTTCGGGCCTCGCCGCCCCCGGTTGGGGTGATCCGACACCGCCTGGGTGGCGCGGGCCACCCGGGGCGGGTCAGCTGCGGCGGGGCTCAGGAGCAGGTGGGCGGCAGCACCGCGGGCCGGGGCTCCATCAGGTCGGCGAGCCGGCGCAGGGCACCGGCGGCGGCCAGCCGGGTGGGTGCCAGCGGCGCCGACCGGGGACGGTCGGGGCGGACGGGCGCGTCGGGCCGGGCGGAGTTCACGTGTCGGGTCACCGCGTCGACGGCGAGGATGAAAGCGGTGGACTGTTCCATGGTCGGCTCCTTCAGGCGGGGCGGGTGGAGGTGCGGACGACGAGGGCGGTGTCGAGCAGGACGTGCCCGGCGGCCGGATCGGCCGGGGGCGCGAGGAGGAGTTCGGCGGCGATCCGCCCCTTCTCCTCGGCTGGCTGCCGGACGGTGGTGAGCCCGGCCGCGGCGGCCTCGGCGATGTCGTCGAAGCCGGTGACCGAGACGGGACGCGCCAGGCGCGGCCCGGCCTCGGCGAGCGTGTCGAGCACGCCGAGGGCGAGCACGTCGGAGCAGGCGAGGACGGCGGTGGGCGGATCGTCGCCGGTCAGCGTGGCGGCCACCGCGGCGGCGCCGGCGGCGCGGCTGTTGCCGGTGGCGTTGAGCACGGTGAGGTCCGACCAGTCGACGCCGAGGGCGGCGAACGCGTCGGCGAAGCCGGCGAGCCGGCCGCGGGTGGTGGGGTGCGGGACGTCCGCCGGGGCGGCCAGCCGCAGCGGTCCGGGTGGGGCGTCGGGCAGCATCGTGTCGCCGAGCAGGGCCACCCGCCGGTGCCCGAGGGCGGCGACGTGCTCAGCGACCGTACGGGCGGCGGCCCGCTCGTCAATGCCGACGTAGCGGTGCGCCGGGTGGGCCTCCTCGGGGGCGGCGGTGGTGACGTAGGGCAGCGCCCGGCGGCGGATGGCGTCGAGCGCCCACTCCTCGTTGCCGACGCAGTAGACGCAGAAGCCGTCGACCGCGGCGTTCTCCACGGCGGCCCGGGCCCGCGCCGGATCGTCGGGCAGCGGCACCAGCAGCAGGGCGCTGCCGTGCCGCTCGGCGGCGCCGCTGAGCCCGGCCAGGAAGCGCACCGCGAAGGGGTCGGTGAAGGCGTACGACAGCTGAGAGGTGAAGAGCACGCCGATCGCCCCGACGAAGCCGCGGCGCAGCGACCGGGCGGTCGGGTTGGGCCCGGGGTAGTCGAGCTGGCGCGCGGCGTCGAGGATCCGCTCCCGGAGCGCGGCGGAGAGCTGGTCGGGGCGGCAGTAGGCGTTGGAGACGGTGCTCCGGGACACCCCCACCGCGTTCGCCACGTCCTGCAGAGTCGGCTTCACCGCGCCCCCTTCTGAATCGATTCAGTCTGGATCGATTCAGAGACTACCCAGACGGGTCGTGGTTGGTCAATCGACACCGGAAACGACCTCGGCCCGGTCGGCATCCGCCGACCGGGCCGCGCGACCGCGGTGGGACTCAGGGCTTGCGGGCGACCCCGCCGTACATGCTGACCTCGACGACCGAGGGACGCGGCTGCGGCTCGCCCTCGGCGCGCCACTCGGCGACCGAGCGGATGCCCGGCTCGACCACCTCCAGGCCGTCGAAGAAGCGGCTGAACTCGTCCAGGCCGCGCAGGTTGATCACCCCGTGCGGGCCGCCACCCCGGGCCGCGCCCCTCGCCTCCTCGGCCAGCTGCGGCGGCAGGTAGTCGTAGGTTACGTGCGAGGCGGCGAGGTAGCTGCCGGACGGCAGCGCGTCCAGCAGCCTGGTGACCACGCCGTACGGGTCGTCACCGTCGGGCACGAAGTGCAGCACCGCGACCAGCATCAGCGCCACCGGCTGGGACAGGTCGAGGGTCCGCCGCAGGTCGGGGTGGCCGAGGATCCGGTCCGGGTCGCGCAGGTCGGCGTCGATGTAGGCGGTCGCGCCCTGGGCCGAGCTGGTCAGCAGGGCCCGGGCGTGGGCCAGCACGATCGGGTCGTTGTCCACGTAGACGACCCGGGCGGTCGGGTCGATCGCCTGGGCCACCTCGTGGGTGTTGTCGGCGGTCGGGATGCCGGTGCCGATGTCGAGGAACTGCCGGATGCCGGCGGAGCGGGCGAGGTGGCCGACGGCACGCTGGAGGAACCGGCGGTTCTCCAGGGCGCTGATCCGGATGGTCGGAAAACGCTCCGCCAACGCGTCCCCGGACTCCCGGTCGGCCTGGAAGTTGTCCTTGCCGCCCAGCCAGTAGTTGTAGCGGCGGGCGGGATGCGGCACCGAGGTGTCGATCCGGTCGCTGGGGTGGACCGGTTCCGTCGCGGTGCCGGGAACATCGGTGGTCAAGGCTGCCTCCGCGACTCCGCGCCACCCTGCTCCGGTGGCGTCCGTCCACTCTCGCCGGTTCGCCGCACATGGTAGTGCCCGAGCCGGCTCGACCGGCGCCCCGGGACGCGCTCAGCGCGGGTACAGCTCGTCGCGGATCCGGCCGAGCAGCTCGGGCGTACGCTCCGGCGGTGCGGCCGCCACGCAGAGCCGCTCCATGGCCAGCGCGTAGTAGTCCAGGTCGTCCCGCTTGTCCAGGTAGATCGCGCTGGTGAGCTGTTCGATGTAGACGATGTCCGGCAGATCCGGGTCACTGAAGCGCAGGATGGTGAAGGCGCCGCCTGCCGCGGCGTGCCCACCGGCGTCGAAGGGCACGATCTGGAGCCGGACGTGCGGCGAGCTGGTCGCCTCGACCAGCGCGTCCAACTGTCCGCGCATCACCTCCGGGCCGCCGATCGGGCGGCGCAGGGTGGCCTCGTCGACCACCGCCCAGAGCTGCGGGGGCCGCGTCCGGCGCAGCACCTCCTGGCGTTCCATCCGCAGCCTCACCCGGCGATCGATCACCTCCGGGGCGGCGCCACGGTGGCCGAGCAGGATCACCGCGCGGGCGTACTCGGGGGTCTGGAGCAGGCCGGGGACGAACTGGAGCTCGTACGTCCGGATCAGCGCGGCGGCGGCCTCCAGTCCCAGGTAGGACTGGAACCAAGGGGGCAGCACGTCGCCGTACCGGTGCCACCAACCGGGGCTGTTCGCGTCCCGGGCGAGCTTGAGCAGCGCCGCGCGTTCCTCGTTCGCCGCGACGCCGTAGAGGGTGAGCAGATCGGCGACGTCGCGTTCCTTGAAGCCGACCCGGCCGAGCTCCATCCGGCTGATCTTCGACTCGGAGGAGCGGATCTCCCAGCCGGCGCCCTCGCGGGTGACCCCGGCGTCCTCGCGCAGCCGCCGCAGCTGCGCCCCGAGCAGCATGCGCAGCACGGTCGGGCCGCTGGCCGCGCCGCCCTCGCCGGGATCCATCGTCACGTGGCCGTCCTTCGCCTGCCAACCAGTGCCGACCGGACACCGCGGTCCGGCCGACGGGTAAGCATGCCATGGACCGACAGTGAGATGAACTCCTCCGGACGGAGGATCAGTCCCGTCCGCGGGATACGGCTCCGGCGATCAGCTGGTCGAAGTCCCCGTCCCGGGCGCCGAGCACGAAGGCGGTGATCTCGTCCACCGTGTAGATCAGCGCCGGGCCCTCCGGGTGCCGGGAGTTGCGCATCGCGATGCCGGCACCGCCGGGCAGTACGGCCAGCTCGACACAGTTGCCGCTGGGGTTGCTCCGGCGGCTCTTCTGCCACCGCAGCGGGGGCAACTCGCTGGTGGGTACGCCGTTCTGAGGTTGCTGCATGGGCGTCTTTCTGTGCGAAGAGCCAGCCGATGCCGCGGGAGGTGCGGTGGTGGCGCCGGGGTCATGGGTCGACACAGGACGATGGTGCACGTGCATCTGCTGTTGCATCTGCATTGGACAGCGAGCATGATAACGCAGGTGCGGGGTACTCATCCGTTTACTCTGGGTTACCTCGCGCGGTCACGACCAGCGAAAACACGGGTCCGGACGGGCGGTTCGCGGCACCACCTGGGCGGCGCCGACGGCGGTGGCGAGGGAGGGTGCGTGCCGGATCCGATGACCGTCGCCTCCGGGATCTCCGCCGCCGGTGCGCTCGTCTCCGCCTGGCAACTGCGCCGCCGCGCGCTGCGCGCGGAGGCCGAGATCGGGTTACTCCAGGCCGAGCTGGCCGCCGAACGGCACGCCGCCAGCCACGACCCGCTGACCGGGCTGCCCAACCGGCGGGCCTTCTACCGGCTCGCCGCGACCCTGCTCACCGACGCCGCCGGCACCCCGCTGATCGCCGTCGTGCTCGACCTGGACGACTTCAAGCAGGTCAACGACCGGTACGGGCACGCCGCCGGCGACCAGGTGCTGATCAGCGTGGCGCAGCGGCTCGCCGCCTTCGCCGGGGACAACCTGGTCGCCCGGCTCGGCGGCGACGAGTTCGCCGGGCTGCTGGCCAGCCCGACGGTGGACCGGCGGTGGATCGAGCACGCCACCCGGCGGCTCTGCGAGGCCCTCGCCGCGCCGATCCCGCTCGGCGGCCGCACCGTGCAGGTGACCGCGTCCGTCGGGCTCGCCCCGGTGCACGGGCCGACCCAGCTCGCCGAGGCGCTCTGCCGCGCGGACGCGGCGATGTATCAGGCGAAGAGCGTGGCCGCGGCCCGACCGGCCCGCCAGCTGGTGGACACCCCGCACCTGGCCGAGTGCTGACCGGCTGATCAGCCCCAGCGGCCCAGGTCGCGCAGCGCCTCGCGGGCCAAACTGACCAGCCCCACCGGCGACAACAACCCGTCCACGATCTTCAGTGCGCGAACCCGCTCGGCCTCCGGCCGGTCCGCGTCGGCCACGTCCCGCGCCCAGCTCCCGATGTCGTCCAGGGCGCGCACGCCCAGGTGGTAGGCCAGCCGGACCGGATCGGGGTCCACCGGGCCGTAGCCGGCGAAGAAGGCGGCCTGCTCGGCCGGGGTCACCGGCGCGAACGCCAGCACGCCGCCGGTGACGAACATCAGGTCGCGTTCCCGGGGCGCAAGTACCGCGTCGTCCCAGTCGATCAGCCAGACCCGCCCGTCCGGGTCGAGCAGCAGGTTGCCCAGGTGCGGATCGCCGTGACAGACCACCAGGTCCGCCGGCCGGTCCCGCAGCTCCGCGCCGAGCCGGTCCACGCGGTCGAGCAGGGTGGACACGTCGTCCGCGGCCGCCCGCCAGCGGTCCGCCACCTCCCGGGTCCACCGGTCGGCCGAGCCGTCCACCGCCCGTAGCCGGCGGTCCGTCTCCCGGGTGGCCGCGCTGACCGCCGCGTGGGTGTGGTCCTCCCGGGGCAGCAGCGCCGCCAGCTCGTCGGTGGGGGCGACCGCGTGCGTCGCGGCCAGCACCTCGCCGTACGTCCGCCAGTGCGCGACGTCCATCCCGCCGTCGAGCGCCCGATCGGCGGTCAGCCACGGCACCACGGAGAGCCGCCGTCCCTCGTGGACGCTCCAGAGCCGGCCGTCCCGGGTGGTCAACGGGGCCACGATGCCCGGCACGCCCCGCGCCGACAGGTGGGCCGTGACGCACAGGCCCGCCGGGGTGCCGCCGCCGCTCAGCTTGACCGCCCACTGGGCGCCGTCTGCGTCGGTGGCCCGCCACAGCCGCGCGGCGTCGTCCGCGCCGTACGGCACCAGCTCGGCGGCGACGAGGGCGAGACCGAAGTCCTCCGCCACCCAGCCGGCCAGTCGTTCGTCCCCGGCGATCGCCGGCTCACCCGTCACCGGATCACCGTGCCACGGCTCACCCGTCGGCGCGAGCGGTTTCCCCCCGGTCAGCACCAGCCACGGCGCACCCGTCGGCGCGAGCGGTTTCCCCGCCGGTCAGCGCCAGCCGTAGCCGGCGCGCAGGGCCTGGCCCACCCGGTCGAAGCGGGGCCGGTCCAGCACCGCGCCCTCGCGCCGGATGCTGTCCTCCCGCATGGTGAGGACCCGGTCGAGGCGTACCCAGCTCGGGCGGTTGTCCCGGTCCCAGGCGCCCGGGCCGAGCGCCAGCCAGTGCCGCTGGCCGTCCCGCTCGTCCTGGCTGGACAGCATCAGCCCGAACAGCGTCCGGCTCTGCCGGCCCACCACCAGCACGGGGCGGTCCTTGCCCTGGCGGGGGTCGTCCTCGTACGGGACCCAGGTCCAGACGACCTCCCCCGGATCGGCCTGCCCGTCCAGCTCCGGGGCGTACGCCAGCTGGCGACGCTGCAGCGCGGCCACCTGGCGGCGCCGCGCGACCTGCGCCGGGATCCGGCCCGGCGACCCGGCGGGCGTCGCCGCGCCCCCGTTCATCCGGCCCAGTCGCGACGCCACGTTCCTCAACAGACCTGCCACGGCGGGCAGCCTATCCCGCACGACCCGACAGGGATGAAATGCGGTGGAGGTACGCCGCGGCCGTCGGCGACGATCCGGGGGTGACCGTTCCCGCCCGGCAGATCCGGGCCACCTTCACCGCGGACCGCATCACCGCGCCCCTGTCCGCTGCCGCCCGACGTGGCCCGGGTGATCGACGCCGGCGCGGACTGGTACGGTGCGGGCGCGACCGACGGCTGAGCGGGGTCAGGCCGGGCGGCGGGCCAGCACCAGGGCGGTCCGCAGGTCCAGCACCACCGTTCCGCCGAAGCCGTCGGCCGCGGCGCCGACCGCGGCGAGGACCCGTGCCCGCAGCTCCGGCGGGCGCTTCAGTTGCGGGGAGAAGGTGCTGACCAGGCGCTGGTACGCCGCGGTGTCCAGCGGTACCGCGCGGCGGAAGGGCACGACGCGGACGTCGGTGAAGAGTCCGCTGTCGGCGACGTCGGCGTGGAACCAGTCCTCCGGACGGTCCCCCTGCGTCGCCGGGTCCACCGACTCGAACGCCGCCCGGAGCGCGGCGGCGTGCGCCGGATTCACGTACGCGTAACGGTGCCCGAAGACCGCCAGCGTGCCGCCCGGGGCGAGCGCCTCGTACGCCCGGCGGTTGCGGGTGGCCGGATCGAGCCAGTGCCACGCCATCGCGCAGGCGAGCGCCGGCACCCCGCCCGGTGGCGGCGTCCACTCCTCGAAGGCCGCCACCACCACCTCGACCCGCGGGAACCGGGCCGCCAGCCGCGCGGCCATCCGGGCATCGGGCTCCACGCAGGTCATCGGCGCGCCCAGCCCGAGCAGGACCTCGGTGGCCCGGCCCGTCCCGGCGCCCACCTCGACCAACCGGCCGGGCGCCCCGCCGTGGTACCCACCGATCGCCTCGGCGATCGCTGGCGGGTAGCCCGGGCGCGCCTCGTCGTAGCTGTTGGCCACCTCACCGAAGAGCTCGGACATGAGCGTCATCGTGGCAGGGTGGACGCGGATCCGTGACCCCTTGGGAGGCGACCATGACCGACGAGCTGCCCCGGGACCTGCCGCTGATCGAGCGGCGGGCGGTCCGGCTGGTGGTGCTGGACGCCGAGGAGCGGGTGCTGCTCTTCCACACCCGCGACCCGGACCACCCCCGGCTGGGCACCTGGTGGGAGCTGCCGGGCGGCGGCCTCGACCCCGGGGAGACGTACCTGGACGCGGCGGTGCGGGAGCTGCGCGAGGAGACCGGCATCCGGGTGGACCCGGACCGGATCGGGGCGCCCCGGTGGCGGCGCCGGGCCAGCTTCATCCACCGTCAGCTGCGGCACCTGCAGGACGAGGTGGTGGTGCCGGTCCGGCTGCCGGGGCGGGGCCCGGCGGTCGACGAGGCCGACCGGCTCGACTACGAGTTGGAGGACTACTTCGGGTTCCGCTGGTGGCCGGTCGCCGAGGTGGTGGCCAGCGGGGAGCGCTTCTACCCCGGCCGGTTGCCGGCGCTGCTCACCCCGTTCCTGGCGGGCGAGGAGATCGACGAGCCGTTCGAGCTCTGGTCCTGACGTACCGGGTGGGCGTGCCGAACCGCCCGCCGGTGGGCAGAGTGGAACCATGACGAGTCTCCAGGAGCCCCTCGCCCGGTACGCCGACCGCCTGCACGCCGCCGTCGAGCCCGGGCACCACGTCGCCTCCCCGCTCGGCGCCTGGCTGCTACTGGCGCTCTGCGGCCCGGCGGCGCGCGGGGCCGCACGCGACGAACTCGCCGACGTCCTGGGCATGGACCCGGACGCGGCCGCCGCGACCGCCGCCGCCCTGCTGGCCGAGCCGCACCCGCTGGTGCCGGCGGCGACCGCGGTGTGGCACCGGGCGGGGTACGACACCACCCGGCTGGCCGACTGGTACGCCGGCCTGCCGCCACGGACCGCCACCGGGCCGCTGCCGCCGCAGGAGACGCTGGACGCCTGGGCGCGCGAGCACAGCCTCGGGTTGATCGACCGCTTCCCGCTGCGGGTCAGCGAGCAGGTGGTGCTGGCCCTGGCCAGCGCGCTGGCCACCCGGATCTCCTGGGCCGACCCGTTCGAGCTGGCCCCGGCCGCGGCCCTCGGGCCGGGCAGCGCCTGGGCCGGCGCCCTCACCCGGGTGCTGCGCACCCCGGAACGCGGGCACCGCGCCTGGATCGCGGCCACGGAGCGGGCCGGCGACGTGGTCGTGCACGTGGCGGCGGCCCGGCCGGCGGATACCGAGGGCGGCGCGGCGGGGCTCGCCGTGGTGTCGGTGGCGGCCGCGCCCGGGGTGGCGCCGGGTGACGTGCTGGCCGCGGCGTACCGGCTCGCCCCGGCCACGGTGGTCGGCGGCGAGCCGGGCCGGCGGTCGCTGTTCGACCTGCCGCTGGGTGACACACCACTGTGGACGCTGCGGGAGGAGCGGGTGCGCACCCGGGCCCGGGACGGGCGCGAGGAGCGGCACGCGGCGGTACTGCCCTGCTGGTCGGCGCGGAGCGGGCACGACCTCACCGGGCCCGGACTGGGCTTCCCGGCGGCGATCACCTCGGTGGCCGGCCCCGGCACCCAGGCCGAGGCCCGGCAGGCGGCCGCGGCCCGGTTCGGCCGGTACGGCTTCGAGGCGGCCGCGGTGACCGGGGCCTTCGGCCTGGTCAGCCTGCCGCCGGAGGGGGTGGCCCGGACGGCGGAGCTGCGCTTCGGCCACCCGTACGCGGTGGTCGCAGTGGCCACCGACGAGCGGCCGGACGGGATGGGGCCGTGGCACGGGGTGCCGGCCTTCTCCGCCTGGGTGGCCGATCCGGAGGAGCCCTCGGCGGACGAGCTCGTCGACCCGCCCGGGGCGTACTGACCGGCCGACCAGACCCGGCCCCGGGCCTCAGCGCCCCTGGCCGGTTCGGGGGATCGGGTCGATCATCGCGTCGAAGCCCTTCGGCAGCTGGGCCACCAGATCCTGGAACTCGCCAACGGTGACCGCCTCGCGCAGGGTGGTCAGCACGGCCCGCGCCCCCACCTCGGCGACCGCCGGGTCCACCCCGGCCCGGTCGGCCACCCGGTACACGAACCCGACCACGCCCCCGCCCGGGCCACCCTCGTCGGCCGGGGCGGCCAGGTAGGCGGCCAGCTCGTCCGGCAGCTGCGCGGCCAGATCGTCCGCCTCCGCACCGGTCACCCGCTCGGCGAGGGTCTGCAGCGTGGCGCGGGCGATCATCGCGGCCTGGTCGGTGGGCAGCGCGGAGCGGCGGGACACCGCCTCGACGAATCGGGGAAACCGCACGTCACCCTCCTGTCGTCGGCGGCCGCGCGGGCCGGAGCAGGTGACGCGGTTACCCAGGGTCGGCGACGGCAAACAGGCAACGGCCGGCGCGGTGGCCGCCGTCGAGCTGCTGCGCGTCGCTGGCGTGCACCCGCTGACGTCAGCGCAGCGCGCCCGCGGCCCGCAGGTGGTCGAAGATGATCTGATCCACCGGGGAGACCCGATGTCGGTCGGCGTAGCCGAGCCAGGCCAGCTCCGCGATCTCACTGTCCGGCCGCAGCTCGCCCCGGTAGTCGGCGGCGTAGCAGGTCATCCGCACCAGCGTGCCCGGGGCGTGCCCGTGGGCCTGCGCGCCGAACGTGCCGACGTGCGCGGCCGACTCCCGGACCACCGCCACGCCCAGCTCCTCGATGATCTCCCGGGCCAGGGTGTCCAGGTCGGACTCGCCGGCCTCCCGCTTGCCGCCGGGCAGGTACCACACGTCCCTGCCCCGGGAGCGGGTGCTGAGCACGCGGCCGTCCTCGACGCGGATCCAGGCCACCTTGTCGATCTCGGGCACGGGCACTCCTCCTTCGGCTCCGGCCGCCCACGGTAGCCGCGATCCGCCCCGCCCGGGCCCCCGGGTCGGGCGGGCCCGGCCGGGATCGCCCGGGCCGCTCACCCACCGATCGGCGCGCCGCGCCACTGCCAGCGACCCCGCCGCGCCCGGCCAGGCAGCTCGGCCCGGCCGGTGCACCAACGCAGGGCGACCCAGGGGTCGACGTCGGCCAGCCCGGCCGCGACGTCGGGGAAGAGCCGGGCCACCACCCGGGCACAGAGTGGGCGCGGCGGGTCGAGGGCCATCCCCAGCCCCCGGGCGATGTCGTCGCCGTGCAGGAGCAGCTCCGCGCAGCCCATCGCCACGAAGCCCTCCGGGTCGGCGGTGCCGCTGGGATGGAACGCCCGGGCGTGCGCGGAGGTCGCCCGCACCACCAGGGCCAGGATCCGGCCGGCGGTCGCGGCGAACTCCAGCAGCTCGGCCGCCGTGGCGTCCCGCTCGGCGGCGGCCATGAAGCGGACGTACCGGTCGGCGGGGCGGGCCACCAGCTGCGCCGCGTACGACAGCAGGGTGTCGCCCAGGTGGTCGGCGGTGTGCCGACAGTCCCAGTCGAGCGGGCCGGCCGGCACGGTCCAGTCGGCGCCGACGGCCGGGCCGAGCGCGTCGGCCACGGTGGTCAGCGCCGCATCGAGGTCGTCCGCGGTCACGGTCATCCCGTCCTCCCGGTTCGCGAGCGTCGATGGGACCCCATCCTGCCCCGATCGCGGCCCGGCCGCCGTCCCGCCGGGATCGGTAGCATCCCTGCCATGTCCCGCGCCAGCCACTCCGGCGGCGGCGCGGGCCGGCGCCGGCGGCTCAGCTCTCGGCGAGGGCGTCGAGCGCCAGGGACGCGGTCCAGCTGAACGCCGGGGAGCCGAGCCCGGCGCCGGTGTCCGGGTGGAAGTACTCGTGGCAGCCGTTACGAGCCACCAGCGCCAGCATCGACTCGCGCAGCCCGGCAGCCAGGTCGGGGCGGCGGTGGGCGCGCAGGCCGCGCCAGAGCAGCCAGCTGGTGTTCAGCCAGCTCGGGCCGCGCCAGTAGCGCACCGGCTCGAAGTCGGGGGCGGTGCGGTCGTGGGTGGTCAGGGGGCGGTCCATCCGGGCCGCCAGGCCGAACCGGGGCGAGCACGCCTCGGCCAGCACCGCGCGTACCTGCCGGGCCGGCAGGTCGGGCAGGATCAGCGGCATCAGCCCGAGCACCGTGCGGGCCGGGATCAGCCGGTCGGTGCGCAGGTCCCGCGGGTGGAAGGTGCCGGTGATCGGGTCGTACAGCCGGTCCACCAGGGCGGCGGTGATCCGGGCCGCCCGCTCCCGGTGCGGCCCCGGGTCGGCGCCGATCACCGCCGCGATCCGGGCCAGGGCGTGCTCGGCCGCTCCGAGCGCCGCGTTGAGCAGCGGGCACTCCACCAGGAAGGGGTGCCGGCCGGCCAGCCCGGCGTCGCCGTAGCCGCCGGCCCGGTAGGCGGCGACGATCGCGACGTAGCGCGCGTAGTCCAGGTCCGTGGGGCGCTGCGCGGCGTCGGCGTGCGCGGTGTCATGCCGCCGGTACGCGCGCATGACGGCGGCGTCGGCGGGCACCGCGGCCATGGGGGCGTCCCAGGCCGGGCTGTTGTCCAGCCCGGACTCCCATGGGTGCACGAGGCAGGCCAGCCCGGAGCCGCCCACGTCCCGCCGGCCGGTCAGGTAGCGCTGCTGGGCGACCAGCCGCGGATAGAGCCAACCCAGCGCCCGCACCGAAGCCTCCGACGGGGCCCGGCGGTGCGCCAGCCAGGCCGCCGGGGCGTGGATCGGCGGCTGGACGATGCCGGAGGTGGCGGCGGCGGGGGCGTCGTGGGCACGGGCCGAGTCCCAGAACTCCGGGCCGGGAAAGTACGAGCCGACCGGCAGCGCCGGGTTGAACACGATGTGCGGCACCCGTCCGTCGGCCCACTGGGCGGCGAAGAGCGTCCGCAGTTCCCGCCACGCCCGGTCGGGCCGGATGTGGGCCAGTCCGACGGCGATGAACGCCGAGTCCCAGCTCCACTGGTGCGGGTAGAGGGTGCGCGAGGGCACGGTGTGGTCGTGCTCCCAGTTGCCGTCGAGGGTGTCGATGGCCAGCCGGCGCAGCGCGGCCGCCCGTTCGACGCCGATCCGGGCCGCCGCCGGATCCCCGCCGGGACCGCCCGTCGCGGCGTCCAGCCCGGCGGCGCCGGGCCTGCCGGCCGGTCCGGCGCTCACGCCGCGGCCTGCCACGACTGGGCCCCGGTGAGGACGGTGGCCGCCTCACGGAGCGCGACGACGGGCTCGCCACGCAGCCGGCACTCCAGCGCCAGCCAGCCCCGATAGTCGATCTCACCCAGGGTGCCCAGCAGCACCGACCAGTCCAGGTGCCCGGCCCCCGGCTGGTACCGGTTGGAGTCGCTCACCTGCACGTGCCCCAGGTACGGCGCGGCGGCACGCAGCGCCGCCGGCACGTCGTCCTCCTCGATGTTCATGTGGAAGGTGTCGGCGACCACCCGCACCGAGGGCAGGCCGACTGCGGCGCAGAGCGCGACCGCCTCATCGAGCCGGTTGACCATGTGGTCCTCGTACCGGTTGAGGGGTTCCAGGAAGAGCGTGACGCCCTCGGCCCGGGCGTGCTCCCCCAGCTCGCCGAGGGCGTCGACCAGCACCCGCCGGTCACCCTCGGGCGAGCGGGGCGGCTCGAAGGGCGGCAGCCGGCGGGAGAACATCCCCCAGGCGGCGGGCGTCACGGCACCGATCCCGCCCAGTTCGGCGATGACCGAGAGCTGGGAGCGGAGGTTGCGTACCGCGTCCCGGGAGCGACCGGGGTCGAAGTCGCCGATGAAGTGGTCCATCTCGACGCAGACGGTCGGCATGACCACCCCGTCGGCGCGAGCGCGGCGCAGCTCCGGCAGGCGGCGGGCGAATTCGAGGTCGCCCCGGCCGCGCAGCTCGATGGCCTGGTAGCCGAGCGTGGTGGCGAGGGCGAACTTGCGGGACAGGCTGGCGCCCGGGAGCAACTGCTCCTGGCAGGCGAGTGGAATGGCCATCAGAACCTCAGCACGACTTGGAGGACGTCACCGTCACCGCGGTCGAGCAACGCGAGCGCGTCGGCCACCGCGCCCGCGTCGACGACGTGGCTCACCAGCGGCAGCGGGTCGACGCTGCCCTCGGCCACCAGATCCATGAAGGTGTGGGCGATCCGGGCCCCGGTCCACCGGCCGGCCGTGCCGGGTGCCGGGGCGGATCCGGAGATCTGGGCCGCCACCAGCTGGATCCGGTTGTGGTGGAACTCCTCGCCGAGTCCCAGCCCGTGGGCGTACCCCTGGTAGAAGCCGGCGGCCACGACGCGGCCGGCGTGGGTGGTGGCGCGGATCGCCTCGTGCAGCGCCGGGTACGACCCGGACAGCTCCAGGCAGACGTCCGCCCCGCGTCCGCCGGTGGCCTCGCGCAGCACGGCGGCGGCGGAGTCGGTGGCGGCGTCGACGACCCGGCGGGCGCCGAAGCGGGTGGCGAAGCCGAGCCGGTCGGGCACCGGGTCGACGGCGACCACCCGGGCGCCGGAGAGGGTGGCCAGCCGGGTGCCGAGCAGCCCGATCACGCCCTGGCCGAAAATTCCCACCCAGTCGCCGAGGTGCAGGTCGCCGGCGAGCACCGCGGTGAGGGCGATCGCGCCGGGGCGGGCGAAGACGGCGGTGAGCGGGTCGAGCCCGGGAGGGAGGGGCTGGACCGCGCCGGCCGGCACGACGGCCTGGGCGCGGTGCCCCCAGATGCCCCAGACGACCTGCCCGGGGTGCCGGTCGGCGACATCGGCGGCGATCTCGACGATCTCGCCGACCTCCTCGTAGCCGAAGCCGACCACCGGGTAGGCGGCGGGCGCCTGGCGGGGCACGAACATTCGGCTGGCGTCGTCCCAGTCCTTGCGCAGCCGCGGATTGCTGCCCCGATAGAGCGTCAACTCGGTGCCGGCCGAGATGCCGGAGTAGCACGTGCGGACGCGAACCTGGCCTGGGCCGAGCGGGTCCGCGGGGCAGGGCTCCAGGCTGACGCGTCGGGGCCCGGCCAGAGAGACAACCCAGTTGACCATGGTGCCGCTCCGAGGGAAGTGCCGGGCTCGATTCTAAAACAAATATCGGTATATGTCTTGTAAATGATCAATCGAGGGAGTTAAATGCCTGATGTACCCTTCGAGAGGAGTGCCACCGATGTCATCACCCTCGATGCGGATGCTCGCCTCCGCCCTGATCATGGCATTTGCCGGGGCGGGGCTGCTGGCCTGCGGCGACGACGAGCCGAAAGATGACAATTCCCAGATAACGGTGTGGAGCCTGGAGGACGTGGCCGACCGGGTGAACGCCACCAAGGCGATCGTCGCGGACTTCACCGCGAAAACCGGCGTCAAGGTCAACCTGGTCACCGTCAACGAGGACCAGTTCCCCTCCCTGATCGCCTCCAGTGCCGCCGCCGGCAAGCTGCCCGACGTGGTCGGTTCCGTGTCGCTCGCCGGCATCCAGACCCTCGCCGGCAACGACCTGCTGCACCCCGACGCCAACAAGGCGGTGGTCGACAAGCTGGGGCGGGACACCTTCTCGCCGCGCGCCCTGGAGCTGACCTCCGACGGCGGCAAGCAGCTCTCCGTGCCGAGCGACGGCTGGGGCCAGCTGCTGGTCTACCGCAAGGACCTGTTCGCCGCCGCCGGCCTGCCCGCCCCCGACACGTACGAGAAGATCGCCGCCGCCGCGGCGAAGCTCAACACCGGCGGCGTCGCCGGCATCACCGCCGCCACCGCCCCCGGCGACGTGTTCACCCAGCAGACCTTCGAGCACCTCGCGCTGGCCAACAACTGCCAGCTCACCGACGACTCGGGCAAGGTGGTGCTGGACTCCCCAGAGTGCGTCGAGGCGTTCCGTTTCTACGGGGACCTGATGCGGAACAACTCGGTCAAGGGCGCGCAGGACGTGGACACCACCCGGGCCACCTACTTCGCGGGCAAGGCGGCCATGCTGATCTGGTCGCCGTTCATCCTCGACGAGCTGGCCGGGCTGCGCAACGACGCCAAGCCGACCTGCCCGCAGTGCCAGCAGGACCCGACCTTCCTGGCCAAGAACAGCGGCTTCGTCACCGCCATCAAGGGCCCCAACGGCGCCGAGCCGGCCCAGTACGGCGAGATCAGCTCGTGGGCGGTGCTCGATGGCGCCGCCGCCAACTCGGCCAAGTCGTTCGTGGAGTACATGCTCTCCGACGGCTACCCGCGCTGGTTCGGCATGTCCCCCGAGGGCCGGTTCCCGGTCCGCAAGGGCACCGCGGACGACAAGGAGAAGTTCCACACCGCCTGGAGCACCAGCCAGGCGGGCGTGGACGCCAAGAAGCCGCTCTCCGAGGTGTACGGCGACGACGTGCTGGCGACCCTGCGCACGAGCCCGGACACCTTCCAGCGCTGGGGCCTGCCGCAGGGCCAGGGCAAGCTGGTCGGCGCGATCCTCGGCGAGCTGCCCGTGCCGAAGGCGCTCGCCGACGTGGTCGGCGGCAAGTCCGACGCCGCCGCGGCCGCCGCCCGGGCGCAGAAGGACGTCGAGGCGGTCAAGAAGGGCCTCGATTGACCACCACCGCGCCGGAGGCCGGCCGTTCCTCCGTCCGGGAGCGGCCGGGCCCCCGGCGCCGGCCACTGACCCTGCGCCGCCGCGAGTCCCGCGCCGGGCTCGCGCTGGTCGCCCCCACCCTGCTCGTGGTGCTCCTGGTGATCGGCATCCCGATCGTCTGGACCGTGCTGCTGGCCTTCCAACGGGTCCGCCTGGCGACCCTGCGCCGGACCGGCCTGTTCGGCGAGTTCACCCTGGGCAACTTCGACCGGGTGCTGCACACCCCCGGCTTCGCCGACACGCTCTGGACCACCGTGCTCTACAGCCTCGGCGGGACGGCCGGCTCGATCCTGCTCGGGCTGGTCGCCGCGCTGATCGTCCGCCGACCGTTCCGGGGGCGCACCCTGGTCCGGGCCTCGATGCTGCTGCCGTACGTGGCGCCGGTGGTCGCGGTGACCTTCGTCTGGCAGGTGATGCTTGATCCACAGCTCGGCGTCGTCAACGACTGGGGGCAGCGGTTCCTCGGCTGGGACGCGCCGATCCCGTTCCTCTCCCAGGACTCGACGGCGCTGTGGACGGTGATCACGTTCGAGGCGTGGCGGTACTTCCCGTTCGCGTTCCTGTTCCTGCTCGCCCGGCTCCAGGCGGTGCCCGCCGACCTGGAGGAGGCGGCCCGGGTCGACGGGGCCACCCCGACCCAGCGCTTCCGGCACATTCTGCTGCCCCAGCTGATGCCGGTGATCGCGCTGCTGGCGGTGCTTCGGTTCATCATGACGTTCAACAAGTTCGACGACGTCTACCTGCTCACCGGCGGCTCCGCCGGCACCGAGGTGGTCAGCGTCCGGGTCTACCAGTTCCTCACCGCACGTACCGATGTCGGCGCGGCGGCGGCGCAGGCGGTCGTGCTGGCGGTGGTGCTGATCGCGTTCGTCGCCATCTACCTGCGCTTCTTCGGCGCGCATCGGGAGGCGTGATGGACCGGGACCGGATCGAGACGGTCAGCCTGCGCTGGCTGCGCCGCGTGGTGATCGCCGCGTTCCTGATCATCACGGTGCTGCCCTTCTGGTACATGCTGGTGCTCTCGGTGCGCCCCATCGAGCGCCTGCTGCTCGACCCCGGCTCGCTCTGGGTGCCGGTCGGCGAGTTCACCGTCGCCACGTACGCCGAGGTGCTCAAGGCCGCCGAGGACGGCGGCCAGGGGTTCCTCACCTTCATCCGCAACAGCGGCCTGGTCGCGCTGGCCGCCACGCTGCTCACCCTGGTGGTCGCGATCCCCGGCGCGTACGCGGTGTCCCGGCTGCGCTTCTTCGGCCGGCGGCAGGTCAACGCGCTCTTCCTCGCCGTCTACCTCTTCCCGTCCATCGTCATCGCCATCCCGCTCTTCGTGGTCTTCACCCGGGTCGGGCTGCGCGGATCGCTGTTCGGGCTGGTGCTGGTCTACATCTCGCAGACCCTGCCGGTCTCGGTCTACATGCTGAAGAACTACTTCGAGACGATCCCGATCAGCCTGGAGGAGTCCGCGGCCATCGACGGCGCCGGCCGGCTCGGCATCATCCGGCGGGTCAGCCTGCCGCTCGCCGCACCGTCGATCATGGCGGTCGCCCTCTACGATTTCATGATCGCCTGGAACGAGTTCCTCTTCGCGCTGCTCTTCCTGGTTGACAAGCCCAACCGGTGGACCGTGTCGCTCGGGCTGTCGCTGCTCGCCGACGGCGTCGAGGTGCCGAAGACCGTGCTGATGGCGGGGTCGGTGATCCTCACCCTGCCCATCGTGATCCTCTTCTTCGCCAGCGAGCGGCTGCTCACCGAGGGGCTGACCAGCGGCGCGGAGAAGGGCTGAACTTGACCCTGATGGACGGGGAACACCAGGATGGCCCGGTGCGGGCGACCACGGTGGACGGGGACCGGTCGGCGAGCAGGCGGTTGGCCCGCCTGCTCACCGAGGTGCTGGCGCCGGGCGTCCTGGTGACCGCGCTGCCGCTGCTGGCCGTCGCCCGGGTCAGCGACGGTGCCGGCGACCTCTTGCGCTGGGGCGGCACGGCGCTGCTCTTCTGCGCGGTCATACCGGTCGGCGTCATCATCCACGGGGTCCGCCGGGGACGGCTGACCGACCGGCACATCGGCGACCGCACCCAGCGGGCCCGTCCGCTGCTCACCGGCCTGGCCTCCGTGGCGGTCGGGATCGCGCTGCTGGCCGCGCTGCGGGCCCCGGCGGAACTGTTCGCCGTCATCGTGGTGATCTTCGTGGTTGGGGCGGCGGTCACGGCGGTCAACCACTGGTGGAAGCTCAGCGTGCACGCTGCGGTGAGCGCCGCCACGAGCACCGTACTGGTGCTGCTCTTCGGTCCGGCACTGCACACCGCCTGGCTGCTGGTGGCCGCGGTCGCCTGGTCCCGGGTGCGGCTGGGCGACCACACCTGGCCGCAGGTCGTCGCGGGCGCCGCGGCGGGGGTCCCGCTCGCCGCCGGCACCTTCCTCGCCCTCACCTGAAGCGCTCCGTCCGGCGGCCCGGCACCACCGGGGACACCGGCCGGAGGAGTCGGTGCCCGCCGGCCGGGAAGATCCGGTTACCGTGGCGACATGGGTAAGCCGACACGCTGGGTGACCGAGACGAAGCCCGGGCACTCGCAGTGGTACATCGACCGGTTCCGGCAGCTCGCCGCCGAGGGGGCCGACCTGGCCGGTGAGGCACGGCTGCTGGACGCGTTGGTCCCGCCGGGCGCCCGCATCCTGGACGCCGGCTGCGGGACGGGCCGGGTGGGCGCGGCGCTGGCCGTCCGGGGCCACCGGGTGGTCGGGGTGGACGCCGATCCCGCCCTCGTCGAGGCCGCCGGCGCGGACCATCCCGGGCCGCGCTGGCTGGTCGGCGACCTGGCCGAGCTGGACCTCGCCGCGCAGGGCGAGCCCGAGCCGTTCGACGCGGCGGTGGTCGCCGGCAACGTGATGGCGTTCGTCGCCCCCGGCACCGAGCGGGCCGTGCTGACCCGCGTCGCCGCCCATGTCCACCCGGACGGCGTCGTGGTGGTCGGCTTCGGCACCGACCGGGGCTACCCGCTCACCGACTTCGACGCCGACGCGGTCGCGGCCGGGCTGCGGCTGGAGCATCGCTTCGCCACCTGGGACCTGCGGCCGTGGCGGGCAGATGCCGACTTCGCGGTCAGCGTGCTGCGCCGGCCCACCGGGTGACCCCGGACCGTCCGCCGCACCACGCCGCCGGGGCAACCGCTGGGCTCGTCGCCGCCGGCCGTCTTTTTGCCGATACGGACAGCGACGGTGCGGGCGGAACCGGTCCGGCTCGGGCCGCCGCGCCGACCGGTCCGGGTCAGGCGGGGGCGGCGACGGCGCGGGCGGCGGCCGGGTCGAGCGGGCTCCCGGCCGGCACCAGGCTGACCAGGCCGGCCGGCAGGCGTACCGGCTTGACGCCGGCGTAGCCGAGCATCCCGAGCACCCCGCCACCGGCGAGGACGTACCGGCGACCCAGGTCGGTGACCACGGAGACCGCGCCGCCGGACGCGCCCGGCGCCGCCGCCGACTCGACCACCGCGCCCCGCCCCGGCTCGACCACGACCTGGTCGGCGAGCACGCCGCCCTGGCCCGCCGGCGTCCGCCCGTCGGCAGCGAGGTCCGGCGGGGTGGCGCCGACGCGCACCTCGCGTACGCCGGCGTCGTCGCCGACCCGGAGGCAGACCGCGCCGCCGTCCACGGCCGCCAGCCGGGGCGGGGCCGGGGGCGGGGCGGCCGGCCCGGTGGGGACCCGGTCCGGCAGCTTCGGCAGCGCGGCGAACCGGCCGAGCGTGATCGGCTTCGGGTCGCCCTGACCGGTGCGGGCCAGCAGCAGGCTGGCCTGGAGCTCGGTGATACCGGTCAGGCCGTCCCGCTCGGCCACCGCGTACTGGCGGCCGCCGCCGGAGTTGCGGACCAGGTAGACGTCGCCCACGGTCGCGCCGGTGACCCGGTCGGAGGGGTCGCCCAGGCCCCGCAGCGGCGGCGGGGCCAGGTCGACGCCGGCCGGCACGGTGTTGAGCAGCGCGGGCGCCACCGGAACGGCCCGCTCCCGGGTGGCGGCCAGGGCGGCCAGCACCCGGTCGGTGTCACGCAGCAGGTGGCGCCGGTTGTGCCAGAGCAGGTGCAGGCTGCCGTCCGGGTGCCGCAGCAGCACGCCCTGCTCGCCGAGGGGCCGCCCCCCACCGGCGTCCCGGCCGATCAGTAGCGCGGAGCGGGGCTCGGTGCGACCGGCCTCCGTCGACGCGAGGGAGCAGACGGTCCACGGCGCGGTGGAGAGCCGCCCGGGTGCCGGCAGCGAGTCGGGCGCGTCCGCGATGCCGAGCGGCAGGCCGCGCGGCACGCCCTCGATCGAGCGACGGGAGACCAGCACCGTCTTCGGCCGGTCCACCCCGATGATCAGCAGGGCGGAGGCGTAGTTGAGCACCGGGTGCAGCTTCTGCTCCCGGTAGACGAACCGGGCGCCGGACTCCTTCTCGACGATCACCGCCCCGGTGTCGCGCCAGGAGCTGCCACCGCCGGCGAAGAGGCCGTAGAGGGCGAAGCCGCCGAGCCCGATGGCCGCCACCAGGACGCTGGCCAGACCCGCGCCGGCCAGCCGGCGGAACGGCGACTGCGCCGGATCGGTCTCCCGCATGACCAGCGCGGCGACCGCCCGCTGGACGGTGAACTGGTACGAGTGGAGCTGGTCCTGCCGCGACGGCATGGGTTCCCTTCCGTGGGTCGGTCGGGCCACAGGATAAGCGCTCCGTCGATCCCTCGTAGGCCCTCCGTCATGGCTGGTTCGTGGCGATGGGCGTCTTCGTCCTCGCCCAGCCGCTTCCCCGCCAAACTGGAACGGGGACCGGCCGTGACGGCGGCGCTCGCGTCGGCCGGTACGGTCGCGGTGGCGGTGGTGCGACACCGCCAGAGGGAGAGACACAGTGGACAGCAACGACTGGGACACCCGGTACGCCAACACGCCGGGTCTGGTGTGGAGTGATGAGCCCAACCGGTTCGTCGTCGAATCGGTGACCGGGTTGACCCCCGGCAGCGCGCTCGACGTGGCGGCCGGCGAGGGGCGCAACGCGGTCTGGTTGGCCGGCCAGGGCTGGCGGGTGACCGCCGTGGACTTCTCCCCGGTGGCCGTCGAGCGGGGCCGCCAGCTGGCCGCGCGCCGGGGTGTACCGGTCGAGTGGCGGGTCGCGGACGTGACCACGTACCGGCCGGTGCCGGGCAGCTACGACCTGGTCCTGATCAGCTACCTGCACCTGCCCGCCGAGGAGCTGGCCCGGGTGCTCGCCGCCGCCCGGAACGCGCTGCGCCCCGGTGGCACGGTGGTCGTCGTCGGCCACGACCGGGCGAATCTCGACGGCGGGACCGGCGGGCCGCAGGACCCGGCGATCCTGCTCACCCCGGAGGCGGTCGTCGACGGGCTCGCCGGGCTACGGATCCAGCGGGCCGAGACCGCCCGCCGGCCGGTCCCCACCGAGGGCGGCGGCAGTGTCGACGCCCTCGACACGGTGGTCGTCGCGGCCCGACCCGTCGGCTGATCACGCACCGGCGCACGCGGCCCGCCTCACCGGCCGATCAGGGGCGCAGGACAAGTCGGATCAGGTCGCCCTCCTTGTCGTGGACCCGCCGCACCGCCTCCGCGGCGTCGGTCAGGGGCAGCACGTCGCTGACCGAGGCGGTCAGGTCGAGCCGTCCCTGAGCGGCGAGCGACACGAGCTGCTCGACGTGTTCCGGCTCCGAGCCGTAGTGGCCGAGCACGGCCTGCCGGCTGTAGTTGAACCGGCTGTCCGAGGGGATGGTGACCGGCTGGTTGGCGATGCCGGTGAGCACCAGCCGGCCCTGCCGGCCGAGCACGGTCATGGCCTGCTCGCGTGCCGGGGTGACGCCGGCGAAGTCGAACGCGACGTCCAGACCGCGGGCGTTGGTCACGTCCAGCACGGCGTCCCGGAAGGCGCCGTCCTTCGGGTCCAGGGCCAGGTCGGCGCCGAGGGTCAGCGCCCGGCCCCGGGCCGCCGGCAGCGGATCCACGGCGATGACCGGCGCCGCGCCGACCAGCAAGAGCAGTTGCACCGCGTGCGCGCCGAGGCCGCCGACGCCCCACACCGCGACCGCCTCCCCCGCCCGGGTGCGGGCGGTGTCGGTCACCGCCGCCCACGGGGTGGAGACCGCGTCGGGGATGATGCAGGCCTGCTCGAACGGCAGGGCGTCGGGGATCGGCATGACGGTGTCCTCGCGGGCCAGCGCATACTCGGCCCAGCCGCCGTCGTAGTCGACGCCCCGGGTGAGCACGGTGCCGCGCCGGTCCCGCTCCCCCGCCTGAAGCAGCACCCGCTGACCCAACTGCCACCCCTCGACACCGTCGCCCAGGGCGTCGACGGTCCCGGCCACCTCGTGGCCGAGGGTCACCACGTTGCCGGCGAGATGCACCGGGGTGAGGGTGCCGTCGACGAGGTGCACGTCGGACAGGCACACCCCGGCGGCCATGACCCTGATCCGGAGCTGACCGCGCCCCGGCTCGGGCACCGGCACCGACTCCATCCGCAGCGCCCGCTCGCCCACGTGCAGCCGTCCGGCCAGCATCTCCGCCACCGTGTTCTCCCTCCGTCAAGGCCCTCGACCGGGTGGCGTACCCCGGCTGGGGCGCGAGATGCCGCCGCCGGCGGAAAAAGCCCGGCGTCGGCCGGATCGTCCGGCGCCGGGCCGGCGGCCCGGTAACATCCGGTCACGAAACCGGCGGAGAGGACCACCCGTGGTGGCGCGATTCGAAGAACTGGCCTGGCGGGAGACCCCGATCGGGGAGATCAGCCTGCGCCGTCGCCGCGACCCGGCGCTCGACGTCGACGTCTACGAGGTGAAGCTCGACGACGAGTTCCTGATGTCCAGCCTCTTCCCCGTCGCGGAGATCGAACTGGCCCGGCTCGGGCTGGCGACGCTGGCCGGTGACGCCCTGGACGTGGTGGTCGGCGGGCTCGGCCTGGGCTACACGGCGCGGACCGCCCTCGAAGACCCGCGGGTCCGCTCGCTGGTCGTGGTGGAGGCGATCGAGGACGTGATCGACTGGCACCGCCGCGACCTGCTCCCGTTCACCGCCGGGCTGGCCACCGATTCGCGGACCCGGTTCGTCCGGGCCGACTTCTTCGCCGCCGTCGCCGACGGGTCCGGCTTCGACCCGGAGGCGCCGGGGCGGCGGTTCCACGCCGTGCTGCTCGACGTGGACCACTCGCCGCGCCAGGTGCTACACCCCAGCCACGCCGCCTTCTACACGGCGGAGGGGCTGCGCCGGCTCGCCGCGCTGCTGCACCACGACGGCGTCTTCGCGCTCTGGTCGAACGACCCGCCCGACCCGGCGTTCCAGCGGGTGCTGACCGAGGTGTTCCCGACCTCCGTGGCGCACATCGTGCGCTTCCCCAACCCGCTGCAGGGCCGGGAATCCGCGAACACCGTCTACGTCGCCCGGCACTGAGCCGTCGTCGGCGGCATGGCCGGGGGCGCAGCGGGAAAGCGAGCCGCCCCGCCGCGCGGCGGCACCTCGTCATGGGAGGCGAACATGCGGACCACGCTCTGGGTCGTCGGCGTCATCGGCGCTGCGCTCATCCTGCTCGGGCTGCTGCTGGAGGCGGTCCGCTGGCTGGTGATCATCGGGTTGATCGCGCTGGTGGTCGTCATCGTGCTGGCGTTCCTGCGGGGCCGGCAGGCCACGCGTAAGCCCGCCGGCCGCCGCTGACCGGTCGCGGCCACCGGGACGGCCGCAGTGATCATCGCCGGCGCCTTCAACGTCTACCCGACGGCCATATGACTGACAGGCACATTTCTGACCAGGAGTCATATCGCTCGTGGGGA
The DNA here is from genome assembly GCF_016598485.1 of Micromonospora coerulea. Lineage (GTDB taxonomy): Bacteria > Actinomycetota > Actinomycetes > Mycobacteriales > Micromonosporaceae > Micromonospora > Micromonospora coerulea. The sequence continues at coordinate 9,730 of NZ_JAEMUW010000039.1, read as the reverse complement.
GACCCGAGCCGGGCGGCGGGTCACCGGCCAGGGTGATCGCCGCCGAGCGCGCCCACCACTGCGCGGACCCGCCGGGCGGGCGCCCACCGCTGCGGACCCACCCGGCGGGCGCGGGTTCGTCAGAGCCAGCTCTCCCGGGTGTCCAGGGTGGTCCGGTCCAGGCTCTCCAGCAGGTCGAACTGCGGCCCGGTGCGGGGCAGCTCGTAGCGGAAGAAGTACCGGGCGGCCTGCCGCTTGCCGGCGAGGAAGTCGACGTCCGGCCCGTCCGGGGCGCCGGCCGCCTCGACGGCGAGCAGCTGCTCCAGCCACATCCAGGCGATCACGACGTGTCCGACCGCCTCCAGGTAGACGCTGGCGTTGGCCAGCGCCACCTCCGCATCCCCGCGCGCCCACAGCCGGCGGGTCACCACGCCGATCCGGTCCACCGCCGCGCCGAGCCGGGCGGCCAGCTCGGCGGCCTCGCCCTCGGCCTTCCAGGCCCGGCTGACCGTCGCGCCGATCGTCTCCACCAGCAACGCCAGCCCGGCGCCGCCCTGCATGGTGGCCTTCCGGCCGAGCAGGTCCAGCGCCTGGATGCCGTGGGTGCCCTCGTGGATCGGGTTGAGCCGGTTGTCCCGCCAGTGCTGCTCGACGTCGTAGTCGCGGGTGTAGCCGTACCCGCCGTGCACCTGGATGGCCAGGTCGTTGGCGGCCAGGCACCACTGCGACGGCCAGCTCTTGGCGATCGGAGTGAGCATGTCCAGCAGCAGGTGGGCCCGGTGCCGGTCGGCCTCGACGGGAGCCGTCTTCTCCTCGTCGAGCAGCCGGCCACAGTAGAGCACCAGGGCGAGTGCGCCCTCCACGTAGCTCTTCTGGGCCAGCAGCATCCGGCGGACGTCGGCGTGGGCGACGATCGGGACCTGCGGCGCGGTCGGATCCTTGTCGGCGACCGGGCGGCCCTGCGGGCGCTGCCGGGCGTACGCCACGGACTTCAGGTAGCCGGTGTAGCCGAGCGCGGTCGCGCCGGCGCCGACGCCGATCCGCGCCTCGTTCATCATGTGGAACATCTGCGCCAGCCCCTGGTGCGGCGCACCGACGAGGTAGCCGACCGCCCCGCCCCGCCCGTACGGCCGGTGCACGCCCTCGCCGAAGTTGAGCAGCGTGTTGGTGGTGCCCCGGTAGCCCATCTTGTGGTTGAGGCCGACCAGCACCACGTCGTTGCGCGGCCCGGGCGCGCCGTCGGCGTCGAGGAGCACCTTCGGCACGATGAACAGCGAGATCCCCTTCACCCCGGGCGGCCCACCGGGGATCCGGGCCAGCACCAGGTGAACGATGTTCTCGGCCAGCTCGTGATCGCCACCGGAGATCCACATCTTGGTGCCGGCCAGCCGGTACGTCCCGTCGGACTGCGGCTCGGCCCGGGTGTTGATGTCGGCCAGGGAGCTGCCGGCCTGCGGCTCGGACAGGCACATGGTGCCGAAGAACCGCCCCTGGACCATCGGCCGGACCCAGGTGTCGATCTGCTCGGCGCTGCCGTGGGTGAGCAGCAGGTTGGCGTTGCCGAGGGTGAGGAACGGGTACGCCGCGGTGCCGACGTTCGCCGCCTGGAACCAGGCGAAGCAGGCGGCGGCGACGACGTGCGGCAGCTGCATCCCGCCGACGGACTCGTCGAGGCTGGCGGCCAGCAGCCCGGTCTGCGCGAAGACGTCGAGGGCGGCCTTGACCTGCGGAATGGTGTGCACCCGGCGACCGTCGAAGGTGGGCTCGGCGGCGTCGGCGGCCCGGTTGTGGGTGGCGAAGTGCTCGGCGGCCACCCGGGCGGCGAGGTCCAGCACGTCGTCGAAGGTCTCCCGGGAGTGCTCCGCGTAGCGGGGTCGCTCGGTCAGCCGGGTCACGTCGAGCCAGTCGTGGAGCAGGAACGCCAGATCGCGACGGGACAGCAGGGTGGACGACGACACGGGTCTCCTTCCGTCGTGCCGCCTCAGCCGCGGCGTAGCCCGGCGACGGCCTCTCGCAGGTCATCCTGGCTGATCGGGCCGGCCGGCGCACCCTCCGTCGCCTCCCGCATCGCCTTGGCCAGCTGCACCCGGCGCAGCACCTCGCGCACGTCCGCGCCGGTGAGGCCGGGGCTGAGCGCGGCCAGCTCGGCCGGGTCCACGTCGGCGGCGAACATCCGGAACCCGGGGCGCTCGTGCCGGGCGACCAGCTCGCGGATCATCTTGGTGATGATCTCGGCCCGGCCGGACTCGTCGGGCGCGGGGATGGCCAGCTTGATGTCGAAGCGGCCGGAGCGGATCAGCGAGGCGTCCACCCGCTGCGGGAAGTTGGTGGTGGCCACCACGATGACGTCGGGGTTCTCCTCGAACAGGGTGTTCATCTCCTGCTTGAAGATGCCGGCGACCGCGTTGACCGCCTGGCTGGCGGCGTCCCCGCCGGCCCCGGCGTAGCTGATGATGCTGTCGAACTCGTCGAAGAGCATGACGGTGGGCTGCCGGTAGCGGCGCGCCTCCCGGAAGATCTGCTTGATGTTGCGCTCCGAGCCGCCCAGGTACTTGTCGAGGATCTCCGGGGTGCGGATCTCCTTGAAGTCGGCGCCGATCTCGTTGGCCAGGGCCCGGGCCAGCATGGTCTTGCCGGTGCCGGGCGGGCCGTACAGCAGGATGCCCTGCGGCCGGCGGGCGCCCCAGCGGGCCATCACCTGCGGGTGGCGGAACGACACCGCGATCTCCCGGAACCGGGCGACCACCTCGGCCAGCCCGCCCACCTGGTCGAGGGTCACCGCCGCGGTGCTCGCCAGCCTCGCGGCCGATACCAGGGGTCGACCGATCGTGTACGACCGGCCGCGCAGCACCCGGGGTTCGGGGGTGTCGCCGGCCAGCTCCCGGACGGCCTGGAGCACGAGCGCGGCCATCGCCCGCAGGTGCGCGGGGGTCACCTCGTCGCTGCCCACCGTGCCGCGGACGGTCATCGCGGGGCTGTCGGCCCACAGGTCGTGACCGAACTCCGGGTGCAGACCCAGTTCCTCGGCCGCACGCAGCACCGCGACGCCCACCGGGTCGCGCGACGGCTCGGCGAGCGGGGCGGCGGCCGGCGGGCGCAGCCCGAGCCGGCGGGACGCCTCCGCCGCGACCCGCCCCGCGCCGGCCAGCACCCGGCCCGGGTCGCCGTCGCGGGCGGCCAACCGGTGGGCGAGCAGGATCCCGGCCGGGCCGGCCAGGCCGAGCGCGAGCAGGCCGACCGCCGCACGGGGCCGGTCCGCGCGCAGGTACGCGTCGAAGTGGTGCACCCGCCGCCCGTCCCGGGTCTCGGCACGCACGGTGAAACGCACGTCCCGGATCGGGACGGGGAAGGCGGCGTCGGTCAGCAGATCGACCGGCCCGGTGTCGACGGCGGCCAGCAGCCCGGCGGCATCGACCAGGGTGACCCGGGCGCCGAGGAGGGTCACGGTCTCGCTGTCCGGCCGGAGTTCGTACCCGTGTCCCGTCATGCGCCACGTCCCTCGCTGTTCGGCGGTCTCCGCAGGAAGTCTGACACCGGGCGGACCCGTGCTGCCACCGCCGACGTGCCGTTCGCCCGTTCCGTCGGGCTCAGCCGCCCTTGCCCAGGAGCCCGTCGACCAGGTCCCGGGGCAGCCCGTGGGTGTCGTGCAGCCAGCGGTAGTCCTGCTCGGTCAGCGGCCCCCGGGACCGGCACCGGTCGACCACCGGGCGCCCCCGAAGGAGCAGGCTCCGGAAGCGGCGCTCCTCGTCGGAGAGGAGCTCACGCAGCCGCCCGACCTCCGCCTGCTGCCGGAACCGGCGGACGGTGTCGACGTACGGCTCGACAGGCAGCTCGGACAGGGTCCGCGACGGGTCGTCCCGCCACAGCGTGGTCAGCGCCCGACGGACCAGCCGGCGCAGCACGTACCCCCGTCCGGTGGTGGACGGTCGTACGTCGTCACCGAGGACCACCACCGCGGACCGGAGGTGGTCGGAGACCACCCGCAGCGACTCCCCGTCCAGGCGCCACAGGCCGCGGACACTGTCGACCCACGGGGTCAGGCCCGCGCACTCGAAGACCGACCGGCCGCCCCGCAGCACCATCTCGAGGCGTTCCAGACCCATGCCGGTGTCGATGCTGGACTGCCGCAGCGGTGTCAACCGGCCGTCGTCGTGCCGGTGGTAACGCATCTGGACGTGGTTCCAGACCTCCATCCACCGGTCGTCGCCGCCCGGCGTACCGGTGGGCGCACCGTCCCCGGTCCAGACGAAGATCTCCGAGTCCGGTCCGCACGGCCCGGTCGGGCCGTTGGACCACCAGTTCTCCCCCCGGGTCAGCTCCACCGGTACGCCCAGCGCGGTCCACGTCTCCAGCGCGATCTGGTCCGGGCCGACCTGCTCGTCGCCGCCGAAGACCGTCGCGTGCAGCCGGCCCGGGTCGATGCCGAAGCCATCGCCGAGCAGCTCGTACCCCCAGCGGAGGCTCTGCGCGATGCCGTAGTCGCCCAGCGACCAGGACCCCAGCATGTCGAAGACGGTCAGGTGGGTGCGGTCGCCGACCTCGTCCAGGTCGGTGGTGCGCAGGCAGCGCTGCACGTTCACCAGGCGCCGGCCGGACGGGTGCGGACGCCCCGCGAGGTAGGGCGTCAGCGGATGCATCCCGGAGGTGGTGAAGAGAACCGGGTCGCCCGGCGGGGGGATGAGCGAGGTCTCCGGCGCACAGCGGTGGCCGCGCCGGTGGAAGTGGTCGACGAAGGTGCGGACGATCTGCTCGGGTGTCATGGCGAGGGCCTTCCGGGGTCGGTGCGACCGGAAGGGTCCGCTGGCGCGGTGGTGGTGACACGAAAAGGCCGGCGGACCGTTTCCGGTCGCCGGCGAGGGTCGGATGATCAGGCGGCGGCAACCGGCGAGCGGGAAGCTCGCGCGGCCGCGGCGGTGCTGCGCCTGATCTGCATGCTCCGACCGTACCCGGACCGCAGCACCGCCGCCCAACGCTTTTCACCCTGCCGAGGCCGGGATTGACGGCCGGTCACGCCTCCGACCTGGCGATTGGCGGATGAAATCGACGTATTGACATGCGAAGGCAACCCGCCGGTAACATTCCCGCCACCTCGGACGACGCGGGCCCACCCCCGATCCCACGTCGAGCACGACCGGGGCGCCGATCAGGCGCGCTCACCACCAGTGGACGACCCGCCGCGTGGCGACGCCGCACCAACTTCCCCCCGGAAGGAACAGCCCCGTGAAATCGATCATGACGAAATGGCTGCTCGCCCTGACGGTCGCCGCGGCGACCCTGGTCGGCCTGCCCACCCCCGCCCAGGCCGCCTCGTACACCTCGTCGAGCAACCCGATCCTCTTCGTGCACGGCTGGAACAGCAACGCCTCCACCTGGAACACGATGATCAGCCGCTTCCAGGCGAACGGCTGGCCCTCCAGTCACCTGCGGGCGTTCTCCTACAACACCAGCCAGTCCAACGCCACCACCGCACAGACGGTCAGCCAGGAGGTCGACAAGCTGCTCGCCGCCACCGGCGCCACCAAGGTCGACATCATCACCCACTCGATGGGCGGGCTCTCCTCCCGCTACTACCTGAAGAACCTGGCCAGCAGCGGCAAGGTGGACCGCTGGGTCTCCCTCGGCGGCCCGAACCACGGCACCAGTTCGGCGAACACCTGCTTCAGCACCGCCTGCGTCGAGATGCGCGTCGGCTCGACCTTCCTCAACACCCTCAACTCCGGCGACGAGACCCCCGGCGCCTTCACGTACGGCACCTGGTGGTCCTCCTGCGACGGGGTCATCAACCCGGCGGACAGCACGGTGCTGAGCGGCGCGAACAACACGAAGACCGCCTGCGTCAGCCACCTGAGCCTGACCACCGACGCGACCATATACGGGCAGGTGCGGGACTACGTCAACCCCTGACGGTGGCCGCCCGCGGGTAGCAAGTCCGCGGTGGGAGACCAGCAGGACCGGTACCGCCAGGCGCGCAACCACGCCGGAGAGCCCGGCTCAGGCGGGTTGGGACGCCACCAGCGCCGGCGCCGCCGGTCCGGGCTGCGCGGTGTGACGGTTGGGCAGGGAGAGCCGGATGACCTTCCACCAGGCGGAGGCGACCTGCTTGGGCAGCGGGCCGGTGGTGTACTTCAGCCCGTACCGGTCGAACAGCGCCCGGACCTGCGGTGCGATCTCCTGGTAGCGACTGCTCGGCAGGTCGGGGAAGAGGTGGTGCTCGATCTGGAAGGACAGGTTGCCGGTCATGATGTGCATCAGCTTGCTGCCGCTGATGTTGGCCGAGCCGAGCATCTGCCGCAGGTACCACTCGCCCCGCGTCTCGCCCTCGATCGAGGTCTTCTCGAAGGTCTCCACGCCGTTCGGGAAGTGCCCGCACATGATCACCGAGTGGCTCCACAGGTTGCGGATCAGGTTCGCGGTGAAGGTGGCGGCCAGGGTGCTGAGGAAGGACGGGCCGGACAGCAGCGGGTGGACGATGTAGTCCTTGAGGACCTGGCGGCGGATCTTGCGGCCGACCGCGCGGGCCCGGGCCCGGAACTCCGGGGCCTTGCGCCGGCCCTTCTGCAGGTTGCGGCCCAGCTCCAGGTCGTACGCGGCGATACCGTACTCGAAGAAGCAGGCGTTGAGGAGGTTCCACAGCGGCTGGCCGAGGTGCATCGGGTGCCACTTCTGGTCCTCGTCGACGCGCATGATGCCGTACCCGAGGTCGTTGTCCTTGCCGACCACGTTGGTGTACGTGTGGTGCAGCTGGTTGTGCGAGTGCTTCCACTGATCGGCCGGGGAGACGTGGTCCCACTCCCAGGTGGTCGAGTGGATCTTCGGGTCGCGCATGAAGTCGTACTGGCCGTGCAGGATGTTGTGGCCGATCTCCATGTTCTCCAGGATCTTCGCCACCGCGAGGCCGGCGGTGCCGACGAACCAGGCCGGCGGGAAGAGCGAGAAGAGCAGCACGGCGCGGCTGCTGATCTCCAGCGTCCGCTGGGTCTTGATCACCTTGCGGATGTACGTCGCGTCCCGCTCACCGCGGTCGGCGATCACCCGGTCCCGGATGGCGTCCAGCTCCTTGCCGATGATCTCGATGTCCTCGGCGCTCAGGTGGGCGACCGGGTTGACGGCCTTCTTCTGGATCACGGTCACGTCGGCCTCCTGTCAGAGTTCGATGTCGCAGGTACCGGCCGCCGCCGACACGCAGGTCTGGATGAGCACGCCGTCGCCGGGGACGGCGGTGGTGAGGTCGCCGGTGCGCAGGTCGCGGACGGCGCCCTGGCGCAGCGGGAGGACGCAGCCGTAGCAGATGCCCATCCGGCAGCCCGAGGGCATGAGCACCCCGGCGTTCTCGCCGGCGTCCAGGATCGGGGTGGCGCCGTCGGCCTCGACGGTGGCTCCGGAGCGGGTGAAGGTCAGCGTGCCACCCTCGCCAGGGGAGATCACGGTGGGCCGGAACCGCTCGGTGTGCAGCCGCTCGGCGACGCCCCGCGACGTCCAGTGCTCCTCGACCGCGTCCAGCATGCCGACCGGGCCGCAGGCCCAGGTCTCCCGCTCGGCGTGGTCGGGCACCAGGTCGTCGAGCTCGTGCACGCCGAGCAGCCCGTCGGTGTCGGTGTGCCGCTCCACCAGTCGCAGTCCACCCTGCCCGGCCAGCGCCCGCAACTCGAGGCCGAAGATGACGTCGCCGGCGGCCGGCGCCGAGTGCACCAGCACCACGTCGGCCCGGGTGTGCAGGCCGGTGCGGAGCATGCCCATGACCGGGGTGATGCCGCTGCCGGCGGTCAGGAAGAGCACCCGCGCCGGGGTGGCCTCGGGCAGCACGAAGTCGCCCTGGGCCTGGTCGAGCTGGACGATCGTGCCGGGCCGGGTCCGGCGGACGAGGTGGTTGCTGACCTTCCCGTCCGGGATCGCCTTGACGGTCACCGCGATCCGACCGTCCGCGGCGCCCGCCACGGAGGTGAGCGAGTACGCCCGCCACTGCCGCACCCCGTCGACGTCGACACCGAGCCGGACGTACTGCCCGGGGGTGTGCCCCCGCCAGCCGCGGCCCGGCTGGATGACCAGGGTCGCCGCGTCGGGCGTCTCGGGTCGCACCTCGACGATCCGGCCGCGCAGCGCGCCGCCGGCGCGCAGCGGCGCGACCAGGTCGAGGTAGTCCTCGGGCAGCAGCGGGGTGGTGACCGTCTCGGCCAGCCGCAGCAGCCTGTCCCGGAAGGAGGCCTTCTGGGATCGGCGCGGGACAGTTGTGGTCATATAACCAGGGTGGCTGCATAATCGCATAACATCTTGACCGGCAAAGGTGAATCAGTCGCAGTATTTTGTTCGGGGAGAACAACATGTCGGACCAGTCGGGGACGACCCGGCGCGCGGCCCGCCTCGAACTCGACGAACGGGTGGCCGCCCGGCTACGCGACGGGCTGCCCGTGGTCGCCGAGCGGACGGTCAGCGCGATCACCGGCGAGGTGCCCGGCTATTCCGGGGCCCTCACCGGCGCGATGCGGGAGAAGATCGAGAACGCGGTACGAATCGCCCTCGGCACCTTCCTCCAGCTCCTCGAGAAGGCCCAGTCCTCCGACCCGAGCACCCCGCTGACCCCGGCCCTGGAGGCCGCGTACGCGCTCGGCAGCGGGGAGGCGCGCTCCGGCCGGAGCATGGACGCGCTGCTGGCCGCGTACCGGGTGGGGGCGCGGGTGGCCTGGCGGGAGGTCTCCACGACCACCGTGCGCAGCGGGCTGGCCGCCGAGACGGTCGCCGAGTTCGCCGAGCTGATGTTCGCCTACATCGACGAGCTCTCCGCGGCCAGCGTGGCCGGGCACGCCGACGAGCTGGCCAGCGCCGGTCGGGTCCAGCGCCGCTACCTGGAGCGGCTCACCCAGCAACTGCTCGCCGGCGAGCCGGAGGACGCCCTGCGCCGCAGCGCCGAGCGGGCGGACTGGCCGCCGCCGCAGACGCTCACCGTCGTGCTGCTGCCGCGCCGCCACCTGCGCGCGGTGCTCGCGCTGCTCAGCCCGCAGACGCTGGAGAGCGGCGAGGACCTGCCCGGGGTGGATCTCGGCGAGGAGATGGCCGTGCTGCTGGTGCCGGACGCGCACGGTCCCGGCCGGCGCCAGCTGGCCCGGGTGCTCAAGGGGCACCGGGCGGTGCTCGGGCCGGCGCGTCCGTGGAGCCGGGTGGCAGCCTCGTACCAGCGGGCCGCCCGGGCCCTGGCGCTCGGACTGGGCGACCCGGGTGCCGAGGCACCGCTGGACACCGAGCAACACCTGGCTGAGCTGCTGCTCAGCATGGACCCCGAGGGGCTCGCCGACCTGCGCACCCAGGCACTGAGTCCGCTGGCGTCGCTGCCGCCGGCCACCGCGCACCGGCTCGCCGAGACGCTGCGTTCCTGGCTGCTGCACCAGGGCCGGCGTGACGACGTGGCAGCCGACCTCTTCGTGCACCCGCAGACGGTGCGCTACCGGATGGGCAAGCTGCGCGAGCTGTTCGGCGACCGCCTGCACGATCCGGCGACCGTACTCGACCTGACCCTCGCCCTGGCCGTGCCCCCGGCCGCCCCCGAGCCGAAGTGAGCCCGGGGCGGTCGGCCCGGCGGACCTGGTCGTCCGGCCTGTCCCCCGCGACCCGCGGTACCGGAGGGTCCACAGGGGACGAGCGGCGAGGAGGCGCCGCCGTGAACCGGTTCTACCGTGGCCCGATCACCCGGCCGGCAGCCACGTTCGCGAGGGACGCCGACGTCGGGGGCGCGAAGGGCCGTTACGGGTGATGCCGGCTA
>NZ_JAEMUW010000038.1 GCF_016598485.1 Micromonospora coerulea | reverse complement strand
GTTGGCCTGAAACATCGGGTGCGACGGCAGTAGCCGCACAGACATCAGCATCTCCGAATCACTTCCCGAGGCGTTGAGGTACTTGATCCGCTCGATGGTCTGCACGGCATGCTGACACACCGTCTGCGGTGCGAAAGACACTGAGTCGTCCCCGGTGCCGCGATAGAAGAACGATGGGTGACTGAGACTCGGCCTGCCCGCACGAGACGTTCCCAAGAACTGGTCATTCTCAGTGCCGGACGGCCGGGGCAGGCAGGTGATCATTACTTCCTTGCCCACCGTCGGCTCGCGTTCGGCGACAAGCCGAATAACGGCAGTGAGGATGTCAGCGGCTCGCGCCGGATCTCCGCCGGCCCTCATTACGCGCTTGAGCCCTCTCATGGCGGCACGGAACTCTTCCAGTCTCATGAGTGCGCCGGCTCGCGCCAGGAAGAATGTGCCTGGCCTCTCCACCGCTCCGTTCCTCATCGCCCGCAGCCACGTGAACTCTTTAGTGGCGGCTCGCAGGTTTCCACGCTGATCATGGAAGTTGCTGATCAGCCCGGCGTAGGCAACGTGCGAGCCGTCGAGCTGCGGTGCCCAGCCAACCAGGGAGAATGCCTGCGGGTGCGGGACTCGCCGGCTCTCCAGCCAGTCTGTCGCTGCACTGAGGAGGGACGTGTACAGGTCGTCAACCGATGTCGCACCACCGACGATCTCGGTAATCCAGTCATCTACTGGCTTGACGTTGCGGTGATCCCGGTAGGCGTTCCCCGTGAAGGCAATGCTTGCCATGTTGCACCAGACAACGGCCTTGTTCCATTCGCCAGCGAGAGGCTTGCGCGCTACCGAGAGACGCCTGTCCGAAGCCTGCATCACGAACGAGTCGCAGGCCAACGCGAGGAGGAGTGTCAACGCCAGCACCTCTGCGAGTCGATAGAGGACCATCCGTGGGATCGACGGAAGTACACGTCGCAGGCTACCAACCTCGCGCTCAGCCCTCGTCGCGCTCGCGCTCCCGCAGCCTCTCAGACTCCCGCACCACGAACATCGCTCGCCGATGCCGTCGCGCCAGTGCAGCGAACAGACCGGACGATCGCCGAGGCCGGAGAGCTATCGCACCAACCACGTCGGAGAGGCTCCTCGCCACGGGGGGACCGTAGGCGAGAAGAACCAGCAAGTACGGCACGAGGAGACAGCCGATCAGCGCGCACAGGGCTTCGACCATGCCCGGATGCTATGCGACCCGACCGGCTGATCGTGTCCGCCAACCAGGCCGCCGATGGTCAGACCAACCCGCGCTCTGCCCACGTCTGCGAGTCCCCGCGCCATCGGGAGTTGCCGAGCCGGCGAGGGTCGAGCGAGCGCGCGCCTTGGTACGTCTTCCCCACCCGCAGGTCGAGCAGGAGCGACACCACCTCGCGTTGCTGGCCGATGGTCAGCCGTTCCCACCTCTGCTCGACGCCAGGCCCGACCAGGTCTCGGACCAGCGGGGGCACGTCGACATGCTCTGCTCGGCGCTCGGCATCTTCGATCTCGGCGAGCAACGTCCGCTCGATGGAAGCTAGACCGGCAGGGGTGATCTCATCGCGTGCGGCTGCCGCGTACCACTCCTCCAGCCGGGCCCGCTTCTGCTTGGCTTCCTGCCGTGCCTGCTCAACCACTCCCCGGTCTGCCGGTGGGGCGAGCAGGTCGAGCGCATCAGGACGGGACAGCCGAGCGACCAGCACAGCCACCACGAACTGCTCAAGCACGGTTGTCTTGACCGACACGCAGAACCGAGCCGAGCACAGGTAGGCGTAGTGCGTGCGGTTCTTCTGCACCCGCATGCGCGACCCGCACACGTCGCAGACGGCGGCACCGGAGAGCAGGTGGCGGACGGTGGTGTCTCGCTGAGTCTTCCGCCGAGGGTCGGTCAGGATCGACCGGCAGACCGCGTACGTCTCGGGATCGAGGATGGCCGGCCAGTCAGCATCGCCAACGATCTTCCCGAGGTGCACCCGCTTCCCGATGTACCCAGGGTTCTGCAACATCCGGCCGATCTGGCTGAGCGACCATCCCTGCTTGCCGCCGCGTGGCGTTGGGATGCCCCGGCGGTTGAAGTCCTCAGCGATCGAGTAGCAGGCTTCCCCGCTGGCAACCCGCTTGGCTGCCTCGCGGATCACCTCGGCGTGCTCCTCGTGGATCACCTGCGCCACGAACTGACCACCGTCGCCGTAGATCCGCCGGTACCCGTAGAGCAGTCTGCCGTGTGGCTTCCCTGCCGCAGCGTTGGCACGGACGGCACGCAACACCCGGTCTCGGGTCAGGTCGGCTTCCCGCTCCGCGAGCAGGGCATCAAGTCCCGTGGTGAAGCGGTCATCGGTGCGGCTCAGGTCGTACAGCCTGCCCGAGTAGCTGTAGCCGATCCCCTGCGCCTGGCAGAGCTTCCGCAGCGAGAGGTATGCCTCAAGGTCCCGTTGCGCCCGGCTGCCTTCCCACATCACCAGCACGTCAGCCTTGCCGGCTTCAAGGAAGGCGCGCAGCGCCTGGTACTCGGGGCGCTCCTTCTTCGCGTAGCGGCTGGCGCTCCGGTCGTTGTCCGAGAACACCCGCACCACCTGCCAGCCTTCCCGCTCGCAGACGGCTCTACAGTCGGCTTCCTGCTCCTCGACAGAGCGACCGAGGTTGTTGGGGTCGGATGAGACCCGCGTGTAGATCACCGCGCGCATGACCTGGTAACCTACCACTACCCCTGTTCGACGTTCGAGCCGGACACGGCGTTCAGGTGGGTCATGCCGGTGGTCCGGAAGTCCGCCTCCACGGCCGGCACCAGCCGACTGGTGTCGCCGACGACCAGACCGGGCAGCAGGCCGCCCGGCTCGTCGGGCAGCGGTTCGCAGGCGCGTTGCAGTCCGGCGCGCAGCGTGCCGGCCGCGCGCTGGAGCCACGGCGCCGAGCCGTGCGGCGTGGGCGGGCCGGTCACGGTGAGCACCGCGGCGGTCAGGTCGCCGCCGCGCGGGGCGGCCAACCGTCCCTGCGCGGTCACCCGTTGCCCGGGGAGCAGCCCTCGCCAGGCCGGGTGGGAGGCCAGCACCAGGCCGCGGACGGGTCCGGCCACCCGCCGGCCGTCCCGGGCGGTGAAGTGGTCCAGGTCGGCCCGGACCAGGAGGGTGGCGGGCCGGCCGGCGGCGCCCCGCACGGGGCGCGGGTCGTCCCGGAGGACCAGTTCCACGGTGACCGGGGCGCGCTCGTCGACCAGCGCCCGGACCGGGGCCGCGTCGCGGACCACGAGCCGGGCGCTGGTCGCGCTGGCCCCGCAGACCACGCCGACCAGCACGGCGACGACGATCCAGCCGTGCCGGCGGAACCGGGCGGCCGGGCGGCCGAGAACGCCGAGCAGGTGGGCGCCGACGAGAGCGGCGAGGACGGCGGCGACGGCGGCCAGTGCGGTCGCCGCTGCGGCGGTGAGGTGCAGGCCGGCGAGTGCGGCGAGCCAGGCGGCCACGGCCAGTCCGGCCAACCGCAGGTCCGGGACGTCGGGCCCGTGGCCGTCGCTGGCCGGAGCGTCGTGCGGGGTCCCGCCGGCGGGCTGGTCGGTGGGGTGCGAGCCGACGGCGTTGCGGCGGGTGCTCATACCGTCACCAGGTCCTTGAGCTGCTCGTACCGGGCGTCACCGATGCCCTCGACCTGGCGCAGGTCCGCCACCGACCGGAAGCCGCCGTGCTGCTCGCGGTGGGTGAGGATCCGCTGGGCGAGCACCGGCCCGACCCCGGGCAGGGCGTCTAGCTGGCCCAGGGTGGCGGTGTTGAGGTTGACCGGCGCGCCCGGCGCCGGGCCGGCAGCCGCCGGCCCCGCCGCTCCACCGGCCGGGGGCGGGCCGGCGGGGCCGGGCGGGGCGGCGACGCCCACCAGGACCAGTTCGCCATCGGTGAGCTTGCGGGCCGGGTTGAGCAGGGCCACGTCCACGCCGGGCAGCGCACCGCCGGCCGCCTCGACGGCGTCGGCGACCCGGGCGCCCGCCGGCAGCCGGACCAGGCCGGGGCGGCGCACCTTGCCGGCGACCGCGACCACCAGTTGGCCGTTCGGCGCGCCGGGCGAGCCCTGGGGGAACGGCGCCGACCCGCCCGGCGCGGCGACCGTGGACACCGGCCGGACCGGCTCGGCGTGGGGCCGGGACCGCCAGGCCCAGAGCGCGGCGCCGAGCACCACGACCAGGGCGACGGCGGCCAGCGCCCGCACCCCGCGCCGCCCCGGGTCGAACGCGCCGGGGCCGGGCAGGAGCACGGAGCGGCCCGAGGAGTTCTCTTCGTCGACGACGCGGACCCGGGCCGAGGTGGGCCGGTCCCCGACCACCGGGGACAGGATGGACTGGTTTCCCACGGCGATCCGGGGCGCACTGGACCGGCTCGGCCCGGGCCACTCCGGCGCATCGGCCTGCGGCGTCTCGGTCGACTCCACCGGGACGGACCCGAACGGCTCCGGCGGGACCGACCCGGGCGACTCCGCAGGGAGCGAACCGGACGGCTCCTCGACTCCGGTGCCCGGGATCGGGGACCGGAAGGGGGCCGGATTCGCCCGTGGGGAGCGGGTCGGGGCGAGCAGGTCGAACGTCGGCCAGTCGGGTGGGATCGCACCCGGCGGATCCGCCGGCCGGCGGTCGGCGTGGGCCGCCGGATCGGGGCCGGCGGCCCGAAGGTCGGCCGGCGGCGGGTCGAACAGCAGGGTGAGCCGCCGCCGCACCCGGATCTCCTCGTCATCTGGCACGCCGCGAGGCTAGGGCGGGTGAGCCACGCCGCTCAGGTTCGCGCTCGTCCCCTGTGGACGACAACGCTTCCTGTGGACAACGCCCTGATCATGCGGAGCCGTGCTATCGGGTGTCCGGTGCCTACCGGGCCTCCGGGTCCAGGCCGAGCGCGGCCCGGCCGCCGTCCACCGGCAGGGTCACCCCGTTGACGAAACCGGCCTGCGGCGACAGCAGGAACGCCACGGCGTCGGCCACCTCCGCGGCCGCACCGATCCGGCCCACGGGGTGCAACCGGGCCAGTTCCGCGGTCACCCGTTCCGCCTCGGCCGGCTCCTGGCCGGCGAGGAACTCCGCGTGCCGCTCGGTGGCGATCGAGCCGAGGGCCACCGCGTTGGTGCGGATCCCCCGGCCGCCGTACTCGACGGCCAGCGCCCGGGTCAGCCCCTCGACGGCGGCCTTCGCGGTCGCGTACGGCAGGGCGCCGGGCACCGGGCGGCGCGCCTGGTGGGAGGAGACGTTGACGATCGCGCCGCCGGTACCGGCGGCCAGGAAGCGGCGTACGGCGGTGGCGGCGCCGACCACGGCGGGGCGCAGGTTGAGCCCGATCAGGTCGTACACCTCGGCGGCGGGCGCGGTGTGCAGGGCGGCGTCCCGGAAGACCGCGGCATTGTTGACCCAGCCGGCCAGCGGGGCGGCCCGCTCGGCCAGGTCGGCGGCCTGCCCGGTGACCCGCTCGTCGGCGGCGTCGCCGACCACCGGCAGCAGCCGCCGCGCGGCGGGATGCGCCGGCAGCCAGGCCAGCCCATCCCGGTCCCGTTCGACGACGACCACGGTGCCGCCATCGGCGGCCAGCCGCTCCACGATCGCCCGCCCGACGCCCCGGCCACCGCCGGTCACCACGAAGGACATGCCGTCAGGCAGCCGGCCGACGGTGGATCACCACGCAGGCCAGGCCCGGCCCGGCGTGCGCGGCGACGACCGCGCCGGCCTCGGAGACGTACGTGTCGTGCAGGTGGTCGCCGAGCCGCTCGGTGAGCGCCCCGAGCAGTTGTTCGGCGCGCTGCGGGGCGGCGAGGTGGTGCACGCCAAGGTCCACCTCGGCATCGCCGGCCGCCTCGACGGCCAGGTCCACCAGGCGGGCCACGCCCCGGCTGGCGGTACGCACCTTGTCCTTGAGCACGATCGCGCCGTCCGGCATGTGCATGATCGGCTTGACCGACAGGGCGGTGCCGAGCAGCGCCTCGGCGGCGTTGATCCGGCCACCCCGGCGGAGGAACTCCAGCGTGTCGACGTAGAAGAAGATGGTGGTGCGTGCGACGGCGTCGGCCGCGGCCTGGCGTACGGCGGGAAGGTCGGCGCCCCGCTCGGCGGCCGCGGCGGCGGCGAGCACCGGGAAGCCCAGGCCCATGCCGGTGGAGCGGCTGTCGACCACCGCGACCCGGTCGCCGATCTCGGCGGCGGCCAGCTGGGCCGCCTCCACGGTGCCGGACAGCTCGGCGGAGATGTGCACCGAGACGACGCCCTCGGCGCCGTCGGCGAGCAGCGCCCGGTAGACCTGGGCGAACTGTTCCGGCGACGGCCGGGAGGTGCTCGCCGAGACGCGCCGCCCGCCGAGCGCCCGGGTGGCGTCGGCCGGGAGGGTCTCGACCCCCTCCAGCCCCTCGGCCCCGTTGAGCACGACGGTCAGCGGGATGACGGTGAGCTGGTGCGCGCGCACCAGCTCGGGCGGGAGGTAGGCGGTGGAGTCGGTGACGACCGCGACGGGCATGCCCGGCACGCTAGCCGATGTCGCCGCGGCGTGCCGGGGCCGTTTGGTCAGACCGCCTCGGTCAGCGCCGGCTGCGTGATCAGCCCGACATTGTGGGCGCGCAGGTGCCAGCCCCGGACGTCGTCGTGGCGCAGCTCGGTCCAGTGGCAGTTGGCGAGCGAGCCGACGCTGCGCAGCACCGCGTGGTCCCAGCCGAGCAGGTGCCCGACGCCCTGGCGGGCGCCGCCACCGTGGGTGGTGACCACGACGGTGCCCCCGGCGGCGAGGTCGGCGGCGTCCTGGAAGGCGGCGCCGAGCCGCTTGCCGAGATCGGCGAGGCTCTCGATGCCCGCGCCCGGGTCGGGGTCACCGGCCCGCCAGCGGGCGTACTCCGCGGGGAACCGTTCGCTCACCTCGGTCAGGGTGAGGCCCTGCCAGTCGCCGAAGTGCCGCTCCCGGAGCCGGGCGTCGGTGCGGACCGGCAGCCCGGTCAACGCGGCGAGCGCGGCGGCGGTGTCCGCGGCGCGGCGCAGGTCACTGGCGACGATGGCGTCCGGGCGCAGCCCGGCCAGCGCCGGGGCGGCGCAGCGCGCCTGCTCCCGGCCGAGGTCGTTGAGCGGGACGTCGGTCTGCCCCTGGACCCGGCTGGCGGCGTTCCAGTCGGTGTTGCCATGCCGCCAGATGATCAGGCGGGTCATTCCGCAGCGGCGGGGCGGGCTGCGGACTCCGCGTCGACGAGGTCCCGGTCCACGAACGGGATCTGCGGGCAGTCCTTCCACAGCCGGTCGAGGGCGTAGAACTCGCGCTCCTCGGTGTGCTGGACGTGCACCACGATGTCGACGTAGTCGAGCAGCACCCAGCGGCCGCCCCGCTGGCCCTCGCGCCGGATCGGCTTGGCCTTCTCCGGCAGCTCGAGCAGGCGCTCCTCGATGGCGTCGACGATGGCCAGCACCTGACGCTCGTTCGGGGCCGCGGCGAGGACGAACGCGTCGGTGATGGCGAGCTGGTCGCCCACGTCGATGATGGCGATGTCCTGCGCCTTCTTGTCGGCCGCAGCCTGGGCGGCGGCCATCGCCAGCTCGTGAGCGCGTTCGGAAACTGTCACCGTTCTCCTTCGATCAACCGTGCGACCCTCCAAGCCTCTCACACCCGGCCGGGCGACGACTTGTCAGTTCTGGTCGATTACGCGGACGAACGAGGGCTTTCCGGGCGTTTCCCCTCCTGGTACAGGCGCCGTTTGGCGATGTACTGCACCACACCGTCCGGCACCAGGTACCAGACCGGCTCGCCCCGGGCCACCCGGGCGCGGCAGTTGGTGGAGGAGATCGCCATCGCGGGCACCTGCACCAGGCTGACGGTGTCGGCGGGCAGGTGCTCGTCCGACAACTCGAACCCCGGCCGGGTCACCCCGATGAAGTGGGCGAGCGCGAAGATCTCGTCCAGGTCCTTCCAGGAGAGGATGCGCTCCAGGGCGTCGGCGCCGGTGATGAAGAAGAGCTGCACCTTCGGGCCGTACTCGGCCTGCAGGTCGCGCAGGGTGTCGACCGTGTAGGTCGGGCCGCCCCGGTCGATGTCCACCCGGCTGACCTGGAACCGCGGGTTGGAGGCGGTGGCGATGACCGTCATCAGGTAGCGGTCCTCGGCCGGGCTGACCGGCTCGTCGGCCTTCTGCCACGGCTGGCCGGTCGGGACGAAGACCACCTCGTCCAGCCCGAACCGGTCCGCCACCTCGCTCGCCGCCACCAGGTGCCCGTGGTGGATCGGGTCGAAGGTGCCGCCCATGATGCCGATCCGCCGGATGTCTTCCTCCACCCCGCGATCGTAGGCCGGCCCCGGCCCACCGCCCGCCGGGGCCGCCGCCGTCCCGCGCACCGGACGTCGCCGGCTCCCCCGCGCCCGGGGGCGTTGCCGGCTCGCCGCGCCGCAGGCGTTGCCGGCTCGGCCGGCGCCCGGGGAGGCGTTGCCGGCTCGGCCGCGTCGGGTCGGGTGGGGCCGGGCTCGTGACGGGCCCGGCCCCCGGTCCGGGTCAGGCGCCCGCGGCGGCCACCGCCGTCCTGGCCACCAGCGCACGACGCAGGTCGTCGTCCATGTCGGTGACCCGCCGGCGCAGCCCGGGCGTGAGGTCGTCGCGGGCCAGCAGGGCCGCGGCCAGCTCCCGGGTGGGCTGCGCCACGGCGTAGCGGGGGAAGGCCAGGGTCGCCACCCGGTCGGCCGTCCAGGGGGTACGCAGCCGCGCGGCCGCCGGCATGTCGGCGAAGTACCGCTCGACGTACGGGGTGGTCAGCGCGGCCTGCTCCGGCTGCCAGAAGCCCTCCGCCGTCGCCTCCACGAGACGGTTGGAGAGCTCCGCGTTGACCGTGATGATCTCCCACGCCGCCGCCTTGGCGGCCGGGTTGGGCAGCGCGGCGCGGCACCCGGCGGCCCGCTCCGCGCCGATGGCGCTGCGGTCGGCGGCCGCCTCGGCGGCGATCTCCGGTTCGCCGGCCACGCCCAGCACCACCAGCCGCAGCAGCACCGCCCAGCGCAGGTCGGCGTCCACGGCGAGCCCGGCCGGCACCCCGTCGCCGGCCAGCCAGCCGGTGAGCAGCGCGGTGTCGGTGGTCGAGGCGATCAGCCCCCGGGCCGCGGCGAGCTGGAGCGAGCCGCCCGCGGGCGCCCCGGCGAGCAGCGTGCCGCACGCGTTGGCCACCCGGAGCAGGGCGGCGTCCCGGGCGAGCGGGTCGAGGTACCGGTCGATCAGGTTGCGGCTGAGGGTGAGCACGTCCTCCGCGATGATCACCTCGGTCTCGGCGGGCAGCGCCGCCGCGATCAGCGCCACCACGGCGTCGACCGGCCGCTCCCCGTCGGTGGCCGCGTCGAGCGCCTCGCCCCAGAGCAGCGCCCGGGCCAGCGGATCGGGCAGCCCCGGCAGCACCATCGGCACCGCGTCTGCCGAGGCCGGGTCGAGGCGGATCTTGGCGAAGGTCAGGTCGCCGGCGTTCGGCAGCAGCAGGCCGGTGGCGGGCTCGCCGACCAGCCCGGTCAGCTCGGTACGCCCCTTGTCCACGTCCGGGTCGAGGTCCACCTCGAAGCGGCCGACCGTACCGTCGGCGGCGTACCGGGCGACGCCGATCCGGTGCGGGCGCAGCACCGGGTACGCCTCCGGCGCGGTCTGCACCACCGCCGCCTCGCGCCACCGGCCGTCGGCGTCCACCGCCGTCTCCATCCGCAGCGTGTTCACCTGGGGGCGGCGCAGCCAGCGCTCCGCCCAGTCGGTCAGGTCCCGCCCGCTGGCGGCACTGAGGCTGGCGAGCAGGTCGGCCAGGGTGGCGTTGCCGAACCGGTGGGCGGCGAAGTGCGCGTTCAGGCCGGCCAGGAAGACGCCGTCGCCGAGCCAGGCGACCAGCTGCCGCAGCACGCTGGCGCCCTTGGCGTACGAGATGCCGTCGAAGTTGAGCAGGCCCTGCGCGGCGTCCGCGACCTCCTCGGGGGCGACCGGGTGGGTGGAGGGCCGCTGGTCGGCCGCGTACCCCCAGGCCTTGCGGCGCATGGCGAAGGTCGTCCAGGCCTGGTCGAAGCGGGTCGCCTCGGCGGTCACCCGGGTGCCGAGGTACTCCGCGAACGACTCGTTCAGCCAGAGGTCGTCCCACCAGCGCATGGTCACCAGGTCGCCGAACCACATGTGCGCCATCTCGTGGGCGATGGTGGTGGCGCGCAGCTCCCGCTGGGTGTCGGTGACCGCGGAGCGGAAGACGTAGTCGTCGCGGAGGGTGACCAGGCCCGGGTTCTCCATCGCGCCGGCGTTGAACTCCGGCACGAACGCCTGGTCGTACTTGCCGAACGGGTAGCGCTCGGCGAAGAGCTGATGGAACCGGTCGAGGCACTGCTTGGTGACGGTGAAGATCTCGTCCGCGTCGGCGTCCAGGTGGGCGGCCAGCGAGCGCCGGCAGTAGACGCCGAGCGGCACGCCGTCGTGCTCGTCGTGCCGGACGTGCCACGGCCCGGCGATCAGTGTGAAGAAGTACGTGGCCAGCGGCGCGGTGGGGGCGAACTCCCAGCGGCCGGGCGCGGGCCGGTCGGCGACCGGGCCGTTGGCGGCGACGGTCCACTCCGGCGGGGCGGTGACCGACAGGGTGACCGGCGCCTTCAGGTCGGGCTGGTCGAAGGCGGCGAAGATGCGCTGCACGTCGTCGAGGAAGGACATCGCGTACAGGTACGTCTCGCCGTCGGCCGGGTCGACGAAGCGGTGGATCCCCTCGCCGGTGTTCGAGTACGCCATCTCGGCGGCGACGGTGAGCGTGTTCTCCTCGGCCAGGTCGGTCAGCGGCAGCCGGTTGTCGGCCAGCGCGCCCGGGTCGAGCGCCCGGTCGTTGAGCCGCGCCTCCAGCAGGCTGGCGGCTTTGACCTCGGCGAAGGTCTCGGCACCGGGGGTGGCCCGGAACCGGATCGTGACGGCGGAGCGGAACCGCTCGCCGGCGGGGGTCAGGTCCAGGTCCACCTGGTAGGACTGGACGGTAATCAACGCGGCACGCGCGGTCGCCTCTACACGGGTCAGGCTCGGCATCCGCTTATCCTGCCCGATGGGGATCCGGACGGGCTCCCCTGTGACGCATGGCGATGGAGGAACAACGATGGGTCAGCACCCCAAGGGCGACTTCGACCTCTCCCGGGCGGTCTGGCAGCGGGCCGAGGGCGACACCTCGGACAGTGCCGTGGAGGTGGCCTTCGTCGGCGATCTGATCGGCATGCGCAACTCGGCCGAGCCGGACGGGCCGGTGCTGGTCTTCACCCAGGCCGAGTGGGACGCCTTCGTGGCGGGCGCCCAGGACGGCGAGTTCGACCTGGACTGAGCCGGCGGCGGGCCGGCCGCCGCGCTCAGTCACCGTCGCCCCAGCCGAGGCCGCCCGGACCGGGGGCGTGGTGGAAGCCCGGATGGCCGGCCACGTCCGCGCAGCGCTCGCCGTCGGGCCCGAGCGCGCCGCAGAAGAGCCGCTCCGCCCGGTGCCACGCGTCGGCCGGGGAGAGCGCCGCCGACCCGAGCGCCAGCTCCGGCCGGAGCAGGCTCAGCGCCTCGGCGTACCCCACGGCCAGCTCGCGGGCGACCGACGGCTCGGCGGCGGTGAAGCCGAGGTGCACGGTGAAGAACCGGGCCGGCCGGCCCACCGCCCGGCGGGGCGGCGCGAGCAGGCTCTCCTCGCGGTCGCCGCGGCCCGGGCCGAATCCCGGCACCGTCCGCCGCTGCCGCCAGTAGGGCGCGCTGTTGTTGTCCCGCATCCGTCCTCCCCGTCGCCGACGACCGCCGGGAGCGATCCCTTGCCCCCGGTCGATGGCCGACCCGCTGCCGGCCCGGAACCAGCGAACCAGCTTTCCGGCGCCGTGGGAGGGGCCAGCCCGACGCCAGTTCGCCGCACCGGTCCCGCCCGGGCGGGACCGGTGCGGCGCGGGGATTCACCCCTGCCGGCCTGGGTAGACGAAGCGCACCGGGACGTGCCCGGTCGTGGAGAGCAGCGCCGACCGCTTCAGGAGCAGCAGATGAGCATTCCCGTCGACCGCAGCCCGGAGAGCACCCTGGCGTTCCTCAGGGAGGGCTACCGGTTCATCGGCGCCCGCTGCGACCGGTACGGCAGCGACGTCTTCCAGACCCGGCTGCTGCTCGTGCCGACCATCTGCCTGCGCGGCCGACCCGCCGCGGAGCTGTTCTACGACAACGACCGCTTCCGCCGCAAGGCGGCCATGCCGATGCGCGCGCAGCGGACGCTCACCGGCGTCGGCGGGGTGCAGGGCCTCGACGACGCCGCGCACCGGGACCGCAAGGCGATGCTCATGTCGGTCCTGACGCCGACCGCGATCCGGCAGCTCGGCCAGCTCTTCGACGACGAGTGGCGGGCCCGGATCCCGGTCTGGGAGCGGTCCGGGCGGGTGGTGCTCTACGACGAGGTCGCCCGGATGCTCACCCGGGCCGTCTGCGCCTGGGCCGGGGTGCCGCTGGCCGACTCGGACGTGGCCCGCCGGACTACCGAGCTGCACGCGATGATCGAGGCTCCGGCCGCGGTCGGCCCTCAGCACTGGCGGGGCCTGCTCGGCCGGCGGCGCGCGGAGCGCTGGATCGGCGACATCGTCGACCGCGCCCGGGCGGGTAGCCTGCCGGCACCGGCGGGCAGCGCGCTGCGGGTGATCGCCGAACACCGCGACGAGCGGGGCCACCCGCTGCCCCGCCGGATCGCCGCGGTCGACCTGCTGAACATCCTCCGCCCGACCGTCGCCGTGGACCGCTTCGTGGTCTTCGCCGCGCTCGCGCTGCACGACCACCCGCAGTGGCGGGAGCGGGTCCGCGGCGACGAGGCCGCCACCGAGAGCTTCGTCCAGGAGGTCCGCCGCTACTACCCGTTCTTTCCGGCCGCGGCGGCCCGGGTGCGGCGCTCCTTCGACTGGGCGGGTCACCACTTCCCCCGCGGCCGACGGGTGCTGTTCGACCTCTACGGCACCAACCACCACCCGGAGCTGTGGCCCGGGCCGGAGCAGTTCCGGCCGGACCGGTTCGCCGGCTGGCGCGGCGACCCGTTCAGCCTCGTTCCGCAGGGCGGCGGGGACCACCTCACCGGCCACCGCTGCGCCGGGGAGTGGCTGACCATCGAGCTGCTGAAGCGGGCGGTGACCAACCTGACCAGCGCGATGAGCTACCGGGTGCCGCCGCAGGACCTGACGGTCAACCTGCGCCGGATGCCTGCCCTGCCGCCGAGCGGCTTCCTCATCGACGGCGTCCGTCCGGCCGGGTGAGCCGGGCTACTGCGCCACCACCAGCGCCTGGGGGGCGGCCTGCTTCATCCGGGTCCGCAGCCACTTCAGCTGCATCGCGGTCTCCTGCTCGCAGGCCTTCACCACCGTCAGCAGTTCGGAGTCCCGCGCCCCGTACGCGGCCTGGCCGACCACCGCCCAGCAGATGTCGCACTCCGCCGCCATCAGGTAGAGGTCCTGGAGGTCGCGGAGCAGGCCGAGACCGCCGGTGCGGGTGCCGGAGAAGAGCTGCGAGTGCAGCCGGTCCGGCTCCGTCGGGGCTTCCTCGGCGTACCGGCGGGCGAACGGGGCCAGCTTCCCCGCGTGCCCCCGGCACTGGGCGGCCAGCTTCTCGCAGGTGTGGAAGACGTCCGGCTCCTCCCGGTGCGCCTCGCCGACCTCGGTGAAGGCGTCACCGAGGCGTTCCTGGGCCTTGTGCAGCAGCCCGAGATAGTGCGCCAGGTGCATCTCACTCCCCCCTCGACGGTGCCTCGGCGGCCGGTCCCCCGACGGTGGCCGGGATGCCCGCCCCGTCCAGCGGCGCGGAGCCGCCGACCGTGGGCGCGGGCGCGGGCCGGCCGCCCGAGTCGGCCTCCTTGACCACCCGGACCGCGGCCACCTTGAAGATCGGTTGCTTGGAGACGGGGTCCCAGGCGGTGATGGTCAGCTCGTTCGCCGCCCGGTCGTGCCGCCCCTGGCCGGGTGCGGCACCGTCGGCGGCGTCCCAGTAGCCGTAGTGGAAGGGCAGGAAGACCACGCCGGGGCGTACCCCGCAGATCCGGGCCCGGGCGCGGACGACGCCGCGCGGTGACTCGATCCGGACCAGGTCCCCCTCCCCCACGCCCAGCGGCCCGGCGTCGGCCGGGTTGAGTTCCACCCAGCTCTCCGGCGCGGCGTGCACCAGTTGGGTGGCCCGCCCGGTCTTGGTCCGGGTGTGGAAGTGGTAGACGGTGCGGCCGGTGGTGAGCAGCAGCGGATACTCCTCGCTCGGCACCTCCGGCGACGGCTGGTACGGCGCCGCGTGCAGGAACGCCCGCCCGCCCGGCTCCTTGGCCCGGTACTCGTCGGGCAGCAGCTCCGCCCCGGTGGCCAGGTCGTGGCCGTACGACTCGCAGTAGTCCGGGTCGGTGTTGAACACCCCGTCGGGGTAGAGCCGTTCGGTGCCGTCCGGGTGCTCCTCGGTGCAGGGCCACTGGATGCCGCCGGAGCGCAGCCGCTCGTAGGTGATCGCGGTGTAGTCGCAGGGTCGGCCCCGCGAGCACTCCTTCCACGCCTCGAACACCTCCTCCGGCCCGGTCCAGGTGATCAGCGGGTTGCCGTCGGCGTCGCGGAAGTCCATCCGGCGCGCGTAGTCGAGGAAGATGTCCAGGTCGGCGCGGGCCTCGCCGGGCGGCTCGACCGCCTTCTCGGAGATGTGCACGGTCCGGTCCACGCTGGTGAAGGTGCCGGTCTTCTCACCCCAGGTCGCCGCCGGCAGCACCACGTCGGCCAGCTCGGCGGTCTCGGTCAGGAACAGGTCCTGCACCACCACGAACAGCTCCGGCTGCGCCAGGATCCGGCGGATCCGGACCAGGTCGGGCAGGGAGACCGCCGGGTTGGTGGCGGAGATCCAGAGCAGCTTGATCGAGCCCTGCTCGGCGTACCGGAAGATCTGCATGGCGTGGGTCGGCGGCGCCCAATGCGGGATGGTGTCGACCTCGACGTTCCAGAGCCGGGCCAGCTCCGCTACGTGCTCCTCGTTCTCCCAGTTGCGCAGGCCGGGCAGGTCGCCGTCGGCGCCGCACTCCCGGTTGTTCTGCGCGGTCGGCTGGCCGTTCATCTGGTAGAGCCCGGCGCCGGGCCGGCCGATCATGCCGCGGATCAGGTGCAGGTTGTTCACCTGGCAGGCCGCCGCGGTGGCCTGGTTGGACTGGTAGAAGCCCTGGAGCACGGTGGAGAGCAGCCGCTCCGAGTGCCCCAGCAGCTCGGCCGCCTGCTCGATCTGCCGGGCCGGCAGATCGCAGATCTCCGCCACCTTGGCGACCGGGTAGTCCGCCACCACCCGGCACAGCTCGTCGAAGCCGAGCGTGTGGGCGCGGACATACTCCTCGTCGTACCAGCCGCGGTGGATCAGCTCCCGGAGCAGGCCGTTGAGCAGCGCCATGTTGGTGCCGTTGCGCAGCGCCAGGTGCACGTCGGCCTCCCGGGCCACCGGCGTGGCGCGCGGGTCGACCGCGAGCATCGCCGGCGGGTTCGGCCCGCGCCGCCGGTCCAGCATCCGCATCCAGAGCACCGTCTGCGTCTCCGCGACGTTGTGCCCCCACAGCGCGATCGCGTCGCAGTGGTCCACGTCGGTGTACGAGCCGGGCTGCCCGTCGGTGCCGAAGGACGCCTTCATCGCCGCGGCGGCGGTGGCCGTGCACAGCCGGGTGTTGCCGTCCATGTGCGGGGTGCCGAGGCCGGCCTTGCCGATCACGCCGAGCGTGTAGTACTCCTCCAGGAAGAGCTGTCCGCTGGTGTAGAAGCCGAAGTGCCCCCAGCCGCCCGGGCCGTCCAGCAGCTCCTTCGAGCGGGCCACGATCCGGCCCATCGCGGTGTCCCAGTCGGTCTCCACCAGGCGGTCGCCCTCCCGCACCAGCGGGCGGCGCAGCCGGTCCGGGCTGTGGTTGGCCTGCCAGCCGTACAGGTCCTTAGGGTCGACCCGGCCGTGGTTGATCCGGTCGCCGGCCCGGCCGCGGACCCCGACGATCCGATCGTCGATCACCGCGATGTCCATCGCGTCGCCGTTGGAGTGCAGGATGGACGCCGTCGGCACCCAGCGCTGCACGTCGGCCTCGGTGTGGCCGTCGGCGAGGAAACTGTCCACCCGCACCGGCCACCGCTGACCCGGCCCGTACGGGGTGCGCGGCCCCCACGGGTCCGCGATCCGGTCCACCATCTCTCAGCCCTCCTCGGACGGGCCCCGCCACAGCGGCATCGGCCGGCCGGTGGCCCGGTTGAACAGCCGGTCGACCGCGGTCACCAGGAGCACCGCCGCTGCCGCCGAACGCCCTGACGGCGGTGGTCGCGCGGGACGGGTTCTCCTCGTTCGCGGGCATGACGAGTGCACTACCCCCGCGATGCGCAAACGAATCGACCGCGCTGGTCAGGACCGCTTCGGGTGCAGGACGGTACGCAGGCAGCCCTCCTCCTTCTTCTCGAACATCTCGTAGCCGCGGGCGCCCTCCTCCAGGGACATGGGGTGGGTGGCCAGGTAGCCGGGGTCGATCTCGCCGGCGGCGAGCCGGTCGAGCAGCATCGGGATGTACCGCTGGGCGTGCATCTGCCCCATCCGCAGCACCAGGGCCTTGTTCATCGCCGCGCCCAGCGGGAACTTGTCGACCAGGCCGCCGTACACGCCGACGATGCTGACCGTGCCGCCCTTGCGGCAGGCCATGATCGCCTGGCGTACCGAGGTGGGCCGGTCGGTGGTCAGCCGGGCCGACTGCTTCGCCTTGTCGTACGCGTAGGTCGGTCCCACATCGTGCGCCTCCATGCCGACGGCCTCGATGCAGGCGTCCGGCCCCCGGCCCGCGGTCATCTCGCGCAGCGCCTCCAGCACGTCGGTCTCGGCGTAGTTGACGGTCTCCACGCCGAGCCGGTCGGCGGCGGTCCCCAGCCGCTCGGGCAGCCGGTCGATGACGATGACCCGCCCGGCCCCGAGGAGCTGGGCGGCCCGGGCGGCCATCTGGCCCACCCCGCCGGCGCCCCAGACCGCCACCACCTCGCCGCCCTTCAGTCCGCAGAAGTCGGCGGCCATCCAGCCCGTCGGCATCGCGTCGGAGGCGAAGACCACCGAGTCGTCCGGCACCCCGTCGGGCACGGTGAACGCGCCGACGTCGCCGAAGGGCACCCGGATGTACTCGGCGTGGCTGCCGGAGTAGCCGCCGGCCGCGTGCGAGTAGCCGAGGATGCCGGCCGGCGAGTGCCCCCAGAGCTTCTCCGGGATCACCGGCTGCGGGTTGGAGTTGTCGCAGAGCGAGTACTGCTCGGTGCGGCAGTACCAGCAGGAGCCGCAGGCCACCACCGAGCCGACCACCACCCGGTCGCCCACCTTGAGCCGCTGGACGCTCGGGCCGGTCTCCACCACCTCGCCCATGAACTCGTGGCCGAGGATGTCGCCCTCCCGCATCGCCGGCAGGTAGCCGTTGATCAGGTGCAGGTCGGAGCCGCAGACGCTGCTGGCCCGGACCTTGACGATGATGTCGCCCTGGGCGCGGATCCGCGGCTCCGGCACGTCGCGGACGGCGAGCTTGCCGACGCCCTCCCAGCACAGCGCCCTCACGGCCGGCCTCCCGCCATCAGCTTCTCGCGGACCTTGTTGGTCGCCGCCTCCTGCTTCGGGCTGCGCCCGGACGGGTCGTGCCGGGTGTCGATCATCTGGCCGGTCTCGATCAGCGACTTGATCCGGCGCAGCGCGTCCCGCAGCCCCCGGTCCGGGTCCCGGCGGGTGGTCAGCCCGAGCGCCCGGCGGACCCGGCCGGACCGCCAGCGCAGCTCGGCCCGGATCTCGGTGCCCCGATCCTGCGGGGCCGGAACCAGCTCGACCTGCCCCTGCTGGATCACCGGCCCGCGGGTGACCCGCCAGCTCAGCCGGCGGGGGCCGTCGACGCTGATTTCGGCCCGCCACTCGGTGCGCCCGCCGGCCGGGTCGCGCGCCACGCAGCGCCATCGGTTCTCGTCGAGCTGTTCCAGGGTCGCCCACTCGGCAAGTGCCCGGTCCAGCCGTTCCCGGTCGCTCCAGAAGCCGATCACGGCGTCCACCGGCCGGTCCACCGTGATCCCCCGGTGGACGACGTACCAGCCGCCCGCCCGATCCGGCTGGTGTCGACGCCGCCGTCGGGCGACCACCCGGCCGACACCGACCGCGGTCACCGTGGCGGCGCCCGCCAGCGCCCACCTCGTTCCGTTGCTGGTCATCACGTCTCCTCCACCGGGGCGTCCGGGGATGGACCGCCCGCGTCCCGGAGCGCTACCCGGCGTGGCGGCGTCGAAACGACAAAGCGGTTTGATGGGCGGAATTCCGGGCACCCGGCGGAGACCCGATCCCCTGTTCCGCCGGGAGGCGACCTTGGCCTTCGACCCCAGCGAGTACGGCCGCCGCATCCCGGCCGACGTCTATGACGAGGCGTACGGCCACCTGGATCCGGAGACCGCGGTGAACCGGCTGATGGCGCTGGCGGACGGGGGTCCCGTCTGCGAGTTCGGCATCGGCACCGGCCGGCTGGCGCTGCCGCTGCTGGAGCGGGGGCTGCGGGTCGCCGGGGTGGAGGGATCGCCGGAGATGGTGGACCGGCTGCGGGCCAAGCCGGGCGGGAACCGGGTGGAGGTGGCCGTCGGCGACTTCGCCCACACCCGGGCCCCCGGCGAGTTCGGCCTGGTGCTGCTCGCCTTCAACACGATCTTCGCGCTGCCGGACCAGGCCGCCCAGGTCGCCTGCTTCCGTAACGCCGCCGCGCACCTGCGCCCCGGCGGCCGGTTCGTGATCGAGGCGTGGGTGCCCGACCCGGGCGCCTTCCGCGCCGGGGGCGCGCTGCGCCCGATCCGGGTGGCCCCGGACGCGGTGCTGCTGGAGGCGGCCGAGCTGCACCCCGCCGAGCAGCGGATGACCACCACCAAGGTGTGGCTGACTGACGACGGGATGCACCTGCTGCCGGCCAACCACCGCTACGCGTGGCCGGCCGAGCTGGACCTGATGGCACAGCTGGCCGGGATGACCCGGGAGAGCCGGTGGGCGGACTGGACCGCCCGGCCGTTCACCGACGACAGCCGCGAGCACATCACCGTCTACCGGCGTGGGACGGGGGCGTGAGCGCCCCGGCCCGCGGCCCCGACGCCCGCCCGCCCGCGGTCACCGACCGGCTCCGCGCGGCCACCGGGCCCGCCGCCCCGGTCCTCGCCGGGTCGGCCGCCGCGCCGGGCGCCCGGCCGCGCCCCCACCTGCCGATCGAGTACGTCCTGCCGCTGCGCTGGACCGAGGACAGCGGCCTGGCGGAGCTCACCGATCATCTGCGCGCCCTCGCCGGCTGGGTGGACGTGACGGTGGTCGACGGCTCCGCGCCGGACCGCTTCGCCCGGCACGCCGCCGCGTGGCGGGAACTGGTCCGGCACGTCCGCCCCGATCCCGCGCTGCACGGCGCCAACGGCAAGGTGCTGGGGGTGCTGACCGGGGTGGCCCTGGCCCGGCACGAGCACGTGGTGATCGCCGACGACGACGTCCGGTACGACGAGGCGGGGCTGCGCGCGGTGCACGAGCTGCTGGACCGGGTGGACCTGGTCCGGCCGCAGAACCACTTCGACCCGCTGCCCTGGCACGCCTGGTGGGACACCGGCCGGATCCTGCTCAACCGGGCGTTCGGCGGGGACTGGCCGGGCACCCTGGCGGTGCGCCGGAGCACGTTCCGCGCCATGGGCGGCTACGACCCCGACGTGCTCTTCGAGAACCTGGAGCTGGTCCGCACCGTGCGGGCGTACGGCGGGGCCACCGCCACCCCCGCCTGGCTGCACGTACGCCGGCTGCCGCCGACCGCCGCGCATTTCCGCGGGCAGCGGGTCCGGCAGGCGTACGACGACCTGGCCCAACCGGTCCGGCTGGCGACCTCGCTGGCGGTGCTGCCCGGCGCGCTGGCCGCCCTCGCCGCCGGCCGCCCGGGGCTGCTGCTCCGGGCCGCCGCGCTGACCGTGGCGGTGGCCGAGCTGGGCCGCCGCCGGGCCGGCGGCACCCGGGTCTTCCCGGCGCACACCGCGCTGGCCGCCCCGCTCTGGGTCCTGGAACGGGGGGTCTGCTCCTGGCTGGCGCTGGGCCGGCGGCTGCGCGGCGGGGTCCCCTACGCCGGCGCCCGGCTCCGCGACGCCGCGCACTCCCCGCGCGCCCTGCGCCGCCGGCTGGCCCGCGGCGGCCCCGGCGAGCTGCGGCTCTGGGTGGAGGCCGACGGCTGCCCCGGGGGCCGGCCGCGCGCCTGACGGCGAGGTCCGCCCACGCGACAGCTCGCGGCCTGCCCGGCGGGTGCCGGGCGTGGCCGCGAGCTGCGGCGTACGAGGAACGGGGTCAGTACCGGACCTGGTCGCGGGACTGCTGCGCGGTCTCCTTGACGTCCTGGGCGGCCGACTTCGTGTCGTCCTTGACCGCGTGGACCGCGTCCTGGGCGGTGGACTTCACCGACTCGGTGGCGTGCTGCGCCGGCTCGCGCAGCTCCTCCTTGAGCTCGCTGGCCACCTCGCCCAGCTTCTCCTTCACCGTGCCGGCGTGCTCGCCGGCCCGCTCCCTGACCTGCGTGGCCACCTGCTGCTCGCGGCGGGTGGCCGGGATCAGCGAGGAGACCAGCATGCCGGCCCCGAACGCGATCAGGCCGGCGGCCAGCGGGTTGCCCTCGGACTTCTCCCGCAGTACCTGCGGGGCCCGCTGGGCGGCGTCGCCGACGGTGGAGGCGGCGGCGTGCGCCTTGTCGCCGACGGTGGCGGCCGCCGAGGAGGCGTGGTCGGCCACCGAGTGGGCGGCGTCACCGGTGTGGTGACCGTAGTCCGAGGCGGTTCCCATGACCTTGTCCCTCACATTCTGGAGCGCGTTGCGCGCCCGCTGCTTGCGGTCGTCGACGATGCGGCCCGGGCTGACCTTGTACGCCAGCGCGTCCACGTCGGAGCTCAGGCTGTTACGGGTGGCCTCGATCTCCCGGCGGATCTGGGCGGGGTCGGTGCTCATCGGGTGACTCCCTCCGGGTGCGGCTTGAGCGCGTCGGGGATGCGCTGCACGCTGTCGTTGGTCTGCTTGAGGCCGCGAATGCGCTCGGCGTTCTTCTTGGCCATGGAGTAGAGGACCGCGGCGATGACCGCCCAGATGACGGCCACGATCAGCGCGGCCCAGCCGGCGTCCATCACGTTGGACAGCCCGGCCCAGAGCGCGATCGAGAGGAAGAGCGCCACCATGTAGCCGCCGAAGCCGGCGCCGCCGAAGAGCCCGGCGGCCTTGCCCGCCTTCTTGCCCTCCTGGCGGATCTCCGCCTTGGCCAGCTCGACCTCCTGCCGCATCAGCGTGGACAGGTCGGTGGTCACCTGGCGCATCAGCTCACCGATGGAGCTCTGCCGGACCTCGTCCGCGGTGTGCGGGGCGCCCGCCTCCGGCTGATAACCGGAGTCGAGTCCGGACCCCTGCGTCGGCATGGTCATGCCGTCGCCTCCCTTCTGACGGATCGGCCGCTCACGGACGGGTGACACCGCTCGACGGCACGCCCGGCAGCGGGTCGGTCTGGCTCACCGGCGGCAACGGCTGGCCGGTGCCGGTCTGCGGCTCGGCGTAGCCGCCGCGGGTCGGGTCGGTGTAGCCGCCCGGCTCGGCGTAGCTGGTCTGCGGGTCGGCGTAGCTGCCCGGCGTCGGGTCGAGGTAGCCGCCCGGCGGCACCTGATCCGGCACGGCGCGCGAGGTCGGGATGACCGCGGTCCGGTCCGGGTCGTAGCCGGTGCCGTACGCCCGCTGGGCGGTGCCGTGCTCGTCACCGGCGGCGGCGATGTTCTTGGTCAGCCGGCCGGCGAGCACGCCGAGAACGGCGGCGCCGATCAGGAAGGTGCCCGGGTTGCGGCGGGCGTAGGTCTTCACCTCGCGGAGGATGTCGCCGGGCTCGCGCTGCTCCAGCCAGCCGGCCACGCCGTGCACCCGGTCGGCGGCCTGGTGGGCCAGCTCGCTGACCGGGCCGGACTGGCCGCTGTTCTGCGCCATCGAGCGCATCTCCTCGGCCAGCGACCGGAGCCCACCGGCCGCGCGCTGCTGCTGCTGGCTCGTCTGGGCGGCGACCTGGTAGCGGGCCTCGCCGTAGAGGTTGCGGGCCTGGCGCTTCGCCTCGCCCACCACCTCCTGGCCCTGCTCCTTGGCGGTCTGGGCGACCGCGCCGCCCGCGTTCGCGGTCTCCGAGCCGACCTGGCGGGCCTGGTCGCGGACGCCACCGCCGTTGTTCGACTCCTGCCGCGTGGAGGACGTGGGTGAGAGATCGTAAGTCATGATTACCCTTCCGCTCGGATGGTCGTAGCGGTTGTGCTGGGGGGGATCACACCGACGTGTTGTCGACGTGTCCTTTGACCTACCCCCGGTTGTCGGGTCCATGCCTGATTCGTCATTTCTCTGCGGAGGCGCCCCGTCACGATCACACAATGGAGGGTCGTCCGGTCCCGGGCGGCGGCTGCTCCACGGAGGTGACAGCGATGGCACGTGACGTGCGCGGACGCGCCCCGGCCGGCCGGAAGCCCCGGATCAAGGCGGTCGCCGCCGCGGTGGCCGCCGTCTTCGTCCTGCTCGGCGTGCTCGGGTTCATCCCGGGTGTCACCACGCACTACGGTGACCTGACCTTCGCCGGGCACCACTCGGAGGCGAAGCTGCTCGGCCTGTTCCAGGTGTCGATCCTGCACAACCTGCTGCACCTGCTCTTCGGCCTGGCCGGGCTGGTGCTCGCCCGCCGGGTCGCCGGGGCGCGGCTGTTCCTGGCCGGCGGCGGCGTCGCCTACCTGGGCCTCTGGCTCTACGGCTTCGCGATCGACTTGGAGACCGCGGTCAACTTCGTGCCGCTCAACGACGCGGACAACTGGCTGCACCTGTTCCTCGGCTTCGGCATGCTCACGGCGGGGCTGCTGCTCTCCAACGACGTCGGCACCGGCGGCCGGTTGGACAACCCGCTCGACCGGCCCTGACCCGCGCCCTCACCCGGTCGGGTGGTCCGTGACCGGACACACCGGGGGCGGCGTTTGCCGAATCCTTGCCGGGGGCAACGGAGAGTCACCACGGGGGGTGACCCGACGGACGAGGAGGTCCTGCGATGCCACGGTGGTTGCGGGAGAACGCGCTCACGGTCGCCATGCTCGGCGCGTTCCTGGTCTTCCTGACGTTGCAGAGCGTGTTCGGCTGGCAGGTGCACAACGAGGAGCTGACCCAGTCCGGCGCGACTCCGCTGAGCTGGTGGGCGTACCTCGGCACCGGGCACTTCGCCGAAGCGGTCTTCGAGAACTGGGAGTCGGAGTTCCTCCAGATGGGCGGCTACGTGCTGCTCACCGCGTACCTGGTGCAGAAGGGCTCGGCCGAGTCGAAGCCCGAGGGGCAGACCGACCGGCCCGAGGATGACGCCCGCCGGGCCACGCCGGACTCCCCCTGGCCGGTGCGGGTCGGCGGGTTCCCGCTCGCCGTCTACCGCAACAGCCTCTCCATCGCGCTGCTGATGATCTTCACCGGCTCGTTCCTCGGGCACGTGCTCGGCGGCGTGGCGGCGTACAACGAGGAGCAGGCGCTGGAGAGCGGCGCCACCCCGATCGGCGCCTGGCAGTTCCTGGGCACCAGCGACTTCTGGTTCCAGTCGATGCAGAACTGGCAGAGCGAGTTCCTCGCCGTGGGCGTGCTGATCCTGCTCAGCATCGTGCTCCGGCAGCACGCCAGCCCCGAGTCGAAGCCGGTCACCGCCGCGCACGCCGAGACCGGCGCCTGAGCGCGGCTCAGGCCGCGACGGGCAACCGCTTGGCGAAGCAGACGCTGTACGGGTTGTGCACGTACTCGCCGTACACCGGGATGGGCTCGTACCCGCACGAGGTGTAGAGCCCGATCGCGGCCGGCAGGTACGTCCCCGTCTCCAGGCAGACCACGGTGTGTCCGCGCTGGAAGGCCAGTTCCTCCAGCGCGGCCAGCAACTGCCGGGCGATGCCCCGCCCCCGGTACGCCGGACGCACGTACATCCGCTTCAGCTCGCCGGTGTCGGCGGCCAGGGCCTGGACGCCGCCGCAGCCGACGGCCCGCCCGCCGACCACCGCCACCAGGTAGTGGATGTCGTCGTGGGTGAGCGTCGCCTGACCGTCCAGCCCGCCGTCGGCCTCCCGCAGCTCGCGCTGCTGGGCGGTGACCAGGGCGGCGATCTCCGGATCGGTGGCGGGACGGGATTCGATCAACATCCCGTCACGCTAAGCCGAGCGGATTTCGCGGAGGTTTCCGGCCAACGACCCCGCACCGACGGAGCGGGCTACTCCCAGTCCTCGTCGTCGTCCATGTCGACGTCGAGGCCCTCCTGCGGGGCGCCCGCCAGCTCGTCCTCGCGGCGCCGGCGGGCCTTGCGGGCTTCCAGCCGCTCCGCCGCCGAGGCGCGGGTCGACTTCTCCTCCAGCCGGATGTCGGTGCCCCGGCTGCCCGGGACGAAGTCGACGCCGGCGTAGAGGGTGGGCTGCCAGTCGAACTCCCGCTCGCCGATCCGCACCAGGTCGCCCGGCTTGGCGCCGGCCTTCGCCAGCTTCTCCTCGACCCCCAGGCGGGCGAGCCGGTCGGCCAGGAAGCCGACGGCCTCGTCGTTCTCGAAGTTCGTCTGCCGGACCCAACGCTCCGGCCGGACGCCCCGCACGGTGAAGGAGCCGTCCTCCTCCGCCTCGATGGTGAAGCCGGCGTCGTCGACCGCCTTCGGGCGGATGACGATCCGGGTCGGCTCGGCCGGCGGCGCGGCGAGGCGGGCCTGCTCGACCACCTCCGCCATCGCGAACATCAGCTCCTTGAGCCCTTCGCGGGTGGCCGTGGAGACCTCGAAGACCCGGAAGCCCCGCGCCTCCAGGTCCGGCCGGACGATGTCGGCGAGGTCCCGCCCGTCCGGCACGTCGATCTTGTTGAGCGCGACCAACCGGGGCCGGTCGGCGAGGCCGCCGTACTCGCTCAGCTCGGCCTCGATGGTGTCGATGTCGGCCAGCGGGTCGCGGCCCGGCTCCAGCGTCGCGGTGTCGACCACGTGCACCAGCACGGCGCAGCGCTCGACGTGGCGGAGGAACTCCAGCCCCAGCCCCTTGCCGGTCGCCGCGCCGGGGATCAGGCCCGGCACGTCGGCGACGGTGAAGGTGTGGTTGTCGACCCGGACCACGCCCAGGTTCGGCACCAGGGTGGTGAAGGGGTAGTCGGCGATCTTCGGCTTCGCGGCGGAGATCACCGAGATCAACGACGACTTGCCGGCCGACGGGAAACCGACCAGGCCGACGTCCGCGACGCTCTTCAGCTCCAGCACCACGTCCAGCCGGTCGCCGGGCTCGCCCAGTTCGGCGAAGCCGGGAGCCTTGCGCCGGGCGTTGGCCAGCGAGGCGTTGCCCCGACCGCCGCGCCCGCCGCGGGCCGCCTCGAACGTGGTGCCGGCGCCGACCAGGTCGGCCAGCACCTCGCCGTCGGGGCTCAGCACCACCGTGCCGTTGGGCACCTTGATCAGCAGGTCGTGGCCGTTGGCCCCGTCCCGGTTGGAGCCGGCGCCCCCCTTGCCGTTCTCGGCCTTGAGGTGCGGACGGAAGTGGAAGTCCAGCAGCGTGGTCACCTGCGGGTCCACCACCAGCGAGACGCTGCCGCCGTGCCCGCCGTTGCCCCCGTCCGGGCCGCCGAAGGGCTTGAACTTCTCCCGGTGGATCGAGGCACAGCCGTGCCCGCCGTCGCCGGCCTGCATGTGCAGGACGACCCGGTCAACGAACGTCGTCACGACGCCAATCCTTCCAGCGAGGTCCACCCCGCGTGAGAAAAAACGAAGCGGGCCGGGACCCGAGGTCCACGGCCCGCAACGCCTTCGAACTACTGCTGCGGCACGATGCTGACGGTCTTGCGACCACGCTTGGTGCCGAACTGGACCGAGCCGGCGGACAGCGCGAACAGCGTGTCGTCGCCGCCACGGCCGACCAGGTCACCGGGGTGGAACTTGGTGCCACGCTGACGGATGAGGATCTCACCCGCGCTGACGACCTGACCACCGAAGCGCTTCACGCCGAGTCGCTGGGCCGCGGAGTCACGACCGTTACGCGAGCTGGACGCACCCTTTTTGTGAGCCATTGGAGGACGACCTACTTCCCGCTGGAGATGCCGGTCACCTTGACCTGGGTCAGCGGCTGGCGGTGACCCTGGCGCTTGTGGTAGCCGGTCTTGTTCTTGAACTTGTGGATCCGGATCTTCGGGCCCTTGGTGTGCGCGGCGATCTCGCCGGACACCGCGACCTTGGCAAGCTTCGCCGCGTCGGTCACCAGGTCGTCACCGTCGACGAGGAGCACCGCGGTGAGCTTCACCGCGTCACCGGGGGCACCGGTGAGCTTCTCGACCTCGATCACGTCGCCCTCGGCGACCTTGTACTGCTTGCCGCCGGTCTTGACGATCGCGTACATCGGAGGCGGACTCCCTGTCGTTGAGGCTGCTGGCGGTCGTTCCCACGGCGACTCGCCGGGTAGCAGTGACACCGGCGGCGCGGGCACGCGGGAACTCGGCACACCAAAGTGCGCCGCAGGAAAGAGTACGCCATGAACCGGCCGGCCCCCAAACCGGGCCCGCTGGTCAGCGCGGGCAGAGCGCGTCGAGACGCTGCCGGAGGCGGTCGAAATCCGCCGTGTCGATCTTCTCGACCTCGGTGCCCAGGCCGGTCGACCTCGGTGGCCAGGCCAGCCAGCAGCGTCCTCAGCCGCGGGTCGGTCGCCTGCCCCGACTGCAGCCGCAGCGCGTCCCGCCAGCGCGCCAGGGCCGCCTCGGCGGCGCGGCCAGGCAGACACACGGCAGGGCCCCTCCCACCGGACAGTGTTGCCGGGGAAGGGGCCCTGTCACACGTCGCGCAGGTCAGCGCCTCACGGCCGGGTACGCCGCCGGGCGCCGCCGCGACGGGACCGCCGTCGGCCGGTGCCACCCTCGGTGCCCTCGTCCTCGGCGTCGCCGTCGCCGACCGCGTCCGGGTCGTCCGCTGCGGCCAGCCGGGCCGACTCGCCCTCCTGGGCGTCGGCCACCGCCGGGGCGGCCGGCGTCTCGGCCTGGTACCGGGAGAGGTCGTAGCCCATCGTGTCGTGGTACTCGGCCTCCGTCTGCGCCACCTCGTCGGCGGTCTCGGTCACCTCGGCCACGGTCTTCTCCGGGGTGGCGGCCTTGCGGGCCCGGCGCCGGGACGACGCGGTGCCGCCCTGCTCGGCGGCGGGGGCGGCGGTGACGGCCGAGGCGACCGCCTTGACCTTCTCCCCCACGTTGGCGCCCGAGCGCGGCTTCTCCGGCACCGGCTCGGTGTGGATGATCACACCGCGGCCCTTGCAGCACTCGCAGGGCTCGCTGAACGCCTCCAGCAGGCCCGCGCCGATCCGCTTGCGGGTCATCTGCACCAGGCCGAGCGAGGTGATCTCGGTGACCTGGTGCTTGGTCCGGTCCCGGCCCAGGCACTCGGTGAGCCGGCGCAGCACCAGCTCCCGGTTCGACTCCAGCACCATGTCGATGAAGTCGATCACCACGATGCCGCCGATGTCGCGCAGCCGCAGTTGCCGCACGATCTCCTCGGCCGCCTCCAGGTTGTTCCGGGTGACCGTCTCCTCCAGGTTGCCCCCGGAGCCGGTGTACTTGCCGGTGTTGACGTCGATGACGGTCATCGCCTCGGTGCGGTCGATCACCAGCGACCCACCGGAGGGCAGGAAGACCTTGCGGTCGAGCCCCTTGAGGATCTGCTCGTCGATCCGGTACTCGGCGAAGACGTCGGCGGTGCCGGCGTACCGGCGCAGCCGGGCGACCAGGTCCGGCGAGACGTGCGACAGGTACGACTCGACCATGTCGTAGGACTGCTCGCCCTCGATCACCAGGTCGCGGAAGTCCTCGTTGAACAGGTCCCGGACGACCCGGATGACCAGGTCGGGCTCCTCGTAGAGCAGCACCGGGGCGCCGCCCTCGGCCGCCTTGGCCTGGATGTCCTCCCACTGCGCCTGGAGCCGCTTGACGTCGCGGGCCAGCTCGTCCTCGCTCGCCCCTTCGGCGGCGGTACGCACGATCACGCCCGCGCCGTCCGGGACCAGCTTCTTGAGCACGTCCCGCAGCCGCTTGCGCTCGGTGTCCGGCAGCTTCCGGCTGATGCCGGAGGCGTTGCCGTTGGGCACGTACACCAGGTGCCGGCCGGAGAGCGCGATGTGACTGGTCAGCCGGGCGCCCTTGTGCCCGATCGGGTCCTTGGTGACCTGCACCAGCACCGAGTCGCCGGAGCGCAGTGCCTGCTCGATCGAGCGGGCCCGCCCCTCCAGGCCGGTGGCGTCCCAGTTGACCTCGCCGGCGTACAGCACGGCGTTGCGGCCGCGCCCGATGTCGACGAAGGCCGCCTCCATGCTGGGCAGGACGTTCTGCACCTTGCCCAGGTAGACGTTGCCGGCCATGGTCGCCGACG
The DNA here is from genome assembly GCF_016598485.1 of Micromonospora coerulea. Classification (GTDB taxonomy): domain Bacteria; phylum Actinomycetota; class Actinomycetes; order Mycobacteriales; family Micromonosporaceae; genus Micromonospora; species Micromonospora coerulea. Next base: position 8,802 of record NZ_JAEMUW010000038.1, on the reverse strand, counting down.
AGTTGCGGGTGACGTAGTGCTCGACCAGGACGCCGTCCTCGAGGACCGCGATCTGGGTACGGTCACCGCGCTGGCGGACCGCCATCACCCGGTCGACCGCCTCCCGGCGGGCCAGGAACTCCGACTCGCTGAGGATCGGCGGCCGGGTACGCCGCTGCTCCCGGCCGTCCCGGCGGCGCTGCCGCTTGGCCTCCAGCCGGGTGGAGCCGGAGACGCCCTGCACCTCGTCGACGGCCTTGCGCGGCTCGCGGATCTTGACCACGGTGGGCACGCCGTCCTCGGCGGCCCCCTCGACCTCACCGGCACCCCGACGACGGCGGCGGCGCCGGCGCCGGGTCAGCCCTTCGCCCTCGCCCTCCTCGTCCTCGGCCTCCTCGGCCTCCTCGGCCTCTTCAGCCTCTTCGGCCTCGGCCTCGGCGCTCTCGGCCCGGACGGCCTCCTCGGCCTCCTCGTCCTCGAGGTCCTCCGCGCCGCCCTTGCCCCGGCCACGACCCCGGCGGCCGCGACGGCGGCGGCGACGGGCCGCGGCCGACTCCTCGTCCTCGTCCTCCGCCTCGCCGATCTCCTCGGCTTCGACGGCGGGCTCCTCGTCGACCTCGACCTCGACCTCGACCGGCTCCACCTCGCGACGGCCGCGCCGACGGCGACGGCCGGTCTCGACGGGCTCCTCGGCCGGCTCCTCGGCGGCCGGCGCGGGCGCGGGCGCGGTGACCCGGACGACCGGCGCTTCCTCCGGCTGCGGCGGCATGAAGAGCACCGTCGGCGCGGCGAGGGCGGCTCGGCGCCGGCGGGTACGCGGCTCCGGCTGCTCGGCCGGCGGCTCAGTGCCGCCCGGCACGGCCGCGCCGGGCGCGACGTCGCCGGTCGGCTCCTGGACCCGGGCGGGGCCGGCCTCGGCGGCCGGCGGGAACACGGCGGCGCCCGACGGGGTCGGGGTCGGCTCGCCGGCTGCCTCCGACACCGGGGTCCGCCGCGCGTCCTGCGCGGCGGCCTCCTCGGCGGCGGTCTCCTCCTCGGCCTCCTCGGCCGGGGCCTCCTCGGCCAGCGTCGGCCCGGCGTCCGCCTGCGGCTCGGCGACGGCGTGCGGCTCGACCGTCGGCCCGGCCGCCGGGGTGGCGGCCTCGGGCGCGCCGGCGGGGCCGGCCTCGGCCTCGACGGCCGGAGTCTCGGCGGCCGGCGGGACGGCCTTGCGACGCCGGGTGCGGGTCACCTTGACCGGGGGAAGGACCTCCGCGGAGGTCTCCTCGGCGCCGGTGGCCACCACGGGCTCCTCGGCCGCCTTGGCGGTGGTCGCCTTCCGGCGGCGACGGGTGGTCTTCGGGGCGGGCTCCAGCTCGCCCGCGATCGGGGCGAACACCTCCGCCTGGTGGGGCTCGCCGGCGGTCGAGCCGGGCGCGGTGGACGCCTCGACCGGCGCGTCGGTCTGTTCCGGCTGGTTGAGCGGGGCGACCCGGCGCCGGCTGGCCCGCTTACGCGGGGCGGGCGCGGCCTCGGGCGTGCCGGTGGTGCTGGTGTCGGCGGTCTCGCCGGCCGGCTGTGACCCGGTCCGTTCGCCGCCCTCGGGCTCGTTCTCGAGCATGGACGTTCTCCAGTTCTGGCTGCCCCGGGCGCGGGTGAGCGCTGCCACGCAGGGTCGCCGCAAAAGTGTTTCCGCCGGGCGCGCGAGGTGCGCGACCGCCGAAGTCTGCCTGCTTAGAACACTGACCGTCGGTCAGTGTTCACCGATGGCTGCCCCGTCGCGGTCCGCATCCAACGGATCCACGATCTCGCCCTGCGCGGTCAACGTGCCCTGTGCCAGCCGGATCACCCTCGGGGAGACCGGCGGCTCCAGGTCGGCCACCACGCGGAGGCCGGAAAGGACGTCATCGGGTCGTACGGACGGGGTGACCTGCCGCACGACCAGTTCGAGTATCGCACACGGTACGGCCGACGCCCCGGATGGCGTCTCGGACGCGGGAAGGGCATCGATGCTGATGACCGCCGCACGGGCGTCGAAGGTACGCCGCCCCTGCTTGGTCATCCGCTCGACCTGGATCTCCTCGGCGGCGGTGAAGGCAGCCACCGCGCTGGCCAGCACCGCCGGGTCGACCTCGGGCAGCTCGATCCGCCAGTGCGACGCCTCGATCCGGTCGGCCAGGCTGCCACCCCCGGCCACCACCGCGTCGAGCACGTCCAGCCCCGGCGAGAGCGCGGCGTCCAGCGCGGCCCGCAGCTGGGCCGGGTCGACCGGCTCGCGGAGCCCGATCTCCAGGTACTCGGCCTCGCTGGCCACCCCCGTGGGGGCGGCACTGGCGTACGAGATCTTGGGGTGCGGGGTGAAGCCCTGGGAGAAGGCGATCGGTACGCCGGCCCGGCGCAGGGCGCGCTCAAAGGCCCGGGCGAAGTCCCGGTGCGAGGTGAACCGCAACGGTCCACGCTTGGCGTACCGGATCCGGACGCGCTGGACGATCGGCGCCTGCCCGCCCTCCGGCTGTGGTTTCTTACTGATCGTCGTGCTCCTCGGTCTCAGAACCGGCTGATCATGAAGGTGTCACCGGCGACATGCCGTGTCCGTGACAATAACTTCATGATCACCGGAACGGGGCGGGCGGCACGCCGCCCGCCCCGGGGCGTCACTGCGGGGCGCCGGACGGGACCTTCAGGCCGGAACCGCCGATCGGCGTCAGCGGCAGGAGCTTCCTGCCGGTGGGGCCGATCTGGATTTCGGTGTCCATCGACGGGCAGACGCCGCAGTCGAAGCACGGGGTCCACCGGCAGTCGTCCTGCTCGTACTCCGACAGCGAGTCCTGCCAGTCCTGCCAGAGCCAGTCCTTGTCCAGGCCGGAGTCCAGGTGGTCCCATGGCAGGACCTCCAGCTGGTCGCGCTCCCGGGTGGTGTACCAGTCCAGGTCCACGCCGAAGGCCGGCAGCATCTCGGCGGCGGCGTCCACCCAGCGCTGGTACGAGAAGTGCTCGCTCCAGCCGTCGAACCGGCCGCCGTTCTCCCAGACCTTGCGGATCACCGTGCCGACCCGGCGGTCACCGCGGCTGAGCAGGCCCTCGATCAGGGACGGCTCGCCGTCGTGGTACCGGTAGCCGATCGCCCGGCCCAGCGAGCGGTCCGAGTTGATGGCCTGCTTGAGGATCTTGAGCCGGTGGTCGATGACCTCCGGCCGCTCCATCGCGGCCCACTGGAACGGAGTGTGCGGCTTCGGCACGAACCCGCCGATGGAGACCGTGCAGCGGATGTCCTTGCTGCCGGTGGCGGCACGGCCGGCCTTGATGACCTCGTGCGCCATGTCGGCGATCTCCAGGACGTCCTCGTCCGTCTCGGTGGGCAGGCCGCACATGAAGTACAGCTTCACCTGCCGCCAGCCGTTGGTGTACGCGGTGACCACGGTGCGGATGAGGTCTTCCTTCGACACCATCTTGTTGATCACCTTGCGGATCCGCTCCGACCCGCCCTCCGGGGCGAAGGTCAGCCCGGTCCGCCGGCCGTTGCGGGACAGCTCCTGCGCCAGGTCGATGTTGAACGCGTCCACCCGGGTCGACGGCAGCGAGAGCGAGACGTTGGTGCCCTCGTACTGCTGGGCCAGGCCGGAGCACATGTCGCCGATCTCGGAGTGGTCCGCCGAGGAGAGCGACAGCAGACCCACCTCGGAGAAGCCGGAGAACTCCAGCCCCTCGCGCACCATCTGCCCGACGGTGGTGATCGACCGCTCCCGCACCGGGCGGGTGATCATGCCGGCCTGGCAGAACCGGCAGCCCCGGGTGCAGCCCCGGAAGATCTCCACCGCGTACCGCTCGTGCACCGTCTCGGCGAGTGGCACCAGCGGCTTCTTCGGGTACGGCCAGGCGTCCAGGTCCATCGTCGTGCGCTTGTGCACCCGGAACGGCACGTCCGGGCGGTTCGGCACGACCCGCTGGATCCGGCCGTCGGGCAGGTAGTCCACGTCGTAGAAGCGCGGCACGTAGACGCTCTCGGTGCGGGCCAGCCGCAGCAGCAGCTCGTCCCGGCCGCCCGGCGAACCCTCGGTCTTCCACTCCCGGACGATCGTGGTGATCTCCAGGACCGCCTCCTCGCCGTCGCCGAGCACGGCGGCGTCGATGAAGTCGGCGATCGGCTCCGGGTTGAACGCGGCGTGGCCGCCGGCCACGATCACCGGGTCGGCGTCGGTCCGGTCGGCGGCGAGCATCGGGATGCCGGCCAGGTCGATCGCGGTGAGCAGGTTCGTGTAGCCCAGCTCGGTGGAGAACGAGACGCCGAACACGTCGAAGTCGCGGACCGAGCGGTGCGCGTCGACGGTGAACTGCGGCACGCCGTGGGCGCGCATCAGCTTCTCCAGGTCCGGCCAGACCGCGTACGTCCGCTCGGCGAGCACGTCGGGCAGCTCGTTGAGTACCTCGTAGAGGATCTGCACGCCCTGGTTGGGCAGGCCCACCTCGTACGCGTCGGGATACATCAGCGCCCAGCGCACGGTCGCGGCGTCCCAGTCCTTGACCACCGCGCCCAGCTCGCCACCGACGTACTGGATGGGCTTGGTCACCTGGGGCAGCAGCGGCTCAAGCTGGGGCCAGACGGAATTCGCCGCAGCGGGGCGCGGCGTCGTGGACGGGACACTCATGATGCCCAAGGGTACGCGCCCGGCCGCCGGGCGCCGCGCCGCACCGCCCGCCGGCCGGCCGCCCATGCCGGGAGGAACCGGACCGCCGGTGGTCAGCGGCGGACCGCCCGACGGTGCGGCCACCGCCGACGTACGCCCTCGCTGGTCAGCGCGTGATAGAGGATCATGACCACGATGCCGATCACCCCGAGCAGCGGGCTGACGAACCAGCCCAGCGCGCCGCTGAACAGGTAGAGCACCCGGCCTGACCCGGGTCCGGTCCGGCCGGTCGCCCCCCGGCCGTCCCTCCCGGCGGCGGGCGGGTTGGGCGGCGGTGGCGTGCCGGTACTAACCTCGCAACCGGCGCGAGAGGAGATTGCCGCGATGCCGCAGCCGCAGCCGGGAGCAGACCGGCCGGCCGACGGGGGCACCCCGGTCACGGGCCGGGACCGGGATCCGGCGGTCACCGACGAGCCCGTACCGCCGTCTGACGGGCCACCCACGGCCCCGGACGGCAGCCCCACGCCGCCCACCGACGCCCCGGCCGCCGACGGCGTGGACCCGCCGGCCGTCGGCGGCGAGGCCCGGGACGCCGACGACGGGTCCCGGGACACCGGTCCCGACACCCCGACCGTGACGGGCGCGGATGCCCCGTCCGGCGACGGCGACGCGGCGGCCGGTACCGGCGACGACCCGGCGACGATCGCCGGGGCCACCTCACCCGACGCACCGGGCGACGCGGCGGAGGCCGCCGCCCCGGCACCCGTCATTCCGGCCCGCGGCTCCGCCACCGTCCCGACCCGCACCGAGCCGGCGTCACCGACGGCGCGGCCCGACCCGACCCGGGTGGCGAACCAGCCCGACCCGACCCGGGTGGAGACCCGGCCGGAGCCGGCGGCCCCCCGGTGGAGCGGCTCCGCGGCCGTCCCGCCGCCACCGCCCCGCAAGCGCAGCTGGGGCGAGTCGGCCGAGCCGACCCCGGTCCCACCGCCCCCCGCGCCGGAGCACCAGGTCCCCGTCGACCCGTGGGCGGGCGCCGACACCAGCGGCTGGGAGCTGCGCTCCGCCGACTTCCCGGCTCTGCCGCCGACGCTCCCCTACCCCGCACAGCCGCACCCGCTCCCCTATCCGGCGCCGCCGGTCGCCCCACCACCCGGCCCGCCGGTCGCCGCCCGTCCGGTGTCGCCGCCGCCGGCGCCGGTGTCCCCGCCGCCAGCCGCGCCGGCCCGGCCGCCGAAGCAGCGCCGCGGGTCGGCCCCGCCGCCGGTCGCCCCGCCGCCGGACTGGCGGGCGCCGAAGGGGTACGTCCCGGTCCCGGTCCGCCGCCGGCGCCGCTGGCCGTGGCTCCTGCTGCTCACCCTCGTCTGTTGCTGCGGCGTCCCGTTCTGGTGGCTCCAGCCGATGTCCACCCAGTACCCGGCCAGCGCGGCGCTGCCCGACCAGGTGTCTGGCCTGCGGCTGCGCCAGGACGAGCGCAGCCAGGCCACCGCCGAGCGGTTGAAGACCGAGGTCCGCCAGGCGCACCTGCTCGCCGAGGACACCTTCGCGGGCGTCTACGCCACCGACGACGGCAAGCGGGTGACGGTCCTCGGCGGTACGGGTTTCCGGTTCAGCCCGGAGTCCGACGCGAAGGCCGAGCTGGCTCGCCTGCAGGAGGGGTACGCGCTCGACCCCGCGGTGCCGGTGGAGACCCACGTCCGGGGCCGGTACGAGCGCTGCGCGGTCGGTCGCGCCGACGGCGACACGGTGGTGGTCTGCACCTCGGTCGACCACGGCAGCCTCGTCACCGCCGTGTTCACGCGACTGTCGGTGCAGGACAGCGCCGCCCTGCTGGACACGCTGCGCCAGCAGATCATCACGCCGGACCGGTCCTGACCGTCACGCTCCGCACGGTCTCGAATACATAAAGCCTTCGTTTCGGACGGTCGCATAACCGGCGGAGGGTTCACAATCGGGACATGTCGCGGCGTTGGTTGTTCGCCGATCAGCTGGGGCCGCACTTCCTCGACGACCGGAAGCAACGGGTCCTGCTGATCGAGTCGAAGGCGGTCTTCCGGCGCCGCGCCTACCACCGGCAGAAGGCCCACCTGATCCTCTCCGCGCTGCGGCACCGCGCCGCCGAACTCGGTGAGCAGGCGATCTTCCTGCGCGCCGAGACGTACGGGCAGGCGCTGCAGAAGGTGCGCGAGCCGCTGGAGGTCTGCCACCCCACCTCCCGGCGGGCGCTGAAGTTCGTCCGCAACCGGGACGGGGTCACCGTGCTGCCGGCGCGCGGCTACGTGACCAGCCTGGCGGACTTCGCCGACTGGGCGGACGACCGGCGCGGCGCGCTGCGGATGGAGGCGTTCTACCGGTTCGCCCGGCAGCACCACGGCGTGCTCGTCGAGGGGGACGAGCCGGTCGGGGGCCGGTGGAGCCTGGACGTCGAGAACCGGGAACCGCCGCCGAAGAACGGGAAGGTCGACGTCCCGGCTCCGCCGATGCCGAAGGAGGACGACGTCGACGCCGAGGTCCGGGCCGACCTGGACCGCTGGGAGCGGGAGGGGATCCGGTTCGTCGGGCGGGACGGCCCCCGCCGTTTCCCGGCCACCATCAAGGAGGCCAACGCCCGGCTGCGGCACTTCCTCCGGCACCGGCTCGCGGCGTTCGGCCCGTACTCGGACGCGATGCTCTCCACCGACCCGTGGCTGGCGCACAGCATGCTCTCGTCCTCGTTCAACCTGGGCCTGCTGGACCCGCTTGAGGCGGTCCGCGGCGCCGAGCAGGCGTACCGCACGGAGGGCGCGCCGCTGGCCAGCGTGGAGGGCTTCGTCCGGCAGATCCTCGGCTGGCGGGACTACATCTGGCACACCTACTGGTACTTCGAGCCGACCTGGCGCAACAGCAATGAGTTGGGCGCGCGCCGCTCGCTGCCGGCCTGGTGGAACGACCTGGACGCCGACGCGGTCGACGCGCACTGCCTCTCCGACGTGCTCGCCGGGGTGCGGGATCGGGCCTGGGTGCACCACATCCCCCGGCTGATGGTGCTCGGCAACTACGCGCTGCAGCGCGGATTCCGCCCGTCCGAGCTGGTCGAATGGTTCCACACCCGCTTCGTGGACGGCTACGAGTGGGTGATGACCGCGAACGTGGTCGGCATGAGCCAGTACGCCGACCTGGGCCGGATCACCACCAAGCCGTACGTCTCCGGGGGCGCGTACATCAACCGGATGAGCGACTACTGCGGCGGCTGCCGGTACGACCCGAAGAAGCGTCTGGGCGAGGACGCCTGCCCGTTCACCGCCGGCTACTGGGCCTTCCTGGCCGGCAACCGGGACCGGATCCCGGGCAACGCCCGGATGGCCCGCACGATGAAGCAGATGGAACGCCTCCCCGACCTCGACGCGGTGGTCGACCAGGAGAAGCGGCGCGGCAACGACCCGCCGTGACAGCTCAGGCGGCGGGCTCGTCGCCGCGCTTCGGGGCGTAGCGCGGCACGTACTCCTGGCCGGTGAGCTTCTGGATCTCGGCCATCAGCTCATCGGTCATCTCCCGCAGCGAGGTGCGGTCGTCGGATCGGCCGGTGAAGTCCAGCGGCTTGCCGAATCGGATGGTGATCTCCGCCCGGCCGGGCCGGGGCACCCGGGTACCGATCGGCTGGGCCTTGTCGGTGCCGGTCACGCCGACCGGGATGACCGGCACGCCGGCCGCCACGGCCAGCCGGGCGGCGCCGGTGCGGCCCCGGTAGAGCCGGCCGTCGGGTGAGCGGGTGCCCTCCGGGTAGACCGCGACCAGGTCGCCGGCCTTGAGCACCGGGATGGCGGCGTCGAACGCCGACAGCGCCGCCCGGCCGCCGGCCCGCTCCACCGGGATGGCGCCCAGGCCGGTGAGCACGAACTTGGAGAAGGCGCCCTTCACACCGGTGCCGTTGAAGTACTCCGACTTGGCCCAGAAGGCCAGGTGCCGGGGGACGACGGTGCCGAGCAACAGCTCGTCGGCGACGGAGAGGTGGTTGCCCGCGAAGATCGCACCGCCGATCGCCGGAATGTGCTCCAACCCCTCCACGTGCGGACGGAAGGCCAACCGGAGCGCGGGCGCCACGGTGAGCTTGCCGATGGTGTAGAGCAGGGGCACTGGTCCTCCGGCGGTCGTACGTTGACAGGCGGTGTCACGGTAGCGGACGGTGCCACGCCGACCCGATCGGGTGGCCGGCCGCCCGGGGGGTGGGGGGGGGGGGGGG
>NZ_JAEMUW010000037.1 GCF_016598485.1 Micromonospora coerulea | reverse complement strand
TACTCAGCGGCCGGACCCAGGCGCAGCAACGACATGATCAAGAACGTACCACATAGGTTCGCTTAGTTAATCAGCCAACAGTTGCACACCCTGGGTCAGATGACGTGACTACGGGCCATCACGGCGGCGAGGGAGGCGCGCGAGGCGACGCCGAGCTTGGGGTAGATCCGGTATAGGTGGGTGCTGACCGTCCGGGGGGACACGAAGAGCCGCCCGGCGATGTCCCGGTTGCTCAGGCCCTGCGCCACCAGTCGGGCGACCTGCAGCTCCTGCGGGGTGAGCTGGTCGATCCCGTCGGCGGGTCGGCGCCGGGTCTCGCCCGAGGCCCGCAGTTCCCGCTGGGCACGGTCGGCCCAGGGGCGGGCACCGAGCGCGTCGAAGGTGTCGGCGGCGGAGCGCAGCATCGACCGGGCAGCGGCCGGCTGGCGCCGCCGGAGCCGGGTGCCGTAGGCGAGCTGGAGGCGGGATCGCTCGAACGGCCATGCGGTGAGATCGGTCCCGAGGGTCGCCCGCAGCGCCGCCTCGGCCTGGTCGTCCGGCGCCACCAAGGCCCGAGCACAGCGCAGGGCCACCCGCAGCAGCGGCGACGGGCCGGCCGCGTCGATCGGCTCCAGCTCGCGGATCCTGGCCGCCACCTGGTCGTGCCGGTCGCAGTGCGCGCCGGCCTCGGCGAGGTGGGCGATGACGGAGAACCGGACATACGGATGGTAGGACGCCGAGGACGGATCGAAAATAGCGTCCAACTCGTCGTGGGCTTCGGCGTACCGTCCGTCAGCCAGGGCGGCGACGCCTCGGATGACCCGTACCAGGGCGAGCATGGTGTGTGCGCCGTTGGACAGCAGCACCCGCTCGCACTCGTCGGCCATGGCGCGAGCCCTGTCGCTGTTGCCGCGTAGCGCCTCCGCGTGCCCGTGGTTGAGCGTATTGGGCACCAGGTAGCTGCGCTGCCGGGTCTCGCCCGCGAGTGCGTCGGCCTCGGCTGCCGCGGCGCGGGCGAGGGAGGCGTCGCCGAGCGCGACGGCGTTCCACGCCTGGTAGGTCAGTGCCCAGGTGAGCGAGATGAGGTTCCCCTGCTGGCGGTTCAGCGCGACCGCCTCGGCGGCCAGCCGGGTGGCCGCTCCGAGCGCGCCGACCGCGGTCGCACCCGCCGCGAGCTCGGTCAGATCGATCCCGGACAGGTTCGGCCGCTCCAGCAGGGCAGCCAACCGCTCGACGACCAAGGCACCCCGTTCGACCGGCGCGATCAAGCCGAGCGTGGCGACCAGCCGCGGAGCCAGCGCGGGCGGATCGAGGCGGTCGAGCAGGGCGAGCCACTCGTCCCGCAGCTCCTGGTCGAGGTTGGAGAAGTACCCGCGCAGCGCGACGCGGAACAGGACGTCCAGGGCGCAGTCGTGGTGACCGGACCGGCGCAGCCCTTCGGCGGCGGCGATATGGGTGGGCAGCCGCGCGGAACCCGACCAACCGCCGTCGGCGACCTCCCGGAGCAACTGCAGCACCACCTGGTCCTCGGCCGACAGATCCTCGGGGACGATTGCCCGCAGGAGCTGGGCTGCGCCCTCGTGGTCCGCGACCTCCAGTGTCATCTCCAAGGCCCGCAGCAGTAGGCTCGCGCGCCGACGGACGTCGCCGGTCAGCTGGGCGGCCCGGGCCCACAGCGGCGCTGCCGCACCGGCCGCGCCGCGCTGACCCAGCCGGGCGGCGAGCTGGTCCACCTCGTCGGCGACCCGTTCGTCGGTGCCTACGGTGGCCGCCGCGCGGTGCCGGACCGCGCGTTCCGGGTCGCTGGTCACCCGGGCGAGCGCGGTATGCGCCTGCTGCCGCTGGGAGACGGTCGCCTCCTGCCGGATCGCGGACCGCACCAGTGGGTGGCGGAATCGGATCTGGAAGCTGTCGTTGACGTCCACCAAGCGGGCGGCGATGGCCGGCTCCACGTCCTCGACGGTCAGTGGAACGCCAGCGACCAGGGTCGCGGCGGCCATGATTTCGCCGAGCCGGTCGCTGTCGTCGAGCGCGGCGACCAGCAGCAGCGCGCGGGTCGGGACCGGCATCTCGGCGATCGACAAGCCGAAGGTCCGTTCCAGGCGGGTGGTCAGCGGCAACGAGGAGGGCAGCAGCCCGGTCTCGCCAGCGCGCGTGACGGCCGCGGCCAGCTCGCCGAGCGCGAGCGGGTTGCCGGCCGCCTCGGCGAGGATCCGTGCGCGCAGCCGAGGGTCCAGGTTCGGAGCCCACTCGTCCAGCAGGGCCAGCGAGTGCTCCTCCGACAACGGCTCCACCTGTAGTTCCGCCACGGACATCTGGGCCAGCCGGGCCTCGGTCTCCGGGCCGTCGCGCATCGCCAGGATCAGCGCGACCGGGTCGGTGGTCAGGCGTCGGCCGACGAACGCGAGGGCTTCCCAGCTCGGGGTGTCCAGCCACTGAGCGTCGTCCACCAGGATCAGCAGCGGTCTGTGCGCGGAGCGTGTGGTCAGCGCGTCGAGCAGTGCCAGTGAGAGCTGGAACTGGTAGTGGCCAACGCTGCCTCCCACGGCCGGCGGCTCGCCGACGCCGAGCTGCCCGAGCAGCGTGTGCGCGGCGGCGAACGGCAGGCGCCACTCTGCCTGCACTCCTTCCAGCGTCAACGTCTCGATCCCGCGGCCGGTCGCTTCCTCCCCGATTCCGGTCAGCAGAGAGGACTTGCCGATTCCCGCCCCGCCGCGAACGACGAGTACACCGCCGTGGTCTGGCAGGCCCGTCACGAGCTGTCGGAGGACGGCGAGCTCCGGCTCCCGTCCCCACATGATCCGTTGCACCCTTAGCAGGCTACGTCGGTTGCCACCCGGCCCGTCCTCTCCGCCGCGCGTGCCGCCGCGTCGACCAACGTCGAGTGACGCAGGTCATGCCGGCCAGGCTTCGCAGCTACGTCAGACGACGTATGCAAGCCGGCTCGGCAGGTTCGTAGCCTCCTCAGGGTTGGGGGATGTGAGAGCTGCGGCGACCTGGCGCGTGGCGGCCCCCTGTCTGTGGAAGGACCTGTCATGACGACCGAGCGCGAACACTTCACGTCCGCGAGGCGACGAACTTTACTGAAAGGGGCGGTGGTTGGTGCCGTGCCCGTGGTGACGGGGCTGCTCGGTGGAGGTCTGGCTTTCTCCGGTAGCGCGAGTGCGGCGGACACGCTGCCGGAGTACGCGCCGGTGCCCGCGGCCTCGGTCGGGCCGGCGCTGAACGCCGACGGGTACTACGTGGGCCGGATTCGCGGAAACCTCTACTGGGTGACCGACGCCTATTACCAGGCGATGTTCCTGACGACAACGGAAGGCGTCGTGCTCGTCGACGCACCGCCCACGATCGGGCACAACCTGCTGCGGGCGATCGACGACGTCACCCGCGCCAACGGCATGCCCAACAAGGTCACACACCTGGTCTACTCCCACTCGCACGCCGACCACGTCGGCGCGTCCGCCATCTTCGGCAAGAACGTGGTGCGCATCGGGCATACGGAGACCCGCCGACTGCTCCTCCTCGATGGGGACCCCAACAGGCCGGCGCCGACGGAGACGTTCGACCACCGATACGTTCTGAACGTGGGCGGTGAGCGGCTGGAGTTGGCCTACCACGGCCCGAACCACTCGCCCGACAACATCTTCATCTACGCACCCGCGCAGCGGACCCTCATGGTCGTGGACGTGCTCTTTCCGGGCTGGGTGCCGTTCAAGAACCTCGCCGTCTCCCAGGACATCCCTGCCTGGGTGAAGGCGCACGACGTGGTGATGGAGTACCCGTGGCAGGTCCTGGTCGGCGGCCACCTCGGGCGCTTGGGTGTCCGTGCGGACGGCGACATCCAGAAGCAGTACGTGGCCGACCTCGACGCAGCGGTCCGAAACGCCTCGGCGACGGTGGACCCCACGCCCTACTTCCAGAAATACGGGCCGAGCGGTAACTCCTGGGCGATCTTCAAAACCTACCTCGACGCCGTCGCCCGCCAGGCCGCCGAGCCGGTGGTCGCCAAGTACACGGGCATCCTGGCCGCCGCCGATGTCTTCACCGTCGACAACGCCTTCGCACTGCTGGAGTCCCAGCGGATCGACGGCGGACTCCTCGGCCCCTTCGGCGTTCATCAGTAGAGGGCGGACACGGTCAGACGCTCGTACCAGGTCCACGGCTACCCGCAGACCTGGTACGAGCGGCACGACCATCTGCCGTTGCAGTACCAGAGAGGCTCCGCCTCGGACCGCCGAGCAGGCCAGTTGAGCTGGACAAATAGCCTGTGGCCCACCTCGGGCCGAACTCACGCAGGGACCTGCGGCCCGATCTTGGCCGGCCGCCGCCACCCGCTGCGCCGATGTCCGGCCGCCGTGGCGACCGGCTGTGCCACCCAAAGTGGCTGGTCAGAACCTATGTCTGCAAAATGTGGAGCGGGCAACACAACGTTACGCCCGCTCAAAAACTTGACACAAACGTCGAGAATCTGGCGACCAAGGATCTAGGCGGTCAGGCGGCGGACCAGTTTGCGCAGGCCCGCCTGCCCGGCGTACTCGGTCCACCAGTACAGCGTCGCGGCTCGGGAGCTGGTGAAGTCGGCCCCGGTCCAGAGCTGGTGCGGCAGCGCCAGGCCGACGCCGAGGTAGGCGTACAGGTGCAGCAGGTGCCACGCCTCGTAGCGCAGTCGCCGCCGGGCTGGTTTCCTCGGACTGGAAATCACCCGTCAGGCGCGGCGCGCGGGTCATAGCGTCGCGGCGACCTTCCACAGTCGCGTTCCCGCCGTCGCTGACGTTGAGTGGAGGAAGCTGGATATTCGCCACCGCGACGAAGTCATGGCCTTGGTCCTCGCAGCGCGGCCTGAAGTGATCGTCAATGCCGCCTACCGGCAATCTGACTGGGCAACACAGCCGAGGGCGGCATGCACGTCGCCCTCGCAGCGGCAGCCGAAGGCGCTCGCCTTGTGCACGTGTCCAGCGATGCGGTCTTCTCCGGTACGACGGCCCGCTACGACGAGACGCACGTCCCGGATCCCACGACACCATACGGTGCCGCCAAAGCCGCCGCCGAGACCGCGATCAAGGGAATAACGCCAACTGCCGTCATCGCCCGGACCTCGCTGATCGTCGGTCGGGGCGATTCCCAGCACGAGAGATACGTGCACGCACTGGCAACCGGTGCCGTGACCGGTGCCCTCTTCACCGATGACGTGCGATGCCCGGTGCATGTCACCGACCTCGCCGCCGCCTGACTCGAACTGGGCGCGTCGCCATACTCCGGGATCCACCACGTCGCCGGCACGGATGCCATCAGCCGCTACGAACTCAAAGTGCTAATCGCACGCCGGGACGGCCTCGACACAGCCACCCTTCCTACCGGGCTCCGCGCCGGCACCGGCCTCCCCGGACCCATCGACGTGCGGTTGGACAGCACCAACACCCAAGCGCGGTTGAACACCCGCCTACGAGGCGCCCGCGAGTTCCTCGCACCCACGCCGACCTGACCAGGACGGCCGGCCCGCGCCAACGACGGACGTTGCAGCGAGGTGCAGTGATCAACTCATACACATCCGCTCTTCGGCACGTCCGGACGGCAACCGGGCCAGCGCGGCGTGACGTTGGGTAGCGCGCGGATCGCGGCAGTTTAGGACGCCGGGCGCCAGCACCGAATTCAGGCACCGGAGGGGCGAGTGTGAGCGCAGCGAGCACCACCCGCAGGGCGGACGCCGTTTCCCCGCCCGCTACGCGGCAGATGACGATACCGTCAACAGCGAGGGTCGATCCCTGCCAAAGTCTTGCTGACAGCGCGTAGCGCGTACGAGGTTGGAATCGTCTCCTCTGACCGGCCTGCCATCACCAGTGAAGCGATCGGCGAAGCAGTCGGGCGGCTGGCTTCCAGCACATCGTCCTCGCCCCACCCGCCGCCACGGGCACACAGCGCGGGCCAGCTTCATCAGGCTGAAGCTGGCCCACACTGCAGCTTTTCGCGGTGACTTATGCGGCGTTGGTGCGCGGGGTGAGTAGGTCGTCGAGGCCGATGCGGTGGTAGAAGGTGGTGCGTACGAGGTCGCCGACGCGGTTGACGGTTTCGGCGCCGTCGTCCGCGGGGTCGATGTGCACGCGGAATGGCCGCCGCCCCTTGGGGGTGTCGACGACGCGGGCGATGGCGGCGGCTACTTCGCTGGGGTCCGCGTCCGGCGGGGTGATCTCGGCTAGCCGGGCGCCGACCTGCTCGGACAGGCCCGCGTAGTGCGCCTCGTAGGCGTGGGCGACGTCGGCGTCGGCGGCGCGGCCGGCGTGCGTGAAGTGGTTGGTGCCGGAGGTGAAGGCGCCGGGGACGACGATGGTGGTGTCGATGCCGAAGCGGGTCAGCTCGGCGGCGTAGGTGACGGCCAGCGAGTCCTCGGCGGCCTTGGCCGCGAAGTACGGGCCCAGATATGGCGGGGTGCCGCCGCGGGTGCTGGTCGAGCCGACCCAGACGAGCAGACCATCGCCCTGTTCGCGCAGGTGTGGCAGAACGGCTCGGTTGACCCGCTGGGTGGAGACCGCGTTGACGTCGTAGATCTCGTGCAGCTGTTCCGGTGTGAATGCTTCCAGCGGGCCGAGCACCATGTGGCCGGCGTTGTGCACGACCACGTCGATCCGGCCGGACTCGGCGACGATCGTGGCGACCGCGGTGTCGACTGACGGCTGGTCGGCGACGTCGAGTTCCACGCTGCGCAGGTCGACGCCGTGGGTGCGGGCGTACTCGACGGTCTCGGCGACGGCGGCCTGGTTGCGGCCGGTGGTTTGGCGTATCCCGGCGTAGACGCGGTGGCCGGCGTCGGCCAGCGCGCGCACGGTCATGGCGCCGAATCCGCTGGATGCGCCGGTGACGAGAATGACCTTCGACATGCTGATCATGTTCCTTTCGGATGTTTGTGAGGGCTGACGGTGAGGCGGCGCTCGCTCAGATGACGCCGCCGTTGGCGTAGAGGACCTGGCCGTTGACCCAGCGGGCCGGGCCGGCCAGGAAGGAGACGACCTCGGCGATGTCGGCCGGGGTGCCCAGGCGTTCCAGCGGCGACATGCTCGCGAGCCGCTCGACGACGGCGTCGGGCTTGCCGTCCAGAAACAGCGGGGTCGCGGTCGGGCCGGGGGCGACGGCGTTGACGGTGATGTCACGGCCGCGCAGCTCTTTGGCGAGGATGAGGGTCATCGCGTCGACCGCGCCCTTGGTCGCGGCGTAGGCGGTGTAGCCCGTCAGCGCGAGCTTCGTCACCGAACTGGAGAAGTTGATGATCGCCCCGCCGGCGCGGACCCGGCGCGCGGCCAGCTGCCCGACCACGAACGTGCCACGCACGTTGATGCGGTGCATCCGGTCGAAGTCGGCGAAGTCGAGTTCGACCAGCGGGGCCAGCAACATGATCCCGGCCGTGTTCACGGCCACGTCGACGCCGCCGAAACGCCGCTCGGCCTCGTCGAACAACGCAGCGGTCTCGGCCTCGTCGGCCACGTCGGCCTTGACGGCGATCGCGGTGCCGCCACTGTTCTCGATCGCCTGCACGGCCTGGTCGGCTCGGGTGCGGTTACCGGCGTAGCTGACGACGACGGCCATGCCGTCGGCGGCCAGACGCTCGGCCGCGACTCGGCCGATGCCGCCGGACCCGCCGGTGACGATCGCGACGCGGCGGGCGGTGTCGGGGGAGCTGGTCATGGGAGGGACTCCGTTCGTTGGTCTCCATCAGGGCCGTATATGGACGCAGAGTCCATATTAACAAGATGTAGACGGCGCGTCCATATACAATCTGAGCATCACGTCGAGCGAACGGAGCAAGGCATGACGACCACACCCGATGCGGCCCGGCCCGCACGCCGCGGCCGGGGCCGCCGCCCAGCAGGCGAGGTGCGCCACGACATCCTGTCCGCGGCGGGCACGCTCCTGCTCGCCGAGGGCATGGCGACCTTCACCATCGAGCGGGTCGCCGCCACCGCGGGCGTGAGCAAGATGACGATCTACAAGTGGTGGCCGTCGAAGGGCGCGCTCGCGCTCGACGGATACTTCGCGGCCGTCGAGCAGACGCTGGCGTTTCCCGATACCGGCGACATCGAGGCCGACCTGCTCACCCAGTTGCGCGCCTTCGTCCACCTCATCGTCGACAGCCGAGCCGGGCGGGTCATCGCCGAGCTGATCGGCGAGTCGCAAACCGACCCCGACCTAGCCGCCGCCTACCGCGAGCACTACTCGGCACCCCGCCGCCGGCTGGCCGTCGAGGTCATAGAGCGGGCCCAGCGGCGCGGGCAGCTACGGGCCGACGTGGACCCCCGCATCCTGGTCGATCAGCTCTGGGGCGCGTGCTATCACAGGCTGCTGATCCCGGACGAGCCGATCACCGAGGAGTTCGTGACCGGGCTCGTCACCAACCTCATGCGCGGCCTGCGACCCTAGCGCCAGCTCGCACACGCTGAACACGCCGCCGACGGCCGACGTCCAAGCCGTGTCATAGTGCCGGAGGTCCTCACTCCCGCCAGCCGTCGACGCGGCCGGCGAAATCGACTACAGCCACATCGATACGTTTGCCCGGCCACCGCGCAACGGTGACATGCTGCTGACGTACGGCGACCTTTTCCAGCAGTTCGGACCCGGGCGTCCGACCGTGGGCCGAATCCTGCAGCACCCGGAGCGCGGCGTCGACGCGAAGAAGGACGTGCTGATCTACGACGCGGCCGTGCACGGCCCCGCGACCGCGGACCAGGCCAATCCCTCCAGCGTGGAAATTTCGCCGGGCCGTTACTTCACGATCAGCTCCGACCCGCACATCGCCTCGGTCGTCGGGGTGTACACGAGCGTCGGCGACTACCTCAGCCTTGACTGACGTCCGCTGAACAACTGCCGACAGCCGCCCAGCGTTCGATGGGCCCGGGCCAGCGCACCATGCACTGGACCGGGCCCGTTGGTCGTGGCACCCGTCCGCGGGCAAGGACGACGTTGCGGTGGGGCATCAAGAGCTCGTGCAGCGGTTGCGCCACCGCTGACATGAATGGGCGACGTGGAATCGGATCGGGTCACCAGTCGAAGACGACGACCTGACGGGTGGTGGTGGCCGAGGCGAGGACATCGAACCCGTCGTTGATCTGGTCGAGACGCAGGGTGCCGCCGAGCAGACGATCAGCCGGCAGCAGGCCCGCCTGGTAGAGGGCGATATAGCGCGGGATGTCGCGACGGGGAACCGCACCGCCAAGGTACGAGCCCATCAGCGTCCGCTCCTCACTCACCAGCGACACCGCCGGGATGGTGAGCATCTGCTGCGGGTGTGGAAGCCCGACGGCGACGGTCGTACCGCCGCGACGGGTCGCCGCGTACGCCTGGGCGAGCACGGTGGCACTTCCGACCGCCTCGATCGCGGTGTCGGCGCCACCGCCGGTCAGATCACGGATTCCGCCCACGGTGTCCGGTCCGCCATCGAGCACGTGGCTCGCGCCGATCTCCCGGGCGAGCTGGTGCTTGGCGGTCACCGGGTCGACGGCCAGGACGGGGTGGCAACCAGCCGCCCGGGCCCCCATGACGGCGGCCAGCCCAACCCCACCGAGCCCGAACACGACCGTCGATGTTCCCGGCTTCGCCCGCGCCGTGTTCACCACCGCTCCGACGCCGGTGAGCAGGGCGCACCCGAACAGGGCCGCCCGGTCCAACGGGAGGGTGCGGTCGACGGCGACGAGCGAGTCGGCGGCCACCACCGTGTACTCGCTGAAGCCGGAGACCCCCAGATGCTGGTTCAACTCGACGCCGGCACGACTGAACGGTCGCCGCCCGGAGACCAGGGTGCCCGCCGTGTTGGCTGCCGCACCCGGTTCGCAAAGCGCGGGGCGACCGGACTGGCAGGGCACGCAACCGCCGCACGCGGGGACAAAGGAGAAGACAACCGGGTCGTCCGGACGCAGACCGCGTACGCCAGGACCCACCTCGACCACCACGCCGGCCGCCTCGTGGCCGAGCACCATCGGCAGCGGCCGGGCGCGGGAGCCGTCGATGACGGACAGGTCGGAATGGCAGAGCCCGGCGGCGGCGACCCGGACCAGTACCTCGCCGAGGCCGGGAGGCGCGAGGTCGACCTCGGCCACCGTCAGCGGTCTGCTCACCGCGTACGGGGCGGGCAGCCCGCTCCGTTCGAGGATGGCCGCGCGCGTACGGATCATGATCAGACGATCCCGTCCACGCGCATGCTCTTGAGCACGTCCCGCTCGGCGGCCTCCTGCGCGGATTCGGTCACCATCAGTTTCCTCCCCGGTGAAGTCCGGCCGATCTTCCTGTTCGAGCCTGACACTAGCTTTCGCTCTCCAGCCGATTCAAGGGAAAAGGCAGCGGGATTTCGAAACTCTATTGACCAGTCGAACGCCTCGGCGTGATCCTGTACTGGTCCAGGCGCCCGACGAACCGGCGAGCAAGGAGCGGCACCATGCGGATCGCGAACGTCGACGGTCGGCCGACCATCGTCACGGAGGCCGGCGGCATCGACGTCGAGCGGACCAGCGGGGGCCGCTTCCCGGCCGACCCGGCTGCCATCTACGCACGGTGGGCCGAGTTCCGCGAGTGGGCCCGGACTGTCGACCCCGCTACTACGCCCGGTGTACCGATCGACGAGGCCACGCTCGGCGCCCCGTCGCCACGGCCCGCGCAGGTCTTCGCGATCGGCCTCAACTACGGCGCGCACGCCCTCGAGGCCGGTTACGACATCCCCGAGGTGCCAATCACGTTCACCAAGTTCCCGACCTGCATCACCGGCCCGCACGGCGACCTGCCGATCCCCGGCAACTCGGTCGACTGGGAGGTGGAGCTGGTCGCCGTGGTCGGCACCACCGCCACCCATGTCTCCGTCGACGACGCCTGGCGGCACATCGCGGGCCTCACAGTGGGCCAGGACTACTCCGAGCGCCGGGTCCAGAGCCTCGGTCAGTCGCCGCAATTCAGCCTCGGCAAGTCGTTCCCGAGGTTCGGACCGACCGGCCCGTGGCTGGTCACCATTGACGAGTTCGACAACCTCGACGACCTGGCGCTGGAATGCACGGTCAACGGCGAGCTGATGCAGTCCGGGCGCACGCGCGACATGATCGTGTCGGTGCCGGGCATCGTCTCGCGGCTCTCGGCGGTGTGCACGCTGCTGCCCGGCGACCTCATCTTCACCGGCACCCCCGAAGGCGTCGGCTCAGGCCGGACCCCACCGGTCTTCCTGCGCCCGGGCGACGAGGTGGTCAGCACGATCGAGCGGATCGGTGCTATCCGCCAGCGCTGTGTCGCCGCCGAGGGCAGCCCGGCGCTCGGTGCCGTCTAACCTGGACCGGCTCAGCGGACGTCCGGCCGGAGGTGGCGTTCGAGGAACCGGTCGATCGCGGCGGCCCTGCGGGCCCGGCTCGACGGGCGGCCGTGCAGGTTCATCAGGTGTCCCTCGCCCGGGATTCGGACGAGCTCGACGTCGCGGCCCAGGGCCCGTAGCGCGGCGTACATCTGCTCGCTCTGCGCCACGGGGCACACCTGGTCGTGCTCGGCGTGAACGAGCAGGAGCGGGGTGGAGATCCGGTCGGCGTGCATGAGCGGTGAGCGCTCGACAAACCGCGGTGACGACCACGGTGTCCCGCCCATCGGCAAGTCCCACGACGACAGGTCGGCGGCCCCCGTACCCCAGGACGCGACGAAGTCGCTGATGCCGTTCTCGCTGACGGCGGCCGCGAACCGGTCGCTGTGCGCGACCGCCCACTGGGTCATGAACCCGCCGTAGCTGACGCCCCAGATCGCGATCCGCTCGGGGGCCACGGTGGACAGCTGAGCTGCGACGTCGACCGCCGCCTGTATGTCGGACCAGTCCCTGCCGCCCCAGTCGCCGCGGATCGCTGTCGCGAAGGCCTCGCCGTATCCCTGGCTGCCGCGCGGGTTGAGGGTCAGCACCGCATAGCCGCGGGCGGCCAGCCGCTGGACCTCGGCGGTGAACCGCCAGCCGACCGCACTGTGCGGGCCGCCGTGCACGTTGACCAGGAGCGGTCGCGCGTAGTCACCGGGCGACACGGTCAGCCACGCGTCGATCGTCACGCCGTCGGCGGTCCGCACCGGCAACGCGGTCGTCGGTAACGCCCGGCGGACTGCCTCGGGGTTGGCGTCGGTCAAGGCGCGCGACCGGCCGTCGAGCTCGTCGACTACGTGGACGTCGCCCGCGTTGGCGGCGTCGGTCCGCACGAAGGCGAGCCGGCCGCCGCCGACCGACGGGGCGAGGCAGGCGTGCTCGCCGTCGAAGACGAGGCCGTCGGTGCCTGTCGTCGGCGCGAACCAGGCCAGCGGACCGCGTCCGCCGGCCGCGACCTCGACGTAGATCCGTCCGGTCGCCGTGGACCAGGCCACCGGCGCCTCGCCCGCGCCACGCGGGTCGTCGCCCCGGACCGGGTTGCCCAGCCCGAGCGTCCAGGAGGCGGTCAGGTCGACCGGTGGGCCGCCGCCGACGTCGGCCAGCCAGAGGCGCAGGTTGACGTCGCCGGCATCGCCGTGCCGGTGACTCAGGTAGGCCAGCCGGCGCCCATCTGGGCTCCACGCGAAGCCGCGGACCGGGCCCGCGCCGTCGGTTACCCGGGTGACCGGGCCCGAGCCGGCCGCGTCGACCCAGCACAGGTCGGGTCGCGGACCGAACCGGGTGGTGAGGAATCCCAGCCGCGTGCCGTCGGGCGACCACCGCGGACCGTAACCATTCTCGGAGGTCCACAGAGGACGGCCGTTGTGGCCGACGACCTCGACCTGGCGGTGGCGCAGATAAAGGCCGGGCAGGGCATCCACCCGCGACCCGTCGGGCGACTCCACGAGC
Organism: Micromonospora coerulea; assembly: GCF_016598485.1. Taxonomy (GTDB): domain Bacteria; phylum Actinomycetota; class Actinomycetes; order Mycobacteriales; family Micromonosporaceae; genus Micromonospora; species Micromonospora coerulea. The sequence continues at coordinate 28,368 of NZ_JAEMUW010000037.1, read as the reverse complement.
ACGACCCGGGTGTACGCCAGCCGCGTGCCGTCCGGCGACCAGGTCGGCTCTGCCGCGGTTGCGCCGTGCAACGGTCGCCCCGCACCCGACGCGGCATCGAGCACCCAGAGCTCGCCGGCGCGGCACACCGCGAGCCGGCTCCCGTCCGGCGACCAGCGCGGCGCCTCGCCCTCCCCGAGCCAGATCGTTGGCCCTCCCCCGGTCGCGACCACGCCGACCCGGGACGCCACCGCGTCGGCGGCGTGGTCGAGCGACCGCTCGACGTAGGCCACCCGATCACCGGCCGGCGACACCTGGGGGTCGGCCAGCCAGCGCAGGGTGGGCCGCTGGTCACTCACCGAAGTCGAGCACCGCCGTCAGTGGGGAGTCCTGCGCGAAGAGGGCCTGGTAGGCCTGCGGCGCGTCGGCGAACGGCACTCGCACCGCCCGCATCGCACCGAGGTCGATCCGCTCCTCGGCGAGCAGGCGCACGAAGTGGCCCATGTTGCGGTTCTCGGTCCAGCGCACCACATTGACCGGCAGGTCGACGTTGTTCTCCTCGTAGACGGGGTCGTAGCGGCCGGGTCCGTAGGCGACCGAGGGCACGAATGTGGCCTGGGCCGAGAAGAAGCGCTTGCGGTCGAGGTCCATGCCGAAGTCGCCGAGCGCTACGACCCGGCCACCCGGACGCAGCAGGTCGAACGCGAAGTTGACCAGCGTGCTGCCCGGGGCGGCGGCCGCCACGATCACCGCGTCGACGCCGAAGCCGCCGGTCAACGCGCGTACCCGTGAAAGGCCTTCTTCGCCGGTGTCGGAGAGCGTCGCGACCGCACCGAGGTCGGTGGCCAGCGTGAGCCGCTCGGTGTTGGTGTCCAGCGCGACGACGTAGACGCCGGCCGACGCCGCGAGCTGCGCGATGAGCAGACCGAGCATGCCCGAGCCGAACACGGCGACGGTCTCGCCGAAGCGGCATCCGGTGCGGCGCAGCGCCTCGACCGAGACCGCGCCGAGCGTCACGTGCGCGGCCGCCTCCAGCGATACCGCGTCGGGCACCGGCACGGTGAGGTTGCGCGGGACGGCGACCAGCTCGCAGTGGTAGGCGCACTGGCTGCCGCTGCACGCCACCCGGTCGCCGGGACGCAGGTCGAGCACGTCGTCGCCGACCTCGACGACGGTGCCGGCGAGGCTGTAGCCGAGGGAGGCGGCGTCGGTGGGTGGCATCTCCGGCATCCGGGTCTGCCCGCGCACCGCGGTCGAGCGGACGGTGCGCCACTCGTACGCCTCGTTGGGGTATTCGTGCGCCGCGGCCACGCTGGTCCGGGTGGCCCGGACGATCGACCGTTCGGTGCCCGGGCTGATCACCGAGTAACGAGGGCGGACGACCACGTCGCCCGGGCCGGGCTTGGGGTCCGGCACCTCGCGCAGGATGATCTCGCCGCCCTGGGCGAGGACCCGCCGCGCCATCAGCCGGCCTGCCTGGCGAGGCCGCGGGCGTGCGGCCGGACCTGCGGGTTGACGATCGAGCCGGTCCAGCCGGTACGCAGCCATTCGACGGTGGCGCCGCAGACCTCGCGCCGCAGGTCGCGCATCGCCTGCGGGGAGTTGGCGCCCTCGTGCGGCGTGAGGATGACGTTGTCGCGTCCGCGCAGCGGGTTGTCCGCGGGCAGCGGTTCCTGCTCGAAGACATCCAGCGCCACGCCGCCGATCCGGCCCGCTTCGAGCGCCGCGACCAGCGCCGCCTGCGAGACCACCGCGCCACGGCTGGTGTTGACCAGCGCGGCGTGCGGCTTGAGCAGCGCGAGCGTGTCGGTGTCGAAGAGGTGGCGGGTGCTGTCGGACAGCGGCACGTGGACGCTGATGAAGTCGGCCTCGCGCAGCAGTTCTTCGAAGCCGACGCGGCGCACTGGCGCTTCCGTGGTGGTGGCGATCGGGTCGTGACCGAGCACGTCGGCGCCGAAGGCAGATGCGATCCGCGCGACCCGGCTGCCGATGCGGCCAAGCCCCACGACGCCGACGGTGCTGCCCGCGAGCCGTCGCTGTGGGACCGGCCCGTGCCGCCACAGCCCCTGCTGACCCTGGCGGTCGCGGAGCACCACCTGACGGGAGAGCGCGAGCATCAGCGCGAGCGCGTGCTCGGCGACGTCTTCGGTGCAGTAGGACGGCGCGTTCGCGATCGCGATGCCCAGCTCCGTCGCCGCCGCGACGTCGAACTGGTCGTAGCCGACGCCCCAGCGGATGCCAAGGCCGAGCCGGGGCAGCCGGGCCATCACGTCGCGGGTCAGGTGCGGGGTCCACTCGAGCCAGATCACGTCGGCGTCGTGCGCCGCCTCGACAAGCGCGTCGGCGTCCGCGGCGCGGACCACGGTCAGGTCGGCGCCGACCTCGGCCAATGCGGCTTTCTCCTCGTCGTAGGGGGCGAGATCACCGACGTATTCGACCTGCACGACCGAGCTCATCGCGGACGACCTCCGGGGTTCTGCGGGACGAACGGCGCGAGCACGTCGGCGACGTGCCGCGCCTGGGACATGTCGTTGTAGAGGTGGAACGAGAGGCGGACCTGCGCGTCGGCGCCGGTGCCGGCCGGCGGTGGCACCGAGGTGACGATCCCGGCGGTGCGCAGCGCGGCCGCCGCCTCGTCGCGTGGCGAGACGGGCACGGCGAGCACCGACGAGCCGGTCGGCGGCAGGCCGAGCAGCGTCGCCGTCTCGTCGGCGAGGCTCACGCACCAGTCGCGGCGCTCCCCGGCCGGCACGCCGCCGAGGAACTCCAGCGCCGGCACCGCGCCGACCCACGCGTGCCAGGCGAGGGACACGTCGTAGCGACCGGCCGAATCTGCGAGGTCGGCGAGCGTCGGACCGTAGTAGTGGGCGTAGGCATCGCCGGCGGAACGCCATGAGGCGACGGCCGGTGGCACGCTCTCCCACCGGTCCCGGGCGATCCGCATCAGCGCCACGCCGCGCGGGCAGAGCAGGTGCTTGTAGGCCGCGACGAGGACGAAGTCGAGGCCGAGCGCCTCGGCGTCGACCGGCAGCACGCCGGCGGCGTGGGTCGCGTCGACGAGCACGGCCGCGCCCACCGACCGGGCCGCTGCGGCGACCGCGGGGATGTCCTGCATCCGGCCGTCGTTGGACCGCACCTGGCTGGTCGCCACCAGCGCCGTCCGCGGGCCGACGTGGTCGGCGAGCGCGTCGAACGGCACCTGGCGCACGGTGGCACCCCGGTATCGGGCGGCGACCAGCGCGGGCAGCAGGATCGAGGCGAACTCGCCCTCGGCCGTCAGGATCTCGTCGCCCGGCGCGAGCCCGCCGAGGGCGACGCTGGCGCCGACCGAGACGGCCGGCAGCAGGGCGATCTCGTCGACCGGGGCGCCGAGCAGCGGCCCGGCCGCGGCCCGGCAGCGCTCGCCGAGCACGTCCCAGTCGTTGACCCAGTCCGCCGACCCGGCTCGCCAGGCAGCGAGGGCCTCCTCGAGCGCGGCGACCGTGGCGGCGGTCGGCAGCCCGTATCCGGCGGTGTTGAGGTAGGTGCGAGGCAGCGGGTCGTATTCGGCGCGCGCGGTGGGATGCACGGTCAGGACCCTCCGCCCAGGAACTCCGCGGAACGCTCCGGGCTCGGGACCGCGGCGATCAGTTCCATCGTGTACGGGTGCTGCGGCGTTCGCAGCAGCCGCGCGGTCGGTCCGGACTCCCGGATCACCCCGTTCTGCAGGATGATCGCCTCGTCGGCGACCGCCCGCAGCACCCCGAGGTCGTGCGTCACGAAGACCACGGTCAGCTCACGGTCGGCCTGCAGCCCGACGAGCAGCTCGAGGATCGACGCCTGCACCGACACGTCGAGCGCCGAGGTGACCTCGTCACAGAGCAGCACCTCCGGCTCGGCGAGCAGAGCCCGGCCGATCGCGACCCGCTGACGCTGCCCACCCGACAGGTGGCGCGGGAAGCGGTCGAGCAGGTCCGGAGAGAGGCGCACCTGCCGCATCATCGCGGCGACCGCGTCGCGCCGGTCCCGCCGCGCGATGTCGGGCCGGAAGAGCTTGAGCGGCCGTTCGAGCGACTGGTAGACGGTGTGCCGCGGGTTGAGCGTGGCGTCCGGGTTCTGGAACACGATCTGGATCGACCGGCGCAGCGCGACCGGCCGGTCGCCGGCGAGCCCCGCCAACTCCTTGCCGCGGTAGGTGATCGTGCCCGTCGCCGGCCGCACCAGTCCGGCGATCGACCGCAGCAGCGTCGACTTGCCGCTGCCGCTCTCCCCCGCGATGCCCAGCGCGCGGCCCGCCGGCACCCGCACGGAGACGTCGTCGACGGCGACGAACGGCTCGCCCGAGCCGGGTCGGGAGAACACGACACCCACCCGGTGGACGGTGAGGATTGTGTCGGCGTCCTTGTCGACGGTCGCCGAAGACCGCGCCACGGCCGTGGCCGGGGCCGGCTCGGCGGCCGGGTCGAACGGAGGGAGCTCGTCGAGCCGGACGCACCGCGCGGACCGGACCTCGGCGAGCGTGACCAGCGGGATGTCGGTGTCGCAGGCCTCCGTGCGGAAGCCGCACCGGTCGGCGAAGCCACAGACATGCACCGGCACCGACGGCCGCGGGATGCCGGGGATCCCGTGCAGCGCCCGGTCGGACGCGATCGTCGGCACCGCGCCGATGAGCGCGGCGGTGTACGGGTGCCGCGGCGCCGCGTACACCTCCGCGGCGACGCCCTGTTCGACGATCTGGCCGGCGTACATGATGGCCAGCTCGTCGCAGACGGTCGCGAGCAGCGCGAGGTTGTGGCTCACGTAGAGCGCGGCGATGCCGGCGTCGCGCGCGAGCGCGACGATCAGCCGGTTGACGTGTGCCTGGGTGACCACGTCAAGGCCGGTCGTCGGCTCGTCGAGGATCAGCACCTCCGGCTCGACCGACAGCGCCAGCGCGAGCGCGATGCGCTGCTGCTGCCCGCCGCTGAACTGGTGGGGGTATTTGTGCAGCGCGGTCTCCGGCTCGGGGATCTCGACCCGGCCGAGCCACTCGACGCTGCGTCGTACGGCTTCTTCGGTGTCGAGGCCCTGGTGACGCCGCAGCCCTTCGATGAAGTGACGCCGAATCGTGAGCGCCGGATTGAGCGAGGTCGCGGTGTCCTGCGGCAGGTAGGCCAGCCGGGCACCCCAGACCTTGCGGAGGTCCTTGATGGACGCGCGGTCGAGGTCGCGGCCGTCGAAGTCTATTCGACCGGCGAGCGTCTCCTGGCCGGAGACGCGATAGCCGAGCATCGACAGGGCGAGCGTGCTCTTTCCGGAGCCGGACTCCCCGGCCAGGCCGAGGATCCGGCCGGAGCGCAGCCGGACCGAGACGTCGGCGAGCACCTGGGTCAGGCCGTCGCGCGATCGGTAGCCGACCGAGAGGCCCTCGGCCGCCAGGTCGCCGTCGCGTTGCGCGGGAACGCGCGTGGCTTGCGTCGTCATACCATCAGCCGTTCGTGGATTCGATCGCCGAAGAACTGGGTGAGCGCGTCGGCGATGAGGTTGACGGCGATCGCCAGGACGCCGATCAGCAGCGCGGGCACGAGCACGCCGACCGGGCTGACCAGCAGCAGCGCGCGGTTCTGGGCGACCATCACGCCCCAGTTGGAGCTGGGCGGCTGCACGCCGAGCCCGAGGAAGCTCAGCGACGCGATGAACATGATGGCGTAGGTAAACCGCAGCGCGATCTCGACGAGCAGGGTCGGGCCGATGTTCGGGGTGATCTCCCGGAAGAGGATCCAGCCCAGCGACTCGCCCCGCGCGCGGGCGGCGAGCACGAACTCGCGCGGCGCGATGGCCTGCGTGGCCGAGCGGATCACCCGCGTGATGTAGGGCGCGTAGACCACCGCGACCGCGGTGACCACCACCGCCCCGCCGCCGCCGAACGCCGCCACGACGACCAGAACGGCGAGGTAGGACGGGATGGCCAGGGCGATGTTGATGACCCAGGTGACGACGGAGTCGACCTTGCCGCCGAGATAGCCGGAGAGCAGCCCGACGAGGGTGGCGACCACCATCGCCAGCGAGACCGCGAGCAGCGGCAACAGGATCACCGAGGCGCCGCCGTGCAGGACGCGGCTGAGGATGTCGCGCCCGTACGCGTCGGTGCCGAGCCAGTGCTGGGCGGACGGACCCAGGATGGGCTGGTCGCTGATCTCGTTGGGCGAGTCGGGTGCGATGAACGGCCCGATGACGACCAGCAGGAGCAGCAGCAGGAGCAGGGCGACACCGAAGCCGCCCTGTGGGATGGCGAGGAAGCCACGCCACCGGCGCTGCCGAGGCGCCGCGACGTCTGCCGCGGTGACGGTGTTGAGCACGTCGGCGGTCATCGCACCGCGTCCCGCAGCTTCGGGGTCACGTAGACGACGATCGCGTCGGCGGCGAGGTTGGCGACCACGAACACCGCGCCGATCATCAGCGCGAGCGCCTCGACCACCGGCGCGTCGCGCGACGCGGCGGACTGGGCGAGCAGCTGACCCATGCCGGGGAAGCCGAAGAGAGTCTCCGCCACCACCACACCGCCGATCAGACCGGCGAACTGCAGGCCCAGCGCGGTGACCACCGGCGGGGCCGCGTTGGGCAGGATGTGCCGCAGGGACAGCGAGGGCTCGGTGACGCCGCGCAGCACGGCCGCCCGCACGTACGTCTCGGAGGCCACCTCGCGGGCGTTGGCCCGCATGAGCCGGATGATGTACGGAATCGTGCCGAGCGCGATCGTGATGCCGGGCAGCACGTACGCCGAGGGGCTGTCGAAGAGGCCGCCCATGCTGACCGCGGTCGAGTCGACCGGCAGCCAGGCGAGCCAGACGCCCAGCACGATGGCGAGGATCAGGCCCAGCACGAACTCCGGGAACGCGGCCACGATCAGGGTCACGAACGTGACGGCCGCGTCGCGGTGGCCGCGCAGCCGGACGCCGGAGTAGAGGCCGATCGGCACGGAGATGACGACGGTGAGCAGCCAGGAGAACAGCACCAGCACGATCGACGGCCCGAGGCGCGGGGAGATGACGTCCCAGACCGGCCCGTTCGACTGGTAGGAGATGCCGAGGTCCCCGCGGAAGATCCCGCCGAGCCATTCAAGGTAGCGGACTACGATGGGCTGGTCGAGGCCGTGGATCTGCTGGAAGGCGGTCACCTGGGCGTCGGTGGCGTACTGGCCGAGGATGTCGCGGGCCGGGTCGCCGGCGATCGCGGTCAGCCCGAAGATCACGATGGTGATCGCGAAGAGCGTGACGAGCAGCGTGATCAGCTGGCGGACGAGGTAGGGCAGGCGGCGGGGCGCCCTCCGCACGGGAGGGCGCCCGACCTGCTCGACGGTCTGCGTCATGGGCTAGCTGAGGTAGGCGCCGGCCAGGTACATGTGCGCTCCGTTGGACGCGGATAGCCCCTGCACCTTGCGGCTCTTGCCGTAGACCTGGCCCTCCCAGCCCGGGATCACGTTCGCCGCGCCATCGTTGACCATCGCGAGCGCGTCGCCGAAGAGCTTCTTCTGCTGCGCCTCGTCGGTGGTCGCGGTCGCCTGGGCGACCAGGTCGTCGAACTGCGGGTTGACGAAGTGGGTGATGTTGAGGTCGCCACCCTTGCCGTAGAGCCGGGGCAGCGCCTGCGAAACGTGCAGCCGGGCGACGCTGATGCCGATCGCCGGCTTCTTCTTGAAGATGTCGGTGAAGAAGGTGGCATGCGGCCAGGTGATCACGTTGGCGTTGATGCCGGCCGCCTCAGCGGTGCTCTTGAAGCTGACCGCGGTGTCAAGCTTGTCGCCCTCGTAGGCGTAGACGTCGAACCTGAACGTCCCGTTGACGCCGGCCTCCTTGAGGAGTGCCTTGGCACGGTCGGGGTCGTAGGCGCGCGGCTGGAGGCCGGAGGGAAAGAAGGGGTCCTCCGGCGGGATCGGGATGTCGGGCGAGATGATGTCGATGCCCGGCGCCACGACCGACATGATCTTCTTACGGTCGGCGGCGTGCTGCATGGCCTGGATGATCTTCTGGCTGTTGAACGGCGCCGTGTCGCCGAACATCGTCAGGCCGACCCAGCCGCCGTTCTTGAGCATGTAGGGCTCGACGTTGCCCTTGAGCAGGAGCGTGTTGGCGCCGGTGATGTTGTCGACGACGTCCTGGCTGCCGGAGGTGACAGCCTGGAGCCGGGTTGCGTCCTCGGCGATGACGACGATCTGCACCGCGTCGAGGTACGGCTTGCCGTCCTGCCAGTAGCCGTCGAAGCGGGCGAGGGAGGTCCGGGCGGCGGCGTCGAATCCGGACAGCGTGAACGGGCCCGTGCCGTTGCCGGTGCTGAAGTCGGTGGTGCCGTCCTTGACGATGCTGAAGCCCGCGGCCGACACCAGCACCGGGATGAACGCGTTGGGCTTGGTGAGGGTCAACTTGACCGTGCTCGGGTCGGCCGCCGCGACGCCGGAGGCCTGCAGGTAGGGGCCGATCTGCGCCAGACCGACCGCCGCGAGCGCCGGGTCGAGGATCCGCTTGAACGAGTAGACGACGTCCTTCGCCGTGAGCGGGCTGCCGTCGTGGAACTTCACGCCCTGACGGAGCTTGAAGGTCCAGGTCAGCGCGTCGGGGGTGGACTCCCACTCGGTCGCGAGGCCGGGCGTGAGGTTGTAGTTCTCGTCGGCCCGCACCAGGGTGTCGTAGCAGTTGGTCGCGATCAGCAACGGCATCGTGCCGCCGGCCTTGGCCGGGTCGGCCACCTGGGTCGCGTTGCCGGCCGCGACGGCCCAGCGCAGCGTGCCACCCCGCTTCGGCGCGCCGGCGGCGCCGCTGGAGGAGGCTGCCGGTGTGCCGTCGTCACCGCATGCCGCCAGCCCGAAGAGTCCTACGCCGAGCGCCGCCCCGGCGCCCGTTTTCAACATCGTCCGCCGATTGATCAGACTCGTCATGGGGGGTCTCCGATCGCCATCAGTCTGTGCGTTGGTGGTGGTGGTGCGGTGCGAGTCATCCGGTGGCGTGCCGGACGAAGTCCTCGTCAACCGTGATGCCGAGGCCGGGGCCGTCCGGAATGGACATATAGCCGTCCGCGAGGGCGAAAGGCTCGGGTGCGAGCCTGGTGCGCATTGGGTTGTCGAACCGGTCCACCTCGAGCAGGGGTGAGTCCGGTCCGACTAGTTCGGACGGTTCGGGGATGAGGCTGACCGCCTGGAGGGTGGCGGCGAGGAGGACCGCGCCTCCCCAGGCGTGCGGCACGCACTGCCGGCCGCGCAGGGCCGCGAGGTCGGCGACGAATGCCAGCTCGCCGACCCCGCCGCAGACCGCCGCGTCCGGCTGGACGATGTCGACCGGTGTGTCGCGCAGGAACGCGTCGAACGCGCCCCGCGTCTCCAGCCCTTCGGCGGCGGCGATCGCGATGTCGAGGCCGCCGAGGTGCTCGTAGCCCGGGTAGGTGAGGCCGCCACGGTGCCGGATGAGTGGCTCCTCGAACCACCGGAAGCGCAGCTCGGCCAAACATCGGGCGACCTCCCGCGCGCGGGGGACCGAGTAGGCGCCGTTCGCGTCGACCATCAGGTCGACGTCCTCGCCGACCTCGTGGCGGAGCTTCGCCAGGATCGGCAGCTCGCGGGACGGCGCGAACCGCCCGATGCGGATCTTGCAGGCGGTGAAGCCGTCGTGGATGGCGGCGGAGATCTCGCCGGGCCAGCTGCGCTCGGGGTCGACACCCTCCACGTAGCCGCCGCTGGAGGCGTAGCCGCGCACGCTGTCGCGCCGGCGGCCGCCGTAGAGCGCGGAGACCGGGACGCCGAGCCGGCGGGCCCGCAGGTCGTCGAGCGCGATCGCGAGCGCGCTGACCGCGAGCTGGTCGGCGGTGGCGATGCGCAGCTCGTCCAGGAGCGGGCGGGCGTCGGCGGCGTCACGGCCGAGGAGGAGCTCACCGATCTCCTCGATGGTGGCGGCGACCCCCGCGCGGGCGTAGGTCTCACCCCACCCGTCGAGCCCGTCGCTGTCGCGCAGCCGGACGAGGACGCAGCGGCGCTCGCGGTAGGTGGCGCCGGAGGGACCCGTCGGCGTGGCAATGGGCTGGCTGAGCCGGAACACCTCGACCCGCTGGATCGCCATGCGCCACGCTCCTCGTCGGTCAAGGCGCCTGTCTCGGAGGCGCCTTTGATCGCCGAGTATGTTCACGCCTCTTCGAGGTGTCAATATATTTTCGAATCTCGGGCGGGATCTGTTACATCAGGGGTCACATTCGCGGGCAATGGCTCGCGAGGAAGCGTATGTACCGTCCGGTTTGTCGTCTTGGCCCGCTTTGTCATGGTCGCCAGTGTGGGCGCCGAAGGCAAGCTTCGACACCAGACGCCGTTTTCGACAATGTGCCGATGTCTCAAGATTCTCCTAGACTGTCAACCATGGCACGCAGTGAAACCCGCGCGGAGCGCGTCTATGCCAACCTCCGCGGCGACATCCTGACCGGGCGCCTGCTTCCTGGTCAGCGGCTGCCGTTCGCCGACCTCGGCGCGCGCTACAGCACTAGCGTTGGTGTCCTCCGCGAGGCGCTGTCGCGCCTGGTCGAGCAGGGCCTCGTGCTGTCGGAGCCGCAGCTCGGCTTCCGGGTCACCCCGGTGTCCGAAGAAGACCTGCGCGACCTGACCAGCACCCGCATCGACATCGAGACGCTCTGTCTGCGGCACGCCATCGCCCATGGCGACCTGGCGTGGGAGTCCCGACTCGTCGCGGCCTACCACACCCTCGACCGCACCCCCGAGCTCGCGTCGACCCAGCCGCCGACCGTCAACGAAGACTGGGCATCGGCGCACGCCGCGTTCCACGCGGCTGTGCTCGAGGGCTGCCCGAGCCGGCGGCTGCGCGACATCGCGGCGTCGTTGCGCGACGCCTCCGAGATCTACCGCCGCTGGTCGCGCCACCTCGGCAGCGAAGACACCCGTGACATCGCGGGCGAGCACCAGGCCCTGCGCGACGCGGTCCTCGCCCGCGACGTCGAGAAGGCCGAGGCCGCACTGACCCAGCACATCTCCTACACGACCCAGGCGCTGCTCCTCTCGGCACCCGACAACCTGATGACTGCCCACGACGCCGAGCCGGCCGGCACCTCACCCGCCTGAATCGGGTGCCGTCCAACGGCTTGCCGTAAAAAACCCGCGCTGGGGCTATCTGCGCCTCGTCGGAGAATGCCGCCGCTCCGGTCCAAGGCATCGACGGCATTACGAAAGGACCGCGTCCGGGAGGCTGGTAGCCCTTGTGGTGCCGGCGAGGGGATCCCCGGCTGATCTCTGAGTGAGCGTCCGGGAACTTCGGTCACCAGTTGCCGGTGCGGGCGAGTCGGCGTGACATTGTCATGATCATGGCGATGTGGATCATGGCTTCGTGGTGGTCGGGCTTGGTCTCATAGTCGCGTACGCAGCGGCGATGCTTGCTGATCCAGGCGAACGTTCTCTCCACCACCCACCGGCGGGGCAGGACGACGAAGCCCGGCTCGGTGCGTTTGACGATCTGGACAGTCACCTGCAGGACGTCGCGGGCCCAGACGAGGAGTCGTCCGGCGTATCCGGCGTCGGCCCAGACCAGGGTAATGGTGGTGAAGCGTTCGCGGAGTCCGGCCAGGAGTCGGCGGGCGGCGTCGCGGTCTTGCAGTCCGGCCATCGTGACGACCACGGCCAGCAGCAGGCCCCCGGTGTCCACGGCGAGGTGCCGTTTCGTTCCGTTGATCTTCTTGCCGGCGTCGTATCCTCGGCCGGTACGGGGCACGGTGTCCGCGCCGCGCACCGACTGGGAGTCGATGATCGCGGCGGTCGGTTGCGGGTCACGGCCCTCATACACGCGGACCAGGTCGCGGAGCGCGTCATGGACGGCCTGCCACACGCCGGTCTTGGCCCAGGCGCGGAACCGGTCGTAGACGGTGGTCGGTGGCGGGAACCCGACCGGCAGCTGCCGCCACGCGATCCCGCCCGCACCAGGTAGAAGATCGCGTCCAGGACCAGGCGGCGAGGATGTTTCTCCGGCCGGCCACCCCGCCCGCCGGTGTTGCCCGGCGCGGGGGCTCGATGATCGCCCACTGGGCGTCAGTCAGCGAGGAAGACGGGTAGAACCCGCAGGTCGGCGGCGCTGACACGCCCGCCGGATGGGCTGGGCACGACGAGCACACACACGCAGGCGACAATGACACAACGAGCTCCTGGTGAACGGCTGGCCTAGACAACCGCCGATCTACCAGGAGCTCGCTTCCCATCGATCCACTACACGCCGAGCTTCACCGCCTTGTGACCATGCACCCTACCGAGTTCCCAGACGCTCACTAACTGATCGTCTGCCCGTAGCGGTGTCAGCGGGGGACGGCAAGATGGTGGCCGTGTCTGCTCTCACCCGTTCCCCGCTGGCCACCCTGGATGCGGTGTTGGAGCGGTTGACGTACGTCAACGAGGAGACCGGCTACACCGTCGCCCGGGTGGCTACCGACCGCGGCAGTGACCTGTTGACCGTGGTGGGTGCGCTGTTGGGTGCGCAGCCCGGGGAGAGCCTGCGCCTGTCGGGGCGGTGGTCGTCGCATCCGCAGTACGGCAGGCAGTTCGAGGTCGACTCCTACACCACGGTCCTGCCGGCCACGATCCAGGGCATCCAGCGCTACCTCGGCTCCGGCCTCGTGAAGGGCATCGGTCCGGTGTTCGCCGAGCGGATCGTGGCGCATTTCGGCCTGGACACCCTGCGGGTGATCGAGGAGGAGCCGGCCCGCCTGGTGGAGGTGCCCGGGTTGGGGCCGAAGCGCACCGCGAAGATCACCGCGGCGTGGGAGGAGCAGAAGGCCATCAAGGAGGTGATGGTCTTCCTGCAAGGTGTCGGGGTGTCGACGTCCCTCGCCGTGCGGATCTTCAAGCAGTACGGCGACGCGTCCATCGGCGTGGTCACGAAGGAGCCGTACCGGCTGGCGGCGGACGTGTGGGGTATCGGGTTCAAGACCGCCGACACCATCGCCCAGGCCGTCGGCATCCCGCAGGACAGTCCGCAGCGGGTCATGGCCGGCCTGCAGTACACCCTGTCCGAGGCCACCGACAGCGGCCACTGCTACTTGCCCGCCGCGCAGCTCGTCGCCGACGCCACGAAGATCCTCGACGTGCCCGGCGACCTCGTCACCGGCTGCCTCGACAGCCTGGTCGCCGACGAGGGCGTCGTCCGCGAGACGCTGCCCGGCGGCGACGGAGAGCCGGTGCAGGCGGTGTATCTGGTGCCGTTCCACCGCGCCGAGCAGTCCCTCGCCGGCTCCCTGCTGCGCCTGCTCAACGACCGGGCCGACCGGCTGCCCCACTTCGCAGGCGTCGACTGGGGCAAGGCCCTGGCCTGGTTGAAGGCGCGCACCGGCGCGGACCTGGCCCCCGAACAGGAACAGGCCGTGCGCCTCGCGGTCACCTCGAAGGTGGCGGTGCTCACCGGGGGGCCGGGCTGCGGCAAGAGCTTCACCGTCCGCTCGATCGTCGAACTCGCCGCCGCCAAGAAAGCCAAGGTCACCCTCGTCGCCCCGACCGGACGCGCCGCCAAACGCCTGTCCGAGCTCACCGGCCACCCCGCGGCCACCGTGCACCGGCTGCTGCAGCTACGCCCCGGCGGGGACGCCTCCTACGACCGGGACAACCCCCTCGACGTGGACCTGCTCGTGGTCGACGAGGCCTCCATGCTCGACCTGATCCTGGCCAACAAACTCGTCAAAGCCGTCCCACCCGGCGCGCACCTGCTCCTCGTCGGCGACGTCGACCAACTCCCCTCCGTCGGCGCCGGCGAGGTCCTGCGCGACCTGCTCACCGCCCCGGCGATCCCCCGGGTACGGCTGACCCAGATCTTCCGCCAGGCCGCCCAGTCCGGCGTCGTCACCAACGCCCACCGCATCAACGCCGGCCGCCCACCCCTCCTGCAAGGCCTGCCGGACTTCTTCCTGTTCGCCTGCGACGACACCGACGCCACCGCCGCGCTCACCGTCGACGTCGCCTGCACCCGCATCCCGGCGCGCTTCGGGCTCGACCCCCGCCGCGACGTGCAGGTCCTCACCCCCATGCACCGCGGCCCCGCCGGCGCCGGCGCCCTCAACACCCTGCTCCAGCAGCGCCTCACCCCCCACCGCGAGGGCCAGCCCGAGCGGCGCATGGGCGGGCGGGTGTTCCGCATCGGCGACAAGGTCACCCAGATCCGCAACAACTACGACAAGGGCCAAGCCGGAGTCTTCAACGGCACCCTCGGCATCGTCACCGCCCTCTCTCCAGACGAACAGACCCTGACGGTACGCACCGACGAGGACGAAAGCATCGACTACGACTTCGACGAGCTCGACGAGCTCTCCCACGCCTACGCCATGACCATCCACCGCTCCCAAGGCTCCGAATACCCCGCCGTCGTCATCCCCCTGACCACCAGCGCGTGGATGATGCTGCAACGCAACCTGCTCTACACCGCCGTCACCCGCGCCAAGAAACTCGTCGTCCTCGTCGGCTCCCGCCGCGCCCTCGCCGCCGCCGTGCGCACCGTCGGCGCCGGCCGCCGCCACACCGCCCTCGACCACCGACTTAGCTGACACAGGCCAATCGAACACTTGTACGATGTCGTGGTGGAGGACGTGGCGGCAAGATGGTGGAACGGCATCTGGGGGCGCCTGGGCCGCCGCGACGTGTGGCTGGCCCGCGAGGTCCGATGGAAGGTCGTCGCCCGCGCCGGGGACGCCGAGACGGGCCGGGTGCTGCGGTGGGAGTTCGACACCGAGCCCGAGGCCCTCGCGTTGGTCCAGCGTCTCCTCGCCGCCGACGCTGGCGGCAGTTGGCGCAAGCAAGCCGGCGACGCCACCTCGTCCCCGCCTCAGTGACGGCTCACGACCCGGCCGGCGGTCCCGTCCCATAGGGCGGTGCCGCCGGCCGGATCCACGCATTTCAGGAGCTGCAGGTGTTGAGCATGCTCTGCAGCGCGGACTTCTCGGACGACTGCAGGGTCAGGGCCCAGCTGTACTTCACGGTGATCCACATCTTGCTGTAGGTGCACCGGTACGACGACAGCGGCGGCTGCCAGGTCGACGGGTCCTGGTCGCCCTTGGCCTGGTTGACGTTGTCGGTGACGGCGATCAGCTGGGGGCGGGTGAGGTCGTTGGCGAAGCTCTGCCGGCGGCTGGTGGTCCAGGAGTTGGCGCCGGAGCGCCATGCCTCGGCCAGGGGCACGACGTGGTCGATGTCGACGTCGGAGGCGGCGTACCAGGTGGCGCCGTCGTAGGGGCTGTACCAGCGGCCGGAGGTGGCCGCGCAGGAGCTGTCGACCACGACGGAGGTGCCGTCGCGCTTGAGGACGGTCTCGCGGGTGTTGCAGGTGCCGCTGATGGTGATCCAGTGCGGGAACAGGTCGCGGGAGTAGCCGGTGGTCGAACCCTGCGCCGCCACCGTCAGGGCGTTGAGCTGCGACTGGGCGGTCGACTTGGAGGGGATTCCCGGAGGCGTGGCCATGGCTGGTTGCGCGTTCACGGCCACCAGGCACGCGCCGGCCAGCGCGGCGACGACCGTCGCGGCGATACGTCCCCGCCATGGGGATCGGGTGGAGAGTTGGGTGTCTCGCATGGGGGCCTCCTGGGCAACCGTGGTGGACAGCGACCATCTCCAACGATCATGTCCATCGAAGGTCGTCCTTGTGAAGGGGTGGAGACGCTTCCGCGAAGACTGATTTCCATACACCGGTCCCCCGCACCACGCCGTCAGGACCAGGACGGCCCTCACGTAGCCGGCCTGTTCGTGGCTGTCGGCATGGCGACGTAGCGGCAGTCCAGGCTCTCCCGGCGGCCTACAGTGCGGCGTTGAGGCTGGTAGCGGACCTGTATGCAGGGAGCGACGGTGGCCAACGACCTGATCGTCATGACCTGGAACGTGGAAAACCTGTTCCGGCCCCACGACACCGACCCCTCAGCCGCGGACACCTACGCCGCGAAGCTCGCCTATCTCGCCGGGCTCATCTCCGGCACCGGCGCCGACGTCGTCGCGCTGCAAGAGGTCGGCTCACCGGCGGCCGCTGACGATCTCCGGGCCGCCCTCGGCGATCCCTGGCAGGCGGTCGTGTCCACCCACCCGGACCGCCGTGGAATCCGGGTCGCCGTCCTCGCCCGGCACGCCCTCACCGAGGAAGCGCAGATCACCGCGCTGCCCCAGTCCGGCATGCCGGCGGTCCCCGACATCGACGGCGACACGCTCACGCACCTGGGCCGCGGAGCGGTTCAGGTCCACGTCGACTGCGGCCGCCCCGGCCTGCGGCTGCTGACTGCTCACCTCAAGAGCAAGCTGCTCACCTACCCGGGCGGACGACGCTACCCCCGCAACGAAAACGAACGCGCCCGCGGCGCCGGCTACGCCCTGCTGCGCCGCACCGCCGAAGCCGTCGCCCTGCGCGTCCACCTCAACGACGTCCTCGCCGAAGCCGCTGTCAACGGACAGCCTGGTACGCCGACGATCCTGTGCGGGGACCTCAACGACGGACCCGACGCCGTCACCACCGTCCTGCTCGAGGGACCCGCCGACGGGGATGTTCACCGCCCCGACAAGGGCGACGCGGTCCGGTTGTACAACCTCGGACGCCGCCTGCCCCCCGCCCGCGCCTACTCACGCATCTACCAAGGCCGGGGAGAGCTCATCGACCACATCCTCGCCACCCGCGACCTCCAACTGCGCCTGATCAGCATCGACTCCCTGGTCGACGACATCACCTCGATCGGCGCGTCCACCCGAAGCCGCCAGGCCGCGATCGTTCCGGACCACGCACCGGTCATCGCTCGCTTCACCGGGCCGTAGAACGGACGGCCGGCGGTCGCCGAGGGCATAGACGGCTGTCCTCAACCTGGGTGACTGAGGGTGTGGAGCCTGCAAGCCCTGGACCGTTGCCGGTTCCGCCCGTCAGCCGATCGGCGTCCCGAACGGGTCTTCGCCGTCGCCGAGGAGCAGCGGCACGTCGTAGACCGACATGTCCGGCCGGGCCCTGGCGTACCGCACCCGGTGGCGCCACCGCTGGTGCTCGAACGCCACGTCGGCGTCGATTTCCGCCACCATGGTCGGCTCCACCTGCACGTACCGCAGCGGCTCGGGCCGGTCCAGCTGCCCGGACCACGACGCGGGCAGCGGCTCCGGCCACGGGTGGGCAACCGCGCCGCGGCGCGGCATCCGCGGCGGCACGAGCAGCGACGCCAGCTCCACGGCCTGGTGGGCGGTCAGCGAGTGGGTGCGGCCGGTGTATCGCAGCCGTCCCCGCCGGTCGAATCGGCCGAGCAGCACCGTTTCCGGACGGCTGATGCTGCCGGTCACCCCACCGACGATGGCCTCCGTGACGATCCGGGTCCGGAACTTCGACCAGCCTCGCCGGCCGGGCTCGTACCGACCGCCCACGCGCTTGCTCACCACACCCTCGATGCCCACCGCCACAGTCCAGTTCACCAACCAGTCCGACACCTGCCGCATGTCGGCCGTCTGCGGAGTCAGCGTGAGCTGCGCCGGCGCGTCGACGAGCAGCTGCTCCAGCCGGGCCCGGCGCTGCGACAGCGGCAGGTCCAGGATCACCTGTCCGCCGGCGTCCGCAAGCAGATCGAACAGCACGTAGTGGGCGGGGCACTCCCGTGCCATACGCAGCAGGCCGCGGCCGGCGGTGACACGTCGCTGCAGCTGCGCGAAGTTGGTTCGGCCACGCTCCCAGACGATCAGCTCACCGTCGAGGACCACGCCCGGCGGAATGGCCGCCCGGATCGCGCGGGTGATGTCCGGGAAGTAGGTAGTCAGATTCCGGCCAGCCCGCGACTGGAGATACACCCCGCCGGTCTCGCGGAAAGCGATCCCCCGCCACCCGTCCCACTTCGGCTCGTGCACCAGGCCGGGGCCCTCCGGCACCGCGTCGACCGGCGCCGCGAGCATCGGCGCGACCGGCCGACGCAACACCGGTGCCGCCGCGCTGGCCCGCGGACGGGCGGCGCTCACCTCCAGTCCCACCCACGCTGACCGTGAACGACTCTCATCATTCGCCCCCCACGTCATCTTGGGTACGAAAGAGGCCGTCTCGTGCGGAGATCCGCGACAACGAATCCAACCCCGGGCTCGTGGCATCAAATGGCGCTCGAACCAGCCAGCGAGGAAGGACGCTGATCACGTCGCCGCCTGCAGCGCCTCGGGCCACCTGCACCCCGCCCTCACCCCCACCCACCTCAGAGGATCGGCAACCTGCGTGGACCGCCCACGGTCAGCCACTCCCCCGCCGTGACGTCAGCAGCAGGCCGCGACGGACCGCCTGGTAGTTCGGGCGCTACCCGCTCGTGGAACCTCGTCCGCAAGCTCGGCGACAACCGGGCATCCCAGGGGCGCTAGCAGATTCGACCATGATCAGGGCGTTTTCCCCAGCCGCCCACGTTGTCCACAGCTCGGGCCCGCAGTGTGGCGCGTCCACGGGCTCGACGACGAAGGTGATCCAGTCGGCGAGGCCCCCGCCCGGCTGCTGGCCACGGCCACGCGCAGGTGGAGCAGCTGCTGCCGCAGGCCACCGACAACCGGTCCCCGCGCCAATGACACGGCTTGGGGACCGGCTGCCTCCTGGACCCCGCAGGGGCCGGAGCCGATGAGGCCGAACCTGCCTCACAGCCTTTCCCACCCGGGAGGCGAGCGCTCGTACTGCACACTCCCTGCCCGAAGGCCACATACCCTCAAGCGGGTGGATGTGCTGCTGCGGGGCGGGCCAGGCGACGGTCAGGTCGCCCCGGGAGGCGGGGAGACTGTTGTGTGGAGAGCCTGCCTGTACGAGATCACGCCGGCGGTGGAACACCGGCACGGACGGGACCTGCGCGTGTACCACCACCGACCCGACTGCTGCGAGCCATACGGGCGAGGCTCCGAAGACCGCTGCGAGTAGCTCATAGACCTCCTGGGGCACCCCAGGTGGAGCGCTCGCCGCTCGTTTTCCTAGCAGTCGTCCTGCTTCCACTTGCCGTCTTCCCGCACCCACGGCTCCTTGGTCTGGTTCAGCGCAGGCACGTCGTACGTGTAGGTCACTCGAGCGAGATCACCCGAAACCTCTGCATCAAAGGTCTTGAGCGGCATCGCCTTGCCATACATCTGCTTGGCCGCAGTCAACATGCCGGTGAACTCGCTGAGGGTCACGCGCTCCTTGCACCTAGCCGAGAACAGGTCGTACCCGACCGTGGGCTTCGCGTCGAGGAAGGCGTCCGAGTACGCCACCACCGCCTGGCGAAGCTCCTCCTGCCCGGCAGGCGCTTGAGCGGTCGGGTTGGCAGCGGCACTTGACGACGCGGTCGCGGAAGGAGCCGCGGATGTCGAGGACGCAGCGGCGTCTGGCTTGTCGGCGTTGCCCGCGCAAGCGGTCAGAGGCAGAGCGAGAAGAGGCATTACGATCATGGCGTTGCGGATCATGGCGCGCACGGTACTGCCGCGACACGCCTCGATACCCCACAGGCTCACCTGCCGCGCCGAGCAGCTGGCGACTCTGCGCTGGTGACGGCGTCGACGGCAAGACTCACAGGATGGTGATCATGACTACACCCACAGAACCCGGCGACGAACCCGGGCGACGCGCGACGCCGCCAACCGGGCTCATCGCGGAGGCAGCGCGGCACCCGGGAGGTTCAGTTGCCGAGATCGACCGCACGCTGATCAGTGACCCAAACGGTTACATCCCCGGCGAAGCCGTTCGAGGCATGTGGAAGGTCGACGCCACCGGCCAGCTCACCGGTGAGTTCCAGCCCAACCCGAGCTACGGGCCTGCCCGGGACGACTTCACCAAGCTCATCGCCACCGATCATTGGCTCGACTGGCTCGGACACGATCCGGCTGCGACGATCCGAGGATCCGTGGCCGAGATCATCGATCAGCAGGTACCGGGAGCAACCGTGCGGTGGATGAAGATCACCGAGGAGCCGCGGCACCTCACCGCTGGACGGCCTGCCCCCGATGACCCGAACAGCCTGATCGTTACTCGTGCCGCCCTGGCCGCGTCTTTCGCCATTGGTGTCGACTCACCGTCCGGTCGCTACGACATCCTGTGGGGCGTCCACAGCATCGCCGTCGTCGGTCTTGAATCCGGCGCGCGTGCCCGCAGCCGGGCATGGTTCGACCTCTGGACCGCCCTGGATGCGGCCGAACAACAACTCCGCACCCGCATCACCGAGGTCGAACCGCCAACCTAACCTGCCGGGCCGCCTACTGTCCGAGGCCCAGACGCACGCGGGCGCACAACCCGGTGCCGACCGGTACGAATCCGATGACCGCAGCTGTCCCATGATCAGCGTGGTCTCCACCCGCACGCCCGTCCATCCAGCGGCTGAGGCTAGAGCATGCGGAGAAGGCCGTACGCTGCGGCGATTGCCGTGTCGGAGCGAGGCGGTGTCCGCGCCAACAGGCGCCCGGCCTCGCGGTTGCGGCGCTCACTGTCCAAACCCACGCCGACGTGTTCGAGGGTGGGGTGGCCGACGAAGGGTGTGAACGCCTCTACCGGCAGCAGCGACTCGGTGACCATCAAATCCTGCAGCCGTGGCGCGGCCGCGAGGCCGCGGACAGCGGCCGGGTGGCGAAGGTGCCGCATGGCCGTGCAGTCGACGCGCAGGAGCGCGGCGCAGGAGCTGAGGTCGGGAAGCCGATCAACAGGGAGGGCGTCCAACCACAGCCACTGCAGCGCCGGCAGACGCGTCACCACGGCGAGATCGGTCAGCTTGCGCACCGTGCGGAGCGCGAGGTACCGGAGGGAGGGAATCCGGGTGAGCCACTCAGCGGCCGTGAGCGAGCCGAGAGTCAACGCCAATGACTGCAGTCGAGGCAGAACGACATCGGGAACGACGCGGTCGACGGCAAGCCGCCACAACGCGAGTCCCTGTAGGCCGGGATTGGCGGCGAGGAGGTCCGCAAGGCCGCGCCGGTGAGCGACGACCCGCAGCCGGCGAAGACCGCGGAACGCGGCCACGGGCGTGAGGTCGAGAAGCTTCCGGCTCTCTCCAACGTCAAGGGCCTCCACATCAGGGCTCAGCTGGTGCAGCGGGGCCAGGTCCGCCAGGTGATAGAGGCCGGCGACGCTGAAGCGACGCAGGCGGGGGAACCAGCGCAGGAACCGCAGCCCGGCCAGGTCCTCGTCGGAGCCGTACACGCGGAGGGTGACCGTTGGGTGGTCGGTCAGGAACGCGGCAAGTGATCTGTAGTCCGGCTCGGCGAGCGGCCGGCTGAACTGCACCACCGCGTCATCACGGAGCCCGACGCCAAGCCGGCGCAGGTCAACCGCGCTCGACACCTCCACCAAACCCTTCATCGCTGACCATCGTCCCGCACGACCGTCATTCGTTCATAGGGCGGCAGCATCACGCCTCGGGCGTCGATGCATATCCTCTTCAACGTCAATGACGACAGCCGGACATACACGAGCAAGGAGTTACCGCCATGGCTCGTAAGGTAATCACGATGCTGACCGACGACCTCGACGGCAGCACCGCAGACCGGACCGTGGAGTTCAGCCTCGACGGCGCGTCGTACGCGATCGACCTCTCCGATCAGAACGCGGGGAAACTCCGCAAGGCGTTGGACGCCTACATCGGCGCCGCTCGGCGCGTCGGACGAGGAGGCATTGCGACGGGCAGCACCAACCGTCGGGCTGCGCCTCCCGCGACTACTCGCGTCGCCCGCAGCCACAATCAGGCAGTCCGGGAGTGGGCAGCGAAGAACGGCTACGAGGTGTCTGAGCGGGGCCGGATCCCCGTCTCCGTGATCGAGGCATACAACAATCGCTGAGCCGTCGCCCGCTCACGCGCCTGGGATGTAGCCAACCAGGCGTTGACGTCTACGGCATAGGGCCGGCCACTTGGGGGTGTACCGCACCGGCCGAACTGTTCACACGCCCGTTCTGTCGCCGCCGCCTGTGCCGGGTCAGAGCGGACGGTGGCGACCTCGGTGGCCAGGTCGACCTCCGCGGCTGTCATCCCGCCGACGCGGCGAAGCGTCTTCTCCACCCGGCCGACACATGAGGTGCATGTCATGCTGCCGATCGAGGGTGCAGCTGGCGGTCGCCGCGGCGGCGGTCGACGCGGTGATGGTCATTGCGGTCTCCTGTTCGGGCCGGGTACGGGGGCTATGGCTGATTGTTCGGGGGCGGGGACCGGCCCCGAACCGGCGATTTCGCCAGGTTCGCGGCCGGGGTCAGTGGCCGGTGGCCAGGTCGGCGTACGCGCTCGGGGGCCAGACCGCGAGGATCTTGGGTCGCAGGGTGGCGCCGAGGCGGTGGTAGAAGCGCTGCGCGTCGACGTTGTCGACCTCCATGCCCCAGCGGATGAGTAGTTGCGCGGGTGCGGCCAGTGCGGCGAGGGCGGCCATGAGCTGCCGGCCGACGCCGGCGTCGCGGTGCCCGGGGCGGACGTAGAGGTCGTCGAGGTTGAGCATCTCACCGCCGGTCCACAGGTGCAGTTGGCGGACGGAGGAGACGTAGCCGACCGCCCGGCCGCAGCGCTCGGCCAGCAGGACGATCACCTCGGGGCGTGCGAGCAGGGCGCGCCACTGCTCATCGGTAACGTGTACCTGCGCCGCCTGGCCCTCGTGGGCGGCGATCTCGCGGACCATCGTGGCCACGTCGGCGGCGTCATCCGGCGTGGCCCGACGGATCGTGACCTCGGTCATCGCGGGCTCCTGTCGTGGGGTGGGGTGGGGGCGGACACGTCGGCGGGAGCGGGCAGGACGGCTACCGCCGCCGCGGTCGGGTTTACGCGACGCTGCAGGTGTCACCGACGTCGCCGGGCGGGGGCGTCAGCAGTGGGCGTAGTCGTGCGGGCGTAGCAGCATGGCCGCGGCCATCGCCGGGAGCATGAGCAGATGGCCCCACAGCATCAGGGTGCCGGTGTCGATGAGCTCGAGTGTCAGTGGCACGAACAGCACCAGGAAGGGCACGTACATGGCCGCGCCCATCTCAGCGATGGGCCGCCAGCGGTGGCCGCGGAACTTCATCCACGCGGACATGGCCACCGTCATGTTCGTCGCCATGATCAGCGCGCCGGTGTACGGGTTGTGCATCAGTGCGGCGGCGCCGAGGGCGTCGAGGACGAACATCCACACCGGGTGCAGGACCACCATGCCGACGGCCATCGCCACGACCATCTCGGCGAAGTGCCGGGCGAACTTCTTGGCGCTCAGGCGGTGGTCGTTGTGCGCCATGGCGTCGGTGGGCGCGGGGGCTGTGCTTGGGGTGCCGGGTTGGCTGTGCATGGCATGTCTCCAGGGATGGGCGTGGGTTACGGGACGAGGGGGTATCCGGCCTCGTCGACTGCGGCGGCGATGTCGGCGCGGTCGACTGGCTGGGAGGCGGTGACGGTGACGTTGCCGGTGGCCAGGTCGACGGTGACGGACTCGACGCCGGAGACACTCGAGATCTTCTCGGTGACGGAGCGGACGCAATGCGCGCAGGTCATGCCGGTGACTTCGAACGTGGTCGAGCCGATGAAGGTGCGGGGCGTGCCGGAGAGCATGGGGAACTCCTCGAGGTGCTGGTGGTGCGGTCAGGTAGAAGAGTCGGCGCGGGGGTGGGTGCGTCTCACCGGGGAAATGGCCGGGTTTTCGCCGGGATCGGCCAGGTCAGTGGCCCTGCCCGCCGGGACCGTGGCCGCTGGCGCCGGTGCCGGGCTTGCCAGCGAGCACGGCGAGCGGGGTGAGGATGGGGGGCGGCTGGCCTTCGACCGCTGACTTGGTCGGGTTGGCCGGGCGCGGGGGTCGGGCAGCGATGGGCATGGACGTGCTCGGCTTCTCATGGAAGGGGTGGCGAGGCAACCGAGCTGCCTCGGGCATGGTCGTTCTGAGCGTTCGCAGGTGCTGAGCCGGGGGGTCCGGCGTCGCGGTGGCCGCCCAGGTGGGGCGGCCACCGCGGTCCGCGGCTGGTCGAAGGCTGGGTGGGGGCTCAGCCCACGGATGCCATGTCCTCGATGGGGCCGATCGTCGCCTTCGTGTCGGCGCGATCGCCGGCGATGCCGAAGGTGACCAGCGCCGCGCGGGCCCTGGCTTCATCGGCCAGGCGACGGGGCCTGCGAATCCTGAATCCGCCAGGCGACCACGACCAGCCAGATCATCCACGCTACGTCCAGGACGAAGGCCAGCACGATTGCGATCGTCTCCGTTTGCGAGAAACCTGCGGAGCCGACTACCCAGCCCTGCACCAGGTAGGTGAGGCCGGAAAGCCCCATCAGGTGGGCTAACGGCCGCGGGAGCCATGCCGTCTGCATGACTGCGGCTGCGAGCAGGAGCAAAGCGAGGCCCAGTGCGAAGTTTTGGTAGCTTCTCACCCCCCACTCGAGCCAGCGGATTGCCTCGGCGCTCGCGAAGTGCGCCGCCTTCTCGGCGTCCGGGGCGCTCGCCCACGCGTTCACGGCCTGCTTGAGGGCGACCCCGTCAACCGCCTGGAGGACGCCGTACAGCGCCAGCGTCGCCACCGCCGAAGCGGCACCGAATCGACCCGCCCATCTCGCCGTTCCAGCCTGAACGTCCAGGGCGAAGAACAGGGCGAGCAACCCTGCGAGGAAGATCGCCATGCCCGCGAACTGGCCGAGGTGCACGGTTGTCCAGATCCCGCTGCCGGCGTACTCGGCGAACACGGCGGAGTGGTTATTAGCGTCCCCAGCGGCGTGGAACTGGGTGACCACGATGTACAGGAGTTGTCCCACGAGCAGCAGCGTGGCGGACAGGCGCAGCGACGTGCGACGCGCCAGGGGTTCGGTGTGCGCGGGGGTGGCGCTGAGGGCGGGAAATGTGCTGGACACGGCAGGCCTCCAGGTTGCGTGAGGGATGGACGGTGTCACGGGGCGAGGACGTAGCCCGCCTCGTCGACGGCGGCGATGTCGGCGCGGTCGACGGGGCGAGAGGCGGTGACGGTGACGGTCCCGGCGGCCAGATCGACGTTGACGGAGCCGACGCTGTCGACGGCGGCGATCTGCTCGGTGACCGGACGCTGGCAATGCGCGCAGGTCATGCCCTCGACCTCGAAGGTGGTCGAACCGATGAAGGTGCTGGGCTGCAAGGGCAACTCCTTGAGGTGCTGATGCTGGTGCGGTCAGGTACAAGGGTCGGCGCGGGGGTGGGTGCGTCTCACCGGGAAAATCGCCGGGTTTTCCGACGGCACGGGCACGGGGCGCACCGTCCCGGGATCGGCTCGGTCAGTGACGGTGCGCCCCGTGCCCGTGCCGTGGCCGGTGACGGCGGCACTGGGCTTGCCACCGGGCACGGCGAGCGCGGTGAGGACGAACAGGGCGGCAAGGACGCGTACGGCCATGGCGACCAGGCCGCCGAGGATCACGGTGCGGGCGCCGTAGCAACCGAGCTGTGCGCCACGGGCGCATGCGGCGACTGGTGCCCGTGGGCGGGGGCCGCCGGTTCGGCGGCGAGGTCGGCCGACATGGCTCCCACTCGGAAGCGGGGGTGGTGGCCGGCTGCCACGTTCGCCGCCGGCATGATCACTCACGCCGGTGATTTCGCCGGGTCCTGATCCGGGACCTGCCCCGCGCGCTCGGTACCGTCGGACTCATGTTGGCCGGACGGGACCCCGAACGCGCGGCGACCGCCGCCCTGCTCGACGCCGCCCGCACCGGCAGCGGCGGCGCGCTGGTGGTGCGCGGCGTCGCCGGGGTCGGCAAGTCGACGCTGCTGGCCGACGCGCTGGCAACCGCGTCGGACCTGCGGGTGCTACGCACCTCCGGCGTGGAGTCCGAATCGCCGCTGGCCTTCGCCGCGCTGCAACGGCTGCTGTGGCCGCTGCGCACCCGCATCGACGCCCTGCCGGTGCCGCAGGCCGCGGCGCTGCGCGCGATGGGAGAGGCCGAGGGCGAGGGCGACCGCTTCCTAGCGTTCCTCGGCACGCTGAGCCTGCTCGCCGACGCCGCCGAACAGGCGCCGCTGCTGGTCGTCGTCGACGACGCGCACTGGCTCGACGACGCATCGGCTGCGGCGCTGCTGTTCGCCGCCCGCCGGCTGCAGGCCGAGCGCGTGGCGCTGCTGTTTGCCGCCCGCGACGGCGATGCCCGCCGCTTCGACGCCGGGGACCTGCCCACCGTCGTGCTCGGCGGGGTGACCGGCGCCGACGCCGACGCGCTGCTGTCCGCCCGCGCCGGGATCGACATCGACCCGAGGGTCTGCGACCAGCTGGTCGCAGGCACCGGCGGCAACCCGCTCGCGCTGGTCGAGCTGGCCGGGGTGCTCACCGCCGACCAGCTGGCCGGCCGGGCGTCGCTGCCCACCCCGCTGCCGCTGACCGGCGGCGTCGAGCGAGCTTTCCTCGACCGCTACCGCCGCCTCGACGAGCCCGCGCAGCGGTTCCTGCTGGTCGCCGCGACCGACGACACCGCCCGCCTGACCGTGGTCCGCGACGCCGCCGAGCGCCTCGACGCCGCTGAAACCGCCCTGGATGCGGTGGAGCGGTCCGGGTTGCTGCGCGTGGACGGCGAGGCGGTCGCCCTCTACCACCCGCTGGTGCGCTCGGCGGTCTACCGGGCGGCCACCAGTGCGCAGCGCCGCGCCGCGCACCGTGTGCTCGCCGACGTGCTGACCGGCGACCCCGAGCGGCGGGCCTGGCACATGGCCGCCGCCGCCGACCGTCCCGACGAGGACGTCGTCGCCGCCCTCGACGGGGTCGCCGAGCGCGCCGCGACCCGCGGTGGCCACGAGGCGGCGGCCGCCGCGTGGGCCCGCGCCGCCGAGCTCACCGCCGGCGGTGAGGCCCGCGGCCGGCGGATGTACCTGGCCGCGTCCTCGGCCTGGCTGGGCGCGCACCCGTCGCGCGCCTCGGCACTCGCCCAGGCCGCCGCGGCAGACGTGACCCATCCGCTGCTGCGGGCGCAGCTGCTCGCGCTGCAGGGACAGATCGAATGGAACACCCGCTCGCTGCACGACGGCTACGACCTCATCCTGCAGGCCGCCGAGGTCGCCGCCGCCGTGGACGCGGCGCTGACGGCCCAGCTGGCGATGCTCGCCGCGTCGCTGGCGGCGTTCGGCGCCCGATCCCCGCGCCCGGTGAACCCGACCGCGCTGGTGGCCGAGCCGGCACCGGACGCGCCGCCCCGGGTGCAGGCCGCCTGGGCCCTGCTGCAAGGGTTCGGCGCCGCCGCCCGCAGCGACTGGGCGGCCGCCGCGGAATCCTTCGGGTGCGCGTTCCTCCTCACCGACGCCGACCCGGTCGACGACCACATGCTGCAGCCCAACCTGGGCATCGCCGCGATGCTGATAGACGACGACGAGCGCGGACTGCGGCTGCACGAACAGCAGCTGACCGCCGCCCGCCGCGCCGGCGCGCTGAACATGGTTGAGCACGCCCTCACCCGCGGTGTCCACTTCCAGATCGCGACCGGCGCCTGGTCGAAGGCCGCCAGTGCCGCCGCCGAAGCGCTGCCGCTGACCGCCGACACCGGCCACCCGGGGCTGACCGCGCTGCCCACCGCGCAACTCGCCCTGGTCGCGGCGCTGCGCGGAGACGACGCCGCCGACTGCCACCTGGATCGGGTCACCGAGATCCGGGACAAACACCCGATCGGCATCACCGACGGACTCGTCGCCGACCTGACGCACTGGGCCCGCGGACTGCGCGCGGCCGCGCAGCCAGCGACCGCGCTGCACCACCTCGAGCAGATCGAAGGGCCGGCGTGGCGCCGCCTGGCCTCCCTCGACCTGTTCGACGCCGCCGTCCGCGGCGACCGCCCCGACCTCGCCCGCACCTGGCTGGCCGAGCTGGAGCATTTCGCCGCTGGCACCGGTCTGCCGGCCGCGATCGCTATCGTCGAGCACGGCCGCGCCCTGCTCACCGGCGACGGCGCCGAGACCCACTTCCAGAGGGCACTCGCCGCGCACGCCGACTCGCCGCGGCTGCCCGACCGGGCCCGCACCCACCTGGCCTTCGGCGAACACCTGCGCCGCGCCCGCCGCCGGGTCGACGCCCGCGAGCACCTGCGCACCGCGCTGGCGCTGTTCGAGGACCTCGGCGCCACCCCGTGGGCAGAGCGGGCCGCGCAGGAGCTACGCGCCTCCGGGGAAACCGCCCGCCGCCGCGACGTCACCACCGCAAACGAGCTGACCCCGCAGGAACGCCAGGTCGCCGCCCTGGTCCGGCAGGGCCTGTCGAA
Source organism: Micromonospora coerulea (assembly GCF_016598485.1). Taxonomy (GTDB): domain Bacteria; phylum Actinomycetota; class Actinomycetes; order Mycobacteriales; family Micromonosporaceae; genus Micromonospora; species Micromonospora coerulea. Next base: position 321 of record NZ_JAEMUW010000037.1, on the reverse strand, counting down.
CCGGAACGTGGCCGCGCAGCTGTTCGTCAGTCCACGCACCGTCGACTTTCACTTGAGAAACTGCTACTCCAAACTGGGCGTCAGCTCCCGCGCCGAGCTCACCGCTCTCCCGCTCGACCTGTGACCGACACGTGAAGACCGCCGCCTGGCGGTGTCGATGCTGGGTAACGGGTCGCGGTATTTCATGAGGGCTCGGCTTGGGTGTGATGGGCCAGAAACTCGGTGATCTTGGTGTGGCGGGTGGCGAGCCGATGCTGCAGCAGCGGCGGCGGCGGCGGCGGCGGCGAGTCGCTAGCACGTCCGAGCATGATCAGGGCGTTA
>NZ_JAEMUW010000036.1 GCF_016598485.1 Micromonospora coerulea | reverse complement strand
CACGCGCCCACCCGGCAAGCTTCATCAGACCGACACTAATACTCACAAATTCGTACGCCTGCCCTCAGATGGGTGAACTGCTGACTACCCCTTCCCGGGGCTCAGTTCAGGGCCACGTCCGGCGGGAAGTGGGCCACCGCGGCCATCATGCCGCCCTGCCGGCGGAGCACCATCGGCCAGAGGTCGTCCGGCCGGTCGACGAAGGCGTCACCGGGGAGCGCGTCGAGGACGAACCACGACCCGTCCTCGATCTCCCGCTCCAGTTGGCCCGCGCCCCACCCCGCGTAGCCGGCGAAGACCCGGATGCCGCCGACGGCGTCCCGCAGCCGCTCCGGATCCACGGAGAGGTCGACCGTGCCGACGGCGCCGGAGACCCGGTGGAAGCCCCTCACCGGCTTGATCGGGTGCCGCATCCGGGCTAGGCAGATCGCCGAGTCGGGCTGCACCGGGCCGCCCTCGAAGAGCACCGCCGGGTACCGGGCCAGGTCGCTCCAGTCCCCCAGCACGTCCGCAACCGGCACCTCGGTGGCCCGGTTGAGCACCACGCCGAGGGCGCCGCCGGGCTCGTGGGCGACCAGCAGCACGACCGTACGGTCGAAGTTCGGGTCCTTCAACGCCGGAGTCGCGACCAGCAGCCGTCCGGTCATCGACTCCATGGCCCGACCACCGATCGCCTGTCCCTCCTGCATGTCGGACATTCGTCACCCGCGCTCCGGGACAGGGATCCCGACGCCGTGGACCATCCGCGCTGTCAACGCCATGCCTGGCACCATAGCTTGCGCTCCGCACGCTGGCTAAGGTCTGACGGGCAGGTGATCGGACAGGAATGGGGGAACCGATGGGGCCGACGGCCGAACTGGCGGTGATCGGTGGATCGGGGCTTTACGCCCTGCTCGACGGGGCCACCGAGCACGTCCTGGAGACGCCGTACGGCGCGCCCTCGGACGCCGTCACGATCGCGGAGATCGGCGGTCGGCGGGTGGCCTTCCTGCCCCGGCACGGGCGCGACCACCGCTACCCGCCGCACCTGATCCCGTACCGGGCCAACCTCTGGGCGCTGCGCTCGCTCGGGGTGCGCCAGGTCCTCGCGCCGTGCGCGGTGGGCGGCCTGCGCCCGGAGCTGGGCCCGGGCACCTTCGTGGTGCCGGACCAGCTCATCGACCGGACCAGCGGGCGCGCCCAGACCTACTACGACCGGGGCGCGGTGCACGTCTCGTTCGGTGACCCGTACTGTCCGGTCGGCCGCCGTACGCTGCTCGACGCGGCGGCGGGGCGGGAGGTGCCGGCGGTCGACGGCGGGACGGTGGTGGTGGTCGAGGGGCCGCGCTTCTCCACCCGGGCCGAGTCCCGCTGGTTCACCTCGATCGGCGGGACGGTGGTCAACATGACCGGCCACCCGGAGGCGGTGCTGGCCCGCGAGCTGGCCCTCTGCTACACGTCGATCGCGCTCGTCACCGACCTGGACGCGGGCGTGGAGAGCGGCGGGTCGGTCACCCAGGAGGAGGTGTTCCGGGTGTTCGCGGAGAACACCGACCGGTTGCGCGGGGTACTGCTGGACGCGCTGGCCGGGCTGCCGGCCGAGCGGGACTGCCCCTGCGGCCACGCGCTGGACGGGATCAAGCTGCCCTTCACGCTGCCCTGACCCGACGCCACGAGACCTGGGAAGCGCCCGCCAAGGCCCCGGCCTCCCGATAGATTCGGCTGGTCGGAGGACTGATCACCGAGCCGTCTCCGACACGGTGCGGCAGACGGAGGCAGTCGGCGATGGCAACGGTCCGCGACACGACGTACGCCCTGCTCCGCGACCTGGGCCTGACCACCGTGTTCGGGAACCCCGGTTCCACCGAGGAGCCGTTCCTCCAGGACTTCCCGGCCGACTTCGAATACGTGCACGCGCTGCAGGAGGCGACCGCCGTGGGCATGGCCGACGGGTACGCCCAGGCGACCGGCAAGCCCGCGCACGTGAACCTGCACACCGCCCCGGGCACCGGCAACGGCATGGGCAATCTGGTCACCGCCTGGCACAACAAGACCCCGCTGATCGTGACCGCCGGCCAGCAGAACCGGGAGATGCTGCTGATCGAACCGCGGCTGGCCAGCCGCCGGGCGGCGGAGCTGCCCCAGCCGTACGTCAAGTGGAGCCACGAGCCGGTCCGGGCGCAGGACATCCCGGCGGCGCTGATGCGGGCGTACGCGACGGCGGTGCAGCCCCCGACCGGGCCGGTCTTCCTCTCCCTGCCGATGGACGACTGGGACCGGCCGGCGGAACCCCCGCCGCAGGTACGCGCGGTGGCCACCCGCTACGCGCCGGACCCGGCCCGGCTGCGCGACTTCGCCGCCGTGCTGGCGGCCAGCCGATCCCCGGTGCTGGTGCTCGGTGCGGCGGTGGACCGGGCCGGGGCCTGGCCGGCGGCGGTCGCCCTGGCGGAGCGGCTGGCCGCGCCGGTCTGGACCGCCCCGGCGCCGGAGCGGGCCGTCTTCCCCGAGGACCACCCGCACTTCCGGGGCGTGCTGCCGTTCGCGATCGGGCCCCTGGCCGAGGCGCTGCGCGACCACGACACGGTGCTGGTGGTGGGCGCGCCGGTGTTCCGGTACTACCCCTACGTGCCCGGCGACTACCTGCCGACGGAGGCGCGCCTGCTGCACGTCACCGACGATCCGGAGGAGTCGGCCCGGGCCCCGGTCGGGGAGAGCCTGCTCGGTGACGCCGGGCTGGCCCTGGCCGACCTGCTGGCGCTGCTGCCGGCGACGGACCGCCCCGCCCCGACCGCCCGGCCGGAGCCGGAGCCGTCACCACCGTCGAGCCCGCCCACCGCGGACGGGCTCTTCGCCGCGCTGGCCGCGCACTGGCCCGCCGACGGGGTGCTGGTGCAGGAGTCGCCGTCGAACCTGTCGGCGCTGCGCCGCCGGCTGCGGATCACCCGGCCGGGCTCGTACTTCACCATGGCGAGCGGCGGGCTGGGGTTCGGGCTGCCGGCGGCGGTGGGGATCGCGCTGGCGGAGCGGGACACCGGACGCGGCCGGCCGGTGGTGGCGGTGGTCGGCGACGGTTCCTTCCACTACTCGGTGCAGGCGCTCTGGACCGCCGCGCGGCTGCGGCTGCCGCTGCCCGTCCTGGTCCCGGTCAATCACCAGTACGCAATCCTCAAGGCGTTCGCGGACTTCAAGCACACGCCGGGGGTGCCCGCGCTCGACCTGCCCGGGCTGGACATCGCCGCAGTGGCCCACGGCTACGGCTGCGCCGCGGCGGTGGTCGACCCGCTGGACCAACTCGGCGACGCCCTGAGCGCGGCGCTGGCCGCGGACCGGCCCACGGTGCTGCCGGTGCCGATCAACACCGAGGTGCCCCGCATTCTGTGAGCGCCTGTCCCGGGGTCGCGGCCGGTCGCGGCCGGGGCGCCCGTCAGGGGCCGTCGACGAGCAGCGGCGCGCCGGTGAGCACGTCGAGCACCGGCCGCGCGCCGAGCGGGACCTTCAGCGTCACCGTGACCGGCTCCAGCTTCAGCTCGTTGGTGCAGACGCCTGGCGACCGGGTCACGCCGCCGCCGACCACCACCACGTCGTCGCGCTCCAGCACCAGCGGGGTGATGCCGGTGTCGCAGGCGCCGACGCCGAGGCGGTAATTCAGCCGCGCACCGTCGGCGGGTGCCGTCAGTCCCTGGGTACCCACCACCCCGTCGGGTGCCGGCCGGGTCGGGGCGACCCCCTCGGGTACGGCGGTGACCGCGCCCGGCGCGACGGCGAGCCGGGCCACCGGGGCGCGCAGCTCCCTCACGGTGAACAGCCAGGCCGGCACGTCCGCCACGCCCCGGCTGGTCCGCACCGGGGCGGTGCCCAGCCGCACGGCGGTCACGGTCAGCGGGATGCAGGCGCCCGGGTCGGCGGGACTGCTGACCGCACCGTCCGGCCCGGGTTCGATGGTCGGCCCGCCGTCCTTGGGCCGCCCGGTTCCGCCGGTCCGTCCGGGCTCCTTCGGCCGACCGGCGCAGGCCGGCGGGTCGCCCTGGTCCAGCTGGGCGTACGCCTGGGCGGCGCTGACCAGGGGCACGCGAAGCGTTCCGTCGGGGAACCGGATGGTGCCGTCGCCCGGCTTCGCGGTCGGCATGGCGATCTGGTCGCGGTACCAGCCCATCCGGAACGCCGCCTCGGTGCCGGGGCCGAAGCCGGGATCGCCGACGAGCAGCGTGGCCTCCTGCAGCGGGACGTACCCGGTGCGCCACCCCGGCCCGGGGCGCCAGGTCTCCGCCACCTCGGCGGCTCGCTGGTAGAACGCCTCCCACCGGTGGTCGGGGCTCTCGCCGGACGGCGCGCCGGCGGACGGCCCGGAGCCGGCCGGGGCGCAGCCGGCGGCGACCAGAAGCGGGAGCCCGAGCAGGGCGATCGTGCGACGCATGCCCGTTGGACGCCCCGCCCGCGCCACCGGTTCCCGAACCGGCCCCCACGCCGGGGTTCGAGCTGGGACAGCCGCTCGCGCCACGGCCGACCGGAGCCATCCCAGACACGCGCCCCACTCGCGTCGACCCAGCCGGTCCGCCTCGCCCGTTCGGGTCCGGCCGGTCGCCTGCAACCGATCCGGCCCACCGTCACTGCTGGTGACCGACCGGCTCACCCCGTTGCGGGTGGACGGCCGGGTGATCCGATGGCATCTGGAGGATTCATCTACTGCGGGGGCGACGCGACCTGGACCGGCACCTCCCGGGTCAGATATACCTGTCAGGCATATTTATGCCTCACAGGTATATCGCTCACGGGCATGCCTGGGTCCGGGCCAGGTCGAGCGGGCGGACCGAGGGACCCCCTGCGGGCGGACCCCGCGAACCGGCCAGGCGGACCGGAGAAAGCGGCGCTAGGTCTCCCCGCCCAGGTCGGCCTGGTACGCCTCCCAGAGCAGGTCGGCGCCGCGCTGCCGGTGCCGGTGCAGCGCCCGCAGCAGCTGCGCGGCCCGCCCGCACAATTCCTCGACCGGTACGCCGGGTGCCTCGGCGACGTGCTGCAGGGCGACGATCGCGGCGGCGATGTCGGCGTGCTCGCGGGCCAGCAGGCGCACCCCGCGGTCGAGCCGCGGCGCCTGGTGCAGCAGCTCCGCGTAGAGGCCGGCGGGTCCCTCGGTGACCCGGACGTGGTCGGCGAAGGCCCGCCCGAGCGGGCCGAGGCGAACGACCAGTCGCTCCCGCCAGTGGGGCTCACGGGACCCGGCGAGGGCCCGGGCGAGGGCGTGGACGTCGCCGTGCAGGGTGGGCCGATGCTGGCGCGGGGCGGGCGGACGGGCCGCCGCGACGACGGTGGACGGCTGCTGGATCGGATGGGTGACCATGGGCACCTCCCGCGCTGCTGCGCTATCCCGTACAGCGATGGTGAACCTGCTCGACGGCCCTGTCCAGGCCCGGGAATCACCTCATCTGCACCACCGCCCCGAGACCCGGGCACTGCTCGCCGGCCGCCCGGCGGCAGTGCGGCATCGTCTTGCGCTCAAGCCGGTGCGAGGCGGCAGGACCGACCCACGAATCTTCCGGGCGCCACCCGCGACCATCCACTGTATCGAGCGGTGTACGGTGCCGACGTCCGTATCCGGTAACCGCCGGTCCTGTGCAGCCGGCGGAACCGGTGGCCACTCATCGTGAGAGCGGCTCACCCGACGCCCCCCGCCGTCCGCCGTCATCGGACACAATCGGCGGCGACCGGGCACGGGCGGCAGACCGGAGGGGCGACATGCGGGGGCTGAGTTCTGAGACGGCCAGGGCGGACGAGTTGCGCCAACGTCTGTTCCGGCCGGCCGAACGGTGGGGCTGGGCGTACTTCGCGCCCGCGCCGGTGGCCGTCCACCCGGAGGCCGGCCGGCCCCCGATCCACCAGCAGATCTACGTGGCGCCCGACTACGCGTTCCGGCAGAAGCAGAGCAAGCGCGCGTGGCTGGGCCTGCTCGGCTTCCTCTTCCTCACCTTCTGGGCGGTGGTGTGTGCCGGCGGAGCGCTGCGGCCGCTGCCGCTGACGGCGAAGTGGGTCACGTCGCTGATCCTGGCCGTCGGGGTCGTCCTGTCGGTGGCGCGGTTCATCCTTGTCCGGCGCCGGTTCAGGGTGATGAAGCGGACCTACGACACCCAGCGCCGCGCCGCGGCCGAGGGGTACGAACAGGCGCGTGCCGACTGGGAGCAGCGGGTTTCCGAGCACAACCGGAGTGAGTACAGCCGGTACCACTCGGCCATGTTGTGGCACCCGCTGCGGGCGAACCCGAACGCGAGCCGGGTCGACGTCTTCGGCGGCACCGAGGACGGCTGGGCGAGCCTGCTCGCGACCACCGGTGCCGCCGCCCTGGCGGCCGGGTCGTCGATGCTCATCCTGGACTTCAGTGAACAAGCCGTGGCGGACAACCTCGTCGTGCTGGCTGCCGAGCAGGGACAGCCGGTCGCGGTGCACGAGCTTCCGCCGGACCTGCCGGTGCTGAGTCTGCTCGGCGATCTCCAGGCCGCCGAGCTGGCCGAACTGACCGCCGAGGCGGTCCACAGCTTGCAGCGGCCCGCGCTCGGCGGTGATCTGCGCGGGCTGCACGCCGACCTGCTCACCGCGGTCGCCATGCGCCTGACCGGGCCGGTGACGTTCACCCGGCTACATGCCGGTGTGCAGGTCCTGCGCCGGGTGCATGAGGTCACGTCGGCATCCGTGCTCACCCCGGACGAGATTCGAGCGCTGAACTCGTACGTGGACGTCGCCGGGAGCACCGAGCAGGCGCGTAACGAGTTGCAGGCGCTCGACGGCGCGTTGAACCTGATCGCGCAGGAAGAGGAAGCGGCGGGCGAAGGCGTCGACGTACGGGGCTTCGACTCGGTGTGGCCGGAGCGCGGGCTCTCGGTCGTCGCCACCACGTCCAAGGTCCGGCGCCGCAAGCAATTCCTCGACTACATCGTGTTCTATCGGACCCTCCGGGAGCTGCATTACCGGCACGCGGGCGGTCGGGAGATCCTGGTCGTTGCCGGTGCCGACCGGATCGGGCTGGATGCGCTCGAGACGATGACCCGGCAGGCCCGTCGGGTCGGGGTGCGGCTGATCCTGTTGCTCGAACACCTGCGGGACGACCTGCAGAAGCTGCTCGGCGGCTCGGACAGCGTCACGATCCTGATGCGGCTGGGCAACGGCGCCGAGGCCGCCACCGCGGCGGAGTTCATCGGGCGGGGCCACCGGTTCGTGCTCTCCCAGCTGACCGAGCAGGTCGGCAGGACCTTCACCTCGGGGAGCGCGTCGTCGGTCGGGGAGTCGTCCGGCACATCGACGAGCCGTGGCTACAGCACGGGCAGCGGCTTCTCCTCCGGAGGCGACGGCCGGTCGTCGTCCTCCTCCACGTCCGGCTACACCCGGAGCACGACCCGGGAGAGGTCGCAGAACTGGTCGGAGACGGTGAACCAGTCCGCGGCCGACTCGACCACCACCGGCAGCACCCAGGCGCGCGTGTACGAGTACACGGTCGAGCCGACCACGCTGCAGAGTCTCGCACCGACGGCTTTCGTGCTGGTGGAAACGGGCATGGCCGGACGGCGGGTGGTCGTGGGTGACTGCAACCCGGGCATCGTCCTGCTCGACCGGGTCGCCGTCGAGTCGACGCCGAGCTGAGGCGTCGCGGTGTCGGTACTCGACGGGTTCAGCTTCTACCAGGTTGTCACCACGCCCCGCGGGGACGACCTCGCGTCCGGCGCCGACCGACCCAGCGAGGACGGCGGTCGGGTGCCGGCCCAGCTGTTCGCCGCCCTGACCGCCGCCCACGCCGACCTGCGCCATGGGGGCTCGGATGCGGCGTTCGCCGTGGCTTGGGACCGGGTCGGCGGGCAGCGTCGGATCCGGGTACTGCTCGGGGGACGTCCGCATTTTCCGCCGGCAAGGGCAGCGGCGGCGGCGCCCACCGGGCGGATTCCGGTCCTCTACCCGCCCGGCAGCGTCGGGGTGGGGGTGGACGTGGCAGACCTCGCCCGGCAGTGGGATTCCTTGCCGTCGTGGACCAGGTGCGCAGGTCGCCCGGATCCGTTGTGGTCGGCCGGGTCCGATCAGGGCGGGGGGCGCCCGGCACGCGGCGGGTTCGACGACTACGTGGCTCACCTGCTCGGTGACTTCGCCTGGCTCGTCGTCGCGGAACCGCAGGACACCGGCAGCGTCGAGCGGGAACTGCTCAACCTCGAAACCAGCATCCCGAGGCTACGGCAGCGGGAGAACTCGGAGCCGGACCGGATCGCGCTGCTGCGTGCGGAGGGCCGGTACCGGGAGTTGTCCCGTGCCCAGCCGGCCGGGCTGTGGACGGTGCACGTGCTGGTCGGCGGCCCGGACGAGGCGAGTACGCGGGCAGCGGCAGCGCTGCTCTGCAGCGCAAGCGAGCTCGACACGTTGCCCTACGTGCTGACGCCCGGGTCGGTCTGCGCGGGGTTCGCCGAGGTGTGGAACAAGCCGCTGGACGGGACGTTGGGGTCGCCCCAGTCACCGTTCTCGGCGACGGGCGAGTTCGTGGCGGCGGTGGCCCGCCCGCCCCGTCGCGAGCTGCCCGGGATCCGTTTGGTGGAGCCGCCGCTGTTCGACGTGACCCCGGAAACCGAGGGGCAGGTACCGCTCGGTGTCGTGCTGGATGACGCCGATCAGCCGGTCGGCGAGTTCAGCCTCGCGCTGGGCACCCTCAACCGGCACACCTTCGTCGCCGGGGCGACCGGGTCGGGCAAGTCACAGACCGTGCGGCACCTGCTGACCGGCCTGCACCGGGCCGGCGTGCCGTGGCTCGTGATCGAACCCGCCAAGGCCGAGTACGCCGCCATGGCGGGCAGGCTCGGTCCCGCCGGGCAGGTCACCGTCATCCGCCCGGGTGACCCCGACGTGTTTCCGGCGGGGCTGAACCCCCTGGAGCCCGAACCGGGGTTCCCCCTGCAGACGCACCTCGACCTCACCCGGGCGCTCTTCATGGCCGCCTTCGACGCCGAGGAGCCCTTTCCGCAGGTGCTGGCCCAGGCGCTGAGCCGGTGCTACACCGAACTCGGCTGGGACACGGTGACCGGCAAGGTCCGTAAGCCTGCGGTCGCGTCGAGGTATCCGAGCCTCGGGGATCTCCAGGCCGCCGCTGTCGAGGTCGTCAAGGGCATCGGGTACGGCAAGGAGGTGTCGGACAACATCCGCGGGTTCGTCGACGTCCGGATCGGCTCGCTCCGGCTGGGCACCCCGGGCCGGTTCTTCGAGGGCGGGCACCCGCTGGACATCGCCGACCTGCTGGCCCGCAACGCGGTGCTGGAGATCGAGGACATTGGATCCGACGCCGACAAGGCGTTCTTCATCGGAGCCGTACTGATCAGGTTGTTCGAGCATCTCCGGGTGCGTCACCGCGCGGGGGCGTCCGGCCTGCGGCACGTGATCGTGCTCGAAGAGGCCCACCGCCTGCTCAAGCGCGCCGAGCCCGGCAGCGCGACCGAACACGCCGTGGAACTGTTCACCTCACTGCTCGCGGAGATCCGCGCGTACGGCGAGGGCATCATCGTCGCCGAGCAGATCCCCGGCAAGATCGTGCCGGACGTCGTGAAGAACACCGCCTGCAAGATCCTGCACCGGCTCCCCGCCCAGGACGACCGGGAAGTCGTCGGCGCCACAATGAACCTGAGCGAGGCACAATCCCGGCACGTCGTCACCCTGCCGCCGGGCCGGGCCGCGGTGTTCACCGACGGAATGGACCGCCCGGTCCGCATCGGCATCCCGCTGGGCGAGGCCGCCGAGGACCCGTCGGGTGTCTCGACATCCCCGGCGATCACGGCCCGGCGCAGCCCGGTCTGCGGTTCGCTGTGTCAGATCGAGCCCTGCACCCTGCAGCAGCTCACGGACGCGGTGTACGCCGCCGACGAGGACGCCCGCCTGGTGCTGTGGATTGAGCTGCTCACGGTCGCGCACATCGCGGGCCGTCCGATCCCGAGTCCGGATGCGACGTGGATCGCCGGGCTGCACCAGCAATTCACCCCCCGAGAGCTGGAATGCGCGGTCGCCCACCGGATCCAGGTCGCTGTTGACGCCCGGTTCCGGGGCATCACCGAATACAACCCGGCCGCCGATTTCATCGGGCACCTCGCGGCGAGTGCCCGGGCCACCCTCGCCGGCCGTAGGCCGGAATGCGACATCCGGGATCGCCGGTGGCAGGCCGGCACGTACCGGTGGCGTGACGTCCAGGTCGCGCTGAGACAGGTGACCGTACCGGACGAGCAGTGCCATCCGGACTCCGCGTCCTGGGCCGCACGGGGTCTTGACCTGCCCGGCCGGACGAGGGCAGCGCAGTTCGCCGCGCTCAAGAGTCGCCCGGACTACTGGCGCAACGACGACGCCACCGTGCTCGGCACGATCACGCCACCGCTGTTCGAGGTCGCCGCACGTCGGCTCAGCAACGAGGGCGATCCGGTCGAGCGGTTCAAGGCGGCGACGAGGTTCCTGAACCTCGGCTCTTGGGCGCCGTACGTGCTGCGGATCGGCGAGAACCGCCGGGCGTGACGGACGGGCGAGGGGAGACGGCACATGAACGAGACCGGCAACGAATCCGCGGAGGCACCGCGGCCCGCTGACAGCGGAGGCGAGGAGGGGGCTGACCGGCCGAGCGGCCCACAGGAGGCCCCGGACGAGGGCGATGACGGGACCGCCACGTCCGGCGAGCACGCGGACGCCTCGACCGGGAGCAGCGACCGCGCAGCCCTCAGCGGGGACGGGCCACAGGAGGCCCCGGACGAAGACCGGGAGGGCGCCGACCGGCCGAAAAGTCCGGAGGATCCAGCGGCGGACGGTCCCGAGAGCCGAAACTCACCTGTCGACGGCCCGCAGGAGGCTCCGGACGAGGACGCCACCGACGCCGAAGCTGGTGACCCTGCCGCTGATCCCGAGGATTTCGGGCGGGAACTGGAGCTGAAGCCGGACGACCCGCGATACGACGGCGGGCCCTGGGAGCAGGGGACCACCTCGGAGATCTCCGATGGTGGCGTCGGCAGCCCGGAGGCCAGCCGGCCGGAACCGGAGCCGGGGGACGCTTACGCGCACGGTGCCGACGCGGGCCCCGCGCCCGACTCGGAGAATCCAGCCCCGCACGACAGGGCCGGTTCGCAGGACCAGGACGCCCTCGGCGCTGGGGAAGACGTGGGGCCGACGAGTCCGGACCTTCCGGACACCGAGCGCTCGGACGCCGATCGGCCGGAAATGTCACCTGGGTCCGCGGAGCGAACGGATCGCGAGCAGGAGGGGGCTGCCGACCTGGACGGCACGCACAGAGATCCAAATGGTGCGGAGCGGCCCGGACCGCAGCAGGCCGAGGAACACGCGGCGGGGCCCGAACGGCAACGGGCCGAGGAACCGGCCGAGGGGCCCGAACGGCAGCAGGCTGAGGAACAGGCTGAGGAGCCTGTTTCGCAGCGGTCCGAGCAGGAACGGATCGGCCAGGAGCAGGCCGGGGAGCAGGAGCAACAGTCTGGCGAATCGGAACCGACCGAGGGCCAGAGCAGCGACGAGCAGGACGGACGGATCAGCGAGGTCGAGGAGGAGGCCCGGGATGAGGTGCGGGTGAAGATCGTCCAGCAGACTCTGGAGACGATTGGCATCGAGGGGACCGCCGTGGAGGCGTTCTCCGAGGCCTACAAGAACCGCAATCTCATTCTGACCTCGCCGTGGGTTGCCTTGGCGTACGCCAAGGACGTCTGGAAGAGCATGAAGGACCAGAAGGACCAGTGATTCATCGCTCGGGCCCGTGTTCCAGCGCACAACCCCTGCGTCGCGCAGCCGGGCGCGGGCGGGTCGCTCGGGAGCGCCAGCGGGTCGGGTCCCCGCATAGGAAAAGGCCCTGAGAGTGTCAGTGACACTCTCAGGGCCTTTCGGTGGAGGTGCCGGGAATCGAACCCGGGTCCTTCGCCGGTTTGTCAGGGCTTCTCCGAGCGCAGCTCGCTATGCCTCTACTCGGCCCCACCGATCACGCGAGCGAGTTGGTGTGACGGGCCCAGTCGCTGATTAATCTCGCCGCACGGACCCCGCGACCGGGTCCGGTTGGCCAGCCTTCTAGCTGATGCCGGCTAACTGGGTCGAAGGCGCTCCCAGGCCGACAGACTCACTACTCGCCTCAGGCGGCGAGAGCGAAGTCAGCGCGATTGTTCTTGGCGCTTATTGGTTTCCGACGAACGATTCTCGAGACGACGTCGGCTTCCTCGGCTCGCTTCCCCTGCCGCAACGTACGAAGTCGAAACCAGTCACCCCCTCGAAGGGCCGCCCTTTGCGGCGGCACTGACAAGACTAACGCCTGCCGCAACAGGTTTCATCCCGAGCCCCGGCTCGGCGAGCCGACCGGGACGAAGCGGACAAGTTACTCGTCCATGCCCTTGCCACGCCGGCCCGCCACCCGGGCGATCTCCCGGTCGGCGTCCCGCTTGGCGAGGTCCTGGCGCTTGTCGTACGACTTCTTACCCTTGGCGAGGGCGATCTCCACCTTCGCCCAGCCGTCGGAGAAGTAGACCTGCAACGGCACCATGGTCAGGCCGCCCTCGCGGGTCTTGCCGATCAGCCGGTCGATCTCCAACCGGTTGAGCAGCAGCTTGCGGGTACGCCGGGGCTCGTGGTTGGTCCAGGTGCCCTGGGTGTACTCCGGGATGTGCATGCCGTGCAGGTAGAGCTCGCCGTTGCGTTCCTGGGCGAACGCGTCGACCAGCGACGCCCGCCCCGCCCGCAGCGACTTGACCTCGGTGCCGGTCAGCGCCATGCCCGCCTCGTACGTGTCGAGGATGGCGTAGTCGTGCCGCGCCTTCTTGTTGGAGGCGACCACCTTGCGACCCTTTTCCCGTGGCATCGGCGCCACCTCCTTCCAGCTGACCCACGACCGGCTGACCGGCCGCGGGGCGAGATCATGTTACCCGAATGACAAGGACCCTCCCGCGCCGTTTATTCCTGGCGCGGGAGGGCCTCGGCAGAGCCGGTGCGGAAACTAGACCCGCAGGTAGAACCGGAGCGTGACCCAGGCGGTGACGGCGCTGACCAGACCGCCGACGCCCGCCATGAGCGGGAACATCAGGAGGATCTCGGACCAGGAGATCGGCGTGATCAGGCCCTCCAGCGTCGCCATCGACCCGCCGGCGGCGAAGGTCTTCAGGGTGATCAGCGCGATCAGGCCCAGGATCGAGCCGATCAGACCGGCGACCACCGCCTCCAGCACGAACGGCGCCTGGATGAACCAGTTGGAGGCGCCGACGAGCTTCATGACCGCGACCTCACGCCGCTTGCTGTAGGCGGCCACCTGGATCGTGTTGGCCACCAGGAGCAGGGCGGCGACCGCCATCACGATCGCGATGGCCAGCGCGAAGGTCTGGATCCCGGTGAGCACGCCGAAGACCTTGTCCAGCAGCTTGCTCTGGTCGACGATCTCGTCGACGCCCTCGGTGTCCTTGTACTGGTCGTAGATGCTCTTGTACTGCTCGGGGTTGACCAGCTTGAGTCGGAACGACTCGGGCAGCTGGTCCGGCTTGACCGCGCTCACCAGGTCCGGAGCGTCCTGGTACATCTCCTGGAAGCGCTTGTACGCCTCGTCCTTGTTGACGTACACGACCTCCTTCACCAGGGGGTCGCTCTTCAGCTTGGCGTCCAGATCGGTGCGCTGCTGCTCGTTGACGTCGGTCTTCAGGAAGATCGAGACCTGGATGTTCTCGTAGTAGAGATCCTTCATGTCGCCGACCTTCTGGTACAGCAGACCGCTGCCGCCCAGCATGAACAGTGACACCGCCAACGTGATGATCATGGCGATGGTCATGGTGACGTTGCGCCACAGCCCGACCAGTACCTCGGACAGGACGTATTTCACGCGCATCGGGGGTTCCTCCGGCTCTCCGGCATGAGGTGTTCGTCGTCAGGGTCTACGGCTCGCAGCCGAGCGCCGGCTCAGCCGTAGACGCCGCGGGCCTGGTCGCGCACGATGCGGCCGCTTTCGATCTCGACGACGCGGCGGCGCATCTGGTTCACGATGTTGGAGTCGTGCGTGACCATCACGACGGTCGTGCCGGTGCGGTTGATCCGGTCCAGCAGGCGCATGATCTCGATCGAGGTGTCCGGGTCCAGGTTTCCGGTCGGCTCGTCCGCCAGCAGGATCAGCGGACGGTTCACGAACGCCCGGGCCACGGCGACCCGCTGCTGCTCACCACCGGAGAGCTCGTGCGGGTAGCGGTGCTCCTTGCCACCGAGACCCACCAGCTCCAGCACCTCCGGCACGACCCGGCGGGCGACCGCCTTGGTCTTGCCGATCACCTCGAGGGCGAACGCCACGTTCTCGTACGCGGTGCGGTTGGGCAGCAGCCGGAAGTCCTGGAAGACACAGCCGATGGAGCGCCGGAAGTGGGGTCGCTTCCAGGAACGCATCGACGTGACGTCCTTGCCGTTCACGACGACGCGGCCCTTGTTGGGGCTGACCTCGTGCAGCAGCATCTTGATGATGGTGGACTTGCCGGAGCCGGATGGACCGATGAAGAAGACGAACTCGCCCTTCTCGATCGAGACGGACACGTTGTCGAGCGAAGGCCGGGACGCCTTCGGGTACGTCTTCGTCACTTGCTCAAGCTGAATCACGGGTCGAGAGTCTACGCGGTGTAACCGGAGAGCCAAGCCCCCCGCCCCCCAGAGAACGAGGCGAGTCGTCTATTTGGTGTCTGACGTGGAGATCGACGACGCACTCCGCCCGCAAGTGATCACGCAGCGTCGCCGGCCATTTGCTGCTGCTTGCGCCAGCGGATGCCCGCCTCGATGAAGCTGTCCAGCTCACCGTCGAAGACCGCGGACGGATTGCCCGTCTCCTGCTCGGTACGCAGATCCTTCACCATCTGATACGGGTGCAGGACGTACGACCGCATCTGGTCGCCCCACGACCCGGCGGCGTCGGTCTTCAGGCCCGCCATCTTGGCCTGCTCCTCCTGGCGCTTGCGCTCCAGCAGCCGGGCCTGGAGCACGCGCAGCGCGGAGGCCTTGTTCTGCAGCTGGGACTTCTCGTTCTGGCAGGTGACCACGATGCCGGTCGGGATGTGGGTGATCCGCACCGCGGAGTCGGTGGTGTTGACGCTCTGCCCACCGGGGCCCGAGGAGCGGTACACGTCGATCCGCATCTCGTTCTCGGGGATGTCGATGTGGTCGGTCTGCTCCACCACCGGCAGCACCTCGACGCCGGCGAAACTGGTCTGCCGGCGGCCCTGGTTGTCGAACGGGCTGATCCGCACCAGCCGGTGGGTGCCCGACTCGACGCTGAGCGTGCCGTAGGCGTACGGGACCTTGACGGTGAAGGTCGCGGACTTGAGGCCCGCCTCCTCGGCGTACGAGGTCTCGTAGACCTCCGTCGGGTAGCCGTGCCGCTCGGCCCAGCGCAGGTACATCCGCAGCAGCATCTCGGCGAAGTCCGCCGCGTCCACGCCGCCGGCGCCGGCCCGGATGGCGACCAGCGCCTCCCGCGAGTCGTACTCGCCGGAGAGCAGGGTGCGGACCTCCATCTCCTGGATGGCCTTGGTCAGCCCGGTGATCTCGCCCTCGACCTCGGAGAGCACCCCGGGGTCGGACTCCGCCTCGGCCAGCTCCAGCAGGACGCCGGCGTCGTCGAGCCGGGCCCGGAGGCTGCCGAGCCGGCCGATCTCGCCGTTGACGTACGACAGCTGCGAGGTCACCGCCTGGGCCTTGGCCTGGTCGTCCCAGAGGTCCGGCGCGGACGCCTGCTCCTCGAGCCGGGCCTTCTGCTCGTGCAGCCGGTCCAGGTTGAGGACGGCCTCGATGTTGCGGAGGGTGGCGTCGAGTTCCTTGAGCTGTTCGGCGTAATCGGCAGCGGTCACGACAGACAAGCGTACTTGGCCGCCTGCGGTCCGTTCACCTCAGATGGCCCGACCCGCCGCAGCTGTTCAGCCGACCGGGGCGGTCTTGAGCCAGGACAGGGCGGCCTTGTGGTAGGCGACGGCGAACTCCAGCGCGCTGGCGTCGTAGGTGTCGCCTTCCTTCTTGGCGTTCTTCACCTGTTCCCGGACCGCCGCCAGGGCCTCCGTGTGGTACTCGTTCGCCGAGGCGTACAAGTTCTTCAGCTGGCTCGCCGAGTGCAGGTTGCCGAAGGCGATCCGCAGCGCGATCGGGTTGCGGATGGTGTCCCGGCCGGGGTTTTCCGCCAGCCACTTGGAGAATGTCCGTTTCCCGGCCGCGGTGATCGCGTAGGGCTGACTCATCCGCGGCCCGGGCTTGCCGAGCCGCACGAACCCCCGCTCGGCCAGCACCGGCAACTCGCGGTAGACCTGACTGCGGGTCATCGACCAGTACGGCGCCAACCGCCGTTCAGCGGCGGCCATCAGCTGGCCGCCTGTCATCGGGCCCTCGTGCAGCAGGCCCAGCAGGGCCGCCGCAGTGGGGTTGACTCCGGATTCCGCCATGCCCTCTAAGCTGCCACTTTGCCGACGCGGCGTCCAGGATTTGCCGTTTTCGCCACCCGACGGGGCTTCCAATGTGCACTGTCGGCGGACGACAGTCCCCCGAGGATGACCGGTGCCCTCGGCCGGACGTCCGGCGGGGCCGACCCGGCCGCCGGTGACGCTGCGCGCGCCACCGGCGACCGTCGCCGGTTCAGCCCATGTGCGGGTACGTGTGGTCGGTCGGCGGGACGAAGGTCTCCTTGATCGTCCGCGGCGACATCCAGCGCACCAGGTTGTGCCAGGAGCCGGCCTTGTCGTTGGTGCCGCTGGCCCGGGCGCCCCCGAAGGGCTGCTGCCCGACCACCGCGCCGGTCGGCTTGTCGTTGATGTAGAAGTTGCCGGCCGCGTACCGCATCTTCTCCGCCACCGCGTCGACGACCCGGCGGTCGTTCGCGAAGATCGACCCGGTCAGGGCGTACGGGGCGATCGCCTCGGCCTGCGCGACCACGTCGTCGAAGCGGGCGTCGTCGAAGACGTGCACGCCGAGGATCGGGCCGAAGTACTCGGTGGTGAAGGTCTCGTGCGCGGCGTCGCTGCACTCGAACAGGGTGGGCCGGACGAAGTACCCGACCGACTCGTCGGCCGTGCCGCCGGCCAGGACGCGGCAGGTGTCGTCGTTGTTGATCAGCTCCAGCGCGGCGGTGTGCCGGAAGAACGCCTTGTCGTCGATCACCGCGCCGCCGAAGTTGCTGAAGTCGGTGACGTCGCCGTAGGTGAGCGAGTCGGCGGTGGCGGCCAGCCGGTCACGCAGCCCGCCCTCCCACAGCGACCGCGGGACGTACGCCCGGGAGGCCGCCGAGCACTTCTGGCCCTGGTACTCGTACGCGCCCCGGATCAGCGCGGTGTGCAGCGCGTCCACGTCGGCGCTGGTGTGCGCGACCACGAAGTCCTTGCCGCCGGTCTCGCCGACCAGGCGCGGGTAGCCCCGGTAGCCGGCGATGTTCTCGCCGACGGTCCGCCACAGGTGCTGGAAGACCTTGGTGGAGCCGGTGAAGTGGATGCCGGCCAGGTCCGGGTCGGCGAGCACGACGTCGGAGACCTCCTCACCCCGCCCGGTGACCATGTTGATCACGCCCGGGGGCAGGCCGGCCGCCTCGAAGAGCCGCATGGTGAAGTGCGCGGCGAACTGCTGGGTCGGACCCGGCTTCCAGACCACGGTGTTGCCCAGCAGCGCCGGTGCCGAGGGCAGGTTGCCGGCGATGGCGGTGAAGTTGAACGGGGTGACCGCGTAGACGAAGCCCTCCAGCGGGCGGTGGTCGAAGCGGTTCCACACCCCCGCCGACGACATCGGCTGCTCCGCCAGCAGCTTCCGGGCGAAGTGCACGTTGAACCGGAGGAAGTCGATGAACTCGCAGGCGGAGTCGATCTCGGCCTGCACGGCGGTCTTGGACTGACCGAGCATGGTGGCCGCGTTCAGGGTGTCCCGCCAGGGGCCGGCCAGCAGCTCGGCGGCGCGCAGGAAGATCGCGGCCCGCTCCTCGAAGGGCAGCGCCCGCCACATCGGAGCGGCGTCCTTGGCGGCCTTGACGGCGGCGCGGGCGTCCTCGTGGTTGGCGTGACCGGTGACACCGAGCACGTGCGCGTGCTTGTGCGGCTGGACCACGTCGATCGACGCGCCGCCGGCCATCCGCTGCTCACCGGCGATGGTCATCGGCAGCTCGATGCGCTCGGCGGCCAGCTCGGTGAGCCGCCGCTGGAGCCGCTCCCGGTCGGCGCTGCCCGGCTCGTAGGTGCGTACCGGCTCGTTGCGCGGCTCGGGTACGGAGAACACGGCGTCCATCACAGGCTCCTGTGCGATCTCGACGGCGGTGGCGAAACCGGACCCGCGGGCACCGACCGGACGGCCGGTCGCCGGGCACCGCGCGGTGGACCGGTCGCGGCGGCGGGACCTGCGCCGATTCTTCCATGCGAGCCCCCTCGCCCCACCCCGCCCCGCCTCTCCCGGCCCGGGCCCGCCGGCTGGCCGGCCGAACACCGGGACGGACCACCGCACACCAGACCGTAGGCCAACCGGCGGCAGAGGCGGCGAACCGTCTGCAGCGTGGACGGCAGCCCTGCGATTCTTCGGCAACCGACGGACGATGCTCCACCGCCGGCACCACGGGGATGCGTGGGTGCGGCGGGCGGAGGCGGGCACGGGGTCGGGCGCGCGGCGACGCGTACCCTGGATGACCGGTGACCTGCCCGGCCGTCGCGGCCGATCCGGCGTCCGTCGAAGGGGAGACGATGAGCAACCAGCCCGGCAGCTCCACGGCCGCGGAACCGGACCAGCCCACGGCCGCCCCGGTCGAGCAGACCGCCCCGGCCGACGTGGCGGGTACGGCGGCGGGCACCGGCCGGGCGACGGTCGCACCCGGTGCGGTGGTGCTCGCGCTGGTCGCCGTCGGGTGGCTGGCGGCGATGCTCTGGTCGACGCGGGCGGCGATCCACTCGGCCGAGGCCGGCGTCACCGCGATCAGCCTCTCCGCGTACGCGCTGCCCGGGGTCATCTCGGCCGCGTTGGTCGCCGGTGCCGCGGGCGCCCTCGCGGCCACCAACCCACTGGCCCGCCGCACCGAACGGGCCACCCTGCGCTTCCTGGCCGCCACCGGTGCCGGCCTGCTGGTCGGGCTCGCCGCCGCCGTGGCGATCAACCTGACGTACGCCGACAACGCCACCACCAACACGATCGCCGGCACCACCGCGGCGGCGGCCATCATCGGCGGCGCGGTCGCCGGCGCCCGCACCGCCCGGGTGGTGGGTGCGGCCGCGAGCGCGGCGCTGGCCACGCTGATCTTCGTGGTGGCCTTCAGCCGTGCCCGGGACCCGCTCTCCGACCTTTTCGGCTCGGGCGACAGCCAGGAGTCGGTGCTCACCGCCGCGAAGTGGGTGTCCCGTACCGAATCGCTGCTGGCCGGGCTGCTGGCCGGGCTGGTGGCCTTCGGCTACCTGACCTGGTCGCGCCGCACGGCCCGCCGGGACACCGCCGCGCCGCAGCCGCGCTGGCCGGCCTACCTGCTCGCCGGGGCGGGGCCTGGTCTGCTCCTGCTGCTCACCGAGGTGATCATCCGGGTCGGCGGCCGGGCGTTGCTGGACCTGGCCGCCGCGCTCAGCGACGCCGACCAGGTCGCGCAGACGGCGCTCGGCACCTCGCGGATCGACAATGGCATCTGGGTGCTCTTCGTCGGGGCGCTGACGGCGCTGGTCGCCTTCGGTCGCACCCTCGGCCCGGCCGTCGACGCGGACGAGGACGAGCCGGCCGGCTGAGCTACCACCGCCGGCCGGCGCGGCGGGCGATCGTCAGGAGACGGTGCGGAGCAGCAGGTCCAGCTCGGTCACGTCGTACCACTCCAGCTCGTGGTCCTCGGCGCCGTCGACGGTGAACTGCGCGTCCGGGTCGCCGGCCTGCGCCTCGGCGATCACCTCGGCGGCGGCCGCCACGTCGTCGACCGCCTCCGCGCCGTCGACATGGAGCGCGGCGACCGCGGCCACCGGGATCGGCCCGATCAGCCGTACCAGGCTGGACCCGAGCTCGCCGTCGCCCCGACCGACCGACGCGGCGGGCACGTCCACGGAGACGACGACCCGGCGCCGGGGCGCGCTCGAATCAGCCCGGAGCAGAAGCAGCGCGTCCTGGGCGGCCCGGGTGAAGGCGACGTACTCCAACTCCTCCTCGTCGCCCTCGGCGTACCACTCGCGCAGCATCGGAGTGACCGCGTGCGCCTCGCCGTCGGTGAGCCCCTGCTCCCGCAGCCGCGACAGCATCGGGACGGTCGCCGGCACGTACACCCGGACAAGCTCGTCGGTCACCGGTGTCTCCCCTGCTCAAGGCCGGGACCAGCGGACGCCGGGCCCCGGGCGCCGATCATGCCGTACGCCGTGACCGTCATACACCTCGTACCCGTCCGGGAGAAGTCTCCCGTCGGTGTGTCCCGCGCGCCTCGTGTCGGGCGCGCCGGTTGGGCGCCGCTGGGTCCACGGCGCTCCTGATGGCAAACTGAGGCAAACGACGTCAACCCCGGGAGTTCGCGTGGAGCCGAGGTTCCTGCTGCTGTCCGACGTGGCCGCCGAGCTCAACGTGTCGGACTCGCAGGTCTACCACATGGTGCGCAGCGGAGAGCTGCCCGCCATCAAGATCGGTGGCCGAGGGCAGTGGCGGGTCGAGCGCTCCCGCTTGGAGGAGTACATCCAGCAGAAGTACGCCGAGACCGCCGAGTGGGTACGCGGAAACCCGCTCACCGACCGCGACGGCGAGTGATGGGGCATTGACGGTCGGCGCTCGCATGCCGGAAACTGGAGCCTGTCGGAGGCAAACGAAGGCAAACGTAAGGATCAGGGGTTGAGGATGGTCGACACCCGCCGCCCACTGGCACCACGGCCACCCGTCCGACTGCGTCCGGCACCGCCGATCGACCCGCCGTGCGTCGACGAGGACGAGCCCTGGTCCGTCCCGGCGTCGACCAGCTGGCCCTGGACCTGTTCGACGCCCGTCCACGGGACCCCGGTCGGCCGGCGGGGCGACCCGGCGACGTCCGGCCCACCCCCGGCGGGCCGGGACGGCGGGTCACCGGGTCACCGCCCGCCGCTCTCGCCACCGCCACGCCCGAGGCCACCCGCGCCGCCCAGCGGTTCGTCCGCACCTTCCTCGAAATTCTCAACGGCTACCGGCCACCCGCCCAGCTCCGCCCGCTCAGCGATCCGCCCGCCGCGACGGAGATCGCGGCGGAACTGGCCCGCGCCGCCCGCCGGCTCGGTCCGGCACGCCGCCGGTCCAGCCGGCCGGTGCTCGGGCTCCGCCGGCTGCGCGCCTGCGAGCCACGGGCAGGGGCGGTGGAGGCGGCGGCGGTGCTCGCCGGAGCCGGCGGCGTGAGCTGGGCGATCGCCCTGCGCCTGGAACACCGCCGCGGCAGCTGGCTCTGCACCACGCTCCAGGTCCTCTGACGCCCACCGTCCCGCCCGTCGCCCCCTGACGGGCTCTCCCGCCGGCCAGGGCGATGGGGACTGCGCCACGCGGGCCCGGTCGGCGGGTAGGGACGCGCACGGGCCCCGGCCGATGTCGGCCGGGGCCCGTCGTCGCGGTGCGGGTGTCGGTCAGGCGTTGTTCGGCGCGCCGTGGCAGCGCTTGTACTTGCGGCCGGAGCCGCACGGGCAGGGCGCGTTGCGGGACGGGCCCTCGCCGGCGGCGTCGACCTTCCCCGGAGCCGCCCGACGCGCGGTGCTCGCCGCGGTGGCCTGGCCGCTCACGCCCGCCGCCGCCGGCTTGCGCGGCGAGGAAGACTTGGCCGGGGCGGCGGGCCGCTCCGGCGCCTCCGTCCGGCCTAGGCCGAGGGCCGGGGCATTCTGCTCGGGCCGTTCCACCACGACCGAGCCGCGCCCGGCCTCGCCGTCGACGGCGGGCGCCGAGTACTGGAGGCCCTGCTGCTGCGGGGCGCGGCTGAGGCCCTTGGCGCGGATCTCCACCGGCTTCTCCAGCAGCTGCACCTCCTCGGCCTCCGGCTCGGGCTCCTGGACCTGGACCTCCAGGTTGTAGAGGAAGCCGACCGTCTCCTCCTTGATGCCGTCCATCATGGTGGCGAACATGTCGAAGCCCTCGCGCTGGTACTCGATGACCGGGTCGCGCTGGGCGTACGCCCGCAGGCTGATGCCCTCCTGCAGGTAGTCCATCTCGTAGAGGTGCTCGCGCCACTTGCGGTCGATGACCTGGAGCAGCACCATCCGCTCGAGCTGGCGGACGGCCTCCTCGCCGAGGGTCTCCTCGCGCCGGTCGTACGCGGCGTGCGCGTCCTCCTTGAGGCGGGCGAGCAGGAAGTCCTGGTCGAGGCCGGCGCGGGAGCCGACCTCCTCCTCCAGTTCCTCGACGGAGACACCCACCGGGTAGAGCTGCTTGAGGCTGGACCAGAGCTGGTCGAGGTCCCAGTCCTCGGCGTAGCCGTCGCTGGTGGCGCCCACGACGTACGCGGTGACCACGTCGTCGATCATGTTGCGAACCTGGTCGGAGAGGTCCTCGCCGTTGAGCACCCGGAGGCGCTCGGCGTAGATCACCTGGCGCTGCCTGTTGAGCACCTCGTCGTACTTGAGGACGTTCTTCCGGATCTCGGCGTTCTGGCCCTCGATCTGGGCCTGCGCGCTCTTGATCTGGCGGGTGACCATCTTCGACTCGATCGGCACGTCCTCCGGGATGTTGAAGCGCTCCATCACCGCCTCGACCGCGCCGGCCCGGAAGCGCTTCATCAGCTCGTCCTGCAGCGAGAGGTAGAAGCGGGACTCGCCCGGGTCACCCTGGCGGCCGGCCCGGCCGCGCAGCTGGTTGTCGATGCGCCGGGACTCGTGCCGCTCGGTGCCCAGCACGTACAGGCCACCGGCGGCGGCGACCTCCTCCGCCTCGACGTCGCAGGCCTGCTTCCACTCGGGCAGGACCTCCTCCATCGCCTTGGCGTACTCCTCCGGCTGCTCGACCGGATCGAGGCCGCGCTGGCGCAGCTCGTTGGCGGCGAGGAACTCGGGGTTGCCACCGAGCAGGATGTCGGTACCGCGACCGGCCATGTTCGTGGCGACGGTGACCGCGCCCTTGCGCCCGGCCTGGGCGACGATCTCCGCCTCCTTGGCGTGGAACTTCGCGTTCAGCACGGAGTGCGGGATGCCGCGGCGGCGCAGCAGCGTGGAGAGGATCTCGGAGTTCTCCACCGAGACGGTGCCGACGAGCACCGGCTGACCGGCCTGGTGCCGCTCGGCGATGTCCTCGATGACCGCGTTGAACTTGGCCTTCTCGGTCTTGTAGATGACGTCGGCCCGGTCGAGCCGGACCATCGGCCGGTGCGTCGGGATGGTCACGACGCCGACCTTGTAGACCTTGTTGAACTCGCTCGCCTCGGTCTGGGCGGTACCGGTCATGCCGGAGAGCTTCTCGTAGAGGCGGAAGTAGTTCTGGAGGGTGATGGTGGCCAGGGTCTGGTTCTCCTGCTTGATCTCCACCCCCTCCTTGGCCTCGATCGCCTGGTGCATGCCCTCGTTGTAGCGGCGCCCGTGCAGGATGCGGCCGGTGAACTCGTCGACGATCAGGACCTCACCGTCGCTGATGATGTAGTCCTTGTCGCGCTTGTAGAGCTCCTTGGCCTTGATCGCGTTGTTCAGGTACCCGACCAGAGGCGTGTTCACCGACTCGTAGAGGTTGTCGATGCCGAGCCGGTCCTCGACCTTGGCCACGCCGCGCTCGGTGATCGCGATGGTCCGCTTGGCGTAGTCGACCTCGTAGTCGCCCTCGCCGTCCGTGCCGGGCTGGAGGCGGGCCACCACGCCGGCGAACTCGGAGTACCAGCGGGCCGAGTGCTCGGCCGGGCCGGAGATGATCAGCGGGGTCCGGGCCTCGTCGATGAGGATCGAGTCCACCTCGTCGACCACGGCGAAGTTGTGGCCGCGCTGCACCAGCTCGTCCTTCGACCAGGCCATGTTGTCGCGCAGGTAGTCGAAGCCGAACTCGTTGTTGGTGCCGTAGGTGATGTCGCACTCGTACGCGGCGCGGTGCTCGCTGCTCGGCCGGTTGGGCAGCACCACGCCGACGGTCAGCCCGAGGAACTCGTGCACCCGACCCATCCAGGCGGCGTCGCGCTGGGCCAGGTAGTCGTTCACCGTGACCACGTGCACGCCCTTGCCGGACAGCGCGTTCAGGTAGACCGCCATGACCGAGGTCAGGGTCTTGCCCTCACCGGTCTTCATCTCGGCGATGTTGCCGAAATGCAGCGCCGCGCCGCCCATCACCTGGACGTCGTACGGCCGCTGGCCGAGCACCCGCGCGGCCGCCTCGCGGACCGTGGCGAAGGCCTCGGGCAGCAGGTCGTCGAGGGTCTCACCGTCGGCGAGCCGTTCCTTGTACTGCTCGGTCAGGCCGCGCAGCTCGTCGTCGGTGAGGTTGACGTAGTCGTCCTCGATCGAGTTGACGGCGGCGGCGACGGCCTTGAGCCGGCGCACCATACGGCCCTCGCCCGCGCTAAGGACCTTTTCCAGAATCGACACGGATCAACGCTCCCCTAGACAGTCTCGAACCATCGTAGGCGCTCCGCCGCGGCGATGGTCACTGGTGGCGGCGGTCCGGGGCAGCGAAACCGACATAACGTGCGGCCCACGCCCTGACCGGCGGTTTATCGGGTTACGCCCAGCGCGAACGATCCGGCACGATGGCTCGGGTGGAGCCTGTGGAGATCACCGAGGACGGCCTGCTGCTACGACCCTGGCGAGCGGAGGACGCCGACGCGGTGCACCGCGCCTGCCAGGATCCGGACATCCAGCGCTGGACCACCGTACCCCGCCCGTACCTGCCCGAACACGCCCTCGGGTTCGTCACCGAGATCAGCGGCAAGGCCTGGGCGGACGGCACCGGGGCGCCGTTCGCGGTCTGCGACGCGGCGACCGGCGAGCTGCTCGCCTCCGCCGGCCTCGTCTCCGTCGACCGGGGCCTCGACTCCGCCGAGGTGGGCTACTGGACCGCGCCCTGGGCCCGCGGCCGGGGCGTCGCGGTGCGGGCCACCCGGGCGGTGGCCCGCTGGGCGTTCGACGCGCTGAAGCTGCGCCGGATCATCTGGCAGGCCGAGGTCGGCAACCACGCCTCCCGGCTGGTGGCGCTCCGGGCCGGCTTCCGGGTCGAGGGCGAGCTGCGACTGGCCCACCCGGCTGCCGGCGGTCGCCCGGAGGGCTGGATCGGCTCGCTCCTCCCGGCCGAACTGGCCGCGCCGGGCGAGCCCACGCCGGCCGGCCCGGACACCCTCCAGGCCCGCCGGGCCGCCGCCTTCGGCCGGCCGCAGCCCGTCCTCTTCGCCGCCGCCGGGGCCACCGAGCTGCGGCTGCGCCCGATGGAGGAACGGGACCTCGACGCCGTCGTCACCACCTGCCGGGACGAGGACACCATCCGCTGGACCACGGTCCCCCACCCCTACCAGCGCGCGCACGCCGAGGGCTTCATGCGGGACTTCGCCGCGGCCGCCTGGGCCCGGGGCACCGGCGCCTACTACGCCATCGCCGACAGCGACGACCGATACGTCGGATCGGTGGACCTGCGGATCTCACCCGCCGACCCGCTCAACGGCGACGTCGGCTTCATGACCGCCCCGCACGCCCGGGGCCGCGGCTACATGCCCGCCGCGGTGGGCGCCCTGACCGCGTGGGGTTTCACCACACTGCGCCTGGCGCGAATCGAGTGGCGGGCGCTGGCCGGCAACACCGCCTCCCGCCGGGTCGCCGAGAAGGCCGGCTTCGCCTTCGAGGGCACCGCCCGGGGCGTGCTGCCCAGCCGGGACGGCCGGGGCGACGCCTGGATCGCCGCCCTGCTCGCCGAGGACCTCACGGGAGGGCTGACGTGACCCCGCAGGTGCTCGAGGCCGACGGGGTACGGCTGCGACCGTTCCGCCTCGACGACGTGGCGGACACCGCCGCGGCCTGCGCCGATCCACTGACCCAGCGGTTCATCTCCGGCCTGCCCGACCCGTACACCGAGGAGACCGCCCGTTGGTGGGTCACCGAGGGCGCCCCCGCGGCCTGGACCGCCGGCGGCGCCGCGTACGCGATCGCGGACCCGGCCAGCGACCGGCTGCTCGGCGGCGTGGGCCTGAGCCAGGTGGTGCCCTTCCGCGCGCAGGCGGAGATCGGCTACTGGGTGGCGCCGTGGGCGCGGGGTCGCGGGGTCGCGACCGCGGCCACCCGGGCCCTGGCCCGCCACGCCTTCGCCACCGGGACCGCCCGGCTGGAGCTGCTCACCCACCCGGAGAACACGCCCAGCCAGCGGGTCGCACTGGCCGCCGGGTTCCGGCACGAGGGGGTACGCCGGTCCGCCAGCCCGGTCCGCGGGGGTGGCTGGGCGGACCTGATCGCCTGGGTACGCCTCGCCGACGACCCGCCCGGACCGGCCGCCCGGCTGCTGCCCGACCTGCCCGACGGCCGGCTCACCGACGGCGTGGTGACCCTGCGCCGGCTGGCCCCGGACGACGTGGCCGCGATGTACCGGCTGCACACCCGCCCCGAGGTGGTGGCGAACCGGGTGCCGCCGGTGCCGCCGACCCCGGCGGCGATCGAGCGGCGCTGCCGGCGGGCGGAGAGCAACTGGCTGACCGGCGCCTCGGCCGACTTCGCGGTGCTGGACGCCGCGACCGGCGCGGTGGCCGGCGGCTGCGCGCTGGTGTACGACGAACCGTCCACCGGCCAGGCGATGCTCGGCTACAGCCTGCTCCCCGAGGCTCGGGGGCGGGGACTGGCCACCCGCGCGGTGGGCCAGCTCGCCGGCTGGGCGTTCGACGTCGGGCTGGCGCGGCTCTGGGCCGGCACCCGGCCGGAGAACGTCGCCTCCCAGCGGGTGCTGGAGAAGGCCGGCTTCCAGCGGGAAGGTCTGCTGCGCGGCCGGCTCCCCGGCCCGGACGGCACCCGGGTCGACTCGGTCCTGTACGGCCGGCTCGCGACCGATCTGCGGCCAGCCGGCTGAGGACACGGACAACGGGGAGCCGTGGTGGTCGCCCACCACGGCTCCCCGGCTGGTGTCCGCGGGGTGGTCAGGGGTCAGGCGTCGAGCGAGATGATCCCGTAGTCGTACGCGCGCCGGCGGTAGACCACGCTCGGGCGGCCGGACTCCTTGTCCTGGAACAGGTAGAAGTCGTGCCCGACCAGTTCCATCTGGAACAGCGCGTCGTCGACGGTCATCGGTTCGGCGGGGTGCACCTTCTCCCGCGCGAGGTGCCACGGCTGGTCGTCGGCGTACTCTTCGTAGCCGTCCTCGGGTCGTTCGGCGACCACGGTGGCCGAACGGGCGCCGTCGGCGTACGCGGCGGCCGGCACGGATTCGCCGAGGTCGGCGACCGGCAGGCCCGCGGTGGCCGCGGCGACGGAGAGCGGCGCGTGCCGCCCCCGGTGGACCCGACGCCGGTCGGCCGCCCGACGGAGCCGGGTGTCCAGCTTGGCGATGGCGGCGTCCAGTGCGCTGTAGAAATCATTCGTGCAGGCCTCGGCCCGGATCACCGGGCCGCGCGATACGCAGGTGATTTCCACCCGCTGGCAGTGATCGGCCTGGCGCGGATTGCGCTCGTGGAACAACTCCACGTCGACCCGAATGAGCTTGTGATCGTAGCGTTCGATCTTTGCGAGTTTCTCGGCTACGTGCACCCGGTAATGGTCCGGCACTTCGACGTTACGGCCCTTGACCACGATGTCCACGTGACCTCCCTTGTTCGGACGGTCGTTCGGTCCGGTTCGCCGGTCGGCACGCCCTGGGAGATCCCCGTTCGGCGTCGACCGGGTCAGTACGGCTACGCCTCCTCTCACCGCCGGCGGTGGGTGGATGGACCTCCTACCCCCGACACGAAAACGCTAACGCCTGTTCCTGTGACAGTCACCCCTGGTTGTCGAGACCGCCCAGGAATTTTCACAGCTCGTACACCATGGGGTGAAATGGAAACACGAAGCGTCACCTATGACGTCGTTTTTGCGTTGCGGCGAGCACTGCGGCGGCGTTTGGCGTCATTCCCGCGGCGTGCAAGATGCGGCTCACCGCCGCCAACGTGACGCCGGTGGTGACGATGTCGTCGAGCACCACCACCGCGGTGTCCCCGACGACCGGCGGCGGGGCCCCGACCCGGCGCAGCCGGAACGCCGATCCCGCCGCGGCGGCTCGGCCCGCGCTGTCCAGCTCGACCGAGTCCGGCCGGGGCAGCGCCCGCAGCGGCCGGAGCACCCGCACCGGCCAACCGGCCCCGCGCAGCCGGGCCGCGGCGTGACCGGCAAGCCGGTCGAGGTGGTCGCCGTACCGGGCCCGGGCCGCCGGCGCGGTGTCCGGCACCGGCACCAGGGCCACCGGCCGGGCCGGGCCTACCGCCACGGCCACCACCTCGGCGAGCAACGCGCCCAGCGGCCGGGCCAGCCCATGCCGGCCCCGCTCCTTGTACGCGAGCAGCCCCTCCCGCAGCGCCCCCGCGTACGGGCCGAGGGCCACGCAGGGCGGCAGGTCCGGCGGGGCCGGGCTGGGACGCGTCGGCGCGGGGCACAACGATTCCAGCTCGCCGGCACAGCCGGGGCAGAAGCCCCGCCGGGCGCCCGCGGCCCGCCCGCCGCATCCGGCGCAGCCGGCCGGCAACACCAGATCGGTCAGGTCCGACCAGAGCCCGCCCAGATCCGGCACGAACGGCTCAGTAGAGAAAGAAGGGGACGGTCGGGTTGGACGGCCTGGTCCCCGCCGGGGGCGGCGTCACGTCCAGAACCTGGTCCCGCTTGATGATGTCCTTGTTCCGGAAGGCCACCCGGTTGGCCTCGTACATGTACAAGCCGGTGGGCACCCCCCCGACCGCGCCAGCCGGATAGGCGGAGAGGTGGGTGACCGGGGAGCCGATCTCCCGCTCCAGCGGGATGTCGCGCGCGCCGTCGACGTTGATCTGGAAGATCACCGGCCGGCGGTCCTCCGAGCCGGCGAAGACCAGCTGGTTCTCGGCATACCAGTCGACGGCGGTGAGGTCGGTGAGCGGGGTGACCACGCGGCGGGGCGACCCGATGGTGACCACGCCGCCGTCGAGGCTGACCGCCGCGACGTAGAGAAGGCCGTCGACGATCAGCGCGATCCGGTGCCCGTCGAGCGCGGCGGCCACCGCGGTCACCGGGCCCTCCACGGCGAGCGGGACCGGGACCATGCCGGCCAGGTCGTCGAAGCGGTAGAGCTGGCCGTCGGCCACCACCAGTCCGTACTGGTGCTGCTGATCGGCGGAGCGGAGCCAGGTGGGACGGCCGACCGAGGCGTACCACCGGCTGCTGCCGTTGAGCACCGGGACCTGGTCGCGCCCGGAGCCGGCCATCAACCGCTGCCGGCGGTCGGATCGGGTGACCACCAGCGCGGCGAGGATGTCGTTCTGGGATCGGCTGAGCGCCGCCGAGACGATGCCCTTGTTCGCGGCGGCGACGATCGGCACCGGTCCACTCGGCTCGCCCGGGAAGGAGAGCGGGTGGATCGCGCCGTCGTAGACGCAGTACTGCTGCGGGCTCCCACTGGACGGGTACAGCGGATTGTCCAGGCGTTCGCGCTCGAGGTCGATGGTGCGCCGGCTCTGGTTCTGGATCTTGAGGTCGAGCTGCCCGGTCAGCTCCGGCAGCGACCAGGCGAGCTGGGTCGCGAGCCGCGCCAGCCGGGCCGCGTTGGCACCCGGCATGGTCAGGTTGATCTCCCAGCGCCCGTCGGAGCCGGTGGCGTTGTTGATCGGCGCCGTGCCGCTCGGCAGCCGGATCACCCCCGGGCGCAGCCAGTCGGACGGTTCGCCGGCGAGCCACTTGACGACCTCGGTGACCCGACGCTCGGCGGGCATCGTGGAGGGCTGGTAGCGCTGGTCGGGCACCAGCCGGTTCTGGTCGGAGTTCCAGAAGTAGATCGTGCGCTCGACGTAGTAGCGCTGCAGGGCTTCGTCGCTGAGCAGCAGCACGTTCGGCAGGTCGGTGATGAGCAGCCCCGGATCGCCGGTGTTGGCCGGCCGCAGCGCGAACTGGTACCTCGGCTCGGGGGCCGCCACCGGGGCCGTCAGCGTGCCGTCCGGCTTCAGCACACCGACCTGCTGCACGTTGAGGGTGACCACGCTGGTGCCGTCGTTGTTCCGCTTGACCTCCGGGCTCTCCCGGAGCCGCACCACGGTCAGCGCGATCTCGCTCTGCTTCTCCTGGAGCCGGCCCTTCGCCTCGGGCGCGATGAACCCCCAGGCCCGGTTGTACGCCTGATCCCGCTCGCCCGCCGCCGCCTCGAGATAGTTGCGGACGAACTCCTTCGGGTCGGTGCTGGCCGTCCGGGTCGGCGGTTGGCTGCCGCTGCCGTTGCTAGCGCCCGCCTCCGCCGCCGGCCCCCGGCCGTCCACCAGCACGTCCGATTCCGCCGGGATGCCGCAGCCGGTGAGCCCCACCGGGAGGAGCGCGCCACCCAGCAGAACGGCCAGCAGCCGGCGCCTCACGACGTCACCTCCGCCCGGTCCCCGTCGGCCGGGCCGATCGCCAACGCCCCGGCGCTGCCCGGACCGATGGCCAGCGGACCGCCGTCCCGCGGGCCGCCGAACGGGAGCGTGACATCCACCGGCACCAGCCGCAGCGGCGAGGTGGTCAGCCGGTCACCGGCCCGGGCCGGCAGGGTGAGCCGGAACTGGGCGCCCTGCCCCGGTGCGCCCCACGCCTCCAGCCAGCCGCCGTGCAACCGGGCGTCCTCCAGGCTGATCGACAGCCCGAGCCCGGTGCCGCCGGTCTGCCGGGCCCGGGACGGGTCGGCCCGCCAGAACCGGTTGAAGACCAGCTTCTCCTCGCCCGGCTTGAGGCCGACGCCGTGATCCCGGACGGTGATCGCGACCGCGTTCTGATCCATGCCGAGGGTGATCAGCACGGGCCTGCCCTCGCCGTGCTCCACCGCGTTGCCGACCAGGTTGCGCAGCACCCGCTCCACCCGGCGGGGGTCCACCTCGGCGATCACCGCGGTGGCCGGCACGTCCAGTTCGATGGCCACCCCGACCCGCTCGGCCAGGCCGGTGAGCCGGTCGGCCACCCGGTGCACCACCGGCACCAGGTCGGTCGGCTCGGAATCCAGCATGGCGAAGCCGGCGTCGAAGCGGCTGATCTCCAGCAGGTCGGTGAGCAGCTCCTCGAACCGGTCCAGTTCGGCCTGGAGCAGCTCGGCGCTGCGAGCCACCGCCGGGTCGAACTCGTCGCGCTCCGAAAAGATCAGGTCGGCGGCCATCCGGACCGTGGTCAGCGGGGTACGCAGCTCGTGCGAGACGTCGGAGGTGAAGCGGCGCTGCAACCGGGACATCTCCTCCAGCCGGAGGATCTGCCGTTGCAGGTTGCTCGCCATCTGGTTGAACGAGGCGGCCAGCAGGGCCAGGTCGTCCTCCCCGTTGACCACCATCCGCTGGTCGAGCAGGCCGGCGGAGAGCCGCTGGGCAGTCCGGGCGGCCACCCGGACCGGGGTCACCACCAACCGGGTGACCAGGGCGGCGAGCAGGCCCAGCAGGAGCACCAGGGCGACGCCGGTGGCGACCACGGTGGCCCGGGCGTCGGCGGCGGTGGCGTCCTGACGGGCCAGCGGCACGAGGTAGTAGAGCTCCACCTGGCCGAACCGGGTCGGCACCGGCGAGCCGTAGACGAGGTACTTGGTGCGCTGGCCGGCGAGCTCGCCGGTGCGGATCTGGTGGGCAACCTTGCCGTCGGCGACCGCGGCCCGCAGCGCCGGACTGACCAAGGGCTGGATGTCGGTCACCGGGGAGGTCCGGGTGTTGATGACGCCCGCGTGCCGGTCCGCGGTGATGGCCACCACCACGCCGCTGGTCTGCGCCGGATCACCACCGGCCAGGTAGCTGACCGTGCCGTCAATGGTGTCCTGGAGCTGCGCCTCCTGCGGCTGGCTGAACGTCCGGAACTGCTTCCCCGCGTAGTCGCTGCCGTTGCGCAGCCGCATCAGGACGTCGGTCTCGGCGTTCTCCAGCAGGATGCTGGTGATCTTGTCGGCGATCAGGTACGCGAACCCGCCGACCAGCAGGCTGGACGCCACCAGGGTGATGGTCACCACGCGGACCTGCAGGGACCGCCGCCAGGTCTGGTGCAGGTCGGCGACCAGCTGGGCCGACCCGGCGGCCAACGCATGCCACAGCGCCCGCGCGGCCTGGAGCCGGCGGGACGCGGTGGTCGGCGATGCGGGGGGCGGGGAGGTCACCACAGTGCGACCAGGCTATCCGGTACCCGCCTTGTAGCCCACGCCCCGCACGGTCAGGATGATTTCCGGCCGCTCCGGATCCGGCTCGATCTTGGCGCGCAGCCGCTGCACGTGCACGTTGACCAGGCGGGTGTCGGCGGCGTGCCGATAGCCCCAGACCTGCTCCAGCAGCACCTCCCGGGTGAAGACCTGGCGCGGCTTGCGGGCGAGCGCGACCAGCAGGTCGAACTCCAGCGGCGTCAGCTTCACCTCCTCGTCGTCCCGGCTGACCGTGTGCGCCGGCACGTCGATGGAGATCTGGTTGCCGGGCGGGCCAATGGTCAGCAGCTCCGGCGCGACGTCCTCGCCGCGGCGCAGCCGGGCCCGCATCCGGGCCACCAGCTCCTTGGGCTTGAAGGGCTTGACCACGTAGTCGTCGGCCCCGGACTCCAGCCCGAGCACCACGTCCACCGTGTCGCTCTTGGCGGTCAGCATCACGATCGGCACGCCCGATTCGGTGCGGATCGCCCGCGCCACGTCGATGCCGCTCATGCCGGGCAGCATCAGGTCGAGCAGCACGATGTCGGGCCGGCTGTCACGGAACGCGGCCAGTGCCCGTTCCCCGTCCGCGACGAAGGAGGGCACGAAGCCCTCGCTGCGCAGGACGATGCCGAGCATCTCGGCGAGCGCGGGGTCGTCGTCGACCACCAGTACCCGGGCTCTCATGGGGTTTATCGTTCCATCCCCGTTCGGTTCGGAGGGTTCGGCGTCATCACGGCACCGTACTGCGGCGGGACACCGCGCACCACAGCTGCCGGGCGGAGAACGCGCGTGGCGCGCCGCCCGGCGTACGGGTCCACCCGAAAAGGACGGGTCGTGCAACCATGTTCCCCCGGTGTGCCGCCGCCCGCCACCACCGCCCGCCCGCCAGGAGTACGCGTGCCCGACGTCGGCCCGACCGCGGTGCTCCCGCGCCGCCCGCTGACGGTGGGCGAGCTGCTGGACTCGGCCGTCCTGCTGCTCCGCGGCCAGGCCCGGCTGCTGGTCCCGCTCGCCGTCCTGCTCGCGCTCGGCGAGCAGCTCCTGCTGCACCCGCTGCGGCTGCTGGCCGACGCCCCGCCGCCGGGGTACTGGCTCGACGCGGGCCAGCTGGGCTCGTACTGGCTGCTGCTCGCGGTGGGCGCGGCCACCGAGGCGACGATCATCGTGCTGCTCGGCAACCCCGCCGCCCGGGGCGCCGGGGCGGCGCTGCTTGGCCGCCGGGCCGCGCCGCGCGAGCTGCTGCGCCCCGCCGGCGCCCGGTGGGGCGCCACCGTGCCGGTCGCGCTGACGGTCGGGCTCATCGTGCTGGTCGCGGCGTTGCTCGGGCCGGTCTGGTTCCTCGCGTACGGGCTGCTCGGCGCGGTCGCGCCGGCGCTGGTGGTGGACCGGGTCCCGGCGTACCGGGCGCCGCTGCGGGCACTCGGGCTGGCGACCCGCTCCGGCGGGCGGGCGGCCGGCATCCGACTGCTCGGCTACCTGGGCTGGTGGATCATCCGGCTCGGCATCGGGCTCGGCGTCTTCTACGGCCTCAAGCTGCTCGCGCTGGTGGACCTGACCGACCCGGCGTGGGCCCTACCGGTGGCCACGGCGGCCTGGGTCGGCGTGAACGCGATCGCCTACCCGGCGCTGGCCTGCCTCGACGCGGTGCTGCACCTGGAGACCCGGATGCGGACCGAGGGCCTGGACATCCGGCTCTCCCGCGCCCCGGCCGGAACCCCGGAGCCCGTCCTGCTGGCGGTGCGCAGGTGAGCCGGTGGTGGACGGAGACGGTCGCCGCGCTCGGCGACCTCGTCCCGCTCCCGCTGGCCGCCCTGCTGCTGATGCTCGCCGCCGGGTTGGCCGCGCTCGTTTGGTACTTCTTCCCGGCCTGGCTGCCCCGCCGGTTCCCCCGGCTGCGGCTGCCCCGGTTGCGACTGCCTCGGCTGCGACTGCCCCGCCTCCGGTGGCCGCGCCTCCGGTGGCCGCGTTGGCGGCTTCCCCGGCTGCGCCGGCCCCGACTGCTCCGCCGGCGTCGCCCGGCCCGGACCGCCGCCGAGCCCGCCGTGCCCGCGCCCCGGGCCGCCGAGCCGCAGCCGGCGGCAGGCGGGTACGCCTCGCTCGCCGACCGCCTCGCCGCCGAGGGCCGGTACGCCGAGTCGGTCCGGGAGCGGCTGCGCGACATGGTCCGCGAGCTGATCGCCCGGCGGGTGATCGAGCAACGGCCCGGGATGACGGTCGCCGAGCTGACCGCGGCGGCAGCCCGGGGCCGGCCCCGGGTGCACCCCGTGCTGCACGCCGCCGGCGCGATCTTCTCCGACCTCTGGTACGCCCAGCGCCCGGCCACTGCGGAGCACGACCACCGGATGCGCGAACTCGCCGACGACCTGCGCCGGGAGCTGACCACGGGAGGCGGTGACCGCCCATGACCAGCACCGCCGCGGCGACGCCCGCCGTCGACCGCCCGCCACGCCGTACCCGCCGCCGGCACCGGGTGCTGATCCCGCTCGGGCTGGCCCTGCTGCTGATCGTCGCCACCCTGGTCGCCCACGCCGTCGACCAGCCCGATCCGGGCGACCCGGGGTTCGTGTCGCCGGTCGCCACCGACGACGACGGGGGCAGCCGGCTCGCCACGGCGCTGCGCGGGCAGGGGGTGGCCATCCACCGGGAGACCAACACCCGGAGCGCGCTGCTGGCCACGAAACCCGGTCCGGCCACCCTGTTCGTGCCGGCCCCGGAGCTGGTCCACCCGGACACCGTCGCCGACCTGGCCGACCTGCCCGCCGGCAGCCGCCTGGTGCTGGTGGACCCGTCCCGCCGGGTGCTGGAGGGGCTCGGGGTGCCGCTGGCACCGACCGAACGCCGCTGGGCCACCCGGGCCACCGGGCCGGACGCCGACGGCCACCGCTGCCCGCTGCCCGAGGCGGCCGCCGCCGGCACCGCCGCCGTCGACCGGCAGCGCTACGCCGCCCCGGTCAACTGGGCCGCCCCGCGCTGCTACGCGGGTGGCCTGGTCCGGGTGACGTGGCGGACCGAGGTCGTGGTGATCGGGGCCAGCGACCCGTTCCGCAACGACCGGATCGACGAGCTGGGCAACCGGGCCCTCGCCACCGGGCTGCTCGGCGGACCGCGCCCGGTGGTCTGGCTCGACCTGGACGGCCCGGCGCCCGCCCCGACCGGGAGCGACGGCTTCCAGGGCGACGGGACGGGCGGATCCCCCGCGGCGGGTGGTGCCACCCGAGCGGCGGGTGACGGCCGACCGGGCAGCGGCGGCCGGCCCGACCCGCCCGCGGGCCGGCCCGCGGGCGGCCAGCCGGGCGACGACGACCGGGCCGCCGGCCGGCAGTCACCGGAGAACCCGCTCTGGGCCGCCTTCCCGGCCTGGTTCTGGGCGCTGCTCGTCCAGCTCGCCGTCGCCGGCCTGCTGGTGGTGCTGTGGCGGGCCCGCCGGCTCGGCCCGCCCGTGCCGGAGCCGTTGCCGGTGACCGTCCGCTCCGCCGAGACCGTGCTCGGTCGGGCCCGGCTCTACCGGCGCGCCGGCGCCCGCGGCCCGGCCGCCGAGACGCTGCGCGCCGCCGCCCGGGACCGGCTGCTGCCCCGGCTCAACCTGCCGCCCGACACGCCACCGGCCGAGGTGGCCGCCCGGGTCGCCGTACACGCCGGGCTCGACCCCGACCGGGCGGCGGAGCTGCTCCACGGCGACGAGCCGGCCACCGACCAGGAGCTGTTGGAGCTGGCCCGCGAGCTGGACGGGCTGACCCGTACGGTCGGCACGGCACCCGACCATCCGACCGAAGGAGATTCCCGGTGACCGGACCCGTTACCGCTGTCGCGCCGGCCGTCGCCCAGCCCGACGCCCGCGCGGCCTTGCACCGGCTGCGGGCCGAGGTGGCCAAGGCGGTCGTCGGGCAGGACGCGGTGGTCACCGGCCTGGTGATCGCCCTGCTCTGCCGTGGGCACGTGCTGCTGGAGGGGGTGCCGGGAGTGGCCAAGACGCTGCTCGTCCGCACCCTCGCCACGGCCCTGGACCTGGAGTCCAAGCGGGTCCAGTTCACCCCGGACCTGATGCCCGGCGACGTGACCGGGTCGCTGATCTTCGACCCGCACACCGCCGCGTTCACCTTCCGGGAGGGGCCGGTCTTCACCAACCTGCTGCTCGCCGACGAGATCAACCGCACGCCGCCGAAGACCCAGTCCGCGCTGCTGGAGGTGATGGAGGAGCGGCAGGTGTCCGTGGAGGGCGAGCGGCGGTTGCTGCCCGACCCGTTCATCGTCGCGGCCACCCAGAACCCGGTCGAGTACGAGGGCACCTATCCCCTGCCCGAGGCCCAGCTCGACCGGTTCCTGCTCAAGCTCACCGTGCCGCTGCCCAGCCGGGACGAGGAGCTGGGCGTGCTGCGCGCGCACCACGCCGGATTCGACCCGCGCGACCTGCACGCCGCCGGCGTACGACCGGTGGCCACCGCGGCCGACCTGGCCGCCGCCCGGGAGGCGGTCCGCCGGGTGCACGTCGCCGAGCCGCTCTTCGGCTACCTCGTGGACCTCTGCCGGGCCACCCGGATCGCCCCCGCGCTGGAGCTGGGTGCCTCGCCCCGCGGCGCCACCGCGCTGCTCAACACGGCGAAGGCGTGGTCCTGGCTGGCCGGCCGCGACCACGTCGTCCCCGACGACGTCAAGGCCGTCGCCCGGCCCACCCTGCGGCACCGGCTCCGGCTGCGCCCGGAGGTCGAGCTGGAGGGCATGAGCGTCGACGCGGTGCTGGACACGGTGCTGGCCACCGTGCCGACGCCGCGATGACCTGGCGGGCGGCGCTGCTGCTCGGTGCGGGCGCGCTGACCCTGCCCGCCTGGCCGGCGCCGTTTGCGGGGGTGGCGGTGATGACCGGCCTGGTGCTGCTGCTGGTCGCTCTGGACTGGGCGCTGGCCGCGCCGCTGCGCGCGGTCACCGCGACCCGTTCCGGGGACCGGACGGTCCGACTGGGTGGCACCGCCACCGTCACGCTGTGCCTGACGAACACCTCCGGCCGTACGCTGCGCGCCCAGGTGCGCGACGCCTGGGTGCCGTCGGCGGGCGCCCGGCCGGACGTACCGCCGGGGCGGGTGCTGCGGATCGTGGCCGGTGGCAGCGCCGCGCTGCCGGTACGGCTCACCCCGGCCCGGCGCGGCGACCGGCCCGCGGCGGCGCTGACCGTACGCTCCCTCGGGCCGCTGCGGCTGGCCTTCCGGCAGCGGGCCGGCCACCCCGGCACGCCACCGTGGACGCTGCGCGTGCTGCCCCGCTTCGACTCCCGGCGGCACCTGCCCGAGAAGCTGGCCCGGCTGCGGATCATCGACGGCATGCAGGTTACCCGGGGCCGCGGCCAGGGCACCGAGTTCGACACCCTGCGCGAGTACGTGGTCGGCGACGACGTGCGCTCGATCGACTGGCGGGCCAGCGCGCGCCGCTCCGACGTGCTGGTCCGCACCTGGCGGCCGGAGCGGGACCGGCGGCTGGTCTGCGTCCTGGACACCGGCCGCACCTCCGCCGTCCGGGTCGGCGACGAGCCCCGGCTGGACACCGCGATCGACGCGGCGCTGTTGCTGACCGCGCTGGCCGCCCGCGCCGGGGACCGGGTCGACCTGCTGGCGGTCGACGCGGCGGTCCGGGCGACGGTCAAGGGCAGCGGCCGGCCGGCCCTGCTCCCCCGGCTGGTCGACGCGGTCGCCCCGCTCCAGCCGGCGCTGGTGGAGACGGACTTCGAGCTGATCGCCGGTGAGGTGCTGCGCC
This sequence comes from Micromonospora coerulea, assembly GCF_016598485.1. GTDB lineage: Bacteria > Actinomycetota > Actinomycetes > Mycobacteriales > Micromonosporaceae > Micromonospora > Micromonospora coerulea. Next base: position 9,401 of record NZ_JAEMUW010000036.1, on the reverse strand, counting down.
GGGAACGGCAGCGCAGCCTGGTGGTCCTCTTCACCGCGCTGGAGGCGGGCGCGCTCGGCGAGGGACTGCTGCCGGTGCTGCCCCGGCTCGCCGCCCGGCACCGGGTGGTGATCGCCGCGACCCACGACCCGGTGCTGACCGGCCTCACCGTCACCCCGCCGACCGGCCCGGACGACGCCTACGCCGCCGCGGCGGCCTGGCGGGCGCTGGCCGAACGGGACCGGGTCCGCGCCGCGCTGGCCCGGCACGGGGTGGCCGTGGTCGACGCGCCCGCCGACCGCCTCGCCCCGACGGTCGCCGACACCTACCTGCGGCTCAAGGCGCTCGGCCAACTCTGAGCCGCCCCCTCGGCGGGTGCCGGCGCGGGGCGGGTGGCCGCGTACCGGCCGAGCAGCAGCGCGTACGCCAGGAAGGCCAGCCAGACCGCGGCGCCGGTCGCCACGCGGACGGCGACCGGCACGGGCGCCGGCGTCACGAACGCCTCCAGCAGCGCGGAGACGGCGAAGAGGCCGACCAGGCCGACGGCGACCACGATGGCGGACCGGCCCGCCGCGGCGACCGCCCGGCCGCGGCTCAGGTGGGCCGGCGGCGCGATCCAGGCCCAGCCGGTGCGCAGGCCGACCCCGGCGGCGACGAAGATCCCGGTCAGCTCCAGCAATCCGTGCGGGGTGATCAGGCCGAAGAAGACGTCCGCCCGGCCGTAGGAGACCATCACCCCGCCCACCACGCCGATGTTGAGCGCGTTCTGCCAGAGCAGGTAGAACACCGGCACCACGAGTACCCCGGAGGCGAGGCACTGGGCGGCGATCCAGGCGTTGTGCGTCCACAGGTGGAAGGCGAAGGTGGGCGCGGCGAACTCGGTGTAGTAGCCGGCGAAGCCGGAGTCGACCAGGTCGGCGGCGGCGTCCTCGCCGATGAACGCGGCGGCCGTGTCGGGGTGCCCGGCCACGAACCAGATGAGGAAGCCGCTGAGCGCGCTGAACGCGGTGGCCACCCCGCACCACCAGGGCCAGGCCCGGTAGAGGGCGGCCGGCAGGTCGGCGAGGAGGAACCGGCGTACCGCCGCCCAGGACGGTCGGGGCCGGCCGGTGATCCGGGCGCGGGCCGCCAGCACCAGGTGGGAGAGGCGGTTGACCAGCGCCGGGTCGGGTGAGCGGCTGCGCAGCACCGAGAGGTGGGTGGCCGCCCGCTGGTATAGCGCCACCAGCTCGTCGATCTCGGCGGCGTCCAGCCGGCGCCGGCCGGAGAGCACTTCCAGCCGCCGCCACTCGGCGCCGTGCTCCGCCACGTACGCGTCAAGATCCACTCGTCCTCCGTTTCCTCTCAGTGGACTTTGGTGAGTCGATGATTGGAAGTCCCGCCTTGCGGTGGGACGGTCCCGGCCTGACCCGCCGAGGCGGTGCCGGGTTGACGCTTCACGGCCACCGGCCCGCTGAGGCGGGTCTTACGGTCGGCTCCACGTCCGTTTGAAGACTCCCGGCCACTCCGGGCGTCTGTGGCCTTATGCGCGAGCGCGGCCAGGTTGCGTGCGGCGTTGAGGTCCCGGTCCAAGGTCAGGCCGCAGGTGGGGCAGTTGTAGGTGCGCTCGACTAGGGCCAGCTTGGCTTTCACCGCGCCACAGCCCGAGCAGGTCTTCGAGGACGGGTACCAGCGGTCGGCCACCACGAGTCGGCCGCCGTTCCATGCGGTCTTGTAGGCCAGTTGCCGGCGTAGTTCGGCGAAGCCGGCATCGGCGATGCGCCGGGCCAGCCGCCGGTTGCGCAGCATCCCCGCCACGTTCAGATCCTCCACCACGATCGTGCCGTACTCGCCGGCCAGTCGGGTGGTGAGCTTGTGCAGTCCGTCGCGGCGCAGGTTCGCCACCCGGGCGTGCGCGCGAGCCACCTGGCCGCGAGCCGCCTCCCACCGCTTGGATGGGCGGCGGCCGGTCCGCCGGTCCGGGCCGATCCGCCGCGACATGCGCTGGGCCAGCCTGCGCATTCGCCTGGCGGAGGTGTCGAGGTGACGGGGGTTGGGTACGGGTTCACCAGTCGAGAGCACCGCGAGGTGTTTGATGCCGAGATCCACGCCCACCTCGGCAGCCGGGCGGCCCGGGCTGCGCTCGGCGCGTTCGACCTTGACGCAGAACGCGACGTGCCACCGGCCACCGTCACGACGCACCGTCGCGGACAGGATCCGGGCGGTGCCGGCGTCCAAACGGCGGGCCAGCTTGCGGGCGGACTCGTGCAACTTGAGCCGACCCAACCGAGGAAGGACGACATGCTTGCGATCGGGTTCGACGCGGATTGTTCCGGTGGTGAACCGCACCGACGGTGTCGACCGGCGGCGTGACTTGAACCGGGGGAACCCGACCGGCCGCCCGGCGCGTTTACCGCACCGCGAGTCGGACCAGTTCTTCAACGCCCTGGCCAGGGCATCCAGGCCGGTGTTGAACGCCTCCTTCGAACACTCGCCCCACCACGGCGCCACCTGCGACTTCGCCTCGTTCCAGGCCTTACGCAGCGCCGGCAGGGACCAGCCGAGCGCGGGAGTCAGGTCGGCGTCGGCAACTCCGTAGGAACGTTCGGCGGCCCGCTGATCCATGACCGCCTTCACCCGGGCCAGCGTCCAATTGTGCGCCACCCGTGCCGCCCCCGCATGCGCCAGCACCGCCCGCTCCTGCGTCGGAGTCAGATCGAGCGCAAACCGGTACGCCTGGACCGTCTTCACCCCCGAACAGCCTCGGCGATGGCGGCTTTGACCATGCGGCCTGCGCGGTTCGCCGCACCGAGGCGGCCGTAGAGCGACGAACCGACCTCGGTAACCACCCAGGTCACGCCAAGGTTCTGCCCGGTAGTCCACGTCCTGGCCCGCCGACGCCGGTCCTGGTCACCGTGGTGGCCGGCGGACGGCACCCGCCCATACACAACAGCTGCCCGGCCAACGCCGGCCTGGTCCGTGGGGACGGGATCGATGAGGATCCGCCGGCGCACCCGGCGCGCGGCCGCCGGCAGCTTCCCCTCCCGGAACCACCGGTACGCGGTGACGTGATGAACACACCCCCACTCGGTCCACTGCTTCAAGCTCACCACACGGATCCCATCTCGTATTTAACGAGTCGCACTTGAACCGGTCCGGCGCCCATAGTGTTCACTGTCCGGGTGAGAGCGCAACCTGCCGCACCGGCGCGGGCCGCGGACCGCTGGGCCGACGCGGGCCTGGTCAGCGGCGAGGCGGTGGAGCTCGACGTCCGGGCGGCCCGGCTCGGCTCCCGGGTGCTCGCCCTGCTGATCGACCTGATGGCCCAGGTGGTCGTGGCGCTGACGCTGCTGGCCGGGCTCTCGGTGCTGATGCTCGTCCTGCCGACCCACGTGGTGGACGCCGCCCTGGCCGGCGCGCTGCAGACGGTGCTGCTGGTCGTCGTGCTCGTCGGCTACCCGGTGTTGATGGAACGGTTCGCCGGCGGCCGGACGGTCGGCAAGCTCGCCGTGGGACTGCGGGTGGTCCGGGCCGACGGCGGACCGGTCGGGGTCGGCCAGTCGCTGACCCGGGCCCTGGTGGGCGTCGCGGTGGAGTGGCCGGGGTTGGTGCTGCCGCTGCTGAGCTGGGTGGCGAGCGTGACGGTGATGCTGGCCGACCCGCGCGGGCGGCGCCTGGGTGACCTGGTGGCCGGCACGATGGTGGTGCACACGCGGGGCGCCGGGGTGTGGCGGCCGGTCCCGCTGGCCGTTCCGGCGCTGGTCGGCTGGGCGCACACCCTGGACCTGACCCGGCTGGACGACGGGCTGGCCCTGGCCGCCCGGCAGTACCTGGGCCGCGTGCACCAGTTGGTGGAGCCGGAGCGGGCGCGGCTGGGCCAGGCGCTCTGGGCGGAGATCGCGGCGGTGATCTCCCCGCCGCCGCCGTGGGCCGCGCCGGAATCCGTCTACCTGGCCGCCGTGCTGGCCGAGCGGCACCGCCGGTCGGTGGACCGGCTGCGTCGTACCCGGGGGCTCACCGCCGCCCTCTGGCCCGAGCTGGCCGCGCCGCCGGTCGCGGTCGCGGCGCCGCCGCCGGCCTCGATCGGCCCGGCGGCGAGCCCGTCCGTGCTGCGGCCCGCCGCGCCGGCACTGGCCGTCCCCACCCAGCCCGATCCGGTACGCGGGCAGCCCGCCCCGGTCGACGCCGAGCGCCCGGCCGGCTGATCCGCCGGCGCGGGCGGCCGGGTCAGCCGAAGAGCGCCCGTCCCCAGTGGTCGGCGGCGTCGCGGACACCCGGCGGGCAGGCGAACACGGCGCTGGAGACGTGCCGCAGGTACTCGTTCATCGCGTCGTGCCGGGACAGCCGGGTCTGGATCGGCACGAACTGCTTGCGCGGGTCGCGCTGGTAGGCGATGAAGAAGAGCCCGGCGTCGAGCCGGCCCAGCCCGTCCGAGCCGTCCACGAAGTTGTAGCCACGGCGCAGCAGCCGGGCGCCGTCGTTCTGGGCCGGGTGGGCGAGCCGCACGTGCGCGGTCTCGGCGATCACCGGCTCCCCGTCGTCGCCCTTCGTGGCGAAGTCCGGCTCCTCGAACTCGTCGCCCTTGCCCAGCGGCGCGCCGCGGCCCTTGGTCCGGCCGACGATCTGTTGCTGCTCGGCCAGCGGGGTGCGGTCCCAGGTCTCGATGAGCATGCGGATCTTGCGGGTGACCAGATAGGACCCGCCGGTCATCCAGTCCTGCCCGTCGCCCGGCTGCGCCCAGAGCTGCTCCCGGAGCAGGCCGGCGTCCTCGGCCTTGAGGTTGGCGGTGCCGTCCTTGAAGCCGAACAGGTTGCGCGGCGTGTCCTGGGCCCGGGAGGTCGACGAGGTACGCCCGAAGCCGAGCTGCGACCAGCGGACGCTGACCACGCCCATGCCGATCCGGGCCAGGTTGCGGATGGCGTGCACCGCCACCTGCGGGTCGTTGGCGCAGGCCTGGACGCAGATGTCCCCGCCGGAGATCTCCGGCCGCAGCGCGTCGCCGGCGAAGTGCGGCAGGTCGGCCAGCGCGGCCGGCCGCCGGTCGGCGATGCCGAACCGGTCCCGCCCCTGGGCGTCGCGGAAGAGCGTCGGGCCGAAGCCGATGGTGAGGGTGAGCTGCGACGGGGGCAGCCCGAGCGCCTCGCCGGTGTCGTCCGGCGGGGCCTCCGGCATGCCGCCCACCGCGCCGATCACCCCGGCGTCCTTCCCGGCGGTCATCCGGGCGGCGGCGGCCGTCCATTCCTGGAGCAGCGCGACGAGCTTCGCCCGATCCTTGGTGATCACGTCGAACGCGACGAAGTGCAGCCGGTCCTGGGCCGGGGTGGTGATGCCGGCCTGGTGCTCGCCGTGGAACGGCACCGCACCGGCGGCGACGCCCTCGTTTGCCCCCGCGCGGTCCGAGTCGCGGACCAGCGCGCCCGCGCCGACGGCGACGCCGGCAACTCCGGCGACCCCGACGCCGGCCAGGGTGATGGCCCGGCGCCGGGACAGGGTCGTCCCGCGCGGCGCGTCGGCGGACGGCGTCTCGTCGGTGGTGTTCTGCTCGCTCATCGCTGCACCTCCGGGGTTGGTCGTCACCGGGCGACGACCGCGGCGACCTTGCTGATCGGCTCGGCCAGGGCGTTGATGCTGTCCGACAGTTCCTTCAGCTCGGTCTTGCTGAGCGCGGTGTGCAGCTTCCAGCCGTCGTCCGCGCGGTGCTTGCCGAGCGTGGCCTCGACGTTGGCAAACTCGGTGTCGAGCTGCTTGACCAGCTCGGGCGAGCGCTGCTCCAGCGCGGGGCGCAGCGCGGCGATGGCCGCCTTCGAGCCCTCCAGGTTCGCGCTGAAGTCCCACAGGTCGGTGTGCGAGTAGCGGTCCTCCTCGCCGGTGATCTTGCCGCTGGCCACCTCGTCGAGAAGTTCCTTGGCGCCGTTGGCCAGCTGGAGCGGGTTGAGCTTCTCGGCGTTCGCCTTGGCCACGATCTCCTTGACGTCGGTGAGCAGCTGGTCGGCGATCGGGCCGTCCTTGCTGATGTCACCGGTGGCCCAGAGATCCTTCTCGATCCGGTGGAAGCCGGTGAACGGCATGCCCTCCTCGACGACCTCCTCGCGGCCGTCGATCTTCGGGTCGAGGTCGCCGAAGATCTCCGCGACCGGCTCGATCCGCTCCCAGTAGGTGCGGGCCACCGGGAACAGCGCCTTGGCCTTGGCCACGTCGCCGGCCTTGACCGCGGCCACGAACTCCTCGGTCTTGGTCAGCAGCGCGCCGGTCTGGCTCTGCACGTAGCGCTGGTAGCTGGCGGTGGCCTGGCTGAGCGCGGCGTCCGGGGCGACGGTCGCGGCGCTGCCACTGACCTTCAGCGCGCCGCGGATGCCCCGGCCGCTCATCCCGGGCTTGCAGGCCGTCTCGTACGTCCCGGGGGGCAGCTCGACGCGCAGCTCGCGGCTGAGCCCGGGGGCGATGTTCTCCACCTCGCCCATCACCCGGTCACCCGGGGCGTAGACGTAGAACTCGTTGACCTTGCTGCCGTTGTTGGTCACCGAGAAGGTGGCCTGGCCGGCGTTCAGCTCGGTGACGTCCACCTCGCAGACGGTGTCGGTGGCCTTGACCTTCACCGCGTTGCCGGCCTTGGCGGTCTTGGTGTCGGTGTCGGCGCCGCAGGCGGTCACGCCGGTCACGGCCAGGACGCCGGTGGCGGCGAGCATGACGAAGCGGGTGGTACGCATCAGGACTGTCTCTCCTCGGAGCGGTACGGATCAGGCGCGCTGGCGCGCGGAGGGCGGAACGTCGGTGGGCTCACCGGCTGCCGCCGGGGCCTCGGCCAGCGTGGCGGGCGCGCCCGGCTCGGCGGGGGCGGTGGCGGACTCCGCCGGGGCGGGCTCGGCCGGGGTGGCGGCGGGCTTGGCCGGGGTGGCGGCGGGCTTGGCCGGAGTGGCCGGCTTGCGCAGGAAGAGCACCAGCACCGGCACCGCGTAGGCGACCCAGGCGACCATCTCGAGCACGCTCGGGGTGGCGGTGATGTTGAACATGCCGCCGAGCAGCGCCGCGTACCAGGTGCTGGGGTCGAGCACCGAGGAGATGTCGAAGGCCAGGTTGTTCAGGCCGGGCAGCACGCCGGCCTCCTGGAAGTCGTGCACGCCGTACTTGAGGATGCCGGCCGCGACCAGGATGAGCAGCGCGCCGGTCCAGGTGAAGAACTTGCTCAGGTTGATCCGCAGCGCGCTGCGGTAGAGCAGGAAGCCGATCACCACGGCGGTGGCGATGCCGCCGAGCAGCGCGAGCAGCGGTCCACGCCCGGCGCCGCCGGCGGCGCTCTGGGCGGCGGAGTAGAAGATCAACGCCGTTTCCAGCCCTTCCCGGATCACGGCGAGGAAGGACATGCCGGCCACCGCGAGGGAGCCGACCGCCAGCGCGTCGGTGAGCTTGCCCCGCAGCTCACCGGCGATCGTCCGGGCTGCCCGGCGCATCCAGAAGATCATCCAGGTCACGAAGACCACGGCGGCGACCGAGGTGACCGCCTCGAACAGCTCGCGGTCCTCGGAGCGGGCCAGCAGCGAGGTCGAGGTGTACTCGATCAGCCAGCCGAAGAAGACCGACAGCACCACGGCCAGGCCGACGCCGACCCAGACCTGCGGCAACCGGTCCCGGCGCTGCGACTTGACCAGGAACGCGACCAGGATGCTGACCACCAGGGTCGCTTCCAGGCCTTCCCGCAGGCCGATCAGGTACGTGGCGAACATCGGTACTCCGTGATCACTTAGGCACGCCTCAGTTAACTTAGGGCAGCCATACCTTCCTACTGATCCGACCCGCCGTCAAGTCGTTCATGGCAACGTCACCCTGTCCACGGGGCATCCAACGGATGACCGGCTGTGGCAGGATCCGGCCCAGCCCCTCAGACAGGACGACCGTGGCTGACGACCTCTTCACCCCCACCATCACCCCCGCCGCGTACGCCGAGCGACGCCCGCCCTGGCGGCCTGGCTCGCTGGTCTATCCCGCCGTCTTCGGCGGGGCACTCGCGGCCACCGTGCTGGCCCTGGTCAACGCCCGCCGGCTCAGACTGCCCGTCGGGGCCGTCCTGGCGATCGTCGGCACCGGACTTGCCGCCCTGGTCGCCCGGCTGGCCATCACCGTGGTGCTGCTCGACGGCCACACCTCCGGGCCGGCCCGGCTGGTCGGGGCCCTGTCCGGCGTACTGGTCTGGGCGGTCGCCAACCTTACCCAGAAGGGCCGGTTCCGCACGTACGAGATGCGCGGCGGCCAGGCGGCCTCGCTGGTGCTGCCCGGGATCGCGGCGGCGCTGGGCCTCGGCATCGTCGAGGCGGTCCTCATCGTGCTCGCGGCGGCGGTCCCGTGACGGCGCCGGCGGACCAGCTCGCCCGGGTGGTCGGCCTGCTCGAGATGAACCGGCCCGAGCAGGCGCTGGAGGAGCTCGCCCGGCTACCCGGCTCGGTGGCCACCGACCCGCACGTGTACCGGCTGCGGGCGGTGGCGCTCAGCACGCTGGACCGCTGGGACGAGGTGGCCGAGGTGGCCCGGCAGGGGCTGGCCGAGGTCGGTCCGGACGCCGAACTGCTCGGCCGGCTGGGCCTGGCGCTCCGGAGTCAGGGCGCCTTCGCCCCGGCCGAGCGGGCGCTGCTCGACGCGCTGGCGCTCGAACCGCAGGACCCCTGGCTGCTCTGCCAGTACGCCGACCTCTGCGTCACGGTCGGCCAGACCGACAAGGCGAGCCGCCTGCTCGCCCGTGCCGCCGAGCTGGCGCCCGAGGACCCGGCCGTCTACGCCAGCCGAGTCCAGCTCGCGTACGCCCGCGGCGACGACCGGGCGGCCGAGCGGGTGACCCGGGAGTTCCTCGGCCGCTACCCGGAGCACCCGGCGGCGCTGGCCATGCACGGCGGGATCGCCGTGGAGCGCGGCCGGATCGGCGACGCGCACCGCTCCTTCGGCCGGGCGGTCGCGCACGACCCGGACGACCCGGACTACGCCGAGGCGGCCTGGGAGACCCGGGTGTACACCCATCCGCTGCTGCTCCCGCTGCGCCCGCTCTACCGGCTGGGCATCCGCATGTGGCTGATCGCGGTGGGCAGCATCGCCGTGCTCAACCTGGCCAAGCTCTACGTCGCCGCGCTCGTCGTGGCGCTCGCCTGGCTGCTCTACAGCCTCTGGTCCTGGATCGCCCCGCCCCTGGTCCGCCGCCTGGTACGCGGCCGGTGGCGGCCGTGACCGGCCGCGCGGGGCGGCGGCCGTGAAGGGCCTGCTGCCCTGGCTCGGTGTCCTGGCCCTGGTGATGCTGCTCAGCGCCCTACGGATGCGTCCGCTGGCCACCGCCGTGTCGCTGACCTGGCTCGCCTGGTGCGTCTGGACCTGGATCCGTCCCACCCGCCGCGGCCCGAGCTGACCCGGCCCCCACCCCGGGGCCGACCCGGCTCCCGGCTCCCGGCTCCCGGCTCCCGGCTCCC
>NZ_JAEMUW010000035.1 GCF_016598485.1 Micromonospora coerulea | reverse complement strand
CCCATCGATCGACCCGGCCATCGCTGCTCTGATTGCGCAGATGGCCCGGGGTAATCCCGGCTGGGGCTACCAGCGCATCCAGGGTGAGCTGCTCGGCCTTGGCTACCGCGTCGGCGCGTCCACCATCCGGCGGATCCTCCGACGTTGCGGGGTACCGCCGGTGCCGCTGCGACGTGACCACACCACCTGGCGGCGGTTCCTGTCTGCCCAGGCGTCGACCCTGCTCGCCTGCGATTTCTTTCACGTGGACTGCGCGCTCACCCTCAAGCGCCTGTACGTGTTCTTCGTGCTCGAGGTCGGCAGCCGACACGTCCACATTCTCGGCGTCACCGCCAATCCGGACGGGCCGTGGACAGCGCAGCAAGCCCGCAATCTGCTCATCGACCTCGGCGAACGGGCCGCGCAGTTCAGATTCCTCATCCGCGATCGGGCGGGGCAGTTCACCGCCGCCTTCGACGCCGTGCTGGCCGACGCCGGCATCACCGCATGCAAGATCCCACCACGTAGCCCACGAGCCAACGCCTACGCCGATAGGTTCGTCCTCACCGCCCGCAGCGAGGTCACTGACCGCATACTCATCTTCGGCGAACGACACCTACGCCAAACGCGCGGCGAGTACGCCCGCCACTCCAACGGGCGACGGCCACATCGAGCCCTGGCGCTGCAGCCCCCACGATCCGACCGTCCCGCCGTCGACCTGACACACGAGCGGATCAAGCGCCGGCCCGTCCTCGCAGGGCTCATCAACGAGTACGAACGAGCAGCATAGAAGTCCAGCTCACCACCGGTGACAGCGTTTTGGGACCCCTCAGGCCGGCTCTATGCCCGTGTCTGGACCGCCCGTCGCCCGCGCTCGGATGCCGCGCCCGAGCGGTCGTCCCGCGCCGGCCGGTCCTCGGCAGGCTTCTCGGCGCCCATCCTCGCTCCCCACGATCGGCGGTCACATATGTGAAGGGCTCTATGACGGACGGTGATCCCAGCGAGCTGCGTGCGGGCTGGCTGAATTCGGCCTCCGTCCGCCCACCGCTTGGCAGAGTGGGGAGGTGACCAGGAGCCGGTTGGCGCGGCATTCCGGTGAGCGTCCTGCGCGATTCCTCGGGGGCATTCAACTGTCTCCCGGGGGCCCCGGGGTGACCCGGTTGGAGCTGTTCCTCGACCTGGTGTTCGTGTACGCGTTCCTGAGCGTGACGGACCTCGTGACGGAGAACTTCCGGATCGAGGGCCTGTTCCAGGGCGTTCTGGTGGTCCTGTTGCTGTGGCGGGCCTGGAGCTCGTACACCGTGCTCGGCAACCTCGTCCGGTTGGACAAGGGAATCATGCGGCCGCTCATCTTCGGGGTGGCCGCGACCATCCTGGTGGCCGGGATCGCCGCGCCGGTGACCTTCACCGATCGGCCAGGTGGCTTGTTCGGGCCGTTGATCTTCGTCGTCGCCTTCCTGCTGGCCCAGCTCGGCGCGCTACTGATGTTGACGTACACCGTTTCGGGTGGGACCCGAGGACCCCTTCTACGCGCATGGTTGCCGTTCTCCGGCGCCGCGGTCCTGCTGCTGTGCGGTGCGCTACTCCCTCGCCACCTGCCCGCGGGCGTCGACGGTGGGTCCGTCCAACTGGCCCTGTTCTTCGCCGCCACCGTCGTCGATTTCATCGGCGTGCGGGCGCTCGGCGCGGACAACTGGCGGATCGTGTCCGTCCCGCACTGGGCCGAGCGGCACCGGCTGGTCGTGCTCATAGCGTTGGGCGAGACGATCATCTCGATCGGCACTGCCCGTGGTCTCATCGGTGACCCACCGATCACCTGGTCGGTGATCGGGGGCTCCGCCCTGAGCCTCGTCGTCGTGGCAGTACTCTGGTGGCGCTACTTCGACATCGCCGGATTCGCCGCCGAGCAGGCGCTGCAGCGGTGGCCGGCAGCCACCAGGTCACGACTCGGCCGGGACGCATATAGCGTCCTGCACGTCGTCATGATCATCGGTCTCGTCCTCATCGCGCTGGGGCTCAAACGCGCCTTGAGTTCGGTCGAACCCGCCACCGCGTACCGGTGGGACCAGCTGAGCACACTCGTCCTTTACGGAGGTGTCCTGGTCTACCTGCTCGGGCTGGTGGCCCTCGAGCACCGCACCATCCGCCTGCTGGGTCGTAGCCCGTTGCTGGGGATCGTCCTGGTGACCACCTTGGCTCCGGTCGCGGTCCGCCTGCCGCCAGTGGGCGCGGTGGGGCTGCTCGCCGCCGTTCTCACCAGCATGGTCCTGGCCGACCTCACCGTCTTCCGCCGGCGGCATCACTTGCTTCACAGGCAGGCGGCGGAGGCGGCGATCCATGCCGCCACCACTGGGGTCACACCAAAGGAACTCTTCCTCGATCTGGTGGTCGTCTACACGTTCATCCAGGTCACCGTGTTGATGACCCGGCACCCCACCGGGGTCGGGGTCGCCCAGGCCCTGGCCGTGCTCAGCCTGCTGTGGGTCGCCTGGTCCCTCTACACCCAGGTAGGGAACGTCCTTCGAAGCGAGTCCATCCCCGTCCGGTTGAGTGTCCTGCTGGTCGTGGCGCTGACCCTAACGATCGGCATCGCTATCCCACAGGCGTTCGACGTTGTACCCGACGGCCTGCCCGGTCCGATGATCGTCGTGGTCTGCTACATCGCGCTGCGCGTGCTGCACCTGATCGCGCTCCGGCTGGTCGTCCGCCCGGACCGGGCACCACACGCCCGGATGCTGCGGGCGGGCGTTCCGACGGCGGCCGCGCTCGTCCTGTTGTTGTTCGCCGCGCTGGCTTCCTCGCGGCCGCATGCCCCGAAGGAGCTGAGCCCGCTCGCGGCAAGCCTCTGGCTGGCGGCCATCGTCGTCGACCTCGCCGGGGGCTACTTCGTCGTCCAGCGGTTCTGGCAGGTGAGTTCGGCCAAACACTGGACCGACCGGTACGCCCTGATCATTCTCATCGCACTGGGCGAGTCGATCATTTCGGCGGGGGTGGCCGTCTTTGGTCGCGCGATTTCCTGGTCGGTGATCGTCGCCAGCGCCACCAGCATGGTCCTGCTGGCCACGCTCTGGTGGGCGTACTTCGACACGGACGCCATCGTCGGAGAGCGCGTCATGCGAGACCGGACCGGCAACCAGCGGGCCGCGCTGGCGCGCGACGCATACGCCTACCTACACCTGCCCATGATCGTCGGGCTGACGCTGCTTTCCTTCGGCATACGGAAGACCCTCGACGTTGTCAGCGACCCGTCAGGACCGGCGCGTACCCCGCTGGGGCACGCCATCCTCTTCGCCGGAGTGCTCGTCTATCTCCTCGCCAACCAGGCATTCTGGTGGCGCGCCCGGCACCAGGTCCGCTGGGTCCGGGCCACCGGAATCCTGCTGGTGGCGATCCTCGCGCCGGTGACCAGCCCACTGCCGCCGCTGTGGGCACTGACCATCCTGACGGCCGCCACCGCCGCCGTCATGATGATCGACTCCCACCACGCCGCCGAGCTACGGCGGCGGCTACACGAGCCACCACCCTCAGCCATCCTGACCAGCAACCGCCCATGAACCCCATCAGCTAACCCGCCGCGATCCCCACCGCCATCGTCCGAGCCGCGCTACCTACGGTCGCGTCCGCGGCTGTCTCGCGAACGGTGTTTCCGGCGATCTTGTTAGTAGGTCTCAGCGGCCGGGAAGCGGTCGATGAAGGTGATGCAAAGGCGTTCAACGCGGGTTTCCAGCGCATCGTCCATCGGGTTCTGCCGGCGCCGGTCGTGTCAAGGGACCGGGTCACGAGATAGAGGCACTTTAACGCGGCCTGCTCGTTCGGGAAGTGGCATCGGGCTTTGACCGCGCGCCAGCTACACGTCTTTCCGCTTCGCGCAACGCCTGGCCGACAACGGGATCCTGCCGTCGATGGGCTCCGTCGGCGACTCGTACGACAACGCGCTCATGGAAAACTTCTGGTCGACCCTGAAGATCGAACTGGTCTACCGCCACTCCTGGCGCACTCGCAATGAGGCCGAGAACGCGATCTTCACCTACATCGACGGCTGGTACAACACCCGCCGCATCCAGAAAGACCTCGGCTGGCGATCCCCAGGCGAGTACGAAGCCGCCTGGCACACCCACCAAGCCCAGCAGGACCAGGCGACTATCGTTCAGCCTGAGCCCACCGATGCCAGGTAACCAACCCTCCGGGAAACCGGGGGAACCTCAACGTCACGGTAGGACAGGTTGAACCGCAGATACCAGCGCACCGCGACCACGATCACCTCGGTCGGGAACCGGAAGCCAGCGAACGCTGACGTCGGCGGCAGCCACGAGCGTGGACGGGTCGATGACTTCATTGCTCAAGTCTGCCTCGATCTTGCCAACGCTCAATGCAACGGAGCCGCACGTCGCCCTCGGCATCGCTGTCGGGATGCGCCGATGATGGACGGCCGATCTAGGAAACTCGAGCGGCGGATTCGGTTCCAGCTGCCTATGTGTCGTGTGGGATCGCGAAGGTCTCGATGTAGTCGAGAGCAGCTTCCAGGGCGTCCCTGAGGGGGGAGATGTCCCGGGCGACTTGTGCGAGGAGCATGCCGCCCTGGAACGCGGCGAGGAGCAGGCTCGCGAGCTGCTCGGGGTCGGCCTCGTTGCTCAGACGGCCCTGCCGCTGCAGGCGGAGGAGCGCGTCGCGGAAGATCTCTCGCCACTGGGCGAACGCATCCGCAAGCTCATCGTGAACGTCGAGGTCGGTCTTGATGATCTCGCTGGCGAGCGACCCGAGGCTGCAGCCTTCGTGGTAGGCGCGTTCATACCCGATATAGAACGCTGCCCACTTCCGAAACCCCTCGAGGCTCTCGAAGCCGTCGAACTGTTCGCTGCGATGGAGCCCGAGGACGCGTTCAGCCTGCCATTCGATCGCCGCCCGGACGAGGCTCTCCTTGGTCGGGAAGTAGTGGTTGATTTGCGACCCGCTGACGCCGGCGGCGCGCCGGAGCTTGTCGTTGTTCGTGGCGTGGACGCCCTCGGCGTAGATGAGCGCGGCGGCGTGCTCCAGTATCCGGGCACGCGTCGCCTGCCCCTTCTCGGTGAGCCGGCGAGGCTCTGGCGCTGCCGTCGTGGACTTCATGATTCACATCTTATCAAAAGTGGGCTTGACAGCCCAGTCTTGCGTAGTGTTGTATCTAGGAAGTGGGCTACGCAGCCCAAAACTTGACCAGGTCGGTTACCGACCACCACCCACATGGACTGGAGTGGATTTCCCATGCCACGCCTGAACGTTCTTCCTGCCGATGAGCCCTCCGCCGACGTGCGGAGCACGCTTGACCAGGTCGGCGCGCAGTTCGGCTTCGTACCGAACATGTTCACCATGCTCGCGTCGAACCCGACCGTCCTCGATCTCGTCATGACGGTGCAGACGAAGGCGAGCAGGCTCCTGGACGCGAGGACGCGCCACACGATCGCGCTGGCCGTGTCCGAAGCCGATGGCTGCGACTACTGCCTGGCGCTGCACACGGCCGGGTCCCTGAAGGGCGGCATGTCCGTGGAGGACATCGAGCTGGCGCGGGCGGGAAGCTCGGTCGATCCGAAGCGGGCTGCGGTGGCTCGCTTCGCCCAGCAGGTGATCGAGACGCGCGGACGGGTCAGTGATGCCGACCTCGCGGCCATCCAGGGGGCCGGGTACACCGATCCGGAGATCTTGGCGATCGTCACGCTGGTCGTCCGGGCACTGCTGACCAACTACCTCAACAACGTCAACCTGACCGACGTCGACATCCCGGCCCCCGACCTGGCATGAGCGCTTACCAAACTCGCGAGAACAGCGACCTGACCGGTCGAACCCTCGCCCTGATCAACCGCACTGGAGAGGAACGACATGTCCGGTTCTGAGCTCTATGAGAAGTTCATGGCACTGCACACCCGAGAAGGGGGCCTCGTCATGCCGAACGCCTGGGATGGCGTGTCGGCATTGATCCTGGCGGATGCCGGCTTCGAGGCCATCGGCACGTCGTCGGCGGCCCTGGCGGCCGCGCTCGGCCGCATCGACGGACGCCACAGCATCACCCGCGACGAGCATCTCGACCACGCACAGCTGCTCGGCCGGCTCACGGGGTTGCCCGTCAACGGTGACTTCGAGGACGGCTACGGCATCACCGCCGAGGACGTCGCCGTGACTGTGGACAGTGCCGTCGCGCACGCGCTGGCCGGCATCGGGATCGAGGACACCACCGGAAATCCCGATGACCCGATCCGCGACTTCGACGACGCGGTAGACCGGGTTCGCAGTGCGGTCGTCGCGGCGAAGCGACGCATCGTCGTCACCGCTCGCACCGACAACTTCATCCAGGGGCGGCCTGACCTCGATGACACCATCCGACGGCTGACGGCCTTCGCCGAGGTCGGCGCCGACGTGCTCTACGCGCCGTTCCCGCCCGACCTCGAGTCCCTGGTCGCGATCGTCACCGCCGTCGCGCCGACACCCGTGAACGTTCTCATCTCACCGGCGGACCAGGTGCTGACCGTCCCTGAACTGCAGAAGGCCGGGGTCAAGCGGATCAGCCTGGGCCCTGCGCTCTACACGCACGCGATGGGTGCTCTCGAACAGGCGGCCGCGGCGCTCAAGGCCGGCGACATCGCCTCGGCCACGACAGGCATCAGCTTCGACCGGGTGGGCGAACTCCTCGCCCGCAAACCCTAGCCGTATCCGACTTTCACCATCTACAACCCCTCAACTCATCACGCACAGAAAGCACGATGACATGGATCTCGACAAGCTCATGAGCAAGCACCTCAGCCGGTATTTCGACGGCAGCAAAACGATCCCGGATGAGACTCTTCAGCAGCTGCTGAAGTTCCTGCGCTCGGCTCCCACGTCGACGAACATCCAGCCGAATCACTTCTACGTCGTGTCCACTCAGAAGGGCAAGGAGCGGCTGGCGGCCAACCTCGGCGAGCGGTTCCAGGACAACGCCGAGAAGATCCTCAACGCCTCGCACACCATCATCCTCACCACTCGGGCCGATGTGACCGAGCACCACCTCGAAGCGGTGTTCGCCAAGGAGCGGGCCGACGGCCGGTTCGCAGATGAGGCCAAGCAGGAGCGGTGGGAATCGATGACCCGTGACTTCGTGAGCCTGCGCAAATACAGCTACAAGGACACCTACCACTGGATGGAGAAGCAGACCTACATGGTGATGGGTCTGACGATGATGGCAGCCGCCGAGCTCGGCGTCGAGGCCATGCCGCTCGAAGGCTTCGACCCGATCAGCGTGGACAAGGCCTTCAACATCCGCGCGACCGGATACACCACCACCGTGCTGCTCGCGCTCGGCTACCCCGACGAGGGAAAGCAGTACAAGACCCCGGTGTCGCGGTTCGAGCCCGAGCGTCTGTTCACCTTCGCCTGAGCGGCCCGGCCCGGGCGAACCGATCGCTAGAGGAGTTGATCAGCTATGGACGGACAGGAACTCCAGAAGGTCGCGAACGAGTACGCGACAGAGCTGCCGGACGTGACGTTCGAGCACCGTGTCGGCCCGAATTGGGAGCTGTACAAGGTGGGCGGCAAGGTCTTCATGCTCATGACCGACATGCCGGGACACCCCGTCGTGATCCTGAAGGCCGATCCGGACGAGGCCGTTGGGCTGCGCGAGCAGTACGCAGAGATCACGACCGGCTACCACATGGACAAGAAGCACTGGATCACGGCAGCAGGTGGGCCCAGTCTCGACGATAACCTGGTGAAGGAACTCGTCACCGACTCCTACCGGCTCGTGGTCGACAAACTCCCGAAATCCAAGCGGCCCGTGGACCCGAGCACGAACCCGGCCGCCTGAAACCCCAAACACGCACGAACAGAATCAACACAGAAGGACAAATCATGATCGGACTCGGTGTTCGAGCCGCCAAGGGCGCTCTGGAGATCCTCGACCTTCCGAACCCCCGCCAGCCTGACGCGGGCGAGCTCGTCCTGGAGGTGGTCGCGGCAGGGATCGGGCCGTGGGACGCCCTGCTTCACACGGGCGGATGGGACGTCGGCCTCGTTCCGCCCGCAGCTCTGGGCGTCGAAGCCGTCGGCCGCGTCACCGCGACCGGCCCGGACGAGACCGAATTCCGCACGGGAGACCTCGTGCTGGTCCACGAGGCGCCCCTGCCAGGCGGCAGCGGCACCTGGGCAGAGCGCGTCCTAGTCCGTTCCGCGCACGTCGCACGACTGCCCGAGAACCTGGCTCCGGAGATTGCGGCGGCACTCCCGGTCGCCGGGCTCACCGCCCAGCAGGCCCTCGACGAGCTCCACGTCGACGCCACCACCCGCCTGCTCGTCGTCGGAGCCTCCGGCCCCACCGCGTCACTGGCCGTGCAACTCGCCCACCTCCGGGGCGCCGAGATCGTCGCCGGTGCAGGACCGGCCCGCGCCGATCAGCTCCGCGCCCTCGGCGCCAGCGAGGTCATCGACACCCACACTGACGGTTGGGCGCAGAAGAGCGATCGCCGATTCGACGCCGTCCTCATCGCCGCGACAGGCACCGCCGAGAACGCGATCGGACTGCTCACCGACGGAGGCCGCCTCACCTCCATCACCTCGGACGCACCCGATCCGATACGCGGAATCACCACCTCGAACCTCTACGTGCAGCCCGACGGACGTGCACTCGGCGAACTCGCGGCACTCGCCGCCTCCGGGGAACTGAGACTTGACGTCCAGACGACACCAATCAAGGACGGCGCCGCGATCGCGGACCAGGTCGCGGGCGGCCGCTCTGGTGGGGTCAAGTACGTCCTCGAGTTCTGACGTCCGCGGTAGAAGGACGTTGCAGATCGTTCGAAATGATGGTGTTCGTGCATCATGTGGGGCCAGCGCCTTCGTGACACACCGCCCTTCTCCCTGCCCCTGACCATCGACGGCGACCGCATCACCGGGCTACACGTTGCCCTTGTCGGAAACCTCGTCCGCCCAGGTGTTGAGCTGGCCCGAGGCGGAGCGCGCCGTCACGCGGCATGTTCGTACTCGTGAAGGATGCCGCCCAGGCGTTCACGCCTACGTATGTCGAGGCGGGCGATCTGCCCTGGATCGGTGATCGCCCGAGGCAAGGGGTGCAGCGGTCGGGCGTTCGCGATGCCCTGATGCGGCCGATGGGAGTTGTAGAACCGCTCGAACTCCCGCAGGGCCTGGCAAAGGTGGCGCTGGTTCCAGATCAAGGTGCGGTCCAGCACCTCACGCCGACAGGTCTGCACCCTGCCCCTGCCCCTGCCCCTGCCCCTGCCCCTGCCCCTGCCCCTGCCGAAAACCTAATGGCCCAGGTGGGACCAGCTGTAAACGGATCCCGACGGCGGGCGCAGGAACCGTTTCCTCTCCCGACTGTCTCTCCCACCCGCGGCATGATAATCGGCTGTGCTGCTTCGACTGGCCTATCTCGGTGTGACGAACGCGTTCGCGTTACTGCGGCTGCTTTCGATGAGCGACCGGGACAAGGACGTGGAGATCCTGGCGCTGCGCTACCAGATCACGGTCCTCGAGCGACAGCTGGGCAAGGCCCGGGCGCGGTTCTCCCCCAGCGACCGAGCGTTCCTCGCCGTCCTGCTGCACCGGCTTCCGCTGGGCGTGCTCCATCGGCTCAAGCTGCTGGTGCGCCCGGACACGGTGCTGCGCTGGCACCGCGACCTCCCCGCGCGCCGCCACGCTGCCAATTCCCGGCCAAAACGGCCGGGCCGGCCACACACCGTCCGCTCCATACGCGCCCTGGTGCTGCGCCTGGCTCGGGAGAACCCCAGCTGGGGTTACCGCCGCATCCACACCGAACTGCTCGTCCTGGGGATCAAGACCCCCGCCTCCACCGTGTGGGAAATTCTCTACGAGGCTGGGATCGACCCCGCGCCCGAGCGCACGTCCACCACCTGGGCCGACTTCCTCCGCTGCGAAGCCGACGCCCTGCTCGCCTGCGACTTCTTCGAGACCGTCACCCTGGCCGGAGCGCGGTTGTACGTGGTCGTGCAGCGAGAGCATCCTGCTGTGGGTGTCCGAGGACCTCACCGACAGGCCCGCGCGCTCCCACACCGCGGCCGCCTCGGCGTCGCCGGTGACGTCCTCGTCCCGGGCGGTGCGGAACCCCACCGGTGTCATTCGTTCGCTGACGGCGGACACCACCAGCTCGGCGAAGTTGGAGCGGATGTGCCGCTGGAACGCCTCGAACGCCTCCCGCGCCGCCTCCGCGCCCTCGGGCAGCGGCGGCGAGCGGGCGTAGTAGTTGTGCAGCTTCCATAGCCGCCGGCGCCAGCGCGGATCGTTGAGCTGGAAGAACAGCCGCTTCATCCACCAGCCCGGGCGGTTGTCCTGCTCCACGTCGATCGGCACGCCGCGCACCTCCTCGGTGAGCGAACGGCTATGGCTAATCGACCGCTTATTGGCGGATTAAATCCGGTTTAACTGGCGCCCGAGTGTCAGTGTGCGCCCGTACTGTTCACCGCGCGGAAGGTCGGGGTCCGAAGGACTTCTGCACCCGGTCGCCCGAGGCAGTGAACCGCCGAGGGCAACGGCCCCGGCCCTTCCGTCCAAACGTGAGCGGGTCACCACCTTCCAGGAGCTCCCAACCCGCTCCCCCGGCGAACGTCAACCGGGCGTCACCGACGCGCCCCGGCGACCTTGCGGTCGGCGGTGACGATCGCCGCCGCGCTGACGATCAGGGCCAGGAAGTGCGCCACCATCGGGACCACCATGGCGGCCGACGGCGGCTGGTCCGGATCCTGGCGCAGCGCGATGATGATCAGCCCGGCCGCGGTAAGCGCGCACAGTGCCAGCCCGAACAGCCGCACGCGGGCCCGGATGTCCGTGCGGACCACGTTCTCGGCGTATGCCCGCGCGCCCGGGGAGAGGGCGCGCCAGGTCCGGGCGGCCCACAGCAACCACAGCGCGGGCGGCAGCAGCGCCGGCAGCCACATCCACGGAAGCACGGCGAACATGCCCATGAAGCCAGCCGTCCAGACCGACATAATTGCCCAACCACAGAGGCCGCCGATGACCACCCGATCCAGTTCGGTGCGGGCGGCATCGTTGGTCGGTTCCGCGGCCAGTACCGCGCTGATATGCCCGGCGGCGGCCGCCAGCCACCCTCGGGTGGCCGCGACGCGACCGAGCCCGGTGAGCGCCGCCTTGTGCTCCGGGTCGAGCGCCAGCGCGCGGCGGTACGACCGGTTGGCGAACAGGTTCCAGCCGATCGAGTGGAACATGAGTGCCCGGATGTAGTGCGGGCCGGCCGACTCCGGGGCCATCCCCACCGCCCGCTTGATCGTCCGGAACGCGCGGCGCGGCTGCCCGAGGTTGAGCGAGGCGAGCGCCAGCGCGGCGTACCCGCGCCAGTCCTCGGGCGCGAGGCGGACGGTCTCCAGCGCGCTGGCTCGTGCCGCCGTCGGGTCTTCCACACCGATCTGGGCGAACGCGAGCAGCAGGTGACCCTCGTGCTGTCCGGGCGCGACCGCGACGGCCCGAACCGCCACGTCCTGCATGGCGGCGAACTCGTCCTCCGCCTGATACGAGCCGGCCAACACGTACAGCGCCTCGACGTTGTCCGGATCGCCGGCCAGCACGGCCGCGATTTCCCGCCGTGCGGCCTCGATCCGGCCGACCTCCAGCAGCGCGCTGGCCCGGGCCACACCGGCATCGGACGCCGCGTGCCTCATCATCGGCCCACCTTAAGCCTAGGACGGCGCACCCTGCACGAGCCAACCCAGCTTGGGCTGGCCGCGCGAGGTTCCCCGACAGGTGGAGGCCGGACCTAAGGGGATAGGTGGTCATTGCTGAGACGAGACGGCGGTTCGACCGGGAGTTCCGAGAGGGCGCCGTGCGGATCGTGCGGGGGACGGGCAAGCCGATCGCGCAGGTCGCTCGGGACTTGGGGACCAACGACGGCACTCTGGCGAACTGGGTGGCGCAGGACCGGCGGGCTCGGGGTGAGGCCGCCGTCGGCGGTCTCGGTGAGGACGAATGCGCCGAGCTGGCTCGTCTGCGCAAGGGACGGCACCGGCCGCGCCGCCCACCGCACCAAGCACTGCGCCTACCCCGACGTCACGCGCCAGATTGCCAATGCCACAGTGCGACTTGTCGCCCACCCTGCACTTCAGCGCCCCAGTCACAAGTCCAGAGACCGCACCACCAGCGATGCCACAGATAACCGCCCCGGCGCCACCGGTGAGTGCCGTACAGCCGAAGCCGACCGCGATGCCGGCGAGGGTTCCGAGGCCCTCCGGGCTCGTCGCCCACTTCCACCTGGCCTGGCCGACATCGGCGACCTTCTGCATGCTGCGGCGCCAGAAGCTTGCCTGGCACTCGCGTTGCTTGCGCTCCTTCTCCTGACGGACCGTGTTCTCTGCGGCGGCCTGCTCCGCGACCTGGGTGGCGACCTGCTTGGTGATCACCTGGCTCATCTGCCGAGCCGCGGCCATCTGCTGGGGGGTCACGCCGTCGTACTGCGTGGTGGTGCCGTCCCAGTAGCAGCCGCCTCCGCCGCCGGGGCAGGGGTCCTCGCCGGTGGGGTCGGCATGGCTGACCGGGCTGTTGTAGGCGTACGAGTAGGCGTTCCACTGCTGCGGATCGGACAGGTCCATGACGGGGTCGACCGAGATGAACCGCCCCAACGTCTGGTCGTACTGCCGTGCGCCGATGTTGACGAGGTTGGTGGGGTCGATGTCGCCACCGACGAAGCCCTTGCCGTTGGCTCAGACGGTGCTCGGCCCGCGAGATCCGCCGTAAAGCGTCTGCCGGCGGATGTCCACGGTCTGGGTGCCGGCGTTGATGGCGATCTGCTGGGTGCCCTGGTGGTCGCCGAACAGCCAGGTGAGGTCGGTGATCGCCGAGCCCGCCTTGCGGCTGGCGCAGGTGACGCCCGCGAAGCTGTAGTAGCGGGTGCCGGTGTTGACGGTGCCTTCGGCCGGATCTCCTGCCCGGGCAGGTACAGGGTGGTACCGGTGGCGTCGCGGCGGATGAGCCGGACGCCGTTGGCGTCGTAGATGTTGGTCTCGATGGTGTTTCCGCCGGAGCTGACGGTGGCGAGTTCGCCTTCGGCGTCCCAGGTCAGCGTCTGGCTGCCCGTCTTAGCGGTGCCGCAGTCGTTCGCGGTGGTGCCCGACGGCCGGCAGGTGGTGTTGCCGACTCGTCGTACTCGTACTTAGCGACCACCGTCGGCTGCCCGGGGGCGTCGGTGCTCATCTGGGTGACCGCGTGTGGCCGTACGACATTCTGGCCGCCGTCGGGTACGAGGTAGCTGCGGGTGGTGTCTCCGCTGCTGGTGTGGCTGGTTTCGGTACGCCGGCTATCGGTGTCGTCGACGGTCCAGTCCTGCCAGTAGGGCGCCGGCCCGCCCAGGTTGTCGAGGATGGGATCGGTGTCGCAGGAGACCTCGGTCTTCGGGGTCCACGCGGTCGTCAGGCGCCCCAGGGCGTCGTCGCGGAAGCACTGGAGGTCTGCCTGGCCGACCTCGGGGGTGTCGGCGATGGACTTGATGCGGCCGGCCGCCTTGTAGGAGTAGTTGCGGTCCGAGACGATGCCGTCCACTGTCGACCGTGTGACGGTGACCCAGTCGACTCGGCGGGTCGTCTCGTCCCGGTAGACGGTGTCCTGGGTGAAGTTGCTGTTCCCAGGCACCTGGTAGATCGAGCTCTTGCGCTCGCCAAAGGCGGTGTAGGGGGCGGTCGCCATGGTGCCCGCGGAGCCGGTCAGGCTGGTGTCCAACCGGACCGGCATGCCGGTCGTCGCGTCGTAGTCGGTGGTCAACTGCTCGGTGACCAGGCCGCCGGCGGCCGGGTACGAGATCGACGTCGGCGCTCCAGTGAACAGGGAGTACTCGTAGGCGTAGATGTAGGTGGCGTTGAGGCCGGTCTCGACCGGCGGGATCACGTAGTTGACGCCCCTGGGTTGGTAGCGCTCGTTGAAGCCGCGGACCTGCCACTTGTAGGCGCTCGACGTGCCGGCTGAGTCGTACTCGTATCGGATGCTCTGGGTCAGCTGCCCTCTGAATCCGCCCTGCCCGCTGTAGAGGGTGTCGTACTTCCACTCGGCGCGCATCGCGTGCAGGTTGCGGTCAGGCCGCTGGTTAGCGTGGCGCCTGCGGCTTGGCCGAGCCGCCCGGGGCCGGCGCCTCACCTGCAGGCACCCACCGCCGCAGGGCATCCCCAATTAGCCGAAATCAGTGCACCGTGGCGGCCTTGCAGCAGCAAGCTGCCCCGGGGGCGTCACTGCAAGAGCGCGATAGGCACTGCGAGGTCCTCGGAGGCGTACAGGTCCCCGACGGCGCTGGGATCGTCGGTGGCGCAGACGGCGGCGATTGCGTCGATGAGTTCGTCGTAGTCGGGGCCGGTCTTGCCCTTGTAGGAGGCCTCCATGTGTCCCCACTCGTCCCACGGCAGCATCTCGACCTTGTTGAGCGCCGCGAGGTCCTTGATCGCGTTTCCCCGGATCTCGGCCGGCCCCCAGTTTTCGGTGCCGTACACGCCGAAGTGCGCGGCATCGATGTGGCCGCCGCGGAAGGCCGTCCACGCCTCGCCGCCGGTGAGGAAGTCGCCAGCGGCGAGGTTTTCGGGTTCCGCCACGAGGAAACCGCCGAGGATCTCGGTGTCGATCCGCACCCAGCGGCCGCCGTGCCGGTACTCGGTGATCCAGTGGTCCACGCCCTGCCCATGTTGGAAGTACGTGGCGAAGCCGCAGCGGGCCCGGGCCGCGATTCCGCGGTAGCGCAGCAGGGCACAGCTGAGCAAGGCGAAGTGGCGGCAGGTGCCGATCACCCGCCGGTCGGGGTCGCGTGCGACGGTCAGCGGGGCCGGATCGAGGGCTAGTAGGGCGCCGATCAGCCCGTCGACGGGACGAAGCTGGTTCTCGGCGAACCGCTCGTCGGGCACGCCCAGGCCGTTCGCGTCAGCGGGCTGGATGACGAGGTCGTGAACAAGGCGGCAGATCTCGACGGCCTCGCTCGGAAGATTCGCCAGCGCCGGCTCGTGGAACGGGTCGATCCTCGTCAATGGGCCTGCCCCGGCGTAATCGATCGTCCCCACCATGCCGGCCATCGTAGGCACCGCCTCCGAGAGCTGTCGGCCCCTGACCAATGCGATAACCGGCACGGCGTACGCGAGGGCCGGGATCTGGGTGCGTGGCCTGATGCCGATGCGGCATGGCTGGACATACAAGGGACTAGTGGGTCGGGTTGCGGCGGGCACGCCGCTTGGCCCGGACCATTCGCCACAAGAATGCCGGCTTGGGCGGGACCCAGCCGAGTTGGCTGGCCATGCCGAGGTCGTCGCGGTTGGCCCAGTGCTCGATGAGTTGGCCGTCCTTGACTCGGAACCAGTGGGTCTGGGTGATCGCGAACCTGCGGCCGGTCGGCGGGAACGCCTGGTCGACCTCGCCGCGCTCGTCGTACGCCACGAACGGACCGACCTGGCGTCCCGACATGGTGCAGTGCACGGCGACCAGGTCGCCGTCGGCCACCACGTCATGGATGTCGAAGTTCAGATCCTCGAATGCGGCTCGTAGCCAGCGGGCGGTGGCCGCGAACGCGGCCGGGCCGTGCACTCGGCAGGCCGCGGGCTCGGCCTTCGCCTCGCGGTTTACGGCCTGCGGGTGAACGACCTGGGCCAACTCGGCGAGGTCGCCGGAAGTCATGATCGTCATAGAGCGAACACAAACCTCGGTGCCGATCGTGCGCATGATGCCCCCTCGGTAGTATCAGATACAGTAGATGAGTATTCAATACGGTCGGGCGGTAAGCAATGACTCGTCGCGCATACGACAACACCCGCCGCGCCGAACAGGCGCAGCTCACGCGCCGCCGCGTCCTGGACGCGGCCCGCGAACTGCTCATCGAACGCGGCCCCGCGGCGATCACCATGCGAGACGTCGCCACGCACGCCGGTGTCTCGGCCGAGACCGTATACAAGACGTTCCGCACAAAGGCGACGCTCATCAAAGACGTGTACGACGTGACGCTCGCCGGCGACGACGATCCCATCCCCATGATCGACCGCCCCGAGATCCAGGCGGTGTTCGCCGCGACCAGCCCGCAAGACAAGCTCGCCCGGTACGCCTTCGCCGCCCGCCGGGTCGGCGAACGCGCGGGGCCCCTGCTTGCCAGGCTGCTCGCCGCTGCCACCGGCGGCGACTGCGACCTGGCGCAGTTCCGCGAGTCCATCAACAGCGAGCGCCTGGCCGGGACCGACGCTCTCGTACGCCACCTCGCGGCAGCCGGTGGCCTGCGCGCCGACCTCGACCCCGACCGGGCACGGGACATCGTCTGGACGCTGATCTCACCCGAGGTCTACGAGCTGCTCGTCGGCGACCGAGGCTGGTCACCCGACGAGTACGAGCAGTGGCTGGCCCAGGCGCTCACCGCCGCCCTCGCCGCCCGCTAACTCGGTACCCACGCGGATTCCAACACTGTGGGCCACCGCCACCACCTTCACGGATGACAGGCCGGCAGCAACATCCGCAATTGCCGCTGACGATGGGCGGCGCTCGACGATCGGCCCGGGGGGCGGGAGCCAGGGGCTGCCCGGGGTTGGGGGCACCATCGTTCTGGCGTGCACATCCGTTTCAACGTCCCAGCCGATCCCGCCTACCCAGGCCGCGTGGCCGCTGCGCTCAGCAGTGTTCGGCTGCGCAAGTACGGCTATATCGGCGCGATGCTGGCGGCGGTCGGGGCGATCGGTTTCGCCGTCTCGCGGGGGTTCGCCTGGGACGACCAGATCTCGCCGCTGTGCATGGCGATGGTCGTGGGTGGCCTGCTGTCGATGCTGTACTCGCCGTGGGTGCGGTTGCGCGCCCGGCGCCGCTCCAGTCGCTACGCTGTCGAGGGCGCCTACGACATCACCGACGACAACATCATGATGCGCAGCGGCTCGGAGTCCGGCGGCATCGCCTGGGACGGGGTCGCCCAGGTAAGGGACACCCCTGAGTTCTGGATCGTGTACGTAGGCCGGAGGCCGGCGACCGTGATCCCACGCCGGTTGATGTCCGCTGGGGATGCCGAGACGTTGCGGGCCTATATGACCAGACGTGGGCTGCTTCGACCTCGATGAACAAGTAGCCGATGAGAATGCATCGGCGACGATGCGACACGCTGTTAGCTGATGGCGATAGCGGGTATGGGTGCGGCGTGGTCAGCCGTATCGTCGTAATCGCCATCGATGCGAACGAGCCTCGCCCCGTTGCCGAGTTCTGGACAGAGGTGCTCGGGTGGCAGATCGTCGAAGAAGAGGCTGGCGGGATCACCATCGCTCCCGAAGGCGCCGCCTGGCCGACCATCGATGTGCTGAAGGTACCTGAGCGTAAAGAAATCAAGAACCGCCTGCACCTCGAACTACGAGCCGACGGCACCACAGCCGAGGCTGAAGGGGAACGACTCGTGGCGATGGGTGCCCGGGCGGTCGACGGACTGGCTCCTGACATCACAGACCGGGCGTACTAATCTGCCGCGAGTCGCGCGCTGCCACCAACCGGCCGGTGGTCCGACACCGTTAGCGGGCCAGGTCGGCGATGAGGTTGACGGAACCCGCCACGATCACCACACCGAACACGTAAGACAGGAAGGCATGGGACAGCACGCTGCCCCGGATCCGCGGATCGCTGATGGCCGTGTCTGATACCTGGTAGGTCATGCCGATCGTGAAGGCGACGTAGGCCAGGTCGCGGTAGGTGGCCTGCCCCTGCACAGGCTGGCCGTCGAAGCCGATCCCCCCGGTTGTTGACCGGTATTGCAGGTCGGCGTACCGCAGGGTGAAGACCGTGTTGACAACGGTCCACGACAGCAGGACGGTCAGTAGTGCGACGCTGACGAGCAGCACCCGCGTTGAGCCGCCGTGCCGGCCGGCGAGGCTGAGAGCAGAGCCGACACCCAGCAGGCTGGTGACGCCCGCCCCTACCAGCAGCACTGCGGCGGTTACCCGCGTCTCGTCCTCACGCATGGCCATCATCTCGGTGTGGGAGCTGTCCGCTCGGAGAATGACGCGCCAGATGCTGATGAGGAAGGCGAGCGCGGCGATGTCCCAGCCCCCGACCGCGGCCAACTCCCACGGCATGAACGGCAGTAGCACGAGAGCGACTATGAGCCCGATGGAGGCGACGATGACGGCTCGCCGCAGGGCAGGGGCGTGCCAGCCTAGGCATCGGTGATACAACGTATCCGGGGGCATACCGGTCATCGTTTGAGTGTCTCGCACCGCATCGCATGGCGTGCTCATAGCCGCGCACAGCGAGCCGGTTGGTCACTTCGATGGCCCACTGATCGGGCAATCGGCATGCCTCTGCGCCAGTGGAGCACTCCAATTCGACTGCATGGGAGTGGCTGGAACGTTCGCCGGCTGACCGCCCGGGCCTGCCCTACCGTGGATCGGCCCGGCAAGCTCCGCCAGCGGGCGTCCCGTCCCGCCCCACCGTCCCGCGACGATCTGGGCGGCCACGCTCACCGCGATCTCCTCCGGCGTGCGCCCGCCGAGGTCCAGCTCGATCGGCGAGGCGAGCCGGGCGAGTGGCGCCGGGTCGACGCTGGCCTCGCGCAGCCGTTTGCGCCGCTCGTCGTGGGTACGCCGGGAGCCCATCGCCCCGACGTAGGCCAGCGGATGGCGCAGCGCCAGTGCGAGCACCGGCACGTCGAACTTCGGGTCGTGGGTGAGCACGCAGACCGCACTGCGCCCGTCGACCCGGCCGGCGTCCAGTTCCGCCCGCAGGTAGCGGTGCGGCCACAGCACCACCACCTCGTCCGCCTCGGGAAGGCGCTGGGCGGTGGCGAAGACCGGCCGGGCGTCGCAGACGGTCAGCCGGTAGCCGAGGAACGCGCCGATCCGAGCCGCCGCGGCGGCGAAGTCGATCGCCCCGAAGTCGATCATCCGCGGCGGGGCGGCGTGGGTCGCCACGAAGAGGCTCAGGCCGCTGCCGCGGCGCTGGCCCTGGTAGCCGTAGTGGAGCATCCCGCTGCGCCGCATCAGCGTCGGCGAGACCGGCTGCCACCGGGAGGTGCCGCCCTTCTCCCGCAGGAAGATCAGACATTGGTCGGTGTCCAGGTCCCGCGGCCGCAGGGCCAGCGCCCCGGCACGACGGCAGGCCGTCTCGGTGTGCGGCCGGATCAGCAGACTGTCCAGACCCGGGTCATCCCCAACTGGCCGCCACCTCGTTGACCTCCGCCAAGCGCGCGTCGCCGATGGCTCGCCGGGTGGTGGGCAGCCGGCGTGGCTTGTCCACCTTCAACGCCGGGTTGTCGGCCGCATCCGGGAACCCGTCCGCCACCGCCCGCCGGTACAGGCGCCGCAGCGCGGCCACCAATTGTTCGGCAGCTGATCGGCCGCCTCGGTTGTTGCGTCGCGCCACCACGTTGGCCTGCACCTGGGCGCGCAACTGCTCGATTTCAGACGGGCGGGGTTCGTCGATACGCCGATCCCCCATGCCTGGACCACCCGATTCCAGTACGAGCCGTACGCCCGACGAGTACCCGGCGACACCGCAGCGGCCACCACCGGCACGTACTCGGCGAACGTCGGGGCCAGCGGACGGGCCGGCCGCACCTGCAGCAGATCGGCCGGAGAGATGCCCATCCGCTCGAGCAGTAACCGGGCAGCCTCCAACTCCGGCCGGCCAGCGACGGTCTGGCTCACGCCGCCTCACCCCCGCCACGGCAGCGTGCACGTCGGCCAGCAGCCGGTCAAGTACGGCAAGGGGATGGGCCACCAGTACACCGGTGGCAGGGTCGGCAGCAAGCAGAACCCGGTCCCCCGCCGTCAGCCGGCACCACCGGCGCACCGCCAATGGCAGATGCAGGTGACCACGATCGCCGACGCAGTGGACACCATCGACTGCCGGCCGGGCCACGATGATTCCCGCCTGCTCGCGGATGTCCAGCCGAGCCCCCGGCCCCCAGCCAAGCACCCGGACGATACTGCGATCGGCGACTCGGCCGCTCTTGTCCACAGCGCTCAACGCGTAGACGGCGTCGGTCGCTCGCGGGGATCTGGATTCCAACGCCGGTACGGGAAGCGGCCGTCGACTCCGACCCACCGGACCAGCACCGGCACCGCCAGGGACCACCTTGGGGATCACCGGCGGCACGAACGAGGCGGTCACCACGATCACCCCCGCCCCGTTGACGAGGAACGTGACCTCCAGCGGCGTGACTGGGGCACTTGATCGGCATGTCCACGATGTGCACCACAAGCGGGCCGCTGTCGAAGCCCGCGATCGCCTTGGCCGTGGCCACCGCGCCATCAGAGGTGTAGAAGTCGAAGATGCCCTTGCGCCACTGCCCGCCGTCGAGCATGCCGGGAGTTCGGTCCGGCCGCGGCTCCACAGCCGTGGCGATGATCAGGTAGTCGTAGGCGGCCGGCGCCCGGCGGCCAGCAGCACCACGTTGCCGTCCGGCGCGACCCGCTCAACCTCCCCGCGCACGAGATCCACCCCGTCCGGGATGAATCGCTGCCGCAGCTTGGCGATTTCCTCTGGCAAGTAGCCCCCGAATGGAACGAACAGGTAACCAGGCTGGTAGAAATGCGGTCACTCTGGTCGACCACACTGAGCCCTTTCATCGTGGGTGTCGGCCGGTCCGCCGTCCGCAACCCTGTCAGCCACAATCCGCCGCCGAGCAGCGCGGCCAGGGTGAGCAGGGTCAGCGGTGCCCACTCCCGCCGGTCCACCCGGCGCCGCCGCACCGGCCGCTCCGGCACGCACTCGTCCGGTTCCGCTCCCACCTGCGGATCGTTTCAGCAGCACAGGTTCCCGCAAGCGGGAACCGGCGTGATCCGTTGCGGGCCGGACGACCCCGAGGCGGGGAATCCGTGTGCCGGCTGACCGGCATCCCGGAGGATGGAGCGGCAACACCGCCCGGGACAGGTCCGGAGTGGGGCACGATGTGGGAAAGAAAGGTCGTGACGATGAGCCACGAGACGCCGGCCAGGGACCGCCCGCTGACCACCGCGCTCACGCAGGCCGCCGCGACGGCCGGTCTCGCCCCGTCGGTGCACAACAGTCAGCCGTGGCGCTGGACGGTCCTCCCCGACGCGCTGGAGCTGCGGATGGTGCACGAGCCGCAACTCGCCGCCACCGATCCGGAGAATCGGCTGGTGACGTTGAGCTGCGGCTTGGCGCTGCACCACGCGCGGGTGGCGCTGGCCGCCGAGGGTTGGGCCGCCCAGGTGGAGCGGCTACCCGACCCGGGCCAGCTTGAGCTGCTCGCCCGGCTCGGCCGGTTCCAGCAGACCGCGGCGGACGCGGACGCGACCCGTCTCGTGCAGTGCATGCGGATCCGGCAGACGGACCGGCGGCCGGTCAGCGACGAGCGGGTGCCCGACGCCACGCTCGACGAAATCGTCAAGGCGGCCGGCGCGCAGGGCGCCCGACTCCAGTTGCTCGGCTCCGACCAGGTGGTGGAGTTGGCCGCCGTGGCGGCCAAGGCCGCGGTGGTCGCGGCGGAGGAGCCGGAGCTGCGGGAGGAGCTGGCGTACTGGACCAGCCGGGCCGGCACCGGCGTCGGGCTGCCGCCCGAGGTGCTGCCCGAGCAGCCCCCGCAGACCACCGTGCCGGGCCGGGACTTCGGCCATCCCGGCACCCTGCCGATCGGCCCCGGGCACGACCGCGCGGCTGTCTACGGGATCCTCTGGTACACCGAGGACGAGCCGGACAGCTGGCTGCGTGCCGGTGAGGGGCTCTCCGCCGCCTGGCTGACCGCCACCCGGCTCGGCGTCTCGATGGTGCCGCTCAGCGGCGTGGTCGAGACCGACGGCACCCGGCAGACTCTGCGTCAGATGCTGGCGGGGCTCGGCTTCCCGTATCTGGCGATGCGCCTGGGGATCGCCGACCGGGCAAACGCAGGGCCACCCCACACTCCGCGCCTGCCCACCGAGCAGGTCGTCGACACCTCCGCAGTGGACGCCGGCGCCAGGTAGCGGGCCCGTCCTCGGACGCTTACCCTGTGGCGGCCAAGCCAAGCGAACGAGCGCCTCGCGCTTGCCTGTACGGCAGTCTTAAAGCATGGCGCGGCAGCCACCACAGGATGCGCGTGACAATCCCATGCCGGCCGAGCATGACCCACGACAGCCAATCGACTAACTCCTCAAAGACTTGAGAACGAGCCTCGATGGACTGTCAAGCACGGACGCCGAGCAGCGCGGAACTTCAACGGCGCCTCGATCAGGGAAATGGCCACCACCATTCCGAACCAGATGAACGGGATTGCAAACTGCGCAACAAGTCGTAACCTGTCCATGATTTTCTCCCCTCTTTGCTACTGCGACAGCACGCCCGGGGCCATCTCTCCCTGGATCTCCTTGACGTGCAGCTCACGGCAGTGCATGGTGCCGGTCGGAATGGGTGGCGCGACGGCGTCGCAGGCGGCGAAGGTCGGTGCGCCGGTCGCCATCGGGTCGAGGGTCGGGCCGGGGTTCTGATGTTCCGCGGCCGGCTGCGCTGGCGGAGGCGCCGCGCCCACCGACACAATCTGAAGGGTCATGCCGGCCTGGCGATGTCCGGGCAGGGAGCACCACCCCCGGATCGCCGCCCTGTCGACTCCCGCGCCCAGGCGGACCGATTCACCCCGGCCACCAGTGGGGTCCGAGTGCCAGGTCCTGAGATCCGACGGCCGGCCGCCGGCTGCCAATGGCAGGTCAGCCACCAGATGAGCGCGACTGACCTGGTGGGCGACGGACGAGTCGACCTGTACGCGGCGGGGCCCGGTCAGGACGAGGGTTGGCGGGTCCGAATGGTGCGGTGCTCGCTGCCGGTGCCGCCGTTGAGGCGCCGCAGCATCGACTGCGCGATCCGGCCGGCCTGCGCCTTGGCCAGCTCGGCCTTGGGGCCGGCGTGCCGGTCGTCGATGGTGCCGCACCACAGCTCCCACCAGCGGTCGAAGTGCCGCTCGGCCAGGGGCTCCCGTCGGTGCAGGTCCACATGCAGGCGGAAGGCGCTCCCGTGGTACGCGCCGGTACGGAACAGCACGGTCTCCCAGAAGTCGCACATGATCGGCAGGTGGGCCGTGAGGTCCATCCGAGCCACGTCGATGAAGACCGGACCGAGCAGGTCGTCGGCGAAGGCCCGGCGGTAGAAGTCGGTCACCAGGGCGGTGATGTCGGCGCGGTCGGCGATGTCGGCCATGGGGTCCTCCTTTTTCACTATGTCCATCGTATAAAATAGGTGCGTGGTGGAAGACGTGAGCTACGGCGCACTCGCCGTGCAGAGCCGGCGCCGGATCCTCGACACGCTCCGCGCGGCGGACGGCCCGACCGGCGTCAGCGAGCTGGTCACCGCCACCGGACTGCACGCCAACACGGTCCGTTTCCACCTCGAGGTGCTGGTCGAGGCGGGCTTCGTCAGCAGCGGGCCCGGCCCGCGGCGCGGTCGTGGACGCCCGCACACGGTCTACCGCAGCGTCACGCCGCCGGCGCCGTCGACCGGGTACCAGTTCCTCAGCCAGGTGCTGGCGGCCCAGCTCGACGACCGGGGCGCGGGTGAGCTGGCCGAGCAGGCCGGCCGCTCCTGGCTGCGCGGCGACGGCCGCTCCGCGGCGGCACCGCCCGGCGCCGATCCCATGGGCGTCGCCACCGCCCGGGTGCTCGCCCTCTTCACCGAGCTGGGCTTCGAGCCGGAGCGCGCGGCCGACTCCGCCACCGTCCAGATCGACCTGCACGCCTGCCCGTTCCTGGAAGTCGCCCAGCGCCACCCCGACGTGGTCTGCGCCATGCACCGCGGCCTGCTCCGGGAGGTCGTCGAGGCGGCGGCGCCGGGCCTGGCCGCCGAGCTGATCCCGTTCGCGCGACCGGGCGTCTGCGTCGCCCGGCTCACCTCCACGGAGAAAGGACCCGTCCGCTCATGACCAGGCTCCGGGACATCGTCCAGCTGGCCGTTCCCTTCATCTGGCTGGGGATGGTGATCGCCATCTCGCTCATCGAGGCGCCTGGGCGGGGATCGGCGCCCTCTGGCTGGTCCTGCTCACCCAGGCCGCCGTCCTGCGGCCGCTGCTCGACCGGCGTGCCCAGCTGATCATCGACGACCACCAGCCGCCTCCACGCTGCACCTGTGGTACGTGGCGCTGGAGCTGACCAAGATCGTCACCCTGGTGCTGCTTGGCTGGTCGCTCGCCGGACGACTGGTGCGCTAGCGCTCGTCGGCTGCGCCCTGCCGGTGGTGCCGGACGCACTGAGCGATCACCCGGCCGGCCCTCCGCTCAGCCGCCGGCCGCGAACTCCCGCAGCTTGTCCGGGTTGAGCACCAGGAGCAGCCCTTCGGTCCCGCGCGCCGAGGCGTCCAGGGCGACGACGGCCAGCGGGTTGCCGTCGGCGTCAAGCACGAGCAGCGCGGCGTCGCCGTTGGCCTCGACGAGCCGGAAGGTCGCCGCGTACCAGTACTTGTGGAGGACGTTGTCCAGGAGGTTCGCCACCCGGGCTGCGCCCCGCACGTCCTTGCGGGCGGCGGGCACCTGGCCGCCGCCGTCGGAGTGGGCGATCACGTCCGCGGTGAGGAGCCGCTCCAAAGCGGCCAGGTCGCCGTCGCGGGCAGCGGCGAGAAGCGCCTCGGCCAGCCGGCGCCGCTCCGGCGGGCGGGCGGGGGTCGACCGGTCCGAGGCGAGGTGCCGCCGCGCCCGGCCGGCGAGCTGGCGGGCGTTGGCCTCGGAGGTGTCCAGCACCGCGCCGATCTCCCGGTACGGGTAGCCGAACGCCTCCCGCAGCACGTAGGCGGCACGCTCGGTCGGGGTGAGCTTAGCCAGCAGCAGCAGGACCGCCAGGTCCAGCGCCTCCGCCCGCTCGGCGCCCAGCGTCGGGTCGGCGGAGGTGTCCACCGGCTCGGGGAGCCAGGGCCCGACGTACGTATCGCGGGTGGACCGCGCCGACGTCGCGGCGTCGATCGCCAGCCGGGTCGTGGTGGTGGTGGGGACCGCCGCCGGGTTGTGCACGGCTCGGCGGTCGGCGCCCTGCCAGCGCATCCACGCGTCCTGCACGACGTCCTCGGCCTCGGCGACGCTGCCGAGCATCCGGTAGGCGAGCCCGAACAGACGCGGGGGTGCCGTTGCGTTGGTCGCATGCAAAATCGAGGCAGGCGTGAGCGGTAAAGCGGTCAATCCGTCCCCGTACCTGGTTGCCGCCGAAGTCAGCCTTCGCGGGGCTCCGGTTCTCGGCCGAGCTGATCGTCGTGGCGGTCCGGTGGTACCTGCGCTACAACCTCTCCTACCGCGACGTGGAAGAACTGCTGGTCGAGCGCGGGGTCGAGGTCGACAACCTCACCGTCTACCGGTGGGTGCAGCGGTTCACGCCGCTGCTGGCCGACGCCGCCCGGTTTGCCCGCCACTCGCCGGGCGATCGGTGGTTCGTCGACGAGACCTACGTCAACGTCACGGCGTGTGGCGCTACGTGTATCGGGCGGTCGACCAGAACGGGCAGGTCATTGTCGTGCTCGTCTCGGCTCGCAGAGACGCCGGCGCGGCCCGGCGATTCTTCTCTCGGGCGCTATCGGCGTTGAAGGTGACACCCAGCGAGGTGGTCACCGACGCCGCCGCGATCTCCCCCGCGGTGCTCGACGAACTGGTCCCCTCGGCGTGGCACCACCTCAAGCGATACGCCAACAATCCGATCGAGGCCGATCACAGTCAGCTCAAACACCGCCTGAAACCGATGCGCGGGCTGCGGACCGATCGAACAGCCCAGGTGATCATCACCGGACATGCCTTCGTCCAGAACCTTTGCCGCGCACACTACGAACTCGGACTCGACGTCCCACCCGCGTCGAGGTCGCCGCGGCGTTCACCGAACTCACCCTGGCGATCTGACGTCGAAACCGACCCGGGATCAGCGCGTCGTCCGATCCGAGAACGCAACAGCGCTCCTGCAGGTCCTACACGGTCATGTCCGCCTCACCACCGCTTCGGACACCCGAGACGCGACGGCTGGTGGCTACCTCGCTAATTCCACCCGAGCGGCACGGGTTGATGGCCATCGACGGCTCCGTCGTTCGGCTCACCCTGGCGACACAGCCTCCTGCCTGATCCAGCCCGAGCAGTCCAGCCCTCGTCACCGTAAATGAGCCCGGTCCGAGGGTTTCAGAACTCCGTGTTGCACCGCTCGACCTTGCGGTCCGCTCATCCGTCCGCGGGGTTCTTCGGACCGGGCACGGTGAAGATTTCGACAGGTATGGGCCGTCGGTGGTCCGATCCCGGCCGTTCCCGGTCTTCCGGTCGCTGTCCGGCCCGCTTCCGCTGCGTCTCGTCGAACTGGACGAGGCATGGATGGGAGGTGAAGGACGGTTTCAGGGCGGTGGCCGCTAAGGGTGCTCCCATCTCCGACAGGGCTCCGCGCATCAGCCCAAGGTGTACCGAACATGCGATATCGGGGCGTTGCTCGGCCACCGTCCGAAACGGACAGCGATGCAACTGCACGGAAGAACCGTCCGACCCCGGTTCTGGCTCGAACCCAAGGTCGTCTAGCAGGGAAACGAGCTGTTCGAGCGCCTTCTCAGAGGTGATGGAGGAAAAGGGGCCGGGCCGCTCCGTGAGGTGACGGCCCCATTCGCGCCCTGCGGCGAGCGACGCTTCGGCCGGAGAGGGGGACGAGGTGGCAAGCTGGCCGGCGAGGATCTCCGCGAGGAGTTGATACCCGTTGCCGGATCCGCCGTCCGCGTTGCCAGCAGCGGAGTAGACAAGTTTGGGCCGGCCGGGACCGCTCGGTCCGACCCGCTGCTCCTCGACGAGTCCCTCCTTGGCGAGCTTGTCCAGATGGAACCTGACCGTGTTGCTGTGCAGGCCCACTTCGTCGGCGAGCTGCTTGATCGTCAGTGGTTCGCGGCTGCGACGCAGCGTGTCGAGGAGCGCGACCCGCGAGACGCCGTCGAGTGTCCGACCCGTTTTCGGTGCTGCCATGACGTCATTTTATCCCAAACTTTTAGTAGAAACCTGGGGTCCGGTTTGGGACTCCTTCGGCGAAAGGGGAAACCGAGTCCGCCATACGAGACGGAACGCATGAGAAGCGACAGAGCTGATGTATCCGGGCACCGAACCTGGTGGCCGAGCAAGATGCCCGTGCCCGGCGCGCGCGTTCCGCGTGCGCCGGGCATCAGCCATTGTCTGCGTCAGGGCCGTCCGCTGTTCACGTATTTCTGCGGGCGACGGTTTCGATCATCGGTGGCGAACCCTACTTGACGGAGAACACACCGGCCGCTCCGCGCGACAGGTTCCGCATCTCGTGGTTGACGAACGTGTAGTTGCCCGGTGCGTCCAGGGTGAACTCGACGAACCCGCCCTGCGTGGGCGACAGGTCCAGTGTCTGGGAACCACCGTGGTCGGGGCCACCGCGCTTGAGCTGGTAGTTGCCTTCCTTCCACACGGTGTCGAAGATCGTTCCGACGGTATGGAAGGCCAGCTCATCGTTGATCGCCGCGTTCACGACCCACGCGCGTACCCGCTCGCCGCGCTTCACCTCGATCGGCTGAAACGCATACTGGTTGAAGTAACCGTTGAAGGCGGCGCCGTCGCTGTCGTTGGCCAGCATCTTCGTCAAGTCCTGTACCTCGCCGTTTGGGCCGAGGTACAGCTCGGACTGGATCAGGACGATCTCCTTATCAACCTTGGGCAGGTTCGGGGGATCGACAATGACCGCTCCGAACATCCCGTTGCCCATGTGGTGGATCATGGGCGCGGCGCCGCAGTGGTAGGTGAAGACACCGGCGTACTCGGCTTTGAACTCGTAGACCAGCGACTCGCCCGGCTTGATCGAACGCATCTCGACGTCCGGAGACACCTTGGAGGCGTGGAAGTCGATCGAGTGGTTCATGGTGCCGTCGTTGACCAGCTTGACCCTGAAGATGTCACCGACCTTGCCGCGAAGCACCGGACCGGGCGCGGTGCCGTTGAAGGTCCACAGGTTCTGCTGCACCCCGGGCGCCACCTCGATCTTCGACTCCTTGACCCGCATCTCGATCTCGTGGACCTTGTTACCGTCGGCCGGCTTGAGAATCGGGTCGTATGCCTTCCAGCCGGCGGCGGGCTTGGCGTTGGCATCGATCTTGGCGCTGTTGCTCGCAGCCGCGGCGCCGGTCGTGTGGTCGGCGGCTGCCGCGGTGTCGCCCTGAACGTTCACGGCGAGGACCATTCCGGCGGCCTTGTGGCCGGGAACCGTGCACCACGCCTGGGTGGATTTGGTGAGCGCGTCCCAGTTGATCGTCGTCGAGCCACCGGGCTTGATCATGGGTTCGTCGCGGCCCTCGAGCGCGAGGCTGTGGTCCATCGCACCCTTGTTGACGACGTTCAGCACCACCTTCGCGCCGCGAGGGACGTCGATGGAGGAGGGCTTGACGTAGAGATCGCCAAGCTCGATATCGAATTTCACATCCGCGACCGCGCCGGCCGCGGCCCCGGTGCCGCCTGCATAAGCACCCGAAGAGAAGGCGGTGTCGGGCTTGAACACGCCGACCACCACGAAGCCGACGAGCAGGCCCAGCGCCACCGCGGCCCCGATCCAGGGTAGGAGCGGGTTCACGACCCTTGCGAGCGAGCGCCAGGCGCCGGCCGGTGAGGTGGCGCGTGGGGGATCCGTGCTGACTGACACGGTGGTACTCCAATCTGCGAAGTTTCAGATAAGGGAGCGAACGGGAGCCGGTCGGGCAGGGCCATCAACGCCCTGCGGATGCCGGGAGCCGGTTCATCAGCTCAGCTCACGATCATTTCGGTGAACATTCCGAACATGCCTGTGGGTCCCTCGGAGTGCGGGAAGATGTGGCAGTGGAAGGCCCAGGTGCCGACGCGATCGGCCTTGACCAGTACGCTGTAGCGCTCTCCGGGTGCAACCAACACCGTGTCGACCTTGTAGGGCGTGGCGATCGGGAAGCCGTCCTTGGCCACGACCAGCTGGTCCAGGCCGTGCAGGTGCATCGGGTGGTCCATGGTGCCGGCGTTGACGTAGTGGATCAGGACTGATTCGCCCTTCTTCACCCGCACAGGCTCGGTGGCCGGGAACGACTTGCCGTTCAGGCTCAGCCCGATCGCGCCGGAATCCTGCAGCTGGATCGGGATTTCCTGGCTGATCTGGGTGTTGGCTGGGAGCGGCACGTCACCGATCAGGAAGGTGCCCCACAGGCCCGCGGGCACCTGGTTGGAGCCGTCATGGTGGGAGTGGAACCAGCCGACGGACTGCCGCTCGGCAGTGATCTTGTAGGTGAAGGTCTTCCCCGGAGTGACCGGCTCCTGGGTGATGTTGGCGACGCCGTCCATCTCGTTCTGGATCGGCACGCCGTGCCAGTGGACCACAGTGGAGACATCGAGCTCATTCTTGAGCACGACCTCCACCTTGTCGCCGACCTCAACCTTGATAGTGGGGCCGGGAACCATGTCGTTGTAGGCCATCGCCTCGACGACCTTGCCCGGTTCCACCTCCCACTTGATCTTCTTGGCGGTGAGGGTGAACTGCTTGGTGCCGTCCTTCAGCACCGTGGGCTTGATGAACTCCCCTCCCCTGCCCTTGGTCTTGGCAGGGAACGAATGATCGCGCTCGGCCATCGTCTTGTCCATGGCCTTCCAGTCGTGCGGCCCGGCCTCCGCGTGGGTGCCACCACTCGACGAAGAGTCCGAGCTGCCGTGTGCGGCGCCGGCAGGTGCACCGACTAGTGGGACCGGGGAGGCCACCTGGGAGACCGTCACCCATGGAACGGCGACGGCAATCGCGAAGGAGACAGCGCCAACCAGCGCCTTTGTCGTCAACATGCTGCCTTCCTCAGGCTGATGTGGTTTTGCATGCCGAGTTTTTACCATAAAAACCATGAGGTAAGCGGAGGTTGGCCGCGTGACCCCTGCCACCTCGGAGAACTAGGCCTCGGGTCACATTCATTGTTCGACGGCGACGCCCCCGAACTCTAGTTTTTATGGTAAGAATTCGGAGCAACGCAACCTTGTGAGGGAGCCCCGATGAACGCCCGTGTCCTTCGCTACGGCATCCTGGCCGCAGCCCCGGCCTCATTCCTGCTGGTCTTGGCAGCAGCCCCGGCATCTGCCCACGTCTCGGTCAACCCGAAGGCAGCCGAGCCCGGCAGCTACGCCAGGCTCACCTTCCGCGTACCCAATGAACGCCCCGACTCCGCGACAGTGAAGCTGGAGGTGGCGCTACCCAAGGACCAGCCCCTGAGGTCGGTCGCCATCCAGCCCGTACCCGGATGGACAGCTAGGGCCGAGAAGAGCACCCTGGCCACGCCACTGAAGAGCGACCACGGCGACGTCACCACCGTGGTCTCCAAGATCACCTGGACCGGGGGGAAGGTGCAGCCCGGCGAGTTCCAGGAGTTCGATGTCTGGTTTGGGCCGCTGCCGGAAACCGGCAAGCAGATGGTGTTCAAGGCCATCCAGACCTACGACAACGGCGAGGTCGTCCGCTGGATCGACGTGCCCGCCGAAGGCAGCACCGACAAGCCCGAACACCCGGCACCGGTGCTGGCACTAGGCGCCGCGGGCGAGAAGGCCGCTCCCGACACGGCCAAAACGTCCCAGCCCACGGTCACCGCCGAAGCCGAAGAGCTAGCCGCGCCCGCGGCGAGCACCGCGAAGGACGGATCGGCTCGAGTGCTCGGCGGCTTCGCGTCCGCGGCCGGTCTGCTCGGCATCCTGCTGGGCGTCCGGGCCCGCCGCACCGCCCGCCGCAGCAAGCCGTGATCCCGACCCCGTCGTCCGCCCCGGTCCGCACACGGACCGGGGCTGGCGGGCGTATCGGGCAGACCGCGAGCGGCAGCGCCTGGGCCCGGCACCACCGCGGGCTGCAGACGCTGCTGACGCTGCTCGGTGCCGTGTTCCTGTTGCTGACCTGGTCGACCGGCGCCTCCGCCCACGCCGAACTGCAAACCACCACCCCAGCCAACCGGGCGGTACTGGCCCAAGGGCCGGCCACGGTCACGCTCCAGTTCACCGAAGGCGTCCAGGTCAGACCCGACGGGTTACGCGTGCTCGCCGCCGACGGCACCCGGGTGGACCTAGAGGATGCCGCCCCATCCCCCGCCAACCCGAACAGAGTCGCTGTCACCCTGCGCTCCGGACTCCGCGACGGGACCTACACCGTCGCCTGGCGGGCCACCTCTGCCGATTCCCACCCGATCCACGGCGCGTCCACCTTCACCGTTGGCGCGCCCGGCTCCGGAACCGGCCTGCTCGCCGGAGCCGACCAGGGATCCGATCCGGTGGTTTCCGCCCTCGTGTTGCTCTCCCGGAGCACCGGCTACGCCGGACTGGCCCTGCTGATCGGCGCGACCGGGATTGTGGCGCTACTCGCCGAAGGCGCCAACCCCCGCCGCCCGCGCAAGCTAGCCCGCGCCGGAGCCGTCACCATCTTCTTCTCAGCGGTGCTGAGCCTGCTCGCACAGGGTCCCTACTCCGCCGGGTCTGGCCATAACTTACTGGACCCGGATCTACTACGGGAAACCCTGGCCGAACGACCGGGCCTTGCCATGCTAGCCCGCGTCCTGCTCGCTGCTGTCCTAACACTCCCCGCACTCATCCGCCCCCGCACACCGATGCCGACCACACCCAGGCGAGCCCGGGCCCGCGCCGCCCAAGCACTCCTGCCGGCCGTCGCCCTCGCCGCCACCTTCAGCGCTGCCGGGCACGCGATGAGCGGACACCAGATACCGCTGGCCGTCACGGCCGACATCCTCCACCTGACCGCCATGGGACTCTGGCTCGGCGGCCTGGTCACACTGGGCGTTCTCTGCATCCGTCCAGACGCCCCAGGACCGCTCGGCACAACGATCCGCCGCTTCTCCACACTGGCCGCCTGGTGCGTCGCGGTGCTGGTGGTCACCGGCGTCTACCAGGCGACACGGCAGGTCGGAACCCTTGCTGACCTGCTGACCACCCAATACGGCCGGCTGCTCACCGGAAAGGTGGTGGTCGTCCTCCTCATGATCGGCCTAGGACACACGGCCCGTCGCTGGACCCAGCGGCACGCCAACGCGGCCACAGCGCCGAAACCGGCCGCACTGCACCGAGTGCGGCGCACAGTGGCTCTCGAGGCCGCCATCGGGGTGGTCGTACTTGCCCTATCCGCTCTTCTCGCCGGGTCGGCACCCCCACACAAGCAGTCAGTCACGCCACCGACGGCGACCAACGCGGCGGCGGTCACCCTGGAAGCTCATTACGACACCGGTACCGGCGTCGAGGGGACCGGCACCGTGAGGGTCGGATTCGTCCGGAAGGCAGCCGGCACCTACGACATGGACCTACGAGTCACCGGGCCCTCCGAAGCCCCCATAGCCCCAGCGGAAATCACAGCCACCTGGTCCCTGCCTGCACACGACCTCGGTCCTCTGCCAGTGGCCCTCATCGAGAAGGAAACCGGTCACTGGCAAGCCGAGGCATACCTGACGCCCGCCGGCACTTGGACCTTGAACGTGAAGATTCGCACTTCCGACTTCGACGAGGACACCGTCACCTTCGCAACCTCGAACGCGGCCCTGGACGCACCCGCCCGACCTGCCGATCGGAGCGCTGAAGCCCCGCCGCACGGCAGCGACCGTACCCATTCCGCGCCCAGGCCGCACCCCTTCACCCGGGCCGCCACACCCGCATACCTTTGCTGTCATCGCCCGACAGCCTGATCCCGGGCCTTTGTCGGCGCTGGTGGTGATCTCCTCGACCAACGCGATCGAGAGCCCTCAACGCCCGTTTTACAAAACCGAGCTGTATCCCCTCCTGCGGCGCATCAACTACTACCTGATGCGCTGGGTCCGAAAGAAGTTCCGGCGGCTGAAGACCTTCAACAAGTTCCATCGGCGGTGAAAGCGGATCACAAATCCGCGCTACTTCGCCCATTGGAAATGGGTTCACTCGATCTGGTGATCAGGACGATAGGAGCCCGGTGACGGGAGACTGTCACGCCGGGATCTGTGGGAGCTCGGGGGTGATTCCCCCGGGCGACCCGACCACACGCGCTCTTGGCCGAGATCTCCCCTCCACCGAGGGGCGACAGTCGTCCGCCAACCGATCTGCGACATCCGAGCGCGGATCGTGGCTACCTGTTAGCTGGTGGTACGACCGCAGCCCGGCCAGGCTTGGTCGAGGTGACCGGTGGGGTCGCTCTCATCGCGGAGGAGTTGGGGATCACGGCGTCGGAGCCGTCCAGCCCGCCGATGCATGAGATCCGGACCGCGACGTTCGACATGCAGATCTGGTTGGTCGACAGGTGGACCGGAACACCCGTCAACGCCGCGCCGGACGAGCACGACGCTGTGGCGTGGTCTGAGACGTCCGACCTTGACAGCATGCGTCTCGCCCACGAATCGTATCTCTCGATGCTCACCGCCGTGCTCGCCGGGTGACGTCCCTCCGGAAGCCAGGGGTGCGCAGTCATCGGCAGATCCGGATCTGATGTAGGGCTGCGCACAGCACGGCTTGTGACACAGCGTTACCACGGTGAGGGTCTCATTGGCTTACGCGGGCAACAGGCCTGGCGTCACCCGGGCTCGACGGGCAGCTTGGCCAGGTGTCGATAGATGGTGGGCCGGGTGACGCCGAACTCGGCCGCGATTTGCTCCACGGTGTGCAACCGCCGGCCGTCAGGCCCAGTCTCCTCGTACATCTCCCGCGCGATCTTCGCCTGGCGCGGGGTGAGTTTCGGCTTCTGCCCACCGGTGCGGCAGCGGGCGCGGGCGGCGGCCAGGCCGTCGAGGGTGCGCTCGCTCATGAGGACGTGTTCGAACTCGGCGATGGCGCCGAGAATCTGGAAGAACATCGGGCCGACTGCGGTGGAGGTGCCGATGCCTGGTCGAGCACGACCAGGTCGACGCCGCGCTCCTGCAGCGATGAACGTGCTCAGCAGCTGCCGCTGCGCGGCCGCGCTCGCTGGCGTGCGTTCATCGCGACCGCCCGCTCCACCGCGGTCATGTCGCCGGAGCGGGCGGCCGCGATGAACGTGGTCAGCAGGCGCCGCTGCGCGGCCGCGCTCGCTGGCGTACGCCGCTCACTCGCCATGTCTCGGCGCGCCCGTCTGACCAGCTGGCGCACCGCGGGTTCGGTCGACTGCAGGATGTCGGCGATCTGCGCATACGGGTAGTCGAACGCCTCCCGCAAGACATACGCGCCGCGTTCGGTGGGCGTGAGCTTCTCCATCAGCAGCAGGGCCGCGAACTCCAGAGCCTCGCCGCGCTCGGCCCCAAGGTACGGGTCCGCGCTCGTGTCGACGGGTTCCGGCAGCCACGGTCCGATGTACGTCTCGCGCCGCACCCGCGCCGACTGGAGTGTGTTGATGGCTAGCCGGGTCGCCGTCGCCGCCAGGAACGCGGCCGGGTTGACCACCGCGCCGCGGTCACACGTCTGCCACCGCAGCCACACCTCCTGCACCAGATCCTCGGCCTCGGTGGCACTGCTGAGCATGCGATACGCGATCCCGAACAGGCGCGGCCGCAAGCTCGTGAAGACCGCGGCAGCCTCCTCAAGATCATCCGTCCCAATCGGCTCTTGATTCACACCAGAATCCACCGTCCCTCGCCCCCGTCTGATCACGTCACGGCTGCCACTGATCCCATCGTGGGCCGAACACGCCGCAATTCCCAACGTCCGGACCGCAGCAGTGACGGCGACCACGCGCCTGTCACAGATTCTGCGGCTGCGCTGTCTCGGGTGGTGGGAACCTAGTAACTCACCAGGAGAACACCATGACCAACCAGAAGCCGAGCGTCGTCCTCGTACACGGCGGCTTCGCGAAATCCGCGAGCTGGTCCGGGGGCGTCGAGCGATTGCAGGACCGGTCCAGCTGTTTCCTCCTTCCGGCCGCGGCGCTGGGGGCTTCCCGCCCGCTGAAGACGGCGCCCATGGGGCGTTCGAAGCGGGATCCAAGTATCGAAAGGAGAAGGGTGGCGCGGTGAGGACCAATCGACTGGAGGCATTCAGTGATGGGGTGCTTGCCATCATCATCACGATCATGGTGCTGGAGCTGAGGGTGCCGGAGGGTCACGATCTCTCCGACCTCGTCCACACGACCGGCGTCGGGCTGCTGACGTACCTCCTC
The DNA here is from genome assembly GCF_016598485.1 of Micromonospora coerulea. Classification (GTDB taxonomy): domain Bacteria; phylum Actinomycetota; class Actinomycetes; order Mycobacteriales; family Micromonosporaceae; genus Micromonospora; species Micromonospora coerulea. The sequence continues at coordinate 14,304 of NZ_JAEMUW010000035.1, read as the reverse complement.
AGCTTTGTCTATATGGGCATCTACTGGAACAACCACCACCACATGTTCCACCTGGTTCAGCGGGTCAGTGGCGGTGTGCTGTGGGCAAACCTGGCGCTGCTGTTCTGCCTGTCGCTGGTCCCGTTCACGACAACCTGGGTTTCCGAATCGAGGTTTGAGCAGACCCCGGTCGTCATCTACGGTCTGAACCTGCTCAGCGCGGCCGTCGCTTACGTCGTGCTCCAGCGGGTGATCATCCGGCAACAGGGACCGGAGTCGCCGCTGCGCCAGGCCGTAGGCACTGACCGCAAGGGCAAGATCTCCCTAGCGCTCGACGTCGCCGGGATCCTCAGCGCCCTGACGATCGACCGGAGCGGGCATGTCGGAGTGTGGATTGCCATGGCGTGCTTCGTCGCCATCGTGATTACGTGGATCGTCCCCGACCGCCGCATCGACCGGGTGGTCCGCCAGTACGAGACTCCAGGCTGAGGGCGCGAGGTCGACCTCGCCGCTCGTTGCATCCTCTCGAGCCCGTTTCCACGGCAGGAACCGAGACAGGCCGAGGTCAACGAACTCTTCGACGATCTCGCCCGCAAGCGTATGCATCGTGCCCGTCACGCCGTTCGTGCCTGACGCGCCCCTCGCGGCCGACGGACCGCGCACCACGCGGTCGGCCGGTCATCCAGTACGGGGGCGGCCAGTCCGTGCCTTCAACGGCAACCGGTTCGGTTGGCTCTGGCACGGAAACGGTGGCGAGCTAATCCACAGTGGTCATTCAGAGTGCGGCATGCTGGCGCCGGCGCGGCTCAGACCCTGATCAAGACGTTGTTCCCTCAGCTGTCCTCGCTGCTGATTGATGAGGTGGTTGATCAAGGACCGGTCGTGCTGGTCCGTGCCCGGACGCTGGCGGCGGCCGTCGCGTGCTCGCAGTGCGGGCAGCCGGCCCAGCGCGTGCACGCCTGTCACCAGCGTCGCCTGCCCGACCTTCCTTTCGGCGGCCGGGGCGTAGTCGTGCAGCTGCGGTCCGGCGCCTGGTGTGCCAGACCCCCGGCTGCACGCGGCGCACGTTCCGGGAGCAGGTGGCAGCACTCGCTGCGGTGGGTGGCTGCAGGGCGACGTCTGTGCTGACCGTGCTACCGGACTGCGCCTTGACCGTCTTTGTCAGACTGGTGAATCCACGGCGACAACCCCCAGCTGTTGGCCGGGTTCGACCCGGCGTCCTCGAGGTCCCCCTGCTAACCCCGGGCAGGCCGTTGATCTGGAATCAGCGCCACCTGCTCCACGCGCTGTGCGAGTTCGAAAAGTTCTACAACGGGCACCGGCCTCACCAGGGCATCGCGAACGCCCGTCCACTCCGCTCGCTACCCACGCCGATCGCCGATCCAGACAAGATTGCATTGCTCATCTCGACATACGCCGACGTGATCGGCTCGGCGGCATCCTCCACGAGTACCAACATGCTGCCTGACCTGTGCGGGTAAGGTTTTCGGCAAGGGCAGGGTCAAGGGCGAGCTTCACGTCGCCGCGCCCCGGAGGATCTCGGCGCGGTCGGCCAGGTCGACCGAGACCGGCCTGCCGGTGGCGAGAGACTGCAGGCCGGCCCTGCACACCGCCGTGGCGGCGTAGCCGTCCCAGGTGGTGGGCCCGACGACCTCGCCTCGGCGTGACGCGTCGACCCAGGCCTGGACCTCCAGGTCGTAGGCGCGGGCGAAGCGGTCGCGGAAGTCGTCGGGAATGTGGCCGCCGTAGTGGTCGTCGCTGCGGACGAAGACGTCCTGCCCCAGGCCGACGGTTACGTTGCCGAGTTCGGCCACCGCCTCGCAGCGGACCTCGTAGCCGACCTGGCAGTTGACGAAGACCTCGGTCGTGGCCATGCCGCCGCCGGCCATCTGGAAGATGGCCACCTGGGGGTCGAGTAGCCCGTCGGCGGCCCTGCCGGTCGGCTTCGGCGCGAGGACGGTGATCGTGGCGATCTCGTCGTCGAAGAGCCAGCGGCACACGTCGACCTCGTGCACCAGCGAGTCGCTGACGATCATCTCCGAGCGGAATGTCTCCGGGACCGTCTTGTTGCGGTGTGTGTTGTGCACGAGCAGGATGCGCCCGAAGTCACCGGAGTCGAGCAGTCGCTTCATCCGGGCGTACTCGGGATCGAAGCGCCGCATGAAGCCGACCTGGATCAGCGGCCGACCGGCCTTGTTCCGCTCGGCCTCGACCACGTGAAGCGAGGACTCGCTGTCCATCGTCAACGGCTTCTCGCACAGGGTGTACTTGCCGTACTCGACGCAGGCGAGAACCTGCTCCTCGTGCGCGAAGCCGGGCGAGGCGATGAGCACGGCGTCGACGCCCTTGTCTGCGATGAGTTCGAGCGGGTCACCGACGGTGCGTACGCCGGCGAAGCGCGCGGCGAGGTCGGCGGCCCGGGCGGCGTCCGGGTCGGAGACCGCGACAAGTTCCGCTCCGGCGGTGCGGTGGACGAGCCGGTCGGCGTGGTCGGCGCCCATCATGCCGACGCCGATGATTCCGACCCGCAGGGGCGATGCACTCATGCCCTCGGCTCTTCCTCGTCTTCGCGCTCCACGGCCTTGAGCTCCTCGCGGCTGAGAGCGGGGGCTTCGACGTGGCCGTGCTCGACCTCCCCGGGCTCGATGACCTTGCCCGGGTCGATCCCGCGTAGCTCGTGGCTGAGCTCCGCGAGTTCCTGGCCGCCCGCCATCTCCGTGGTGAGCTGTTCGAGGGTTAGGTCGTCGCGGTGCGCGTCCAGCACGACCCGACCGAGCTTGAGGATGATGAAGTGGTTGCCGACGAGGTAGGCGTGGTGCGGATTGTGGGTGATGAAGATGACGCCCAGGCCGGCGTCGCGAGCCTTGACGATGTACCGCAGGGCGACACCGGACTGCTTGACACCGAGCGCGGCCGTCGGCTCGTCGAGGATGATCACCCTCGCCCCGAAGTAGATGGCCCTGGCGATCGCGATGCACTGGCGCTGGCCGCCCGAGAGGCCCGCGACCGGCCGGTCGAGATCGGGGACGACGACCCCCATCTTGCCCAGTTCATCCTCACAGATGCGCTTCATCCGGGCGATGTCCAGGGTGCGCAACGGCCCCTTGCGGAGTTCGTTGCCGAGGAAGAAATTCCGCCACACCGACATGAGCGGCGCGAGCGCGAGGTCCTGGTAGACGGTCGCGATCCCGCTCGCCTGGGCGGCCCGCGGCGAGCCGAACCGGCGCGCCACGCCGTCGAGCTTCATCGTGCCGTCGGTGTGGTCGTGCAGGCCGGACATGATCTTGATCAGCGTCGACTTGCCGGCGCCGTTGTCGCCGAGAACGCACGTGACCTCGCCCTGGCGAACGTTGAGGCTGACACCGCGCAGGGCGTGGACGTTGCCGTAGCTCTTGCCCACGTTCTCGAGTTCGAGGATGGGGGTGTTCGAGTGACCGACGACGTCGTGCCGCTCGGTGGTCGCGGTGCTCATCGCAGATCCGCCCTCCTCTTGACGTACATGTTCACCAGCGTCGCCAGCAGCAGCATCACGCCGAGGAACGTCCTGAACCAGTCGGGGTTCCAGCCGGCGTAGTTGATGCCGAGTTGAGTCATGCCGAAGATCAGCGCGCCGAGCGACGCACCGACCACCGAGCCGTAGCCGCCGGTGAGCAGGCAGCCGCCGATGACGGCGGCGATGATGAAGATGAACTCCTTGCCGACGCCCTCGCCGGACTGCACGGTGTTGAACTGGAACAGCAGGTGCATGCCGGACAGCCAGGCGCAGAACCCCACGGCCATGAAGAGGCCGATCTTGGTCGCCCGGACGGGCACGCCGACGGCGCGCGCCGCAGCGGCGTCACCGCCCACCGCGAACACCCAGTTGCCCATCTGAGTACGCAGCAGGACGTAGGCGGCGATGACGGTCAGCACGACCCAGTACAGGACCGTGATCTTCAGGTTGACCGGCCCGAGGGTCACCTCGGACCCGAAGATCTTCTGTGCGGTGGCAAAGCCGTCCATGTCGCTGATGTCGGCGCTGGCGACGTTGCCGGTGAGCAGCCGCGTGACGCCGAGGTTGACGCCCTGCAGGATGAAGAAGGTGCCGAGCGTGACCAGGAAGCTCGGCAGTCCGGTCTTGAGCAGCAGCCACCCGTTGAACGCGCCGATCGCGACGGAGACGACCAGCGCCAGCAGGATGCCGACCCAGACGTTGAGCCCGAAGTTCCAGGCGAGCAGGGACGCGGAGAGCCCGGAGGTGGTCACCGCGACGCCGGCGGAGAGGTCGAACTCCCCGCCGATCATGAGGAGCGCCACGGGGACGGCCATGATGCCGATGGTCGAGGCCCCGTAGAGGATCGTTCCGACGTTGGCGACGTTGCGGAAGGGCTCCGCGACCGCCATGAACAGCAGGAAGATCACGATCGCGGCGATGAGTGACCCGACCTCAGGGCGGCTCAGCAGCCGTGCCGCCAGGGGGCGGGTGGCGACCCGGTCGTCCCGGGCCGCCAACCCCCTGCTCGGCTCCGTGGCCGTAGCAGTCATGTCAACTCACCTCGTGCCGTTGCTTGCGAACTTCTCGACAGCGGCGACGTTGGTGTTGTCGATGAACGCGGGACCGGTCAGGGTCGCCTGGCCACCGCCGATGGTGTTGCCGTTGGTCTTGTAGAGCCACAGGCTGTCGACCGCGAGGTAGCCCTGCAGGTAGGGCTGCTGGTCGACCGCCCACTCGACCTGGCCGCCCTTGATCGCGGCCACGAGGTCCTTGTTGGTGTCGAAGGTGACCACCTTTGCCGAGCTGTTGGCGTCCTTGACCGACTTGACGGCGGTCAGCGCGAACGGCGCGCCGAGGGTCAGCACGCGGTCGATGCTCTTGTCCTGCTGGAGCTTCGAGGTGATCGCCGCCTGGACGCTCGGCATGTCGGTGCCGGTGACGTAGATCTTCTCGGTGTTCGGGAACCCGTCCTTCGCCCCGTCACACCGGGCCTCGAGGCCGACGTGGCCCTGCTCCTGGATGACGCAGAGCGCCTTCTTGGCGCCGTCCTTCGTGAGCCGCTGGCCGGCCGCCTGACCGGCGATCCTCTCGTCCTGGCCGAAGTAGCCCAGCACGCCCATGCTCTTCCACGCGTCGATGCCGCCGTTGAGGGCGACGACCGGGACCCCGGCCTGAGCGGCCTTCTGCACGTTGGCCTTCATGGCATCCGGCTTGGCCAAGGTCACCGCGATTCCGTCGACCTTCTTGTCGATCGCGGACTGCACGAGGTTGGCCTGGTTCGCGCCGTCCGGGTCGGACTGGTACTGCAGGTCGACGTTGTCCTTCTTCGCCGCGTCCTCGGCGCCCTTGCGGACCAGGTCCCAGAAGGTATCGCCCGGGGCCGCGTGGGTGATGAAGGCGACGGTCATCCGCGGGGTGCTGGCGGTGCCGGCCTTGCCGGCGTCACCCTCGGTGGTCTGCTTGCCTCCGCTGGAGCTGCACGCCGCCAGGGCGAGAGCGGTCACGGCGCCGGCCGCGAGCAGGGATATGCGGGATCTACGCATCATGTCGTTTCTGCCTTTCTTCATCCGCCACGTAGTCGGGACGGATCTCGGGGGACGGGTCAGGCGGTGATACCGCCTGTTGGGGGATCATCGGTGGCTTCCAGAGCGGTCGTGTCATCAGCTGCTCCCGGGCGGGAGCCGGTCAGCGCAGCGGGCCGCAGGACTGCAGGTACGTCAGGGTCCGCCTCGCGATGGGCAGGGGTCTGTCGGCGGGGCACGGGTACATGTCCTGCTCGACGATGGTGAAGATGTCCGCGTCGAGGTTCGCCAGGGCGTCGAGGATGGGGGGCATGTCGGGGATGCCCGTCGGTGGCTCGCACATGGCGCCCATCCGCACGGCCTCGCCGAAGCCGATGCCCTGCTCGTGCACGGCGGCGATGACAGCCGGATCGACCTGCTTGAGGTGCACGTACCCGATCCGCTCGGGATGGTCGCCGATGAGCTTGAGATTGTCTCCGCCGCAGTAGGAGATGTGCCCCGTGTCCAGACACAGGCTCACCAGGTCGGGGTCCGTCTCGTGGAGGAACCGCTCCACGTTCTCGTGCGTGTCCACGTGAGTGTCGGCGTGGGGGTGGAACTGGATCTGCAGGCCGAACTCCTCGCGGATGCGCCGCGCGAGCCGGTTCATCTGCGCGGCGTACGCCACCCAGTGCTCGTCGGTCAGTAGCGCGTCCTCGAGGACATTCCCCGTCTGCGGGTCGCGCCAGAACTCCGGGATGACCACAAGGTGCCGAGCGCCCATGGCCGCGGTCAGCGTGGCCGCCGCGGAGACGTCCTTCCACGTGGTGTCCCACGAGTCGGCGCGATGCAGGTGCTCGAAGATGGTGCCGGCCGTCACGGTCAGCCCCCGCTTGTCGAGCTCGTCACGCAGGCGGGACGGGTCGGTGGGCAGGTAGCCGTACGGCCCCAGCTCGATGCGGGTGTAGCCGGCCGCGGCGACCTCGTCCAGAAAACGCTCCCAGGGAGTCTGTCGGGGGTCGTCGGGGAACCACACGCCCCAGCTGTCGGGGGCGCTGCCGATCATGGCTGCGCCGCTCATAGGTTCGTCCTCTCGGTCGGCGCCAGCAGTGCGCGCTGCGTGGCCTTGTGCCCGGCGTACGTGGCGTGGGCGCGCTGGGTGGTGTCGAGGTCGCTGACCTGGCTGACCGGGACATCCCACCACGACTCGCTGTCGGGGGCGTGGACGGTGGGCTCGGTTTCCACATGGATGACGACGGGCCCGCCGTCCGCCGGGGCGGCCTTGGCATCCTTGATCGCCTGCTCGAGTTCCCCGCGACTGCGCACCTCCATGACCGTCGCGCCGAGGCTGCGGGCATTGGCGGCGAGGTCGATCGGCAGCTTCCCGCCGTCCAGCCGGCCCGTGGCGTCGTTGCGGAAGCGGTACCTGGTGCCGAACCGCTGTGAGCCGAGGGACTCCGACAGTGAGCCGATGGAGTGGAAACCGTGGTTCTGTACCAGGACGACGATCACCTTGACCCGTTCCTGCACCGCCGTGACCAGCTCCGTCGGCATCATCAGATAGGAGCCGTCGCCCACCATGACGAAGACGTCCCGGTCGGGGTCGGCCAGCCGCACCCCGATACCGCCGGGGATCTCGTAGCCCATGCAGGAGTAGCCGTACTCGACGTGGTAGGCCTTGCGGTCCCGGACCCGCCACAGCTTGTGCAGATCGCCGGGCATGGAGCCGGCGGCGCAGACGACGACGTCCCTCGGGTCGGACAGTTCGTTGACGCAGCCGAGCACCGTGCCCTGGGTGAGGACGCCGGCGGCGAGCGCGTCGGTGACCTCGGCGGGCGGGTGGTAGGCGGCCTCCACCCGCGCGTCCCAGTCGCGGAACAGCCTCACCTGCCGGTCCCGGTACGCCGGGTCCACGGCATACCCCCGGAGGGCCGCGGTGAGGGCGGTGACGGCCTCGCGGGCGTCCGCCACGACCGGCAGGCCCGCGTGCTTGCCGGCGTCGAACCGGGCGATGTTGATGTTGACAAAGCGGATGCCCGGATCCTGGAAGGCGGTGCGCGAAGCGGTGGTGAAGTCGCTGTAGCGGGTGCCGATGCCGATGACGACGTCGGCCTCCCGAGCCAGCGCATTGGCGGCCGTCGTGCCCGTCGAGCCGATCGCGCCCATTGCCTGCGGATGACCGTGCGGCAGCGCGCCCTTGCCGGCCTGAGTCTCCCCGACCGGGATGCCGGTGGCCTCGCAGAACACGCGCAGCGCCTGCTCCGCGCCGGAGTAGTGCACCCCGCCACCGGCGACGATGAGCGGCCGCTGCGCCGAGCGGATCAGCGTGGCCGCGTCCGCGACGTCGACGGCCTCCGGAACCGGCCGGGCGATCCGCCAGATCCGCGGCGCGAAAAGGTCGACCGGCCACTCGAACGCCTCCGCCTGCACGTCCTGCGGTAGCGCGATGGTTGCCGCCCCCGTCTCCACCGGGTCGGTGAGGACCCGCATGGCGCCGAGCAGGGCCGAGGGCAGCTGCTCCGGCCGGTTGACCCGGTCGAAGAAGCGCGACAGCGGGCGGAAGGCGTCGTTGACGGTGACGTCCGCGGCGTTCGGCGCCTCGAGCTCCTGCAGCACCGGCCCGGACACCCGGGTGGCGAACGTGCCGGAGGGCAGCAGCAGCACCGGCAGACGGTTCACGGTGGCCAGGGCGGCTCCCGTGAGCATGTTCGTCGAGCCGGGGCCGACGGACGCGGTGCACGCCCACGTCTGGAGGCGGTCCTTCTGGCGTGCGTAGGCCACCGCGGTGTGAACCATGGCCTGCTCGTTGCGGGCCAGCACGTAGGGCAGGCGCTCCTCCTTCTCGGTCAGCTCGTTCTGGAGCAGGGCCTGGCCCACGCCCGCGACGTTGCCGTGACCGAAGATGCCGAAGCACCCGGCGAACAGCTTCTGGCGCTGGCCGTCGCGCTCGCTCCACTGGCTGGCCAGGAAGCGCACGACGGCCTGCCCCACGGTCAGGCGTACGTTGTCGGCGCCGGCGGTCATCGGGGTCCTCCGATCGGCAGTCTCGGGTCGACATCCTGCTGGGCCCACGAGTCCCGCATCCAGGTGTGGGCGGGGTCGTCGCAGATGAGCCAGGCCCTGGTCGCGCCGGGGCCGGCCATGACGTTCAGGTAGTAGAGGTCGTAGCCGGGCGGGGCCATCGCGGGGCCGTGCCAGCCGTGCGGTACCAGGACGACATCGCCCGAGCGAACCTCGGCGAAGACGTCCAGCGGCCGCTCTCGGGTGCCGTATACGCGCTGGTAGCCGAGGGGGTCGGCCCCGTCCGCCGGGGACTCCGCCCGGACCTCGAAGTAGTAGATCTCCTCCAGCTCGGTCTCCACCCCGTCGCGCTCCTCGTCGTGCTTGTGCGGCGGATAGGAGCTCCAGTTGCCGGCCGGCGTGATGACCTCACACGCGATGATCGAGTCGGCATCGAGGACCTGCGGGACGCCGAAGTTGCGCACCTCGCGCGAGGCCATGCCGGCGCCACGCAGCTCGACGGGGACGTCGGCGGCAGCCACGTGACGGAACGGCAGCGGCATGCTCTGCTTCGTCGCCTTCGCGCCGCAGACCGCCACCTTGGCCGGGCCAACGCCTGCGTTGCGCACCGTGAGGCTGGCGCCGCGCGGGACGTACGCCACGTCGGTCGCACCGGCGAAGACGCTCGTCCGTCCGGCGAGCCTGGCCTCGTGGCGCTCTCCCGCGTGGTCGACCGCCGTGACGTCGAAGCTGCCCTGAAGGGGCACGACGATTACCTCGCTGTCGCCGAGGTCGAGGCTCACCTGAACGGCCGGTGCCAGCGTGGCCACCCGTAGGCTGGTGTGCTGCCACCCGCAGAGGTCGTCGGTGATGGACACCTGGAAGTCGCCGTCGCCGGAGCTGCCGAAGGGATACACCCAGCGTCCGTTGTCGCTCATCGCCGACCCCGGTGCACGAGTCCCGAAGCGATGTCGACGGCGGTGGCCACGTCACCGTCCGGCGGGAAGAGCAGCGCCCGCCCGACCACCAGGCCGCGCACGGCGGGCAGGTCGAGCGCCCTGCCCCACGCGGCGTAAGTGTCATCCGGGTGCCGTGTCGGGTCACCGCCGAGCAAAAGCGTCGGCAGGGTGGTGGCGTCCATGACGCGCTCCAGGTCGTCGACCACGGGCAGCTTGAGCCAGGTGTGCTGGCTGGTGGCCCCCAGACCCGCAGCGATGTGGATCGACGTGATGGTCGAGTCGGGGTCGAGCAGGTTACGCACTCGGCCGTTCTCGCGAACCGAGAAGAACGGCTCCACCATCGCCATGACGCCGTGGGCGGCAAGCTCCGTGATCGCGTGGGCGCTCGCCTGCAGCGTCGCTGCCGTACCCGGATCGCCGAGGCAGATGCGGGTCAGCATCTTGCCGCCCTCCAGACCCCGGGCCGCGATCTCGTCGGCCGTGTACGCCGTGAACCGGTCGTCGAGCTCGAAAACCGCGCCCTGCAGACCCCCGCGGTTCATCGACCCGACGGCGACCTTGTCCTCCAACGCGCCCATCAGGAGAAGGTCGTCGAGGATGTCGGGCGTGCCGAGAACGCCGTCGACGCCGGGGCGGGACAGCGCTGTGGCCAGACGCTCCAGCAGCTCGCTGCGCGAGGCCATGGCCTGACGGTCGTCACGCACGCCCAGCGCGCCGCGGGCCGGGTGGTCCGCGGCCACGATGAGCAGCCTGCCGTCCACACCGACCAGCTGCCGGCGCCGGCGGGCGGCCCAGCCGTCGGTGATCCGCCGCGGCTCGCGGACCCGGATCTCAGTCAGATCGGCGATGGTCGAACGGGTCGTCGTCGTCACCGTCACCCCTCCTGTCCCTTGGCGGCGAGGACGGTCTCGACCTCGGCCGTGGTCGGCATGGCACTGGAGCACTCGAGCCTGGAAGCGACGATGGCCCCGGCCACGTTGGCGAACCGCAGGATGCGGCGCAGGTCCCACCCGTTGAGCAGGCCGTGGACCAGCGCACCGCCGAAGGCGTCACCCGCGCCGAGGCCGTTGACGACCGTCACGGGGAACGGCCGCACTTCGACGCGCTCGTCGGCGGTCACAGCCAGCACCCCCTTGGGGCCCTGCTTGACGATGGCGAGCTCCACCCCGCGCTCGAGCAGGGCGTCCGCCGCGCGCCGAGGTTCGGTCTCGCCGACGGCGACCTCGCACTCCTCGCGGTTGCCGACCGCGACGGTGACGTGCTCCAGGGCCTTGGCGACCTGTTCGCCCGCCTCGGCTTGGTGCGGCCAGAACATCGGCCGGTAGTCGAGGTCGAGGACGGTGTGCGACCGCCGGCCGCGGGCCTGCCACGCGGCGAAGTGCGCTGAGCGCGACGGCTCCTGGGACAGCCCGGTGACGGTGGCCCAGAAGACCCGGGCCGCGCGGATCGCGTCGAGCGGGAGTTCCTCCGCCTGAATCATCAGATCAGGAGCCGTCGGATAGCGGTAGAAGTACAGCGGGAAGTCGTCCGGGGGGAAGATCTCACAGAAGGTGACCGGCGTCGGGGGGCCGTCGACCTCGGCGACGAACACGTCGTCGACGCCGAGTTCACGCAGCGACCGGTGGATGTAGCGACCGAACGGATCGCGGCCGGTACGCGTGATGAGCGCAGCTCGACGCCCGTGCCGCGTCGCGGCCACGGCGACGTTGGTCGCGCTCCCGCCCAGGAACTTCTCGAAGCGCTTGACGTCCTCGAGGCCCACACCGTGGTCGAGCGGGTAGATGTCCACCCCGCACCGACCCATCGCCACCAGGTCGTACCCCGCCATGTCGCCCGCCGCCGCCACCATCGTCAGGCCCCTGCCGCGCTCGGTCCCGCCACGGCCGGTTCGCCGGCCACGGCGAGCAGGTGCTCGATGCTCGCCCGTACGTCGGCCACCGGGTCCGGTCCCGCGGACCCGGTGGCCGGCGCGCCGGCCAGGATGCAGTCCTGCTCGAGGACGTACCATCCCGCGTACGCGCTGTCCTCAAGCGCCGTCACGATCGCCTTGACGTCGACATCACCCTGACCGAGCGGGACGTACATGCCACCGGCCACGGCTTCGGTGTAGGTCACCTCGCCGGACTGCACGCGCCGGGCCCAGCCGATCCGGACGTCCTTGAGATGGATGTGCGCGATCCGCCTCGGGTTCTGCTGCGCCACCGCGACCGGGTCGCCGCCGCCGATGAGCAGGTGCCCGGTGTCGAGGCACAGGCCGATGCGGCTGCCGGCGAGCACCCGGGCGGTCTCCTCGCCGGTCTCGACCATCGTGCCGACGTGCGGGTGCAGGGTGGTGACGAGTCCGCGGGCGGATGCGGCCTCGGTGATGCGGTCAAGGTTACCCAGGAGGGTCGACCAGCCGGGATCGTCGAGGACCGGACGCTCGTCGTAGCCCTCCTGACCCGTAGCAGCGGCGATGACCAACGTTGATCCGCCGGCCGCGACCAGACCAGCCATCGCGCGTTCGACCTCCGGTAGCGGGTCGTGGCCCGGGTCGTGCAGGACGACGGGGACGAACTGCCCCACCGCCTTCAGGCCGTACCCGGCCAGCGTCGCGGCCTTGGCCGTGGGGTCGTCAGGAAGGAAGCCCTCCGGCCCGAACTCGGTGGCGGCCAGACCGAGTTCGCGCATCTGCCGCAGCACGACGCCCGGCTCCAGCTGGTAGCCCCACCCGGGGACCTCGCAGACGCCCCACGAGATGGGCGCCCCGGCGATGCGGTCGGACACCGGGCTGCGGCCGGCTGCTGGCGGGGTGGGTCCGGCGCTGACAGCCGTCATGGCCTCAGACTCCCTTGATCTCGGAGAGTGCGACGGGCCGGCGCTCCGTCCGGGACAGCTCGCAGGCCTCGGCGACGCGGAAGGCCTCGAGTGCGTCGCGGACGGTGCAGGGCGAGGGCCGCTCGCGGCGGGCAACGTCCGCGAAGGCGGTGAGCTCGGCCTGATACGCCGGAAGGAAGCGCTCCATGAAGGACCACCTCCGGGGGCCGCGGGGAAAGTCGACCCCCTCCTCGGCGGACCCCATCGCCAGCGAGTGGTCCAGCCCGACCGCGATCGTGCCCTTCTCGCCGAACACCTCCATGCGCACGTCGTGGCCGCCGCCGTTGTACCGGGTCGAGGAGACGACGACGATCGTGCCGTCGTCCAGGGTCAGCAGTGCAGCGCCAGTGTCCACGTCCCCGGCCTCGGAGAAGAAGCCTGCCCCCTTGTTCGCACCCGTCGCGTAGACCGAGACCACCTCCTGCCCCGTGACGAACCGGAGGATGTCGAAGTCGTGCACGTTGCAGTCACGGAAGATCCCGCCCGAGGTCGGGATGTAGGACGCGTCCGGCGGGGACTGGTCGTGGGTGTTGGCCCGAATGGTGTGGATGAAAGCCAGCTCGCCGGACTCCACCGCGCGCCGCGCGCGCTGGTAGCCGGCGTCGAAGCGTCGCTGGAAGCCGACGTGCACCGGCACCCCGGTGGCCGCGACGAGGCCGGTCAGCGCGATGGTCTCTTCGAGGGTGGCCGCGACGGGCTTCTCGCAGAACGTCGGCACCCCGGCGGCGATTCCCTGCCACAGCAGCGGGGCGTGGCCGGGGGTGGCCGTCGCGATCACGAAACCGTCGACGCCCGAGGCGAGCAGCCTCTCGGAATCCGCGGCGACCTCCATACCGAACTCCTCGGCGAGGGCCCGGGCAGCCTCCACGTTGGTGTCGGTCACGACGAGCTCGTCGACAAAGTCGAGGCCTACCAGGGTCCGGGCATGGAAAGCGCCGATCCTTCCCACACCCGCGAGACCGATGCGCATGTGAATCATCCAATCCACGGCGTCGGTGGCTGCGGTTCCCGCGGCTGGTTCCCGCCGCTGGCCGTGGGGTGTAGCGTGCCCGTAACATCAATGTCTCGTCAAGAGGTTGTTCTGACATCTTCACGTAACGTCAATCTGGCTTTCGGGGTAGGGTGCCGGCCATGGCCATCCGAGTGGGCGTGACGATCGACCGGTCCTCCCCCGTGCCTCTGTACCACCAGCTCGCGGAGCAGCTCTGCACCGCGATCCGGAGTGGCCAGCTGCAGCCCGGCGATCCATTCGAGAACGAGATCGCCCTCGCCGAGCGACTCACCCTGTCGCGGCCGACGGTGCGACGGGCCATCCAGGAACTGGTCAGCCAGGGCCTGCTGCTGCGCCGGCGCGGACTCGGCACCACGGTCGCCAACCGCAAGGTGCACCGGCGCGCCGAACTCACCAGCCTTTACGACGACCTCAAGCGCGACGCGGGCCGACCCACGACCACCGTTCTGCAGCATGAACTTGTGCGGGACCAGCGCGTGGCGGCGGCGCTCGATCTGCCGGCCGACGCCGAACTGCTCTCGATCGTCCGCGTGCGGTTCTCCGACAACCGCCCGCTGGCCATCCTGCGCAACTGGCTGCCACCGTCGTGCGTCGACATCACCCGGGAGCAGCTCGAGGCGCAGGGCCTGTACGACCTGCTACGCGATCGTGGCGTGCGGCCGGTCGTCGCGCACCAAACAATCGGGGCACGCACGCCGACCGCGGCCGAACGGCGGCACCTGGGGTTGAAGCCGTCCGAGCCCGTGCTCACCATGACGCGCAGCGCGTTCGACTCGGCAGGCAACCCGGTGGAGTACGGCGACCACTGCTACCGAGCTCAGGACTACAGCATCGAGGTCATGATCGACGAGCGGTGACGCGGGACGACGCCCATGGCCGGACCGACCGGCCGCCCCTAGTACGCGCGGGAGCGCCCCGGCGGCGCTGTCGTCCGGCAGCGTGACGGCGAGCCGCTGCGGCGGTCCAGGGTGGAGCGAGACGGCGCCGGGGCACGCCGACGGCTGCGTGGTTGATCCCCGGCAC
>NZ_JAEMUW010000034.1 GCF_016598485.1 Micromonospora coerulea | reverse complement strand
CAGAGAGGCTCCGCCTCGGACCGCCGAGCAGGCCAGTTGAGCTGGACAAATAGCCTGTGGCCCACCTCGGGCCAAGCTCACGCAGGGACCTGCGGCCCGATCTTGGCCGGCCGCCGCCACCCGCTGCGCCGATGTCCGGCCGCCGTGGCGACCGGCTGTGCCACCCAAAGTGGCTGGTCAGAACCTATGTCTGCAAAATGTGGAGCGGGCAACACAACGTTACGCCCGCTCAAAAACTTGACACAAACGTCGAGAATCTGGCGACCAAGGATCTAGCGCGGTGCCGTAGAACTGGGCCAATTCGGCTGGGTCGGCGCAGTCAAAGCCGACTCCCCCGTAACGGGCCTTGGCGGACATTCCGGCGGACGTTGTCGTTGTCGTGGCTGTCTTCTCGCTCATGGTCGGCAACTCTAGGATCTGACCCGGTCAGAAACGGTCCTGGTTATCGGGCAGACTGGCGGCTGTGGTGAACACCTCAGGCCGACTGCTGCGATTACTGACCGTGCTGTCAACGGGGCGGTCATGGACCTGCGCCGAGTTGGCCGGACAGCTCGGGATCACCGAACGCACTGTGCGGCGTGACATCGCACGGCTGCGGGAACTCGACTACGTCATCGAATCGACCATGGGCCCGTGGGGTGGCTACCGCCTCGGCCGCGGTACACAGGTGCCGCCGCTGATCTTCGACGACGAGGAGGCACTGGCGGTAGCGGTCGGGCTGCGTACGGCCGCACTGAGTGGCGTTGCCGGCAGTGACCAGGCCGCCCTGTCCGCGCTGCTGAAACTGCGCCAGTTGCTCCCCGCCCGGATCGCCGACCGGCTCGGTGAACTCGACGTCGCGGTCACCCACACCACACCCGACCGGACGAACAACAGATTCTCTCCCGCGCTGTTACTCGACCTGGCGACCGTTTGCCGACGCGGCGAACGGATCCAGCTGACCTACCGCGACCGTCATGGCGCAACATCCAGCCGCCAGGTCGACCCCTACCGTCTCGTCTACACCGGCCGCCGCTGGTACTTCGTCGCCCATGACAAGTCCCGGCAGGACTGGCGCACCTTCCGGGCCGACCGGATCGTCGAAGCCACCAGCACCGGCCAACCTGCGATCCTGCCCGACCAACCAGACTCGGCCGACATGGTGGGCAGGGGCATCGCCGTCGGCCCCTACCCAGTACGCGTCACCATCCGGCTCGAGGCATCCGCTGACGAAGCCCTGCGTGTGGTGCCACCCACCGTCGGTGTCCACCATCCCGACGGCGATGACGCCACGATCGTCGACATCGGCGGGCCGGACGCCGATGGCCTGGCCCGCTACCTGCTAAGCCTCGGCCGGCCGCTACGAATACTGCACCCCGACGAGGTGCGCCAAGCGTTCCTGACCCGGGCACGACAACTACTCCAGGCCAACGGCTGAGTGGCGCATTGATCCAACCAGCCTGACTTTCGGCCGGCATGATCCTCACCGCATCGGGCGACCGGGCACACCCTTAACCCAAGATCAGCCCCCGGAATCCGCCAGGTCAGCCATATCCGTTGGTTTTTCAGCGCGCACGTGGCCGAGATGGCGAGCAGACCTGCGGCGCTGTCGGCCAGGAGCTGAGAGTCCGCGCGCGACTGGTCCGGTTCCGCGGGCGATCTGGAGTGGTCCTGCTGGACCCGCCGCCCGGCTCAGCCGCGCCGCCGCCAGGGCAGGCGCCAGCGCCACCGGGTCGTGGGCTTGGCCGCCTGCGCCACCTGTCCAGGCTGCGCCGCCGCGACCCGCCCGGCCGCCGTCCGCTCCCGGTCGGCCCGCCACCGGCGTACGGTGTCGTCGGCGTTGACCGGCCGGACCACCACCCGCGGGCCGGTGGGCGTCCGCAGCCACGCCACGATCTGCGCGTTCAGGTCGGCGACGAAGGCCCGCACCGACTCCTCGGTGGGCAGGTCCCGCACCTCGTCCGGCACCTGCTCCACGCGGCGGCGCAGCTGCAACGGAGTCGGCAGCAGCAGGTCACTGGGGAGCGCCTCGCGCTCCAGGAAGCTCTTGATCCACCAGGATTCGTCGTACGGCAGGTCCCGGCCGGGAATCGGCTTGCCCGCCCCAGGCAGGTTGTCGAACTCGCCGCGCTCCTGAGCCGCGCGGATCTGCGCCTCGACCGCCGCCTCCCAGCCCGTCGTCACCGCCGTCACCTCCCGCATCCACCGTATCGGCTGCTCGCGCTCGATTTTCAGCGCGTGCCAGCGGCCGAGCATTCCCGCCGCGGCGCGCGGACGCGGGTGGCCCGGCGTACATTCCTGGCGTGGGTCGGCGGTGCTCGTACCCGCAGAAAGGACACCCCCGTGCGCGACTGGCTCATCGGCCTCGGCGTGGCGCTGGCCTGCCTGATCGCGAGCTGGGCCCTGCTGGTGCTGCTGGCCCGGCGGCTCCCGCCGGGCATCCTGCGCGACCTGGCCGCGTTCATCCCCGACTGTCTGACCACGGTGCGCCGGCTGCGCCGGGACCCGCGGGTGCCTCGCCGAGCCAGGATCGCGATCGTCGTCGCTGGGCTCTGGCTGGCCAGCCCGATCGACCTGATCCCCGAGTTCCTGCCGATCATCGGCCCGCTCGACGACATCGTGGTGGTCGCCCTCGCGTTGCGCTACGCCGGCCGTCAGGTGCCCCGACAGGTGCTGCTCGACGCCTGGCCCGGTGAGCCGCGCCTGCTGCTGCGGCTGCTCGGCCCGGCCGGCAACGGCCCGACCGGCGCCGAGCCGGCGCAGCGCTGACCCCGCCGGTGGGCACGCTGCTGGCCACCTCGGCGGCGGCGTTCCTACTGGCCTGCTGTCGACGGTGACCGGTTTCGGGGGCGGCGGCGTGCTGCCGGTCCTTGCCAGAGATACGAGGCTAGGCGGCGCGGTCGGCCGGCGGGGCGGCGGACGCGGCGCGCTGCGCGGCTAACGACCTGGGCGTCGCTGACCGTCCCCTTCTTCCTGGGTTACGGCTTGACCCGAGCCGGGGTACGTGGGCACCGAGGCCGCCGCCGCGCTCACCCTGCACCTGTCCAAGACCGTCGGGTACGCCGCCGCCGGGCTGATCGTGCGGGACGTCCTGCTGCTCGGCGCGGCGCTCACCCCGGCCACCCTCGCCGGCGCGTGGGTGGGCCGCCGCGTCGTCGGCCGGATCAATGACCGGGTCTTCGTCGTCCTCGTCGAGGCCGGGCTGGTCGTCGCGGCGGCACTCCTGCTCGCCGGCCGGTGACCGGCTCGCCGAACCCCTGCCATGGCCGCCCGACCGGCCTAGGGTGGGTGGCAGAAGGCTGACCTGAGCAGGCAGGACCGTTCATGGTCGGTGCGGCATCCGGGAGGAGTGGACGTGACAGATCCGGACGAGAACCGCGAGAAGACCCACAAGACCGACGACGTGCTCTTCTCCACCGACGGGGATCCCCACCACCACTTGGAGCAGGCGCCGCAGCCGGACGAGCACCTCGCCGTCCAGTTCATGCACGACGACGAGACGGAGACCGTCGGCGAGGAGTGAGGATCAGCGTGGCGGATCGCCCGGATCGTCGGACGGCTCAGCGGAGTTTCGGGTCGAGGGCCTCGCGGACAGCCTCGCCGAGCATCACGAAGCTCAGCACGGCGGTGACGAGGAACGCGGCGGGGAAGAAGAGCAGGAAGGGCGAGACCCGGATGTAGTTCTGCGCCTCACTGATCATGATGCCCCACGACACGACCGGGGTCTTCAGGCCGATGCCCAGGAAGGACAGCGCCGAGCGCGCGCGCCGCGAAAATGTAGTCGGCTTCCCGGCATGGTCAATCCTGGTCGAATGTGGAGGAGACGACCGGAGGGTGTGCCAGCCGGGCGCGGCTAGACCGCCAGCGCACGTGCCGGTGCCCGTCGCGGGGGAACGGTGGCCGGGCCGGCAGCACCTCCTGGAAGACGTACCCGCTCTTTTCCGCCACCCGACAGGAGGCGGGGTTGTCCACCTGGTGCAGCAACTCCAGCCGGGTCAGCCCGCCCGCCGCGAAGCGGCCTAACGCCCAGTCGCTGACGGCGGTGACCGCGCGCGGCGCCACGGCCCGCCCCCGGGCCGGCGCGGCGGTCCAGTAACCCACCTCCGCGTACGGGCGCCCGGGGGTGACGTCCTTGAGCACCACGTTGGCCACCAGCCGCTCGCCGTCCGGCCCCGGCTCCAGCACGGCGAAGCTGAACCGCCGGCCGGCCGCCCAGCCCTGCCGGCTGCGCCGCAGGAACGCGCGGGCGTCGGCGGTGGTGCTGACCGGGTACCGGGTCCAGCTGCGCAGCACCGGGTCCCGGTACGCCGCCAGCAGCGCGGCCACGTCGTCGTCCCGCCACGGGCGCAGCAGCAGACCTGGCGCGGTGGGGGTGGACGCGGCACGTAGCTCGATCGACATTTCGGTAGTGTCGCCCGCCGAGCCGGTCCTGGCGAGTCCCCCCGCGCAGCCGTCGGTGCGGCGCGCCGCCCGGGAATGTCGGTACGGGTTGGTAGACCTGCGGTGATGACCTCGACACCGATCACCTTCACGCTGACCCCGCGCGGGCCGTTCTCGCTGGCGGCCAGCATCCGCTTCCTGGAGGGCTTCGCCCCGGCCCGGTACGTCGGCGCGGGCGACCCGGTGCTGCGCCTGGCGTTCCCGCTCGACGGCCGGTGGACCCCGGTCGGGCTGCGGGTCCGGCAGGACGCCGACGGCGTGGTGCACGCGCAGGCACACTCCCCCGCCGACCCGCCCGACGGGGCGGCCGTGCGGGCGCAGCTGCGCCGGATCCTCTCCCTGGACGTCGACGGTTCCAACTTCACCGCGATCGGGGAGCGGGATCCGGTGGTAGGCGGGTTGCAGCGCCGCTACCCCGGTCTGCGCCCGGTGACGTTCTGGTCCCCGTACGAGGCGGCGTGCTGGGCGGTGATCAGCCACCGGATCCGGATCACCCAGGCCGCCACGGTCAAGGCCCGGCTGACCGAGCGGCTCGGCACCCCGGTGGAGCTGCCCGGCGGGCCGGTCACCGCGTTCCCCGGCCCCGCCGAGCTGCTGCGCGGCGTCGAAGCCCTGACCAGCATGGGCGGCCTGGCCGGCCGGAAACCGGAGTGGCTGTGCGGGCTGGCCGCGGCGGCGTTGGACGGGCGGCTCGACGCGGGCCGGCTGCGGGAGCTGCCGCCGTCCGAGGCGCTGCGCGAGCTGGCGGCGCTGCCCGGGATCGGTCCGTTCTCCGCCGAGCTGATCCTGCTGCGCGGCGCCGGCACCCCGGACGTGGCGCCCCGGCACGAGCCGCGGCTGCGCCAGGCGGTCCGGGACGCGTACCGCCTCGACGGGGACGTCGACGACGACACGCTGACCCGGATCAGCGACGGGTGGCCACCGTACCGGACGTGGGTGAGCCTGCTGCTGCGCACCTGGCGGGAGGACGAGACGGGCGAGATCGCCGGCCGCCGTCGGCGGTGACCGCAGGCCCGCAACTGTTCGCGCGCCGTTGGCGAGGAATTCGATGGCGGCGCGGGCCAGGCCCGCCCCTTGAGCCGGCGTGGCCGGGACCGCCGGGCACGGGCGCGGGCGCGTAGGGTCGCGGCAGGCGAAGCGGTGGGAGGGCACGTGGTCACGGTCGGCGCGCTGGTGGGAATCGGTCTGGTCGCGTTGGGCCTGGTGCTCACGCCCGGCCCGAACATGGTCTACCTGGTGTCCCGGTCGGTGACCCAGGGCCGCCGGGCCGGGCTGGTGTCGCTGCTCGGCGTGGCCGTCGGGTTCCTGGTCTACCTGGCCGCGGCGGTCGCCGGCATCGCCACCGTGTTCGTGCTGGTGCCCCCGCTGTACGCGGCGGTGAAGCTGGCCGGGGCGGCGTACCTGCTGTGGCTGGCCTGGCGGACGTTGCGCCCCGGCGGCCGGTCCGCGTTCACCCCGGCGCCGCCGCTGCCGCCGGACCGGCCGCGGCGACTGTTCACCATGGGTTTGGTCACCAACCTGCTCAATCCGAAGATCGCCATCCTGTACGTGTCGCTGCTGCCGCAGTTCATCGACCCGACGCGCGGGCACGTGGCGGTGCAGAGCCTGCTGCTCGGCTTCACCCAGATCGTCATCGCCCTGACGGTGAACGGGCTGATCGTGCTCACCGCCGGAACGGTGTCGGCGTTCCTGGTCCGGCGGCCCGCGTGGGCGCGCGCCCAGCGGTACGTGATGGGCAGCGTGCTGGCCGCCCTGGCCGTACGCATCGCCGCCGACCGGTCCCGCGCGGCGGTCGCCACCCCCTGACCGCGCCGACGCGGGCCAGGCGGCCGGGGTCAGAGCGCGTCGGGCTGCCCCAGCGCGGGGTGCCGCTCGCCCGGCCGGGCGTGCCAGGTGGGGGCGTCCTCGCCGATGGTGGTGTCGATCCGCAGCCGTGACCAGTCGTCCAGCTCGGGCAGGCCGTCGGGGTGGAACCAGCCGACCTCGAGGGACTCCTCGCCGTCCGCGGTGGCCGTCCCACCGACCGGGCGGCAGCGGAACCAGACGTTGAGATATTCACAGGCGTCGCCGTTGGGGTAGACCACCGGATGGGTGGCGACGCCGCCGACGCGTTCGATCTCGACCCGCACCCCGGTCTCCTCGAAGACCTCCCGCAGCACGGCGTCGGCCGGCTGCTCGCCCGGGTCGACCACCCCGGCGGGCAGCGACCATCGGCCGTTGTCACCGCGGCGGGCCAGCAGCAGCCGCCCGGCGTCGTCGCGCACGACGGCCGTCACGCCGGGCAGCAGGAGCAGATCGTGGCCGATGAGCTTGCGCATCCGCGCGATGTACGGCGAGAGGGGCACCCCGGCACCCTACCGGCCGGTGTCGTGGTGGCGCCGGACCATGGTGCCGGCCAACGGTGCCATCCAGGTCACCGGCGGCGATCCGCGCCGCGACGGTACGCCGCACCAGCCGGTCGGCCGGCGCGGGCGCGTGCCGGGGCAGGGCCAGGGCCAGCGCCGAAGGCTGACCCGGACCGGCCCACCACTAGACTTCGCGCTCGATGGACGTCCAGGCCACCCCCGCCGACACCCGCCCCTGCGCCCACTGTGGACGGGAGGTGCCGCAGCGCGCCGGTGCGGGCCGGCCGTTCCGGTACTGCCGGGACAACGACGGCGCCTGCCAGCGGGCGTCGCGCAACTCCCGGATGCGCCACCGCAACTCCCCGGGCCTGCCCGGCCAGGTCGCCCGCACGTGGGAGGCGGTGGACCGGCTCGACCAGATCGTGGACACCCTCACCGAGGCGCTGCACGCGGAGCTCTCCCCCGCCGGGGTGGAACGGCAGCTCGCGCAGCTGCGCGCCGAGGCGGCCGCCCAGGTGGCGGCCGCGCACACCGAGCGGGACGAGGCCCGCCGCGACGCCGAGGACGCCGCCGCGGCGGCGGTCCGCGCCCGGCAGGAGGCCCGCGCGGCCGCCGCCGACCGGGATGCGGCCCGGGAACGGGCGGAGCGGGCCGGCGAGGAGGCCGGCCGCGCCGTCGGGCGGGCGGAGCAGGCCGAGACGGCTCGGGACGAGGCCCGGCGGGAGGCCAGCGCGGCGCAGGCGCTGCGGGTGCAGGCCGAACGGGACCGCGACGCCGCCCGCGCCGAGCTGCGTACCGTCCGGTCGGAGCTGGCGGGCGAACGGCGCCGGCTGACCGACCTGACCGCCGAGCGGGATGCCGCGCGGGGGGACGCCGAGCGGGCCACCCGCTCGGCCGGTGCGGCCCTGGAGCGGGCCGAGCGGCTGCGCGCGGAGGCCACGCAGGCCCGCGCGGAGGCCGACGCCGCCCGGGCCGAGGCGGCGCGGGCCCGCGCGGACGCCGCCGAGGCCGACAACGTTCGGCGGCAGGCGGACGACGCCCGGGGCCGGGCGGAGGCCGCACGACAGGAGGCCGTGGCGGCGGCCGCCGCAATCGGCGCGGAGCTGGCGGGCCGGACGGGTGAGCGGGACGGCCTGGCGGCCGAGCTGGCCGGCGCGCGCGAGGCCGCCGCCGCCGTCCAGGCCCGGCTGGCGGAGCTGACCGTACGGCTGGAGTCCGCCGAGGCCGACCGGGACCTGGCCCAGCGGCGGGCCGCGCAGCTCGCCGACCAGGTCAGCGACCTCGCCGGCGCGTTGGCCCGGCTCAGCTCCCGCCAACCGGACAACGCCTGACACCCACGCCGCCACCCGGTCGGCCTCGCCTCGCCACCCCCACGCGGTCACCGGGGCACCCGCCGGGAGTGATCGCCCGCACGTCACCGCAGGCTGGGACGGGACAGCGGAACGCCCCCGCCGGCGGCGATGATGCCGGGGTGGGAAAGACGTACGAACGCATCGACGGCCGGCTCCGCTCCTTCATCGAGGAGCAGCCGATGTTCTTCACCGCCACCGCGCCGCTGGCCGGCGACGGCACGATCAACCTGTCCCCGAAGGGCCTGCGCGGCTGTCTCGCCGTGGTCGACGACCGCACGGTCGCCTACCTGGATTTCGCCGGCAGCAACGCCGAGACGATCGCCCACCTGCGGGAGAACGGCCGGATCACGCTGATGTGGTGCGCCTTCTCCGGCCCGCCGAACATTGTGCGGGTGCACGGGCGGGGCGAGCCGGTGTTCCGCGACGATCCCCGCTGGGCCGGGCTGTTCCGGCTCTTCCCCGACGTCGACGCCAGCGTGCACGGCCTGCGGGCGATCGTGGTGGTCCACGCCGAGCTGATCCGCGACACCTGCGGCTACGCGGTGCCGCTGATGGCCTACGAGGCCGACCGCGACCTGCACGGCAGGCGTTTCGCCCGCGAGGACGACGCGTCGCTGAGCGCGTACTTCGCCGGCAAGGAGCATGTGGCGACCAGCATCGACGGGCTGCCCGGGCTGCCGCTACCGCTACCGCCGACCCCGATGGTGTGACGGCCGGGCCGGTCAGTGGATGCCGGCCATCAACTGCCGGATCTGCCGGGCGAACATCAGCGCGCCGAGGCCCAGCGCCACCGACGCCAGGCCGAAGGTGAGGAAGTACGTCGGCTCGGGCCACGACTCGGCCAGCCGCGCCACCTGACCGCCGATCGCGTCACCGACGGCGGTGGCGAGGAACCACAGGCCCAGCATCTGGCTGGCGTACTTGACCGGGGCGAGCTTGGTGGTGGCCGACAGGCCCACCGGGCTCAGGGACAGCTCGCCGGCGACCTGGATGGCGTACACGGCCACCAGCCACCACGGGGAGACCAGGTCACCGCCCACGGCGGCCTGGGCGGCGGCGGCCATCAGCACGAACGACAGTCCGTTGAGGACCAGACCGACGCCGAACTTCACCGGGGTGGAGACCCGGTGCCCGAGGCGCAGCCACAGCCAGGCGGCCAGCGGCGCGCCGATGATGATCAGGATCGGGTTGACCGACTGCAGCCAGGACGCCGGGAAGGTGAACCCGAGCACGTCCCGGTCGGTCTTGTCGGCGGCGAAGATGTTCAGCACCGACCCGGCCTGGTCGTAGATCAGCCAGAACGCCGCGGCGAAGACGAACAGCCACAGGTACGCCTTCATCCGGCTGCGCTCGGTTCCGCTGATCTCCTGGTCGGTGAGGATCCGGGCGAAGTAGCCGATGGTCACCAGCACGGTGACGATGGTGAGCAGGTTCACCACGCTGTTGACGGTGAACAGCCCGGCCAGGGCGAGGACGGCGAGCAGCACCAGCACCGCCAGGGTGACCAGGCCGATGCGGGTCAGCGCCCGGCGCCGGTCCGCGCCGAGCAGCGGGTCGACGGGTCGGGCGCCGGCCTCGCCGAGGTTGCGCCGGCCCAGGACGTACTGCGCCACCCCGAAGGTCATGCCGATCGCGGCGGCGCCGAAGCCCAGGTGCCAGTTGATCTTCTCGCCGAGGAAGCCGGTGACCAGTGGCGCGATGAACGCCCCCAGGTTGATGCCCATGTAGAAGATGGAGAACCCGGCGTCGCGGCGCGGGGAGTCCCGGTCGTACAGGTCACCGACCATGGTCGAGATGTTGGGTTTGAGCAGCCCGGTGCCGAGCACGATCAGCGCCATCCCGGCGAAGACGGTCCACCGGGCCGGGATCGCCATCACGTAGTGGCCGGCCGCGATGACCACGCCACCCCACAGCACGCTGCGCCGGGCCCCGATCAGCCGGTCGGCGACCCAACCGCCGGGCAGCGCCATCAGGTACACCATCGCGTTGTAGGTGCCGTACACGGCGTTGGCGGTGGACTCCCGGATGGCCAGGCCGTCGTCGGCGACCGAAGCGGTGAGGTAGAGCACCAGGATCGCCCGCATGCCATAGAAGCTGAACCGTTCCCACATCTCGGTGAGGAACAGCGTCGACAGCGCCCGCGGGTGACCGAAGAAGGTCTTCCCGCCGGGCGGCCGGGCCTCGACCGGCGCGTCACTGGTCATCGTCACCTCCCGCACACCTGGCACGGCTGACACCCGCGCTGCCGGCCGCCTCGGGCGGCTAACATCCCCTTTGACGGCAGAAACACTCCACCGTTTCGACCCGGCCGGGGACGACCCCGCCGGGTTCCGGTCATGGCCGGCTACCCTTGCAGGGGTCGCGGGGCCGGATCACCCACCCGGGCGGGAATGCCTCGGCGGCGACGGACCGTTACACGTGTAGACCAGCACCACGAACGAGGGGAAGTCGATCATGGGCGACCGTATGCTGCGCGGAAGCCGCCTGGGCGCGGTGAGCTATGAATCCGATCGCAACACCGAGCTCGCGCCGCGGCAGACCCGCGAGTACCTGTGCGCCAAGGGCCACCAGTTCGAGGTGCCGTTCGCCGTGGACGCCGAGGTCCCGATGACCTGGGAGTGCAAGTTCGACGGCAGCGTCGCCCGGCTGGTCGACGGCAACGAGCCTGAGCAGAAGAAGGCCAAGCCGCCGCGTACGCACTGGGACATGCTGCTGGAGCGCCGCTCCATCGCGGAGCTGGAGGACATCCTGGCCGAGCGGCTGCAGGAGGTCCGCACCCGCCGCGGCCGCGCCTGAGCCACCAAACGCCGAAGCGCCCCCGGGAGTTTCTCCCGGGGGCGCTTCGTCATGCCTGGTTCAGGACCGGCCGGGCTCGATGATCTCACCCTCGATGGCCCGACCCGGGTCGGTCACCGGCTGCGGGGGCGCCGGCTCGTGCCGCGGCGCGCCCCGACGCACCCGGACCCGGCGCGGGCCGAACAGGTCACCGGCGACCATCGACGACACCCGGCGCTCCGCGGCACGCTGCACGCCGACGCGGGCGAGCCGGCGCAGCGGCGGCACCAGCAGCAACAGCCCGACCACACCGCTGAGCAGCCCCGGCGTCGCCAGCAGCAACGCCCCCGCCAGCCCCACCAGCCCGTCGGTCACCTGCGGGCCCGGCGGCTGCCGGGACTCGACGGCGGCCCGGAAGCCCCGCCACGCGCGCATCCCCTCGCGGCGCAACAGCACCAGCCCGAGCAGGGACGCCGCGAACACCAGCAGCACCGCGGCACCGAACCCGATCCCCCGGCCCACCAGCACGAACACCGTCAGCTCCAGCACCGCGAGCAGCAGCAGGGCCGGCGGTACGAACCTCAGTCCTCGGCGCATGTCACCTCATCTGCCTGGGGCGGCCGGAAACCCGCCCTGTCCAGCATGACACGACACCGCTCAGGGCCACCGGACCTGACCGTCGGCGGTGCCGTACAGGCCCCGCCGCACCGCCGTACGCCGGTCCTGCACCGCCCACCCGGTGATCCGCCACAGCGCCTCGGCCACGATCAGCGGGCTCATCTTGCTGTCGCCGTGCTCCCGCTCGGCGAAGGTGATCGGCACCTCGACCATCCGCACCCCGGCGCGGTGCGCCAGCCGGGACAGCTCCACCTGGAAGGCGTACCCCCGGGAGGAGACCGACGCCAGGTCGATCGCGTCCAGCGCCGTCGACCGGTACACCCGGTAGCCGCCGGTCGCGTCGGAGACGGGCATGCGCAGCGCGAGCCGCGCGTACAGGTTGCCGCAGCGCGACAGCAGCAGCCGGCGCAGGGGCCAGTTCACCACCCGCGCCCCGCGCGTCCACCGGGAGCCGATCACCACGTCGGCGTCGCGGGCGGCGTCCAGCAGCGCCGGGAGGTCCTCCGGGGCGTGCGAGCCGTCGGCGTCCATCTCCACCACGGCGTCGTAGCCGCGCCGCCGGGCCCAGGCGAAACCGGCCAGGTAGGCCGCGCCGAGCCCTTCCTTGCCCTCGCGGTGCAGCACGTGCACCTGAGGGTCGATGCGGGCGAGGGTTTCAGCGATCGCACCGGTGCCGTCGGGGCTGTTGTCGTCGGCGACGAGGATCTCCACCCCGGGCGCGGCCTCGCGGACCCGGGCCACGATCCGGGTCACGTTGTCGGCCTCGTTGTAGGTGGGGATGACCACGAGGACCCGCCCCACCCCGGGATGGCCGACCGTACGACCGTCGGCTGCCTCGCCCACCGTGCTACCGCCTTCCGCCGACGTACCGGCTCCCGTCGTCCTAGCCGGGGGCGTCCTCCCGGCGGCGGCGCAGTACCGCCGCGCCGGCAAGGGCCGCGACGGCGAGCGCGGCGAGGGCCAGCTCGGGCCACACCCCCACCCGGGTGGCCACCGTACGACCGTCCCCGAGCTGCATCTGCCGGACCACCACGGCCGCGGTGTTGAATCCGGTCGCACCGTCTACCCGCCCGTCCGGGGTAACGAACCCGGACACCCCGACGGTGGAGGCCATCAGCGCGGACCGGCCGTGCTCGACCGCCCGCAGCCGCACCATGGCCAGCTGCTGGCGGGCCTCGGCGACGTCGAAGGTCGCGTTGTTGGTCTGCACCACCAGCAGCTGCGCGCCGCCGGTGACGGTGTCCCGGACGATGCCGTCGTAGGCGACCTCGAAGCAGATCACGTCGCCGAGCACCGCCGGCCCCGGGTCGAGCACGCCGGGGCTGGTGCCGGCGACGAAGTCGGAGCGGACCCGGTCGACCTCGGCGCTGATCTTGCGGGCGATCGCGCGCAGCGGGACGTACTCGGCGAACGGCACCGGGTGCCGCTTGGTGTACAGCTGGTCGAGGTCGGCGCCGCTGCCGGGGCGCCACAGCAGGCCCGCGTTGCGGACCTGCCCGACGCCCGGACCGAGCAGCACGGCGCCGACCAGGATCGGCGCGCCGATGGCATCGGCGGCCTGGGAGATCCGGTCCCCGGCGCCGGGGTTGCGCAGCGGGTCGATGTCGCTGGAGTTCTCCGGCCACACCACCAGGTCGGGGCGGCGCTGCGCGCCGGCGGCGACCTGCGCGGCGAGGGTCAGCGTGGCGTCGACGTGGTTGTTGAGCACGGCCTGGCGTTGGGCGTTGAAGTCCAGGCCCAGCCGGGGCACGTTGCCCTGCACGATGGCCACCGTGACGCGGTCGCCGCCGCCGCGCACGCCGACCGGCACGGCCGAGCCGGCGCCGAGGACGACGGCCAGCGCGGCGAGCAGCCCGGCCACCGGCCGCCACTGCCCGGCCTGGTGGCGCCAGTCGCGCCAGCCGAGGGCGACCAGCAGCCCGCCGGCGAGCGCGACGGCGAAGGTGACCAGCGGGGCGCCGCCGAGCGCGGCCAGCGGCAGCAGCGGCGAGGAGTCCTGGCTGAACGCGAGCCGCCCCCACGGGAACCCACCGAACGGGGTGCGGTCCCGCAGCGCCTCCTGCCCCACCCACAGCAGCCCGGTCACCACCGGCCACGCCCACCGGTGCCGCTGCACCAGGGGTGTCACCCAGGCGGTGGCCGCGCCGAGCAGGGCCAGGTAGCCGGCCTGCAGCAGGGACAGCAGCACCCACGGCAGGTAGCCGGTGTGCAGGTTCGTCCATTCCAGCAGCGGCGCGAACAGGGCCACCCCGGTCAGGAAGCCCAGCCCGGCGCCGGCGCGCAGCCGCCGCCGGTGCGTCGCGGCGGCCAGCAGTGCCACGCCGACCGGCGCGAGCGGCCACAGCCCGTACGGGGGAAACGCGCCCAGCAGCGCCAGCCCGGCCACGATGGCCATCGGCGCGGCCACTTTCAGCGGCAGCGGACGCGCGTGTCCGCCCTCGCGTGCCCCGTCGGTGGCACGCGTGTCTTCCCGGTCGAGCGTCGTCACCGGCACCTCACCACGATCACGCGCCGAAGGCTACCCGGCCGGGGCGGTCCACCGCCGCCGCGGCCGGGTGCGGCCGGGCGCCGGCCCGCCGCGGCCTTCCGCCCGGCCGGGAGAGGCGGCCGCTCCCCCGGGCGTCGGCCCTCAGCGGCGGCGGGCCACCAGCACGGCGTCGTGGATGGTGATGTCCCGGCCGTCCGGGTCCACCGCGGCTCGCGGCCGGGTCTCGGCCGCGCCCACCTGCCACTGCCCGGGGTCGAGCGAGGCGGCCACCTCCTCGGCGGTGAACATCATGTCCGGGAAGTGCTGGCGGTGCGCGCTGGTGCGCAGGTCCGACGGGTGGTGCCCAACGATCAGCAGGGTCCCGCCGGGCGCCACCGCGTCGGCCAGCCGGGCGAACAACGCCCGCCGCGCGTCGGGCGGCAGCTGCATGAACTGCGCCGACACCAGGTCGTACCGGCCGGCCGCGGGCGGCTGCTCGCGCAGGTCCGCCCGGGTCCAGGTGATCCGCCCGGCGACGTCCGCACCGGCTGCGGCGGCGTGGTCCGCGGCCCGTCGCAGCGCGGTCTCGGCGATGTCGACCCCGGTGACCTGCCAGCCCCGCTCGGCGAGCCAGATGGCGTCCGCGCCCTCGCCGCAGCCCACGTCCAGCGCCCGCCCGGGTGCCAGCTCGGCGGCCTCGGTCACCAGCTGCGGATTGGGCCGTCCGCTCCACAGCGCCGGCCGCGCCTGGTAGCGCTCCTCCCAGGCGGCCCGTTCGAACATCCGGTGCGCATCGTGCCGGTAGCGGACGACCGCGTCGTCGGTGTCCGCGGCGATCAGGTCGGCGTTGATCGCCGCGGCGGCGTTGAGTCCGGCCGCCGCGGCCGTGATCACCTGCGCCCGCACGTCGGCGACGTTGCCCGCCACCCACACCCCGGGTACGGCGGTGGCGCCGGTCGCGTCGGCGGGAATCTGCGCGCCGACGACGTGACCGCCCAGCTCCACGTCGACCGGCTTCAGCCCGAGCGAGCGCAGGACCCCGGAGCGGGCGGTGAGCCGGGCGGCCACCACCACGGCGTCGAGGTCCACGACCTCGCCGGAGGCCAGCCGCACCCCGGTGAGCGCGTCGCCGGTCACCGCCAGTCCGGCGACCGGGCCGTCGACGACGGCGATGCCCCGGGCGGCCAGCCGTTCGGCCTCCTCGCCCTCCGGCTTCGCCAGGCCGTGCAGCAGCAGCGTCACGTGTCGGCTCCACTGCCGCCACAACTGCGCCTGGTGCACCGCGAGCGGCCCGGTGGCCAGCACGCCGATGCGCTGGTCGCGGACCTCCCAGCCGTGGCAGTACGGGCAGTGCAGCACGTCGTGTCCCCACCGCTCGGCCAGCCCGGGCACGTCCGGCAGTTCGTCGACCAGCCCGGTGGTCACCAGCAGCCGGCGGGCCCGCACCGCCCGCCCGTCGTCGAGGCGGACCAGAAAGTCGTCGCCGTCGCGGCGCACGTCCTCGGCGGTCGCGGCGACGAACTCGCCGCCGTACCGGCTGATCTCGTCGCGGCCGTCGGCCAGCAGTTGGCCCGGTGGGGTGCCGTCGCGGCCCAGGTAGTTGTGCATCCGTCCGGCGGGCGCGTTGCGCGGCTGTCCCGCGTCCACCACCAGCACGGACCGCCGCGCGCGGGCCAGGGTCAGCGCCCCGCCGAGCCCGGCCGCGCCTCCGCCGATCACCACCACGTCGTAGCTGTCGCGCATCGTCGCCTCCCTCGTTTCGTCGTCGGGGCCCACCGTGCCCCGGCCCGGCAGCTGCGGCAAGTAATGTTGCCGGTATGGCAAACGAGGAGTCGGCGGTGCTGGCCGCGGTGGGTCCCCGGCTGCGCGCGCTGCGGACCCGCCGCGGCGTCACCCTCGCCCAACTCGCCGAGACCACCGGCATCTCGGTGAGCACCCTGTCGCGCCTGGAGTCCGGTGGCCGCCGGCCCACCCTGGAGCTGCTGCTGCCCCTGGCCCGGGCCTACCAGGTGCCGCTGGACGAGCTGGTCGGCGCGCCCGCCACCGGTGACCCTCGGGTGCATCCGCGCCCCATCGTCCGCCACGGCATCACGTTCCTGCCGCTGACCCGCCGTCCGGGCGGCCTGCAGGCGTTCAAGCAGATCCTGCCGCCGCACACTCCCGCCGAGCCGGAACAGCAGACCCACGAGGGCTACGAGTGGCTGTACGTGCTGTCCGGGCGGGTCCGGCTGCTGCTGGCCGAGCATGACCTGCTGCTGAGCCCCGGCGAGGTCGCCGAGTTCGACACCCGACTGCCGCACGCGGTCGCCAACCCCGATCCGCACCCGGCGGAGCTGCTCACCCTGTTCGGCCCGCAGGGTGAGCGGCTGCACGTACGGGCCCGCCCGGCCGGCAGCTGAGCCGCCTGTCGGACCCGGTGGCGCGACGACGTACGTGTTGATCCCGGGGCGCCGGCGCCAGCGGCTACCGGGGTGCGGCCGTCGGCTACTTCTACGAAGCGTCTCGATCGAACGGTCCGCAGTCGCGACTCAGACCATGCCAACAACCCGTTGCAACGAATCCTTTGCATAGTTATCTTGGCATGATGACGACCGAGGATCCGCACAAGCCTGGGTACGACTCCACGCAGGACGTAGTTCTCGACGCACGGACGCTACGCGGTGTAGCCCATCCACTGCGCCTGCGGTTGCTCGGCTCGCTGCGCCATGAAGGACCGCAGACCGCCACCCAGTTGGCCTCCCGACTCGGTGAGTCCAGCGCAGCGACCAGCTACCACCTCCGCACACTGGCCGCTCACGGCTTCGTCACCGACGCGCCCGAGCTGGGCCGCGGCCGGGAACGCTTCTGGCGCGCCGTGCATCGCTCGACCTGGTTCGACGCTCCCGACCGGGACGCGCCGGAGCGTGAACTCGGCGAGGCGTACCTGCGCACGGTCGCGCGGATGTACGCGGAGAACGTCGAGCGGTCCATCACCGAGCTGGCCGACTGGCCGCAGGAGTGGGTACGGGCGGCCAGCATGAGCGACCTCACGGTCAGCCTCAGCGCCGCCGAGGCGCAGGAACTCGCCGACGACGTGATGGCCCTGCTGGTGCGGTATCGGGACCGGGCGGCGGACCGGGCCAGTGACGGATCGGAACGCGTCGCGATGACCACGCAGTTCCAGATCTTCCCCCGGCGCGGCCAACTGGACGCACTGTTGGCTACGCGAACCGCGTCCGTCGGCGGGCCCGTCAACGCGGGTACTGAATCGTCCGGCACCACAGCCGATGAACCCTCCGACGCAGTGGGCGGGGACCGACCGTGAGGCGGCGGTCCGCGTACGGGCTGCTCATCGCCGAGGCGGTCTCGGTCACCGGGACCCGGATGTCGGTTGTGGCGGTGCCCTGGTTCGTGCTGCAGACCACCGGCGACGCCCTTCTGACCGGCGTCACCGCGTTCGTGGAGATGGGCGCCCTGGTCGCGGCGCGCGTACTCGGCGGACCGCTGATCGACCGCGTGGGGCCGCGGATGGCCAGCGGCGGCGGTGACCTGATCGCCGGGCTCGTGCTCGGCGTGGTGCCCCTGCTGTACGCCGCTGGCCTGCTCGCCTTTCCAGTCCTGCTCGTGCTGGTCGGGGTGGTCGGGCTGTTCCGCGGGCCGTCGGATAACGCGAAGTACGCGATGGTGCCCGATGTCGCGGCCGCCGCCGGCTGGAGTAACGAGCGTGCCGCCGGGCTGGCCGACAGCGTGCAGCGCCTCGGGTCGCTGATCGGGGCGCCGTTGGGCGCAGTGCTGATCGCTCTGGTCGGCGCTCCCGCGGTCATCGCGCTGGACGCGGCCAGCTTCCTGCTCGCCGCCGCGCTGGTGGCGACACTGGTCCGGGTCCGGCGGGCCGAACCCGACCCGGCCGAGGTGGGCCACCGCACCGGTGTCGGCGGCTACCTCGCCGACCTCGGGGCCGGGCTGCGCTTCGTCCGGCGTGATCCGCTGCTACGGGCGATCGTCGCGATGGTGCTGCTGACCAACCTGCTCGACCAGGCAATGACGGCGGTGCTGATCCCGGTGTGGGCGGCCGAGCGTTTTGATGACGCTGCACCAGTCGGGCTTGTGTTCGGCGCGGTGAGCGCCGGAGCTTTCGTAGGGTCGCTGCTCGTGTCGGTGTACGGCGCCCGATTGCCGCGGTGGCGCACGTACGCCGTGGCCTTCCTGCTCGGTGCCGTCCCGCGGATCTTCGTGCTGGCGCTGCCCGTCGGACTGCCCGTCATCGCGGGCGTCGCGCTCGTCGGCGGGGTGCTGATCGGGGCCATCAACCCATTGCTGTCCGCTGCGGAGTTCGAACGCATCCCAGCCGACCTGCGGGCGCGTGTCCTCGGCGCGGTCGGCGGCCTGGCGTGGGCCGGTATCCCGCTCGGCGGGCTCGTCGGCGGCGTGCTCGCGTCCACGCTCGGCGCCACCGGCGGCATCCTCATCGTGGGAACGGCGTATCTGCTGGTCACCCTTGACCCCCTGATCCGCAGGCACACCTGGCGGCTGATGAACCGGCCGGCTCCAACCACCGCCCCGGTCGCTGTGCCGGGCTGACTACGGCGTCACCGGCGCGAACCCAGGGGCGAACGGCTACAACCTGTCACCCTCGCTCACAACCGGATCCCTTATCGCTCAGGAGCGTCAACCTCGCGCCGCCAGTTTGGCAGCCGCAGCGGCCGGTAGCCGTCAGCGTCGAGCTGGGCGAGTTCGCCGTCGATGTCGACGCAGTGGGTTGCCGTAGAACTGCACGTTCTCGTGGTGGGTAGGTCTTGGCCAGCAGTTCGCCGTCGACGTCGCGGCGGTCGCGGCGTAGCGCGCCCACGGCCAGGCCGTGATACTCCGTGGACCGACGAAATCGGGGCGCGGCTCGCGCCGCGCCCCGATGCTCCCAGGCCCTTCCCGGCCGGTGGGGCGAGAGTGATCGACGCCGACCTTCGGACCGACCCGACGTGGACTGGCTGCCCCCGCCTGGCCGTTGTCTACTGGCCGTGCCTTTCACCCTGCCCGTACACCGGTAACCGCGGCCGGTTCGCGCCGCCCCGCCGACCCCCGCCCGCTGGACCTGGCCGCCGCGACGAGGTGCATAAGTGTCGCTCGGCCAGCGGACGAAGGGACGAAGCGAACAACAGCCGCTTCCCGTGGTAGGACTCAAAGACGGTACGGCGTGGACCCCCGCCGCTGTCAACCCACCCGGGCCTGTCGTGTGTTGCGCCACGGCGTGTCGCGTCGGCGCGTCTCGATGCGTGGCGGTCCGGCGTCCCGGCGCGACGCGCGGTCACCGGTCGAGGTGCCGCCGCAGCAGATCCCGCGCCGCCGCCGGATGCTCCGCGGCGAGCAGTCCGCCGGCGGCGAGCACGTAGTCGACGTCGACGATGGGCCGGGCGGCCCGCGGCAGGGGCCACCCGCCGGCGTGGTCGGTCAGCACGGCGTCGAGCACCCCGGCGGCGTCGGCGGGGGCGGCGTGCCGCAGCACCCCGCCGGAGCCGACGAGCAGCCGCACGTCGCGCAGGTCCCGCCCGGCGCGTTCCCCGGTGGCGGCGCCGCGGGCGTGCCGGCGCAGCGCCACCGTGGCGGCGAGCGCCGCGATGCGGGCGTCGGTCGCCCGGTCCTCGGCGCCGCCGGGCAGCAGCGCCGGATCGGCGGCGCGCACCGCCGCCGCGGCGGCCAGCGATTCCTGCTCGGCGGGGGTGAGCAGGCGTTCCTCGGCGGCGGCGCGGACCACGCCGGGGGCGCTCCACCGCATGCCCAGATCACCCTCGACGGTGCGGGCCCGCCACAGGGTGCCGGCGACCTCCCGACCCGGCCCGCTGTCCCGCTCGTCGGGGGTGAGCACCGAGTACACGTCGGTGGTCGCGCCGCCCACGTCGACGACGGCCAGGTCACCGCCGAGGGCGTCGGCGAGGACCTCCACCCCGGTGAGCACCGCGTCCGGGGTGGCCGCCCGCACCAGGCGGGCGAAGCGGGTGCCCCGGGAGAGCCGTTTGCCGCCGATGACGTGCCGCAGGAACACCTCCCGGATCGCCGCCCGCGCGGAGGCGGGGGCGAGCACCCCGATGCGGGGCAGCACGTTGTCGGCCACGGTCACCGGCACGTTCGCGGCGGCCAGCACGGCACGCAGGTCGGCGCGGGCGTCGGCGTTGCCGGCGAGGACCACCGGCACCCGCCAGCGGGCCTTCGCCAGCCGGGTCGCGTTGTGGGTCAGCGTGTCGGCGTCGCCGCCGTCGGTG
Organism: Micromonospora coerulea; assembly: GCF_016598485.1. Classification (GTDB taxonomy): domain Bacteria; phylum Actinomycetota; class Actinomycetes; order Mycobacteriales; family Micromonosporaceae; genus Micromonospora; species Micromonospora coerulea. Next base: position 29,359 of record NZ_JAEMUW010000034.1, on the reverse strand, counting down.
CCGCCGACCAGCAGCACCACGTCGGGGCGGGCGGCGCGCAACGCGGCCAGCTCGGCCGCGCCGAGCCGCCCGGCGGCCACGTGCACCACGTTCGCCCCGGCGGACAGGCCGACCCGCCGGCCGGCCTGCGCGGTGACCAGCGGCTCGTAGCCGACGACCGCCAGCCGCAGGCCGCCGCCGGCGGACGAGCAGACGTACCACGGCGCGTCGCCGACACCGAGCCCGGCGGTGGCCGCGCCGACGGCGCTGTCCAGGCCCCGCAGCACGTCCGTGCCGACCGTGGTGGGCGCGGACGCCGCCGCGACCAGCGCGCCGCCGTCGAGGTCCACCACCGCCGCCTTGGTGTACGTGGACCCGACGTCGGCGCAGACGGCGACGTTCACGCCGCCGGCGGTACGACCACCGTGCCGGTCGCGGTGACCGCCACGATCGGCTCGGCGAGGACCTCGGCGGCCGACTCGCCCTTGTCGGGCCGACCCCGACACACCACCCGCGCGGCGAAGTCGATGGTGCGGCTGCGGGTGCCCACCCGGGTCACCGTGGCGCTCACCTCGAGGACGTCCCCGGCCTTCATGGGGGCCTTGAACTGCACGTCGGAGTAGGAGGCGAACAACCCCTCGTCGCCGTCGGTGCGGATGCACACCTCCGTGGCGACGTCCCCGAACAGCCCCAGGGCGTACGCCCCGTCGACCAGGTTGCCCGCGTAGTGGGCGTGGGAGTACGGCACGTACCGGCGGTGGGTGACGGTCAGCCCGACCCGGGAATCGCTCATGCCTTCACCTTCTTGCTCGTGATCAACGCGTGCACCAGGTAGCTGGCGACCTCACCGGGGGTGGTGCCGCGGCCGAAGATCCGGTCCACGCCCAGCTCGCCGGTCATCGACTCGTCGAACCGCGGCCCGCCGACGATCAGCAGCGGCCGCTTCCCCGCCGGCAGCGCCTCGCGGAACGCCGCGGACATCTCCCGGGTGTTGTGCAGGTGCGCGTCGCGCTGGGTGACGACCTGCGACACCAGCACCGCGTCGGCCTTCTCCGCCCGGGCGGCCTCCACCAGCTCCGGGACGCTGACCTGCGCGCCCAGGTTGGTGACCTTCAGCTCCCGGTAGTACTCCAGGCCCTTCTCCCCGGCGATGCCCTTGACGTTGAGGATCGCGTCGATGCCGACGGTGTGCGCGTCGGTGCCGATGCACGCCCCCACCACGGACAGCTTTCGCCGCAACTGCTGCTTCACCACCGCGTTGACCTCCTTGGCCGACAGCAGCGGGAAGTCCCGCTCCACCACCTGCACCGCGGAGAGGTCCACCAGATGGTTCACCCGCCCGTACACCACGAAGAAGGTGAACCCCTCACCGATGGGCTTGGCGTGCACCAGCATCGCCGGGTCGATGCCCATCCTGTTGGCCAGCTGCACCGCCGCGCCCTCGGCGCGCTTGTCGTGCGGCACCGGCAGGGTGAACGACACCTGCACCATGCCGTCGCCGGTGGTGTCCCCGTACGGCCGGACGATCGTCTTGTCGGCGCCGGCGGCGCCCGTCTGCGCAGCGCTCATGCGGCCGGCCCTTCCAGGATCTCGGTAGCCGGGTTGTAGTAGTCGGCCTCGTGCCGGGCGACGCCGTCGAGGCCCTTGCCCCGGTCCGCGGGCCGCTTCATGATGCCGAACGTGCCCTCGGCGATCGCCGTCAACAGCGACTGGTCGCCGATGCGCTCCAGCAGGTCGAGGGCCTCGCCGAGCACCCGGTTGGCGCGCTGCTGGATGAACCCGCCCGGCGCCGGCACGAAGTCCTCGTGCAACCCACCGGCGGCGTTGAGCACGTACCGGACGTTCTGCAGGGCGATGTCCCGATCGGACAGCCACGGCGTGACCACCGCCTCGGTCATCATGCCGACCAGCAGGATGCCCTGCCCGGTCATGGTGCCGACCAGGTTGAAGAACCCGTCGAGGAGGTTGCCGCGGAACACGTCACCGGTCATGTGCTTCGTCGGCGGCATCCACTTCAGCGGCGCATCGGGGAACAGCTCCCGGGCCAGCAGCGCGTGCGCCAGCTCGAGCCGGAACGACTCCGGCACGTCCGGGTTGATCTCGAACGCGTGCCCCAGGCCCAGCTGCCAGTCGGCCAGCCCGGCCTCGTGCGCGAAGTACTCGTTGAGCAGCTGCGACACGGTCACCGTGTGCGCCTCGTCGACGGCGTCGGCGGTGGTCAGGTAGTTGTCCTCACCGGTGTTGATGATGATCCCCGCCCGGGCGTGGACCTGCCGGGAAAACCGCTGGTCGACGAACGTGCGGATCGGGTTGATGTCGCGGAACAGGATGCCGTACATCGAGTCGTTGAGCATCATGTCCAGCCGCTCCAGACCGGCCAGGGCCGCCATCTCCGGCATGCACAGACCCGACGCGTAGTTCGTCAGCCGCACGTACCGGCCCAGCTCCCTCGACGACTCGTCCAGCGCCGCCCGCATCAGCCGGAAGTTCTCCTGCGTGGCGTACGTGCCGGCGAAGCCCTCCCGGGTGGCGCCCTCCGGCACGTAGTCCAGCAGCGACTGCCCCGTCGACCGGATCACCGCGATGACGTCCGCGCCGGCGCGGGCCGCGGCCTGCGCCTGCGGGATGTCCTCGTAGATGTCCCCGGTGGCCACGATCAGGTAGATCCACGGCCGCTGCTTCGGATCCCCGTACCGCTTCACCAGCCGGTCCCGCTCGGCCCGACGCCGGTCGACCTGCCGGATCCCGGCGGCCACCGCCCGCCGCGCGGCCCGGCGCGCCGCCGTGGCGGCCTTGCCGGTGGGCTGGCTGAACCGCACCGACCCGGCGGCGGCCTTCTGCGCCAGCAACGTCACGTCGGTGACGCCCTCGCGGTCGAGCGCCTCGAACACCGGCGCCGCCACCCCGTGCCCCAGGCCCACGTCGGCGACCACCGCGTCGACCAGGCGATTGACCCACGGGATGCCGTCCGGGTCGGCCCCGGTCACCCCCGCCAGCCGCAGCACCGCCCGCTCCACCGACACCGTGGTGTGGCTGCGCGCCAGATCCACCACCGGCTGCCCGGCCCGGCGCGCCAACTCCCGCGCCCGCGCCACCAACGCCGGGTCCAGCTCAAGCTTGCCCGTCACGCCGTCACCTCGCTTCGCTCGGTGCCGGCGCGACGCGCCGCCGTGCCGTACCGATGGTTCGCTCGCTCACGAAGACCCTTCCTCATAGATCACGTCACCCCGCAGCACCGTGGCCCGGCACACCGGCAGCGGCGTCGGGTCCGCCGGACCCCGCAGCTCCGGGTCCTCGGCCAGCAGCACCGGCAGTCCCCGATCCACCCCGGCCGGGGTGGACCACACCGCGAACGTCGCCGGCGCCCCCAGGGCCAGCACACCCTCGTTGTCCAGGTGCACCGCCCGCCACCCGCCGCGGCTGTGCGCGGCGAACGCCGCCCGCACGCTCATCCGCTGCGTCGGATTGTGGTGCGCCGCCGCCGCCCGCACCGAACCCCACGGGTCCAGCGGCGTCACCGGCGAATCCGACCCGAACGCCAACGCCACCCCGACCGAATGCATGGCACCCATCGGGTTGGACTCCAACGACCGGGAAAGCCCCAACCGCGACTCGTACATCCGGCCCGCGCCGCCCCACAACCGGTCGAACGCCGGCTGCATGCTCGCCACGATCCCGTACTCCACGAACCCGGCGATCAGCCGCTTACTCATGATCTCCGCATGCTCGACCCGGTGCCGGGCCGCCCGCACCCGGTCGGTGCCCAGCTTCTCCGCCGCCCCGGCGAACCCCGCCAGCACCGTGCCGATCGCCGCGTCACCGATGGCGTGGAAGCCACCCTGCAGGCCGTGCGCCGCACAGTCCAGCAGATGGTCGCGCACCTGCTCCGCGGTGACGTAGCCGTGCCCGCAGCCGCCCGGCTCACCGTCGAGGTACGCCGCCGACACGTGCGCCGTCCGCGACCCCAACGCCCCGTCCGCGTACAGGTCACCACCGGCGCCGACCGCGCCCAGTTCCCGCGCCTTCGCCGCGCCGAGCAGCTCACCCCAGTACCCGTACACCTCCGGCACCCCGTCGCCGGAGATCGCCAACAGGCCGGTGAAATCCGACTCGTCCGACGTGCCCGGCCCGCCGCACTCGTGCACCGCGGCGATACCCAGCGACGCCGCGTGCCGCAACGCCGTCCGCTGCGCCGCCACCCGCTGCGCCGCCGACACCGAGCCCAGCGCCGCCGCCCGCACCACGTGGTGGGCGTCGCGCCGCAGCCACCCCGACGGGTCGTACCCGGGGGCGCCCGCCGCCTCCGGACAGGCCGCCAGCAGCGCCGCCGACACCAGCGCCGAATGGATCGACGCCTGCGACAGGTACACCCGCCGACCCCCGGCCGCCCGGTCCAGCGCCGCCGCGTCCGGCAGGGCCTGATCCGACCAGTTCGACTCGTCCCAGCCGTGCCCCAGCACCACCGCGTCGGCCGGCAGGCCCGCCGCGAACGCCGACACCGCCTCCAGCAGCTCACCGGCCGACCGCACCGCCACCAGGTCCAGCCCCGCCAGGGCCAGCCCGGTGTCCGTGGCGTGCACGTGCGCGTCCACGAACGCCGGCGTCACCAGCGCGCCGTCGAGGTCCACCACCCGGTCGGCGGCCGGCGCGTCCGCGGCCGCGCCCAGCCAGGCGATCCGGCCGCCGCGCACCAGCAACGCCGTCGCGCTCGGGTCGGCGGGACAGTGCAGCACACCGCCGCGGTACAAGGTCGAGGGGTTCGTCATGGCTCTCAGTCTGCCGCCAGCCGGGACTCGAAGAGACCACGCACCCCCGGCTCGGAGCGCAGCAGCTCCAACGCCAGCTCCGCGTGCCCCGGCACGTACCCGTTGCCCACCAGCATCGTCACGTCCGCCGCCAGGCCCTCCGCGCCCAACGCCGCCGCCGCGAAGCTCGTCGCCATCGAGAAGAAGATCACCGTGCCGCCGTCCTCGGTGGCCAGCACCGCGCCGTGCTCGCAGCCCCGCACGTCCACGCAGACCACCGTCACATCCACGGGGGCACCCAGCGCGGTGGTCACCGCCGTCGACAGGGCCACCGGGTCCCGGGCATCGGCCAACGCGACCACCGACGCCAGCCCGGCGCGCTCCAGCGCGTCCCGCTCCGCCGCCACCGGCACCACCCCGACCGTACGACCGGCGCCCGCCCGCCGCGCCGCGGCCAGCGACAGCGACCCGCTCTTACCGGCGCCGCCGATCACCGCCACGGTCACCGGCCGCGGGTCCCCCGCGCGCTGCCGGCGCGCCACGTGCTCGGCCACCACCCGGGCGGTCAGCGCCGGCGCGCCACACACGTCCAGCACCGCCAGCGACAACTCCGGGTGCAGGTCGGCCGGCAGCACCGCGGCGATCGACCGGGCGAACAGCATCGCGTATCCGTCGCAAGGCACCTGCTCGCTGCGCCCGTCCCAGCGGGCCAGCCCGTCGAGGATCCGCAGCGGGGTCAGGGTCAGCGATACCAGGGTGGCCACCCGGTCGCCCGCCTTCAGCCCCAGCGGGGAGCGACGGCCGGCCTCCTCCACGGTGCCGATCAGCATGCCACCGGACCCGGTCACCGGGTTCTGCATCTTCCCCCGGGTCGAGATGATCTCCAGCACCTCCGCGCGGACCTTCTCCCCGTCCCCGCCGTGCTTCTCCGACAACTGCCGGAAACTCGCGGCGTCCAGGTTCAGCCGCTCCACCCGGATGCGGACCTCGTTCGCGCCGACCCGCGGGTCGGCGTCCAGCCGCCACGCCGCCTGCGGCAGCACTCCCGCCGGCTCCACGACGCGGTGCAGACCCACCGGTGACGTCACGCCAACCCCCTCCGTCAGCCGCTCGAAGCCCCGGTCAGGACTCGCGTAGCGGGAAAACTTCCGGCAGACTAATTTCTTCACCGGATATTTTCCAGTAGCCTTCGGGATCGCTGATCAACCGCACCACCCGTCAGGAGGGGCCGTGACCCAGACCCAACCGGTTGAGACCATTCCTCAGCCCCGTCACGCCCCGGTCGCGGTGCCGACCGCCGGGCAGCCGTACGAATACCGCCGCAGCCCCCTGGTCGAACCCGACTGGACCCGATTCCCCGGCTGGCGCCACGTCACCCGCGAACAGTGGGAGAACGCCCAGTGGCAGCGGGTCAACTGCGTCAAGAACATCAAGCAGCTACGCACCGTGCTCGGCGACACCGTCGACGAGACCTTCTACGCCGACCTCGAGGCCGACCAGAAGGCCCTGGCCACCATGTCCATGCTGGTGCCGCCACAAATGATCAACACGATGGTGCCGTTCGCGCCGATGACCACCGAGGCGTTCCTCGCCGACCCCATCCGGCGCTACATGATCCCCGTCGCCTCCGACCGGCGCACCGACTGGCCCTCCCACCCCTACGCCAGCCGCGACAGCCTCCACGAGCACGACATGTGGGTCGCCGAGGGCCTCACCCACCGCTACCCCACCAAGGTCCTCGCCGAACTGCTCTCCACCTGCCCGCAGTACTGCGGGCACTGCACCCGGATGGACCTGGTCGGCAACTCCACCCCCGCCGTCGACAAGCTCAAGCTCACCCTCAAGCCCGTCGACCGGTACGACGCCCACATCGCCTACCTCAAGGCCCACCCCGGCGTCCGCGACGTCGTCGTCTCCGGCGGTGACGTGGCCAACGTCCCCTGGAAGAACCTCGAGTCGTACCTGATGCGGCTGCTGGACCTCGAGACCGTCCGCGACATCCGGCTCGCCACCAAGGCCCTCATGGGCCTCCCGCAGCACTGGCTCCAGGCCGACGTCGTCGAGGGCCTCGAGCGGGTCGCCCGCACCGCCGGCCGGCGCGGCGTCAACCTGGCCATCCACACCCACGTCAACCACGCCCAGTCGATCACCCCGCTGGTCGCCAAGGCCGCCCAGACCGCCCTCGACGTCGGCGTCCGCGACGTCCGCAACCAGGGCGTGCTCATGCGCGGCGTCAACGCCACCGCCCCCGACCTGCTCGACCTCTGCTTCGCCCTGCAGGGCGAGGCGGGCATCCTGCCGTACTACTTCTACATGTGCGACATGATCCCCAACGCCGAGCACTGGCGGGTCCCGGTCTGGCACGCCCAGCAGCTCCAGCACGACATCATGGGCTACCTGCCCGGCTACGCCACCCCGCGGATCGTCTGCGACGTCCCCTTCGTCGGCAAGCGCTGGGTGCACATGCTCACCGAGTACGACCGCGAACGCGGCATCTCGTACTGGACCAAGAACTACCGCACCTCCATCGAGTCGGCCGACCTGGAGGCGCTCAACAAGCGCTACGCCTACTACGACCCGATCGACACCCTGCCCGCCTCCGGCCAGCAGTGGTGGGCCGACCACCGCAACGACTGACCCAGCGGCAACCCGTCACCCCCGACGCCGACCACCGGCGGCGGGGGTGACGCGTTTCCACCCCGTCCCGAGCCAGCGTCACCCGCGCGGCGCATACATGATCACCGCGACCCCGATGAGGCAGATCACCGCGCCCGCCACATCCCACCGGTCCGGCCGGAAGCCGTCCACCAGCACCCCCCACGCCAGCGACCCCGCCACGAACACGCCCCCGTACGCGGCCAGGATCCGGCCGAAGTGCGGGTCGGGCTGAAACGTCGCCACGAACCCATACGCCCCCAGCGCCAGCACCCCCGCCGCGACCCACCACAGCCCCCGGTGCTCCCGCCAGCCCTGCCAGACCAGCCACGCTCCCCCGATCTCGGCCAGGGCGGCCAGCACGAACAGCAGCAGAGACCGGGCGATCGTCACGGCGTGACCCTACCGACGCCGCACGGGCACCGGGTCGCCATGGTTCACCGCACCTCGACGCCGCGCTCCGCCGACGTGGAGCGGAATCGGATGCAAGCCCGGACCACGGCAACGGGCCCCCGGGATCCCGGGGGCCCGTTGCCGAACGGATCACTTGTTGAAGGCGTCCTTGACGTCGCGGCCGGCCTGCTCGCCGGACCGTCGGGCCCGCGCCGTGCTCTGCTCGGTGGCGCCCTCCGCCCGCAATCGTTCGTTGTCGGTGGCGTCGCCGATCCGCTCCTTGGCTACTCCGCTCAGCTCCTGGGCCTTGTTCTTCGCCTTATCGGTGAAGCTCATCGAGGACTCCCTCCGCTGCTGCGGCATCCGGGGCCGGTCGGCCCCTCGGTCGATGCGTCCCCGGCTGTTGGTTGGTGAAACGGGTGCTCCCTGGGTGGTGCCGGGCACTACCCGTAGGGCGTCCTAGGACACTAGGTGAACGGGGATGCGCGCCGGCTGGTTAACTGGACCAATGGGAGAGATCCTGCTGATCCGGCACGGCGAGACGACCTGGACCGCCAGCCATCGGCACACCTCGTACACCGACCTGCCGCTCACCCCCGACGGCGAGCGACAGGCCCGCGCGCTCGGCGTGATGCTCGCCGGCCGGCGGTTCGTCCGGGTGCTGTCCAGCCCCCGGCAGCGGGCCACGCGCACCGCGCACCTCGCCGGCCTCGACGTCGACGCCGCCGAACCCGACCTGGCCGAGTGGAACTACGGCGAGTACGAGGGACGCACCACCGCGGACATCCAGGAGGACCGTCCGGACTGGAACCTCTGGACCGACGGCTGCCCCGGCGGCGAGTCACCGTCGCAGGTCGGCGAACGCCTGGACCGGGTGCTCGCCCGGGTCGCTCCCCTGCTCGACCGGGGCAACGTCGCCCTGGTCGCCCACGGCCACAGCCTGCGGGTGCTCGGCGCCCGCTGGATCGGCCTGCCGCCGTCGGCCGGCGCCCGACTGCGGCTGGACACCGCCACCGTCAGCGTGCTCGGCCACGAGCACGGGCGGCAGGTCATCCTGCGTTGGAACCAGCCGTCTCCGCCGCCGCCCGGGACCGACCCCGGCCCGGGAGTTCGGCACTGATCTTCGGCGGCCGGTTCTCGTACGGCGTGGAGAGCACCACGGTGGTGCGGGTGGTGACGTTCGCCGACGTGCGAATCTCCTGGAGCACCCGCTCCAGGTCCGCCGGGCTGGCCACCCGCACCAGCAGCAGGTAGAAGTCCTCCCCCGCCACCGAGTAGCAGGAGTCGATCTCCGGCAGGTGGGCCAGCCGCTCCGGCGCGTCGTCCGGCTGGGACGGATCGAACGGCCGGATCGCCACGAACGCGGTCAGCGGCAGGTCCAGCGCCTCGAACGAGACGCGGGCGGCGTACCCCTTGATGACGCCGCGCTGCTCCAGCCGGCGGACCCGCTGGTGCACAGCCGACACCGACAGCCCCACCTTCTCGGCGAGGTCCGTGTACGACAGCCGACCGTCCCCGGTCAGCGCGGCGACGATGGCGCGGTCGATCTCCTCCACGCGGTGCAACCTACCTGGAAAACTGCGGCACCGCCGCACCCGGCCCGCCGGGCGCGACGCTCAGCGGGCCGTGCGGTCGCGCACCGCGTCCGCCGCGTAGTTCAGCACCTCCGCCATGTCCTCCTCGTCGAGGAACGGCAGGTCGGTCAGGATGTCGGTGACGGACATGCCCTCGGCCATCATGGCCAGCAGGGTGGCGACCGGGATCCGGGACTGGCGCACGCAGGGCGCGCCGCCCATGACCTCGGCGTCGACGGTGATCCGGGGGAAGGTCACCGCGACAGGCTAGTCCTTCGCGAGCGCGCGGGAGATGACCAGCCGCTGGATCTGATTGGTGCCCTCGACGATCTGCAGCACCTTCGCCTCCCGCATGTACCGCTCGACCGGGTGGTCGGCGACGTACCCGGCGCCGCCGAGTACCTGCACCGCGTCGGTGGTCACCCGCATCGCCATGTCGGTGGCGAAGAGCTTCGCCTTCGCCGCCTCGGTGGAGTACGGCCGGCCGGCGTCGCGCAGCCGCGCGGCCGCGAGGGTCAGCGCCCGCGCGGCGGAGATCTGGGTGGCCGCGTCGGCGAGGGTGAACCCCAGCCCCTGGAAGTCGATGATCGCGCGGCCGAACTGCTGCCGCTCCTTGGCGTAGCCGACCGCGTAGTCGAGCGCGGCCTGGGCCAGCCCGACCGCGCAGGCGGCGATGCCGAGCCGGCCGGAGTCCAGCGCGGACATGGCGATGGTGAAGCCCATCCCCTCGCCGCCGATCAACCGGTCGGCGGGCACCCGGGCGTCGTCGAAGGCGATCTGCGCGATCGGGGAGGAGTGCAACCCCATGGTCCGCTCGGCGGCCTGCGGGTGGACGCCCGGCGTGTTCCGATCCGCGAGCAGGCAGGAGATGCCCTTCGGGCCGGGGCCGCCGGTGCGGCAGAAGATGTTGTAGAAGTCGGCGACCCGGGCGTGCGTGATCCACGCCTTGGTGCCGGACACCACGTAATCGTCGCCGTCGCGGACGGCCTTCGTGGTCAGCGCCGCCGCGTCGGAGCCGCCCTGCGGCTCGGAGAGGCAGTACGCACCCAGCAGTTCCCCGCCGATCAGGTCGGGCAGCAGCTTGCGCTGCTCGTCGGTGCCGAACTGGGCGACCGGGTAGCAGGACAGGGTGTGCACGCTGACCGCCTCGGCGACGGCGAGCCAGCGGCTGGCGAGGATCTCCAGCACCTGGAGGTAGACCTCGTACGGCTGGGCGGCGCCGCCGTGCTCCTCGGGATACGGCAGGCCGAGCAGGCCCGCCCGGCCCAGGGTGCGCAGCACCTCGCGGGGGAACTCGCCGCGCTCCTCGAAGCCGGCGGCCTTCGGCGCGAGCTCCCGGTCGGCGAGCTCGGTGGCGAGGTCCAACAGGTCGTGGGCCTCGTCGGTGGGGAGGATCCGGTCGACAGTCATAGCGCGATGAGCTCCGTGGGGGTGGTGTTGAGCCGTTGCACGCCGTCCGTTGTGCAGACGACGATGTCCTCGATCCGGGCGCCGTGCCGCCCGGCCAGGTAGATGCCGGGTTCGATGGAGAACGCCATGCCGGCCTCCAGCGGCCGGGGGTTGCCGGCCACGACGTACGGCTCCTCGTGGCCGTCCAGGCCGATCCCGTGGCCGGTGCGGTGCAGGAACGCGTCGCCGTGACCGGCCGCGGCGATGATGTCCCGGGCCACCGCGTCGACCGCCTCGGCGGTGATCCCCGGGTGGACGGCCTCGACCGCCGCGCGCTGCGCCTCGTGCAGCACCACGTAGTAGTCGGTGAACTCCGCCGGGGCGGGGCCGCCGGCGACGTAGGTGCGGGTGCAGTCGGAGCGGTAGCCGGACGGCATGGTGCCGCCGATGTCCACCACGACCGGCTCACCGGCGCCGATCGGCCGGTCGGAGGTGCCGTGGTGCGGGCTGGCGCCGTTCGGCCCGGCGGCGACGATGACGAAGTCGACGGTCACGTGGCCGGCGACGCGGATCGCGGCGGCGATGTCGGTGGCCACCTCGGCCTCGGTCCGGCCGGCGCGCAGCCACTCCCCCATCCGGGTGTGCACCGCGTCGATCGCCGCGCCCGCCTCGGCGAGGGCGGCCACCTCGGCCGGCGACTTGCGGATCCGCAGCTCGCGCAGCACCTCGCCGGCGAGCCGCTGGCTCGCGTCCGGCAGCGCCGCGCGCAGCGCGAGGACCTGCTCGGCCCACATCCGGTCGGCCAGCCCGACGGCCGCCGCCGGGCCGGGCAGCGCCGCGCGGACCAGCGGGTACGGGTCGGTGCCGTCGGCGTGGTCGACGATCCGGACACCGGTGGCCGATGCGGGGGACGCCTCGGCGGCCGGGCGTTCCAGCACCGGCACGATCAGCGTCGGCTCGCCCTCGGCGGGCAGCACCAGGCAGGTCAGCCGCTCCCCCGCGTGGGCGTCGTACCCGGTCAGGTAGCGCAGGTCCGAGCCGGGGGTGAGCAGCAGCGCGTCCAGGCCGGCGGCGGCGGTGGCGCGCTGCGCGGCGGCCAGCCGGTCGGCCGGGTACAGCTCGTCGGTTCCCACCCGCCCAGCTTAACGGTCGTTTGGGCGTGGCCCTAGCTCAGGCCAACAGATGCGGGGCGTGCTCCCGGACCGCCGCCCGCAGCCGGCGCAGCGACGGGTTGACCAGCGGATGCCCGGCCACCGTCACCGTCGGCACCGTCTCGTTGCCGTCGGCGACCGACCGACGAACGCGGCGGCGTCGGGATCCCGCCAGATGTTGACCGCCCGGTACGGCAGCCGGGCGAAGCGCAACTTCACCCACAGCTTCAGGCAGTACGTGCACATCGGCCGCCAATACAGCACGACACCGTCCCGGGCCTGCTCCATCCGGTCCCCCTCCCACCATGGCGCGCCGGCCGCGTCACGGGCCCGAGTCTGCCAGCACCGGTCGACCGGCACCGGTTCCGCTGGTCGACCGCGGGTTGCCGCTGGCCCCACATCGGCATCGACCCTGGTCAGCGACCCTTCCTCGCCGGGAGTTCGCCGCCTCGACTGGCCGCGACGCCACCCGCCCTGGCCAGTCGCTTTGTTAAGGACTTGAAATTAGCCGTGTTTCGTTACCTCCACGTTATTGACGTGTCCGCCGTCACTTCGATTGACTGCGACGGAACCGCTTCCGAAACCGGTTCCGCAACACGCCCTCAATCCCTGCGACCCGGGAGCGTCACGTGCCGATCACCATCGCCGACGTCGCCACCCGGGCGGGCGTGAGCAAGACGACCGTCTCCCGGGTACTCAACGGCAAGGGTGAAGTGAACGGTCGGACGGCGGACCGGGTCCGCGCCGTCATCACCGACCTGGGTTACGTGCCGAGCGCCCGGGCCGTCGGGCTGGCCCGCGGCCGGACCCGGGTGGTCGGCATGCTGGTACCCGCCCTCACCTGGCCCTGGATGGGTGAGGTGTTGCAGGGGGCGGTCGACGTGGTCGAGTCCGAGGGGTACGGCCTGCTGCTGTCCACCTGCAACCGGGGTGACGAGTCGATGCGGCGGTTCGCCTCCCAGGTCTCGGCGAAGTCCTTCGACGGCCTGCTGGTGGTCGAGCCCGAGGGCACCTTGGACTACATCACCGCGCTGCACGAGCGGGGCCTGCCGGTCGTGCTCATCGACGACCGGGGTCACCAGCCGGGCTTCCCCTCGGTCCGCACCACCAACGCGGCCGGCGCCGGCGCCGCCGCGGCGCACCTGCTGGGGCTTGGACGACGACGTCCGCTGGTCGTCACCGGCCTGAGCCGCTTCGGCTGCACCCGGGAGCGGCTCGACGGCTTCGCCCGCGGCTACGCCGAGGCGGGTCTGCCGATCGACCCGGCCCTGGTGGTGGAGGGCGACTTCACCTTCGAGTGCGGGCGGGCGGCGGTGGAACGCCTGCTCGCCGCCGGCGTGCCGTTCGACGCCGTGTTCGCCCACAACGACCTGTCCGCCGCCGGCGTCCTCCAAGCGCTGCGCGACGCGGGCCGCCGGGTGCCGCAGGACGTGGCGGTGGTCGGCTTCGACGACCTGCCCCTGGCCGGGCACACCCACCCGCCGCTGTCCTCGGTGCGCCAGCCGTTGCGGGAGATGGGCGCGGCCGCCGCCCGCGCGCTCATCACCCACTTCGCCGGCGCACCCCTGCCCGACACGCCGACCATCATCCCCACCAGCTTCACCGTCCGCGCCTCGACCGGCACCACCTGACGCCTCCACCGCCGTATCCAGCACCCACACCGGCGGGGCACGCGACCGCCGGTGGCAACACCGCACACCCTCCATCCACCACATCCCGCTCGAGGATCGCGGGAACACCGAGGGAGACCTCCATGAGAACAAGGCAATTACTCGCCGTCGCACTGGCCGGCGCAATGGCCACCGCCCTGGCCGCCTGCGGCGACAGCCCGAACGCCAACAAGAAGAACGGCCAGGCGGCCACCGTGCTGAACGTCGGCATGCCGAACGGCCCGCAGGCGGAGAACAACAACCCGTTCCTCACCACGTCCGCCGCGGCCTCGCTGGGCTACCGCTGGCAGATCTTCGAGCCGCTGATGATGTGGAACCCGGTGAAGCCGGCCGACCCGTTCAAGCCGTGGCTGGCGACCAAGGCGGAGTGGTCGGCGGACTACACCTCGGTCAAGGTCACCATCCGCGACAACGCCACCTGGTCCGACGGGCAGAAGCTCACGGCCGAGGACGTCGCGTTCACCTACAACCTGGTCAAGAAGTACCCGGCGCTCAACGACCAGGGCGTCCCCTACACGGACGCGACCGCCAGCGGCAACGAGGTCACGATCAAGATGGCCAGCCCGCAGTTCGTCAACCAGCAGAAGGTGCTGTGGCGGGTGCCGATCGTGCCCAAGCACCTCTGGGAGAAGATCAGCGACCCGACGACCGACGCCGTCAAGCAGCCGGTCGGCAGCGGCCCGTACACCCTGAAGTCGTTCACCCCGGCCAGCACGACCCTGACGGTGCGCGACGGCGGCTACTGGCAGGACCTGCCGAAGGTCAAGGAGCTGCGCTTCACGTCGTACACGGACAACAGCGCGCAGACCACCGCCCTCGCCAACGGCGAGTCGGAGTGGAGCTTCGTCTTCATCCCCAACTACCAGACCGTCTTCGTCGCCAAGGACCAGGAACACCACAAGGTGTGGGCCCCCGCGATCCTGGGCATCCACGGCCTCTACCTGAACACCACCAAGAAGCCGTTCGACGACCCGGCGCTGCGCCGCGCGATGAACATGGTCATCGACCGCGAGGACATCTTCACCACGGCCGAGGCCGGGTACTTCCACCCGCTGGTCAAGAGCGTGACCGGTCTGCCCAGCCCCGCCGGTGACTCCTTCATCGCCCCCGAGTTCAAGGGCCAGGACCACAAGGTCGACCTCGAGGGCGCCAAGGCGTTGCTCACCGGCGCCGGCTACAAGCTCGACGGCAACACCCTCAAGGACAAGACCGGCAAGGCCGTCACGATCAAGCTGACCGACCCGGCCGGGTGGTCCGACTACCAGACCAGCCTCGAGATCGTGAAGGACAACCTGTCGAAGATCGGCATCGCCGCGACGATCGACAAGGCCAACCAGGACGCCTGGTTCCGCAACGTCGAGCAGGGCAACTTCGAGGCGACCTTCCGGTGGACCGAGGGCGGCGCCACGCCGTACGACATCTACCGGACCATCATGGACGGCCGGCAGCTCAAGCCGATCGGCACCGCTTCCCCCGCGGGCAACTTCGGCCGCCTCAACAACCAGCAGGCGACCGAGGCCCTGACGGCCTACGCCAACGCCACCGACGAGGCCGCCCGCACCGCCGCGATGAACACGCTGCAGAAGGTCTTCGTCGACCAGATGCCGATGATCCCGGTCGGCGCGGACAACATCGGCGGCGCGTACAGCACGAAGAACTGGACCGGCTGGCCGGACGACTCGAACCCGTACGGCGCCATGCAGCCCACCCAGCCCAACGCGCTGGACGTGGTCCTGCACCTCAAGCCCGCCGGTAGCTGACCCCCCGCACCGCCTCCCCGGTCGGCCCCGGCCGGCCGGGGAGGCGGCACCCGATGTTCGTGACATCGCCATCCCAGACAGGAACTCGGCATGACGTTGAGCGAGAGCGCGGCGGCGCCGGTCGACGAGGTGGTGCTGGAGGCCGTCGGCCTGACCAAGCACTTCCCCGTCCGCAAACGGCTGCGTGACCTCTTCTCCCGGACGCCGGCAGTCGTGCACGCCGTCGACGACGTATCGTTCGCGTTGCATCGCGGCCGGGTGACCGCGCTGGTCGGGGAGTCCGGCTCCGGCAAGTCCACGGTGGCCCGGCTGCTGGCCCAGATCTACCCCCGCACCGCCGGCGACCTCCGCCTGCACGGCACGTCGACCAGGGTGCGCGGCGGTCGTCCGTTCCGGTCGTACGTGCGGCGGGTCCAGCTGATCCTGCAGGACCCGTTCGCGTCGTTGAACCCGGTGCACACCGTCCGCTACCACCTCACCCGATCGCTGCGGATCCACGGCAACGCCGGGCGCAGCGCCGAGGACCTGGAGCAGGCCCTCGCCAAGCTGCTCACCCGGGTGAGCCTCACCCCGCCCGAGCGCTACCTGGACGCCTTCCCGCACGAGCTCTCCGGCGGCCAGCGGCAGCGCGTCGCCATCGCCCGGGCGCTCGGCGCCGACCCGGAGGTGCTCCTCGCCGACGAGCCGGTCTCGATGCTCGACGTCTCGATCCGCCTCGGCGTGCTCAACCTGCTGCAGGACCTCAAGGAACGGCTCAACATCGCCATCCTCTACATCACGCACGACATCGCCTCGGCCCGCTACTTCGCCGACGAGACGATCGTCATGTACGCCGGCCGCATGGTCGAGGGCGGCGACAGCGAGATCGTCACCCAGAACTCGGCCCACCCGTACACCCGGCTGCTCACTGCGTCGGCACCGGATCCCGAGCGGATCACCGGCGACGGTGCCGGTGCCGGCATTGACGAGGCCGCCGGGAAGGACCGCGGTCAGGGTGAGCCGCCGAGCCTGATCAGTCCGCCCGCCGGCTGCCGGTTCCACCCCCGGTGCCCGCACGCCATGCGGCGCTGCACCGCGGATCTGCCGCCGCGGCTGACCGTCGGCGACCGACCCGGCCACTGGACGGCGTGCTGGCTCTACGATCCGGCCACCGTCGCCGCCGACGCCCCCGGCTCCGCCGCCCCTGACGCCGACCCGGCAGTGCCGCCACCTCCGGCGCTGGTCAAGCGGGAAGACACCGCCACCCTGGGGGAGGCACGATGAGGTTCCTCCTGCAGCGCGTGGCCTTCTACCTGTTCACGGCGTGGGCGGCGATCACGCTCAACTTCTTCATCCCGCGGCTGGTCCCGGGCGACCCGGTCCAGTCCCTCATTTCCCGCAACCAGGGCCGGATCAGCGCCGACGCCATTGAGTCGCTGCGCGTGCTGTTCGGGCTGGACGAGAACGAGAACGTCTGGGAGCAGTACCTCGACTACTGGCGGCAGCTCATCCACGGTGACCTGGGGCTGTCGTTCACCTTCTTCCCGGCGCCGGTGTCGACGGTGATCGGCGACAGCCTGCCGTGGACGGTCGGCCTGGTCGGCATCACCACGATCATCAGTTTCCTGCTCGGCACCGCCCTCGGCGTGGGCGCCGGCTGGCGGCGCGGCTCCTGGGTCGACGGGCTGCTGCCGGCCACGACGTTCCTGTCCTCGATCCCGTACTTCTGGTTGGGCCTCGTCGCCATCGCCCTGTTCGCCGGCCCGGGGAGCTTCTTCCCCTCCTCCGGCGGCTACGAGCCGGGCCTCGTGCCGGCGTTCGACCAGTACTTCATCCCGAGCGCGATCCAGCACAGCATCCTGCCCGCCGCCACCATCCTGGTCTCCTCGATGAGCGGGTGGATCCTCAGCATGCGCAACATGATGGTCACCGTCTCGTCGGAGGACTACATCACGGTCGCCCACGCGAAGGGGCTGTCGGAGCGCCGGGTGGCCCTCAGCTACGCCGCCCGCAACGCGCTGCTGCCCAACGTCTCGGGCTTCGCCCTGTCCCTCGGGTTCATCGTCGGCGGCACGCTGCTTGTGGAGATCGTCTTCTCCTACCCGGGTCTCGGGTACCAGCTCTTCCAGGCGGTCGGCGCCAAGGACTACCCGCTGATGCAGGGGATTTTCCTGATCATCACGATCTCCGTGCTGGTGGCGAACCTGCTCGCCGACGTCGCGTACCTGCTTCTCGACCCGCGGACCCGAAAGAGCTGAGCGATGACAATCTCACCGTCGAGCATCGAGCAGGTCATCCCCGGCCAGGGGGCGATGGCCCAGCCGTCGGCCGCGCCGGGCCGGGCGAAACGGCGCCGGTTCCGGTTCATCGCCAACGCCAAAGCTGCGACCGGCCTGGTCATCCTGGGCGTCTACTGCCTCTTCGCGGTCATCGGGCCGTGGGTGGCGCCGCACAACCCGGACGCGCGCAGCGGCGACGTCCTCCAGCCGCCGTCGACGGCGCACTGGTTCGGCACCACCCACCTCGGTCAGGACATCTTCAGCCAGATCCTGGTCGGCGCGCGCAGCGTCATGGTCGTGGGCCTGATCGCCGGCGTGCTGGCGACGATCCTGTCCATCCTCATCGGCGTGACGGCCGGCTACCTCGGCGGGGCCGCCGACGAGGGCCTGTCGGCAATGTCCAACGTGTTCCTGGTCATTCCCGCGCTGCCGCTGATCATCATCGTGACCTCGATCGTCGAGCAGGCCAGCGACACGCTGGTCGCGCTCATCATCGGGTGCACCTCGTGGGCGTGGGGCGCCCGGGTGCTGCGCGCACAGACGTTGTCGCTGCGGCGCCGCGACTACGTCGAGGCGGCCCGGGCCACCGGCGAACGGACCTGGCGCATCATCCTGTTCGAGATCCTGCCCAACCTCACCGCGATCATCGCGTCCGGCTTCGTCGGCACCGTCATCTTCGCCGTCATGTCGGAGATCACCCTGGCCTTCATCGGCATCTCGTCGGTCTCGTCCTGGAACTGGGGCACCATCCTGTTCTGGGCACAGGGCCAGCAGGCCCTCGCGCAGGGCGCCTGGTGGTGGTTCGTGCCGGCCGGGCTGGCCATCGCGCTGCTCGGCACCGCGCTCGCCCTGATCAACTTCGGCATCGACGAGTTCGTCAGCCCTCGGCTGCGCAGCGCCGGCAAGACCCGGATCCGCACCGCCGACGGCCGCACCGTACGGATGCGGGTCGGCTTCACCCCCGTGCTGGCGCCGTCTCGTCCGGTGCCGGCCCCCCGAGAGGAGGTTGCCCCGTGAGGGATCCGGTGCTGGAGATCCGCGGGCTCCGCGTCGACTACGGGCTCGGCGACGCGGCGGTGCACGCCGTTCGCGACGTCGACCTGACCCTGCACCGGGGCGAGGTGCTGGGGCTGGCCGGGGAGAGCGGCAGCGGCAAGTCCACCCTGGCGTACGGGCTGACCCGGCTCCTCCCGCCGCCCGGCGTGGTCAGCGGCGGCGAGGTGATCTACCACCCCGTCGACGGCCCCCCGGTCGACGTGCTGTCGCTGTCGCCGGCGCAGCTGCGGGCGTTCCGCTGGGCCGAGGCGTCCATCGTGTTCCAGGGCGCGATGAACTCCCTCAACCCGGTGCACAAGGTCTCCACCCAGTTGCTCGACGTGATCCGGGCGCACGAACCGCGGAGCACGGCCGCCGGCCGGCTGGCCCGGGCCAGGGAACTGCTGAAACTCGTCGGCATCTCGGCCGACCGGCTGCACAGCTATCCGCACCAGCTCTCCGGTGGGATGCGGCAGCGGGTGATGATCGCCATGGCGTTGGCGCTGGAACCGCAGGTCGTCATCATGGACGAGCCCACCACCGCGCTGGACGTGGTGATGCAGCGGCAGATCCTCGGCCAGCTCGCCGAGCTGCGCGAACGGCTCGGCTTCGCGGTGCTGTTCATCACCCACGACCTGTCGCTGCTGGTCGAGTTCTCCGACCGGATCGCCATCATGTACGGCGGCCGGATCGTGGAGGAGGCGCCCGCCGCCGAGCTGTACCGACGGGCCCTGCACCCCTACACCGACGGGTTGCTGCACTCCTTCCCGGCGCTGCGCGGCCCGCGCCGCGAGCTGACCGGCATTCCGGGCTCCCCGCCGGACCTGCGCGCGATGCCTACCGGCTGCGCCTTCCATCCGCGCTGCCCGCGGGCCTTTACGCCCTGCGACGCGGAGCTGCCGCCGCTCGGGCCGCCCGGCGACGACGACCCGCGCCGCGCCGTCGCCTGCTGGCTGCACTCCGCGACCGCACCGGCACCCCGGTGACGCGGCCCGACCACCCCGTACCCGATCCACCCGCCACCGCAAGGAGAACCATGGACAGCGACCTCACCGCCCCGACCACCATGGGGCAGGCCGACCCGATCGACACCCTCCCGCCGACCTTCCGTTGGGGCGTGGCGACCTCGTCGTACCAGATCGAGGGCGCGGTCGCCGAGGACGGTCGGACGCCGTCCATCTGGGACACCTTCTGCCGGGTGCCCGGGGCGGTGGCCAACGGGGACCACGGCGACGTGGCCTGCGACCACTACCACCGGATGCCGCAGGACGTCGCGCTGATCGCGGACCTGGGCCTGGACACGTACCGCTTCTCGGTGGCCTGGCCGCGGGTGCAGCCGGGCGGGCGCGGCCCGGCCAACCCGGCCGGGCTGGCCTTCTACGACCGCCTCGTCGACGAGCTGCTCGGCCGCGGAGTCGACCCGTGGGTCACCCTCTACCACTGGGACCTGCCGCAGGAACTGGAGGACGCCGGCGGCTGGCCGGTCCGGGACACCGCGTACCGGTTCGCCGACTACGCGGAGCTGGTCTTCGACGCGCTCGGCGACCGGGTGAAGACCTGGACCACGCTGAACGAGCCGTGGTGCTCGGCGATGCTCGGCTACGCCTACGGCGCGCACGCCCCGGGCCGGCGGAACCTGGGCGACGGGATCGCCGCCGCGCACCACCTGCTGCTCGGCCACGGCCTGGCGGTACAGCGGCTGCGGGCGGCGGCCAGTGGGCCGGTGGACCTGGGCATCACCGTCAACCTGGCCACCGCCGACCCGGCCACCGACAGCCCGGCCGACCGGGACGCCGCCCGGGCGGCCGACGGGCTGGGCAACCGGCTCTACCTCGACCCGCTGATCCACGGCCGCTACCCGGAGGACGTGGTGGCCGACCTGGCCCGCGAGGGGGTGCGCATCCCCGTCGAGGACGGTGATCTGGCGGTGATCTCCACTCCGTTCGACGTGCTCGGGGTCAACTTCTACTTCGGCCAGGTCTTCTCCGGGTTGGACGAGCGGGGGCGGGACCGGGACGACGACGGCCGGCCGGTGCAACGGGTGGTCCGGCGGGAGCTGCCGCGCACCGCGATGGACTGGGAGATCGTCCCGGAGTCCTTCACCGAGCTGCTGGTCCGGCTCAGCCAGGACTACCCGGGCGTGCCGATGGTGATCACCGAGAACGGGGCGGCGTTCGACGACCGGCCGGACGCCGACGGATTCGTCGCCGACGACGACCGGGTGGCGTACCTCGCCGAGCACCTGCGGGCGGTGGCCCGGGCCCGGCTGGCCGGGGCGGACGTGCGCGGGTACTTCGCCTGGTCGCTGCTGGACAACTTCGAGTGGGCGTACGGGTACGACAAGCGATTCGGGATCGTGCGGGTCGACTACGACACCCAGCGGCGCACCCCGAAGCGCAGCGCGCTCTGGTACCGCGACACCGTCCGGCGGGTGCGCGGGGAGCGCTGACCGACCGGCGCAGCGGCCGCGCGGGTACTCCCACGCGGCCGCTGCGCCGTGCCCGCCCAGCCCGTCCCCTACTTTTTTCATTCCTTGACATAAGTCGGAACAAGGTGTTTTCTCAGTCATCAACATCGATCTGTTGGTCGACTCGAAGGGAGCACCAGTGCATCCCGCACCCCCCACCACCGCCCGCCGTGCCACCGCCCGCATCACCCTGGCGCTCAGCCTGGCCGCCGGCACCCTCGCCCTCGCCCCCGCCCCGGCGGCCCAGGCCGCCGGGGAGAGCGTCAACGTCTGGCTCACCACCAGCTCCGACGCCGGCGGCCGGACCGTCACCCGGGGCCTGCAACCGCAGAGCCCGCTCAGCTTCGCCACCACCAGCCCGGCCGCCACGCACACCGTCACCGTCGACGAGAACACCCGCTACCAGCAGTTCGAAGGCGCCGGCGCGTCGATCACCGACACCACCGCGTACCTGCTGCGCGGCGGGCCGGTCAGCGCCGCCACCCGCGACGAGGTGATGCGCAAGCTGTTCAGCCCCACCGACGGCATCGGGCTGTCCTTCGTCCGCAATCCGATCGGCGCCTCCGACCTGTCCCGGCCCGGCAACGTCTCACTCGACGACACCTGCTGCGACCTGAACGACTTCGGCGCGAACGGCTACGACACCAACGTCGAGCTGCTCACCGCGCAGGCCCGGCAGCTCAACCCGGGGCTGCGGGTGATGGTGGTGCCGTGGAGCGCGCCCGGCTGGATGAAGGACAACGGCCGGATGGACCAGATGGGCTGGCTGAAGTACCAGTACTACGCCACCTACGCCCAGTACTTTGTCAAGACCATCCAGGCGTACGCGGCCCGCGGCGTCAAGGTCGACTATCTCTCCGTCCAGAACGAGCCGAACTGCTGCCAGTCGGGCAACCCCACCGCCATGGACTATCCCGGGATGAGCTGGAACTCCTCCGGCCTGGTCGAGCTGACCAAGAACTTCGTCTACCCGGCGTTCCGGGCCGCCGGGATCACCACCAAGGTCCTGGTGCACGACTGGAACTACGGCGACTACGGCACCATCGGCTCCGGGCTGCTGGCCGACAGCGCGGTGCGCACCGACCCGCTCTTCGGCGGCATCGCCTGGCACGGGTACTGGGGCGACCCGGCGGTCGGCACCCAGGTCCACAACGACTACCCCGCCGTGCCGCAGTTCAGCACCGAGCACTCCGGCGGCACCTGGATCGGCAACCAGCACAACGAGGACATGGCCGACATCGTCAACTACGCGCGGAACTGGAGCCGCAGCGTGGTCAAGTGGAGCCTGGCGGTCAACCAGTTCATGGGCCCGCACAACGGCGGCTGCGGCACCTGTACCGGCCTGATCACCGTCCAGGAGGGCGGCGACCGCGCCGGACAGGTCGACTACACGGTTGAGTACTACACCACCGGGCACCTGACGAAGTTCGTCAAGCCCGGGGCGTACCGGATCGCCTCCACCGCCAACGGCACCGTCCAGAACGTCGCCTGGCGCAACCCGGACGGGTCCAAGGCGCTGATCGCGCACAACGGCGGCACCTCCACCCAGTCGGTCAAGGTGGTCTGGGGCGGCCAGTCCTTCACCTACTCCCTCCCGGCCCGCACCACCGCCACCTTCACCTGGTCCGGCAGCCAGTCCGGCGGCGGAGCGCCGACCGGCACCATCACCGGGCTCGGTGGCAAGTGCCTGGACGTGACCGACAACAGCAGCGCCGACGGCACCCCGGTGCAGATCTGGACCTGCTTCGGCGGCCCGAACCAGCAGTGGACCCGCGGCACCGACGGCACGCTCCGCTCGCTGGGCAAGTGCCTCGACGTCTCCGGCGGCGGCACCGCCGACGGCACCAGGGTGCAGCTGTGGACCTGCAACGGCACACCCGCCCAGCAGTGGACCTGGACCGCCGGGCGCGACCTGGTGAACCCGCAGGCGAACAAGTGCCTCGACGTCACCGGGAACACCTCCGCCGACGGCACGAAGGTGCAGATCTGGTCCTGCACCGGCGGCGCCAACCAGAAGTGGACCCTGCCGGCCTGAGCGAGGTCGGGCCGGCGGCGCTACCGCCGCCGGCCCGACCGTTCAGCGGGCGCGCGAGCGCGGACGGCGGGTCGGTCGCGGCGGGGCCGTGGTCACCCGGGCGGCGGCCGGGTCGCGGGGCACGCCGCCGTCGCGCAGCAGCCGGGCCATCGGCAGGGTGGCCGCACCCATCGCGACCGCGTCGGGTCCGAGCTGGCACAGCTCGATCGAGGTCTGCGCGTACGGCTGGCGCAGCGCGTGCCGCGCGGTCGCCTCCCGGATTTGCGGCAGGTACCGCTCCCCCAGCGCCAGGCCGGCCCACCCGCCGAGCACCACCCGCTCCGGGTTGAACAGGTTGACCAGCGTGGCCACGCCCGCGCCCAGGTAGCCGACCGTCTCGTCGAGCACCTTCGCCGCCGTCCGGGTCGGGGAGCGCAGCAGCTCGCCGAAGGCGCTCTCCTCGTCGCCGCCGGCCGCGGGGCGACCCCGGTTGGCCTGCCGGAACCGATCGAGCACCCCCTCCGCCCCGACGTACGCCTCCAGGCAGCCGAGGTTGCCGCAGCGGCACCGGCGACCGCCGTACACGATCGTGGTGTGGCCCCACTCGCCGGCGCTGCTGTGCGCGCCCCGGTAGCCGACCCCGTCGGCGACCACGCTGGCGCCGATGCCGGAGCCGACCAGGGCGATGACGGCGTGCCGGGCGCCCCGCCCGGCGCCGAACCACATCTCCGCCTGGCCGAGGGTCTTCGCGCCGTTGTCGATGTGCACCGGGATGTCGGTGCCGGCGCGCAGCATCGCGCCCAGCGGCACCCCGTCCCAGCCGAGGGTCTGGGCGTGCACGACGGCGTCGGCGGTCCGCTCCACCGTCCCGGAGACGGCCACGCCGAAGCCGAGTACCACGGCCGGGTCGACGCCCGCCTGCTCGACCACCGCGGCCAGCCCGTGCAGCAGGTGATCCGCCACCTGGTCCGGGTCCGGCTCGGCGGCGGCGATCGGATACTCGGCCTTGGCCAGGGCGGTCATCGCCAGGTCGAAGAGCTCGACCTGGACGCGGGTCTCGCCGACGTCGGCGCCGACCAGGTAGCCGTAGCCGGGGGCGACCCGCAGCAGCACCCGGGGGCGGCCGCCGTCGGACTCCACCGAGCCGGCCTCCTCGACGATCCCCTCGGCGATCATCTCGCCGACCAGGTTGCTCACGCTGGCCAGGCTCAGCGCGGTGCTCTGCCCCAGCTCGTGGCGGCTGAGCGGACCGTCGAGCCAGATCCGGGTGAGCAGCACCGAACGGTTGGCGCGGCGCATGTCGCGCACGGTGGTGCGTCTGGCGTCCATGTCCGCCACCTTTCCCCTGTCACCACCCGCGGCGGCTCATCCCGACCCAGATTAATGCGTTGAACCAAGCATCGAAGGATAGGGCCGTCCGGCGCGGGCGGCGGGACCCGCTACGCCGCCCCGGGCCGGGGCGTGGCTCGTCCCGCCGCCGGTCACCGGGCGCCCGGCTCCGGCCCCAGCCAACCGGCGGTCCCGACGCACGCCTCGTTGCCCTCGGCGTCGGCCAGCACCCAGTACGCCGGCGCGTACTCGTCGGTCAGCAGGCGGCCGCCCGCCGCGACCGCCGCCGCCACCCGGGCCTCGGCCCGGTCGTACGGCACCCAGACGTCAATGTGCATCCGGTTGCGCTGCGGGCGCGGCGCGTCCATCTGCTGGAACCAGAACAGCGGTCCACGACCCTGCGGGTCGATCAGGTCCTGGTCGCCGTCACCGCGGTCGAGGTAGCCGAGCAGGGCACGCCAGAACGGCAGCACGTCGGCACCGACCAGCGCGTCGATGGTGACCTGGACGTTCTGCAGGCCGGACGGGTCCGCGGGCAGGCCCAGCTCCCGCGCCACCGTCGAGATCCGCCGGGCCAGCTCCACGTCGCGCGCGGTCAGCCCGTAGAAGCCGGGAATGATCGTGATCAGGCGGACGGTCACGCCCGCCTGCCGCACGTCGACGTCCGGATGGTGGTCGTCCAGGCCGGCCAACTCACCGATCGCCTGGACGAACCGGGCGCCGGCCGCGAACGATCCGGTGCGGAAGTACCCGCACGCTCCCTCGCCCAGCACCCGCCAGTCCCCGACCCTGTCGGCCTCGTGGAACTGCCGCGGCGTGATCCGCTCGGTCGGGTCCGTCGACACCTCAGCCATGTCACTCCTCTCGCCGCCCGGCGTCGGGCGCCGGGCGGCCCAGTATCACCCGGGTTCCCGACACCCTCTGTCGTATATCTGGGTCAGGATGGGGCCGTGCGTGCCGCGCGGATGATGAGCCTGCTGCTCCAGCTCCAGGTGCGCGGCCAGGCCAGCGCGCGGGAGCTGGCCCGGCAGTTCGAGGTCAGCGAGCGGACCGTGCAGCGGGACGTGGAGGCGCTGGTCGCGGCCGGGATACCGGTGCGGTCGACCCGCGGGCCGGTGGGCGGATACCGCCTGGACCGCGGCTACCGCACCCGGCTGACCGGGGTCGGCCTGGACGAGGCCGGGGCGTTGGCGTTCCTCGGCCTCGCCGGCCCGGCCGAACAGCTCGGGCTGGGCGAGCTGCTGGAGGGCGCCCGGATCAAGGTCTGGGCCAGCCTCACCGGCGAGGCCCGGAAGCGCGCCGGGCGGACCGTGGAGCGGTTCCACCTGGACCCGGTCCGCTGGTTCGGCACACCCGAGCCGGTACCGTGCCTGACCCAGCTCGCCGACGCCGTCTGGCGCGACCGCCGGGTGCGGCTGCGGTACGTACGGGACGGGCGGGCGGCCACCCGGGAGATCGACCCCCTCGGGCTCGTCCTCACGGCCGGTGACTGGTACCTGGTCGCCCTGCGCGCCGGTCGGCGCCGCACCTACCGGGTCTCTCGAGTCCGCGAGGTGGAGCTGCTCGACGAGCCGGTGGCGCGCCCGGCCGGGTTCGACCTCGCCCGCTGCTGGGCCGACGCACGCCGGGAGCTGGAGGACGAGGAGCCGGGCGTCGAGGTCACGGTACGCGTGGCGGCCCGGGTTCTGCCGCGGCTGCGCCGCCTGGTGCCCGTCCACGGGCAGGCCCTAGTCCCGGTCACGGCGACCGCGGAGGTCGAGCTGACGGTCCCGTTCGAGAACGAGTCGTGGGCGTGCTCGGCCCTGCTCAGTCTGGGCGCCGCCGTCGAGGTCCTCCGCCCCGCCGCGATCCGGGACCGGGTGGCCGATGAGGCTCGCGGCGCCGCCGCACAGTACGCCCGCCCGCCGGCGGCGACCGCCACCTGACCGCCACCAGGGGCGGAGTTCCGGGTCTCGCGGACGAACCGGCGCCACTGGAATCACGGCTCGATGCCGGCCTGGACGTGGGCCACGCCGGCACTCACGCTGGGTGAGTGCCGGCGTTGATTGGGCAGGCGCCGTGGTCAAAGACAGTCAGTCGCAGCCCAACCCTTGGGCGTACCCGGCCGGCGGGTGTCCGGCGGCAACCTTGTCGGCGATCTCCCAGAACACCTCCGACCAGCCGCCTTCGTCCTTCATCTGGTGCAGCACCCGCCACTTGTGGCTGCTGCGCAACGCATCGCCGGCCCGCTGGAGTGCGGCGTCGTCGCCGGCCCGCTTCGCGCGTAGCCATTCGGCGATCCATGCGCAGCCGACCCGGGAAGTTACCTCCGCGCCGAACTGGTAGGAATCGTTGGTGCCCACGTCGTTCAGCGCAGCGGCGTCGAAGTTCGGCGGAAGCGGCACGTCGGCGAGCACCTTGGCCGCCTCGGCGTCCACCCGCGCCGGCGTGACGATCTCCGCCGGAAGCGCGGCCAGCCAGGTGCGCACGTCGACCCGAACGACGTCGGCGAGAACCCGGTCGAACTCGTCCCGGGTCCAGCCTCCGGCACGGAGTTCGACGAAGACACCGTCGCGGGGGCGAAGCATGACCGCGAAGTCGTTGGCGCTGTAGCGGAACAGATCACCCGGCCAGCTGTCGACCTGCACCGATTCCGGGTCGCTGACGTTGAGCCGGTCGGCGTGGTAGCCGTTGTACTGGCCAGCCGGGTACCAGTTCATCTCCAACTGCCGCCCGCCGTTGCTGAACGCGATGGTGCCCTGCTGCTTGGTGAACCCGTAGACGGTGGTCACCTTCCAACCGGACTGGTCGATCAGCAGTCGCGGGTTCTCCTCGGCGGCCTTCATGGCCACCGGCGAGTAGGCGACGGGGGTACCTGCACTGGCCGTACCTGCGGGAGCGGCCTGGCGGTCGTCCGGGTGCTCGCGAAGGACGGTGGACACGGCGAGGACGCCGATGAGAACCGCGGCCGCGGTCAGCGCGCCGGCGAAGCGGCGAACCATGCCGCGGCCCGCCCGGGACCGTGTTTGCGGTGGTTCGACGACGCGATCGAGCGTCGGCTCGGACATGATCTCCTCCAGGAGGGACTGCTTCGCCCCGTCGAGGTGCCCGATGACATCGGGTCGGTAGGGGTCGGCGTCTCGAACCATCCGTTCGAGGTGCTCCTCGGTCATCTGCCCTCCTTCGGGGCGGGTGCGGTCAGGACGTCCAGTACATGTCCGGGTGGGCCGAGGTCGTCACCGACGAGATCGCGCAGCCTGGCTCGGGCGCGGGAAAGGCGGGTACGGACCGCGGCTGGGCTCACCTGTAGGACCGCGGCCGCCTCGCGCGGCTCCAAGCCCTCCCAGATGGTGAGCATCAGCACCTCCCGGTCCCGCTCGCCGAGACGGGCCAGCGCGGCCTGAACGGCGAGCCGTTCGGGCACCTCACTGCCCGGGTCGGCGGCGATCGCAGCCGTGATCCGTTGCCGTAGCCGCTCACCCAGCCGCTGCCGGCGTATGCCGCCGCGGTGGTGGTTGGCGAGCACGCGTCGGGCGACGCCGTACAGCCACAGCCGGGCTTCGGCGTCGACCGGCATCTCGTCTCTGCGGCGCCAGGCGACGAGGAAGGTCTCGGCGACGACGTCGGCCGCGTCCTCGGGGTGCTCAACGCGCCGCATGGCGTACGCCAGCAGAGGCTCGAAGTCGCCGGCGTAGACGCGTCGGAAGCGGTCCTCGTGCTCAGTCCCGGAGCTCACATGCACCCCATGTCCGGTCGAGCGCCAATCGTGACAGGCCCCGTCCAGAAAGGCGGCAACCGGAGTACGACACACAGCGGCCGTCGAGCCAGATCGACCGTTTACATTTAACAAAGTTAACTGATAACCTCCGACACATCGATGAGGAGCCATATGATGCGACTTCGACCTGGGCTGACCGCCCTGCTCGGGGGGCCGCCGGCCTGGCCGCCAGCGCCGGCGAGACCGCGCTGGCGGCCTGCTCCGCCCCCGCCTAGGCGGAGGGCGTCACCTGGACCGCGGGCAGCCGGGCCACCTACGCCGGCCGCCTCCACCAGGCGCTCGTGACGCACACCCCGCCGGTGGGCGCCGGCTGGACACCGCCCGCCACCCCGGCCCTGTGGACGGACCTCGGCGCCTGCACTGGCACCCCGTCCCCCACCCGACCACGTCCTCCCCCACACGCACCTGCGCGACCAGGCCGCCCCCGGCCGGCAAGGTGCTCCGGGGGTACTGGGAGAGCTGGGACGGCGCGGCCAACGGGTACACCCGCCACTGGGCTGGATCCCGATCACCGATTCCCGCATCCCCGGGCACGGCTACAACGTGGTCACCGCCGCCTTCCCGGTCGTCCGCTCCGACGGCACGGTGCTCAGAGAGGACGGCATGGACGCCGGCGTCAAGGTGCCCACCCCGGCCGAGATGTGCCAGGCCAAGGCCGCCGGCCTGACCATCCTGCTGTCGATCGGCGGCGCGACCGCCTGCATCGACCTCAGCTCCGCCGCGGTCGCCGACCGGTTCGTCGCCACGGTGGTGCCGATCCTCAAGAAGTAAAACTTCGACGGCATCGACATCGACATCGAGACCGGGCTCACCGGCAGGGGCGACATCACCCGGCTCCACCTCGCAGGCCAACCTGGTTCGCATCATCGACGGGGTGCTCGCCCAGATGCCCGCCGGCTTCGGGCTCACCATGGCGCCCGAGACCACGTATGTCACCGGCGGCAGCGTCACCTACGGGTCCATCTGGGGTTCATACCTGCCGATCATCAAGCGGTACGTCGACAACGGCCGGCTCTGGTGGCTGAACATGCAGTACTACAACGGCAGCATCTACGGCTGCTCCGGCGACTCGTACGCCGCTGGCACGGTGCAGGGGTAGTCAGCAGTTCACCCCTCTGTGAGCAGACGTGCGAATTTGTGAGTATTAGTGTCGGTCTGATGAAGCTTGCCGGGTGGGCGCGTC
>NZ_JAEMUW010000033.1 GCF_016598485.1 Micromonospora coerulea | reverse complement strand
GGTCATCCGCAGGGCCAGCGCCTGCGCGCCGGTGAGCCGCACGTCCACGAGCCGCCTTCCCCCGGTACCGGACGGCCAGCATAGGCGGCGGGGCCGACGTGTCCGGGCGGGAGCGCGACCGGGCGGGTGGGCTTTCGCCCACCCGCCCGGGTTGCCCGCGTGCAACGGCAGTGCCGTCAGCGGTTCCGACGAGCCCGGTCCGGCACGTCCGCGTCGACCAGCTCGCGGCGGACCTGCGCGTTGACCGGCTCCTCCTCGACCACCTCGTCCTTGTCGAGCCGGACCCGCTCCACCGGGACCTGCTCCTTGGCGACCACCGGGTGCTCGGCGCGCAGCTCCATCTCCCGCTGGTCGTCGCGGATGTCCGGCCGCGCGTCACCCCGGTTCGCCGCGGTGATCGGCTCGTGCACCACGTTCACCTCGTCGTGCTCCACGGGGACCGCGGTGTGCACGTTCTCGGTGACCACATGCTTGCGCAGCCGCGCGGCGCCGGCGGGCTCGGTCTCGGTGCCGACCCGCAGCCGCTCCTCCGACCGGACCACCTCGGGCCCGCCGCGCATCCGCTGCGGGGGCTGCTCCGGCTGCCGGGTCGGTGCCTGCTGCTGAAGCTGGTAGTGCTGGTAGAGCTGGGTGAGCTGATCAGCCGTCAGCGGCTGGTCGGTGCCCGTCTCCACGCTCGGCGCGCTGCGTACCGTCGCCTTGTCGTACCCCACCTGGAGGCGTCCGTCATCCTGCATCCGGGCCGCCTGAAGCGGGGCCATCGACTCGTGGTGGCCCATCACCCCGGTCTTGACGCTGACCCAGGTGGGCTCGCCGGCGGCGTCGGCCCAGACCTGGCCCACACTGCCGATCTTCGCGCCCGAGCGGTCCTGGACGTCCTGGCCGTACAGCGAACGGACCTGCTGCTCCGTCAGTCGCATGGTTCGTCCTTCCTCTCGTGGGTCACGACCTGGATCCCCTAGGCGGCCAGCGTCATGCACGGGATCCGGGACGAATAGGAGCAGCAGGAGAAGAGGAGCGGCGGTGCCGGAACTGGACCTGACCCGACGCATAAGTGCCGGAGCAACGGGGATGCGAGGGCCGCGACCGTCGCGAGGAATGCGAGGTGTGGGAATGACAGCGTCAAGTGAGCCGGCCCCCGGTGCCGGTAGGTCCGCCCGTCCCATGAACCCGGGGAGCCCGGGCGCTCAGGGGACACCAGCCAAAACCAGCGCCGCAGCCACCTTCGCGCTGGTCTTCGGGGTGGCCGCGCTGCTCAGCGTGCTCACCGCGATCCTGGCGTCGGTGGGGCTGCTGCTCGGCATCATCGGCGTCATCCTGGGCATCTTCGGGCTGAAGATGAGCCGGCGTCCCGGGGTGACCGGACGCGGCGTGGCCATCGGTGGCCTGGTGCTCAGCGCCCTGGCGGTGCTGATCGGGCTGGCGCTCGCCGCCGGCGTCAGCACCTTCCTCAACAACGAGCAGGCGGTGGACCGGCTGGAGAAGCGGGTCACCGACCTGCGCGACAAGCTCAACGACTGATCGACCGGCCCGGGGGAGCGCCGGTCGGCCCGGACTAGGGTGGGCGGCGTGCTCCGTCAGGTCACCGGCATCCGGTACGTCACCCCACTGCGCGAGGGCGGCTCGCTGCCCGGTGTGGTGGAGGCCGACGACCTCGGCACCTACGTGGCGAAGTTCCGCGGCGCCGGGCAGGGGCCCAAGGCGCTGGTCGCCGAGGTGATCTGCGGCGAGCTGGCCCGCCGGCTCGGGCTGGCCGTGCCCCGGCTGGTGGTGCTTACCATCGACCCGGTCATTGGCCGGGCCGAGCCCGACCAGGAGGTGCAGGAGCTGCTGCGCAACAGCGGCGGCGCGAACCTGGGGATGGACTTCCTGCCCGGCGCCCTCGGCTACGACCCGGTCGCCCACCCGGTCGACGCGGACCTGGCCTCCCGGGTGCTCTGGTTCGACGCGTACACCGAGAACGTCGACCGGAGCTGGCGCAACCCCAACCTGCTGATGTGGCACCGGCAGCTGTGGCTGATCGATCACGGTGCCACGCTGTACTTCCACCACAACTGGCCGCGCGCCGAGGCCGCCGTGCACCGCGCCTACCGGGCCGACGACCACGTGCTCGCCCCGTACGCCACCCGGCTGGCGGAGGCCGACGCGGAGCTGGCCCCGCGGGTCGACCGGGAGCTGCTCACCGAGGTGCTGGCGCTGGTGCCGGGGGAGTGGCTGACCGGTCCGGACTTCGACACCCCCGACGCGGCCCGGGCGGCGTACCTGGACCACCTGGTCCGCCGGGTCGCCCGGACCGACGCCTGGTTGCCCACCGGGAGCGCGGCATGAGAGAGCCCTTCGAGTACGCGGTGATCCGGCTGGTGCCCCGGGTGGAACGCGGCGAGCAGATCAACGTGGGCGTGCTCCTGTACTGCCAGGGCCGGGGCTTCCTGGGCGCGCGGACCCACCTGGACGCCGACCGGGCCCGCGCCCTGGCCCCCGACGTCGACCTGGACGCGGTGGCGGCGGCGCTGGACTCCTGGGACCGGACCTGCGGCGGTGACGGCCCGGCACGGACGATGAAGCCGGGGGAGCGGTTCCGCTGGCTGGCCGCGCCCAAGAGCACGATGATCCAGGCCGGTCCGGTGCACACCGGGCTGACCGACGATCCGGCGGCGGAGCTTGACCGGCTGATGGACACCCTGGTCCGCTGACCCCTGATCGCGCTACGCCAGCCTCCTTGCCGGCGGAGCGCGATCCCCCGTTCAGGCCTCCGGCGCGGGGCGGCGGCGGGGTTCGGCCGGCACCGGTGCGATCAGGATCGCCGGCCGGCGGAGCGCGGGCACCGGTGTCGATGGGAACTTGCGCAAATCTTGAGCCGCCGCGGAGTGACCGGCTTCGATGACTGTTTGACGGTGCAAGTAACGGGTAGTCGCCGAAGCTGATCCGATTTGAGGAGGGGAACGTCTGATGGATGGTCGGACCAAGGTCGCGGTGATCTACTACAGCGCGACCGGCATCACCTACCAGATGGCGCAGGCGGCGGTCGAGGCCGCCGGTGAGGCGGGGGCCGAGGTGCGCCTGCGCAAGGTACGTGAGCTGGCGCCCGACGAGGCGATCCGCTCCAACTCGGGGTGGCAGGCCCACCACCTGGAGACCCAGGAGGTCGACGAGGCGCAGCTCGACGACATCACCTGGGCCGACGTGGTGATCTTCGGCTCGCCCACCCGGTACGGCATGATCGCCGCCCAGCTCAAGCAGTTCATCGACACCACCGGCCCGCTCTGGGCGCAGGGCTCGCTGACCAACAAGGTCTACTCCGGCTTCACCTCGACGGCCACCTCGCACGGCGGCCAGGAGTCGACCCTGCTCTCGATGTTCACGATCTTCTACCACTGGGGCGGCATCGTGGTGACCCCCGGCTACACCGAGCCGAGCCAGTACACCTCCGGCAACCCGTACGGCGCCTCGCACACCAGCAACAACGGCGAGACCGCGCCGGACGACATCGCGCGCACCGCGACCTCGCTGACGGTCCGCCGGGCGGTGCAGATCGGCACGGCGCTGAAGAAGGGCCTGGCCGGCTGACCCCGGCCGTGGCGACCGGTGGCCGGACGAGGGCTCTCGACCCGTCCGGACCACCGGCCGCCCTCCGCCCTACCCCCGATCGGCCGGTCCATGCCCGGTCAGGGCCGCCTGGGCGAGCAGGTGCCCCAGCAGGTCGGCCAGTACGGCCAGGCCGTCCCGGCTGAGCACCGACTCCGGGTGGAACTGCACCCCGGCGAAGCCGGGTCCGCGCAGCGCGTGCACCGACCCGTCCGCCGGGTCCCGGGACAGCTCCACCGGCCCGTACGCGGTGGCCACCCGGTCGGCGTCGGCCAGTGCCGTGAAGGTGGAGTAGAAGCCCACCCGGCGGGTCGCGCCGAAGACCGTCACGTCCCGCTGCAACCCCTGGTACGGCGCCTCCCGCCGGTGCAGCGGCAGCCCGAGCAGTCCGGAGAGCAGCTGATGCCCGAGGCAGACCGCCAGCGTGGGCCGGCCGGCGTCCAGCAGGCCGGCCAGCAGGGCCCGCATCGCCGCCATCTTCGGTGCGCCCAGGTCGCCCGGGTCACCCGGCCCGGGACCGACGACCACCAGGTCGTACCCGTCCACCGGGGCGGGTGCCCGCCAGTCGCGGCGGTCCACCCGCAGGCCGAGGGCACCGAGTTGGTGCGCGAGCATCGCGGTGAAGGTGTCCTCGCCGTCCACGATCAGCGCCCGCCGCCCGGCCAGCCCGGGCAACGCGGCCGCGCGGGGCGTGCGCTGGTCGAGCCAGAAGCGGGCCAGCGGGGCGTTGCGGGCGGCGAGCGCCGCGCGCACCTCCGGATCGTTGGCCAGCGACCCCGCCGGGTCGCGACGCGGCGCCGGACCCGCCGAGCCGGACTGGTCGTGGCCGACCGCCGCGCCGGGGCCGGCCGATGGCGCGTCCGGGCCGAGGCCGAGCGCGGCCAGCACCCCGGCCGCCTTCGCGTGTGTCTCCGCCACCTCGCCGGCGGCGGTGGAGTGCCGGACCAGGGTCGCCCCGACCGGTACCCGCAGCGCGCCGGTGGGGGAGATCTCCGCGGTGCGGATCAGGATCGGCGCGTCCATGGTCTGCCGGCCCGCGTCGTCGCGGCCGAGCAGCGCGAGGACCCCGGCGTAGTAGCGGCGCCCGGTCCGCTCGTGCCGGGCGATCACCCGGCAGGCGTTCTCCATCGGACTGCCGGTGACCGTCGGGGCGAACATCGTCTCGCGCAGCACCTCGCGGACGTCCCGGGAGCCGCGGCCGGCGAGCAGGTACTCGGTGTGCGCGAGATGCGCCATCTCCTTCAGGTACGGCCCGACCACCTGGCCGCCGTGCTCGGCGACCGTCGCCATCATCTTCAACTCCTCGTCGAGCACCATGTACAGCTCCTCGACCTCCTTCGGGTCGTGGAGGAAGCGCAGCAGCGCGTCCCGGTCCGCCGCGGTGCCGGTGTGCCGGAAGGTGCCGCTGATCGGGTTCATCATCACCAGGCCGTCGTCGACGCTGACGTGTCGCTCCGGGCTCGCCCCGACCAGGATCCGGGTGCCGGTGTGCACCACGAACGTCCAGTACGCGCCGCGCTCGCGCAGCAGCAGCCGGCGCAGCGCGGCCAGCGCCGCCACCAGCGGGGGCCCCTGCACGGTGGCGCGCATGGTGCGGTGGATGACGAAGTTGGCGCCCTCGCCCCGGCCGATCTCGTCGGCGAGGACCCGGCCGACGGTCGCCGCGTACTCGTCGTCGGTGCTGTCGAAGCCCGCCCCGGTGGTCCGTACCGGCTGGTCGGGCAGCACGGCGAGGGCGTCGACCAGGCCGATCCGGTGGTGCCCGGTGATCGCCAGGCACTCCAGTGGTGCCCCGTCGTCGATGCAGGCGAAGCCCCGC
Organism: Micromonospora coerulea; assembly: GCF_016598485.1. Taxonomy (GTDB): domain Bacteria; phylum Actinomycetota; class Actinomycetes; order Mycobacteriales; family Micromonosporaceae; genus Micromonospora; species Micromonospora coerulea. The sequence goes on along the minus strand of NZ_JAEMUW010000033.1, from coordinate 45,107 downwards.
TCGCTGATCTGCCGGTACGGGACCAGGGCCAGCGTGCGCGGCCCGGGCGGGCCGTCGGGCAGCGGGATGTCGGCGAGCCGGCCGGCCGTGCCCACGGTGCCGGTGAAGAGTTCGAGGTGGTCGGTGCCCTCGCGGCGGACGAGGGCGAAGGGGCCGGGGTCGGCGCCGTCGGCGACGGCGGCGAGCAGGTCGTGCGGGCGGGTCATCGGGGTCTCCTCGGGCCGGGAGCCGCCAGCGGGGCGACCCGGGATGCCGGGAAGAGACCGGCGGCCGCCTCGTCGGGCGGCCGCGTGGGGAAGCTACGCGCGGGGATGGGCCGCCGCGTCGGCGGGCCACCAGCAGGACAGGTGCGCGAGCATGGCGATCACTGTACGCGACGCGAGGGCCGCCGGGAACCCGATCGTCCCGCCCCGCCCGAGTCCGGATCTTGGCTTCCCCGACCGCCTCGCCGGGTAGGTTGACCGGCGATGAACATTCTCGCTCTCGACCTGGGCACCTCGTCGGTACGGGGACTGGTGCTGGACGGGGACGCCGTCCCGCGGCCCGGCGCGCTGGCCCGGCGGAAGGTGCGGCTGGCCACCGGCGAGGAGGGCAGCGGCACCCTGGACGGCCCCGGCTACCTGGCCTGCCTGGTCGAGTGCCTGGACGAGCTGGCCGCCGCGGGTCACCTGCGCGACATCGAGCTGGTGGCCACCTCCGCGCAGTGGCACTCGGTGGTCCCGCTGGACGTCGACGGCGCGCCGCTCGGCCCCGTGCTGACCTGGTTGGACACCCGGGCGATGCCACCCGCCGGCGCGGCCGGCCCGGCCGACCCGGACGCCTTCCACCAGCGCACCGGCGCCTGGTGGCACCGTTGCTACTGGACGATGCGGTTGCCCTGGCTGCGCGGGCGCGCGGGCAGCCCGGTGGCCCGCTTCGCCGGTCTGGCCGAGTACGTCCTCGGTACCCTGCTCGCCGAGGCGCCGATGTCCATGTCGATGGCCTCCGGCACCGGGCTGCTCGACCTGCGTCGGCTGGTGTGGGATGCCGAGGCCTGCGCGCTGGCCGACGTGCGCCCCGGTGAGCTGCCCGGGTTGGCCCCGCAGGGGTGGCACGGCCGGCTGCGACCGGAGCACGCCCGCCGGTGGCCGCAACTGGCCGCGGCCCGGTGGGCCGCGCCGGTGGGCGACGGCGCCGCGTCCAACATCGGCTCCGGCTGCGTCGACCCCACCCGGGCCGCCATCACCGTGGGCACCTCGGCCGCGGTACGCCTCATCCAGCCCGTGCCGGCCGGCGCGGAGCTGCCGCCGCTGCCCGAGCAGCTCTGGCGCTACCGGGTGGACCACGAGCACGTGGTGACCGGGGCGGCGTACTCCAGCGGGGGGAACCTCTTCACCTGGGCGAAGCGGGAGCTGCGGTTGCCCGAGGGCGCCGAGCTGCACGCGGCGCTGGCCCGGGTGCCGCCGGACGAGCCGATGCGGACCGACCCCCGCTTCGGCGGCGACCGGCCTCCCGGCCTGGCGCCGGCCGGCTCGGGCGAGCTGCGCGGCCTCAGTTTCGGCACCACCGCCGTGGAGATGCTCGCCGGGCTGATGAGCGGCCTGTGCAAGATGGTCGCCGAGGACCTGACGGTGCTGGAGTCCGAGGTGGCGACGCCGGCCGAGGTGGTGCTCGGCGGGGGCGCGATGGCCGCCTCGACATGGTGGCGGCAGGCGTTCGTCGCCGCACTGGCGCCGCGACCGGTCCGGCACCAGCGGCATCCGGAGATCGGCGCGACCGGGGCCGCGCTGGTGGCGTTGGGCCGCGTCGCCGACGGCGCCCGGGTCGGCGGTATCGGCCGGACGGACGAGACGGACGCGCCGTAACCGGCCCCCGGCCGGGCTGACCTTCCTCCTTCACCGGCACGCCGGGCCGTTGACACCGTCCACCGGCCTGGTTGGATGGACTGCGCTCCCCGAGGTGGTGGAGGCGAGGGACCGAGGAGGCAGTGTGGGCGCAGGTCCCGAAGCGGATCGGGGCGTCTCGAACCACCGCCGGCGCCGGTTCGACGTCCGGGTCGTGCCCCACCGCAGGCGTTCCCCCTTCCGGCTGCGCGACTGGCGAATGCGTACCAAGCTCGCCACCGTGCTGATCATCCCCACGGTCGCCTTCCTGGTCCTGGCCGGCGTCCAGACCCGGGGACTGGTCGGGCAGACCACCGCGTTGAGCGAGTTCGCCCAGCAGGTCGGCATCGGTCGGCAGATCACCGCCGCGGTGGACCGGCTCCAGCAGGAACGGGACCGGACCGCGGGCGAGCTGGCGGCGCTGCACCGGTCCGCCGGCGGCCCCGAGCGGGACGCCGCCATCAGCGCGCTGAAGCCGCTGCAGACCGCCTCCGACCAGGCGCTGGCCGACCTGCGCGGCGCGGCCGAGCCGCTCGCCGACGCCGACGCCGCCTGGCGGGTCGCCTACTCAGAGGCCCTGGAGGCGTACGACCAGGTCATCTACATCCGGGCCGCGGTGCCGCCCGCGGTGCTCAGCAGCGACACCATCCTGAGCAACTACCACCGGGCCGTCGACGCGCTGCTCAACCTGCTGGCCGAGCCCTCGCCCGGCGACGACGAGCGGGCGCTCACCGACGCCGTGCTGCGCTACGTGCAGCTCTCCCGGGTCAAGGAGCTCTCCTCGCGGATCCGCGGCCAGCTCTATGCCGCCGCCCGCGCCGGCCGGTACGAGCCGGACGACCAGGTGACCCTGACCGACCTGCGGGCCCAGCAGCTGACCGCGCTGGGCGCGTTCCGGGTGGCCGCCACCGCCGATCAGGTCCGCCGCTACGACCAGACCTCGGTGGACCCGGCGTTCGTCTCGGCGATCCGGCTGGAGGAGAGGACGCTGCCCACCGGCGTCGCCGCACCCGCGGTGCTGCCCGCACCACAGTGGTGGGCGGCCAGCGACGAGCGCCAGGAGCTGCTCCGGCAGCTCGAGGGCGAGGTGCTCGACGACGCCGTACGCCGCGCCGACGACGCCAGCTCGGGGCAGTTGCAAGACACCCTGCTGGTGGTCGGCGGCATCCTCGCGGTGCTCCTGGTGGCCGTGCTGACCTCGCTGCTCATCGGTCGCTCCATCGCCCGGTCCATGCGGCTGCTGCGCAGCCAGGCGCTGCGGATCGCGCAGGTGGAGCTCCCCGACGCCCTGGACCGGCTGCGCGCGGTGGACAGCCCGGTGACCGGGATCGACGTGCCGCCCGCCGTGGTCCGCTCGCTGGACGAGATTGGCGAGCTGGCCGAGGCGTTCGTGGCGGTGCACCGCAGCGCGGTCAGCGTCGCGGTCGAGCAGGCGCTGATGCGCCGCAACGTCAACGCCATGTTCGTCAACCTGGCCCGCCGCAGCCAGGTGCTCGTCGAGCGGCAGCTCGAACTCCTCGACGACCTGGAACGCGAGGAGGGCGACCCGGAGCAGCTGGAGAACCTGTTCAAGCTGGACCATCTGGCCGCCCGGATGCGCCGCAACGACGAGAGCCTGCTGGTGCTGGCCGGCACGGAGTCCACCCGGCGGTGGAACCGGCCGGTCGGTCTGGGCGCGGTCCTGCTCGCCGCCAGTGCCGAGATCGAGCAGTACCAGCGGGTCCGCCACGCCGGCAGCGCGGACCTGCACGTGGTGGGGCACGCCGTCGGCGACCTGGTGCACCTCTTCGCCGAGCTGCTGGAGAATGCCACGGCGTTCTCCCGGCCGGACACCACCGTCGCGGTCACCGCCCGCGCCGAGGGCCTCGGGGCACTGGTGGAGATCGCCGACCAGGGGCTGGGCATGAGTCCGAGCGCCCTGGCGGAAGCGAACGTCCTGCTGGCGGAGCCGCCGGCGGCCGACGTCGCCGCCTCGGAGCGGATGGGTCTGTTCGTGATCAGTCACCTCGGTGCCCGGCACCGCGTCCAGGTCCGCCTTCAGGGCGGGCCGGACGGCCTGGTCGCCCAGGTGCGGATCCCGGCCGAGCTGCTGGCGCCGGCGCCGGCCCCCGAGCTGGACGCGCCGGCCTCGCCCCGGATGCTGACCACCCAGGTCATCGCGGCCACCCGGCCGGCCACCCCGCCCGCCGTGCCGGTGGCGGCGGTGCCGGCGCCGCGCCGTCCGGAACCGACCGGGCTGCCCGTGGCCGGGCGCCGGCCGGAGCCGTCCACCGGCCCGCCTGCCGGGCCCGCGGAGCAGCCGGTGGCGGGCGAACCGCCGGCGCCGCCCACGGGGATGCCGGTGGCGGGCGGGCCGGCCGAGCCGGCGACGGAGCTGCCCCTGGCGGGCCGGCGACCGGAGCCGCCGGTGGCGCCGCGGCCGGCCCGGGCCGAGAACGTGCTGACTCCGGCGGCCGGGCCGCGCGCCGGCGGCGGCTGGTTCTCCCGGCAGGGGTCGTCGTCGTCGACCCTCGGTGTGACACCGCCGCCCGTTCAGACGCCAGTGACCGGAGGGACCAACGAGCGGGGTCTGCCGGTACGGGTGCCGATGGCCCAGCTCGCCGCGGTCACCCGGTCCGCTCGCCCCGACGAGCCCGCGCCGCACCACGATCCGGATCCGGACGCGGTCGGCGGCATGCTGTCCCGGTACTACGGCGGCGTGCGGCGCGCGGAGGCCGAGGAGACCAGGGAGATTTTCATGCCGGGCGTACCGAGCGAAGGGGAACAACAATGATCACGTTGAGCCAGGAGGCGCGCGACCTGAGCTGGTTGGTGAACGCGTTCGCCGAGCGGGTCCCCGGGGTGGCGCACGCCGTGGTGGTCTCCTCCGACGGGCTGCTGGTGGCGATCTCCGCGCACCTGCCCCGCGACCACGCCGACAAGCTCGCGGCGGTGACCTCGGGGCTGATGAGCATCACCGCGGGCGCCGCCCAGATGTTCGACGGCGACGTCGTCAAGCAGACCGTCGTGGAGATGGGGCGCGGGTACTTCCTCGTCATGCAGATCCGGGACGGTTCGATCCTGGCCACCCTGGCCGCCGCGGACGCCGACATCGGCGTGGTCGGCTACGAGATGGCCCGGCTGGCGAAGCAGGCCGGCGAGATGCTCACCCCCGCACTGCGCGCGGAGCTGCAACAGGCCCTGCCGCGCTGACGGCGCTGGCCGGGCCGGGGTGACGCCCCCCGGCCCGGCCATTGCCGCGCCCGCTCAGCAGCCGTTGTCCCGGATCACCGTGCGGTACCAGTGGGCGCTGCGCTTGAGCACCCGGCGCTGCGTCGGGTAGTCGACGTAGATCAGGCCCCAGCGCTGGTCGTACCCCTCGGCCCACTCGAAGTTGTCCAGCAGCGACCAGACGTGGTAGCTCTCCAGCGGCACCCCGTCGGCGATCGCGCGGTGCGCTGCCGCGAAGTGGTCATGGAGGAAGTCGATCCGGCCGGAGTCGTCCACTGTGCCATCGGCGCCGAGGGTGTCCGGGCAGGGCAGGCCGTTCTCGGTGACGGTGATCGGGATCCGGCCGTAGTCGCGGGTGACCCGGGTCAGGATGTCGTACATCCCTTCGGGGTGGATCTGCTGCCAGTCCGCCTCGGAGGTGGGCCAGCGGCGGGTGGTGTCGCCGCTGGCGGTGACGTAGTAGGGCGTGTAGTACTGCACCGCCAGCAGGTCCACCGGGCTGGCGATGACGTCGAGGTCGCCGTCGCGGATGCCGGAGACCATCCGGCTGTCCGGGCCGAGGTCGGCCAGCACGTCGTCCGGGTAGCTGCCCTTGAGGACGGAGTCGAGGTAGAGGCGGTTCTCGTAGCCGTCGTACAGCCGGGTCGCGGCGGCGGCCTCGGCGCTGTCATCGGCCGGATAGCAGGGGTGCAGGTTGAAGGCGGGACCGATCCGGCCGGCGCCACCGGTTGCCCGCAGCGCCTGTACGGCCAGGCCGTGCGCGAGCTGCAGATGGTGGGCGACCAGGTAGGCGGCCGCCGGGTCCTGCCGGCCCGGCGCGTGGTGCCCCCACAGGTAGCCGTTCTGCACCACGGTCTTCGGCTCGTTGATGGTGAGCCAGACCGGGACCTGGTCGCCGAGGGCGCGGAAGACGGCGTCGGCGTACTCGGCGAAGCGGTACGCGGTGTCCCGCGACTCCCAGCCACCGGCGTCCTGCAACGCCTGCGGCAGGTCCCAGTGGAACAGGGTGGCCATCGGGGCGATGTTCCGCTCGTGCAGCCCATCCACGAGGCGGCGGTAGAAGTCCAGGCCGCGCTGGTTCGGCTTGCCGGCGCCGTCGGCCTGGATCCGGGGCCAGGAGATGGAGAACCGGTAGCTGCGCAGGCCGAGGTCGGCCATCAGGTCCAGGTCGTCGCGGTACCGGTGGTAGTGGTCGGCGGCCACGTCGCCGGTGTCGCCGTTGCGGGTGCGGCCGGGGGTGTGGCTGAAGGTGTCCCAGACGGACTCGCCCCGGCCGTCCTCCTTCGCCGCCCCCTCGATCTGGTACGCCGACGTGGCCGCGCCCCAACCGAACCCTGGCGGGAAGCGCAGCGGCCCGCGTGGGTCGGGGTTGCTCTCGCGGTCGGTCTCCGGCGCGCTGTCGCCGCCATCGACCGCCGTGGCGGCCACCACGGCGGGGGTGGCGCCCGCCAGCCCGGCGCGGGCCGCGCCGGTGGCCGTGGCGGACGGCGCGGCGCGGTGGAGCAGGCGCCGTCGGGTGAGCATTGACATCGGTTCTCCTCGGAGGATAAGGGCCACCCGACGGCCGGGAGCGCTCCCATAATAGGCGGGCGCTGCCGTGCCACGGTTCCCGGGTGGGCCCGATAGCGAGCGAGGCCGGCCGGGCGGCGGAGTCCGCCAGTCGGTCGGGCCCTGGGGAACTGAAGCGGTCCGATCGGCGGACGGCCTGATTCCCACGGTCAGGCCGGGTGGGCCGGCCGTCCGGCCGACGCAGCGCAACGGCCGGCCCACCACTGACGTCCGGAGACGAGATTGCCGCGAAAATGCCCCCGAAATTGGGGCTGGGTGGGATCACGCGGCGGCGGTGGACGGAGTAACGTACATCACCGGAGAGGCCGCTCCCCCCGTGGCGGCCTCTCCTTTTTTGTCCCGGCCCCGTTGCCGCCTCCGTGCGCGGTGCCGCCGGCGCCGGCCGCTCCGTAGCGCTCCCAAGGGAGGCCGTGCGCCGGCGCGGGCCGGCCGCTACGGTGTGCGGGTGCGGGAGACGGCGAGGGGTTGGACGGCGGTCTGGTTGGTCGTGCTGGCCCTGGCGCAGGCGGCGGCCTTCCTGCTGGTGTGGCGCTTCGCCCTGCACACCGAGGTCGGCCAGTGGATCGACACGGTGGCGCTCACCGGCAACCGGATCGGGCAGGACCGGATCGACGGGCCGGTGAACCGGATCCTCAACGCCATGTCGGTGGTGTCGCTGCTGGTGGCCACGGCGGTGATCGGATTCATCGCGCTGATCCGGGGTCGCAAGGCCCTGGCGGTCACCGCCACTCTGCTGATCGCCGGCGCCAACGGCAGCGCCCAACTGCTCAAGCACGTCCTGACCCGGCCGGACTTCGGCATCGACCCGGAGCGGGCCGCGGCGGGGAACAGCCTGCCCAGCGGCCACACCGCGGTGGCCGCGTCGGTGGCCGTCGCGCTGATCCTCGTGCTCCCGTCCAGGGTGCGCGTCGTCGGCGCGTTCGTCGGCGCCGGGTACGCGGCCGTGGCCGGGGTGGCCACCCTCTCCGCCGGCTGGCACCGGCCCAGCGACGCCGTGGCGGCGTTCCTCCTGGTCGGCGCGTGGGCGGCGGCGGCCGGCCTGGTGCTGCTCATCTTCCAGCGGGAACGCGCCGTGGTATCCACTGAGGACGCGCACCCCGTCGCGGCGGCGGTGCTCGGCCTCGGCGGGGTGCTCGCCCTGGTCGCCTCCGGGCTCGCGCTGTCCTGGCTGGTCGACCTCCCGGAGCTGCCCACCGACGAGCTCGCTCGCCGCCCACTGTTCATCGGGTACGCGGGCAGCGCGGCCGGCATCGTCGGGACGATCGCCGTGGTGGCCGCGCTGGTCCTCGCGCTGGTGCACCGCGTGGTGCCGCGGTACAAGGGCTAACGGTAGTAGGTGCCCACAGTGGTGCCGCTGGCGATCTCCCGGCCCTTCAGCGCGCGGTGCACATCGGCGGCCTTCGGCGTGCCGGGCAGGTCCAGCGGTTGGTTCAGCGCGTAGAGGCGGAAGAAGTAGCGGTGCGCCTCTGCGCCCCGGGGTGGCTGGGGACCGCTCCAGCCGGTCTCGCCGAAGCTGTTGGGCCACTCCTGGCCCCCCGGCGGTACCCCGCCCTCCGGCACCTCGCCGGACTCCGGGGAGATGCCGGTGACCAGCCAGTGCACGAACGGGTCCTGCCCGGCGTCCGGATCCTCGACGAGCAGGACCAACTCCTCGGTGGTGTCCGGGATGTCGGACCACTGCAATGGCGGCGAGAGGTTCTCCCCGTCCCGGGCGAACCGTCCGGGTAGCAGGTCGTGGTCGGTGAACGCGGTACTGCGCAGCATGATGCCGGCCATTCGACGCCCCCTTTCGTCGGTCGGCGGGTACCCGGCGGGCGGAGGCCGAAACGGCCGCGTGAGAGGGTACGTCCGCGGCCGGGGCGGATCGGGGGAGCGCGGATGGAGCAGGTACGGACGGCGTTCCGGGACGAGTGCGCCCGGCTGGCGGAGATCCTGTCCGGGCTCGACGCGGCCGACCTCGACCGGCCCACCCGCTGCGCGCCCTGGACGGTGCGGGACCTCGTGGCGCACGTCAGCAGCGGCGCCGGACGCCTCGTCGACATGCTCGCCGCGCCCGCGCCGCAGCGGGCCGAGGTGGACGCGGCCGGCTACTTCGGGGCCGCCAAGTTCACCCCGGAGGTGGACGCCGCCCGGATCGACAGCGCCCGGCGGCAGGCGCGGCAGCGGCCCGGCGTACCGGCGGTGGCGGCGGACTTCGCGCGGGCCTGGCGGGCCACCGACGAGGCCGTGGCCGCGCAGCCGCCGGGCCGGCTGGTCCGCACCCGGCACGGCGACGCGATGACCCTGACCGAGTTCCTGCGGACCCGGGTGGTGGAGGTCGGCGTGCACGGCCTGGACCTGGCCGAGGCGTTGGACCGCAAGCCGTGGCTGACCCCGACGGCGGCGGACGTGGTGGCCACGCTGCTGACCGCCGGCCGGTCCGTCCCGGCCGGACTCGGCTGGGATTCGCTGACCCTGATCCGCAAGACCACCGGCCGGCTGCCGCACACCGAGCGGGAGCGGCGCCTGGTGGCGGAGTCGGGGTTCCGCTGGCTCTCCTTCGGCTGACTCGGGTGCCGACCCCGGTGCTCGACGCCGGGCCGCCGACCTGGCGTCATCCCGCGTAGTGATCGATCCCGGTGCGCCCATCCGGGCTGTCCGCACCCTGCGGACACCGACACATCCGCGGCCTGGAGCCGATCTCGCCGATCCGGCCCGGCGTCGGGGTGGGCCGGTCAGTCCCCGACGCGGGCGGCGGGGACGTGCGGCGCGATGCGGCGCAGGTGGTCCAGGACGATCGGATCGATGCGCCCCGGCACCAGCCGTTCCTCGAGGTTCTCCACCCCGGCCCAGGAGGCGAGCGCGTCGTCCGGGCCCGCCGGTCCCACCGGGTGGCCGACGGCGGCCAGCAGGGTGACGACCTCGTCGGCGAGCGTCCCGGTCAGCTCACGCAGGGTGGCCGGATCGGGCTTGCCGAAGAGCATCGTGTGCGTGTCGAGCAGCCGCCCCAGCTCGGTCACCGGGTCGCGGTGGTCGTCCACCCGCAGGTCGACCAGGGTGTCGCCGGTGCCGGCGTACCCGCCGCGCCGCTCGACCACCAGCAGTCCGGCGCTCTGCCGGCCGCGCCGGTCGCCGCCCGCGCGGTCACCGGCGTGCAGCGCGGTGAGCAGGCGCCGCGGGAACGGCAGCTCCTCGCCGCCCAGCCAGGCGTCCCGGACCGCGTCGATGACGTGCGGGCCGGCCAGGATGTTGCCCTGCGCGGCCCAGCCGTCGCCGGCCTGCCCACCGGCCCACGGGTGGCAGCGCGGCCCGGTCCAGGTCGCCCCGTCGCCGGCCGGGCCGACCACGCCGAGCTGCCGGTCGTCCCGGCCGGGGTCGGCGGCCACCAGGCCGGCCACCACGTCGGCGGCGGCCACGCCGGTCCGCAGCAGCGCCAGCCCCTGCGGCCGGTACGCGAGGTTGACGTGCGCCTGGCTGGCGATCGCGCCGACCTCCGCCTCCGCTGCCGGGACCAGCGCCCCGGCGGCGAGGAACTTGCTGGCCACGGCGACGCCGTGCAGGCGCCCGTCGGCCGAACGGGCCACGATGGAGAAAGTCACGAGCGGATGGTAGCGCTGGATCGGAGCCCCATCGTGCCCTCAATGTCCGGCCACCGGGCCGGCGGTGGGGGCTTCTTTCCGGGCCTATCGGTCGGTATCGCCCGGATCGCCGCCGCCGCGACCGCTTCGGATCTTGCTCGGGACGACGACGACCGGGCACGATCGACCGGTGACGAATCGATGGGGCATGACGGTGCCGCTGAGCGGGATCCCGCTCGCCGACCACGCCGCGATCTACGCGGCCCTCGACCGGGCCGGCTTCACCGACGTCTGGTCGTCGGAGGTGGCCGGGACCGACGCGTTCACCCCGCTGGCGTTGGCCGCCGCCTGGCAACCCCGGCTGCGCCTCGGCACCGCGATCACCCCGGTCTTCACCCGGGGGCCGGGACTGCTCGCGATGAGCGCCGCCGCGCTCGCCGAGGCCGCACCCGGACGCTTCTCCCTCGGCATCGGCGCCTCCTCACCAGTGCTGGTCCGCGACTGGAACGCGCTCCGCTTCGACGAGCCGTTCCGGCGGACCCGCGACGTGCTGCGCTTTTTGCGCGCCGCCCTGCGCGGGGAGACCGTCGACGAGGTCTACGACACCTTCACCATCCGCCGGTTCGCGCTGGAACGCCCACCCGCCGTGCCCCCGCCGGTGCTGCTCGCCGCGCTGCGCCCCGGCATGCTCCGGCTCGCCGCCGCCGAGGCGGACGGGGTGATCCTCAACTGGCTCGCCGCCGACGACGTGCCGACCGCGCTCGCCGAACTCGGCGAGCGCCGGCCCGGCTTCGAGGTGGCCACCCGGATCTTCGTCTGCCCCACCGAGGACGCCGGGTACGCCCGCACGCTCGGCCGGCGGCTGATCACCGGATACCTCACCGTCCCCGCGTACGCCGCCTTCCACCGCTGGCTCGGCCGCGAGGCGACGCTCGGTCCGATGTGGACCGCATGGGCGGCCGGGGACCGGCAGGGCGCGGCCGCGGCCGTACCCAACGAGGTGGTCGACGCGCTGGTGCTGCACGGCTCGCCCGAACACTGCGCGGCGCAGGTCCGCCGCTACGCCGACGCCGGAGTGGACGTACCGGTGCTGGCGCTGCTACCCACCCCGGAGCTCGCCGCCGGTGGCGCGGCGGCCCTGGCCACGCTGATCCCCCGACTGGGCGTCGCCGACGCGGACCGGAGCTGAAATGAATCTCACCGATCGGGTGGCCGTGATCACCGGCGGGGCCGGCGGGATCGGGTCCGCGCTGGCCCGGCGGTTCGTCGCCGAGGGCGCCGCCGCCGTCGTCGTCGCCGACCTGGACGCCGCCGCGGCCCACGCCGTCGCCGCGGAGATCGGCCCGACCGCGCACGCCGTCGGCCTGGACGTCACCGACGAGGAGCAGGTCCGCGCCCTGGTGGAAGAAACCGAGCGGCGGTACGGCCGGATCGACCTGTTCTGCGCCAACGCCGGGGTGGCCACCGGTGGGGGAATGGAGGCCCCGGACGCCGACTGGGACCGGTCCTGGCGGGTGAACGTCCTCGCCCACCTCTACGCCGCCCGGGCCGTGCTCCCGGCGATGCTGAAGCGCGGCTCGGGGCACCTGTTGCTCACCTGCTCGGCGGCGGGCCTGCTCACCGCGGTCGGCGACGCCCCGTACACCGCGACCAAGCATGCGGCGGTCGGCTTCGCCGACTGGCTCGCCGTCACCTACCGGGACGCCGGCATCCGGGTGAGCGCGCTGTGCCCACAGGGCGTGGACACCCCGATGCTCGCCGACGGCCTCGCCAACGGCCACCTCGGCGCCCGGGTGATCGCCGCCTCCGGCGCGGTGCTCACCCCCGACCAGGTGGCCGACGCGACCATCGCCGGGCTGGCCGAGGAGCGGTTCCTGATCCTGCCTCACCCGGAGGTCGCCGCCTACGCCCGCCGGCGCGCAGAGGACCCGGACGGCTGGCAGGCCGGCCTGCGCAAACTCGTCCGCCGGTTGCGCGCCGAGGATCAGTAGGAGCTGTCCCCACCGCTGCCGCCCCCATGCCCGGCGGCGTCGCCGTAGGTGCCGTTCTCCAGCAGCGCGGCGGAGTAGCGGTCGACGGGAGCAGCGTGTTGCCGTTGGGCGCCCGGTCAGCCCGGCGGGGTCGGCCGTTCCCGGTCCGTGCAGACCTGGCCGGAGGTGGCGAACGTGTCGGTGGAGTAGACCGCGAGCACCGTGAAGCAGTAGTCCAGCCTGCCGTTCAGCCCGTTGACCGTGTAGCTGGTCTGCCCCGGGTCCACCGTGGCCATCACGCCCAACTTCTGGCCGGCCCGGCCGCCGGCCACCATGAACGGCACCCCGCCGCCGGTCGGGTCGGTCCAGGTGATGGTGATCGTGGTGGTGTCGTCGCGCAACCGCAGTTGACCCGGGGGCGCCCCGGTCGCCAGCGGCTTCGCCCGGGCCGGCCCGGGCGCGGGCGGCGGCGACGGGTCCCGGTCGAGCACCACCGCGCCCACGCCGACCGCGGCGGCCACGGCCAGCACCGCGGCGCCGCCCGCCACGGCGATCACCGCCCGGTTGCGGCCGCGCGGCTCGGGCTCCGCCACCTGCGGGTACGCGGGCGGCTGGTGGAACGGCGCCGGCACCGCCGGCCAGGCCGCCTGCGCCGGGTACCCCTGCGGGGCGGGCTCGGCCGGCCGCGGCTCGGGAAACTCCAGCAGGTCGTCGTAGACCGGCAGCGGTTGCCGGACGGCGGATTCTGCCGCCGGGGCCGGCCCGGGCAGCGGGTGCCGGTCCGGCTCGTAAGCGTCGTCCGGCGACGCCTCCGGTGGCGGGTCGGCCGGTCGGTCGAGCGGCTGGGGTGGGGCGGCGCTGCTCCATGGCGGCGCGGTCAGCCCCCACGGCGGTACCGGCGACGCGCTGACCGGGGCCACGGCCGGCGGCCCGCTCACCGGCTGCGGACCCACCGGGTGAGCCCCACCACCCGGCCCGCCGGGGTACGGCAACCCCAGGTCGCCGCCGGGTGCCCCGCTCACCGGGTGCCCCGGCGGCCCGCTCACCGGGTAGGCGGCCGCCGGCGGCCCGCTCACCGGGTACGGGGGCGTCGTCGGCGCGCTCACCGGCGGGTACGACACCGGCGGCCCGTCGACCGGGTGGGCCGGCGGCGCGCTCACCGGGGCGGCGGGCACCGGCGGGGCCGGCGGCGGGGTTGGTGCGGCGGCGACCCGGTCCGCCTCCTCGCGCAGCAGCGGCGCGATCTGCTGCACCTGGATCGTAGGCCTGGTCCAGCCCGGCGGCGGGGTGGGCGGCGGCTGCTGATCGCCCCCGCCCACGCCGGCCCGGATCGCGGTGGGGTCGCTCGGCGGGACCGCCGGCGCCGGCACGGTCGGCAAGGGTGGTACCGGGACGGGCAGGCCCGATGCGGGCGGTGCGACGGCCGGCCCCGGGACCGCCGGGGCCGGGGGCAGCGGGGTGGACGGCCCGGCGGGCCGGGCCGGTGACCCGGCCGGGGCCCGGGCGGGCGCCGGGCCTGGCGGCGGCGCCGGGGCCGGCAGCCCGAGGATGCTCGCGGGCGGCGGACTGGACCCCGCCGGCCCGCCGGCCGGCGGACGCGGCGCCCACTCCGACGACGCCGGGGGCGCGGGCGGCGGCACGGGCGGGGCCGGCGCCGGCACCGGCCGGGGCGCTCCGGCCTGCGGCGCCCACTCCGACCCGGGTACCGCCGGGGCGGGCGGTACCGACCGCGGCGCGCCGGTCACCGGCGGCGGCGGGAGCTGAGGTGCCCGCGACGGGTGCACGGCGGGCAGCGGCATCGTCGGCCCGGCGAGCATGGCCGGATCGCGGAGCGGACCGGCGGCGGCCGAGCCGCCGAGGTAGCTGCGGGCCGCGCGTACGGCGGGATGATCGGGACCGAGCACCGCGGGCCCGGCGGTGGCGACGCGGGTGTAATTGCGGCGGGCCTCGTGCCGGTTGCCCAGCTCCTCCGCCACCCCGGCCAGGTCGAAGCTGAGCGCCAGCATCAGCGGATCGGCGTCCCCGCGGCGGCGCTCGCCGGCCGCGTACGCCTCCTCCAGGACGCGGCGGGCGGCGGCCGGGTCGTCCGCCTCCCGGTGCAGCCGGGCCTAGAGGTGAGCGCTGCCCAGCACGTCCGGGTGGTCCTCCCCGTACGCCGGCCGGGCCGCCGCGATCGCGTCGGTGAGCAGGCGGCGGGCGCTGGCCAGATCACCGGCGGCCCGCAGAGCCTGGGCCTGGTGCGCAGCGGCGGTCAGCGGGGAGGGGTGGGACACGTGAGCAATGCTGCCGGTAGTCGGCGGTCGGACGCTACCCGCCCCGGCGGATCGGCGGACCGAAGCCGCTGGCGCGACGCCCTGAGCTGCGGAAACTTGGGGTACGCGAGGGCGGTGGGCGGCGGTGTGCATGATCCACCCGTGCCGTGTACAGTAATGCCCCGTGCGGCCCACCAGGGCGGACGACGGGTGATGAAGTCACGGCGGCCGACAGGGTAGGCTGGACGAGCAGGTCCGGGTGGCGGAATGGCAGACGCGCTAGCTTGAGGTGCTAGTGCCCGTATAGGGCGTGGGGGTTCAAGTCCCCCCTCGGACACAAATCATAGCCCCACGGTGCGCGCTGAGATCGACTGCAGCGCGCACCGTTTGCGTTTCAGGTCGGCAGGTGAGCCGGAGTCCGAGTTGCCGGTAGACCTCGGCCTTGTCGGCGGGGTCGGCGCCGCGGAGCGCGGCGGTGATGTCGTCGAGCGCGGTCACCAGGGTCGTGATTTCTGCTCGGCTCATCCGGCGCGGGGTGGTGCCGGCGTTCGCGTGGAGATTTGCTCCCGCTCGGGCGCGTTCGGCCTGGGTCTGCGCGATCCAGCCGGTGACCACTGCCGGTCGGCACCAGCGTCGAGGGCGGCGCGTTAGCACTCCAACTCGGCGTCGCACTCGGTGATGATTGTCTGGGCTGCTGTGCCGGGCGCGGGCGGATGATCCAGGGGCTGGGCGTCGGCCATCGCGGTGATCGTCTGTTCGATGCGGTGGGGCGCGAAGGCGGAGGCCAGCCAGGTATCGAGCGGGTCGGTGAGGGCGTCCTCGCGTAGGTACACGTTGCGGGGGTGTGGTGCGGGTCCACGCCGATGATGACCTGGGCCATCGTGTCCTCCCTCGATCCGACGGTGTTCGTCGACCGGAGGGCAGCGCCACCTTGAGCCGGGCAGTCCCCTCTTGAGCCTCTCTCCGCCGCGGTGACCGGCGGGACGCACGCCAGATGAGAGCCACACCAAACAGCGGTGGGCAGCCGCGATAAGAGCGACCCCACCGGTCACCTCGACCGAGCCTGGCCGGGCTACGGTCGTACCACCAGTCAACAGGCAGCCGCGGACTGGGCGTCACGGAGCGCGGCCGGCTGCTCACGGGTGGCGACGCGCGGACGTGCCGATGTGCGGATGTCCCGAGGCGAGCTGACGGGCTGAGGCTGCGACTACTCACTTCGATGCCCGACTGGTAGGCGGCTGCAGAGTTGCGTAACGACCGGATCTGCAGAGTCAACTGCGGTGTGGCTCAAGCTAAGAGGGCGGCGGGGGAGTGGAGGAAGCGGCGTTCGGCGGCGGTGCCGGTGAGCGCGGCGGCGCGCTCGTAGGCGGCCGCGGCATCTTCGCCATGCCCGAGGCGGTGGAGCAGATCGGCGCGCACCGCGTGGAATACATGGTGGTGGTCGAGGCCGTCGAGGGCGTCCACTTGAGGGCCTTGGCGATGGCGTCCCAGAGCTGCCGTCGGCGTAGCTGAGCTTCCGCCGCAGGTACGGAACAATGGGTCTCATGATGGATGTGCTCGAGGATCTGCGGTGGCGCGGTCTGCTGCAGGATTCCACCGGACCGGACTTGCTGAGGGATCATCTCGCCGAAGGGCCGGTTACCTATTACGTAGGGTTCGATCCCACCGCGCCCAGCCTTCAGGTGGGTAACCTGGTGCAGGTCTTCACCGCGCGCCGGCTCCAGCTCGCCGGGCACCGTCCGCTGCTGCTGGTGGGCGGGGCGACCGGGCTGATCGGTGACCCGAAGGAGGAGGGCGAGCGGATCCTGAAGTCCGCCGATACGGTCGCCGGCTGGGTGGACCGGATCCGTGGGCAGGTCGAGCCGTTCTTCGCGTTCGACGGCGCGAACGCGGCGCGGATGGTCAACAACCTGGATTGGACGGCGCCGACGTCCGCGATCGATTTCCTGCGGGATACCGGCAAGCACTTCCCGGTCAACCAGATGCTGAACCGCGAGGTGGTGAAGGCGCGTCTGGAGGGGGGCATCAGCTTTACCGAGTTCGCGTACCAGCTCCTGCAGGCACACGACTTCTTCCAGTTGAACCAGCGGTACGGCTGCACGCTTCAGCACGGCGGTTCGGACCAGTGGGGCAACATCGTTGCCGGTGTCGATTTCGCCCGGCGAAAGGGCGTGCGCGGCCTATACGCCTTCACCACTCCGTTGATCACTCGCGCAGACGGCACCAAGTTCGGCAAGAGCGCCGGGGGCATGGCCGTCTGGCTGGACCCGGAGATGACCAGCCCGTACGCGTTCTACCAGTTCTGGTTCAACACGGCCGACGTCGACATCGTCCGCTACCTGAAGGTGTTCAGCTTCCGGTCGCCTGAGGAGATCGAGCACCTGGCGCAGGAAACCGCGGAACGGCCGTTTCTGCGCGCCGGTTAGCGCGCGCTGGCCGAGGAGCTGACCACGCTGCTGCACGGTGACAAGGAGTGCGCGCAGGTCGTCGCCGCGTCCAAGGCGCTGTTCGGGCAGGGCGCGCTGGGCGAACTGGAGCCGGGGATGCTGCGGTCCGCGCTGGCCGAGGCGGGACTGGTGGCGGTGACCGAACTGCCCTCCGCGGCGGTGCTGTTCGAGAAGTCCGGCTTGGTCGCCGGCTTGGGGGAGGCGCGCCGGGCGGTCGCCGACGGCGGGGCGTACATCAACAACACGCCGGTCACCGACGCCGACGCCCCGGTGCCGGCCGACCAGTTGCTGCACGGCCGGTTCCTTGTCCTGCGCCGGGGCAAGCAGAAGGTGGCCGGCGCCGAACTCGTCAGGTAATCCGGCGCCGGCCCGTCCCGGAGGTCGCCGTCAGCCGAGCTCGGCGGCGACCTCCGCGTCGGTCATCCGCTCGATCTGCAGGACCACGCGGGCACGGTCCTCGAGATAACCGGGTTCGCCGGCCGCGCGCAGCGCCTCGGCCAGCTCCGACATCGTCGCCCCCCAGTACAGCGTGCGCAGGTCCAGTTCGGACCCGAACGCGGTGTTGATGTGGTTGAGCAACTGCATCGCCAGCAGCGAGTGGCCGCCGATCTCGAAGAAATTGTCGTGCGGGTGGATGTCGTCCGCAGGCACGCCCAGCACCTGCGACCAGAGGTGCGCGAGCAGTTCCTCGACCGCCCCGCCCGGCTCCTCGGCCACGGGCTCGCCGGCCGTCGCCGGGCTGGTGCCGTCGCCGGGGGAGGCGGCGGCCGGGACGACGAACCGGACGGCGGGAGCGGTCGGGTCGGCCGTCATCGTCTCCAGCAGAGCCAGGTAGTCGGAGGCCAGCTCCCGCACCGCCTCGGGGCCGAACAGGTCGGTGCTGTACTCGATCATCCCGCGGATGGTGTCGCCGACCACCTGCAGGTCGAGAGTGAGGTCGAACCGCGCGGCGCCGTCGTCGGGCCGGTGTGGCTTGACCACGAGGCCAGGCAGCTCCACCGCGGTGGTCGGCGCGTTCTGCAGCACGAACATGACCTGGAACAACGGCGTGTGGCCGAGATCTCGGCGCGGCTGAAGTTCCTCGACCAGGCGTTCCAGCGGCAGCTCCTGGTGCGCGTACGCGGCCACCGCGGTCTCGCGTACCCGGCCGAGCAGGTCACGGACCGACGGCTCGCCGGACAGGTCGGTACGCAGAACGACCGTGTTGACGAAGTCGCCGATCAGCGGGGCCGTTTGCGCCCAGGAACGGCCGGCGACCGGCGTGCCGACCACGATGTCCGTCATGCCGCTGTGCCGGGCCAGCAGCGCCTTGAACGCGGCCAGTAGCACCATGTAGACGGTCACGCCTTCGGCGCGGGCGAGTGTGTGCACCGCCGCGGTCAGCGACGCCGGCACTTCGACCCGTTCTCGGGCGCCACGCAGCGACCGCACCGGGGGGCGGGGCCGCGCCGCCGGCAGCGTCAGCAGCTCGGTCCGGCCGGATAGCCGCTGCCGCCAGTAGGCGAGTTGCGGATCCAGGTCACCCGAGGCGAGCCGGTCCCGCTGCCAGACGGCGTAGTCCGCGTACTGGATCGGCAACTGCTCGAGCGGGTCGCCGGCGTACGACCGGGTCAGCTCCCGCAGGAATACACCGATCGACCAGCCGTCGAACACGATGTGGTGCGCAACCACGGCCAGTACGGCATCGCTCGGGTGCAGCCGGATCAGCTGCGCCCGGATCAGCGGCCCGGTCGTCAGGTCGAACGGGACGGCGGCGGCCTCCCGGGCCAGCGCCAGCGCGTTCGCGAATCCGCCCCCGGGCGCCGCCCGGCGTATCTCGAACGGCACCTCGACTCGGTCGGCAACGACCTGGCCGGCTCGGCCGTTGACGGCGGCGAACGTGGTGCGCAGCACCTCGTGCCGGGTGACCACCTGATCCAGCGCGGCCTTCAGCGCCGCCTCGTCGACTTCGCCGATCAGGCGGAACACTATCGGCACGTGGTAGACGGCTGTGCCCGGGCGGAGCTGCTCGAAATACCACAGTCCTTCCTGGGCGGACGACAGCGGAATGATCCCGTCGCGAGTTGCCCGCGGAATCCCGGTGGTGCCCGGCGCTCCGGGCCGTCGCTCCACCCATGCGGCAAGCTCGGCCACGGTCGGATGGGTGAACAACGTGGCCAGGTCGAGATCGGGGCAGACCGTGGCGCGTGCGATCGCCTGCACCCGCGTGGCCAGGAGCGAGTCGCCACCCAGGTCGAAGAAGTTGTCGTGCACGCCGACCTGCTCGGCCGGCAGCCGCAGCACCTCCGCCCAGGCCTCGGCGAAGGCCTGTTCAAGCGCGGTGCGCGGCGCGGCGAAGGCGGTGCCGAGCTGCTCGCGGAGCTGGTCCGGCGCGGGCAGCGCGGCCCGGTCGATCTTCCCGTTGGGGGTCACTGGCAGCGCGTCGAGCACCACCATGGCCGCCGGCACCATATGCGCGGGCAGGATTCGCTTCAGCTGCTCCCGCACGGCGTCGACAGAGATCCGGTTCCGATCGCCGGCGAGGTAGCCGACCAGCCGCCGGTCGCCGGGATGATCCTCGCGGACTGTCACCACGCAGCCACGGACCCCCTCCTGCCGGGCCAATGCCGCCTCGATCTCGCCTGGTTCGATCCGGAACCCGCGGATCTTGATCTGATGGTCGGCGCGGCCGAGGAACTCCAGATTTCCGTCCGGACGCTCGAGGACCAGGTCGCCGGTGCGGTAGAGGCGCGCCCCGGGCGGCCCGCCGTAGGTGTCCGGGACGAAACGCTCGGCCGTCAGCGACGGCCGGTTCCGATAGCCGCGTGCCACCCCGGCGCCGCCGACGAGTAGTTCCCCGGGCTCACCCGGCGCCGCCGGCCGGCCCGTCTCCGCGACCACGACCAGGCGGGTGTTCGCGATCTCCCGCCCGATCGGCACCGGCCCGTCGGGCAGCTCCCCGCCAACGGCGAGGGCGGTCGAGTTGATGCAGGTCTCGGTCGGCCCGTAGAGGTTGTACACGGCCGTGGCAGGCAGCTGGGCCCGGCATCGGCTGATCAGCTCGCCGGTCAGCGCCTCGCCACCGCACAACACCCACCGTACGGTCGGCGCCGTAAACCCGTCGTTCAGCAGCTCGCGCAGCACCGACGGGGTGAAACCGATGACCGTGACAGCGTGACCGGTCACCACCCGCTCGATCGAGCGGGCGTCGACCCGCAGCTCCGCGGGCGCGACCACCAGTGTCCCGCCGGTGGTCAGCGGGGCCCAGAACTCCCATCCGGCAGCGTCGAAGCCGGCGGACGTGATCTGGAGGAAGGTTTGGGGCCGGCGCTGCCAGATCGTGCCGGTGATCCACCGGACGTGGTTGACGATGGCCCGGTGCTCGATCATGACGCCCTTGGGGCGCCCGGTCGATCCGGAGGTGTAGATGACGTAGGCAAGGTCGTCCGAGCCGGCCGGTGCGGCCGAGTCGTCGTCGATGGCATCGTCGGGGCCGGTCAGAGCCTCGGCCACCATGGCCCGGGTCAGCACCAGTCGCGCGCCGGCGTCCGCCACCATGAAGGAGACCCGCTCGGCGGGGTAGGCAGGATCCATCGGCAGGTAGGCGCCACCGGCCTTCAGCACGGCCAGCAGCGCCACGACCAGCTCCGGGGAGCGTTCCAGGGACAGGCCCACGAGCACGTCCGGCCGCACACCCCGGCGGCGCAACCAGCGCGCCAGCCGGGTGGCCCGCGCGTCGAGCTCGCGGTAGGTCATCCGTTCGTCCGCGCAGATCAGCGCGACGGCCTCGGGCGTCCGCCTGACCTGCTGCTCGACCAGTGCGTGCAGGGCCAGCTCGGGGTGAGCGTCGGACATGTCGTCAGCCCCGGCTCGGCGTGACGAACGCGTCGGCGAACCGCCGCATCCCGGCCAGCACCGCGTCCTTGGGGAGGCCGAAGTCGACCAGGCAGGCGATCTCGGTCACTCCGGCCGCCTCCACCTCGGCGATCGTGGCGCGGAGCTTCTGCTCGTCGCCGAGCAGCGAACTGGCCGCGTAGTAGCGCTCGAAGGTCAGGTCCAGCAGCTCCTCGATCAGCGACTCGTCGGTGACCTGCCTGAGATCGGTCGTGCTGCGGTCGACCAGGTCCCCGCTCTGAAGCTTGACCGACGAGCGCAGGTAGTTGCGCATCGGCGTGCGCACCAACTGCTTGACGTCCTCGCCCGGCGCGCCCAGGTAGGTGTGCAGCATCAGCGACACGCAGCCCGGCGAGCCGGGCCGGGCCGTCTGGTAAGCCGCGATGTTATTGCTCAGCGCGGGCAGGTCCTGGCCGATCAGGTGGGTCAGGACGTGCGCGTCGTGTTCACCGGCGAGGCGGAACGTCGAGGTGGATCCGGCGCTGGTCGCCCAGGCACGCAGCTCCGGCCGGACCGGCTGCGGCCTGATCGAGATCTCGACCTCCCGGCCGACCCCGTTGGCTCGGACAATCGACTTGCCCTGCCACAGCTCGCGCAGCTCGGTGAGCTGCCGCCACATCACGCCGCGCCGGTCCGCGTAGTTGTCCGGGGCGAGGACGAAGTCGGTGGCGTTCCAGCCGCTGCCGACCGACAGTCCCACCCGGCCGCCGGAGATGTTGTCGACCATCGACCACTCTTCAGCGACCCGGATGACGTCGTGCAGCGGTGTGATGACGCTGCCCGCCCGGATCTCCACCCGTTCGGTGACCGCGGCCAGGGCGGCGCCCATCACAGCGGGGTTCGGGAACAAGCCGCCGAACGCTGCGAAGTGCCGCTCGGGCACCCACACCGCGCCGAAACCCAGCTCGTCGGCGAGCCGGGAGGCCTCGAAGACCAGATCGTAGCGGTCGGCGGCGTCCGGCTCGCTGGAGAAGAACATGATGGTGTACTGCACTGTCCACCCTCCCTGGGTGTCGTTTGGGTTGGCCGGCCTGGCCTACTTGACCAGCGCGACGATCATGTCGGCGAGCTCGTCCACGGTCGGCCGGGCGAGGATCGAGTAATGCGTGCCCTCGATGGCGCGCACGTCTATGTGGCTGGCCGCGACGTTCCAGCCCAGGTTCTTCTCGGGGGTGTCCGGCAGGTGGCATCCGGTCGGCCTGATCACGTGCAGCAGGCCCGCGTAGACGTCCGGGTGGTGCGCGGAGACCGCGGCCTGGTGCGCCCGGTAGATGGCGATCAGCCGCTTCGCGTCCTCGAGCGTGTCCACGTCGGAGCGCAGCCTGCCACTGTTGGCTGCCGTGTCCATCAGCGCGCGTAGCTGATCGTCCTCGGTCAGCTCCCGCAGCGGGTCCAGCGACCAGCCCGGCGGGAGGGTAGAGTCGTGCGCGTGCACCTGCTCGCCGGGACGGTAGCCCAGCATCACGTATGCGGCGATCGCCAACGGGTCGTGCGCGATCTCCTTCATACCCTCATCGCGGGCGCTGCTGCTGATGGCGAGCAGGCCCGGCAGCTCGACGCCGGACCGCTGCATCTGCACGGCCATCTCGTGCGCGACCCCGCCGCCCATGCACCAGCCGCCGAGGTAGAAGCCGCCGCCGGGCCGGGCCAGCGAGAGCTGGTCGACGTAGTACGCGGCCATCTCAGCGACCGACCGGAACGGCGTCTCGCCCTCCTCCAGCCCGCGGGCGCGCATGGCGGTCAGGCGTACCCGGCCGCTCAGCGCCGCGGCGAGGTCGCGATAGCTGAACACGTGCCCGCCCAGGGGGTGCACGAGCACCAGCTCGGGCAGCGACGGCTCGCCGCCGGACATGGTGACCACCGAGGTGGCGCCGGTGCCGCCGGCCTCGCCGACCAGCAGGCGGGTGATGCCTGCGATCGTCGGCGTCTCCAGGAACGCGGCCAGCGGCAGCGGCGCGTCGAACTCGGACCGGGCGCGGGTCACGATGAAGATCGCCTTCAGCGAGTTGCCGCCGAGCTCGAAGAAGTCGTCGTGCACTCCGATCTTGCCGACCGGCAGGCCGAGCACCTCGGCCCAAATCTGCCGCAGCGTCTGCTCCGCGGCCGTACGCGGCTCCACGAGAGCGGATTCGCGCCTGTCCGGGCCGGTGTCCGGGGCCGGCAGCGCGCCGCGGTCCAGCTTGCCGTTGGCGGTCAGCGGCAGCGCCTCGAGGACGACCAGCGCGGAGGGCACCATGTAGTCCGGTAGCTGCCGCTTGAGGTCGTCCCGCAGCGTACCCAGGGAGATGCGCTCCGGGTCGCCGGTCAGATACCCGACCAGGCGCTTGTCGCCCGGAGTGTCCTCGCGCAAGGTCACTACGCAGGCGCGGACGTGCTCGTGCCGGCTCAGCGCGGCCTCGATCTCGCCCAGCTCGATCCGGAACCCGCGGAGCTTGACCTGGTGGTCAATGCGGCCGAGGAACTCCGAGCCCCCGTCGGGGTTGTGCCGAACCAGGTCGCCGGTGCGGTAGAGCCGCCGGCCAGGAAGGCCGCTGTAGGCGTCCGGGATGAAGTGTTCGGCGGTGAGGCCGGGCTGGCCGAGGTAACCGCGTGCCACCCCGTCGCCGCCGATGAGCAGTTCGCCGGTGACTCCCGGCGGGACCTGCCGGCCCAACTCGTCCACGACGTACACACGAGTGTTCGCCATTGGCGCGCCGATCGGCACAGCGGCGGCGTCCGGGGCGGGCGGATCCACGGGCGTGCTGAGCGACCACACGGCCGTTTCGGTGGGTCCGTACATGTTCCAGACCTGGTTGGCCCGGACGGTCAGCTGCGCTGCCAGGTCGACAGGGAACGCCTCGCCGCCGCACAGCACGCGCAGCCGCGGATCGCCGGTCCAGCCGGCGTCCAGCAGAAGCCGCCAGGTGCTCGGGGTCGCCTGCATCAGGGTGATCTGATGCCGGTCCATCAGGTCCATCAGTGCGGTGGCGTCAGCTGCCTCGTCCTGCGCGGTGAGCACGCAGGTGCCACCGGCCGACAGCGGGCCGAAGATCTCCAGCCCGGCAATGTCGAACGAGATGGTGGTGACGGCGAGCATCCGGTCGGCGGCGGTTAATCCGACGCCCAGGACGCTGCCGCGTACGTGGTTGACGATGTTGCCGTGCGTCACCATGACGCCCTTGGGCCGGCCGGTCGAGCCCGAGGTGTAGATAACGTAGGCGAGGTCGCCGGGGGTCGCAGGGATGACCAGCCGGTCGTCCCGCTCGGGCAGCTGGGGGAGCAGTTCGTCAAGGTCGGTCACCCGCGGGCAGCCGGTGAGCCGTTCCAGTTCCGCCGCCTGCGTGAGCACCAGCGAGACGCCGGCGTCGCCGACCATGTAGGTGAGCCGGTCGGTGGGGTAGCCGGGGTCCATGGGCAGGTAGGCGCCGCCGGCCTTGAGCACCGCCAGCAGCCCGACCACGACCGCGGCCGAGCGCTCGACGCAGAGGCCAACGATGCTGCCCGGGCCGATCCCTTGGTCGTGCAGCCAGTGAGCGAGCCGGTTGGCGCGGGCCTCGATCTCGCCGTAGGAGAGCCGCTCGGCGCCGCAGATCAGCGCGATTGCCCCGGCGTCGCGGTCCGCCTGCTCCTCGATTAGCTCGTGCAGCAGCCGTCCCCCGGTCCAGTGCCGGTCGGTGCCGTTGGCCGCGCCGAGGCGTTTCTGAGCCGCCGGGCCGGCGACCGTGAACGCCGCGGGCGGGGTCTGCGGCTCGGTGCAGGCCGCGGTCACGGCCCGGACGTAGGCGTCCGGGAGGTCCCGCAGCTCGACCTCGGGTAGCAGTCCGTCCCGGACGTAGAGGATGACGTGGATCTCGGCGCCAGCGTGGTCGCGGCTGAACGACGCGTACAGCGGGAAGTTGGTCGACTCCGCCACGGCCATGTCGACCAGCCGCACCTGAGCGCCATCGCCGAGGCCGCGGTGGGTGCGGAAGTCGTTGAATCCGAACAGCGTGTCGAACAGCGGCGCGCCGCCGTTCATCTCCTGCAGCTCGGCGATCGGGAACCGGCGATGCTCCAGCTGGTCGCACTCGGCGGCGAAGAGGTCGCGGGCCACCTCTTCCCACGACCGGCCGGCGAACCTCGCCGCCGCCGGAAGCGTGTTGAGGAACAGGCCCAGCACGTCCTCGGCGTCGACGGTCTCCGGGCGTCCGTTCACGATCACACCGGTCGTAGCGCCGGTGCCGCCGGTCAGCCCGGCGACGATCCGCAGGTGAACGGCGAGCAGCAGGTTTTTCAGCTGGACGTCCCATGCGCCGGCCAGCTCGGCGGCGCGTTGTGCCACCGCCGCCGGAATCGTGGCGGCGAGCTTCAGCGTTCGCGGCTCCGTGCCGGCGGCGGTGGGAGCGAGCGGGCGTGGCTCCGGCAGCCGGCCGAGCGCCTGCTGCCAGAACGCTCGCGCCTCGGCACTGGCCAGCGTTTCCCGCTCCAGGGCGACGAAGTCCCGATACCGGGTCGTCGGGCGCCGCGACGCCGGCACCTCACCCCGCAGCCGTGCGCTGTAGCCGTCGATGAACTGCTGGACCAGCCGGTGCACGCTCCAGCCGTCCAGAATGGCGTGCGCGAAACTCAGCGTGACCCAGAACCGGTCTTCGAGCACGTGCACGAAGACGCGCAGCAACGGTGCCTCGCCGAGGTCGAACGGGCACCGCCGTTCCGCCGCCATCCAGCGCGCGTACGCGGCGGCGAAGTCGTCCGGGCTGTCCGTCACCCGCTCCACGGTGACGGGGATGTCGGCCCTCCGGTGCACCACCTGGACCGGCTCCTGGAAATCGGTGGTATTGAATCCGATGCGCAGCGCGTCGTGCGTGCCGGCCAAATCCGCGAAGGTGGCGCGGAGAGCATCCTCAGAGAAGGGGCCAGTCAGGCAGCAGCCGTGTATGTCGTGGTAGGTGCCGTCTTCCGGGGTCAGCTCGGCGTGGTAGAGCATTCCCGTTTGGAGTCGGGCGAGCGGGTAGGCGTCGTCGACAGCGGCTAGGTCCATGGCATCCTCGCTCACGCGGAGAGTGATTCGGGCTTCGTGGGTGGCACGGGATTTCGGGCGGCGCCGCGCCCTTCGACAGCTAGTCGGGAAGCGTCTGCAGGCGTGCCGCGGGCGAGACGGCGAGCCGGACAGCGGCAAGGATCGTGCCGGCGGCCGCCACGGCCAGCCCGGTCCTCACGCCGAGCTGCCCGCCGAGCACGCCGCCGAGCAGGCCGCCCAGCGGTGCCACACCCCAGGCGATCACCCGCATGGTGGCGTTGACCCGCCCCTGGAGGTGGGGCGGCGTCAGGCCCTGCCGCATGCTCACCGCGTTGACCGTGTTGATCTGCGTGCCGGCGCCCATCACGGCGGCACAGGCCGCGGCCAGCACGGCCGCGACTGTCACCGAGCCGCCCGGGATGGCACTGACGAGCACGCTCGCGACGTCGCCGACCAGGGCGCCCAGCACCATGCTGCGGCCGACCCCGAGCCGCCCGCTGATCCGCCGGCCCACCAGGGAGGTCAGGAGGAAGCCGCCGCCGAACGCCGCGAAGAACACGCCGACCAGCAGGCTGCTGAGCTTCAGGGTCTCGACCAGGAAGAGGATCACGAGCGTCTGGAAGGCGGTGTAGAAGAACATGTAGATGCCGGCCATCTCGCCCAGCGCTCGCAGCGTCGGGTTCTGATACACCGTGGCGATTCCGGCGCGGATGCCGGCCAACACCCCTTCGGCGGGCCGGGGGCCGTCGGTCCGGGCGGCTGTCCGGGTGCGCATCAGCGTCAGCAGCATGGCCGACAGGAACAGCATGGCGGCGTTGACCAGCAGGGTCGGTGTCGGCTCCAGCAAGCTGACCAGCAGACCCGCCGCGCTCGGCCCGACGATCATTGCGGTGGACGCGGTGACCTGCAGGTATGTGTTGGCACTCAGCAAATCCTTAGGGCTGGACAGCACGTCGGGCAAGAACGCGAAGTGCCCGATCTCGGAGACCACGTACAGCGCGCCCGCCAGCGCCGCCAGCCCGATCAGCACTGGCAGGCTGAGCAGACCCCGCCACCACACGACGACAATGGCCGTGAGCAGGAGGGCCTGCCCGATGTCGCCCGAGATCAGCGCCTTGCGCCGGTCGACCCGATCGAGCCACACCCCGACGAACAGGCCGATCAGCGGGAACGAGATCCGCTGCAGGGCGACCAGCACGCCGACCTGCTCGGCGCCGGCCTGCAACGTGGTGATGGCGATCAGGGGCAGGGCGATCAGCCCCACCTGGGATCCGTAGGCCACCAGGCCCTGACTCGACCAGAACTGGCGGAAGTCCCGGTTGGTGCGCAGCAGCCCCGGTTCCTTGGCGGCGGTGGGGGTTGCAATCTTGTTCGTCATCTTGTACGTCCTGTGGTAGTAGTCGCCGAGCGTGGTGGCCGACTGTCGATCCAGGCGGAGACCAGCGTGGCCACTTCCTCGAAGTTGCTCGATATGAAGAAGTGGTCTCCGTCGAAGAAGCGACAGGCAAAATCGCGGGTCGTGTACGCGGACCAAGCGCTGATCGCGGCCGGGCCGGCCGAGGGGTCGGCGTTGCCGCCGAGGGCCACGATGTCCACCGGCAGCGGCTTGGGCGCGGGCAGCGTGTAGCTCGCGCACAGCGAGATGTCCGCGCTCAGCGTCGGCAGCATCACCTCGGCCAGTACGTCCGAGCCGTCGGCCAGGTCGGGGCCGAGCACGCCGAGCCGGCGCATGCTGCTGCGGGCGGAGGCCACGGTGGTCGGGTCGAAGTCGGACAGGTCCGAGGGCAGGTGGGGCGGCTGATGGCCGGAGACGAACAGCACCTCCGGCAGCGGCAGGCCCCGCTCGGCGATCACGGCGGCCAGCTCGAAGGCGATCAGCGCGCCCATGCTGTGTCCGAACAGGGCGTACGGGCGGTCCAACTCCGCCGACACGCCGCCCGCCAGCGAGTCGACGAGCGACCGCAGGTCCGTGTACGCCGGCTCCCGGAACCGCGACTCCCGGCCCGGAAGCGTCACCGGGACGACCCGGCCGCGCTCGCCCAGCAGCCCGGTCCAGCGCCGGTAGATCTGCGCGCCGGCGCCGGCGTACGGGAAGCAGTAGAGCCGGAAGGCGTCGTTGTGGGCGTTCGGTGGCAGGAACAGCCACGGATTTCGGGCGGTCGAGGTCATCGCGCACCCCGGTGCCGCAGCTTGGCCAGGTCCGCGGGGTCGAGCAGCGCGAACGGGGCGGTGGCGGGCCGCTCCTCCGGCTCTGCCGCGACCAGCCGGAGCGCCTGACCGGCGATGGTCTGCTGGGTGAACATGTCGCGCAGCGGTAGGGCCAGTCGCTCGTTGCGCAGCAGCGCCACGACACGGGCGGTACGCAGAGAGTCGCCGCCAAGGTCGAAGAAGTTGTCGTGCACGCCGATCTGCTCGACCGGCAGGTTGAGCACCTGCGCCCAGACCGCGGCGAGGGTGCGTTCCGCTTCGGTGCGGGGCGCGACCAGTGGGGTGTCGACCTGGTCGCGGCCGGTCTCGGGGGCCGGCAGCACCGCCCGGTCGATCTTCCCGTTGGGGGTCCGGGGCAGCTCACTGAGAACCACCAGCGCTGCCGGAACCATGTAGTCGGGCAGCTCCCGGCGCAGCTCGTCACGGAGCGCCGTCACCGAGATCCGCTCCGGCTCACCGACCAGATACGCGACCAGCCGCCTGTCCCCGGGGGTGTCCTCGCGGAGAACGACCGCGCAGGCGCGTACCTCCGCGCGGCGAGCCAGCACCGCCTCGATTTCGCCGAGCTCGATCCGGAACCCGCGGAGCTTGACCTGGTGATCGATCCGGCCGAGGTATTCCAGGCCGCCATCGGCAAGTTGACGGACCAGGTCGCCGGTGCGGTAGAGCCGATCGCCCGGCGGTCCGCCGAACGAGTCGGGGACGAAGCGCTCCGCGGTCAGGGCCGGGCGGCCGAGGTAGCCGCGCGCCACGCCGCTGCCGCCGATCAGCAGCTCGCCGGCGACCCCGGGCGGGACCAGTTGACCAAGCGCGTCGACCACGTGGAAGCGGTAGCCGGGCAGCGGACCGCCGGCGTGGTTGACCTCGGCCAGGGCGTGCACCGGGTCGACCTCGAAGTAGGACGCGTGCACGGTCGTCTCGGTCGTGCCGTACATGTTCACCACGCGTGCTTCCGGTGACCAGTCCGGCGCGGTGACAGCGGCCAGCACGGTGGCCGACAGCGCTTCGCCGGCGAACACGATCGACCGCAGGGACCGGGACAGCGGCCCCAACCCGGGCAGCGTGGCGACCAGGCTGGCGCAGGCGGTCGGGGTGAGTCCCAGCCGGGTCACCCGCTCGCCAGTGACCAGCGCCTCCATCGCGAAGGGGTCCTTGACCTGCTCCGCAGTGGCGACCATGAGCCGCCCGCCGTGCAGGAAGGCGCCCCAGAGCTCCCAGACCGACACGTCGAACGCGATCGAGTGGGCGAGCAGCCAGGTGTCGTCCGAGCGCAGATCCATATGGCGGCGGGCGCCGGCGAACAAGCCGTGCACCTGCCGGTGCTCGATCATGACTCCCTTGGGCCGGCCGGTCGACCCGGAGGTATAGATAACGTACGCCAGGTTGTCCGCGGTCGCTTGCCCGGCCGGCCGTGCGGACTGCTCGGGGAGCGTGGGCAGCAGCTCTTCCAGGACGGTGACCTGCGTACATCCGGTGAACCGGCCGGCCAGGTGCCCCTCCGTCAGCACGAGGCGGGCACCGGCGTCCCGCACCGTGTAGGTGAGCCGGTCGGCCGGGTGCGCCGGATCCATGGGCAGGTACGCCGCGCCGGCCTTGAGAACGGCCAGCACCGCGACCACCATCGTGACGGAACGTTCGACGCAGAGCCCGACCAGAGTGTCCGGTCCGGCGCCCCGCTCGCGCAGCCAATGGGCCAGCAGGTTCGCCCTGTCGTCCAGCTCTCGGTACGTCAGCCGGTCGTTCCCGCATACCACGGCGACCGCCTCCGGCGCGCGGTCCACCTGCTCCTCGAACACCTCGTGCAGGCACCTGTCCGGCAGGGCCGGGGCCTGCGGTGCGGCGGTCAGCTCGGCGTACCGGCCCGGCTCGATGATCGGGAGCCGGAGGACCGGCGTGTCCGGGGTCTCGGTGAGCGAGGCCAACAAGGTCAGGTAGGAGGCCAGCAGGTTCTGCACGGTGCCGCGCTCGAACAGATCGGTGCGGTATTCGAGGCTGCCGACGATCCGGTCGCCGATCTCCTGCAGGTCGAGACTGAGATCGAACTTGGCGGTGCCGCCGTCCTGCGGAACCGGTTCCACGGCGAGGCCGGGCAGCTGCGGTGTCTCACCGGGGGCGTTCTGCAGCACGAACAGTGCCTGGAACAAGGGGGAATGGCTCAGGTCGCGGTCCGGCTGCAACTCGTCGACGAGGCGTTCGAACGGCAGATCCTGGTGCGCGTACGCGCCCAGCGCGGTGTTCCTGACCCGGGCCAGCAGCTCCCGGCCGGTGGGGTTGCCGGCCAGGCTGGTTCGCAGGACGAGGGTGTTGACGAAGAAGCCGATGAGGGACTCAGTGCCCACCTGGGCCCGTCCGGCGATCGGCGCGCCGACCACCACGTCCGTCTGCCCGCTGAAGCGGGACAGCAGCAGCTTGTACGCGGCCAGCAACAGCATGAAGACGGTCACCCCCTCGTCCTGGCACAGCTGCCGGACGGCCGCCGTCAAAGCCGTGGGAATCTCGACCGGCTCCCGGGCACCCCGGTATGACCGCACCGCCGGGCGCGGCCGGTCGGTCGGCAGTTCCAGGACGGCGAGTGCGCCGGCCAGCTGGCTGCGCCAGTACTCGAGCTGCCGGTCGGTCACGCCCGAGCCGAGCCATTGGTGTTGCCATGCGGCGTAGTCGCCGTACTGAACAGGCAACGGCTCCAGGCTGCCGCCCCCATACAGGGCGGTCAGCTCGCGGACGAAGAGCCTCATGGACCAGCCGTCGGAGACGATGTGGTGCATCGTCACCGCGAACAGCCACTCGTCGCCGGTCACCCGCACCAGCAGGGCGCGCAGCAGCGGCCCGGTGGCCAGGTCGAACGGCTCCGCCGCGGTGACCCTAATCCAGTCGAGCCCGTCCTCGGCCGACCGCACCTCGGCTACGTCGAACGGGACGTCGGCCTTGTCCGCCGCGGATTGCACCGGGCTTCCGTCAACCGCCGGGAACGTCGTGCGCAACACCTCGTGCCGGGCGACCACGCCGTCCAGCGCGGCCCGCAGCGCCGGCTCGTCCAGATCGCCGCGCAACCGCAGCACCAGCCGAATATGGTAGGCGGCGGTTCCGGGGTCCAACTGCTCGAAGAACCAGAGCCGGCGCTGCCCGCTGGTCAGCGGTGGCGTTGCCCCGGCGGGGCGGCGCGGGATCCGAGCCGGCCCGCCCGAGGCCATCAGATGGGAGAGCCGGTCGGCCAGCTTTCCGCGCAGCCGGTCCGGGGCGACGGTCCGGTCGGGGCGAAGGTCGGTCATAGCGGTGATCCCTCTTCCTGCTTCAGTTCGGCCTGCACGTCGGCGAGGAGCTCCCGGGCGGCGTGCTCGGCCGGGGTGCCGGCCAGCAGCTTGCTCAGCGCAGCGACGGTGGGGTTGTGGAACGCGTCGGCCACCGCCAGGTGCGGCCCGAGAACCGCGTTGACCCGTGCCACGAACTGGGTGAGCAGCAGCGAGTTCCCGGTGTCGAAGAAGCTCTCGTCCAGCCGCGCGGGCGCGACCTCGAGCGTGCTGGTCCACACCTCGGCGAGGATCAGCTCCAGCGGGCTGCCCGGCTCGGCCTTTGCCCGGCCCGCGGCGAAACGCTCCCGGGCGAAGGGGACCAGCGACGCGGTATCCACCTTTGCGGTGGCCAGCCGCGGCAGCGGATCATGCGTCAGCACCAACTGTGGAAGCATGTATTCGGGCAGCTGGGCCCGTAGCTGATTGCGGAGCTCATCCCGCAGCCGGTCCACGTCCGCCGGTCGGTGGTCGAGCACGGCACAGGCGAAGAGCCAATCGGTGCCGGGCTCGACGGCCACCGCCGACTCGGCGACGTGCGGCAGTGCGGCCAGCGCCGCCTCGATGTCGGCCGGCTCGATGCGATAGCCGCGCACCTTCGCCTGCCGGTCACGCCGGCCGTGGAAGTCGATGAGCCCGTCCGGGCGGTACCTGCCGAGATCTCCGGTCGGATAGCTGTCTGTTCCGGCGGTGCCGAGTGGGCGGACGACCAGGCCATCCACGGTGGATTCCAGGTATCCCCGGGCCAGGCGCCGACTGCGGACATGGATCTCGCCCAGCTCGCTGGTGCCCGCGGGCACCCCGTCGGGGCGGCGGATCTCCAGCACCGCACCGTTGGCGCCACGGCCCAGCGGCACGGAGCCTGTCGCGGCGTCCCCGGGCACGCGGTGGCAACTGACCACCTGCGGTGTCTCGGTCGCGCCGTAGTAGTTCGCTACTTCTGCCGCAGGGAACAGCCGGCGCAGATCCTGGACCAGGGGAGCGGTCAGGACGTCGCCCCCGCTGCCCACCAGGCGTACCGATGGCACCGGGTGCGCGCCCGAGACGGTCCGTAGCATGCCGCCCAGGGCGGGACTGAGATTGAGTACGGTGATGCCGTGCCCGGCAAGCCAGGACAGCAGCCGGGCCGGGTCCCGCAGCACCTCCTCCTCCGGCCAGTAACTGGTGGCGCCGACCACCAGGGGCGTCAGCACGTCACGCAGGAGCGGGTCGTGACCCGAGGCGGAGAGCACGGCGAACCGGTCGGCGTCCGTGAGGGCGAATTCCTCGCGATACCAGTCGAGGAACGCTGACAGCGGCCAGCCGTCGGCGAGGACGGCCTTCGGCATGCCTGTGCTGCCGGAGGTGAAGAGCACGTAACCGAAGCCCTCCGGACCGGGCACCCGCTCGTCCGCCGGTTCGATACGCAGCCCTGAGTCGCCGTCCGGGAGCAGGCGGACCGTCGGGCGGGCGGCCGCGTCGAGGCGCTCCAGCCGGCCGTCCGGCAGCCTGTCGCTCACCAGCACCGCTGTGCAGCCGATGCCGGCGGCCGCCAGCAGGCCGACCACCATGCGGTGGTCGCGGCGGCAGGTGATCCGCAGCCGATCGCGGCGGCCGACGCCCAGCTCCCGGAGCCGGGCGACCAGATCCTCGATGTCACCGGCCAGTTGGCGGTAGGTGCGCGGGCCGGACCGGTCGACGAGCGCGACGCGTCCGGGATGCAAGCCGGCCTGCCGCGCGAACGCCGCCGCGAGCTCCTCGCCGCCGGCCGCCGGGGCGTTCTCCGTCCCGGCCGGCCCGGTCAGGTGCAGGGCCGAGACGGGGCTCTCCGGGGCGGCGGTGACGAACCGGAGCGCCTCCACCAGGTGGCCGAGCAGCACCTGGATCCGGTCGGCGTCGAACAGGTCGGCGCTGTACGCGACGGCCAGCTCCAGCCCGGCGGCTTTCTCCAGGGCGTACAGGGTCAGGTCGAAGTTGGACGCCCGGGTCGAGTCCGGCTCGACGGACCAGTGCACGCCCCCGGCCTGTACGTCGATCTCCGCCTCGTCCTGGTAGTTCAGCAGCACTTGGAAGAGCGGTGAGTGGCTCAGGTCGCGGCGTGGCTGAAGTTCGTCGACCAGCCGCTCGAACGGCAGCTCCTGGTGGGCCAGGCCGCCCAGCGTGGTCTCCCGCACCCGGGCCAGCAGCTCTCGCACGGTGGGGTCGCCGGACAGATCGGTGCGGAGCGCCAGGGTGTTGATGAAGAAGCCGATCAGCGGCTCGGTGTCGATGTGGGTGCGGCCGGCGATGGGCGCCCCGACCACGATGTCCGTCTGCCCGCTGTAGCGGGACAGGACGAGCTTGAACGCGGTCAGCAGCAGCATGAAGGTGGTCACGCCCTCGCTGTGCGCCGTACGCCGTACTGCTGCGGTCAGTGGCGTCGGAAGGACCAACGTCCGGCGGTCACCCTGGAACGACTGCACCGGCGGACGCGGCCGGTCGGTGGGCAGCTCCAGCAGGGCGGGTGCCCCAGCCAGGCGCTCCCGCCAGTACGCCGCCTCGGCGTCCAGTTCGCCGGACTCAAGCAGACGGCGCTGCCACACCGCGTAGTCCGCGTACTGGACGGTCAGCGGCGCAGGCCGATCGCCCTGGTAGAGCTGGGTCAGCTCACGGACGAACACACCCATGGTCCAGGCGTCGAACACGATGTGGTGCATGACGACCGCGAAGAGGTGATCCTCCGCGCCTATCCGGAGCAGCAGCGCGCGCAGCAGCGGACCGGTCGTCAGGTCGAAGCCGGCCGCGGCAACCGACTCCGTGCGCCGAAGCGCGGCGTCGAACGCTGCCACGCCGAGACCGGACAGAGCGTCGGTCTCGAACGGCAGGTCGACGTCGTCCAGGATCACCTGTCCGGCCTTGCCGTCCACCGCCGGATAGACGGTGCGCAGCACCTCGTGCCGCGCTACCACACCGGCCAGTGCGTCTCGCAGCTTCCGCTCGTCCAGCCTGCCGCGCAGCCGGAAGACCGCGGGGACGTGGTGGACCGCCGTGCCCGGCCGCAACTGCTCGAAGAACCAGAGCCGCTCCTGCGCGAACGACAGCGGTAGGGACCCGTCCCGAGGCACCCTCGCAATGGTGCCGGCCTTCCACTGCGCGGCGGTGGGGACGTCCTCCTCCGCCCCACCCGGCCGTGCGGCCAGCATTGCGACGACCGCGGCGACCGTGGGCCGCGCGAAGAGATCCTGCAGCGGTACCCGGACGTCCACCGCCGTCGAGATCCGGGACACCAAGGCGACCGCGAGCAGGGAGTTGCCGCCGAGCTCGAAGAAGTTGTCGTGCACACCGACCTGGTCGGCGGGCACGCCGAGCACCTCCGCCCAGATCCCGGCCAGCACCCGTTCGGTGGCGGTGACAGCCGGCGTGAACGGCGTGCCGAGCTGGTCGCGTCCGGTAGCCGGTGCGGGCAGCGACGTGCGGTCCACCTTGCCGTTCGCGGTCAACGGCAGTGCGTCGAGGACCACTAGGGCGGACGGGATCATGTAGTCGGGCAACTGCCGCTTGAGGTCGTCGCGGATGGCGGAGACCGAGAGATCGACGTTGTCGCCGACCAGGTAGCCGACCAGGCGCCGGTCGCCCGGCTTGTCCTCACGCAGCACGACCGCACAGGCGCGGACGTGCTCCTGCCGGCTCAACGCGGCCTCGATCTCGCCGAGCTCGATCCGGAAGCCCCTGAGCTTGACCTGATGGTCGACGCGGCCGAGGAACTCCAGCCGGCCGTCCGGACGTTGCCTGACCAGGTCGCCGGTGCGGTACAGCCGCTCACCCGGCCGGCCGCCGTGGACGTCGGGGACGAAGCGCTCGGCGGTCAGCCCTGGACGGCCGAGGTAGCCGCGGGCCACGCCGTGCCCGCCGATCAGCAACTCGCCGGTGACCCCGGGCGGCACCCGCCGGCCGAGCCGGTCGACGATGTAACCCCGGGTGTTCGCCATCGGCGAGCCGATCGGTACGGTGGTGGTCGCCGGACCCGGTGGCTCGACACACGTGGTCAGTGACCACACGGTGGTCTCGGTGGGGCCGTACATGTTCCACACCTCGGCGGTGCGGGCGGTCAGCTCGGCGGCCAGGTCCGGCGGGAAGGCCTCACCGCCGCAGAGCAGCCGCAGACCGGGCCGGCCGGCCCAGCCCGAGTCGAGCAGCAGCCGCCAGGTGGCCGGAGTGGCCTGCATCAGCGTGATGTCGTGCCGGTCCAGCAACCGCATCAGCGCCGCCGCGTCGGCCGACTCGCCGGGCGCGGTGAGTACGCAGGTGGCACCCACCGACAACGGTGCGAAGATCTCCAGGCCGGCGATGTCGAACGAGACCGTGGTGACCGCGAGCAGACGGTCCCCGGCGGTGAACCCGATCTGTGCGATGGTGCCGCGCAGGTGGTTGACGATCGTCCGGTGCTCGATCATCACGCCCTTGGGCCGGCCGGTCGACCCGGAGGTGTAGATGACGTAGGCGAGGTTCCCCGGACCGGCCCCGCTTGCCGGTCGCCGCTCCGGCCCGGCGGGCCCGTCGAGCAGGTCGTCCAGCAGCGTCACGTGCGGGGCGGCGAACCGGCCGGCGTGTGCGGAGTCGGTCAGCACGACCCGGGTGCCGGAGTCCTCGACCATGTAGGTGAGCCGGTCGGTGGGATAATCCGGATCCATGGGCAGGTACGCGCCGCCGGCCTTCAGCACGCCGAGGAGCCCCGTGACCAGATCGGCGGAGCGCTCCACGCAGAGACCGACGACGACGTCCGGCCCGACTCCCCGCTCACGGAGCCGGTGGGCGAGGCGGTCGGCCCGGGAGTTCAGGTCGCGGTAGGTGAGCCGCTCGGCGCCGCAGATCAGGGCTGTGGCTTCCGGCGTACGGCCCGCCTGCTCCTCGACCAGCTCGTGCAGCAGCCGCGCGCCGGTCCACTCGCGTTCGGTCGCGTTGGGTTCGTCGAGCCGCAGCCGGGCCCCCTCGTCGAGAACCGGGAGACGGGAGACCGGCGCGCCGGGGTCGGCCGTCAAGGCCGTCAGCAGGGTCATATAGGCGGCGAAGAGGCCGCGGACGATGTCCCGGTCGAACAGGTCGGTGCTGTACTCGACTTCGCCGGTGATCCGGTCACCGGCCTCCTGCAGGTCGAAGGTCAGGTCGAACTTGGCGATGCCGGTGTCCACGGCCAGCGGCGCGACGGCGAGCTCGGGCAGATCCAGCCTGCCCGTGGGAGCGTTCTGGAGCACGAACAGGGTCTGGAACAGGGCGGAGCGGCTGAGGTCCCGCTCCGGCCGGAGCTCGTCGACGAGGCGTTCGAACGGCAGATCCTGGTGGGCGTACGCGCCCAACGCGGTGTCGCGGACCCGCGCCAGCAGCTCCCGGCCGGTGGGTTCGCCGGACAGGTCGGTGCGCAGCACGACCGTGTTGATGAAGTAGCCGAGCAGCGCCTCGGTCTCGACCCGAGCGCGGTTGGCGATCGGCGCGCCCACCACGATGTCGGTCTGGCCGGTGTACCGGGAAATCAGCACCTTGAAGGCGGTCAGCAGAAGCATGAAGGGCGTGACACCCTCGTCCTGGCACAGCCGCCGGACAGCGGCGGTCAGGTGCGCCGGGATCGTCACCTGTTCACGGGCACCCCGGAAGGACTGCACCGGCGGGCGGGGACGGTCGGTCGGCAGTTCCAGGGCCGCCGGCGCGCCGGCCAGCCGTTGGCGCCAATAGTCGAGCTGCTCGTCCAGGACGCCGGACGCGAACCAGTCCCGTTGCCAGACCGCGTAGTCGCCGTACTGGATCGGCAGAGGGTCGAGCTGACCGCCCTGGTAAAGGGTGGTCAGCTCACGTACGAACACGCCCATCGACCAGCCGTCGAAGACGACGTGGTGCAGCACGACCCCAAGGACCCACTCGCCGGGCCCGACCCGCTGCAGCACCACGCGCAGCAACGGCCCGTCGGCCAGGTCGAACGGTGCGCTGGCCACTGCCAGCACACGCTCCAGCGCGGCTGCCACGGTCGGCGCCTCGCCGGTCTCGAACGGGAGGTCCATGGCATCCCGGACGGTCTGCGCAGCCCGGCTGTCCAACGACCGGAGGACGGTCCGCAACACCTCGTGTCGCTCGACCATCGTGGACAACGCGGCGCGCAGCCTCGGCTCGTCGAGCCGGCCCGTCAGCCGGAACACCATCGGGATGTGGTAGACGGCCGTTCCGGGCCGCATCTGCTCGAAGAACCACAGCCGTTCCTGGGCGTACGACAACGGCAGCGACCCGCTCCGCAGGACCCGGGGGATCGTGGCCGGACGCCGCCGCCCATCGGCGGCCGAGGCGTGCCCCAGCTCGCCCAGCATCTTCGCCAGCAGGTCCTGGCGTGCGCCGTGCCTCTTCGGCTCAGCCATCAGTGACTCCGTCCGGGGTGGTGTTTCGCTCGGGGTGACGTGCTGGCTAGGCCGACGTGGACATCCGACGTCGCAGGCTGGCCGGGCGCATGTCCGTCCAGTTCTGCTCGATCCAGTCGAGGCAGGTCTGCTTGTCGCCTTCGACGCCGACCGACCGCCACCCGGCGGGCATCGGCAGGTGAGTCGGGCTGATCGAGTACTGCTCCTCGTCGTTGATCACTACGAAGAAGTTGATGGCGTCCGTCATTGCGTTTCCTTTCGGGAGAATTGCGGTCTTCCGGGCGTCCGCCTGTGGCGGACGTCGTCCGGCTGCTGCGGGGTCACTGGACGGAGGCGGCGAGCTCCCGGATCGTGGTGTGCTCGAACAGCTGGACCAGGCTCAGCTCCAAGCCGCGAGCCTCGGCCTCGGCGAGGACCCGCAGGATGCGGATCGAGTCGCCGCCCAGGCTGAAAAAGTCGTCGTCGATGCCGACGGTCTCCACCTGGAGGATCTGCTTCCAGATCTCGACCAGCCGCTCCTCGGTCGGGCTCAGCGGGCCGTCCTCGTCACCGGGCCCGCCAGTGGGGCCACCGGAGAAGCGGGGCAGATCCGCCTCGTCCAGCGCGGGCAGCTCGCGTCTGTCCAGCTTGCCGGTGACGGTGCGGGGCAGCTCGGAGAGGGTGACGAACCACGACGGCACCATGAAGCCGGGCACCAGGCCGCGCAGGTAGGTCGCGAGCGCGACCGGGGTGAGCTCCGCGCTCTGACCGGCCCCGGGCACCACGTACGCGGCCAGCCGCACCCCGTCCGGTACCGGCACGGCGACAACCGCCGCCTCCCGTACGCCCGCGTGGTTGAGCAGCGCCTCCTCGACCTCCACCGGCTCGATCCGGAACCCCCGGATCTTGACCTGGTTGTCGATTCGACCGAGGAACTCGATCGCGCCGTCTGGCCGCAGCCGACCGACGTCCCCCGACCGGTACATCCGCGCGCCCTGTACGCCGGAGAACGGGTCCGGCAGGAAGCGCTCCGCCGTCTGCGCCGGACGACCCAGGTAGCCCCGGGATACCCCGGCGCCGCCGATGTAGATCTCCCCGGACTCGCCTTCGGCGGCGGGTGAGCCGTCCTCGCGCAGTAGATACACGCTGGTGTGGCTGAGCGGCCGGCCGATCGGCACGCTCTTGTCGTTGCCGTCCAACTGGTCCAGCCGGAACGCGGTGGCGAACGTCGTCGTCTCGGTCGGGCCGTAGACGTTCGCGGCCACGCTGGCCGGTGCCGTGCCGCCGGTTGCTGCGCTGCGCCTCCGAGCCAGCAGCAGGGCACGCTCGACGGACATGGGTTCGCCGCCGACCAGCACCTGCCGGACCGGATCCAGCGCGCCCGGGTCGCTGTCCATCAGCTCGTGGAAAAGCGGCGTGGTCAGGAACATCGCGGAGACCCCGCGCTCCCGCAGCAGGACCGGCAGATCGGCGAGAGCCGACCGCCCGGAAGGTGCGAGCACCAGCCGTGCGCCGGACAACAACGCGCCCCAGATCTCGAACGTCGAAGCGTCGAACGCGGTCGGTGACAGGTGCAGGAACGCCTCTCCGGCGCCGAAGTCCAGATAATCCTGGTCCCGAACGAGCTGCACGATGTTGCGATGAGTGACCAGGACTCCTTTCGGCGTTCCCGTGGAGCCGGACGTGTACATGACGTAGGCCACGTCCTCCGGGGTAACCGGCATGGGGTGGCTGGCGGCCGATTCGTCGCCGCTGCCGCCGCCGTCGGAGCGGAGCCGGGCCAGCGTGACCACCGGACTGTCCACCTCGGCCGACCACGGCGGTAGCTCGGCGGCCACGACGAACACCGCACCCGCATCGCTCAGCAGGAGCTTCAGCCGGGACGGGGGATACTCCGGCGAGAGCGGCAGGTAGCTGCCGCCGGCCTTGAGGATGGCGAGATACGTGATGAGCGAGTCGAAGGACCGCTCGAGGTGGACGCCGACGACGGTGCCGAGCCCGACGCCGCGCCGCCCCAGCGCAGCGGACAACACCTCGCTGCGCGCGCGGAGCTGAGCGTACGTCAGGCGGCCGGCGACGCCGTCGAGCGCGACGTTGTCCGGAACCGCCGCCGCGACCGCGTCAAACGCGCCGGGCACCGTCAGCGCCGGGTCGAAAGATCCGGCGGTGTGGGACCTGCTGGCGAACATCTACTGGAACCCCCGTGTCCGGTGCGAAGTCATCGTGCTTTCAGCGTTATCGGCAAGCTCTCCACCCCGTTGAGGAAGTTGGAGCTGAGCCAGTGCCCGGAGCCGTTCGGCTCCATGGCCGCCACATTGCGTTGCAGATACGCCAGGAGGGCCCGGAGCTCTACTTTGGCCAGGTGAGCGCCGAGGCAGAAGTGCGGTCCGTGCCCGAACGTGACATGCCGGTTCGGCGTCCTGTCCAGGATCAGCTCGTCCGGGCGGTCGAAGACGTCTTCATCGCGGTTGGCCGACACGTTCCACATCGTGACGACCTCGCCGGCCCGGATCGTGGTGCCTCGGACCTCCACGTCTGTGCCGGCCATCCGCCCCACGTGGATCGCCGGGGTGGTCCAGCGCAGGATCTCCTCGACAGCGTCGGGGACCGCGACCTCGCCGCGGCTGAACCTCTCCCATTCGCCGCCGTGCTCCATGAGCGCCAGCACCCCGCTGGTCATAGACAGCCGCGCGGTCTCGTCGCCGCCGATGATGAGGTTGTAGCAGTTGAGCACTACTTCCTCGTCCGTCAGCGGCCGGTCCTCGACGAGGCCGGTGGCGAGCATGCTGACCGCGTCGGTGCCGGGGTCGCCCCGCCGTTTGGCCGCGAGCCGGGCGTAGTACAGCAGGATTTCGCTCTGCGCCAGCCGGGACCGGATCGACGGCTGAGCGTCGTGCTCGGACTCCAGGGCGGACCGAGTGAGATCGAGGATCCGTGGCCTATCCGCGACCGGCACGGCCAGCAGTTCGCAGATGGCGGCGAGCGGGATGGCGGAGGCGACGTCCGCGGCGAAGTCGCAATCGCCGCGTTCCAGCGCTGCCGCGAGCACCTCGGCGGTGGCGCGC
This sequence comes from Micromonospora coerulea, assembly GCF_016598485.1. GTDB lineage: Bacteria > Actinomycetota > Actinomycetes > Mycobacteriales > Micromonosporaceae > Micromonospora > Micromonospora coerulea. Next base: position 4,494 of record NZ_JAEMUW010000033.1, on the reverse strand, counting down.
TCGACGAACTCGCCGACGACTCCGAGGATGCGCGGGCCGAAGCCGGTCTGCATGAGCCGGCGGAGCGCCGAGTGCCGTCCGCCGTCGGTCACCACGAGCATCCGCCCGCCAGCGGAGTCGCCGCCGCGCAGCAGGGTGCCGAGCATGTTTCCGTTCATCGAGGTGAACTGCTTGCTGTTCCGGTAGGCGGCCAGCACGTCGGCATGCTTGCTTAGCACCCAGAAGCCGGGCGCGCAGCCGACAGCCGGATGGCGCCAGACAGGTGCCTCGGCGCGCAATCTGCGCCACAGTGAAGTGAGGTCGTAATTGCTGTGCAGGGACGGATCCAGAAGATTCAGATCCGCGAGGTCATCAGACGACACCGGGGTCCGCGTAAGCACACTAATCCTTATTGGTCTGATTCATTGCGCGCTGCATGAACGCGATGTAGCGCGCAATTGACGAAGGCTTTCGTTCTTCGGTGGTCGCGGGTTGCTCAGCCGGATATGTTCACGTACCGGGAGCGGTGGAACAGCAGGGGCATGCTGTCGGTGTTGAATCCGGAATCCACGACACAACCTAGCATGAGATAGTGGTCGCCGTACATGATCATACGATCGGTGCGGCAATCGAGCCAGGCGCAGACGCCGTCGAGAACGGGCGCGCCGGAAAGACTGGAGACGCGCCAATCGACATTGGCGAAACGGTCGCCATCCGGGGCGGCGAATGCGCGTGCGATGTGCTCCTGACGGTCCGCCAGAATGTTGATGACCAGCGACCCCGACCGTCGCAGGGAGGACAACGTCCGTGATGTGTTCTTCAGGAAGACGCCGACCAGTGGCGGCTCGAGGGAAACGCTCACGAAAGAATTTGCGCAGACTCCGACCGGCTTGCCGTCATCAATTGTGGTGACCACGGTGACGCCGGTCGGGAAATGGCCCAACGTGTGCCGCAGGTGCGGCAGGGTGGGTTTGAGTGGCGCGGCCGACGCGCTGATCTCCGGCATGTCGTCAGCCCATCGCCGGCTCGTCGATGCTGCTCGCGGTCGAGCCGAGGGAGCGGGCCAGCACGTCCATGAGCTCGGCCGGTGCGGAGAGGAAGTCGAAGTGCCCACCGTCGAGCACCTCGAAGGAGACCGACTCGGCGTACTGAGACCAGCCCAGCAACTGGTCCTGCCGGATCTCCACGTCGGACTCCCAGTGGAGCGCGACAATCCGGGTCGGCAGCGATACCGGTTTGGGTCGCCGGTAGACCCGGTTCGACTCCAGATCCTGGCGCAGCACGTCCAGCATCATGCCGAGAAGCATCGGGTGTGGCTTGCCGCCCCGCGCCTGGACCAGCGCTCCCAGCTCGACGAGCAGCTGCTCGTCGGCCAGTTCGAGATACCGGTCGAAGGGGCAGTGGTGCGGGGCGACCTGGGCGGAGACGACGAGGGAATCGGGGGTCGGCAGGCCCTCCTCGTGGAGCCGGTGCGCTACCTCGAACGCCGGGAGGGCGGCCGCGCAGTGCCCGAAGAACGCGAAGGGGCGGTCGAGGTAGGGCAGCAGCGGATCGATGATGCTGCGGGCTAGTTCCTCGTAGGTGCCGAAGTGCGGCTCGCGCAGCCGGTTCTCCCTGGCGGGTAGCTGGATCGGGCAGATCTCGATGTCGCCTACGAGTCGCGGCCATTGTGAGAACATGGATGCGCCGACGCCGGAATAGCGGAAACAGAACAGCCGAGCCCGGGCGGAATCCGAAGGATCCCGGAGTAGCCAGGGCGGCGATGACTTTCTGGACGAGAGCGCGCTCATATACTTCGAATTCCTTTGACTGTTCAGAACTCGTGGGTTCGGTTCCGGGTTGCGTGCGGACGCCACCCTCGCTCTCTGCTCCAAAGAGGTCAACTGTGTCGCCGGATGCCGGTCGTCGAAGTCGCGCGAGTGGGCCGGGCCGCGATGCTGGACCGGGCGCGCGGAGACACCAATTATCGGCAGGCAGGCAGGAAAGCAGGCAGGGCGAGATTATCGTTCGGGGAGCCGACGCAGGAAATGCGGGATTAAACTCCGCCGATCGGCTCGCTATGGTCGAACGAGACGGCAGGCGCTGCGTTGAGCCGCAGCATCCGTATAGGGATTCCCAGAATCTGAACCAAAATGCACCCCCGTGCAGAGCGTCGCTCGCCTATGCGGACGTCACGCGTCCGAAGCGACATCATCGTAGCGACCACCCCTGACGCTGGCAAGGTCGCCGGGTGTCGATTGTTTGGCTGACCTCGATCTTCTGTGTTTGCGTCCGACGTGTATTCCCAGGTCGGACGGGGTAGACAGGGTATCGACATGGTGCTATGCAATTGGTGGCAAATCCCTTCCGCCGCTGCCGTCGGGGTCGGCGTTGGCGCCAGCTGGTCTCGGCCAATCAGTGAGCCATTTTCATCGCGATGGAGGGCGTCTGAGGACGCCGCGGGGTCCGGCCCGGTGACGGCCGGCTCCCTCGCCCGTGCGTGCGCTTCCTCCGGCAAGTCGCCACCACGGGCAGCGGGGACACGCTTTGATGGGGCCCACCGGTGACGACCGGTGGCAAGGACGTTCCCGGTGGGTCAGACTCTCAGCCGGTGCGGCGCGTCGGACCGCATTCAGGCACCCGCAGGCGACCCTGCGCCGCCGTCCGGACCCTCTCCCCGTTACGACCCGGCCAACCAGCGCGCGCGGACGATGGCCGGGCCGAGCCGCTACCGGCGACGACCAACCGGCCCGGCCCGGCCCGGCCCGGCCCGGCCCTGCCGGGCCGGGCCGCCGCCGGGCCTCCTGCCTGGTGCCCCCTTCGTGGACCCGAAGGGGGCACCAAGGCGGCTCTGCTTACATGAGCTTCAAACTCTTGCCGATCGTCATCGGCGGTGGGGTAATGGTCGGTGTCGCCCCTCGGACACAAACCATTACCCCACGGTGCGCGCTGAGATCCAATGCGGCGCGCACCGTTTGCGTTTCAGCCTGGTACGTGAGCCGGAGGCCGAGTTGCCGGTAGACCTCGGACTTGTCGGCGGGGTCGGCGTTGCGGAGCGCGGCGGCGATGTCGCCGAGCGCCGTCACCAGGCTCGTGATTTCTGCTCGGCTCATCCGGCGCGGGCTGTTGCGTACGTTCGCGTGGAGGTCGGCTTCGGCGCGGGCGCGCGCCTACGCCGGCCACAGTGACGGCGGCAGCGGGAGCGGCTCGACATCCACCTACGGCTACCGGTTCGCCAAGGGCGGGCACGACGTGATCCTCGGGTCGCGCTCGGAGGAGCGCGCCGTCGACGCGGCCGCCGTGCTCGACGAGCGCGTCAGCGGGGCCGGCTCGGTTCGCGGTGCGACCAATGCGGACGCCGCCGAGACGGCTGACCTGGTGCTCCTTGCCGTCCCGTACGACGGGCACGACGACCTCGTCGCCACGCTGGCCCCACAGCTGGGCGGTAAGGTAGTGATCAGCTGCGTCAACCCGCTCGGCTTCGACAAGCGAGGCCCGTATGGGCTCGACCTGGGTCCGACGTCGGCCGCCGAGAGCGCCCAGGCCCTACTGCCGAGTTCCCACGTCGTGGGCGCATCCACCACCTCTCAGCGGCGACGCTCATCCGTAAGGCAGACATGCTCGACCACGAGGACGTCCTCGTGTGTGGCGACGACACCGAGGCCAAGCAGCGGGTGATCGAGCTCGCCGCGACGGTGACCGGCAAACCGGGCGTCGACGCGGGTCCTCTTCGGCTGGCCCGGCACTTGGAGCCGCTGACCGCCGTACTAAAGGGCAGGGCGCCGGCGCGGTGGTCTCCCTGTGTCGCGTTGGCTGTGACGACTTTGACGACGTGGCCGTCGTCAACCGGGTGTCGGCGTGGCTGGTCGACCAGCCCGGCGCCAATGCGCAGCCGCACGTCGTGGTCGATCAGGCCGCCCGGATGGTGCTCGAGTTGCGTAAGGAGGGCCGGGGGGTGCTGCTGCATTGCGCCGCCGGTCAGAGTCGCACGCCGGCGGTCGCTGCCCGCTACACGACCTTGGCCACCGGCATACCGGCGCGCTCCGCGCTGGCCGAGCTGCGCGGGCTGCTCGGGGTGCACGGCTGGACACTCAACCCGGAACTGAGGCAGGCCGTCGAACAGCTGTGACCGGTCACGCCATCGAGGTAGGGCGTTCGCCCGGGCTGCCGCCGGGGTAACGGCAGACGAACGGCGCCTACCGGCGGAATCGCCCCTGCACTAGCGGACGGAATCTGACGCTGCTCGTTGACGAGCGCGTGGGCGAGGTGGGATGGAGGACCTCAACGGCCGACGGCGGTCGTGTTGGCGCTCGCCGTATGTCCACCGATGATTGATGGGGGAGCGGGCTGGGAGCAACGGGCTGCGCTGAACGGCGCTGAACTGCATCGAACGGCGCCCAACTGCACCCAACGGCACCCAACGGCACCCAACGCCCAACGGCACTCAACGGCACCCAACGCCCAACGGCACCCAACGGCACCGAACGGCACCCAACGCCCACCGGCACCCAACGCTCAACGGCACCCAACGCCCAC
>NZ_JAEMUW010000032.1 GCF_016598485.1 Micromonospora coerulea | reverse complement strand
GTCATGGCAGCGAAGATCCGTCAGGTGCAGCAGTACTACAACCGGCTTGAGGGAGTGCCCGGAGTCCAGGTCCGGTACCACGAGACGACGCTCTACAACTCGATCTACCGCTTTGACGACGAGATGCTGGTCAACATGCACGTACTCGGCTTTCCGGCGCCGCACGCACCCGTGATGCATCTCCGCCGGCTCTCCGGTGGCGACCTGTTCGGCACCTACGCCGACAGCTTCGACCGGGTCCTGTCAGCCTCCTGGCCCCGTCACCGAGACGAGGTGGCAGCCTAGGCCCATGGCGAGGACTGAGCACTACCACGACCCAGACGCGCCGAAAGCCAACAGCATCGTCGTCGCTGTCTCCGTGTTCGTGAGGGACGAGAGCGGTCGGGTTCTGCTCATTGAGCGCAGCGACAACGGACTCTGGTCGCTGCCCAGCGGCGGGCAGGAGATCGGAGAGGCCGTGGCGCAGACGGCCGTCAGGGAGACACGGGAGGAAACCGGGATCACCGTCGAGGTGACTGGGATCGTGGGGATCTACTCCGATCCTCGCCACGTCATCGCGTACTCGGACGGCGAGGTGCGTCAGCAGTTCTCCCTGTGCTTCCGTGCAGTACCGGTCGACGGGGTGCCGACCCCGAGCAAGGAGTCAACCGCTGTCCGCTGGGTGGAGCGCGACGAACTGGGCGAGTACGACATCCACCCGTCGACCCTGTTGCGCATCATGCACGGGTACGAAGAGCGCAGCGAGCCCTACATCGGCTGAGGCACACTTCCCGCGAACCGGGTCTGCGTACGGCGCACCGCGGCGACCATCTCCGGCCCCGCCCGGATGATGAAGCGCGTGACGAGATGATCCGGGCCGTAGCGGGACCGGATCTCCGCCAGCCGCTCCAACACCTCGAAGTCCTGACCGTCGGGTCCGGTCGTCATGTCCGAGAAGCACAGGGCATCGGCGACCGCCGACTCTTCTCGGGGGAACTCGGCGACCAGGATGTCATGCAGCCCGCGTTCTTGCGCTTCCAGCCAGGCGCACGAGTGGTGGGCGACTAGGCCGGCAATCCGGTCGTCGAACCGTTCCCGCCGCAGCCACCTCCCTCCGTCGAGGGAGTGGAAGCCCGTATCGACGAGGTCAGGGCTGTAACCCACGTCGTGCAGCCACGCGGAGGCCACCAACACGTCTCGATCCTCCGGCTCGACCGCCTCGCTGACTGCATGGGCCTTCGCTGCTACCGCCCGGACGTGGCTCCAACGACGGGGCAGCGGAGCTTCCAGCTTGTGGCGCGCGATCTCCCGGGCGACATCGACGAGGGTGGCCATGCCTGTCAGCCTACGGAGCGCTCCGGCTCCCCACCATCCCGCCAGCAGGCGAGCAGCACTAGCAGGTGGCCCTCGGCTGCCCGCACTAGGTGAGATATCCGCCAGGGGCATATGTTGCGTCTATGGGACCAGGGGAGGTACCAGCGCTGCCGGGTCACCGGGCAACGGCAAGCAACGCATTGGTTCGCTCGCAGCGCCATTGGCCGTGGATGGCGCTCTCGCTCGTGGCCGTGCTGTGTACCGGGGTCGTGGCCGTGCCGGTGTCGTGGGCTGTCCGTCGGCAGGTCGAGGCAGATCGAGGTGAGGCGTCGCCGGACGCGGCGGTGAACGTATACGTGCTCCAGATGAGCAGCGGAGAGGAGATCGGCCTATCGCGGGTGCTGGCGGGCAGGCGTCATGACGAGCTGCTGCGGCAGTGGCGCCAGTACCGCGGCGAGATGGGACGGGGAAACGTTCCGTCGAAGCTTGAGGTAGTTGGACTGATCGACGTCGAGGACCAGGGCGACGACCGCGCGACGGTGACCGCCGAGGTCCACGCGATCTGGTGGAACGAAAAGGTCAACCTCAGCGGCGACGCCCACCCGTGGCGGTTCCAGGCACGGCGCGACGCCGGCGGCTGGCGGGTGTGGGCAGTCGACCTGCCGCTGTGGTGCGGTGTGCACGTACGGGCGGACACCTGCCGTTGACGACTCCCGGCCTGGCTAGCGGATCCGCCGGCGGCTTGCCTCCTCCCGGACAGCCTCCGTGAGATCCCGCCAGGTGCCGGCCGAGGTCTTCATCATCCGATCGACCATCGAGCGGGCGGACGCCTCATCCGGGAAGTCATACGAGACCTCCTGCCCCCCATCACCACCGAGGCGGCCACGAACCCGCCAGAGCTGGCCGTCGGAGACCAACCAGAGGTCGCGCCGGGCCATGCGACCCCAAGCGCCGTTCCACCAACGCCCTCGTACCTTCACCCAGAGCAGCCTACTCGAACACACGTACGAGCCAGGCGGCTGCTGGCGATATCCGGTCTCCGACGTGCATACCAGACGAGTCTTCGGGGCCGTGTGACACGTCCGGCTAGACCATCTTCCGGTAAGGGAAGACGCTCGGGGCATCGAGCGGCCGCTTTGCCGTAGGTGGAGGCGCTGATCCGAGAGCTGCGCAAAATGCACCGTCGCTGGGCTGCCGCTCGCCTTGCTCTTCGCGCTCGTCCCCGCGACTGCCCCGGCCGAAATCACGGATCAAGCCGCATCGGCTCCTGATCCGACACTGGCTGATTTGGAGGCGACGGAGGTTCTCGAGTCATGGCCGTCAGCCGTCTCCACACGCGGGCGGTAGCACCGAGATGGTGCAGTGTTTGGGCGGCGTACCCGACGATGCTGATACCGATGCCGACGGACGCTGCGCCGACTAGGGCACTAACGTCGGGTATGAGGGCGACACCGAGGGCGATCATCGCGATTCCGAGGCCCATGGCGGCTGTGCTGGCCAGGGTGGTGTCGTCAATTACGAGGGCAGCGCCGAGGCTGATGATCCCAATCCCCATGGCGATGAACGATGCGCCCACCGCCGTGCTCGTGTGTATGAAGACGACGCCGAGGACGGCGATCGGAACGCCACTCACCAGGAGCCCTGCACGCATCAAGGTGACCCTGCCGCGGAAAGAGGCGGTTCCGAGGCCGATGATCGCAATTCCCATCACCACGAACATCGCACCGAACAGGAAATCGCTATGGTGCAGGAGGGCGCCGGTGAGGCCGATAATCCCCGCTCCAAAGCCGGCGCCGATGAGCGCTACGCCTGCCAGCCTGGTGCGGCGCGGGCCGGCGACAACCATGACGACGAGCCCAACCCCTATAGCGACGTATGCTGCGCCGATCGGAGTTGCGCGTAGACCGGCGAGGCCGAACGCAATGCCGAAAATCCCACAGCTGATCGCCGCGATAGAGACCACGAGGCCAACCGCCCGCTCCAGCGTGGCCGCAAGTCCTGCTCCCGTCAGCAGAAGCAGGGCGGCAAGGATGGTCGCTGGGCCTGACCAACCGGGTGCCAGAGCGGCGATTGCGGCGATCAGGGCAAGACTGAGCAGGACTGGGATCGCAGCGCGGGACAAGGGAGCGCGGCGGGGGAGACGGCGAAGCCAGCCGATCATTGCGATCAGCCCAGCAGCGAGCGCGATTACCGCGACGCCTCGGAAACCGATCGAGGTGCTCAACAGGTTGAAGAACATGCTGCCGGCAGCGGTTCCCATCAAGAAGCCGGACGCTTGCCGGTACGGATCCCGGCGGCCGCCCTCGTCCTGTCGCAGCTCGTCCGCGGCTCCAGGCATTGCCGCGCCTGCCGCCGTCCCTTGCTGACTCATCTACCCATCGTGGACACTCTTGTCACGGTCGGCCATTGTCCAACCGGGTGGGCGTGACTAGCTCGCTGGCCTGATCCGTTTCACGCACGAACCCGCTTGCGTCAGATGTCGCGCCGGCTGCCGGCAAAGTCGTTCAAACTTTCTGTACGTCTTCAAGGCGGCCCGCAACGGGCCGCACGCGCCGCCGCCTGGGCGCGCGCCGGCCGCTGCCGCTGTCGCTCTGCGGCCGTCACGCCTGATGCCCGCGGCTGGCGCGGAGAGCGGAGAGCCCGGTGGGCCGCCGCAGAACGGCAGACCGTTGACCGGTGGTGTGGTGGGCCGGCAGCCGGCCGGAACGCGGCGGCCGTCGTACCGCCACGCCGTAGCGCGAGTCACTGCCGGCCGTGGTGGGGATGCGGCGCGGAGGATGCGGGGCCGCCCCTCCAGCGTCAAGGGTGCTTCGCATCGCTGCGCGACGGCCCTGCGGGCCGCCCTTGACCCCGGAGCCTCTGCGACCCCTCGGGCCGGCTAAAGCCGGCAGGCGGGGGCCTGCCCGGGTAACACGCGCCGCATCCCCACCACGGCCTCATCGCCAAACCGCGGCCAGCCGTCCGTTAAAACAGGGTGTCCTGCTCCTGTACTCGATGCTCAACACAGTGGCCGCCTCCGGTGGCTACCGTGCATTGCCGAGTGCCAGGACCGATAAGGGCTCTACATTGCAACGCAGGATCATGCACGTGGCAAAGAAGCGACTCGTTCGCCGCGCCATTGGGGCACCGAGAGCCGGACCTTGTATCTGCAGTGCATCGCCCCCACCTACTTGCCATACAAGAGGTTTACCAGGGTCACCTCACCTACACAACGCCGACGCTCCCTAAAGGTTCGCTTGACACAGGACCGCTTGGCGCCAGCTCTTCTACTCGCCGATTTGGCCTATGGCACGATGGACGGATCTCTGGAAGGGTTAAGAACCTCGCCGCAAGTCGACCATATGGTGGATCAGACGTATTGCTGGGTCGTGGTGACTGTAATGGACAAGCAGCTTAGGGTGCTGACTCTCCTGCGGTACCAACAACTCAATCGGTAGGCGGTTCAATTCAGTACCTAGAGCTGAGTTCACCCAGTCGACCACCGTCGAGGGTTCGCCCGCTAGTAAGTACCCAATCATGACACCTGGGACGCCGACTTCTCCGTACCGTCCATCGAGGAAGCGAGCCATGCCCTTCGAAACGTACAGCCGAGCAAGCTTCCTGCTTCCCCCGAGTAGTTTCGCTTCTAGGCGAATGTGGGTTGCGCCAACTCGAAGTGTTAGGTCGGGCCGAGGTGAGCGAGTGGGATCCGCAGTCCCAGCGAGCATCTCGGGTGACGGTTGAGCGGCATCGTAGGAGATTGAGACCTGAGCGTACTTGCCTTTCTCCGTCGTCAAGACCATTCGACAGCAGGCGAACAACCGAACCGTACAGGAGAGTTCGTGGTCGTTATACCTGGAAAACGACTCAGCCTCCCACAACGCTAGGGCTCCGACCATCAAATCTGAGAGAAGCGCCTCGGCGCGCCCAGCGAACCGGCGAGCCAGCCAAAGAGAAGCCCGGCCCTCAATTTTCGGAACGAGATCACTGAGCAAGTCATGCCCCAAAGGCTACGGCAGAGAAAACTCTGTCAGCATCATCGAGCGCTGCATTAAAGGACCAGCGGTCAGCATCTCTTGTCTTAATGACGTAGACCGAATCGCCGTCAACGAATAGACCTGCTGGTTGTGCGACCACGGCAGTCGTGCGGGCGGCCGGCGATAGCCTTCGCGAAAAGTTTTCCCAGTCCACCGGTGCCGCTTCTACAATCTCCCCGCCATTGGCAGAAGGTGAGAAGTTGATCGCAACCAGGAGATAGGATCCTTCGCCCGCATGGCTTGTGCTGATGCCAAGGTCAGGAAGACTTAGTGCCAGCTGGTCTTCAAGGGTGCTGCAGTAAAGGCCAATCCCATCTGCGTCGACCAGCGACCCGCCTCGCCCACTTCGCCTAAACCTCTCCACTCCACCTGCTACTCCTTGGCGAACCCTCTGCCGCTCCGACTCATCCAACTTGTATGCATCGAAGACCAAATCGTCCAACTCTGGCATCATAGATTCAAGATCGGCTCCGCTGTCCAGGAGGCGCTCCAGCCTATACGCTTCGTCTGAGCCGGGAATCGCAATCGGCATTTCTCGAAGCTCGCTTGTCTCAACCGAATCCCTCTCGACACCCCAGGAAGAGCTGGTCATGAAATGCCAGTATTGGCCGAGAGAGGAAACCATCGTAGCTGCAACTGCGCGAAGTAGAGGTGCATCTGCGGCCTTGCCGGAGATGCCGGTAATCCCGCTTGGGTATACAGCATCCCGGGCATAGAAGGCGGCGGAGAGACGTCCTCCAGGGAGCGTTCGAGGAATTAGCACCAGCGGGCCCTTATAGCGGTCTGCCGTGCGGGGGCGGTGCAGCGTTGGACGTTGGAACGTGCTGCTCGGCGCTGGGTGCAACCGTAGGGCTTGCACCGACCGAGCCTCGATTAGGTCGAACCCGTGAAGGTGAGTCGCGTCGGCCTGGGAGAGACGGGGAGCATCCTTGTACCCTTGGCCAATGACCCATTCGTGTTCTTCGGCCAAGTCTCCTAGGGAAGGAAAGGACGACCTTAGGTGATCAATGAGCTCCAAGTCTCTCACAGATCCCCATAATAGAACCTTCCAGATGTCCGGACGGCCTATTGCTTCCCTGGCGCTAACAGTTCGCACCTCCTCTGGCGTTATGACGAGAGCGTCGACGGCCGCACTGAGGGGTCGAACGTGGGGGGCAACGTGCAGAATGGATCGGCGCTGCCGATCAATCGATGCAGCGCCAGTTTGAGAAAGTGGGCGCTCGGCGATAGCGATGACGGTCGGAGCTATGGCATGCGCGAAGATGCTCCTACGAAGCGCCGAAAGGTCGATAATAGTTCGGAAGTCGAGTTCCTGAAAGATGGCTGCGCGAAACGCCACGTTGGGGCGGCTCCGATTATGAAGCATTCCCTTCGCGGGCATTACGAGACCAAGACGGCCGCCGGGCTTCAGCATGTCGGCAGCAAGCCACATAAACGCTTGGGCCGACTGGTTATCCCCGACAGGCAGCTCCCTCTCATGCAGGTAACGCCGAGCCGCCGGAGTGAGGCTGCTGCTCCACGGAGGATTGCTAACTACTACATCGAAACTTTCGTGTGATAAAGCATGGCCGGCGAACGCGTCAGAGACGAGGATATTGCGGCCAATGAGCTGCGGAAGGACCGCCGTTTCCCAGATTGTAGGCGGGTCGATCTCCTCTAAAAGACTGAGATAGAGGCCGAAGACAGTCACACGTGCTGCTGCGTCATTAATGTCGATGCCGAAAATCCGCTGTTGCAGCAGCTCTTTGAGGTCTTGATACGTGAGTTCTTGGCCAGAGCTCACCCGCCGATATACCAAGCGCCGATAGGCTTCGGTAATGAAAGCGCCGCTTCCACATGCCAAGTCGATTACGCGCGGCTCGCTGTCGCTTTCGTGTGGGATAACTTCGTCCAAGACCACATCCACGAGGAACCGTGGCGTGTAGTGAGTGGCTTCCGTCGCCCGCCTAGTCTCCAAGAGTTGTTCGTAGACACTACTAACCAGATCGGCCGGAACAATAGAGAAGTCGTAGGGCCACAGCGAGCCTTGACCAGTGAGCAGGTCGTCTCCACGTAGCAGAGACGCGACCGCCCGAAGGTCGGCGTTCTCCAAGTTGCTGATCGCGTTCGGCATCACGCCAAAAACGTCACCATTGAAACGCTGAGCAAGCCCCTCGAAGAGCTGCAGCGCCGTGGCCGTGCCCTCCTCCAGTGCGGTCTGCAAATCTCGGACGCCGACTAGCTCCAGCAAATGGCGGGCGTCAAGGACTCCGCGATCCTCAAGGTATCTAGACGTCAGGCATCCGCCAATTAGGGCGTCTATGGCTGCACTTCTGGCCGGTGAGCCTTGACCTCGCTGCTGGCGGAGATGTCGAAGATTGCGAAGCAAGCCCTGCTCGACGCGACGAGTGTCGCGATAAGATCGCAGGTTGTCACGAGCGAAGTCGCCAGCTTCGACTTGCTTCCGCGCAAAAGCGTGCAGAACGCTGCGCGCCCTTGTCCCGGAGGCTGCTTCGGCAAGCGGTGCCGAGAAGGGGTTCCCGGGATCCTGCGGATTGGATACGGCGTTGTACACCTCGACTGAGTTGCCGGATGAGGAGGCAATCAGGAGTGGGACCCTGCCGTAGTTCCAAAGGCGTTTGCGCAGATCCCTGAGGTCGTTAGAGGAGTCAGCAGCGGCGAACCCTACCAGCGGAACGCCGTCATAGAAGAAGGCCGCGTCGAGTTTGACCTTCTCATGCAAGTCTCGCCAGATGTAGCCGCGCGCACCTGGCGTGACGTTGTCAGCGCTAACGAGCCCTTCGGACTGAGCGTAGCCGAGTTCCTCCAGGACGTAGCTGACCCCTTCCGGAAGAACGGTGCTCACCCCGCTAGGCTAGTAGGTTTTGGCCGGGAGATCACGGACGATCTTAGGGCGTGTCGGCTTGACATGACAGCCTAGGGCCGGCGTGTGCATCCAGGCAAAATATCGGCGGTGTGCAACAGCCCGGAGCCTGCAAGCGAGGTGGCAGGCAGCGAGGCAGCGAGAGAAGGCAGCGTGAGCCTTGATGCGGGTTGGATGCGAACGTCAGCGCACGGTTCCGGGCACCTGCTCGTCGACACGGTCCGACACCGGCCGGCAGTAGCCAATAGCTTGAGACCGCATCCCCCCGGCGGAGGTCGTGACGGGTGGATGAGGTTGCCGTGCTGCGCAGGCATCGGACGGGCGTTATTGCCCAGGCCGGCCGACCAAAGCTCCCGACCTCCGTACGTCAGTTCAGGTCCGCGCGGGCTCGGCGTAGGTCTGGAACAGGTTGCCGGCGTCGAGCCTATGATGGGCGAGCTGCTTCCCGACCGCTTGCTCGTCGCCCCAGCGGCCCTGGCCGTCGGCGAGGGCGACTGCATACGCCACGACCGCGAGCTTGAGGGTCTCCAGCTTTGCCGGGGTGACGACCCTCATGGTCGGTACCGGCGTGCCACGCTCGTCGCAGTCGCGGCTGGGGTGGAGCATGACCGGCAACGGGGTGACCTGGGGGTGCTGCTCCTTGTCCCAGCGGACGCTGCCGCCGAGTTGGTCGAGGTCCTTTTTGGCGATGGTTGTGGTGGTGCACCCTGTCTTCAGCTCGATCACTGCGTGTCGGTCGGTGCTTAGGGCCCATAGGTTGTCCGGTCCGTTGCCGTACAACTTCTCCGGCCGAGAACTCGTGAACCCGAGGTGGCGGCCTAGCTGTTCCCATGCGGCTTCGGCATCGTCGGTGCGCTCCTCGTCCCACTGGATTTCGTCGAGTAGGGCCCGCACGCCTAGCACGAGCGAGATTCCGTCGGTGTATTCCTCGGCCAGGAACCCCGCCGCCGCGCGTGCCTGGACGGCGGCAGCCTTGAGCTGGGCCGGCGGGACACCCGCAGCGGGGTGCAGCACGAAGGGGTTCTCCAACACTGCCGCAGCAAGGAGCTGCTGTGCGGCAACCGGGTCGGTGAGGTGCAGGTAGGCGGCCTTCTGCTCCTTGAGCCAACCGCGCGTTGCCGGGTCCTCCAGGCTGTTGATCGCCTGCTGGAGCCGATCGGCTGCCGCGCTGGTCTGCCCAGCGGAGGCTAGATCGAATGCCTCCCGCACGGCAACGGCTTCTGGGCGCACCACCCCAGCGTCGGCGTAGCGGATCTCTGCCAGCGCCCGCCGGCTGCGCTCTACCCATTGAGGGTCACGGGTAAGGCAGGCCGACAGCGCCATCCGGACCGCGTTCAGGCCCTCGCCCTTGATCTGATCGGCGATATCGCGGCTTAGGTTGAGCTGCGCACGGGTTGCTGGCGAGAACAGGCTTAGGTGGAAGGGGTCGTGGGTAGCAACCCCCAGGTTGGCTCCCAGCAGCAGGACGACGCAGTGGTCGTCGGTGTCGCGCACGCCACGTCCCATGCCCTGCTCGATGCGCTGCACCTCGCGGGCCAACCGGGCCGGGCTCTTCTGCAGCAGGAGCGCCTCGCGTTGCTCCACTCCGTCGAGCGGTCGGGGAATGCCGTCTAGGACCAGCAGCTCGCAAGCGCGACCCGGCAGATCGAGCCCGTCGTACTTGTTGACCATCACTACTAGACCGACGTGGCCGGCTTTCAGCTCGTCAACGCCCACCTTGAGGTCGCCGACGTGGTAGGTACGGTCGGCAAACGGCTTCCAGGCCGCCGCGGCCTTGTCACTGGGTACGAGTACGACAACGTTGATCGGCTCCGAGTCGGGCACGTCATCACCGTCACGGTCGCCGTTGGCAAACTGGCGGGCCATGATTCGCACGGCGTGCTCGTCGAGATTCTTGTTCAGCGCGATCGGAGCGAGGATCATGCGGTCGCCGAGGTCCGCCGCGCTGCCCGGCGTGATGGGGCGGGCCACCATGCCAGGGTCGGCGTCGAGGTCCGTCACCAAGATGCTGTCGTCGGCGAGGGTGGCGGTCAGGTACACCCGGCGCCGGGCTTGGTTAAACGACGGGATCATATTGATCGGTGGGCAGGGCGGCCGGACCTCCACGCCCCGGCTGGTCACCGTGGCGGCGCACAACGGCAAGACGTTCGCGATCAGAGGCCAGGTGAACACGAAGCCCTTCTCGCTCCGATGAGGATGCAACAGCCCCATGACCTCATCTCGCCGGTCCGACCAAGACCAGAACGGGATACGCGCCGCGGCGGTGTAGTCGCCGGTTTTGATGTCTGCCCATACCTTCGAGGACTGAGCCCGGAGGTCGGCTTCGAACATGTTGACCAGTTTGAGGTAGGACTTGTGCACGGCCGGGACCGTGAGACGGAACTGGCTCTCTGTGGTGGCCAGCGCCGCGTGCGCGTCGTCGACCACAACCAAACCGAGATCGATCGCGGCTCGCCAGCTGCCGACTACGCCGAACACCGACTGGCCATTGATCAGCTTCTGGAACGTGGTGACCAGGATGGCCTGCTGGGCGCGGAACGCCGGGTCATCCGGATCGTCGGCGGTTGCCAGGCCGAGTCGACTCGCCTCCTCACGTACGCGCTCGGCGAGGTAGGTGTCCGGCGCGAGGTAGACGACCTTGCCGAGACCCTCATTGAGGGTGCTCTGCGCGATCAACAGGCCCACGACAGTCTTGCCGCCGCCTGTGTTTTGCTTGATGACGAGGTCACGCTCGTCCTTCCGTGCGAACCACTTCTCCAGGACTTCGCCCTGTTCTTGCCGCAGGTATGGCCACGGCCGGTTCGGCAGCGCCGCGAAGATGTCCCGGGGCCGCAGCAATGGCTCCCGGCTGCCCTTTCCGATCCGGCTCCAGTCCAGCGGCATCGCGCATGTCCCCTCGGGCGACCTACCCGCGGGCATCCTCGCCCGCGCTCACCCCATCATCCTCCCGCGGGGCTCTAACCCACCACGCTGCAGGCAGCGGGGTCGCCGGCGGAATGGCTGTCGACAGCAACGCTGACAGCAACCGCGCCGAACGGCGGCACACTGACGAGGGCTGACATGGACGAGACTTCGAGCCAGCGGCCGCTCCCGGACGTGTGCGGACGCTCTGCACAGAGCTTGTAAGCGAGATGTCGCGGCATCCCAGATGGCCCCAACTCTCTAACCGGCGTCTCAGGCTATCGAGAGACTTCCGCAGCCTGCCCTCGAAGATCGAGTGCATCCCGAGCCCAGCGAGGACCCGGACGGTCAGCCCATCAAACACTCACGGTGGCTGGGGGGTGTTGCGCCGATACGGTGAAATCAGACCGTGGTGAGACGAACCGTGGCGGACCGGATCCGCACAGCAGCTTCTGGCAGGCGCCGCGTCCGCACCCCCACCCTCCGATCGCGGGCTAGTTCAGCTGCGGGTAGTCGCGGCTCCGCCAGTAGGGGCTTGAGGACCGCCGCGTCACAGCAGAGGCAATCCTGGAGCCAGCGAGCTGGTCTCCCGATTTCGATCGCGGCCGTCATGATCGCTGGCTGGACAGCGTACGACACGAACCGTTCTGCCGACATTGCGCAGGATTCGGTCGCACTGACCCGCGAGCAACTCCGCATCGCTGAGGCAACGCATCTAACCGAGCGATTTACGGCCGCCGTTGACCAACTGGGCTCGGAAAAGAAGGAAGTCCGGATCACGGGAATTTTGCAGTTGGAGCGCATCCTGCGTGACAACCCTGCGGAACAACCGACGATCACGGGTGTTCTAGTCAACTTCATCCGTGAGCATGCCGCGAAGCCGAACCTTGGCTCTGCATCGTCTCCCGTGCGGGACTGGAGTCGGCCTGTCCCGATGCCGGCGTCCGATCTCCAGGCTGCCCTAACGGTGCTTGCTCGGAGAGAACCCCTAGACGTCGCGCGCCAGCAGACGTCCCGAGATGGGGCACCGCCAGAGGCACCGCTCGATCTGTCCGGCCTCGACCTCGCGGGTGCGGACCTAAAGCACGCGAGGCTCCGCCATGTGGACCTCTCGAGAACTGATCTTGCGTTCGCAGACCTGAGTCAGGCCGATCTCACGGGAGCATCTCTCACGAGTACGTCGTTCAACTGGGCGATGCTGCATGACACAACGATTGAAGAGTCCGACGGAGTAGGTACTCAGTTCATCGAAACCCGGATTGTCGGAGGCAGCTTCGCAGGGACCCTCCTCCACACAGCGGATTTCCGCGGCGCCATGCTCCACCGCGTAGACGTATCCGGCGCGCGGTGGCCCAGAACCAGCCTGGCGTGGGCTGCGATAAGCGATGTCGACCTGCGCACAGTCGACCTTGAAGACGCCTCGCTCCGAGGCGTGAACGCACGCCACGTCACGTTCCCGGGGTCGCTCACCGCAGCGGAGATGCCATGCGGCAAGCTCACCGACACCAGCCCCCAGCACCTCGGCATCAAGCAGTGTCCAGAGAAGCCACCCGGGAGCCCGCAGGAGCTGTGGCGGCCGGGGCCCCTCTAGCGCCACGGAGACCACCAGACCTATCACCCCGAGCTGCGCTGCTGAAGTGCCTGGATTTCCGCAGTCCAGAGCCCGCATCCCGCCAAGGTGATAGCCATGATCATTCCTTCAAGCCGAACAGGTCACCCTCTAGGTTCCCGTTCCAACTGCGGGCGAGCGTCCCGCCGCTACGGCACCCTGGGGGACGAGGACTATGCCGGGCCGGACAGCGGGTGGACACAGCGCAGAAGTACAGCAGCGCACGGCACGGTCGTAGTCCCTGGCCGAGGCAGCGATGAGGCAGCAAGCCCTTTGATCCAGGTGGGTACGAGGCGGCAGAGGACGCCTAGCGTCAGCTGCTCAATTGCACTGGTCGGCAACGATCGGCACGAGCCGACGAGCTGTGTCCGGCTCCCCCCGACGGGGGTCGTCCCCATCTGCGGTGTGGAACCGCTTCCCGCCCGGTGGTGAACTCGGCCGACCACTCGACGCCCTCACGATCCGGCCAGATCGCGGAGGCCGCGACCGATGAGGCCGCGCGGCCTGGCTCGTCTACCTTGTGTCTGCAGCGAGACGAGGAGAAGGCCGGAGTGGTGGGCGTCGAATACTCACCAGCGGCGAACTCGCCATCGGGAGAGATCAGCTGATGATGCGAAAGGAGCTCCCAATGCGGATCAACGTCAACGACGTTGAGCTTTGCGTCGAGACCTTCGGTGACCCAGGGGACCCGCCGGTGCTGCTCATCGGCGTCACCATGTTGAGCTGGCCGGACGAACTGTGTGCGGC
Source organism: Micromonospora coerulea (assembly GCF_016598485.1). Lineage (GTDB taxonomy): Bacteria > Actinomycetota > Actinomycetes > Mycobacteriales > Micromonosporaceae > Micromonospora > Micromonospora coerulea. The sequence goes on along the minus strand of NZ_JAEMUW010000032.1, from coordinate 39,287 downwards.
GCTGACCGGGCGCTATGTGGTGCGTTATGACCTGCGAGATACGGGCCAGTCGACGTTCGTCGATCCTGACGCGCCCGCGTACGACCTGCGTGATCTGGTGACCGATGCGGCCGAGCTGCTGGTGGCACTGGAGTTGAGGGGTACGCACGTGGTCGGGCTCGGCGTCGGCGGCTTCGTCGCGCAACTGCTTGCGCTGGACCATCCTGACCAGGTCGCGTCGCTGACGCTGATCTCCACCCGGCCCGTCGCTCCTGGTCCGGTGGATCCCGACCTGCCCGACCACGCGCCGGAGATGATGGCGGAGCTGTTCGGCCGTCCGGAGCCGGACTGGACCGATCGTGACAGCGTCATCGATCACATGGCCGGGGGCGCAAGGCTGATGTCAGGCACGCGAGGATTCGACGAGGCGGACGCACGCATCCGTGCCGGGCTTGTCTTCGACCGGGCGGGACGGACGGCAAAGGCGCAGCGTGCCAGTCACTTGGGTAGCATGTTCGCCGCCGTCGACTGCCGGCCGCGGTGGCGTGAGCGGTTGGGCAAAATTGCCGTGCCGACGCTGGTGGTGCATGGCGACGAGGATCCGTTCTTCCCGTACGGGAACGGCGTGGCGCTGGCTGAGGAGATCCCAGGCGCCGCACTGCTCACGTTGCGCGGCATCGGTCAGGGCCTGCCACGGACGGCCTGGCCGGTGGCGGTGGACGCACTCCTGCGCCACACATGCTGAGCGGGCTTGCCGCGCCATGGCGGCGCTCCAGCAACCGGCCGAGTGGCAGCAGGGCTGACGGCCCAGCCGGCTGGCTGCCGCGCTCGCCGACCCGTGTTTGGGTAGCTGAGCTAGCTGGTCGCCATTCGCCAGGGTTCCAGGACTCCCGCCGGTCGGTTGGTGTCGCTACTGGCCGCTGGCCGTCTCGACCCGGGTGATCAGTAGCTTCAGCCGTGCGATCTCTTCGGCGAGGGCGGCGTTGCCCGCTGCGGTGAGGGTGATCCAGGTCCGGCCTCGTTTGCCGGCGTAGCCCTTCTCGACCTGCACCAGGCCGGCCGCCTCTAGTACGCCGATGTGCTGGGAGAGGTTGCCGGCGGTCAGCTCCAGTTGGGTACGCAGGTAGCCGAACTCCACCCGGCGGGCCTCGTGCGCGATGGTGAGGATGCCGAGCCGGACCCGCTGGTGCACCACGTCGTCGAGCCCGGTGACCGGATGCGGGGATTCGGTCTCGTCCGGCGGCGGGGTGTCGGCGGGGCCGGTCACCGGGACCGCCGCAGCCGTTGCGCCAGCGCGAAGCCGGCGCTGCCCAGCAACAGCAGACCGCCGCTGATGACCAGCGGGGGCGCGTCCCCCCACCGGCCGCCCCAGCCGGCCCCCCAGCCGAAGTTGATCGGCACCAGCACCGCCGCCAGGTATCCGAGCGTGTACAGCAGCAGCGCGACGTGCCGCTCCAGCCAGGCCAGCACCAGCAGGGCCAACCCGATCAAGCCGGCCGGATTGAGCAGCCGGGTCAGGAAGAGGGAAAAGGCGGACGGGTGGTTGGTGTACACCGTCGGGTCGCGGAAGATCCAAGCCGGCGGGACGGCGGAGAACAGCACGACGAGCGCGACACCGGTGAGCACGTACGGCCAGACCCGGGCGCCCACTCCCCGGGTCCGGGCCACCCGCAGGTACCCGCCGGCGATCACCACATACGCCACCACCATTGCCACCAGCCAGTAGAACCCCACGGCCTGAAACTCGACCTTGCATACCTGACCGTCCGCCACCACGTGGCAGTCGCTGACGACTCGGTGGCCAAACCGGTAAACGGGAATCGCGCCGAAGGTGACCAGGGCCAGCACCAGCAGCGGCAACCACGTCACCCGCTGAGCAAGACGGACCCGGCGCGCGAGGTCACGCGCCTCAGCGAGCAGCCGGCGAGGATCGCCGCTGGCGGGTACCGAATCAGTAGTCATGCAGACAGATTTGCACAACAAACCGATTGGCGCTAGTGGGGCTGCCGATGACGAGCATGTCATCGATTGCCGAATCGTTGATCTTGGCGTTCATGTTCGTCAGCTTCGTCCGCGCTGCCCGCTCACCTGCCGCGATTCTGGTGAGATTGGGGTTACCACGCCGGAGCTCCGCATTATGGTCGGTGAATGATCAATGGTGCTCATGTGATCATCTATAGCCGCGACCCAGAGGCGGACCGCACCTTCTTCCGGGACACGCTCGGCTACCACCACGTCGACGCCGGCCATGGCTGGCTCATCTTCAAGCTCCCGCCGGCCGAGCTCGCCATGCACCCGACCGAGGGCGAGCAGGCCCACGAGCTCTTCCTGATGTGCGACGACGTCGCGGCGACCATGGCCGACCTGGCCGCGAAGGGCGTCGAGTTCACGATCCCGGTCACCGAGGAGCGCTGGGGGCTGCGCACCGCGCTGCGGCTGCCCGGTGGCGGCGAACTCGGTCTCTACCAACCGCGCCACCCGGTCGCAATCTGACGCGCCGCTCGGCGGCTCGCGAGGCCGACGGAAGGGCAGCCCAAGCAGCAAGAAGGAAGCGAAACCCATAGCAACAACGGTGGCCAGGTATCACCAGATGGCCGCAACCCTGCGCGTGTCGGCAGTCCTTGCCACCCAGCCGGAGCCGTTGGTGCGACCTACCCGGCTCCCCCCGACGGGGGTCGTCCCTTCTCCGGGTCAACGCTCCGCCGCAGGTCGCAGGTCGCAGGTCGTCTCCGTCCTCGTCACAGACGCTGGTGCTCGACCACCTGCCCGCCGGATCGGGGGTGAGGAACCGGGCTAACCTCAGCTCTGGCTGGTCGCCGCCGTGGACTGATGTTTCTTCGCTGGGACGACGTCCCTGAGCAGCCAGCCGACCGGAGGGCTGACCAGCGGACGCAACGCCCACACCACGGGCCGGCTGGCGGTGATCCAGACCAGCGCAACGACCGCGGCGATGAGCACCAGCAAGGCTGGGATGTTGCCGACCTGGTTGTCGAGCGCTGACCAGGCGAAGGCCAGGACGACGAACCCGTGCAGCAGATACGGGTACATGGAGTTGGCTCCCCAACCCGTGAGGAACGTCGGGCGACGCGGAGCGAGCATCATGATCGCCCATGTCATCGCCAACCCGATGGCCATCAGTCCAAGCCGGATCAGGACGCCCTCGGTCATCTCCACCCCGTGCCGCTGGTAGGCGCGGTTCCAGTACACCCAGAGGCTCGACAGGCGCGAGGCGACCAGATAGGCCATCGGCGCGGCAGCGATGAGCACGGCGATCGCGGTCAACCGCACAAGCGGAGATGGGCGGTACGCGAGCCTGCCGCGACCGAGCCGGACGCCGAGGACGAAGAAGGGCAGCATTCCTGCCACCCGGTCCAACGACAGGGCGTGGCCGAGCAACGTGGCGGCTCCGGCGGAGAGGGACACCACGATCGCGATGACGACCGCTCCGCGAAGTTGGGCGAAGAGCGGAGTGAGCATCCGCCAGATGAACAGAGCGGGCAGGAACCACAGGTGATAAATCGGGGAGAGGAACTCGTTGACCGTCCAGGGCATCGGCCTGTCCATCACCGTGTAGAAGGTCATGTAAAGCAGCTGAAACACCACGTACGGCGCGAGCAGATCCCGGATCAGCGACGCCGCACGACGGCCGGTGAGTTCGGTTGCCGAGAGCATCCCCGAAAGCATGACGAAGGCCGGCATGTGGCACAGGTAGATGAACGTGTAGATCGTCCTGCCACCTGGCGAGGAGCCGATCGTCTGGCCCACCATGTGGCCGAGCGCGACCAGGACGATCAACAGTCCTTTGACGTTGTCGATGTACGGGTCGCGCCTGGTGGGCCCGACAGCGACGCCAGGGCTCTCAGGCATCACCGTGGTGGTCACCCGGCCAGGCTGCCGGTCGGCCGATACCCGATCTAGCTGGAGTGAGCAGGATCACCAAAGGCCGCCCGCGAAGCGCTGTACGCGCAGGCAGGCCGGCTTGACGGTCAGGTCATGGTTTCATGTCTTCCCAGGTGGTCAGGCAGAAGGGGTGACCGGCCGGATCGGCGTAGACGTAACACTGGCCGCTGTTGGGCTGGAACTCGTACTTGGTTGCTCCTGCCGCCAGCACGCGCGCTTCGGCGGCCGTCCGATCCTCGACATAGAAATCGAGGTGCATCATGATCGACGAGGCCGGGTCGGGCCAGGTGGGTGGTGTGTAGCCAGGTACGGTCTGGAAATCCATTCGGCCGCCCGGGCACTGGACCGTGGCCCATTGCTCGCCAAGATTCGTCACTGTCCCGCCGGTGATGTCGGCGTAGAAAGCCGCCAGGCGGCCGGCGTCGGAGCAGTCGAGCGTGACCGAACGGAGCTGGATCGAGTCGGACATGTCGTCTCCTCCAAAGTCATGGGCGGCTGCCATCACGTTAGCCATCTCGAAGATGACGAATGATGTGCGACGAACCGGACAGGTCCTAACGCCTGCTTGTCATCTGCGATGCGCGCCGCTGTCGAAGGACAGATCATGATTTGCCGTGCCTGTCCGGGTGACCCGGGTGGCGGGAGAGTGGGACCGGCGGCCCCCGAAAATTGCGTCAGATAGATGCGCGCACGCTGCGCGTCCACGCCGTAGCGCACCGCGGCCCACCCGATGACGAGCCCCATGAAAAGGTTGGGCAGCGCGACTATCGACAGCAGCGTGTCGGGTACTCGCGCCATCAACACCACACCTCCGAGAGAAACCAGCGCCAGCAGGACGCTCGGGAGCACGATGGACAGCAGACCCTCCGCCCGGGCGCGCCCCGCGGCCAGAACGGCGTCGCGTTCGCCCGGCCATGGTGCCCGGAGCCCACAGATCAAGTTGTCCCATCGGCGCAGGTCGACGTCTTGCACACCGCGCAGCGGAGGCCGTGTCCACGCCGGAGGCACGCCCAACGCGGCGAAATACTGGGCCCTGCCCACCATTGCTCCGAACATGGCGAGCGCCAGGCCGACCTCGGCGAGTATGTACACCAGCGGTCCGAGGATCCGACCGATGACGTCCGCTCGGCGAAGGAGGAACGCTCCGACCGCCGCGACGGCCACCGCGGATACGGCAATGGCTATCGGAGCGACGGGCGCCCAGCGGGAACCGGTGCCATGCCCGGCCGGAACAGAAGCTCCCTTGGGCTCGCGTCGACCGGCATCCATATTTCTTTCCCAAGCGCCTGCTCGACGAAGTACAGCGCCGCCGAGGCCGCCGCCAGGACGTGTCAACCAGTTGTCGCCCTTGCCCCGCTCGAACCGGCGGCGTCGCCATGCTCGTACCAGCGGATCAAGGTTCGTCGGGCCGTCCGGATCGCCGCCACGGCGCCGATTACGCACACCAACGACTCCACCGATGAGCAAGTAGACGAAGTAGGCAACGGGGATGAGCCAGATGATGGTCTTCATGCTGACCTCCATTCGCTGGTTCCTGGGACGTACCCAGAGGCCCAGCTGTTCATCCGACTCCCGCTGACATAGAAGGGCTTGTCCGCTGTCGAACGCTAGTAGCGGGTAGGTCTCGCGGGCGATGTAGCGCTTGAGCCATCGCAGTCTTGCTCTTGCCCTCGGCGGTGCGGCGGAGCACGTAGTCCTTGGTGGGTTGGTGGCATCGCATGCGGACCAGGTGATGCGCTAGAGCGCGCTGGATCCGCCCGGCGGCAAAGGGCTCCCGGCCGGGGCCGGGAGCCCTTTGCGTCTGCTTGGTTGGTGGATCAGTAGACGGTCACGCCGTAGGCGCTGGCCGCTTCGCGTACGGGCTGGTAGAAGGTTGTGCCACCGGACTTGCAGTCGCCACTGCCGCCGGAGGTGATGCCGAGCGCCCTGGTGCCGTCGTAGAGCGGGCCGCCGGAGTCGCCGGGCTCAGCACAGACGGTCGTCTGGATCATGCCACTCACGGTGCCGCCGCCCTTGCCGACATAGCGGACCGAGACGTTGAGCGCGGTGACCGTTCCGCTGTGGGTGCCGGTGGTCGACCCGGTGCGCTTGACCGACTCCCCGACAAACGCGTCCGCGACTGCATACCCGCCGGGGTGGGTGAGCGAGGTGTTGTCGTAGCGGACCAGTGCGTAGTCGTTGCCCGGGAAGCTGGAGCCCATGGTCGGGCCGATGAGAGTGGTGTGGCCGGAGTTGGTGTACCAGGTGCTGGCCACGTTCCCGCAATGCCCGGCCGTGAGGAAGTAGTAGGTGCTGCCGCTCACGACGTTGAAGCCGAGCGAGCAACGGTACTGGCCGCCGTAGATGGCATCACCGGCGGACAGCAGCGGGGCGAAAACACCGGATGCGCGCTCGACCCGGATGGCACCGGCCTTGGCGCCGGCAGTCTGCTTGATCTTCGCGATCTCGGCGCGGGAGACGGTGCTGTCTGCGGTCACCACGACACGGTTGGATGCGGCGTCCACGTGCCATGCGATGCCCTCGACGCCCGACCGTTGCACGGAGTCGTTCACTTCAGACAGCTGACTGGCGGAGTAGTCCTGAGGGGATGCCGACACGGCGGTCGGCAGGGAAAAGGCGCTGGTGGCCACCATGCCGACGGTTACGGCGAGCAGTCGGGCGGATCGGCCGATGTGGCTGCGGGATGGGCTGCGCTTGATCCTCACTGTCTCCTCCTCAGGGAGTGATAGGACCAGATGAGTGGTGGCCCCGTGAGTCGCCGTCGGGAGACGCACCGCTGGGTCGGGCGATGTCGTCCTCCTGACACACGCTTTCGACAGTATCGGCGTGCATCAATCCATCCGCAAGATGCACCTTCATGGGCAAAGGTGCAGGTCATGAAACCCGCCGAGCCCGACCGGTGCGGAGTGCTCTACGCAGAGCTGGTCCGGGTCGACGCCCCAACCGAGGGCAGTTGTTGACGACTGGCCGGTCCATAGCAGATCGGCGCTGTTCGCGGGGTGCCGTCCACAGCTGCAGGCGTTGTCCACAGAAGAGCGGCGCCGGGCGGCCGGCCGGTGCGGTGGGCAGCAGGCTCACCGGCAGCCCTTCCGAGCCCGACCGCTGGAGGCCGTCATGCCGCCCCGTACGCCGCTCCCGCCGCACCGCCGGCTTCCCCTGCTGGTCACCGCCGACGGGGACCTGCTTGACGAGCTGCTCCGGCTCGCCGCCGCCGGTGGCACCGAGGTCGAACTCGCCGCCGACCCCGCCGCCGCCCGGGCCCGCTGGCTGCCGGCGCCACTGGTCCTCGTCGGTAGCGACCAGGCGCCGGCCTGCCTGCGGGCCCGGCTGCCACGCCGGCCACGGACGGTGCTGGTCGGTCGCTCCGGCCACCTCGACCCGGGCGCGGAGATCGCCGAGCTGATCGGTGCCGAGCACGTGGCCACACTGCCCGCCGCCGAGCCGTGGCTGGTCGACCGGTTCGCCGAGTGCGCGCTGGACTCCGCCCCCTGCGGTGCGGCGCGGATCGTCGCGGTGCTGGCAGGCCGGGGCGGCGCGGGCGCCAGCGTGCTCGCCGGCGGTCTCGCCGTCACCGCCGCCCGGGCCCGGCTGCGCACCCTCCTGGTCGACGCCGATCCGCTCGGCGGTGGGCTGGACCTGGTGCTGGGCTGGGAACAGCTGGAAGGTCTGCGCTGGCCCGGGCTCACCGGCACCGACGGCCGGGTCGACCCACCGTCGCTCGTCCGGGCCCTGCCCAGCCGGGGCGACCTGGTCGTGCTCTCCTGGGACCGCGGGGATCCGCTGCAGCTGCCCGCCGAGGCGATGGCCGCCACCGTCGACGCCGCCCGCCGGGGCCGGGACGTCGTGGTCGTCGACCTGCCCCGGCAACTCGACGACGCGTCGGTCGTGGCGTTGCAGGCGGCGGATCGGGCCCTGCTGGTCGTACCGGCCGAGCTGCGAGCCACCGCCGCTGCGGCCCGGGTGGTCGCGGCGGCCGCCCCGCACTGCGCCGACCTGTCGGTGATCGTCCGTGGGCCGGCCCCCGGCCGGCTGCGAGCCACCGAGGTCGCCCGCGCGCTCGGCCTGCCGCTCGCCGGCACCCTCCGTCCCGAGCCCGGACTCTGCCGCGGGCTCGAGCGGGGCGAGGCGCCCGCGGCGGGCGGCAAGGGACCGCTGGCCGCGCTCTGCCAGCGGATCATCGGCGAGCTGACCGGCCGGCCGGCCACCGGTGCGGCGTGACCGGCCCCGCCGACTCCGCCGAGCTGGCGGCCCGGGTTCGCCGCCGGTTCGCCGCCGGGGCAACCCCGGTCACCCCCGCCGCCATCGTCTCCGCCGTACGCGCCGAGCCGAGTGCCGCCGTGCTCGGCGACACCGCCCTGCTCCGGCTCGCCGACCGGGTGCACGACGACCTGGTCGGCGCCGGCCCGCTCGCCCCACTGCTGGTCGACCCGGAGGTCACCGATGTGCTGGTGAACGGCACCCGGGTCTGGGTCGACCGGGGCGAGGGGCTGCGTCAGGTGGCGGTGCCGCTGGGCTCGCTCGAAGACGTACGCCGGCTCGCACAGCGGCTCACCGCGGCCGCCGGGCGCCGCCTCGACGACGCCACCCCGTACGCGGACGCCCGACTGCCCGACGGCACCCGGCTGCACGCCGTGCTGCCACCGGTGGCGACGGACGGGCCGTACCTGTCCCTGCGCACCTTCCGGCAACGGCCGTTCACCCTGGAGGACCTGGTACGTCACGGCACCGTGCCCCGGCCGGTCGCCCCGGTGCTCGCCGCCATCGTGGCGGCCCGGCTGGCGTACCTGGTGACCGGTGGCACCGGTTCAGGCAAGACCACCCTGCTCAACACCCTGCTTGGGCTGGTGCCGGCGACCGAACGGATCGTGCTGGTCGAGGACGCCGCCGAGCTGCGTCCGGTGCACCCGCACGTGCTCGGCTTCCAGGCCCGCACCGCCAACGTGGAGGGCGCGGGCACGGTCGGGCTGAGCGACCTGGTCCGCCAGGCGTTGCGGATGCGCCCCGACCGGCTGGTGGTGGGCGAGTGCCGGGGCGGTGAGGTGGTGGACCTGCTCGCCGCCCTGAACACCGGGCACGACGGCGGGGCGGGGACGCTGCACGCGAACGCCCCGGGAGACGTACCGGCCCGGCTGGAGGCGCTCGGGCTGCTGGGTGGCCTGCCCCGGGCGGCGCTGCACGCACAGGTGGTGGCGGCGCTGCAGGTGTTGCTCCAGGTGCGCCGCGCTGCTGAAGGTCGCGTGCTGGAGTCGATCAGCCTGCTGGTGCCCGACGGGCCGGAGCGCCTGGTGACCGTGGTCCCGGCCTGGGTACGCGGGCGCGGGCTCGGTCTCGCGGCCCGGGCGCTCGGGGCGCTGCTGCGAGAACGCGGGGTGGACGTGCCGCCCCTGCTGTGCGCGGTCTGGCCCGGCTCGGCGGGTCCGTCGTGACCGGTCCGGCCTGGCTGGTGACCGCGTTGGTGGTCATGGCCGCCGCGGTGGTGGCCTGGCCGCGGGGCGGTGGCCGGACTCGGCGACGTGTCGTGCTCGCCCCGTTGGGCGGGCCCGACGCCGAACCGTCCGTCGCCGATGGGCACCGGCACCACGGGCGGCTGCCGGCGGCCGCCCCGGCGGTTCGTCACCGTGGTCCGTCCCCGGTGGTGGGGCGATCGTCGTCGAGCAGGCCGCCGGGTCGCCGTGATCCGCGCCGCCCGGCGGGCGTCGCGCTGCCCGACCACCTCCGCCACGCCGCGGCTTCCCTGTGGCGCGTTGCCGCCCCGACATCCGGGCCGACCGTTGGACGCCGTGCGCGGCGGGGCGCGCAGGCGTCCCGGCGGGCCGCTCTGCTGGTCGGCGCGTTGAGTGGTGGCATCGGTGGTGGCCTGGCCGGCCCGGTGGCCGCCGTGGTCCTCGCCGCATACGGCGCGTTGGGGACGCGTGCGGTCCTGCGCCGCCGGGCCGGACGGCACGCCGACCAGGCCCGGCGCCAGAGCCTGGACCAGCTGTGCGCCCTCGCCGCCGACCTCCGGGCCGGGTTGCCGATCATGGCGGCGCTCGGTGCCGCCAGATCCGGACCCGTCTCGCCCGGCGGGTTCGCGCGTGGGCCGCTCGGCGGGGTGCGGTCCGGTCGGCGGACGTCGGATTGGTCGTCGGCCGACCCGGTCACGCGGGGTGGGCCCCTGGCGTTCGACGCGCTCGCGGACGGGTTGCTGCCGGGTTCCGGCGCGCCGTCGGCTGCCGCACCGAAGCTCAATGGTGTGCCGCCAGGGCCGCTGGGGCTCGGTAGATCGGCACCGACGTCCGGCCGGCGGCGCGCGGGGCGGGACGCGGTCACGGGTTCGGCTCCTGCGGTGCAGCGCCTGATGCCCGTCGCTCGGGATGGCGGGCCCGGCGGCGCTGGTCGACGGAGCGCGTCCGACGACCGTGGTCGCGGTCGATCGGCGGCGGACCCGGAGAACGACCGGTCGGACGGGCCGGATCGGGTGGCCGAGTTGGTCAGGGCCGCCGTGCGGCTGGCGGACCGCACCGGGGCGCCGCTCGCCGAGCTGCTGGAACGGATCGAGGCCGACGCCCGGGCGGCGGACCGGGGGCTGGCCGCAGCCGCCGCGCAGGCCGCCGGTGCGCGGGCCACCGCGTGGCTGCTCGCCGCCCTGCCGATCGGCGGCATCGGGCTCGGCTACGCCATCGGGGTCGATCCCGTCGCGGTGCTGCTGCACACCCCCGTCGGTGGTGCCAGCGCGGTCGGCGCCGTCGCGTTGCAGATCGGTGGCCTGCTCTGGGCGGAACGGCTCGGCGCAGGCCCGGGGCGGGTCGGCTGATGACCCGGCAGGCATTCGCGGCGGGCTGTCTGGCCGTGGCGGCGCTGCTCGTGCTCAGGCTCGGCCCGCTCGCCGTTCGGCCGGGCCGCCGCCTCTGCCGGCTGGGCGGATCGCCGGCCGGCGCGCTCGGGCGGACCCGACCGTCCTGGTGGCCGGACCGGATCCGGCTCGGCGCGGGGCTGGCCGGAGTTGCCAGCGCCGTCATCGTCGGCGGTCGGGCGGGCCTGCTCATCGGTGCGCTGGTCGCGCTCGCCGCGGATCGCCTGCTCCGCCGGATCGAGCCGCGCGCCGCCCGGGACCGGAGACGGCGCGAGGCCGCCGACCTGCCGCTGGCTGCGGACCTGCTCGCGGCGGCCCTCCGTGCCGGAGCGCCGCTTGACCGCTCCGTGCTGGCGGTCGCCGACGCGCTCGGCGGGCCGATGGCTGACCGACTTGGCCGGGTGGGCCGGACACTGCTGCTCGGTGGGGGGCCGGCGGAAGCCTGGTCGGAGCTGCTTCCGGTGCCCGGCGCGGAGCGCCTGGTGGCCGCCGCACTCCGCGCCGCCAACAGCGGCGCCGCGCTGGCCGGGGCGTTCACCCGACTCGCCGACGACCTGCGGGCAGACAGATCCACCGCGGCAGAGGCGCAGGCCCGGCGGGCGGGCGTGCCCATCGTGCTGCCGCTCGGGCTCTGCTTCCTGCCCGCCTTCATTCTCGCCGGTCTGGTGCCGGTGATCGTCGCCGTCCTGGGCGACGTGCTCTGACCGACAAGGAAGGGAACGACATGCGGAAACTCATCGCCCGTCTGCGCGGCGACGCCGGCATGAACACCGCCGAGTACGCCGTGGGCACCCTCGCCGCGGTGGCCTTCGCCGGCATCCTGCTCAAGGTGCTCACCTCCGGCAACGTCCAGTCCGCGCTGACCGCCGTCATCGACCGGGCACTGAAGTGACCGGGCGCCGGCCGGCCGGCCACCGATCGTCGGCCGGACAGCGGGCGGTCACGTCGGACCGGAGCTCGTTCACCGCCGAACTGGCGGTCGGCCTGCCGGCGCTGGTCCTGCTGCTCCTCGCCGGTGTCACCGCGGTCAACGCGGTGACCACCCGCGGTGCCTGCCTGGACGCGGCCCGGGAGGCGGCGCTCGCCGCCTCCCGGGGCGAGAACGGAACGGCCACCGGCACGCGATACGCGCCGCCCGGCGCGGACATCGCGGTCAGCGTCGACGGCGACCGGGTCACCGCCATGGTCCGCGTGCCGGTCCGCACGCTGGGAACGCGGCTGCCCCGGCTGACGGTCTCCGCCACCGCGGCCGCGGCCGTCGAACCCGGCAACCCCGCGCCCCGGCCGTGACCGGGCGTGACAGCCTCGGTGCCCACCACGTCGGCACGACCACCGATCCCGGTGGCGTTCCGGACCGGTTGGCCGGCAGCGGCCGCGTGTGGGTTCGGCACCGGTTGGGCGGCCGTGGCCGCGTGTGGGTCCGGGACCGGTTGGGCGGCCGTGATCGCGTGCGGCCCTCGGACCGGTTGGGCGGCAGGGGTCGCGTGTGGGTCCCGGTCCGGCGGGGCGGCAGGGGTCGCGGTGGTGCTGCGGAGCGCGGTGGCGCCACGATCTGCGTGCTCGCCGTGGGACTGGTGATCGTCCTGGTCGGTCTCTTCGGCGCGGCGCTCGGGGCCGCCCGGACGGCCCGGCAGCAGGCCCGGGTCGCGGCGGACTTCGGAGCGCTCGCCGGCGCGGCCCGGGCGCTGGGCGGTGAGGCGACGGCCTGCGCGGTGGCCGGGGAGCTGACCGGCGCCAACGGCGCGCGGCTCGCCGCCTGTCGCCTCGACGGCCTGGACGTGCTGGTCACCACGGAGGTCGAGGTCACTCCGCTGCCGTGGCTGACCCGTACCGTCACCGCGACCTCCCGGGCCGGCCCGGTCCGGGGTTGACCGCTGCGGCGGTTCCGGTGGACGCCAACCCGCGGCTCGACTGATGGCGCCACCTGGGCTGTCTGGCGTCGGCATCGCTTCCCAGCCGAACGACCCGGACTGCGGGTCGGTCGTCGTGGGTGCCGGGCGACCGGTCGGGGTCGGCCAGCCCGCCCGCGACCGGTCGGGGCCGGGCCAGCCCGGCACGCCCCGACCGGTGACGGCTCAGCGGGACTGAAGGGCGTCCAGGCCGACGGCCATGGCGATGACGAGTCGCCGATCGATCTGCGGGTTCTGGATCTCCACCACGTACCGGTCGCGGAGGCCCCACTTCTTGACGACCGAGAACACCGGCTGGCCCTCGGCAACGAAGTCGAAGTGGTACGGCAGCCACGACAGCGAGTCGACGAACCGGCGCAGCAGCGCCACCGGCAGGCTGCGCTCCTGACCCGTGACCTGCGGCAGGCCACCCTGCTCGACGTGCCACGTCGAGCGCAGCAGCGAGTGGGCGAAGTCCTTGCGGAACAGGCCGATCGGGTTGCCGGCGTGGTCCGTCACGTCGTACGTGGCGCCGAGGTCGAGGCGCTGGCGGGCCTTGAAGCCGAGCAGCGGCTGCTGCTTGGTGTCGTCGGTGTAGATGGTCACCTGCTCCTTGAAGGCGAGCCGCTTCTGCTGCGCGAACGCGAGCAGCTCACCCTCCGAACCGTCCGGCGCCACCGCGCGGACCTCGTACTGGTTGACCATCATCCGGATCCGCTGGCGGATGAAGAACTGGTGCTGCGTCTGCAAGGTGTCGAGCTGCATGCGATCTCCTTCGAGGAATGAACGCCGGAGTCTCGCACAGTCGGGCCCTCAGCGTCCGCCCTCAATAGTTGCCTTCATCGCCCAGGTTTAGCACCTGGTGGATGCCGCGCAGTCGTTCTGGGCCAGGCTCGCCAGCGCGGTGCCCAGGGCGATCTGCAGGTCGGGGGTCAGTTTGTCCTGTTCGATCGGGTAGCGCAGGACGACCCGCCGGTCATGCACTCTGGTGCGGAACTCCGGGCAGCGGGCCGCTGGTGGCCTTCGCCGGCCGGGTGGAGCGGTCGTCCTGGCCGTCGGGCCGCGATCCCGGGGCGGCCGTGGGGACGGCGGTGGCATCGGTGGGTGGCAGGTTCGCCAGCACCACGTCGAGGACCTTCACCGCGTCCGGCTTGGAGAGCGGGTTGTTGCCGTTGCCGCACTTCGGGGACTGGACGCAGGACGGGCAGCCCGACTCGCAGCCGCACTCGGCGATCGCGTCGCGGGTGGCCCGCAGCCAGGCGGCCGCCGTCCCGTACGCCCGCTCGGCGAAGCCGGCCCCACCCGGGTGCCCGTCGTAGACGAAGACGGTCGGCGCCTCGGTGTCCGGATGCACGGCGGTGGAGAGCCCGCCGATGTCCCAGCGATCGCAGGTGGCCATCAGCGGCAGCAGGCCGATCCCGGCGTGTTCGGCGGCGTGCAGCGCGCCGGGGATGTCCGCAGCCTCCACGCCGGCAAGCGCCAGCGACTCCGGCGAGACGGTGAACCAGACCGCGACGGTACGCAGCTCGCGGGCCGGCAGGTCCAGCGGCCGGGTGTCGATCACCTCGCCGGAGGCGATCCGCCGCCGCTGGTACGACACGACCTGGCTGGTCACGTCCACCTCGCCGAGGAAGAGCCCGACCGGCCCGGCGTCCACGTACGACCGGACCGACACCACGGACAGCGAGGTGACGTCGCGGGCGTGGGTGGACCAGTCCGGCTCCTCGGCGTGCACCAGCGCACACCCGTCGGCCAGGTCGAGCGAGTCGACCACGTAAGAGACGCCCTGGTGCAGGTAGACCGCGCCGGGGTGGATGAGGAAATGCGACGAGCCGCCGTCGACGGTGCCGAGCAGCCGCCCGGTGGACGCCTCCACCACGCAGACCGGTGCGCCGCCCTCGCCGCGCAGGTCCACCTCGGGGCGCTCCCGGTGCCGCCAGTACCAGCCGGTGGGCCGCTGCCGCAGCGCACCGGCCTCGACCAGCGAGTCGACGGCCTCCTTCGCGCCGTCGCCGAAGAGTTCCAGGTCGGCGGGGGTGAGCGGGGCTTCGGCGGCGGCGCAGGCGAGCTGCGGGGCGAGCACGTACGGGTTGGCCGGGTCGAGCACGGTCGCCTCGACCGGCCGACCGAACAGCGCCTCCGGGTGGTGCACCAGGTAGGTGTCGAGCGGGTCGTCCCGGGCCACCAGCACGGCCAGGGCCTCGTCGCCGGAGCGGCCGGCCCGGCCGGCCTGCTGCCACAGCGACGCCCGGGTGCCCGGCCAGCCGCAGATCAGCACGGCGTCCAGGCCGACCAGGTCGACGCCGAGTTCCAGAGCGTTGGTGGAGGCGAGGCCGAGCAGGTCGCCGGTGAGCAGCGCGCGTTCCAGCTCGCGCCGCTCCTCGCGCAGGTAGCCGGCCCGGTAGGCGGCCACCTGGTCACCCAGCCCGGGCACCGCCTCGTCGAGGGCGCGCCGGGCGTTCGCGGCGACCACCTCGGCGCCCTTGCGGGAGCGGATGAAGGCGAGCGTGCGTACTCCCTCGGCGACGCTGTCGGCGAGCAGGTCGGCGGTCTCCCGCAGCGCCGAGCGGCGGACCTGGGTGAGGTCCGCGACCGCCGGGTCGGCGCCGGGGTCGGCGGGCAGCAGCGGCGGCTCCCAGAGCGCGAAGGTCACCCCGCCGCGCGGCGAGGTGTCTTCGGTGACGGCGGCCACCGGCAGGCCGGTGAGCCGCCCGGCCGTCGCCGCGGGGTCGCCCGACGTGGCGGACGCCAGCACGAAGACGGGGGTACGCCCGTACTTCGCGCACTGTCGCCGCAGCCGGCGCAGCACGTGCGCGACGTGCGAGCCGAACACGCCCCGGTAGGTGTGGCACTCGTCGATCACCACGTACGCCAGTCGGCGCAGGAACCCGGACCAGTGCGCGTGTCCGGGCAGGATGCCGTGGTGCAGCATGTCCGGGTTGGTCAGCACGAACCGGGAGTGCTTCCTGATCCACTCCCGCTCGGCGCGCGGGGTGTCCCCGTCGTAGCAGGCGGGGCGTACCCCGTCGAGTTCCAGGCCGGCGACGGCGCGCAACTGGTCGGCGGCGAGTGCCTTGGTCGGCGCGAGATAGAGCACGGTGGCCCGGGGGTCGGCGAGCAGGGTGCTCAGCGCCGGGAGCTGGTACGCCAGCGACTTGCCGGACGCCGTCCCGGTGGCCACCACCACGTTGGTCCCGGCGTACGCCAGCTCGGCCGCCCCGGCCTGGTGCCGCCACGGGGCGACCACGCCGCGTCGGGCGAACGCCGCCCGCAGCTCCGCGGGGGCCCACCGGGGCCACGGCGCCGGCTCCCCGGCGCGGGCCGGGACCCGCTCGACGTGGGTGACCGGGTCGGCGCTGTGCCGGGCGCGCAGCCGACGCAGCAGCTCGGCCGGCGGTCGCCCGGGGCCGGTGCCGGCGGATACGGTGGCGGCGGACGACGGCTTCAGGTCGTGGCGCGGCGGCAGACGCGCCGAGCTGAAGATGTCGGAGGTCACGTCCTGCACTCTCGCACTGGTGTTCGGAATTGGGAACCCGGAGCCCTGGGTATGGGGGAGCGTCCGCGGTGACCCGGCAGGGGCCAGGAGGCGGGATGGTTAGATGCCCAGGAGAGTCTACGAGGAGGACCGATGGAGCTGTCGCTGGCGACCCGCACCGTGGGGGAGCACACGGTGCTCGAGGTCGGCGGTGAGGTGGACGTCTACACCGCGCCGCGGCTGCGGGAACGGCTCCTGGAGTTGATCGATGGCGGGGCCCGCCGGGTGGTGGTCGACCTCGGCCGGGTGGACTTCCTCGACTCGACCGGTCTCGGCGTGCTCGTCGGGGCCCTCAAGCGGCTCCGTTCGGCCGGTGGCTCGTTCGCCCTGGTCTGCGACAAGGAGCCGCTGCTCAAGATTTTCCGGATCACCGCGCTGGACCAGGTCTTCCCGTTGCACCCCACGGTCGACGCGGCGATCAGCGCCGACTCGACCGGCGCCGGCGCGTGATGGCGACCGTCAAGCTCTCGTTCTCGCCCGCGCCGGTGCACGTGCGCACCGCCCGCCTGGTCGGTGTCGCGGTGGCCCGCCGGGCCGGGGTGCGCGAGGACCTGCTCGACGAGGTGCGCCTGGCCATCGGTGAGGCGTGCACCCGCGCGGTGGCCCTGCACCGGCAGTACGGCCTGTCCGACCCGGTGCTGGTGGAGATGTCGGACTCCGGGGCGTACGCCGTCCGGGTGGTGGACCGGGCCCCGATCGAGGCCGGCATCGGTCTGGCCGCACTGCCCCCGGACGAGCTGGCCAAGGAGTCGCTCAGCGAGGACGCGCTGACCACCGGCGTCGGCTTCGCCCTGCTGGCCGGCTTTGTCGAGGACCTCCAGGTGCGCCCGGTCGAGGAGGGCATCGGCACCGAGGTGCGGATGGTCTGGCCGGTCGGCCGCTGAGCTGACAGTTCGTCAACCGAGGCCGCGCTCCCCCCACGGGAGCGCGGCCTCGTCGTGTTGACCGGGCCATATATCAGATTTTTCCTCATAACACAGTTACGAAGATCATCGAGAGATGGTGCCCCCTCGGTGTGACCTCCAACACTGTGGAGGGCTACAGTACCCGGGTTGTCAGCAAGTGACCCATCTCGCCGCCAGCGGGAATCGGTGTTCATCGCTGGTCCGCGAGGGTGGGTTGGCGCGCGCTGACGAGTTCGCATCCAGGCGCCGGCCCGTGCGTCTCCACGGCCGGCGCGAGTGTTCGGTACAGGAGGACATAGATGTCCGGGACCTTGGCCGCCGACGGCGGCGCACTGTCCCTTACCGGAGCCAACACGACGTACGTCGTCATAGCCGCGGTCATCGCGCTGGTGGCGCTCGTCTTCGCCGCCGCCTTGACCAAGGCCGTGCTGGCAGCCGGTAAGGGCACCACCAACATGCAGGAGATCTCCGGGGCGGTGCAGGAGGGCGCGTCGGCGTACCTGCTGCGGCAGTTCCGGACCCTGGCGATCTTCGTGGTGATCGCCGTCGTGCTGCTCTTCCTGCTGCCGGTGCACGACACCGACGGCAACGAGACCCTGGTGAAGTTCGGCCGCTCGGCCTTCTTCGTGGTGGGTGCCCTGTTCAGCGCGTTCATCGGTGGCGCCGGCATGTGGCTGGCCACCCGCGCCAACCTGCGGGTGGCGGCGGCGGCCCGGGAGCGCGAAGGCGGTCGCGAGGGCGCCATGAAGATCGCCTTCCGGACCGGCGGCGTGGTCGGCTTCCTCACCGTCGGCCTCGGCCTCTTCGGTGCGGCGCTGGTCGTCATCCTCTTCCGGGGCGACGCGCCGACCGTGCTGGAGGGCTTCGGCTTCGGCGCCGCGCTGCTCGCCATGTTCATGCGGGTCGGCGGCGGCATCTTCACCAAGGCCGCCGACGTCGGTGCCGACCTGGTCGGCAAGGTCGAGCAGGGCATCCCTGAGGACGACCCGCGCAACGCCGCTACCATCGCCGACAACGTCGGCGACAACGTGGGCGACTGCGCCGGCATGGCCGCCGACCTCTTCGAGTCGTACGCGGTCACCCTGGTCGCCGCGCTGATCCTGGGCCGGGCCGCGTTCGGCGAGGACGGCCTGGTCTTCCCGCTGATCATCTCCACCATCGGCGTGCTGGTCGCGATCGTCGGCGTCTTCATCACCCGGCTGCGCGCCAGCGACCGCAACGGCCTGACCGCGATCAACCGGGCCTTCTACATCTCGGCGGTGCTCTCCGCGGTGCTGGTGGCGATCGCCGCCTACGCCTACCTGCCGGCGACCTTCGCCGAGCTGGAGGGTGGCCTGACCGACGTCGACCGCAACCCGCGGCTGGTGGCCATCGGCGCGGTGATCATCGGTATCGTGCTGGCCGCCGCGATCCAGGCGCTGACCGGCTACTTCACCGAGACCAACCGGCGCCCCGTGCAGGACATCGGCAAGAGCTCGCAGACCGGTGCGGCCACCGTCATCCTCGCCGGCATCAGCATCGGCCTGGAGTCGGCGGTCTACTCCGCGCTGCTGATCGGCGCGGGTGTGTTCGGCGCGTTCCTGCTCGGCGGCAGCTCCATCACGCTCTCGCTGTTCGCGGTGGCGCTGGCCGGTACCGGCCTGCTCACCACCGTCGGCGTGATCGTCGCGATGGACACCTTCGGCCCGATCTCCGACAACGCCCAGGGCATCGCGGAGATGTCCGGCGACATCGACGAGCACGGCGCGCGCACGCTGACCGAGCTGGACGCGGTCGGCAACACCACCAAGGCGATCACCAAGGGCATCGCGATCGCCACCGCGGTCCTCGCGGCGACCGCGCTGTTCGGCTCGTACACCGACACGCTGCGCAGCTCGTACGAGGACGCCGGGGTCGGCGACGCCGGGGCGGAGATCCTGAACGCGCTGAACGTGGCCAACCCGCGCAACCTGGTCGGCCTGATCATCGGCGCGGCGGTGGTCTTCCTCTTCTCCGGCCTGGCCATCAACGCGGTCTCGCGGTCGGCCGGCGCGGTCGTCATGGAGGTCCGCCGGCAGTTCCGCGAGCTGCCCGGGATCATGGACCGCACCCAGCGTCCCGAGTACGGCAAGGTGGTCGACATCTGCACCCGGGACGCGCAGCGCGAGCTGATGACCCCCGGTCTGCTGGCCATCCTGGCGCCGATCGCGGTCGGCTTCGGCCTCGGCCCGGGCGCGCTGGCGTCGTACCTGGCCGGTGCGATCGGGGCGGGCACCCTGATGGCGGTGTTCCTGGCCAACTCCGGTGGCGCCTGGGACAACGCGAAGAAGCTCGTCGAGGACGGCGCGTACGGCGGCAAGGGCTCCGACTCGCACGCCGCGACCGTCATCGGTGACACCGTCGGCGACCCGTTCAAGGACACCGCCGGCCCGGCGATCAACCCCCTGATCAAGGTGATGAACCTGGTCTCGCTGCTGATCGCGCCGGCCGTGGTGGCCTGGAGCGTGGGCGACGACCGGAACACCCCGCTGCGGGTGACGCTCGCCGTGGTCGCCGCGCTGATCATCGTGGCGGCCGTGGTGTTCAGCAAGCGCAAGGGCATCGCGATGGGCGAGTCCGACGCCGGCACCGGCGCGGGCAGCCCGGAGGAGCGGCCGGAGACGGTCAACGTCTGAGGCGGTTGCAGGCGACGGTTCCCGGTCGGCACGCCGACCGGGAACCGTGCCGTCCCGCCGGTCCCGCCAGCGAAACCTGAGCGGTGGCAGTTCCACCGGAAGGCCGTACGCTGCTTCGCATGCGCACGCGCCGGGCGGCAACCGCCGGAAAGCTCACGGTGGTCCTGGCCACGCTCGTCCTCGTCGTCGCCGGCTGCGGCGGTCCCAGCCCTCGGGTCTGGGCGGCCTCGGTCTGCGAGGCGCTCGCCCCCTGGCGGGCGGAGATCAACAAGCTGACCAGCAGCACGCAGCAGCAGATGACCGCGCAGACCACCCCGGCGCAGGCCAAGGAGAACCTGGTCCGGCTCTTCGCCGGCGCCGAGCAGGCCAGCGAGACCGCCCGCCGCAAGGTCGAGCAGGCCGGGGTGCCGGAGACCGACCACGGCGCGGAGATCTCGGCCGGCTTCCGGGCCTCGCTGAGCAAGGTGCGAGACGCGTACGGTCGGGCCCGGGACACCATCGACGGGTTGGACACCGCGCGGGCCACCGCCTTCTACGACGGGGTCCGGACGGCGGTGGAGACCCTCAACAAGGAATACGACGCGAGCGCGCTGGACACCGGCCGGCTCAACTCGGAAGAACTCAAACAGGCCTTCGACGAGGTCCCGGAGTGTCGCTGACGCCACCTGACTCGCCCTCGGACCCGGTCCGTCAGCTCTCGCTGTTCGGCACCGAGGCGGCCGACCCCGCGCTGGCGGATCTGGCCGGCCTGCTCGCGGGGCCGGCGGAGGTTGTCCGGATGGGTGGCACGGCCCGGTTGTCAGTGGTGGTCGACGCCGCCTGGCGGGTGCACGTGCTGGTGGCCGAGTTGGCCGCGCGCGGGGTGCCGGCGAGCTGGGAGCCGACCGAGGACGGCCGGCACCTGGTCCGCACCGCGTACGCCACCACCCTGGCCCCGCTCGCGGTGGCCTGGCTGCGCGGGGCGGTGAAGCGGCCGCCGGCCGGGTTCCACCTCAACGGGCGCCGGCTGCGACTCTGGCTGGCCGCCGCCGGGTCCGCCGATCCGACCGGCTTTCTGCTCCGGCTCGGCGCCGGGGACGAGTCCTGGTGGCCGCAGGTGCGGGCGGCGCTGGCCGCGGTCGGCCTGCCCGGGGCGGTGCTCGACCCGGCGGTGGGCGGGCCGGCGTACCGGATCACCGGGCGCCGGCGGCTGGCCCGGCTGGCCGAGCTGGTGGGTGACCGCCCACCCGCCGCGCCGGTGACCGACTGGCCCGGCGTTCCCCGCTGAGCGACGGCGCGCAACCCCTTCCGCTGTCTGATCCCGGACAGCCGCCGGGTGGCGGTTTGCCCAGGAAAACGGACGGGTGGCTGCTCGGTCGGAGGTCCGTGATCGGCGCAGTGTCGCGCCCGGCGCCCGGCCCGCGGTGTACGGTGGCGCCGTCCGGCGGAGTCTCCGCACGGGCGGGCCGGTGGCCGCCAGGTCCGGACCGGTTTGCCGCCCGCGAAACCCGAAACGCGGCGGGCGCGTTACGTTGGACATCCGGACCGCCCTCGGTCCGGCCGGTGCAACACGCCCGAAACGGGCATGAGTGACACGGCCGGACGCCGGGCATTGGAGCAGGAGTGAGGTCGAAGAGAGACGTGCCGAGCAACGCTGGAACCACCCGTCTGGTCATCGTCGAGTCACCGGCGAAGGCCAAGACGATCTCGGGCTACCTCGGCCCGGGGTACGTCGTGGAGGCCAGCTTCGGCCACGTCCGGGACCTTCCCCGCAACGCCGCCGACGTGCCGGCCAAGTACAAGGGCGAGGCCTGGGCCCGACTCGGGGTGGACGTCGACAACGGCTTCCACGCTCTCTACGTGGTCTCCGCCGACCGCAAGCAGCAGATCAACAAGCTGGTGAAGCTGGCCAAGGAGGTCGACGAGATCTTCCTGGCGACGGACGAGGACCGCGAGGGCGAGGCGATCGCCTGGCACCTGGTGGAGACGCTCAAGCCCAAGGTGCCGGTCAGGCGGATGGTCTTCCACGAGATCACCAAGCCGGCGATCCAGGCCGCGGTGGCCAACCCGCGCGAGATCGACCGGGACCTGGTCGACGCGCAGGAGGCCCGGCGCATCCTCGACCGGCTGTACGGCTACGAGGTCTCCCCGGTGCTGTGGAAGAAGGTCATGCCGAAGCTCTCGGCGGGCCGGGTGCAGTCCGTGGCGACCCGGATCGTGGTCGAGCGGGAGCGCCAGCGGATGGCCTTCCGCACCGCCGAGTACTGGGACATCCTCGCCACCCTCGCGGTGGCGAACCCCGGCGAGGGGCCGCGCAACTTCAACGCCACGCTGATCGCCCTCAACGGGGACCGGATCGCCACCGGCAAGGACTTCGAGCCGACCACCGGTCGCGTCCGGGCCGGCGCCGGCGTCGTGCACCTCGACGAGAGCGGGGCCCGTGGGCTGGCCGCCCGGCTCCAGGGCCGGCAGTTCACCGTCACCCGGGTCGAGGAGAAGCCCTACCGGCGCCGCCCGTACGCGCCGTTCATCACCTCCACGCTCCAGCAGGAGGCGGCCCGCAAGCTCCGCCTCTCCTCGCAGCAGACGATGCGCACCGCGCAGCGGCTCTACGAAAACGGCTACATCACCTACATGCGTACCGACTCGGTGAACCTGTCGGAGACCGCCATCACGGCGGCCCGCCGGCAGATCGTCGAGCTGTACGGCGAGCGCAGCGTGCCGCCGGAGCCGCGCCGCTACACCGGCAAGGTGAAGAACGCGCAGGAGGCGCACGAGGCGATCCGCCCGGCGGGGGACAACTTCCGTACCCCGGGCGAGGTGGCCAAGGAGCTCTCCGCCGAGGAGTTCAAGCTCTACGAGCTGATCTGGCGGCGCACCATCGCCTCGCAGATGACCGACGCGGTCGGCTCCAGCGTCTCGGTGCGCATCCGCGCGGTCTCCGCCGCACAGGAGGAAGCCGACTTCGGCGCGACCGGCAAGACCATCACCGACCCGGGCTTCCTGCGCGCGTACGTCGAGTCCAGCGACGACGAGAACGCCGAGGCCGAGGACGCCGAGCGCCGGCTGCCCACGCTGGCCAAGGACCAGCCGCTGACCGCTGACGAGCTCGCCGCGCAGGGCCACCACACCCAGCCGCCGTCGCGCTACACGGAGGCCTCGCTGGTCAAGGCGCTGGAGGAGCTGGGCATCGGCCGCCCGTCGACGTACGCGTCGATCATGCAGACCATCCAGGACCGCGGCTACGTGACCAAGCGTGGCCAGGCGATGATCCCGACCTTCCTGGCGTTCGCGGTCATCGGACTGATGGAGCAGCACTACCCGCGCCTGATCGACTACGACTTCACCGCCAGCATGGAGAACGAGCTGGACGAGATCGCCGGCGGCGACCACGCCGCTGTCGACTTCCTCACCTCCTTCTACTTCGGCAGCACCAACGGCACCGGCGACCAGGCCATCGCCCACGCGGGCGGGCTGAAGAAGCTGGTCACCGAGAATCTCAGCGACATCGACGCGCGCAGCGTCAACTCGATCCCGCTCTTCACCGACGACGAGGGGCGCGAGGTCGTCGCGCGGGTCGGCCGGTTCGGGCCGTACCTGCAGCGGGCGCTGCCCGGCGAGCAGCCGGCCCCGAAGGTCGAGGGCGAGGAGGGCGGCGCTCAGGGTGACCGGGCGCCGATCCCGGAGGGACTGGCGCCGGACGAGCTGACCCCGGAGAAGGTGCACGAGCTGTTCCTCGGCGGCGCGGGCGAGCGCAAGCTCGGCGACGACCCGGCGACCGGCGAGCCGATCGTGCTCAAGTCCGGCCGGTTCGGCCCGTACGTGTCCAGCGGCGAGCGCAAGTCGTCGCTGCTGCGCTCCCAGACGCCCGACACCCTCACCTTCGACGAGGCGCTGAAGCTGCTCAGCCTGCCCCGGCTGATCGGGGTCGCCCCCGACGGGGTCGAGGTCTTCGCCAACAACGGCCGCTACGGCCCGTACGTCAAGCGCGGTGACGAGTTCCGCTCGCTGGACTCGGAAGAGAAGATGTTCACCGTCACGCTGGACGAGGCCCTCGCCCTGCTGGCCACCCCGAAGACCCGGCAGCGCCGGGCCGCCGCGCCCCCGCTGCGGGAGATGGGCAACGACCCGCTCACCGAGAAGCCGTTGGTGATCAAGGACGGCCGGTTCGGCCCGTACGTCACGGACGGGGAGACCAACGCGTCGCTGCGCCGCGCGCAGACCCCGGAGGCGCTGACCCTCGAGGAGGCCTCCGAGATGCTCGCCGAGAAGCGGGCGAAGGGGCCGGCCCCGAAGAAGAAGGCGGCCGCGAAGAAGGCGGCCCCGGCCAAGAAGTCGGCGGCGAAGAAGACCGCCGCCGCCACCAAGTCGACGGCCGCCAAGAAGACGACCACCGCCAAGGCCACCCCGGCCAAGAAGGCGGCCCCCAGGAAGGCCACCTCCACCACGGAGTGACGTTCTCCCGCTTGGAGATCTTGGAAGGAAACGGCCCGCTGAGGGGCCGAAGCCTTCCAAGATCTCTCCGTTTTCCACAGGGGCGGCGGCGGAGGGAGGCGGGTGGGCAGGGTGGGGGCATGGGTCTTCGTCGCGGGGCGTCGCTGCCGGCGCTGGGGCGGGCACTGCCGAATGAGGATGCCGACGAGCTGAGCTGGTTACTGTTCCGACAGGACGACGTGATCTCCCTCGGGCAGGCGTTGGACCATCTGTCCCGTAAGGCGATTCGGCACCGGGTGGCAACCGGTCGGTGGCGGCAGGTTCATCGCGCCGTTTTCGTGACCCACACCGGCCCGGTCAGTACGGTGCAGCGTCGCTGGGTCGCCGTGCTGGCAGCCGGGCCAATCGCGGTACTCGGTGGGCTCACCGCTCCGCAGGTGGCTGGTCTGCGGGGCTTCGGGAGCGGGGCCGTCCATCTGCTGGTGCCGGCCGCCTGCCGTCGCGGTCCACTGCCGCAGGGCGTTCGACTCCACCGCACCACGCACCTGCCCGACGAGGACGTGCTGGTGGTGGGACAACCGCGCCGAACGATGCCTGCCCGCTCGATCGTCGACGCCGCCCAGTGGGCAGCCAGCGATGGGGAGGCTCGCGCCGTCATCGCGGCGGCCTTTCAGCAGCGGCTCGTCGGCGGCGACGAGCTGCACCGTGTCCTGGACCGGATGCCGCGGCTCAGACGCCGGAGGTTGATCGCCTCCACCGTGACGGACGCCGCCGGTGGCGCCCACTCGCTCGGCGAACTCGAATTCCTCGACCTGGTCCGCCGCGCCGGCCTACCCGAGCCCACCCGGCAGAAGGTTCGGTACGACTCCGCCGGACGACGCCGGTACCTCGATGCCTACTTCGAGCCGTGGCAGGTGCACGTCGAGATCGACGGCGGCCAGCACCTCGACCCGGCGCATGCCTGGGCCGACATGCGTCGGCAGAACGCGCTCTGGATCGAGGGCGATCGGGTGCTCCGTTTTCCCAGCTGGGCGCTCCGCGCCCGGCCGACCGAGGTGATTGCCCAGCTCGGCGCCGCACTCCGCGCCGCTGGCTGGCCGGGCTGACCGCATCGGTCCGGATCTTGGAAGGGTTCGGCCCCGGTGAGGGCCGTTTCCTTCCAAGATCGGCGGGGGTCAGGAGCCGAGGACCTGGTCCAGGTAGGGGTTGGTGAAGAGGCGGGCGGGGTCCAGGCGGTCGCGGACCGTCAGGAAGTCGGCGAACCTCGGGTAGGCGGGCGCCAGCGAGGCCGCGTCGCGCCAGTGCAGTTTGCCCCAGTGGGGGCGGCCGCCCAGCTCGGTCGCCACCTGCTCGAACGCCCGGAAGTAGGGCTCGTACGGCATGCCGACGTACTGGTGGATGGCGAGGTACGTGGAGTCCCGCCCGTACCCGTGCGACAGCCAGATGTCGTCGGCGGCGGTGAACCGCACCTCGACGGGGAAGAGCACCTTGAACGGCAACCCGTCGACGATCCGCCGGAGCGCGTCGAGCGCGGTGGGCAGGACGGCGCGCGGCAGGGCGTACTCCATCTCCACGAAGCGGACCCGGCGCGGGGTGCAGAAGACCTGGTCGGAGCGGCCGGTGTAGGTGCGTTCGGTGAGCGCCCGCGCGGAGACCGCGCTGAGGCCCGGGGCCAGCGCGGGAACGGCGCGGCCGAGCCGGCAGGCCCCGGCGAAGACCGTGTTGGCCAGGAACTCGTCGTCCAGCCAACCGCGCCAGCGGGGCAGCGGCCGGTCGTCGGCGGGCGCCCGGTCGTTGGTCTTGACCTGCACCCGGGAGGTGTACGGGAACCAGTAGAACTCGACGTGGTCGTGCCCGTCGACGAGGGCCGGCAGCTCGGCGAGCACCGCGTCCAGCGGGGCCGGGCGCTCGTGCGCGCGGAGCACGAAGGCGTCGACGCAGCGCAGGGTGACCTCGGCCAGCACGCCGACCGCGCCGAGACCGACCCGGGCGGCGGCGAAGACGTCCCGGTGCTCGTCGGCGGAGCAGCGCAGCACCTCGCCGGTGCCGGTGACCAGGGTCAGCGCGGTGACGAAGGTGGAGAGGCAGCCGAGTCGCGCGCCGGTGCCGTGGGTGCCGGTGGAGAGCGCCCCGGCGACGGTCTGGGCGTCGATGTCGCCCAGGTTGGGTAGGGCCAGGCCGTGGCGGGCGAGCAGGTCGTTGAGGGCGTGCAGGGTCATCCCGGCCGGCACGGTGACCAGCCGTCGGGCGGTGTCGACGGTGACCTCGGTGTCCAGGTCGGCCAGGTCGAGGCGGACGGAGTCGGTGCGGGCGGCGCCGGTGAACGAGTGCCCGCTGCCCACCGGCCGGATCGTCCGGCCCGCCTCGGCGGCGGCATGGACCGCGGCCACCAGGTCTGGAATGGTGCGGGGGCGCACCACGAGCGCTGCCGTGCTGTGCTGATTGCCGGCCCAGTTGGTCCAGGCGGCTGGCGTACCGGGCATGGGCGCTCCTAGACATGAATATGAACTGACTTCATATCAGGAACGTTGTGCCTGGTAAATACCGCAATCGGGGCCCGTTCGTTGTACCGGTAGTCACGGTCTCGTGACTTGCAGATATGTTCATCCGTCGAAGGGGGGTGGCGAGTGTCCACACCAGCCGCCACGACCGGGCCGCTGCGCCGCGTACCGGTGCAGGGTCGAAGTGTCGCGCGGGTCCAGCGAATGCTGGATGCCTGTGCCGAGCTCGTCGACGAGGTGGGGTACGAGGGACTGACCACGACCCTGCTCGCCGAGCGCGCCGAGGTGGCGATCGGATCGGTCTATCAGTTCTTTCCGGACAAGCGGGCGATCGTGCAGGCGCTGACCCTGCGCACGATGGAGTCCTACCTCCAGCGGCTCGACGAGCGATTCGCCTCCGACGACCTGACCCACTGGTGGGACGGCGTCGACGCGGGCATCGACGAGTACATCACGATGCACCGTACGGTCCCGGGCTTTCGTACCCTGCACTTCGGCGACGTGGTCGACCTGCACCTGCTCGATGAGCAGCGGGACAACAACGGCGTGATCGCCGACCAGTTGGCCCGGGTGCTGAGCGAGCGCTTCGGCCTCGAGGCGCCCGATCTCCGGTTCCACCTGGAGATCGCGGTGGAGGCGGCCGACGCCCTGATCAAGCTGGCGTTCCGCCGCCAGCCGGAGGGCGACGAGCGGGTGCTGGCCGAGGCGAAGGCGCTGATCCGGGAGTACCTGCACCGCCAGGTCGACGACCGGACCGAGGCCGCGCAACCGAGCTGAACAGGCCCGCCGCCGGTCCGCGGTGCGTCGGGCGGCGGGGCGGGGGCATCCGGGGCGCGACCGGGATGCCGAACGACACGAGCGGGAACCCGGGTGCGACCGGGCGGCACGACAGCAGGAAAACCCGGGTGCGACCGGGCGGCACGACCAAGACGTGACCGGGGTGCGACCGGTGGCAGGGCAGGAACCGTCCGGGTGCGAACGGGCGGCAGGATCGGCGCAGAGGGTCGGGTCAGAGGAACGCCCGGCCCTCACCCCGGTACGTGGGCACGGTCGCGACCACGGCGTCGCCGTCCACCAGATGCAGCTCATTGACGTGCTCGCAAAGCTCGCCGGCCTTCGCGTGCCGGAACCAGACCCGGTCGCCCACCCGCAGGGTGGCCGCCGCCGCGCCGGTCAGCGGGGTCTGCACCTCGCCGGCCCCCTCCGGGCCGAGCAGCTTCAGCCCCGCCGGCAGCCACGGGCGGGGAAGCCGGCTGCCGGCGGCGGGGCCGGAGGCGATCCAGCCGCCGCCGAGCACGGTGGCCAGGCCGGGCGCCGGTCGGCGGACCACCGCGCAGGCGAAGAAGGCCGCCGGGGTGGGGCGCCAGGCCCGGTACGCGTCGAAGAGGGTGGGCCCGTACAGCCCTGATCCCGCGGTGACCTCGGTGACCGCGGGGTCGGCACTGGTCGCGGCCACGCTGCCGGTGCCGCCGCCGTTGACGAACTCCAGGTCGGCGTGCTCGCGGACCGCGGCGACCGCCGCCGCGCGGCGGGCCAGCAGCTCGCGGTACGAACCGCGCTGGGCGACCCGGATCGCCGTACCCAGCACGGCCTGCCCGGGCGGGGCGTCGCCCAGGCCGGCGATCTGCGCCTCGTACGACATCAGGCCGACCAGCCGGAAGCCCTGCCGGCCGGCGACGGCGGCGGCCAGGGCGCCGGCGGCCCGGGCGCTGTGCACCGGGGAGCGGCGGACGCCGACGTGCACCCGCCCGCCCAGTGGTCGCCAGGAGGCGTCCAGTTCGAGGCAGACCCGCAGGGCCGGCCGGCGCGCGGGCGGGCACACCTCGTCGACCAGGTCGAGCTGCTCGGTCCCGTCGACCATCAGCGTCACGGCGTCGGCGAGCGCCGGGTCGTTCGCCAGCTCGGCGAGACCACCCCGGTCGGCCGTGGGGTACGCCACCAGCACGTCGGTCGAGATCCCGGTCCGGACCAGCCAGCTCGCTTCGGGGAGAGTGAAGGCCATCACCCCCCGCCAGCCGGGCCGACCCAGCGCCCGGGTCAGCAGGTCCCGGGACCGGACCGACTTGCTGGCGACCCGGACGGGCTTGCCGCCGGCCCGCTCGGCCAGCGCGGTCGCGTTGGCGTCGAACGCGGCGAGGTCGACCACCGCGTACGGCGGGTCGAGGTGCGCGGTCGCGCGATCCAGGCGGTCGCGAAGTTTGTCGCTTTCAGTGGCCACGTCTGCACGCTAACTGTCTGGGCGTCAATGCGAAATACCCTCGCGTCTGTCCGGGCTGCGCGCGACGGCGAAAGCGGCCTAGGCTCGGCGAGCAGGAGAATGTCGCGGGCGGGGGCACTCCCCGCCGGGACTAGAGTGTTCCACCGGGGATGCCCAGCTCTGGGCCGGCACGTGGAGGTACGGCCATCAAAAGCCAGCAGAACGGCGAGTCGTCCGGCGTGTCGTCGCCCGGTGACCAGACCGACCGGTCCGGCGCCGCCGCGATCCGCTCGGTGCTGCGCATCCGGCCGTTCCGCCGGCTGTGGATCGTGCTCGGGGTCGCCTCCTTCGGCGACTGGCTCGGACTGCTCGCCACCTCCGTCTTCGCCGCCGCCCAGGTGTCCGGCAGCACCGCGCAGGGTGCCGCGTTCGGTGGCGTCATCGCGGTCCGGCTGCTGCCGGCGCTGGTGCTCGGGCCGGTGGCGGGCGTCTTCGCCGACCGGTTCGACCGGCGCTGGACGATGGTCATCTGCGACGTGCTGCGGTTCGTGCTCTTCGCCTCGATCCCGCTCTACGCCCTCACCGGGGCCAGTGGCGGGCTGGTGGTCACCTGGGCGGCGATCGCCACCTTCCTGATCGAGACGATCACCCTGCTGTGGATCCCGGCCAAGGAGGCCGCGGTCCCGAACCTGATCCCGCGCGCCCGGCTGGAGACCGCGAACCAGCTCACCCTGATCACCACGTACGGCCTGACCCCGGTGGCCGCCGCGATCGGCCTGGCGGTGCTCGACCGCAGCGTGCGCGGGCTGGCCGGGGGTGAGATGCCCGGCTGGGCCGAACCGGCTCAGCTCGCCCTCTGGTTCAACGCGTTCTCCCGGCTGGCCACCGCGCTGGTGGTGGCGTTCGGCATCAAGGAGATCAGCCAGCGCCAGGCCGACGAGCGGGTGCACGCCGAGCAGAGCATGTTCCGCCAGTTCACCGAGGGCTGGCGGTACATCGGGCAGACCCGGCTGGTGCGCGGCCTGGTGCTCGGCATCTTCGGCGCGTTCGCCGGCGGCGGCATCGTGGTCGGCACGGCCAAGTTCTTCTCCGCCTCGCTCGGCGCCGGCGACGCCGCCTTCTTCCTGCTCTTCGGCGCCATCTTCGTCGGCCTGGCGGTCGGTATCGGGCTCGGCCCGATGATCGTCCGGGACATGTCCCGGCGCCGCTGGTTCGGCATGAGCATCGTGCTGGCGAGCGCCTCCGTGCTGGTGCTCGCCTTCGCCATCCACCTGTCGATGGCGATCCTCGGCGCGATCCTGGTCGGCGCGGGCGCCGGGATGGCCTTTCTCGCCGGCACCACGCTGCTCGGCGGCGAGGTCGCCGACGAGGTGCGCGGCCGGGTCTTCGCGGTGGTGCAGATCGGCACCCGGCTGGTGCTGATCCTGGCGATCGCGCTGAGCAGCCTGCTGGTGGGCGTCGGCGGCTCGCGCAAGCTGACCATCGCCGACCTGGGCGTCTCCGTCTCCTCGACCCGGCTGCTGCTGCTCGTCGCCGGCGTCGCCGGCATCTTCGCCGGGATCAGCGCCTTCGGTCAGATGGACGACAAGAAGGGCGTGCCGGTCCTGGCCGACCTCTGGGGTTCGATCCGGGGCCGCCCGCTGATGCCGGCCGAGCCCTTCGTCTCCACCGGTCTCTTCGTGGTCTTCGAGGGCGGCGAGGGCGCCGGCAAGTCCACCCAGCTCGCCGCGCTCGCCGAGCGGCTGCGCGGGCAGGGCCGGGACGTGGTGGTGACCCGGGAGCCGGGCGCCACCGGCGTCGGCGAGCGGATCCGCTCGCTGGTGCTGGACACCGTCGGCGCGGACGCGCCGTCGCCGCGCGCCGAGGCGCTGCTCTACGCCGCGGACCGGGCCCACCACGTGGCCACCGTGGTCCGGCCGGCGCTGGTCCGGGGCGCGGTGGTGATCAGCGACCGGTACGTCGACTCGTCCCTGGCCTACCAGGGTGCCGGCCGGACGCTGCCGGTGGAGGAGGTCTCCTGGCTCTCCTCGTGGGCCACCGGCGGGCTCAAGCCCGACCTGGTGGTCCTCCTCGACGTCGACCCGCGCACCGGTCTGTCCCGGGTCGAGTCCCGCCGGCAGGGCGCCGACCGGCTGGAGGCCGAGTCGGTCGCCTTCCACGAGCGGGTCCGGTACGCCTTCCTCGACCTGGCCGCCGCCGACCCCAAGCGCTACCTGGTGCTCGACGCGTCCCGCCCGGCTGAGGAGATCGCCGCAGCGGTGGGCCGGCGGGTGGACGAGTTCCTGGTCAATCCGGCCGCCATCGTGCACCCGCGCCCGGCGCACGGCCCCGACACCACGGTCCAGCCGGAGTTATCCGACGCGGAGCTGGTGACGATGGAGCATCCCACCTGATGTCGGACGTCTTCGCCGACCTGGTCGGCCAGGACGAGGCCGTCGACACGCTGCGCCGCGCCGCCGCCTCGGCCGCCGCGCAGCTGCGGGCCGCCGCGGCCGGTCCCGCCGCCGCGGCCGAGCCCGACGAGCGGGACGCCGACGCCGGCGGGGAACCGGCCGGGCCGGGGCGGGACCCGGGGGCGGGGATGACCCACGCGTGGATCTTCACCGGACCGCCCGGCTCAGGTCGCTCGGTGGCCGCGCGGGCCTTCGCCGCCGCGCTGCAGTGCGTCCACGGCACGGGGTGCGGCGCGTGCCCGGGCTGCCACACCACGATGACCGGCACCCACGCCGACGTGCGCCTGGTGGTGCCGGACGGGCTCTCCATCGGGGTCAACGACATGCGCGCGCTGGTGCTCCGGGCGGCCAGCACCCCGTCCGGCGGGCGGTGGCAGGTGGTCATCATCGAAGACGCCGACCGGCTCACCGAGGCGGCCGGCAACGCCCTGCTCAAGGCCATCGAGGAACCGCCGCCCCGGACGGTCTTCCTGCTCTGCGCCCCGTCCACCCACCCGGACGACATCTCGGTGACCATCCGGTCGCGGTGTCGGGTCGTACCGCTGCGGCAGCCGGCGGCCGCCGCGGTGGCCGAGGTGCTGGTCCGCCGGGACGGCATCGCCCCCGACGTCGCGGGCTGGGCGGCGGCGGCCGCGCAGGGGCACGTGGGCCGGGCCCGGCGGCTGGCCCGTGACCCGGAGGCCCGGCAGCGCCGCGACGCGGTGCTCGCGGTGCCGCGCCGGCTGACCGGGGTCGGCGCGGCCTTCGACGCCGCCTCCGCGCTGATCGAGGCGGCCGAGGCGGAGGCCGCCGCCTCGGTCACCGAGGTCGACGAGACGGAACGGGCGGCGTTGCAGACCGCGCTCGGCGGGGGCGGCACCGGACGGGGCGCGGCCGGTGCGCTGCGCGGCGCCGCCGGCCAGCTCAAGGACCTGGAGAAGCGGCAGAAGTCGCGGGCCACCCGGGGCCAGCGCGATGCCCTGGACCGGGCCCTGGTCGATCTGGCGGGGTTCTACCGGGATGCGCTGACCATGGCGCTGCGCGCGCCGGTCGCGCCGGTGCACACCGACACCGCCGCGCTGGCCGCGGCGGGTGCACAGAAATGGAACGCCGAGGGTGCGCTGCGCCGGCTGGAGGCCGTGCTGGAGTGCCGGGCGGCGATCGAGGCGAACGTCAAGCCGCGGATCGCGGTCGAGGCGATGATGCTCGCCCTCTGGAAGGGTTGACACCCCTTCCGTTCATCCACAGGCAATCGACAGGCGCGATTGCCGTGCGGTACGGTCCGGTGTGCCGTGGTGACGGTGACGGCACGCTCAGTGAGGGTCCGCCGGGAGGAGTCCGCCGATGCCACGGGGCGAGATCGACGAGGCCTGGATCGAGGAGGCGGTGCGGCGGTACCGCCGCATCGAGTCCCTGCAGGCCGAGTTCGACCAGGCGGTGGCCACGGTCGAGGTGACCGTCCGGTCGCCGGACGGGCTGGTCGAGGTGGTGGTGACCGCCGGCGGACGGATCACCGACGTGCGCTTCCTCGGCCCGCTGCACACCCGCCACCCGCGGGACGTCGCCGGCTCGGTGCAGGCCGCGGTGACCGCCGCCGCCGACGCGGCCCAGTGGGCCCGGGAAAAGCTGCACAACGAGACCTTCGCGGCGTACCGGCCGCTCGCGGGGGCCTGACATGGACACCCTGCACGCCCTCGCCGCCCGGCTGGACGAGGCGAGCGCCACCCTGGCCAGCCTCGCCCACGCCGTCACCGCCAGCGACCCGGCCCACCCGGCCTTCGGGACCCACGCGTCCGGCCGCCCGGGCGAGATCGGCCGTGCCCTGCACCGGCAGTGGACCGCCGCCACCGAGGACCGGGCCCGGGAGGCCGGGGCCGCCGCCGCCCGGCTGGCCGCCGCGGCGGCCGCGCTGCGCAGCGCCGCCGACCGGTACGCCGCCGTCGACGAGGCCGCCCGGCGGCGGCTCACCCGGGAGGCGTGATGGACGCCCTGGACCGCCTCGCCCAGCCCGGCCTCGACCTGCTCGCCCGGGTGGACACGCTGCTCGCCGCCGGCGTGCCGGACGGGCACCGGCTCTGGCCACTGCTGCGCCGGATGCGGGTGCTTCCCGGCGACGGGGTGCGCGAGTTCCTCGACCTGCATCCCGCGCCGCTGGCGGCCGCCGGGCACGCGGTGCGCCGGCTCGTCCGGGCGTACGACGACGCCTGCGCCACGCTGACCGACCCGGTCGCCTGGTCCGGGCCGGCCGCCTCGGCGTACGACGAGGCGCGCGGCACCCTGCTCCGGCACCTCGACGAGGGACCGGAGAGCCTGGTGGGGCGGCTCGAGTCGACCGGCGGCTACGCCGACGCCCTCGCCGACTGGGTGGAGGGAAGCCGGCTCGCCCTGGCCCGGGCCCTGGCCGACGTGCTGCGCTCCGCCGAGGCCGTCACGGTGGTCGCCGCCATCCCGACCGGTGGCGAGGCCGGCCGTGCCGGGGCGGCGTACGCGGCGGCGGAGATCGGGACTCGGGTGCTGGCGGTCCTCGGCGTGGCGTACGACGGCGCGGAGACGCTGCTGCGGCAGTGGTCGCCGAGCCTGGCCGAGACGACCTGGCGGGAGAACACGGTCACCGCGCCCCGGCCCGGCGGGACGACCCGGATCGGCCGCTGAGCCGGTCCGGTGGGGCGGAAGCCGCGTGCCGGGCCACGACGTCGCGCACCGGGCCGGCGTGCCCGGGCTCCGGCGGCGACGCCGTGGCCTTCCCCTGCACCCCCCGCAGGTCTGCCTTCACTCAACGCTGTCGGCCGGCGTTTGTCCCCGGTGTCGGCCGGGATTCAACCGTCCGGGCGAGGATCATCGGCACGTCGGGAGGGGAGCGGATCGGTCGAGTCGACGATCGTGGATCGCTGCGCGGCGTGACCGCCCGGCGACGCCCGGCCGGGCCCGGAGGGTCGCCGCGTCGTAGGGTGAGACGTATGGGCATGCTCTGCGCGGTCAGCTTCAACCGGTACGGGCGCCTCTACTACCTGGATCCGGGCGAGCTGCGCCCGCAGGTGGGCGACCGGGTGCTGGTGCCCACCGACGACGGGCCCGAGGTAGCGGAGTGCGTCTGGGCCGCGCAGTGGGTCAGCGAGGACACCGACGGCTTCCCCAAGCTGGTCGGGCTGGCCGAGGACGCAGACCTGCGCCGCGACGAGCTGCTGCGGCGGCGCAAGGCCGAGGCGAAGGTCGCCGCCAAGCGGCTCATCCGCGAGCACGGCCTGCCGATGAAGGTGGTGGCGGTCGACCACGTGCTGGGCGCGCCGGATACCGGCAGCGACCGGACCACCATCTACTTCACCGCACCGCACCGGGTGGACTTCCGCTCGCTGGTCCGCGACCTCGGGGCGACCCTGCGCTGCCGGGTGGAGCTGCGGCAGCTCTCGGCCCGGGACTCCGCTCGGGTGCAGGGCGGGATCGGCTCCTGCGGCCGCGACCTGTGCTGCGCGACCTTTCTCAACGACTTCGAGCCGGTCACCATCAGGATGGCCAAGGACCAGGACCTGCCGCTCAACCCGCTGCGGATCTCCGGCGCGTGCGGCCGGCTGATGTGCTGCCTCAAGTACGAGCACCCGCTCTACCAGCGGTTCCAGGAGTCCGCACCGGCGATCGGCAGCCGAGTCAGCACGCCGGAGGGGGACGGCAAGGTCGTCGGTCACAGCGTCCCGAAAGACTCGGTCACCGTCCGCCTGGACGCCGACGGCTCCCGCTGCTCATGCAGCCGAGCCTCCGTCTGCGCCCCCCGCCAGGCCCACGACCAGCACTACACCGCCTGACCCCCACCCTCCCTCCCCCGGGCCCGGCGTCAGGTGAGGGTGATGGGGGGTTCGGCCAGGCGGGGAGTGATCGGCGCCTTGGGGGTCAGCCAGGAGGCGGTGGGGGACTGGTCGGGGTTGAGTTCCCAGGCATGGGAGACCTCGTCCAGGGCGATGGGGTAGACGGTGAGGGTGCCGTCGGGGTCGATGCGCATCCGCAGGAAGCACTTCGAGTCCTCGATGCCCTGGCCGGCGAAGAGTTCGTTGACGTTCACCCCGAACGCCCCCGCCACCAGCAGATACAGCGCCACCACCTGGCTGGACACCAGACCGATCACCGGACCGTAGACGACCGCCGCGGCGACCACCGGCAGCGGCCACGGCCAGTCGTACAGGGGCAGTTGCAGCCAGGCCCAGGTGCCCGCGGCGGCCAGCGCGACGTGCGCCAGACCGTGGCCGACGCCGAGCATCCAGTGCCGGGCGTGCCGCTTCCCGCCCGCAGCCGGCGGCTTGGCGAAGAACGCCGCGCTGAGCACCGTGACCAGCAGCATGATCACCAGCGGCACGCTGAACAGCCGCTGCTCGGTCGTGCCCGACCGGTTCGTCGCCACCCCGGCCATGGCCAGCATCAGCAGCGTGTGCATGGTGCCGAGCAGGGTGGTGAAGCCCGGGTTGCGGAACGGCAGCCGGGCGAAGATGCCCCAGCCGTACCGCCGGGAGCGGGCCCGGTCGGGATAGCGCGCCGCCAGGTCGTACGGGCGGGTGCGGCTGGACCGCCGGGCCAGCGTGTCCCGCGGGGGCACCTCCAGCCGCTCCGGCAGCTGGTGCGTCGGGTACAGGTAGGCGCCGCCGCCACCACAGGTGATCAGCTGCCGCTCCGGGCCGGCGTAGCGGGCGTAGTGGTGCAGGTCCCCGGAGACGAGCAGCCGCACCTGGGCCCCGGTGGGCGCGATGATCGTCCGGATGAAGTAGTCGATCGAGTCGTACGCGGTCGGATGGTCCACGGCCTTGACCCAGGTCGGCGCCGGCACCGCCAAAATCACCCGCGACCGGGGGGTGAGCTTGCGGGCCACCTCGTCGAAGTAGGTGAGCTGCGGGTCGTCCAGGTACGACCCGGACTGGTCGTCGAGGCCGAGCAGCCACCAGTCCGCGGGCAACTCCACCGCGAAGTACGACCGGGACTGGCCGGTGCCCCAGCCACCGAAATGCCGGTCCCGGGACCGGACGAACAGCCGCAAAAAGGCGGTGAGGCCGTCGTACCAGTCATGGTTGCCTGGCACCGCGAAGAGCGTCGGCCGCTCGGGCGGGGCCAGCGGTAGCGCGGCCTGGTACGGCCCCTTGCACCGGTCCTCGTACGCCTCGTACGACGCCGACGGGTAGACCTGGTCGCCGCCCATCACCAGGGTCTGCGCCCGGGGCAGCCGGTGCCCGTCCACCACCAGCTCCGGCTGGGCCAGCAGGTAGGCCACCGAGTACGTCGCGTCGAAGCCGTCGCCCAGGTCGGCCACGTAGTCCAACCAGAGCCCGCCGTCCGGACCGACCTGGCGGAAGATCCCGTCGCCGAACGCGTTCTGCAGCTCCCGCTTGTCCAGGTACGCCCCGAACAGCATCGCCAGCAGCGTCCGGATGCCCGTGCTGATCAACAGGAACGGCGCCAGCCACGGCACCGGCTTGCGCGGGGTGAAGCCCAGCTCCAGCGGATCGGCGCTGCGCGGCCGGCGGGCCGCCCGCTCGCCCGGGTGCGCCTCGGGGATCGGCTGCTGCTCCGGTACGTGATCGTCGCTCACCCGCCGCAGGGTAGTCCCGAGCCGGGGCGAGCGCTGTCCGGCGAACGACCGAACCTCCCTCGATGTCCGGATCCCGGTCCCGGGGGATGCCGTTCGGCCTGGCCCGAGGATGTGCCGTACACTTGACGATCGTTGCCGCCTTAGCTCAGTCGGCTAGAGCGACGCACTCGTAATGCGTAGGTCGACGGTTCGATTCCGTCAGGCGGCTCGGTACAGAAGCCCAGGTCAACGGCCTGGGCTTCGCCGTTTTCCGAGGTCGACAACCTCGCCTACGGCCGTGCCAGTCCGCAAATAGTCCGCATCCCGCGCCGCGACCGCTTCGTCCAGCCGGTTGGCAACGGCGTCCAGGTCGTCACCGAACAGCCCCGCGTACACGTCGAGCGTCATCGACGCCGAGGCGTGCCCGAGCATCCGCTGCACCGCCTTGACGTTGGCGCCCGCCGCCACGGCCAGACTTGCCGCCGTGTGCCGGAGGTCGTGCGGAGTCAGCCCGGCCAGCCCGGTCGACGCCGCCGCCGGCGCGAAGACCCGCGACCGGAAGTTGGTATTACGCAGTGGCCCGCCGTTCGGCGCGGTGAACACCAGCGCGTCCC
This sequence comes from Micromonospora coerulea, assembly GCF_016598485.1. Lineage (GTDB taxonomy): Bacteria > Actinomycetota > Actinomycetes > Mycobacteriales > Micromonosporaceae > Micromonospora > Micromonospora coerulea. The sequence goes on along the minus strand of NZ_JAEMUW010000032.1, from coordinate 1,894 downwards.
GACGCTTCCCGGCGACGTGCGCGGCTAGCTCGTCGACGAGGAAGCGCGGAATCGGCACCGACCGGCGCTGGTGGTTCTTCGGCGTCCCCTCGACCAGCTCCCCGCCAACCTCCGCGAACGCCACGGCCACCGTCACCCGACGCCGCAGCAGATCCAGCCGCGACACCCGCAGCGCGGATGCCTCACCCCACCGCAGCCCGGTGTAGGCCAGGAACCGCACGAGCAGCCCGTACCGCCCGCACGCCTCCGCGAGCCTCGCCACCTGGTCGTGGTCGAGGAACACCGGCTCTTCCCGCACCACCCGAGGCAGCCGCACACCCTCTGCCGGATTCCGAGACATACGACCGTCCCGCACGGCGTGGGCCAGGGCCAGCGACAGCACCCGATGCGCGTACCGGACCGTTGCCGGCGCGAGTCCGGACGCGGTGAGCCGCTGAACCCAGGCCGCCACCTCCGCGTACGAGACTGCCGAAAGCGGGATGCCCTCCCATGTCGGAAGGATCTGCCGACGTAGTGCCAGCTCATACCGGGCGCGAGTCGACGGCTTGAGCTGCACTTGAGCGGCCATCCATTGCCCGGCCCAGGCGCCCACCGTCACTCGTGCCCGAGCCGGGTCGATCCAGTCACCACGAGAGACGGCCGCCTTGGCAGACGCCTCCCACCGCTCCGCGTCTGACTTGCGGTCGAAGTGCCGAGCTATCTCCTTGCCGGAGGCGTCCCGGACCCGCGCCCGCCACTTCCGATTCGGTCGCTTCTTTACGCTCACGGGCTACCCCGCCTGCTTCGCGAGCCAGGCCCGCACGTCGGCCGGGTCATAGCGCAGGTGCCGGCCGATCCGAGAGGCCCGCGGCCCGATTCGGCGGTACCGCCACTGATAGAGGGTGCTCACTGGCACGCCGAGGAAGGTCGACACGTCCAGAGCCGTCCACAGCGGTTCGATGGTCCGGGCCTTCATGCTGCTCCCTCCTGGGTCGTGGCGGTTGCCGAAACATCGGGTGGTGGCTGGTTGCGTCTCGCGGCGTCGAGCTGGGCGCGCCATTGGATGCGCTCGGATATCGCCCGGAGGACCCGGTGGCCGAGGGGCGCAACGTCGGGGTCGGTGGGCTTGGCGAGTTCCCAGGCGTGCCGCTGCTCCCCGCCGGCCGGGGCGGTGTCGGCGGCGGTGGTGACGCCCAGGAGCGCCTTGACCCACTCGCGGCGGTCGGCCCGGTGGTCGGTGAGGGTTTTGCCGGACCACTGCCGGGAGATGAGGACGCGTCGGCCGCCGATGCCGAGGGTTTCCCGCTTGTGGACCTTGTTCTTGCAGTTGCCCGGCCGCAAGCCTGGTCGGGCCTTCTTGGGTTGCACGCCGTAGAGCAGCCAGTTGGCGCACCGCTCAGAGCAGGGCGTGTGCCGCAGTTCCTGCCAGAGCCGTTCCAGGTGCGCGCGCTGCCGGCTGGTGGTCACGTCGTGGCAGTCGGCGGCCTGCTTGGTCAGGTACTTGGTGATGTAGCCGACGCACCGGTCGGCGTCCTTGGTGCCGGCGAGCACGCCCTTGGCGTCGACCTGGACGCCGAAGCGGACGACGTGCACGGGATCAGCGTCGGGGTCGGCGTCGACCAGGTCCAGGGCGTCATCCCAGGACGGCAGGAGCCGGCCGGTGGTGGGGTCGGTGTAGCAGGCGGCGTCGGCGTCCCACTGCGGCGCGGTGGCCGGTTCGTAGACCCGCTGCTCGACGGACGGCCACCACACCTGGTGATATGTCGCGGCGGCGACCTGCCGCACCAGCGCCCGGGGGATGGTGCCCCGGATGGCGAAGTGCGCGTGCGGAGCCAGCCGGCGCTGCGGCTCGACGGCCCCGGCGTATTGGACGTTCCAGCCGACCGCCCGGCGCAGGTTCTGCCAGAACCGGTCA
>NZ_JAEMUW010000031.1 GCF_016598485.1 Micromonospora coerulea | reverse complement strand
CTGATAGAGCGTAATTCGGCAACGCGCTCGGACGGGCGGCTCCACTCGCTTAGCACTGGTCGGGATTGGCCCCCGCACGGAAGGCGAATGCGGGGGCCGGACTGCGTCAGCGAATCGACCGGTGCAGGCGCTCCAGCGTGAGGAACGTAGCGAGGGCCAGGCTCAGCGGCGCCACCCCGTCGGGGTGCTGGTGAGCCGTGACGCCGACGACCGTTGCGATCAGCAGGTACGCGGCAGTGCTCAGCGGAATCTGACGGCCGCGCGAGCTGGGCTGCGGGTTGGACGGGTGGTTCGATGCCATCGGTGGGCAACCTTTCGGTCAGCCCACCCCGGTTCGGTGGACGGTCGCACGCTACGCTGTGTAGTCGACGGCGACCGCAGTCAGTCGCCGTTGGCCATCCTCGGCCGTCTCGTAGTTGAGACGGCCACGGCACAGCGCTAAGTTGTGCACGGATGCAACAGGATTAGGCCCCTGCACATCCGGCTTCCGTCCGGGGATTAGGCCCCCGGGGTGGGAGGTTCAATTCATCGAGTGCGGTGTCTCTCCACTGGAGAGGCACCGCACTTGCGTTCTGCTGACGAGCACACTAACGGCACACCCCGCCAGTCCTCTACCTGCCGCAGGTGTCGCACAGCGCTACGACTGACCTCAACTGACCTACACGGACTGCATACAGGTGCACTGAGCACAGTTGGGCACCGTGCAGCACGTGCGTTCGAGACGGCACCGGCTGGCATCCCCTGGCATCAGCACAGGTCAGCGACGTGTGTGAGGTACAAAGACCCGTACCGGACGGGACACGCCGGAGAACCACTGTGTGAGACGCGCCACAGGTACAGCGCTGGGGCTCATGACTGTACGTATTTCTCGAACGAACGCGACGGGCGGCCCGTACTCCGATTTTCTCCGCAGGCCCATCGTGGCTCGGGTAGCTCAACCAGGATGGCCGCCTGGTAGCGGGGCAGCCTTTCGCCCGATCGAGCCGCCGCCGGGTCTACCAGGACGGGCGCGCTAGTTGTGGAGTTCTTGAGCTGCGCGGACGATGAGTCTCCGGGCGTCGTCACCGGTGACGGCTTCGTCCCAGAGTCGTTCGATGGCCTTGGCGTACGCCGCGGCCTCGTCGTCGCGGTGCGTGGTTTCGCCGACGAAGGTTTCCACGATGGCGACGTCGTCGTACATCTGGAAGGAGTTCTGCGGGGTGGTGGCGAGCTGGACGCCGAGGGGCAGGATGCCGAATCGGATGTTCGGTACGCCGGCCACGGTTTGCAGGCGGTCGAGCTGGCCGCGCATGACGTCGGGCGGGCACAACAGCCACCGCAGCACGGGTTCGGCTAGCAGGAACTCGAACCGCTTGCTGGTGTCGTACAGCAGGTGTTGGCGCTGCATGCGGGCAGCTACGGCGGCGTCCACGTCGGCGATGTCGAGGTTGTGCAGCTCGACCATCTCGGTGAGGATGCGCCGCGCGTAGTCGGCGGTCTGGAGCAGGCCGGGCACGTAGACGGTCTCGAAGTGCCGGATCAGGCGCGATTCTGCGACGAGCTGGTTGTAGCTGTCCTGGACAGCGGCCTGGCCCTGGCGCATCCGGCGGCGCCAGTCGCGGTGCACGGCCTGGACCTCGCCGAGCATCCGCAGTAAGTCCTGGGCGGCGTCGTCCGCGCCGCAGGCACGCGCCCAGGCGTAGGCGACTGGGCCGCCCAGTGGTTCGCCAATCAGGTGCAGCTCAAGCCGTCGACTCGCCAGCGGTACGCCAGTCTCCTGCGGATACAGGTGCTTCCGGTGTGGGAACGCGTCCCGCTTTCGGCAGTCACGCACGCCGACGTTGGCGAGTGGGTGCGCCGCATGACGCAGGCCGGTCTTGCTCCGTCCACCGTTCGGCAAGCCCACCGGGTGTCCTCGCTGCTGCTGGCTCTGGCCGTTCGGGATGGCCGGTTGACTCGCAACGTCGCGGCCGGTGTGCGCCTCCCCCGCGTTGGGCGCGCCGACAAGGTGTTCCTGACGCACGCCCAGGTCGGCGAGCTGGCGGCAGCGGCAGAGCCTTACGGGCTAATCATCCGAGTGCTGGCCTACACCGGGCTGCGCTGGGGTGAACTGGCCGCGCTTCGGGTGCGCCGGGTGGACCTCGTGAAGCGCCGGCTGCTGGTGGCGGAGTCGGTGACCGAGGTCAACGGTCGGGCCGTGTTCGGTACGCCGAAGACGCACCAACGCCGGTCGGTGCCGCTCCCCCGGTTCCTGGTCGAGCCAATCGCCGCGCAGGTCGCCGGCCGTCCCGGTGACGAGCTGGTGTTCACGTCCCCGGCCGGTGACGTGCTGCGCAACAACAACTTCCGTCGCCGTGTCTTCGACCGGGCTGCGGAGTCGGTCGGGCTCGCCGGCCTGACGCCGCACGAGCTGCGCCACACGGCGGCCAGTCTGGCGGTGGCTGAGGGCGCCAACGTGAAGGCGGTGCAGCGGATGCTCGGGCATGCCTCGGCGGCCATGACGCTGGACGTGTACGCGGACCTGTTCGAGGACGACCTGGACCAGGTGGCGGACCGCCTCGACCGGGCAGCGGGCCGTGCTGCTGCGGACTCAGTGCGGACTGAGGGCGTCGGCCCCGATCTTGACGCCGTTCGTCCGGGTCGTCGGCAGCATGGCTGACCAGGGAAAACGGCTGGTGGGGCGGGCGGGACTCGAACCCGCGACCGAGGGATTATGAGTCCCCTGCTCTAACCCGCTGAGCTACCGCCCCGCTACCGCGCCGGATCGTAACCCGCCCGGTCGATCACCGGCCACCACGAAAACGGCCGGCGTCTCAGCGTCTCCGTCGCCGCAACAGCACGATGGGCAACGCGAGGATAACAGTGAGCAGCCAACCCACCCCGACCATGCCCCACAGCCAGCCCTCGTCGCCGTCGGCCTCGTCGGAGATGAACATGCCGAGGGTGAGCAGCAGGGTGATCCCGCCGACGCCGAGGGTGGCCAGTCCGCTGATCACCATCAGCGGAACCTCCCACCACGAGCGCTTGGCCGGCGCCGGGCGCTGCTGCGCGGGCGGCCGGTTGGTGGCGGCGTACGGCTGGGGGATCTTCTCCGGGGGGCGAGCCGGCATGGGCACCCGCCGGTCGGCGGGCACCTGCTGGTCGATCACGCCGATGGCGCCGGGGTGCAGGTCGAACAGGGTCGGCTCGATGTGCATCGCGATGGCGTCGTGGCCGATCAGCCGGCGGGCGCCGTCGGGCCAGGCGAGCAGGGCGGCGCACTCGGCGTACCGGACGGTGAGCGGGCCGCCGGGGCCGAGGTAGCTGACCCCGTCGATCCCGACCCGCAGCTCGCCCTCGCCGTCGCGTTCCCGGTAGGCGGTGCCGGTCACGGTGTGGGTGGAACGGGTGGGGGCCTCGGTGAAGCCGGCCCAGTCGGCGGTGGTGCCGTCGGGCACCATCAGCAGCGCGGTGGCGGTGACCTCCTGGGCCACCTGGTGCAGGTCGGCGAGGGTGACGGTCTTGAGTTCCGCGCGGAGCTCGTCGACGGTGACGGTGGGCTGGCCGGTGAGCAGGTCCAGCGCCTGGCTGGGCAGCCGGGCGGCGTCCACCTCGGCGGCGCCGAGGGCGTCCTCCCGCTTGGCCACGGTGGCGTCGAGGTCGGCCTGTTCGATCCGGCCGACGCGCAGCTTGGCCAGCACGTCGACGAAGCCGCCGAGGACCGCGTCCTGCTTCTCGAGCAGCGCGTCGGCGAGGGCGCGCAGCGTGGCGTGCCCGTCGCCCCGCGGCTCGTACCCGGTGTTGATGGTGTAGGAGAGCCCGTCCTCCTGGCGCAGCGAGCGGTACATCTCGCGCTCCAGCACCCCGGTGAAGACGCTCGCGGCGGTCCGCCGCCGCACGACGGCGTCCAGCACCACGGCCCCGGAGCCGTTGACGAAGTACGCGGGGGTGCGCGGCAGCGCCGACGACACCGGCGGCACCGGCTGCCGTACGCCGGACGGCAGCGCCAGCCGCAGCCCGGTGGGCACCCGGTCCCCGGCGATCCAGAGCACCGCGTTCTCCCGGGTGAACCAGCGGGCCGCCCAGGCTCGCAGGTCCTGTTCGGTGATCGCGTGCAGCCCGAATTCGGGGTAGCTGGTCAGGCCGTGGTCGCGGGCGCCGTGCCGCCACAGTGGCACCGAGTCGATGGCCGCGGTGCCGCGGCTGCTCCACTCGGTGCGCAGGATCTCCTTCTCCACCTCCAGCCGGGCCATCGGCAGGTCGTGGACGGTGTGGCAGACGGCGGTGAGGAAGCCGGCGATGTCGGACTCGGAGCCCTGCATGTAGAAGGAGGTGAAGATCGGCGCGGTGGCGCCGTTGAAGTGGTAGTCGGTTAGCCCGAGCGGGGCGAGCGCCAGGTGTTCCAGCAGGTGGGTGATGCCGCTGCGGGACAGGGTCTCGTCGGCGGTGCCGACGCGGAAGGTCAGCCCGGCCCGCATCGGCCCGGCGGTGGCGGCCAGCAGGGTGGGCACCCCGTCCACGTCCAGTTGCCGGATCATCGCAGGGCCCCCTTCGCGTACGCCTCGGCGCGAATGTTGTCGAGCACCTGGGTGCCGCCCACGTAGGACCAGGGGTGCTGGCTGCCCAGGTGGCCGAGGGCGGTGAGTTGGGCCGCGGCGGCGGGCCACTGTCCGGTCAGGCCGAACCAGAAGAGGAAGACGGAGCGAGTCGAGACCCAGCCGGGATCGTGCCGGAAGTTCGGGTGCAGCACCGAGCGCTGCCCCGCCGCCCAGATGTCCTGGACCAGCTGCGGATCCTGCAGGTACGCCCCCCGCTCGCCGTCGGTGTCGAAACACACGAACCGCTCCAGGTGTGCCTCGGCGAGCAGGACGGCGTTCTGTGCGCCCTCCGGGGCGGCGTGCATGCACTCCCGTGCGAAGTCGAAGACCTTCTCCCAGCTTCCGCCCCACTTCGGGCAGAGCTGCTGGAGGAGCCGGGACTGGGCCGACCGGTGGTGCGGCGCATACCGGGCGAGCCGGTCGTAGCGGCGGCGTGCCTCGGCCTGTCCGAGGCTCAGCCCCATCGCGGTGGTGAGCCGCTCCTCCCAGGCGAGGACGTTGCCGGGTTCCCGGGCACACACGTCGATGAGGATCTGTTCGGCCTGCCGCAGGTGCTCGTGGAGTTGGGCGAACTGCTCCCGGCTGACGTCCTTCGCCAGCTTGTCCGTGCGGATCTTCCACCCGGCGTCGATCAGGTGCGCGGCGAGCATGGTGGCAGCCACGGTGTCGCCCGGCTGCCGGGCGAGCACGTGGCGGAGCCACTCGCCGATCCCGGCCTGCTCGTCGGCGAAGCCGGCCAGGAACGCCCGGCCGGCCCAGTCGCGGGGGTCGAGCAGTTGGCGTACCCGAGGCCAGTCCCGCGCGGCGAGCGCCGCGCGCATGTCGTTGACCTCGGGGAAGGCGGCGGCCGGGTCGAAGTCGATCGCCGGGAGGGGTGCGGGCATGGCGGCGATCATAAGTGATCACGAGCCGGCCTCGGTTCCCCCGTCCAGCTCGGACGCACCACCCGGGCTGGGGCGCAGCGCGGCCAGGACGGCCCCGGCGGTGCGCCAGCCGCTGGCGAGCGCGCCCTGGATGGAGGGGCTGTCCCGGTGGTCGCCGGCGACGAAGAGCCCGTCACCGAGCGCCACGGGCTTGCGCAGCCGGCCCTGCGGTGGCGGGGCGGCGGGCAGCGCCTCCGGGATCGACACGGTGCTCAGGTGCGTCCAGTCGGCCGTGGACCGGCCGTAGAGCCGGTCCAGTTCCTGCCGGATCGCCGGCTCCGGCGGGGCCTGTGGGCCGACCACGGAGGTGGCGACCAGGTGCCGTCCGGCCGGCGCGTATGTCGGCGCCGCGTTGCTGAGCACCACCGTGTTGGCGACGAGTTCCCGCCGGTCGCCGTCGACGAGCAGGATCGGCTCGTCCAGCGGCGCGCTGTCGGTGGCGTGGTAGTAGGTGTGGTAGCTGTGCATCCGTACCCGACCGAGGCGGGGCAGCAGGCTGGCCGCCGCCGGCGGGTCCACCGCGACCACGACGGCGCGGCAGGCGATGTCGCCGGCCTGGGTGCGGACCCGGCCGGGCGCGACCTCGGCCACCGGAGTGTCCAGCTCGATCAGCTCGGCGGGCAGCGGGTCGGCGATGGCGCGGGGCAGCGCGCCCATGCCGGCGGCGGGCAGGCCGATCCGGCCGCGGGCGAAGGAGCGCAGCACCATGGCCAGCACGCGGCTGGAGGTGGCCAGCTCCCGGTCGATGAGGACGCCGGAGAGGAACGGCCGGAGCAGCTCCTCGATGATCCCGGCGGAGAGGCCGGCCCGGCGCAGCGCCGCCTCGCTGGTGGTCTCCGGCGCGGCGAGCAGCCGGCTGACCGGCAGGGTGGCGCAGCCGGTGGCGAGGGCGGCGAAGCGCAGCCGGTCGAGCAGGGAGCCGACCCCGGCGGTGGCGGTGCGCGCCGTCCCGGTGGGCTCGCGCAGCGGGTTGACCAGCCGGTCATGGCGGTCGCCGCGGCGCACCAACACCCCGGAGGTGAACCAGCCCAGGTCGAGCGTGGCCAGGTCGAGCAGGGTGCCGAGCCGGGGGTAGGCGGTGTTGAGCACCTGGAAGCCGCGGTCGAGCAGGAAGCCGTCGACCCGGTCGGTGGCGACCCGGCCGCCGAGCCGGTCGCCGGCCTCCAACAACCGCCAGGGCACGCCGGCCCGGTGCAGCCGGCGGGCGGCGGCGAGGCCGGCCAGACCGCCGCCGACCACGACCACGTCGGTCTCAGCGAGCACCGGCCACCTCCGCGCCGGCCCGGTCTCCCTCGCGGCTCGTCCGCGACAGCCGGCCCGGCCACCAGATCTTCGGCCCGATGTCGTACGCCAGGGCGGGCACCAGCAGCGACCGGACGACGATGGTGTCGAGCAGCACCCCGACGGCGACCGCCACGCCCAGCTCGACCAGGACCACCAGCGGCAGCACGGCGAGCGCGGAGAAGGTCGCGGCGAGCACGATGCCGGCGGAGGTGATCACGCCACCGGTGACGGCGAGGCCGCCGAGCACGCCGGCGCGGGTGCCCCGCTTGACCGACTCCTCGCGGACCCGGCTCATCAGGAAGATGTTGTAGTCGATGCCGAGGGCGACCAGGAAGACGAACGCGAAGAGCGGGAAGGACTGGTCGACGCCGGGGAAGTCCAGCAGGTACTTGAAGATCAGGGCGCAGAGCCCCAGCGTGGCCAGGAACGACAGCACCACGGTGGCGATGAGCAGCACCGGGGCGAGCAGGGCGCGCAGCAGCAGCGCCAGGATGACGGCGATGACGACCAGCACCACGGGGATGATGACGTTGCGGTCCCGGGTGGAGGCGGCGGCGGTGTCCACGTTGATGGCGGTGAAGCCGCCGACCACGGAGTCGGAGCCGGGCACCTGGTGCACCGCCTCGCGCAGGTCGCGGATGGCGCGTTCGGCGCCGTCGCTGTCCGGCGGGTCGGCGAGCGTCACCTGCAGTTCCACCCGGCCGTCGACCACCTTGGGCTGCGCGTTCGGGTCGGGCGGGCCGGCCTGGCCCTGCTCGGTGAGCGGGCGGACCGAGGCCACCCCGGGCACGCCCTGGGCCACCTGGGCCACCTGCTGCGCGGTCGCCTGGGTGGTGAAGATGGTGGCCGGACTGCCGGTGCCCGCCGGGTAGTGCCGGGCGATCACCTCCTGGCCGGCCACCGAGTCGGTGCGGCTGGTGAACAGGTCGGACTGGCCGAGGGTGGTGGCGCCGAGCTGGCTGAGGCCGAGGGTGAGTGCGGCGAGCGCGACGGCGGTGACCAGCCAGACGGTGCGGGCCCGGCGGGCGACGAAACCGGCGATCCGGTTCCAGATGCCGTGCTCGGCCCGCCGGTCGGATCGGTCCTCGCGGGGCGTTCGCGGCCAGAACGCCCACCGTCCGCCGAGCACCAGCAGTGCGGGCAGGAAGGTGAGCATCACCAGCAGGGTGGCGGCGATGCCGAGGGCGGCGACCGGCCCGAGCGCCCGGTTGGAGTTGAGGCTGGACAGCAGCAGGCAGAGCAGGCTGACGATCACGGTGGCGCCGGAGGCGATGATCGCCGGGGCGGCGCCGCGCCAGGCGGTCCTCATCGCGTCCCACGGCTGGTGGTGCCGGTGCAGTTCCTCCCGGTAGCGGGCGATGAGCAGCAGGGCGTAGTCGGTGCCCGCGCCGAAGACCAGCACGGTGAGGATGCCCTGAGCCTGCCCGTTGAGCTTGATCACGTCGTGCTTGGCCAGGTAGTAGACGAAGACCGAGGCCAGCGAGTACGACATCCCGGCGGCGAGCAGCGGGAAGATCCACAGCACCGGGCTGCGGTAGACGATCAGCAGGATGATCAGGACCACGACCAGGGTGACCAGCAGCAGCGGGCCGTCGATGGCGGTGAAGACCTCGATGAGGTCGCCGAGCAGGCCGGCAGGTCCGGCCACGTTGACGGTGAGCCCGTCCCGGTCGGGGCCGGCGATGTCGCGCAGTTGGTGGACGACCTGCCGGATCTGTTCGCCCTCGGCGGCGTCGATCGGGACGACCACCTGTACGGCCTGGCGGTCCTGGCTGACGATCGGCGGCGGCAGTGGGCCGAGCACCCCGGGCAGTTGGGCGAACCGGGCGGCGTCGGCCTGCACCCGCTGCTGGTCGGCGGGGGTGATCCCGGAGGTGCGCTCGTAGACGACGAGCGCCGGGGTGGTCTCCTTCTCCACGAAGCCGGCGGAGAGGTTCTGGGCGCGGGTGGCCTCCGCGTCGGTGGGCAGGAAGGCCGCGTTGTCGTTGGTGGCGACCTCGCCCAGCTTCCCCGAGTACGGCCCGGCGATCCCGCCGACGATCAGCCAGCCGAGCACGACCGCCACGGCGATCAGCGTGGCCGTCCAACGACCCCGTCCTCCGGTCATCTCCACCCCTTGGAATCGACGCACCAATCGACGCAGCGGGAGTCTAAGCCGACATCGACCATCCTGCCGGTCGACCTGACTCTTCGGGGCGAAACCTCCCACGGCGCGCACGGGGGAGACTGGAGGTCGACTGGTGCGGGTGGTCGCGAAAACAGAAGACGCCCGTCGGCGGGGCCGACGGGCGTGCTGTGGAGCGAAGCTCCCCCGTTTGGACTCGAACCAAAAACCTGCCGGTTAACAGCCGGCTGCTCTGCCAATTGAGCTACGGGGGACCGTAGGAACGCCCGGTTCCGGATCTCTCCGGCGCCGTGCGACGGGACAAGAGTACAGGACATCCGGGGGTGTTGGTCCAGGGGGTTACCCCGGCCGTTCGGGCGGCCGACGCGCCCCATAAAAGGGACAAATCGTCATCCGGGCGCAAGGAGGTATGAGCACGGAGCAGGATGGGTAGTTAGCTGCCGACAGAGGACACAGGCGCGAGTTGGCCGCTCCCGGCGGGGACCACCCGGGCGGGAACGGCGGCGCGTCAGGTACGAGAGGAGCCGCCATGCGCGGAAAGATCATGTTTCTTGGCGGGCTGGCTGCGGGATTCGTCCTGGGCGCCCGTGCCGGCCGGGAGAAGTACGAGGAGCTGGTGGTCCGGGGCCGCAAGGTGCTCGACCATCCCACCGTCCAGGAGGCGGCGGGCGTCGCGCAGGCTCAGGCGAACCGGCTCTACAGCGAGGGCAAGGACAGGCTGGGGCAGACCAAGCTCGGCGAGAAGCTCAGCGGCAACGGCAACACGTCCGAGCTGACCGCGGCCGACAAGCCGTTCGCCGGCACGCCGGCCACAGTGGGCGCCAAGTCCGGATCGGCCAGCGGAGGCTCCACCGGCTCGACCTCCGGGTCGTCGACCACCGCGACCCCCCGGACGAAGCCGTCCGGCACGGGCACCAACGGCAGCAACCTCTGACCCACACCGATCACAGCGGGCCGGTCACCTTCGGGTGACCGGCCCGCTGTCGTCTGCACCGACCAGCTCACACCACTTTTGCCGGTGACGAACGAAAGTCGGAGTGATTCATCTAAAACTTTGACCGCGAACCTCTTTTCTTTCTTCCCGTACGCAAATATGGTCCTGCGTAGAACCTGGCCAGGCTCTCGTCACTCCCAGCGACCTCCTCAGCCTCGTCCCGGCTGAGGCGGACCCGCCCGACCAGAGCGAGGTTCGATGCGCAGACCATTCGGCCGCAGGGCCGTTCTCCAACTGAGCCTGCTCGCCCTCGTCGGCGCGACACTCGTCGCGACGGCGGAGCGGCAGCCAACCCCGGCGCAGGCCGCGCCGGTCCTCACCGCACCGGCACCCGTCAGCAACGGCATCGAGTACAAGGTGCTGGTCTTCACCCGGTCGGCCGGCGGCAACCCGTCCGCCACCGCCGCCGGCGTACAGACCATCCAGCAGCTCGGGCGCGACCGGCGGTTCACCGTCGAGGTCACCGACGACGCCCGCAAGTTCGACGAGGCACACCTGAAGCAGTTCCGTGCGGTGGTCTTCCTGAACACCGCCGGCGACGTGCTGACCAACACCCAGCAGGCCGCCTTCGAGCGGTACTACCGCGACGGCGGCGGCTTCGTCGGCGTCCACTCCGCGATCGAGGCCGAGCCGGAGTGGTCGTTCCTGACCAACGTGCTCGGCACCCGGGCCACCACCGCCGCCCCGGTCAGCCGGGCGACCGTCACCGTCGCCGACCGCGTGCACCCCGCCTCCGCGACGCTGCCGCAGCGCTGGAGCACCACCGACCGGTGGTACAACTTCGCGGCCAACGTCCGAGGCGTCTCGCACGTGCTGGCCACGGTGGACGAGAAGACGTACAGCGGCGGCACGATGGGCTTCGACCACCCGGTCACCTGGTGCAAGGACTACCAGGGCGGCCGGTCGTTCTACACCGGACTCGGGGCCACCGCGGAGAGCTTCGCCAGCACCGACCTGCGCGCCCACCTCGGCGGCGCGATCCAGTGGGCGGCCGGGGTGACCGACGGCGACTGCGGCGCGACGGTGCTGGCCAACTACCAGATGACGGTCGTCGGGGCACAGCCCAACGTCAACGAGCCGATCGGCTTCGACGTCCTGCCCGACGGCCGGGTGATCCAGACCGACCGGCGCGGCGGCGTCCGCCTGCACGACCCGGCGAGCAACGAGACCACCGTGCTGGCGCAGATCCCGGTCTACACCAACAGCGAGGACGGGATGTACGGCCCGGCGATCGACCACGACTTCGCCACCAACAAATGGATCTACCTCTACTACGCGCCGCCGCTGAACACCCCGACCGGGAGTGCGCCGACCACCAGCACCGATCCGGCGGCCTGGGACCAGTGGAAGGGATACTTCCAGCTCTCCCGGTTCAAGTTCGTCGACGGCGAGACCCCGTCGCTGGACCTGAGCACGGAGCAGAAGATCCTCCAGGTACCGGTGGACCGGGGCGCCTGCTGCCATGTGGCCGGTGACATCGCGTTCGACTCCAAGAACAACCTCTGGCTGGTCACCGGGGACGACACCCCGGCCGGCGGCGGCGGGTCCGGTGGCTTCTCGCCGCACAACGACTCGGTCAGCGCCACCGGCGTCTACCAGGCGCCCTTCGTGGACGCCCGGCGCAGCTCGGCCAACACCAACGATCTGCGCGGCAAGATCCTGCGCATCTCGGTGCAGGGGGACGGTTCCTACACCGTGCCGACGGGCAACATGTTCCCGGCCGGCACCGAGAAGACCCGCCCGGAGATCTACGCGATGGGCTTCCGGAACCCGTTCCGGATCACCCTCGACAAGAACGACGTCGCCTACATCACCGACTACTCCCCCGACTCCTCCACCGCCGCGGTCGGCCGGGGACCGGCGGGCACCGGCCGGATGATGGTGGTCGACAAGCCGGCGAACTACGGCTGGCCGATGTGCGTGCAGCCGAACCTGCCGTACATCGAGATGAACTGGACCACCACCCCGATCTCGCCGGTCGCGCCGTTCGACTGCGCGGCGCCGAAGAACACGTCCCGGCACAACACCGGTCTGACCGCCCTGCCGGCCGTGGAGAAGTCCGAGCTGTGGTACTCGTTCCAGGCACCGACCCCGTGCCCGGAGTCGTACCTGTCGACGCCCACGCAGACCTGTCCGGTGCTCTTCCCCGAGCTCGGCACGGGCGGCGTCGGCCCGCACGGCGCGGCGAAGTACGACTTCGACCCGGAGCTGAGGTCGGAGACGAAGTTCCCCGCGTACTACGACGGCGCGATCTTCTTCGGCGAGTTCACCCGGGACACCCTCAAGGAGATCCGGCTCGACGACAAGGGTGACATCCTGAAGATCAACAACGTGCTGAACTGCGGTCAGGCGCCCACCACGCCGGCCAAGCCGTTCCTCTGCGACAACCCAATGGACATGCGCTGGGGCGCGGACGGCAACTTCTACCTGCTCACGTACGGCGACGGATTCTTCAACGTCAACCCGGACGCGGCGATGCTGAAGTTCAGCTACGTCAAGGGCCTGCGAGCGCCCACCGCCGTGCTCAACGCGACACCCACCAACGGCATCGCGCCGCTCACGGTCTCGTTCTCCAGCGAGGGGTCGAAGGACCCGGACCCGGCCGACTCCATCTCGTTCGCCTGGGACTTCGACGGCAACGGCACCACCGACTCCATCGACCCCAACCCGACGCACACCTACACCACCAACGGCGTCTACACCGCGCGCCTCACGGTGACCGACTCCAGCGGCAAGACCGCGTCGGCGAACACCACCATCACCGTCGGCAACACCGCGCCGACCGTCACCGTCACCACCCCGCTCGAGGGCGGCTTCTTCAGCTGGGGCGACAACATCCCGTGGTCGGTGACCGTCACCGACCCCGAGGACGGGCCGGTGGACTGCGCCAAGGTCGAGGTGACCTTCGTCCTCGGCCACGACCAGCACGGTCACGGCGAGACCAACCAGTTCGGCTGCTCGGGCGTGCTGCCCACGGACGCCGACGACGCCTCGCACGGCGGCTACATCTACGGCGTGGTCAGCGCGTCGTACACCGACGGCGGGGCGAACGGCCAGCCGGCGCTGACCACGGTGGACCAGCAGATCATCCAGGCCAAGCGGCAGGAGGTCGAGTTCGCCGCCGACGAGTCCGGCACCACCGTCGGCACCAGCGCCGACACCGGCGGCGGCCAGCAGCGCGGCGGCCTCGACCCGGGCGACTGGATCGCGATCAACAACACCGTGAACCTGACGAACATGCAGTCGGTGACGCTGCGCACCTCCGGTGGCAGCGCGGCCACCGCCGGGCAGCCCCGGTTCGGCGTCCAGTTCCGGCTGGACTCGCCCACCGGCCCGCTGCTGACCACCGCCACGGTCAACGCGACCAGCGGCAACACCGCCTTCACCAGCACCACCGTGCCGATCACCGACCCGGGCGGCACGCACCGGCTCTACCTCGTCTTCACCACCGTTCCCGGTGGCCCGGCCAGCGGTTTCGGCAACCTCAACTGGGTCGAGTTCACCGGTCAGGGCATCGGCGTCACCCCGTGACGACCGCCCCGGGTGGGGCCACCGCCGGTGGCCCCACCCGAGCACCAGCCATCACCAGTCAGCACGGAAAGGCAGCCAGGACATGACCGACACACAGCACGGAATGAGCCGCCGCCGGATGCTCGGCACCCTCGCCGGCGCCGCCGGAGCGGTCGCCGTCGGCGCCGCCGGCTGGGCCCCCTCCGCCGCGGCGGAGGGCAACGGCCTGCTCATCCCCACCGGCAAGCGCGGCATCATCCTCTACAGCGTCCGCGACCGGATCAGCGCCGCACCGGACACCTCCGGCGTCCCGTACGGGTTCGAGCGGGTGCTCGGCCGGCTCGCCGAGATCGGCTACCAGGAGGTCGAGTTCGCCGGGTACACCCAGAACACCGGGATCCTCGGCCGACAGATCACCCCCGAGGAGATCCGCAAGATCCTGGACGACAACGGGCTGCGGGCCAACGGCTCGCACGCCTCCGTCCCGAGCACGGTCACCCCGGACACCATCGCCGCCTTCGAGCGGACGCTCGACACCGCCGAGATCCTCGGCATGACGCACATCGGCACCGGCAACGACCCGACCGGCAGCAACTACAAGGCCGACTGGGACGCCGCAGCCGACCGGTGGAACACCTTCGGCGAGATGGCCGCCGCCCGTGGGCTGAAGCTCTACACCCACAACCACGACGCGGCGTACAACTTCCTGCTGGACAGCGGCCCGCTGGACGCGCTGGGCCGGCCGACCCGGTCCTCCGGCATCCGGAAGCTGGAGTACTTCTTCGGGCTGACCAACCCGGAGTGGGTCTGGTTCGAGATGGACATCTACTGGGCGCACGTGGCGCAGTACCGGTACCGCAGCTACACCGACCCCGACGGCGTCACCCAGACGAACGTCTTCGACCCGCTGGCCACGGTGGCGGCCCGGACCACGCGCTTCCCGCTGTTCCACGCCAAGGACGGCGCGTTCAACCCGGCCAACTCCGCCGGCTACGACATGGTGCCGCTCGGCCAGGGCGACATCGACTACGGCACCTTCTTCGCCAACATGGGCGCGAAGGGCTACCACAACCCGATGTGGGAGCAGGACAACGCGCCCGGCGGCACCGCCGACCCGGGCCGGTCGCTGCGCTACGCGGAGATCAGCTACGAGCACATGTCGGGTCTGCGGGGCTGACCGACCCGACCGGAACACCGCAGGGGCCGCGTCCGGTTTTCCGGGCGCGGCCCCCTCGCGTCACGCACCCGTGACGGGGGTGTGGAAGATTCGCCGGTGGAGGTGATCGCCATGACGTTGATCGGACCGGACAACCCGGACCAGGCACGGCTGTTGCGCATGCTGCGCGACGACGGCCCCCGCTCGCGGGTCGAGCTGGCCGACGCCCTGGGACTCACCCGGGCGCGGTTCATCGCCGAGGTGGACCGGCTGACCGCCCAGGGCCTGGTGGAGATCGCCGGGCCGGCCGCGTCCCGGGGCGGGCGCCGCTCGTCCCTGCTCCGGATCGCCGGGCAGGTCCGCTTCGGTGCGGTGGCCGTCGGTGCCGGGCGGCTCGACGTCGCGCTGACCGACGGCGAGCTGACCGTGCTGTCCCGCCTCGGTGAGCCGGTCGACGTCCGGATCGGGCCGGAGGCGCTCGTCGGCCGGGCCGTCGAGCTGCTCGGCAAGCTCCGCGCCGAGGCGGGGCTGTCCCGGCTGACCGGGGTCGGGGTGGCCCTGCCCGCGCCGGTCGCCGTGCGGGAGGGGGCACCGGCCTCCTCGCCCGCCCTGCCCGGCTGGCACCAGTACCCGGTCCGGGACGCGATCGCCGCCGAGCTGGGCTGCCCGGTGCAGGTGGACAACGACGCCAACGTGCTGGCGCTCGGTGAGCTGCACGCCGGCACCGGCCGGGCGTTCGACGACTTCCTCTACGTGAAGTTGGGCAGCGCCATCGGGTGCGGGCTGGTGCTGGGCGGCGCGCTCTACCGGGGGGCGACCAGCGGGGCCGGCGACATCGGGCACCTGCGGCTGACCGACGACGGCCCGCTCTGCGCCTGCGGCAACACCGGCTGCCTGGAGGCGTACTGCGGCGACGGCGCCCTGGTCCGGGAGGCGCTGGCCGCCGCGCGGGCCGACCGGTCCCCGGCGCTGGCCGACCAGCTCGCCCGGACCGGGACACTGACCGCGGCGGACGTCGCGCGGGCGGCGGTGGCCGGCGACGCGACGGCGCAGGCCCTGGTCCGCGACGGCGCCCGCCGGCTGGGGCAGGTGCTGGTCGGCCTGGTCAGCTTCTTCAACCCGGCCATCGTGATCATCGGCGGGGCGGCCCCCGGCATCGGGCCGGTGCTGCTCGCCGAGATCCGGGCGGTGGTCTACCGGCGCTCGACCCCGCTGGCCACCGGCAGCATGCCGATCGTCCTGTCCGACCTCGACGATCGGGCCGCCCTGGTCGGCGCGGCCCGCCTGATCAGCGACCAGGTCTACGCGGCCCGCTGACCACGGCGGCCGGCCCGGCCGGGATCGCCCGGGTGGCCGGCGGACGGCCGACCCGGTCCGCCTCGACGTCCGCCGGGACGCGGTCGGCGGGAACCGCCAGGGGCCGACCGGGCGACGGGCGGCCCCTGGCGGCGGTCAGTCCCGGTTGCTGCTGAACGCGGCGTCGAAGGCGGCCGCCGGGGCGTCGAAGGCGAGCCGGCGGACGAACTGGAGCGCCTCGGGCGCGCCGACCAGCCGGTCCATGCCGGCGTCCTCCCACTCGATGGAGATCGGGCCGGTGTAGCCGATCGCGTTCAACGCGCGGAAGCAGTCTTCCCAGGGCACGTCCCCGTGGCCGGTGGAAACGAAGTCCCAGCCGCGGCGCAGGTCCGCCCACGGCAGGTGGGAGGAGAGCCGCCCGCGCCGGCCGTCGCCGGTGCGGACCTTGGCGTCCTTGCAGTCGACGTGGTAGATCCGGTCGGCGAAGTCGAAGATGAAGTTGACCGGGTCCAGCTCCTGCCAGACGAAGTGCGACGGGTCCCAGTTCAGCCCGAACGCCGGGCGGTGGCCGATCGCCTCCAGGGCCCGCTTCGTGGTCCAGTAGTCGTACGCGATCTCGCTGGGGTGCACCTCGTGCGCGAAGCGCACGCCCACCTCGTCGAAGACGTCGAGGATCGGGTTCCACCGGTCGGCGAAGTCGGCGTAGCCGCGTTCGATCATCGACGGCGGGACCGGCGGGAACATCGCCAGCGTGTGCCAGATCGACGAGCCGGTGAAACCGACCACCGTCCGCACCCCGAGCTTCGCCGCCGCCCGGGCGGTGTCCTTGATCTCCTCGGCGGCGCGTTGGCGCACCCCCTCGGGCTCGCCGTCGCCCCAGATCCGGGCGGGCAGGATGTCGCGGTGCCGCTCGTCGATCGGGTGGTCGCAGACCGCCTGGCCGACCAGGTGGTTGGAGATGGCGAAGACCTGGAGGTTGTGCTTGGCCAGGGTGGCCCGCTTGCGGTCGACGTACGAATCGTCGGCCAGGGCCTTGTCGACCTCGAAGTGGTCGCCCCAGCAGGCGATCTCCAGGCCGTCGTAGCCCCATTCGGCGGCCAGCCGGCAGACCTCGTCGAACGGAAGGTCGGCCCACTGGCCGGTGAAGAGCGTGATGGGTCGCGCCATTGTCCTTCTCCCCTGTCGTGGTGGGGGATTCCGCAGCAAACCGGGGCGAGGGCGACCGGGTACGGGCGGCCGACGGAGCACCGGTGGGCGCGATCACGCGCCTGGGCCCGACGGGTTGCGCCTCCCGTCGGGTCACCGGCCACCTCGCGGTCGCCGCCCTCACTCTAGGTCGACCCGGACCGGCGCGGAAGGCCCCGCACCGGTCCCGGCCGGCCGCCCGGGCTGGCCCCGGCGCGCAGCGCCTGGAAGACGTACTCGTCGACCTCGAAGGCGTCAGGATCAGCGCTGGTCGTCGGCGAGCAGTACCCGGATCACTCTGCCAGCTCCTCGGGGGCGGGCAGTTCGGCGCGGACCAGGAAGCCGCCCTCGGGACGCGGGCCGGCGCTGAACACCCCGCCGACCGCCTCGGCCCGTTCCCGCATGCCGAGCAGCCCGAGCCCGGCGCCGGGACGAGGCGTCCCGGGAGGGCCGTGCGGTTGCTCCAGCCCGGCCCGCTCGTCGCCGCCCGGGCTCCGCCCGGAGGGCGGAACCTCGGCGGGCCGCTGGGGCCCCGGCAGGCCGGCCGCCGCACCGGCGCCCCGCCGACCGGGGGCGCCGTCGTCGCGTACCTCGATGGTGACGCCCTCGGGGTCGTAGCGCAGACGGACCGCGACGGCCGCCCCCGGCGCGTGCCGGTACGCGTTGATCAGCGACTCCTGGATGATCCGGTAGGCGGCGACGTCGACGGCGCTGGGCAGCGGCCGGGGCTGCCCGGCGAGGCTCCAGCGCACCGGCTGGCCCGCGGCGAAGCCCTCGACCAGCGCATCCAGCCGGTTGAGGCTGGGCGCCGGCTCGGTGGGTGCGTCACCGGCGAGGAACGCGGTACGCCGGTCGGCGCGGGTGGCGACCGTGTACCCGGCGATCGCCACCGCGATCACGAACGGACCGCGCGCCTGGTGGGTGACGAGGGCGAGCACCACCGCGGCGAGCATCACGCCGAGCACGGGTAACGGGTACCGACGGCGGAGGGCGAGCGCGCCGCAGCCGACGAGCGCCAGCAGCACCGCTCCGGCGGTGAGCGGATCGCGGGGCGGGCCGCCCGGCGGGTTCACCGGCAGCAGGCTGACCACGAAGAGCACCGTGGCCAGCAGCGCGTCGGCCAGCCCCGGGTGCGCCCGGGCGATCCGGCGCCACTGCGCGAGGCGTCCCATGCGGCCCAAGGTACGGCAGCGACCCCGCCCCGCACCTGGCGCCACCCGCACCGTGCCGTCCGGCTGGGCCGACGGCAAAAAGTGGCGTCAGTGCCGGCGCTGGACCGCGCGGGCCGCCAGCTCGCCGAGCGCCGCCCGAGCGGGCTCCGCCAGCGGCAGCCGGTCCAGCGCAGCCAGGGCCCGCGCCGCGCACGCCTGGATCATCCGCTCGACCCGCTCTCGCGCCCCGGTGGCCTCGATGACCCCCCGCAGCTCGGCGGCGCCCGCCGCGTCCAACGCCGGATTGCCGAACAGCGCGCGCAGCCGGGCCGCCCCGGTGCGGTCGGCGGCGGCCCGGGTCAACGCCATCAGCACCGTCGGCTTGCCCTCGCGAAGGTCGTCCACCGTGGACTTGCCGGTGACCGCCGGGTCGCCGAAGACCCCGAGCAGGTCGTCGCGGAGCTGGAACGCGTCGCCCAGCGGGTCGCCGAACTCGGCGAGGGCGTCCACCGCGGCCCGGTCCGCGCCGGTCAGGGCGGCGCCGATCTGCAACGGCCGGGTCACCGTGTACCGGGCGGTCTTCATCCGGATCACGGTGAGCGCGCTCGCCACCGAGCCGTCGCCGGCGGCCGCCACCACGTCCAGGTACTCCCCCGCGATCACCTCGGCACGCATCAGCGCGAAGACCGCGTACCCCCGGCGCAGCTGCTCGGCGCCGAGCCCGCAGCCGTGGAACATCTCCTGTGACCAGGCGGCGCAGAGGTCCCCGCAGAGCAGGGCGGCGTTGCGGCCGTACGCCCCGGGGTCACCCCGCCAGGCGGAGCGCGCGTGCAGGTCGGCGAAGTGCCGGTGCACCGTGGGCTGGCCGCGCCGGCGGTCGCTGCCGTCCAGGATGTCGTCGTGGATCAGCGCGAACGCGTGGAACAGCTCCAGCGCCGCCGCGGCGACCACGATCGGTGGTCCGTCCGAGCCGCCAAAACCCCGAAAGCCCCAGTAGCAGAACAGGGGCCGCAGCCGCTTGCCACCGGCCAGGACGAACCGGTGCAGGGCGGCGTGCACGGCCCCCGGAACGCCGTCCGACCGACCCGGCCCCTGCCGATGCAGGAACGCCGCGAGCTCCGCGTCGAAGCGGGCCCGCAGCAGGGCCGCGTCGGTCGGCACGACGGTTACGGTCACGGCGCCTCCCGGGCCAGTCCGGCGAGCTGGAGCAGCAGCGCCTTCACGTCGGTGGCGGCGAGCCGGTCGCGGGCGGCCGACCGGTCCGAGCAGAGCAGCACCGGCCCGTCCAGCGGGTCGGCCGGGAGCCGGCCGTGCGAGCCACGGACCGCCCGGGCCCCGGCGTCCAGCCCGACCACGCTCATCAGATAGCGCAGGCCGAGCTTCTTGCGCGCCAGCGCCACCGCCGCCCGGCGCTTCGCCGCGCCCGGGGCCGCCGGGTCGAAGAAGAGCTCGGCCGGGTCGTAGCCCGGCTTGCGGTGGATCTCCACCAGCCGCGCGAAGTCGGGCGCGCGGGCGTCGTCAAGCCAGTAGTAGTAGGTGAACCAGGCGTCCGGCTCGGCCACCAGCACCAGCTCCCCGGAGCGGGGATGAGCCAACCCGTACCCGGCCTGGCCGTCGGCGTCCAGCACCTCGGCCACCCCGGGCAGCGCCGCGCAGAGCTTCGCCACCGCCGGCACGTCGGCCGGGTCCCGGACGTAGACGTGCGCCACCTGGTGGTCGGCGACCGCGAAGGCCCGAGACGTCCACGGGTCGAGGTACTCCATGCCGGCCTGGGTGTAGACCCGCAGCAGCCCCTCGGCGCGCAGCAACCGGTTGACGTCCACCGGGCGGGACACGTCGGTGATCCCGTACTCCGACAGCGCCACCACCGTGGCCTCCTTGGCGCGGGCGGCGTCCAGCAGCGGGCCGAGCACGGCGTCCAGCTCCGCCGCCGCGGCGGCGGCCCGGGGCGAGTTCGGGCCGAAGCGTTGCAGGTCGTAGTCCAGGTGCGGCACGTAGACCAGGGTCAGGTCGGGCGCCTGGTCGGCGAGGATCCGTTCGGCGGCCCGGCAGATCCAGCGCGACGAGGGCAGCCCGGCACCCGGACCCCAGTAGGTGAACAGCGGGAAGGTGCCGAGCGCGTCGGTGAGCCCGTCGTGCAGCTCGGGCGGGTCGGTCCAGCAGTCCGGTTCCTTGCGGCCGTCAGCGTAGTAGATCGGGCGGGGGGTGACCGTCCAGTCCACGTCGGCACCCATCGCGTACCACCAACAGACGTTCGCCACCGAGTAGCCGGGCTCGACCCGGCGGGCCGCCTGCCAGAGCTTCTCCCCGCCCACCAGCGCGTGGTGCTGC
Source organism: Micromonospora coerulea (assembly GCF_016598485.1). Classification (GTDB taxonomy): domain Bacteria; phylum Actinomycetota; class Actinomycetes; order Mycobacteriales; family Micromonosporaceae; genus Micromonospora; species Micromonospora coerulea. The sequence continues at coordinate 33,319 of NZ_JAEMUW010000031.1, read as the reverse complement.
CGCCACAGCAGCACCTCGCCGAGGTCCCGGAAGTACCAGCCGTTGCCGACGATCCCGTGCCCCGACGGCGGCTCACCGGTGAGGAAGGTGGACTGCACCGAGCAGGTCACGGCGGGCAGCACGGTGCCCAGCTCGGCGGAGAAGCCCGCCTCGGCGACCGCGCGCAGCCTGGGCATGTGCGCCAGCAGGCGCGGGGTCAGCCCGACCACGTCCAGCACGACCAGCCGGCGGCTCATCGCCCCACCCCCGTACCGGCCGGCGCCACGAGGCCGACGGCGACCAGTTCGTCGCGGGCGAAGGCCAGCTCGGCGGCGATCCCGGTCGCCAGCTCCGCGTCGGTGCGCGGCCGCCGCGCCGCCGGCAACACCCCCCAGGTGTACGTCTCGACGTCGAGGTGGTCGCAGCCGGCGACCGGGCCGGCGTACAGCCCGGCGAGGGCGGCCCGCAGCACCGGCAGGGTGGACGTCAGCGGCGGCTCCGGCGGCGCGTGCAGCGGCACGTGGTAGTGCACCCGCCACGGTCCCGGCAGCTTCGCGTCCAAGGCGGCGTCCAGGTCGTCGGCGGCGTACGCCGCGTCGGCGGGGTCGGCGGCCCGGGCGCAGCCGGCGGCCCGGGTCTGGTGCAGGAAGCGGGGTTCCACCCAGCGGCGCAGCGCGCCGGCCGAGCCGGCCGGGTCGGCGGCCTCGACGGCGGCGGAGACCTGCACCTTGACCACCGGCAGCCCGGCCGACTCCAGTCGGCCCAGCGCCTCGACCGGCTCCTCCCAGGCGCAGGCGAGGTGCGCCAGATCGAGGCAGATCCCGAGCCGGTCAGAATCCATGGCTGACAATACCGCGCTCGCCTGTCCCGTGGACTCCACAATGCACCCCGGTTCCGGTTCGAAGCCGACCCGGATCGGGCGGCCGGTCTCCCGCTCCACGGCGGCCAGCCCGGTCGCCAGCTCGCCGAGCCGTCTCCGGGCCGCCTCCGCGCGACCCGCGTCCCACGGCTCGCGCCACGCCAGTGGCAGGGTGGAGACCGAGCCCCGGGCCGCGTCGTCGGGCAGCAGGTCGGCCAGCACCCGGGCCAGGTGCAGGGTGTACGCCAACCGGTCGCCGGTGGTCCAGTCCGGGTGGTACACGGCGCCCTTGACCACCGGCGCCTGGAACGACGCGTACGGGAAGCCGTTGAGGGTGACCACCTCCAGCCCACGTACGGTCAGCTCGGCGCGCAGCCGCCGGCGCAGCGCCGGGTCGGCGGCCAACTCGGCGGCGACCGGGGCGGCCAGCCAGAGCCCGAGGCCGAGCAGGTCGGCGTCGAGGGCCCGACGGACCGGGACGGCGTACCGGTCGAGCTGGGCGAGGATGCCGGCCAGGTCCTCGGCCGGGTGGACGTTGGTGCAGTAGCCGAGGTGCACGGTGCTGCCGTCGGCGTGCCGCAGCCGCATCACTCGCCGCCGCGCAGGATCGAGTTGCCGGCGAAGGTGGCCGCCGGGGCGTCCAGGTCGCCGAGGTCGAGCCGCCCGGACTGGCCGTAGAACTCCACCGGGTTGCGCCAGAGCACCCGGTCGACGTCGTCGTCGGTGAAGCCGGCGAGCAGCAGGGCCTCGCCGGTGGCCCGGGTCAGCAACGGATCGGAGCGGCCCCAGTCGGCCGCCGAGTTGACCAGCATCCGCTCGGTCCCGTACGTCTTCAGCAGCTCCACCATCCGGCCGGGCGTCATCTTGGTGTCCGGGTAGATGGAGAAGCCCAGCCAGCAGCCCGTGTCCCGGACCAGCTTCACGGTCACCTCGTTGAGGTGGTCGACCAGCACCCGGCCGGGGTCGATGCCCGACTCGGTGACCACCGCGAGGCTGCGCTCGACCCCGCGCGCCTTGTCCCGGTGCGGGGTGTGCACCAGGGCGGGCAGGTCGTGGCCGACGGCCAGGGCGAGCTGGGCGGCGAACGCGGCGTCCTCGGCCGGGGTCATCGAGTCGTAGCCGATCTCGCCGACGGCCACCACGCCGTCCTTGTCCAAATAGCGCGGGAGCAGGTCGAGCACCGGGTGGCAGCGCGGGTCGTTGGCCTCCTTCGGGTTCAGCGCGACGGTGGCGTGGTGCCGGACCCCGAACTGCCCGGCCCGGAACGGCTCCCAACCGATCAGCGAGTCGAAGTAGTCGACGAAGGTGGCCGCGCTGGTGCGCGGCTGGCCCAGCCAGAACGCCGGTTCCACCACCGCGCGTACGCCCGCGGCGGCCATCCGCTCGTAGTCGTCGGTGGTCCGTGAGGTCATGTGGATGTGCGGGTCGAAGATGCGCATCACGCCTCCCTGGCGGTGGTCAGGTCCGAGCCGGCGCCGAGCCGGTCGAGCAGGTCGGTGGCGTCGGCCGGCATGGCCCGGCCGGCCGCGTGCCGCTCGGCGGCCAGCGCGGCCAGCATCGCCGCCAGCTCGGCGTCGGCACGCCCGTCGAGGTCGTCGACGACGGCCAGCGGCACGCCGGTGAAGACGCACTTGAGCACCGCCTGCCGCCAGGCCGCCTGCTCCAGGTGCCGGGCGTAGGGGCCGAGCGCGGCGGCGACGAGCCGGGTGTCGTTGGTGCGGATGGCGTCGTGCAGCAGGGGCACGCAGGCCGCGCCGATCGGCAGCAGCGGCAGCGCGCGCAGCACGGCCCGCTTCTCGGCGGCGTCACCGTACCGGTACAGGGCCTCGGCGGTGGTGGCCGCGTGGTCGGCGGGGAGGGCGGCGAGCAGCAGCGCCCGGGCGGCCTCGTCGACGGTCCAGCCGGGCAGGTCGGGCAGCGGACCGCGCCCGCAGTGCCGCGCGGCGGCGGGGAAGAGCCGGGTGATCGCGGCGGGCTCGGTGCGGACGCGGCGCAGCGCCGCGTCCAGCCACCGCGGATCGGGTACGCCCCGCAGCGCGGCGCGCAGTCGGTCGGGTGTCATGCCGTCTCCCCTCTCAGCCAGGTGGCGGCCGCTCAGCCACCGCCTGCTCCGCCAGGTGGCCGGTGCTCAGCCACCGCCTCTGCTCTGCTGCGCCCCAGGCAACAGGGGCACTCCGGACACCGGACGTCGGATGTTGCCGTCGCTGCCGCGGAGCGAAGGGGCCACCGCGTCGGCGGTCCGGGCGGCAGCGCGCAGGAACTCGATCGAACGGGCGGCCACCGCCGGCGCGGCGTGCGAGTGCCGGGGCAGTTCCACCGCCACCAGGCCGCGGTAGCCGGCGTCGGCGAGGGCGCGCAGCACCGGCGGGAAATCGATCTCACCGCTGCCGAACTCCAGGTGCTCGTGCACGCCCCGGCGCATGTCGTCGATCTGCACGTTGACCAGGTGCTCGGCGACCGCCGTCACGCAGTCCGGCACCGGTGTCGGCTCCAGGCAGCGACAGTGTCCGATGTCGAGGGTGATGCCGAACCGGGGTGGCTCGCCGAGCGCGGCCCGCAGGCGCCACCAACCGGCGACGTCCTCGACCAGCATGCCGGGCTCGGGCTCGAAGCCGAGCGGCACCCCGGCTGCCTCCGCCGCGGCGCAGACCGTGGCGCAGCCGGCCACCAGCCGGTCCCACGCGACGGCCGCCGGCACCTCCGGCGGGCGTACCCCGGCCCAGTACGAAACGGCCTCGGCGCCCAGATCGGCACCGATCCGCACCGCCCGGCGGAGGAACTCGATCCGCCGGGTCGGGTCGTCGTGCAGCAGGGTCGGCGCGTGCTTGTGCCACGGGTCGAGCAGGTAGCGGGCGCCGGTCTCCACCACCACCGTCAGGCCGAGCCCGGTGAGCCGGCGGTGCACGGCGGCGACCCGCCGGGCCAGCCCCGGTGCGAACGGATCCAGGTGGTCGTGGTCCAGGGTGAGCGCGACCCCCTGGTAGCCGAGGTCGGCGATCACCGCCAGCGCGTCGGGCAGCCGGTGGTTGGCGAAGCCGTTGGTGCCGTAGCCGAACCGCAGCCCGGTCGGGCGCAGCGCAGCCGCCTCCGCCCCGGCCGCTCCCGATGCCGCCGACCCGGTCATGTCGGCGACACCAACCGGGCGAGACGGCGCCCCAGCGGGGCTGCCGCCGCGACGGCCAGGCCCAGTACTCGGGCGCCGGCCCGCGCGGTCAGCGCGCCCTGCAACGCGGGCAGTCCGGTGATGCCGGCGCCGACGGCGGCACGGACCCGGCCGGGCGACGGGTCGGCCAGCACCCGGGCCTGGGCCGAGCCGTACCGGGCGGCGTAGCCGGCGGCGAGCACGGCCGGGACCGGACTTGTCCGGCCGAGCGCGGTCGCCGCCACGACGGCGGTACCGGCGAGGGTCGCCCGGGGCAGCCGCCGGTCGGCGCCGCTGACCTCGCGGCGGGACAGGGCGGTGACCGTCCAGGTGTGCGCGGCGACGGTCAGCGCCGCCGGCAACGCGCGGGCGAGGCGGGCGCCCGCCGACGCTCCACCGCCCAGCCGGTGGCCACTCGTCCGGGGGCCGGCCGAGGTCGCGCCGAGGAGCACGTCCAGCCCCCGGCAGGCCGCCATCACGACGGGACCGGCGGCGGTGTTCTTGGCCAGCAGGTCGTACCCCCAGATGGCGGCGGTGAGCGGCACCGCGACGGCCGCCGCCCGCCGGCCCCCGGCGGCGGTGGCCAGGGCGAGCCCGGCGGCGGTGAGGCCGGCGGCCAGCCCGAGCGCTGCCGGCGCACTCACCCGGCCGGACGGGATTGGCCGCTCCGGCCGCTCCACCGTGTCCAGCCGGCGGTCGGCCCAGTCGTTGGCCGCCATGCCGGCCCAGTAGAGCAGCACCGACGACCCGGCCAGCGCCGGCGTCCGGCGACCCAGGACACCCGCCGCCGCGGCACCGGCCAGCACGTCCCCCGGTACGGAGAGCGCGGCCGGCGCGCGGACCAGCTCGGCGAGGTCAGCGAGCCTGGTCATCGGCGCTCCCGGAGTGCAGCTCGGCGACGAAGTCGCGCAGCGTCACCCACTGCTCGGCGAGGCCGTGGCTGCGGGCGTCCAGCGGATCCTTGAAGAAGAAGGCCAGTTCGGCGAGGGGCCCGCGCCGGCCGGCGGCGTGCGCGGCGGCGGTCAGCCGGGCCAGGTCGAGCACCAGCGGGGCGGCCAGCGCCGAGTCGCAGCCGTGCCAGGTGAACTCCATCCGCATCCCGGTGCCCAGGAAGCCGGCGAAGGTGACCAGGTCCCAGGCGGTCTTGAAGTCGCCCAGCTCCTCGACGTGCTCGATCCGGGTGCCGCCCTGCGGGACGTAGCCGAGGGTCTCGGCGAGCACCCGCTGCTTGCTGCTCACCTTGGCGGCGTTCGCGGCCGGCTCCGCCAGCGTCGCGCCGTCGCCGCCGCCGAGCAGGTTCACTCCGGACCAGGAACGGACGGCCAGGTGCCGCATCGCGAACATCGGCGCCAGCACCGACTTGACCAGGGTCTCCCCGGTCTTCCCGTCGTTCCCGGCGTACGGCAGGCCGCGCTCGGCGGCCAGCGCCGCCAGCGCCGGCAGCCGGGCCCCGGTCGACGGCGTGAAGTCGACGTACGGGCAGCCGGCGGTGAACGCCGCGTACGCGTACAGCGAGCTGGCCGGCAGCACCTCCTCGGGGCCGGCCAGCGCGTCGCGCAGGGCGGTGGGGTCGAGGTGCGCGGGGTGCGGGACGGCGGCCGGTTCGGTCGCGGAGACGTTCACCACTACCACCCGGTCCAGCCCGTGCCGCCGCCGGAAGTCGGTGAGGTCGTGGACCACCGCGGCGGCCCGTTCGGCCTGGGTGCCCCCGACCGGCGCGGGGCGCAGCGCCTCCTCGACGCCGGCCAGCTCGTCGGTGAGCGCGTCGACCAGCCGGCCGGGCAGCACGCCGGCCGCGGCCAGCGCCTCGGCGCGCTTCGTCAGCGGGGTGGCCGCCACGTCGTGCCCGCCCACCACCAGATCGGTGAAGGCGGGCAGGGCCGGCCCGCGCAGCTCGGGCAGCTCGGTCACACAGCCGGTCGGGCCGGTGAGCCCGGCCCGCAGGGCGAGCGCCCCGACGATGCTGGTGGTCGCGACCGAGCCACGCACTCCCATCAGCCAGACTCCCGTACGCATCGTGCTCCTCCCCTGGAACCTCCGTGCCGAGTTCTCGCTGGTCGTCGAGGTGCGGATGGGCCCCGTCCGCCGGTCCGTCGCGGGTTGCGTCCGGGTCCGGCGGCGAAGTCGGCGGCAGCGCCGCTGGACGGGGTCCCGGGCGGGTGACGGACGAGGCTGGCAGGCAGGCCCGGTCGGCGTCCCGGTCCTACCTCCCCCGCATCCCTGGTACGCGTCCGCCGGTGCGGCCGGGGAATCCCGGTCCGGCCGCACCGGACGGCCGTGCTGCTCGTGCCGCACCGGAGTGGTTCCGGTGGCACGCCCTCCGGCGCCGGCCTCGGCCCGGCCGCGGGGCGCAACCGCGGCCGGTCCCTCGCCGGCCGGCTCCGGAAAGCCGGTCGGGCGGCGCCGGCGGGTCGGCCGGCGCCGCGGTGGGTCAGGCGGCCACCTCGGCCGCCAGCGCGGGTGTCACCTCCGTCCAGGAGGAACCCTGCTCGGCCGAGCGGGTCACCGCGTCCAGCACCAGCTGGACCTGCAACGCGTCGGCGAACGACGGGGTCGGATCGGCGCCGGTGGCGACCGCCTCGACGAAGTCCCGCATCTGGTGGGTGAAGGAGTGCTCGTAGCCGATGATGTGCCCCGGCGGCCACCAGGCCGACATGTACGGATGCTCGCCCTCGGTCACCAGGATCCGGGTGAACCCCTGCTCGGCCGCGGGCCGGGTGGCGTCGTAGAACTCCAGCTCGTTGAGGCGTTCCAGGTCGAACACCACGGTGCCGAGCGAGCCGTTGATCTCCACCCGGAGCGCGTTCTTCCGCCCGGTGGCGAAGCGGCTCGCCTCGTACGTGGCCACCGCCCCGCCGTCGAGGCGGGCGACGAAGACCGCCGCGTCGTCGACGGTGACCGGGCCGGTGGCCCGGCCGTTGCCGTCCGCCTGGGCGGCCAGGCCGCTCGACCCGGTCGGCAACGGCCGTTCCTTGACGAAGGTCTCGGTCAGCGCGCTGACCCCGCTGATCCGCTGCCCGGTGACGAACTGCGTGAGATCGATGATGTGCGCGCCGATGTCGCCGAGCGCGCCGGAGCCCGCCCTGTCCCTCTGCAACCGCCAGACCAGCGGGAACTGCGGGTCCACGATCCAGTCCTGCAGGTACGCCGCCCGGACGTGCCGGATCACGCCGAGCCGTCCGTCGGCGACCAGCTGCCGCATCATGGTGACCGCCGGCACCCGGCGGTAGTTGAACCCGCACATGGCGCGCACCCCGTCCGCCCGGGCCCGGGCGGCGGCGGCCGCCATCAGGCGCGCCTCCTCGACGGTGTTGGCCAGCGGCTTCTCGCAGAGCACGTGCTTGCCGGCGGCCAGCGCGGCGATCGCGATCTCGCAGTGGCTGTCACCCGGCGTGCAGATGTCGACCACGTCGATCTCGTCGGACTCGACCAGCCGCCGCCAGTCCGTGGTGTACCCGTCCCAGCCGAGCCGGTCGGCGGCGTCGGCCACCTTCGACTCGTCCCGGCCGCAGACGAGCGACATCCGGACCCGCGCGGGCAGGTCGTACACCCGGTTCACGGTGCGCCACGCCTGGGAGTGCGCCGCGCCCATGAACGCGTAGCCGACCATGCCGACCCGCAGGTGTCTGTCGTGAGTGGACAAGGTGGGTCTCCCCCCGTGTGTCAGAACCCGAGCTTCAGGTAGTCGCCCGCGTTCTCCTTGGTGATCGTCTCCGAGGCGAGCACGATCTCCTTGGGAACCTGGAGTTCCACCAGGTCGGACATGCCCTTGCCCTGGCCGATCAGGCGGGCCAGGGAAATGGCCGAGGAGGCCATCGACGGGCTGTAGGTGACGGTGGCCTTGAGCACCGTGTTGTCGGCCTGGATGTCCTCCATCGCCTTCTTCGAGCCGGCGCCACCGACCATGAAGAACTCCTTGCGGTTGGCCTGGTTGACCGCGGCCAGGACGCCGATGCCCTGGTCGTCGTCGTGGTTCCAGAGCGCGTCGATCTTCGGCAGCGCCTGGAGCAGTCCGGTGGCCGCCTGCTGGCCGGAGTCGGCGGTGAACTCGGCCGGGCGCCGGTTGGCCACCTTCAGGCCGTTCGCGGCGAGGGTGTCGGCGAAGCCCTTGGAGCGTTCCTGGGTCAGCTCCAGCGAGTCAATACCGGGGATCTCGCCGATGACCGGGTTGCTCACGCCCTTGGCCTTGAGCTGCGCGACGATGTAGGTGGCCGCGGCCACCCCCATGCCGTAGTTGTCACCCTTGATCTGGAGCCGGTAGGCGCGCGCGTCGGGGAAGGCCCGGTCCAGGTTGACCACCGGGATGCCGGCCTTCATCGCCTCCAGGCCGAACGCGTTGAGCTCCTTGCCGTCGTACGGCAGCAGCACGATCACGTCCGGCTTCTGGGAGATCAGCGTGGAGAGCGCCGCGCGCTGGGCCGCCGCGTCCGCGCCGGCCTCCACGCTCTTGAACTCCACGTCCGAGTACGCCCCGGCCTGCGCCTTGGCGTTGTTGGTGATGGCGGCGATCCAGCCGTGGTCGGCGGCCGGGGCGGAGAAGCCGATGGTCACCTTCTTGCCCGGGTCGGCGTTGCCGCCGGCCGCGGCGGCCTTCGTCTGGGCGGCGGTCGGCGCCGTCTCGTTGCTGGTGCAGCCGGCGAGCACGACGCCGGCGGAGAGCGCGGCCCCGCCGAACAGCAGCCGGCGGCGCGACAGATCGCGACTGTGCTGGGTCATGACGACCTCCATTTATGAGGTGGTGGGGTGGAAAAAGGGTGTGCTGAGCCCGGCCACCGTCGCTGTCGAGGTGGCCGCCGATGTCGCGATGGGTCAGGTGGTGGTGGCCCGGTTACGGCCGAGGAACTGGGTGAGGCTGCGGAACTGCACCTGCTGGACCAGGACGGCGGCGACGATGATGCCGCCCTTGACCATGTTCTGGGCCTCGGTGGAGAGGCCGTTGATGGCGAAGAGGTTGGTGATCGTCGAGAAGATGATCACGCCGAGCAGGGAGCCGATGATCGTTCCCCGCCCGCCGCTGAGCAGCGTGCCGCCGATGATCGCGGCGGCGATCGCGTCCAGCTCGTAGAGGTTGGCCATCGCCGCCTGGGCCGAGTTGGCCTGGGCGGTGAGCATGATGGCGGCGATGCCGCAGCACAGCCCGGAGAGCGCGTAGAGCAGCAGGGTGTGCCGCCGGACGTTGATGCCGGCCAGCCGGGCCGCCTCCGGGTTGCCGCCGACGGCCACCGTGCGCCGCCCGAAGGTGGTGCGGTTGAGCAGCACCCAGCCGGCCGCGACCACCGCGGCGAGGATGTAGACCAGCAGCGGGATGCCGAGCAGCTTGTTGCTGGCGATGCCGTTGATGAAGGTGTTGCTGGACACCTGGGTCTGCTTGTCGGAGATCTCCGCGGCCAGGCCGCGGGCGGCCACCAGCACGGCCAGCGTGGCGATGAAGGGCACCAGCCGGCCGTACGAGATGAGCACCCCGTTGACCAGGCCGACCGCCAGCCCGACGGTGAGCGCCGCGAAGACCATGCCCCCGGCGCCGTAGCTCTGGGTGGCCACGGTGGTGGCCCAGACCCCGGCCAGCGCGACGATCGCGCCGACCGAGAGGTCGATGCCGCCACCGATGATCACGAAGGTCATCCCGACGGTGACCACGCCGACCACCGAGGCGAGCTTGAGGATGGTGAGGATGTTGTCCCACACCCAGTTCGAGTCGCCGTAGAGATCCGGTCGGGTGAGGATGCCGATCACGATCAGCACCACCAGCACCCCGATGAGGCCGAGGTTGCGGCGGACGCCCTCGCCGCCGTCACCCCGCCACCAGGAGAGCCGCCGCGCGGCGTCGGCCTTCGCCGCCGTCTCGGCCGGGTCGACCGGCGGCGACGGCGCCGGCAGGTCCGCCCGCGCCGACGTCGCCGTCGGAGTCATCTCACTCATGCTGGCGCACCTTCCATGAGGGACCCCGCCATGACGAGGTCGAGCACCGTGTTCTCGTCGAGTTCGCCGGCCGGGGCCTCGCGGACCACCCGGCCCTCCCGCATCACCAGGACCCGGTCGGCCAGCCCCAGCACCTCGGGCACCTCGCTGGAGACCAGCAGGACGCCGACGCCCCGGGCGGCCAGCGCGCGGATCACCTGGTAGAGCTCGGCCCGGGCGCCCACGTCCACGCCCCGGGTCGGCTCGTCGAGCAGCAGCAGCCGGGTGTCGCCGAGCAGCCAGCGACCGACCACCACCTTCTGCTGGTTGCCCCCGGACAGGGTGCGGACCGGCCGGCGTACGTCGCGGGGACGCAGCTCCAGGGAGTCGGCGATCCGGTCCGCCTCGGCCCGCTCCCGCCCGGTGTCGGTGAAACCGAGGCGGGCGTACCGGCCGAAGGTCGCCAGGGTGACGTTGCGATAGATCGGCTCGCCGAGCAGCAGCGCCTGGCTCTTGCGTTCCTCGGGGGCCATGCCCATGCCCGCCCGCACCGCCGCGCCGACGCTGCCGGGCCGCAGCGCGCGACCGCCCATCCGGACCGTGCCGGCCTGCGCGCGCCGGGCACCGAAGATGGTCTCCAGCAGCTCCGAGCGGCCAGAGCCGACCAGCCCGGCGATGCCGACGATCTCGCCGGCCCGCACGGTCAGCGACACGTCGGCGAACTCGCCGGCCCGGGTCAGGCCGTCCACCCGCAGCAGTTCGGCGCCGTCCGGTTCGGCGGCCGGGCGGTCCGGGAAGACGTACTCGATGCTGCGGCCGGTCATCCGCGAGACCAGGTCGCGGGTCGGGGTCTCGCGCGCCGGCAGGTTCGCCGCCGTGGTCCGGCCGTCCTTGAGTACGGTCACCCGGTCGCCGATCTCGCGGATCTCCTCCAACCGGTGGGAGATGTAGATGACCGCGATGCCCTGCGCGGTGAGCTCCCGGATGATCCGGAACAGGTTGCCCACCTCGTCGTGGGCCAGCACCGCGCTCGGCTCGTCCATGATGATCAGTCGGGCCTCGTGGGAGAGCGCCCGCGCCATGCTGACGATCTGCTTGCCGGCGGCGGGCAGCGCCCGGACCATCCGGCCCGGCGGGATCTCCGGGTGGCCGAGCCGGCCGAGGATCTGCCGGGTGCGGCGGGCCATCTGGCCCCGGCGGACGAAGCCGAGCCGGCGCGGCTCGTGGCCGAGGAAGGCGTTCTCCGCGACCGAGAGGTCCTCGACCAGGTCGAGTTCCTGGTAGATGGTGGCGATGCCGGCCCGCATCGCGGCCTGCGGGTTGGCGAAGGTGGCGGGCTCGCCCCGCCAGTACACGTCGCCGGAGTCCGGCCGGTGCACCCCGGAGAGCACCTTGATCAGGGTGGACTTGCCGGCGCCGTTCTGCCCGAGCAGGCAGTGCACCTCACCGGCGCGCACCTCCAGCTGCACCCCGTCCAGCGCGCGTACGCCGGGGAAGGTCTTGACCACGTCGGTGAGGCGCAGGACCACCTCGCCCGCGACGGTGTCGGCGGGGGCCTCGACCAGCGGCGCCTTCGTCACGGCGACCTCCTCGCTCATGGTGGTGGGGTCCGGCGGGGTCGGCGCGCTCGCGGCGTCGGATGCGGTCATGACGCCTCCCCGAAGGCCAGGTCGCTGGCGAGCACGGCCGCCCCGGCGACCCCGGCCCGCGGGCCGAGCTCGGAGAGGACGACGGGCAGGTTGCCGGTGGCCAGCGGCAGCGACCGGCGGTAGACCACGCTGCGGATCTCGGCGAGCAGGATGTGCCCGAGCTGGGCCAGCCCGCCGCCGATCACGATCATCGACGGGTTGGTGAAGCTGACCAGGCCGGCCAGCACGCTGCCGACCCGCCGGCCGCCGTCGCGGATGAGCTGGATGCAGGTCACGTCCCCCTCCGCGGCGCCCTGCGCGACGTCCAGCGCGGTCAGCGCGCCCCGGGCGGTCAGCCGCTCGGCGAGCGCCGGGGAGATGCCGGCCCGGGCCGCCGCGGTCGCCTCCTTGGCCAGCGCGGCGCCGCTGAACAGCGCCTCCAGGCAGCCGAGGTTGCCGCAGGAGCACATCGGACCGTTCGCGTCGACCTGGATGTGGCCGATGTCCCCGGCGCAGCCGTCGGTGCCCCGGTAGACCTCACCGCTGAGGTAGATGCCGCACCCTATCCCGGTGCCGATCTTGATGAAGAGGAAGTCGTCCACCGAGTGGGCGACCCCGCCGTGCCGCTCGCCGATCGCCATGATGTTGACGTCGTTGTCGACCACCGCCGGGCAGCCGTGCTCCCGGGTGAGCAGCTCACGGACGGGGAAGCGGTCCCAGCCGGGCATGATCGGCGGGGAGACGGGCACGCCGTCGCGGAAGCTGACCGGCCCGGGCACGCCGATGCCGACCGCGTCGAGCCGCTCGTACGCGCCGTCCACCTTGGCCTTGTGCAACAGCTCGTTGACCCGTTGGAGGGTGACCTTGGGACCGGAGCGGATATCGGCCGGCTCGGTATAGGCGGCCACCGGTTCGAGCCGTCCGTTGACCACCTCGACATCGATGGAGCTGGCGCCCAGGTCGACCGCGGCGAAGCGCAGCTGCGGGCTCAGCTCGACCAGAGTGGAGCGTCGGCCGCCCCGCGACGCGGCCAGCCCCGCCTCGGCGACGTAGCCGAGGCCGACCAGCCGTTCCAGCTCGGCGAGGAGGCGGGGGCGCGGCATCTGCAACCGGTCGCCGAGCTCCGCCCGGGACACCGCCCCCTCGTCGCGGAGCAGCCGCAGCAGCCGTACGTGCAGGGGGTCCACCGTCCGCACCGGGACTCACCTCCGCATCGGAGTCGTTCACATCGACGCAACGGCGATGTGTCGTGCTCGACACAGTAGGAGCCTTCCGGGCCGCGTGTCCATAGCTTCGGCCGATCCGACGCAAACTTTTGTCCATCTGAGCAAAAGCGCGTAGTGGATCACGGAAAGCAACGCTGGTCACCGGGCTTCCGGAAACAGGAGGGCCGCGCGTGGCAGTGCCACGCGCGGCCCGAGCCCGGGGCGCTGCCCGCGATTGCGCACCGGGTCCGCTACGTCGCCCGGGCCGGGCCCGGGACGGAGAGCGCCCCGCGCGCGGGTGCGGCGGGGCGCTCGGGTCGAGCGGGTCAGCGACCAGCGGCGTTGCGCTTCTTCCTGAGCTTGCGGTCGTCGCGCAGTTCCACGTACGGCTCCTCCTCGACGGGGTGCCCCGCCTCGATGGCCCGGCCGCGCTCCAGCTCGGCGTCGAACTCCGCGCCGAGCAGGATCGCGATGTTGCTCAGCCAGAGCCAGACCAGGAAAATGATCACGCCCGCCAGCGTCCCGTAGGTCTTGTTGTACGAGCCGAAGTTGCTGACGTACAGGGCGAAGAGGCCGGAGACCACCAGCCAGATCACCACGGCCAGCACGCCGCCCGGGCTGACCCAGCGGAAGCCACCGTGCCGGGCGTTCGGCGAGGCCCAGTAGAGGATCGCGAACATCAGGCTGACCAGGATGAGCAGTACCGGCCACTTGGCGATGTTCCACACCGTCAGGGCGGTCGAGCCGAGCCCGATCGCGCTGCCCACCTGCTCGGCGAGCCCACCGGTGAAGACCACGATCACCGCGGCGGCCAGCAGCAGCACGCCGACCAGCGCGGTCACCCCGAGCCGGATCGGCAGGGTCTTCCAGATCGGCCGGCCCTCGGGGACGTCGTAGATGTTGTTCGAGGCGCGCATGAAGGCGGCGATATAGCCGGAGGCCGACCAGAAGGCAGCGAGCACACCAAGGATCGCGGCGACGCTGGCCAGGCCGCCGGAGGCGCCCGCCTGCTCGATCGCCGTCTCGATGATGTCGCGGATGTTCTCCTGCGGCACCGCCTGGTTGACGGTGTCCTTGACCCCCTCGGTGGCACCCTCGCCGAGCAGCCCCAGCACCGAGATGAGCACCAACGTGCCCGGGAAGATCGAGAGGACGCCGTAGTAGGTGAGTGCGGCGGCCCAGTCCGTGAGGCTGTCGTCCTGGAACTCCTTGACCGTGCGCTTCAGCGCGGCCTTCCACCCGGCGCCCGGCAGCTGGGCCGGGCTCTCCGGCCCCTCGTCCGGGCCGACCGGCCCCGAACGGCCCGGGGCACCGCCCCGCCGGTTCCGGCCGTCGCCGGCCGGCTGCCCGCCGCGCAGGTGGGCCCGGTCCCGGGCCCGCTCCACGCCGTGGCGGGCCGCGGAGACCACGCCGGACTCATCGCGGTCGCGCCCGCCCCGGGCGGAAGACTCGTCGGAGGCCATCGCCCCTCCCTCATGCTCGGCATCGTCCGACTCGACATGCCCGAACGGAAAGGGGGTTAACCACCTACTTGTAGAGCAACCTGCCCATCCGCTGCGAGGCCACGAGGAGACCCACCGCGGTCAGCACCAGCAGGTACGCCACGTCGAGCAGCCACGACCAGCCGGACGCGCCCACGGCGATGCCCCGGATCAGGTGCACCGACCGGTAGAGCGGGGTCAGCTCGACCGCCCAGCGCAGCACGGCCGGATACGCCTCCGCCGGGACGAAGGTGCCAGAGAAGAGGAAGAGGGTGAACTGGGCCGAACCCATCAGGTCGAAATCCTGCCAACTGCGCATGAAGGTGGCGACGGCCATGCCGAGCGCGCCGAAGGCGAAGCCGACCAGGACCGCGGCCGGAAAGGCGGTGACCGCCGCGCCGACGCCGGTCAGGCCCATCACCACCATGACCACCAGGAAGGCCGCCGAGTACAGCGACCCCCGGATCATCGCCCAGCCCAGCTCGCCCAGGGCGATCTCGAACGGCTGCACCGGGGTCGCGATGATCCCGTCGTACAGCTTCATGTACTTCATCTTCCCGAAGAAGTTGAAGGTGGTCTCCGCCAGCGCGCCGGTCATCGCCGACGAGGCCAGCATCGCCGGGGCGACGAACGCGGCGTACGAGACGACCCGGCCGCCGGGCAGGGTGAGGTCGCCGACCAGCGCGCCCACCCCGATGCCGATGGAGAACAGGTAGAGCACCGGCTCCAGGAAGCCGGAGAAGAGCACCAGCCAGTAGGCGCTCTTCAGCGACGTGAAGTTGCGCTCGGCCACCGACGCGGAGCGGCGGGGCGCCCCCTCGAAGCTGACCAGCCGGGGCAGGACGAGACCGACCACGACATCCTCCCCTAGACGACGAGACTGCGACGGAACGCCCGCCGGGCCAGCAGCCAGCCGGCGAGCGCCCAGGCGGCGAGGTAGAGCAGGTGGCCGCCGACCGACCACTGGGGCGCCTCGCCGAGCGTGGCGGCCCGGCAGAGGTCCACGCCGTGCCACAGCGGGGTCGCGTACGCCAGCTGGCGCAGCCCCGACGGCAGCGACTCGACCGGGAAGAACACCCCGGCGAAGAGCGTCATCGGGATGACCGCGAAGCGGAACAGCAGCGCCAGGTAGCTGTCGCTCGGCGCCCAGGCGCTGAACGCGAACGTCGGCGCGGCCACCGCCAGGCTGAGCAGCAGCACCACCGGCAGCACCGCCACCGCCCAGGGCGAGCGCAGCGCCCCGAACAGCGCGGTCACCACGAGGAACGCGGCCGTGCTGGTGAACACCCGGAACAGCACGAAGGCGAGATGCCCGGCGAGGATGTCGCCGATCCGCAGCGGCGCCGCGACCTGGGCGAAGTACGTCTTGATCCAGCGGAAGTTGCTCAGCACCGGCCAGGTCGACTCGCCGATCGCCACCTGCAACGCGGTGGACGCGATCAGGCCCGGCACCAGCCAGGCGAGGTAGGGCACGCCGCCGACCCCCTGGTCGACGTACGCGCCGACGCCGACGCCGAAGCCGAGCACGGTGAGCACCGGCAGCAGGAAGGACGAGAAGACCCCCGCCCGCCAGGTGCGCCGGTAGCCCACCAGGTAGTGCGCGAGCACCGCCAGCGCCGGCACCCGCGGCAACGCCGGCCGGACCCGCTCCGCCACGCTCATGTCGGCCATCAGTCCACCAACGTCCGGCCGGTGAGGTGCAGGAAGACGTCCTCGAGGCTGCTGCGCCGAACCAGGACGCTGGCCGGGACGAGGCCGAGCGCGGTGACCTCGGCGACTGCCGCGTCGCCGTCGGCGACGTAGAGCAGGATCCGGTCGGGCAGCACCTCCACCCGCTCCCCCAGCCCGTCGAGCTTGCCGGCGAACGCCTCCTGCGAGTCGGCGGCGAAGCGCAGCTCCACCACCTCCCGGGTGGAGTGCTCCTCGATCAGGGCCCGGGGCGAGCCCTCGGCCACGATCCGCCCACCGTCCATCACCACGAGGCGGTCGCAGAGCTGCTCGGCCTCGTCCATGTAGTGGGTGGTGAGCACCAGGGTGACGCCCTGCTGCGTGAGCCGGAACAGCCGCTCCCAGACCAGGTGCCGGGCCTGCGGGTCGAGCCCGGTGGTGGGCTCGTCGAGCAGGACGATCTCCGGGTTGTTGACCAGCGCGCGGGCGATGGTCAACCGGCGCTTCATGCCGCCGGAGAGCGGCTCGACCTTGCTGTCGGCGCGCTCGGTGAGCTGGACGAAGTCGAGCAGCTCGGCGGCGCGTTCGCGGGCCACCCGGCGGGGGATGCCGAAGTAGCGGGCGTAGGTCGTGAGGTTCTCCCGGACGGTCAGCTCCGGGTCGAGGTTGTCCAGCTGGGGGCAGACGCCCAGCCGGGCCCGGATCGCCGGCCCGTCCCGGACCGGATCCATGCCGAGGATGCGCAGCTCGCCGCCGCTCGGCGGCGAGATGCAGCCGACCATGCGCATGGTGGAGGACTTGCCGGCGCCGTTCGGCCCGAGGAAGCCGAACGCCTCGCCGGCTCGCACCTCGACGTCGATGCCGTCGACGGCGGTGAAGTCGCCGAACCGCTTCACCAGCCCCCGAGCCTGGATGAGTGGTTGAGCAATGGTCACCGGCCGACCCTAGCGGCCGGGTCCGACAGCTTCGACCGGATTAACCGCAACCCACGACAACACGGAGAGTAATGTCCGCTACCCGGCGTGAGCAGCCTGACGGTCCCGCCGCGAGCCGATTGCCGTGGCGATTCCGCCTCATAGTGGACAGATCCATTTCGGACTCGTGCGGCGCGCGGATATCGCCACAGATCTTGCTCGGATACTGCGGAAACCCTTCCGGGACACGGGTGCGCTGAGTGACCGCCACCCGATTTCCGTCACTTGACGCAATCACGAGGGGCAATGCGTAGTGTACGAAATTCGCGTATGTTCCCCTCGTGTCGCCCGTTCGTTCCTCCGACGGCTCTCCCCCGAAGCCCCGGCCCGCCGGCTCCCGGGAGACGACGTCCGCGCCCGACGACGCCGCCCCGGTCACCCTCCCGCCCGACGACGGAACGGTCGGCGATCCGGCCTGGGCCGACGACGGACCGACCGGCGCCCACCCCGACACCCGGGAACTCGCCGCCCGGTTCGAGGACGAGAAACCGGGGCGCGTCCTTTCCGGACCGATCGGGCTGCTGTTCAGCGGGGCGACGCTGGCGATCGCACTGCTCGCGCTCTGGCAGGTCTTCTTCCCGCTCCCGCAGGGCAGCAAGTATTACCTGATCATCTTCCTGACCGGCGTCCTGCCGATGGTCTTCCTCGCGTACCCGGCGGACCTGCGACTGCCCCACCGGCGCGGAACGGCCGACGCCCCCGGCCCACCGGCCGACGGGCCCGCCGTACCGGCCGACGGTGCGGCGACGGGGGTCGGGACGGCGGCAGGCCGGGCGGCGAAGGGGCCCACCCCGATCGACTGGGCGCTCGCCGTCGCGGCGCTGGTGAGCTGCCTTTACCCGGTGCTACCGGTCACCCTCGGCGCCGGCGGTGGCGGGTACGACGCGTTCCTCGACCGGCAGGGCCTGCTCGTTCCGCTGGACGTCGCGATGGGCACCGTGCTGCTGCTCCTGCTGCTGGAGGCGTGCCGGCGCACCACCGGGTGGATCCTCCCCGCGGTCTGCGTGCTCTTCCTGGCCTACGGCTACTACGGCGGGCTGCTGCCGCAGTCCTGGCCGGTGGCCCACGCCGGCCTCGACTTCGGCCAGCTCGTCGACGCCTTCTACAACTCCGACAGCGGCTTCTACGGGACGCCGCTGGACGTCGCGGCCTCGTACATCGTGCTCTTCACCATCTACGGCGCGGTGCTGGACCTCTCCGGGGCGGGCCGATTCTTCGTGGAGCTCTCCGCCGCCGCCTTCCGGCGCTCCCGGACGGCCGCCGGGCGCACCGCCGTCGCCTCCGGTTTCCTGCTCGGCACCGTCTCCGGATCGGGTGCCGCGACGACGGTGAGCATCGGCGCGGTGACCTGGCCGATCCTGCGCCGGGCCGGCTACCCGGCGGAGCGTGCGGGCGGCATGCTGGCCGCCGCGGGCGTGGGGGCGATCCTCTCCCCGCCCACCCTCGGCGCGGCGGCCTTCATCATCGCCGAGTACCTGGGCGTGTCGTACCTCCAGGTGCTCGGCTGGGCGACCGTCCCGACGGTCCTCTACTACCTCGGCATCCTGCTCTCGGTCGAGATCGACGCCCGGCGCTCCGGCGTGCGCCCGGTGGTGATCGACACCGGCTCTGCCTGGCGGCTGCTGGCCCGCTTCGGCTACCACTTCCTCTCGCTGCTCGTGATCATCGTGTTGCTCGCGCTCGGCATGTCCGCGACGCGGGCCGTGGTGGCCGCCACCGTCCTGGCCGCCGCGCTGTCCTTCCTGGACCGGCGGCACCGGCTCAGCCCCGCCCGCCTGGTGGCCGCGCTCAGCGGCGGCGTGCGCGGGGTACTCGCAGTGACCGCGGTCTGCGCCGCGGCGGGCATCATCACGGCGACCACCACCAAGACCGGCCTCGGCCCGCAGGCGGCCGCGCTGCTGGTCGGCGGGGCGCAGGCGGTCAGCTCGGACCCGGCGGTGGTGCTGGCGCTCACCGCGCTGCTCGCCGCGATCGCGCTCAGCCTGCTCGGCCTGGCCGTGCCGGTCACCGCCTCGTTCGTGATCGGCTGGGTGATCATCGGCCCGGCCCTGCTCAACCTGGGCGTCGCCGCGCCCGCCGCGGCGATGTTCGTCTTCTACTTCGCGGTCCTGTCCGAGGTCTCCCCGCCGACCGCGCTCGCGGCGGTGGCCGCCGCAGCGGTGACCGGCGGCCGGCTGGTGCCGACCATGTGGCAGACCCTGCGGTACGCCCTGCCGGCCTACCTCATCCCGATCGCCTTCGTGATCACCCCGGCTGGCCTCGGGCTGCTCGGCATCGGCGGTCCGGGGCGGATCGCCGTGGCCGGGGCGGTCGTTGCGCTCAGCGTCGCCGTGCTGGCCGTCGCGGCGGGCGGCTGGCTGCCCGGCATCGGCCCGGCAGGCCCGCCGGAGCGGCTGCTCGGCGCGCTCGCCGGGCTGGCGCTGCTCTGGCTGGAACCCGTACCCGTCACGGTCGGCGCGGTCCTGGCCGCCGCGACGGTGGCGGGTGTGCTCGTACGACGCGGCGCCGCCGACCGGGCCGACGCGCCATCGCCATCACCAGTGAACCAGCGGGAGGAGATGTAGTGGGACGGATGAACGTGCGGATCGCCGCGGGGGTGGGCGCGCTGGCCATCGTCGCGGCGGGTGCCGCCGGATGCGGGGGCCGTCAGGGCGGCGCGGCGAAGGACGACGCCGCCAGCGAGGTCACCTGCAAGGTCACCGAGAACACGCGGGTCGGCATCGCCACCGGCAACGCCACCGGGGTCTACTACGTGGTCGGCAACGCCCTGGCCGGCCAGCTCTCCGCGGCCACTGACGGCAAGCTGACCGGCACCGCCGCGGAGACCGGCGCCTCGGTGCAGAACGTCGAGCAGCTGGTCGGCGGCCAGTACGACGTCGCCTTCTCGCTCTTCGACACGGCGGTCAACGCGGTGCAGGGCAAGGGCAGCTTCACCGCCCCGCAGCCGGTCGAGGCGCTCGCCCGGATCTACGACAACTACACCCAGGTGGTGGTCCGCGCCGAATCGGGGATCACCTCGGTCGCCGACATGAAGGGCAGGAAGATCTCCACCGGCTCCCCCAAGTCCGGCACCGAGGTCATCGCGAACCGGCTGCTGCAGGCCGCCGGGCTGGACCCGGCCAAGGACATCCAGGCGCAGCGGCTCGACCTGACCAAGACCGTCGAGGGTATGAAGGACGGCAGCATCGACGGCTTCTTCTGGTCCGGCGGGCTGCCCACCGGCGGGGTGACCGACCTGTTCACCACCGCCGGCGACAAGGTGAAGTTCATAGACATCACTCCGCTGCTGCCGAAGATGACCGAACTCAACCCCGCGTACCAGGCCGGGACGATCCGCGCGGACGTCTACCGGACCACGGCAGACACCCCCACCATCGTGGTGCCGAATGTGCTGCTGGTCCGAAAGAACCTCGACGCGAACGTCGCCTGCGCGATCACGAAGACGGTCTTCGAGAAGAAGGACGCCCTCGCCCAGGCCAATCCGGCCGCCAAGGGCATCAGCCTGGAGAACGCCCGCAAGACCGACCCCGTGCCACTGCACCGGGGCGCGGCCAAGGCGTTGCAGGACCTCGGCGCAAACTGATCCACCCGGGCCGGGTCCGGACATCCCGTCCGGGCCTGGCATCGCGGCCGGGCGCTCGCCCCGGGTCGCGCCGGGCCCGCCCCCGGCACCCGGTTCACTGGCGGCTCGGCTCCACCGTTGGGGTACGCCTCAGACGTCGGCCGGAGCGGTCGCGGCGCGGGCGGCGGCGACCAGCCGGTCGGTCTCGGCGGTCACCGCCTCGTCGTCGACCGGGGTGCCCGGGTCGTAGCGGACCGTCCAGGTCAGCCCGTCCACGCCGGCCACCCGGCGGGCGGCGATCCGGCCGGCGCCGCCGGGCACCTCGTGGTGCGCGGTGTACGCCACCGACCGGGTGACCCGGGCCCGCACCTGGTGCGGCAGCTCCCCCGGGTCGAGCAGCAGGTACGTCTCGGCGGGGCAGTCGGCCACCACCAGGTAACCGTCCCGCTCGGCGACCGGGTCGGCCGGGGTGACGGTGAGCTCGCGCCCCGACCAGACCGCCTTGAGGATGTCGTGCCAGCCCAGCCGGTGCCCGCGGCCGGGCAGCCAGAGCCCGAGGTTGCTGGCCACGACCACGCCGTCGCCCTCGCCGTTGCCGACGGCGGCCCAGGCGAGCACCCGCTCGTCGGCGGCCAGCGGCGGGCGGGCGGCCGGCGGCAGCTTCGGCTTGCGGTTGAACAGTCCCATCACAGCCCTCCCGCGGCCTGCTCGCGCAGTGCCCGAGCGTGCTGCTCCAGGGAGAGCAGCTCCCCGAAGAGCGCGAAGTACTCGTCCTTGTTGCTGACCGGGTTGATCCGCTGGATCTTGGACTTGAGGTCCCTGATCCGGCTGGTGACCGAGCCCCACTGGAGCCGGGCCATGGTGATCGACACGTAGCGCGGGTCCGGCTCGCCGTCGATGCGCAGCGGTTCGACGGCCAGCTCGCCGACGAGCGCGCGGGCGGCCAGGTCCTCGCAGGCGTCGCGGACCTGCTCGATCCAGACCGCGCCGCCGGTGGCCGCCGCCGCGCCACCGGCCGCCGCGACCGCGGCGCGCACCGCCCCGTGGACGGGGTGCCGGTACTCGCCGGACTCGATCGCGTCGAACATCGGGCCGGCCAGCACCGGCTCCTGGAGGGCGAGCTTCAGCGCCTCCCGCTCGACCATCGACTGCGGGCTGTCCACTGCGGGCACGGCCGGGGCCGGGCGGGCCGGGGCGGGGCGCTCGCCGGACGGCTGGCCGTTGCCGGCGGTCAGCACCGCCCGCTGCACCGGCTCGATCTCCATACCGAGGTCACCGGCGAGCTTGCGGACGTACTCCGGGCGCTTCTCCCGATCCTTGATCTTCGCGACCAGCGGGGCGGCCCGGCGCATCGCCTCCACCCGGCCGTCGACGGTGTCCAGGTCGTACCGGTTGATCAGGTGGCGGAGCGCGAAGTCGACCAGCGGCTCGCGGCGGGCGACCAGGTCCCGGACCGCCAGGTCGCCCTTGGCCAGCCGCAGCTCGCACGGGTCCATGTTGTCCGGGCTGACCGCGATGAAGGTGCGCCCGACGAAGCGCTGGTCGTCCTCGAACGCGCGCAGCGCGGCCTTCTGGCCGGCGGCGTCGCCGTCGAAGGTGAAGATGATCTCGCCGGCCACCGCGTCGGTGTCCAGCAGCAGGCGGCGCAGTACGCCGATGTGGTCCGAGCCGAAGGCGGTGCCGCAGGTCGCCACGGCGGTGGTGACGCCGGCCAGGTGGCAGGCCATCACATCGGTGTAGCCCTCGACCACGACCACCTTGCCCTGCTTGGCGATCTCCCGCTTGGCCTGGTCGATGCCGTAGAGGACGTGCGACTTCTTGTAAATCGGCGTCTCGGGGGTGTTCAGGTACTTCGGGCCGTCGTCGTCGTCGAAGAGCCTGCGGGCGCCGAACCCGATGACGTCGCCGGTGAGGTCGCGGATCGGCCAGAGCAGCCGGCGGCGGAACCGGTCGATCAGCGAGCCCGACCGGGCGGGCCGGGACAGCCCGGCGGTGACCAGCTCGTCGTGGCTGAAGCCCTGCTGGCGCAGGTGCTTGGTGAGCAGGTCCCAACCGTCCGGGGCGAAGCCGCAGCCGTACCGCTCGGCGGCGGCCCGGTCGAAGCCGCGCTGGGCCAGGAACTCCCGGGCCGGCCGCGCGCCGGCCGTGGTGAGCTGCCCCCGGTAGAACTCCACCGCGGCGGCGTGCGCGGCCACCAGGCGCTGCCGCTGCCCCTGCTGGGGGCGGCTGCGCGGGGCGGATCGGTCGTCCTCCACGTACCGCAGCTGGAGGCCGGCGCGGGCGGCGAGCCGCTCGACGGACTCGACGAAGCTCAGGTGCTCCGCGTCCATCAGGAACTTGATCGCGTCGCCGCCGGCCCCGCAACCGAAGCAGTACCAGACGTTGCGGGCGGGCGAGACGTTGAACGACGGGCTCTTCTCGTCGTGGAACGGGCAGAG
Organism: Micromonospora coerulea; assembly: GCF_016598485.1. Lineage (GTDB taxonomy): Bacteria > Actinomycetota > Actinomycetes > Mycobacteriales > Micromonosporaceae > Micromonospora > Micromonospora coerulea. Next base: position 10,485 of record NZ_JAEMUW010000031.1, on the reverse strand, counting down.
CCCCTTCAGGTTGCCGCCGCCGGCCGACTTCAGGGTGACCGTGTCGGAGATGACCTCGGCGATGGAGGTGCGCTCGCGGACCAGCGCGATGTCCTCGTCCCGGATCCGCCCCGCCAATTGCGCCACCTCCTCGGCGTACATCCTGCCCTGCCGGACCGGCGATCCGGCGGTCGGGGCACGGCCGTGTGGCGAACGCCGCCGGCCGCCGGGTCAGGCGGTGCGGCCGGCGGCGGCGGCGTCCCCGATCCGCGGGAACGGCTCGATCGAGAAGACCACCTCCACCGGCACCTCGAAGTACGCGGCGATCCGCAGCGCCAGGTGCAGGCTCGGCCGAAACTCGCCCCGCTCCAGGTAGCCGACGGTCTGATAGTGCACGCCGAGGGCGTCGGCGAGCTGCCGGCGGGAGATGCCCCGCTCGGCGCGCAGCATCGCGATCCGGTTGTACACCGTCTCACTCATGGCCGCCCTCTCATACCACCCGCTGCATGGCGCGCTCCCGGCGCGCGGCGACCCGCGAGCCCGACTCCCGGCGGGCCATCCGGCGCAGCACCACCGGGGCCAGCACCAGCCCGAGCACCGCCCAGAGGCCCAGCACGCCGAGCGTCTCCAGGTGCCGCCAGGAGCCGTCCATCTCGACCGCGGCCAAGCCGTCCGGGAGCAGCGCCGAGCGCATGCCCAACCCTAGCCAGTAGATCGGGAAGACCTGCGCGACGGCCTGGAGCCAGCCGGGGTAGCCGTTGATCGGGTAGAAGATGCCGGAGAGGGCGACCAGGCCCATCGTCGGGAGCATGACCAGGCCGAGGTTGCGCGGGTTCTCGATCAGCGAGCCGATGACCGCACCCATGGGCAGGGTGGCGACCAGACCGAGCACGGCGACCCAGGCCAGGGTGAACCAGGCCGCGGGACTGGTCACCCGGAGCCCGTCCAGGAAGAACAACGCCGGTACCAGCTGGATGAACATGCTGACCAGGGCGACCGCCGACATCAAAGTGATCTTGCCGACCAGGTAGCCCAGCATCCCGTTCGGGGTGGCCTTGGCGCGCAGCAGGGTGCCGTCCTCCCGCTCGACCACCAGCTGCTGGGCCAGCACGAGCATGCCGCCGAAGGCCAACCCCATGCCGAGGGCGCTGGGCAGCGTCCGGGCGCCGAGGGAGAAGGTGGTGCCGGGCACGGTGGCGCCGCGCATGAAGAACATCGCGACCAGCAGCACCGCGGTGGGGAAGAAGTAGTTCCACAGGTCCTGGAAGTTGGTGAAGGTGTTGCGCAGCTCGATCACGCCGCGCCGCACGCCGGCCCGGACGGCGGCTCCGGTCGGGCTCATCGCTCGTCTCCCGTCTGCCAGACCCGGGCGGCCGCGCCGACCCGGGCACCGGACTCCTGCTCGTACACCAGCGCCATGTAGGCGTCCTCCAGGCTGGCCCGGCGGACCTCCAGCTCCCGCACCGCGTCGCCGTGCTGCCGCAGCAGCTCGCGGACGAAGCCCGTCGCGTCCGTCGCGGCGTGCACGAACCGCTCCCCGCCGCGGGTCCACCGGATCTCCGCGTCCCCGGCCACCCGGCGGGCCAGCTCGTCCGGCGAGCCGTCGGCGATGATCCGCCCGCCGGCCAGGATCAGGATCCGGTCGGCGAGCTTCTCGGCCTCGTCGAGGTCGTGGGTGGTGAGCAGGATGGTGGTCTCGTCGGAGTCGGCGAGCCGGTGGACGAGTTCGTGGAACTCGCGGCGGGCGGCCGGGTCGAAGCCGACGGTGGGCTCGTCGAGGAAGAGCAGCTCCGGGCGGCCGACGATGCCGACCGCCACGTCCAGCCGGCGACGCTGGCCGCCGGAGAGCTGGTGCACCCGCCTCTCGGCGTGCACGGCGAGGCCGACCGTGTCCAACAGCTCGTCGACCGGCCAGGGGCGACGGATCCGGTCGGTCGCGTAGGGCGCGTAGAAGTCGCCGAGGTGGGCCAGCAGGTCCCGGACCCGCCACTTGCCGTGGTCCCGCCAGGACTGGAGCACCACGCCCATCTGGGCCCGCCACCGCTCGTCGCCCCGGCCGGGGTCGACCCCGAGGACGCGGACGTCGCCGGCCGAACGCAGCCGGAAGCCCTCGAGGATCTCGATGGTGGTGGTCTTGCCGGCCCCGTTCGGCCCGAGCAGGGCGAGCACCTCGCCGCGCCGGGCGGTGAAGTCGACCCCGTGCAGCACGTCGACGCTGCCGTAGCGCATGCGCAGGTCGCGGACGTCGAGGACGAGGTGGTCGTCGGGTGCGTGGGGAGCCGCGTCGACTCCCGGTAGTTCGACCGCGGTCATGGCCGCTCCCCGGGTATGCGTCGGATCAGTACGGCGAAATGTAGCACCCCTACTACATCCCGAGGTAGACCCACTCCCGCCGGAGCGCAGGGTGCCGTCGGACCGCGAGCCGGACCGCGACCGGTCAGGCGGCGACCATCGCCTCCACGGCCTCGGCCTGGGCGTTCCAGTCCGCCTTGGTGGAGCGCCAGCCCTCGTCGTTCATGCCGAGGCGCCAGTAGCCGGAGATGGAGAGCGCCTCCCGGGGCACCCCGCGCTCGACCCGCAGCAGCCGGCGCAACTCCTTGACGAAGCCCGCCTCGCCATGCACGAAGGCGTGCACCGCGCCGGGCGGGAAGTCCAGCGCCGTCACCGCCGCGACCAGCGCCGCGCCGACCGAACGACCGGCCCGGTGCAGCCAGGTCAGCTCCACCGCGCCGGGGCTGGCCAGCGGCAACTCGTCGGCCGGGCCGGCCACCTCGAGGAAGACCTTGGCGGGCGCGCCGACCGGCAGCCGCTCCAGGGCGGCGGCGATCGCCGGCAGGGCGCTCTCGTCCCCGACCAGCAGGTGCCAGTCGGCGGCCGGGTCCGGGGCGTACGCGCCACCGGGGCCGGTGAAGAGCACCCGGTCGCCCGGGCGCAGGGCGGCGGCCCACGGACCGGCAAGCCCCTCGTCGCCGTGGTGCACCACGTCCACGGTCAGCTCGCCCGCGACCGCGTCCCAGGCCCGCACGGTGTACGCCCGCAGTCGCGGCCACCGCTCCCGGGGCAGGTCACGCTTGAGCGCGGCCAGGTCGACCGGGTGCGGGTAGACCACCCCGGCGGGCGGGAAGAGGAACTTGATGTAGTGGTCGGTGTACGCGCCCACCGGCAGGCCGGTCAGCTCCTCGCCGCCCAGCACCAGCCGGATCAGGTGCGGGGTGGGCCGCTCGGTCCGCAGGACGGTGGCGGCGGTGACCTTCTTCGGGCGCTCACTCATGCTGCTTAGGCTAACCTAAGTCATCCGGAGCGCCCACCGACCGCCCCCCGCGCCCGCCGGCGCCGGCGCCGGGCGCGCCGGTTGAGCGCGGGGCCACCCGCCGGGCGGTCAGCCGAGACCGGGCCGGGCGCCCACCAGGCGGCCGTGCCAGGCGAGCGCCGCCGGGTCGGTGAGCGAGGCCACCTGGTCGACCACCACCCGCAGCCGGGCCGCGTCGTCCGGCGCGTCCCGCCACAGCGGGGCGAAGACCGGGTCGAGCCCCTCCGGCGCCCGGTCGACCAGGACGGCGACCAGCTCGGCGAGGATCTCCCGTTGCACGGCGTACCGGGGGCCGGCGCCCGGGCGGCGCATCACGTACCGCAGCGCGATGCCCTTGAGCAGCGCGCACTGCGCCCGGATCCGGCGGGGCACCACCAGGTCGGCGGCGTACCGACGGTGCGGGCCGGGGCCGAAGCGTTGCTGGGTGGCGGCCACCACGGTCGAGACGAACCGCCCGGTGAGCACGCTGGTGGTCGCCTTCAACGCCGCCTGGGCGCGGTGGCTGCCGTCGTACCCGACGAGCGGGGCGAGCACCGGGTCGGCCGCCAGCTCGACCAGCACCCCGCCCAGGTCGTCCGGGGACTCCCCCGAGTACGCGGCCGCCACGTCGGCGCAGAGCGCCCGCCGCTCGTCGGCGTCCTCGAGCAGCGGGCGCAGGCTGACGTACCCGCCGTGGATGCCGTCCTCGACGTCGTGCACCGAGTAGGCCACGTCGTCGGCCCAGTCCATCACCTGCGCCTCGAGGCAGCGCCGGCCGTCGGCCGGGGCGCCGGCACGGAACCAGTCGAAGACCGGGCGGTCGTCGGCGTACACGCCGAACTTGCGCCGGCCGGGGCGGCGCGGCCACGGGTACTTGCTGACCGCGTCGAGGGAGGCCCGGGTCAGGTTGAGCCCGGCGGGGCGCCCGTCCGGGGCGAGCACCTTCGCTTCCAGCCGGGTGAGCACCCGCAGCGTCTGGGCGTTGCCCTCGAAGCCGCCGCAGTCGGCGGCCAGCTCGTCGAGCGCCTCCTCGCCGTTGTGCCCGAACGGCGGGTGCCCGAGGTCGTGCGCCAGCCCGGCGGTGTCCACCACGTCGGGGTCGCAGCCCAGCCGGGCCCCCATCTCGCGGGCGATCTGCGCCACCTCCAGCGAGTGGGTCAGCCGGGTTCGCAGGAAGTCGTCGGTGCCGGCCGTGTGCACCTGGGTCTTCGCGGCGAGCCGGCGGAATGCGGCCGAGTGCAGCACCCGCGCCCGGTCCCGCTCGTACGGCGACCGCCCGTACCCGGTGTCCTTGGGCGCCTCGTCGATCAGGCGCGCCGCATCGTCAGACGGACCGGCGCTCAACCGTCATCCCCGCTGTCGCAGCACGCAGAACTCGTTGCCCTCCGGGTCGGCCAGCACCGTCCACTGCACGTCCCCCTGGCCCACGTCGACGTGCCGGGCGCCCATGTCGACCAGCCGCTCGACCTCGGCCTCCTGGTCGGCCGGGCGCAAGTCGATGTGCAGCCGGTTCTTGGTGACCTTGCCGTCCGCGACCGGGACGAACACGATGCCCGGGGCCACGTCCGGTGCCCGCCGGATCTCCACCTCGTCCGGCTTGTCGCTGATCACCTGGTAGCCGAGCGCCTCCGCCCACCAGTGGGCGAGCCGGGACGGGTCCTGGGCATCGACGGTCAGGCTCTCCCAGACGCTGGTCATGCGGCCATCCTTCCCCGGTTGATCAGACAGTGCGCCAAGGCTACGCCCGCCCGCCTGATTCGGCGCGCCCCCGCCCCACCGCCTCCCGTGGCGCCCCCGCCGTCGATCCAGAGAGATCACGGTGATCGGAGATCAACCAACGACGGCCTGCCCTGGATCGACCCGGCGGTGGGCGTGGGGAGGTAGGTGGGTCGGGTCAGCGGGAGTCGGAGCCGTCGGTCTCCACCGCGGCGCGGCCGGCCTCCAGGCGGGCCACCGGGACCCGGAAGGGGGAGCAGGAGACGTAGTCCAGGCCGACCTCGTGGAAGAAGTGCACCGAATCGGGGTCCCCGCCGTGCTCACCGCAGACGCCGAGCTTCAGCTCGGGCCGGGCGGCCCGGCCCTCCTCGGCGGCGATTCGGACCAGCCGGCCGACGCCTTCCCGGTCGATCGACTCGAACGGCGAGATGCCGAAGATGCCCAGCTCCAGGTAGCGCCAGAAGAACGCCCCCTCGACGTCGTCGCGGGAGAAGCCCCAGGCCATCTGGGTCAGGTCGTTGGTGCCGAAGGAGAAGAACTGCGCCGCCTCGGCGATCTGCCCGGCGGTCAGCGCCGCCCGGGGTACCTCGATCATGGTGCCGATCAGCACCTCGACGCCGCTGTCCGCGACCACCTCGGCGATGATCTTCTCGGCCTCGGCGCGGACCGTCTCCAGCTCCTGCACCGCGCCGACCAGCGGGACCATGATCTCCGGCTTGGCCACCGCGCCGCTGCGGGCGACCGTGACGGCCGCCTCGGCGATCGCCCGGACCTGCATGGCGAACAGGCCGGGGATGACCAGACCCAGCCGTACGCCGCGCAGGCCGAGCATCGGGTTCTCCTCGTGCATCCGCCGCACGGCGGCGAGCAGCGCCTCCTCCTTGGCCACGTCCTCGCCGCGCTCCTGGGCGACCGCGACGTTGACCGCGAGCTGCTCCAGCGGCGGCAGGAACTCGTGCAGCGGCGGGTCGATCAGCCGCACGGTGACCGGCAGGCCGTCCATCTCGCGGAAGATCTCCTCGAAGTCGGCCCGCTGCAGCGGCAGCAGCGCCGCCAGCGCGCCGTCCCGCTCGTCGTCGGTGCGGGCCAGGATCAGCCGCTCCACCAGCTCCCGCCGGTCGCCGAGGAACATGTGCTCGGTGCGGCACAGGCCGATGCCCTCGGCACCGAACCGCCGCGCCCGCGCGGCGTCCGCGCCGGTGTCGGCGTTCGTCCGGACCGCCAGCCGCCGCTTGCCGTCGGCGTGCGTCATGATCCGGTGTACGGCCCGGACCAGCGCGTTGTCGATGTGCTCCGGATCGAGGCTGCCCTCGAAGTACTGCACCACCTCCGACGGCATGACCGGCACCTCGCCGAGGTAGACCTTGCCGGTGGTGCCGTCGATGGAGACGACGTCACCCTCGCTGACCGTCTGCCCGGCCACGGTGAACTTCTTCGCCGGCACGTTGACGTCGATCTCGTCGGCGCCGGAGACGCAGGTCTTGCCCATGCCGCGGGCCACCACGGCGGCGTGGCTGGTCTTGCCGCCGCGCGAGGTGAGAATGCCCTTGGCGGCGATCATGCCGTTGAGGTCGTCGGGGTTGGTCTCCCGGCGGACCAGGATCACCGCCTCCCCCTCGGCGGCCAGCTCGACCGCGCGGGCGGAGGTGAAGACCACCTTGCCGGAGGCGGCGCCCGGCGAGGCGCCGATGCCCTTGGCCACCGGCTGGAACTCGTGGTCGAGCCGGAACCGGGGGAACATCAGCTGGGCGAGCTGCGCGCCGTTGACCCGGTGCAGCGCCTCGTCCAGGTCGATCAGGCCCTCGTCGACGAGCTGCCCGGCGATGACGAACGCGGCGGCGGCGGTGCGCTTGCCGACCCGGGTCTGGAGCATCCAGAGCTTGCCGCGCTCGATGGTGAACTCGATGTCGCAGAGGTCCTTGTAGTGCTCCTCCAGCCGGGCCATGAAGCTGAGCAGCTCGTCGTAGGACTTCTTGTCGAGCTGCTCCAACTCCTGCAACGGCACGGTGTTGCGGATGCCGGCGACGACGTCCTCGCCCTGCGCGTTGGCCAGGTAGTCACCGTAGATGCCCTGCGCGCCGCTGCCCGGGTCGCGGGTGAAGGCGACGCCGGTGCCGGAGTCGGAGCCGAGGTTGCCGAAGACCATGGCCACCACGTTGACCGCGGTGCCCAGGTCGGCCGGGATCCGCTCCTGCCGGCGGTAGACCACCGCGCGCTCGGCGTTCCACGACTCGAAGACCGCGCGGATGGCCAGGTCGAGCTGCTCCCGGGGCTCCTGCGGGAACTCCCGGCCGGTGTGCTTGGCGAAGATCCGCTTGTACGCGTCGACCAGCCCGCGCAGATCGTCCGCGTCCAGGTCCAGGTCGTTCGTCGTACCCTTGGCGCGCTTGGCCTCGTCGAGCGCGTGCTCGAACTCCTCGCCCGGCACCTCGCACACGGTCTTGCCGAACATCTGGATCAGCCGGCGGTAGGAGTCCCAGGCGAACCGGTCGTTCCCGCCCGCCTGTGCGCTCAGCCCGACGACGCTGCGGTCGTTGAGGCCGACGTTGAGGACGGTCTCCATCATGCCGGGCATGGAGAACTTCGCGCCGGAGCGCACGGAGACGAGCAGCGGGTCCTGCGGGTCGCCGAGCTTGCGCCCCATCTCCCGCTCCAGGGACTCCAGGTGCGCCTCGATCTGGCCGGCCAGCCCGTCCGGCTCCCGGCCGGTGGCCAGGTACGCCTTGCAGGCCTCGGTGGTGATGGTGAAGCCGGGCGGGACCGGCAGGCCGAGGTTGGTCATCTCGGCGAGATTGGCACCCTTGCCGCCGAGCAGCTCCTTGAGCTCCTTGTTGCCCTCGGCGAAGTCGTAGACGTACTTGTGATCGACCGTCTCTTGCGCTGCCACCGGAGCCTCCCACACGCGTCCGCATTGACACTTAACGAAGGTTCAGTTGCTCATACCCCGGAGCCGACCACCGCTAATCCCGGTGTCGTCCGCGATCGTGGGCGAAGGTTAAGCGAACATCGAGTGGCCCGGGACCGTTCGGTGACAATAGGCACAGCCATCACGACTTTCCGCGTTCGTGCCGGTTTCTGGGAACGGTTCCACGCGCACGATCACGCATTGCCGCTCCCCCTCGTACTCTTGACAGCGCTCGTTTTGCCGAACCTCACCTTTGCCATATCCGACGCGAATACACCCGGGAGCCGTCGCCGTGCCGCCCACCCCCTCCGCCACCCCCGCCACCGGTCCGGACCCGTTGGGACCGGCCACGACGGCACCCGCGACCGACCCGGCCGGACTCCCCGCCCACCAGCCGGCGGCGGCCGACCTGGCCCGGGTGGCCGCGCGGACGGCCGCCGACCTGCTCGCCGGGCCGGCCCCGGTCCGCCTCGGCGACGTGATCCCGGCCCCCGAGCGGGTGGCGGCGGACCCGACCGCCGACTTCGTTCTACCGGCGGACGCCGCGGTCCGGGTCAGCCTCGACCCGGCAGCCCGGGACGTCGGCGAGCAGCTCGCCGAGCTGCTGCGCCCGGCGACCGGCTACCCGCTGCCGGTCACCGACGTGGCCGACCCCGAGGGTCCGCTCGTGCTCACCCTGGCCGGCCCGGGTCCGCTGGCCGTAGGCGTCAGCGGCGAGGTCGGCGCGGTCGACCTGGGCGACGAGGGGTACCGGCTCGACGTGACCACCGGCGGGGTCCGGATCGTCGCCGTCACCCCGGCCGGGCTCTTCCACGGGGTGCAGACGCTGCGGCAGCTCCTCCCGGCGGCGATCGACAGCCCGACCCCGGTCGCCGAGCGGTGGGTGGTGCCCGGTGGGCTGATCGTGGACCGGCCCCGGTTCCCGTACCGGGGCGCGATGCTCGACGTGGCGCGGCACTTCTTCGGCGTGGCCGACGTGCTGCGGGTGATCGACCACCTGGCCCGGTACAAGCTCAACCACCTGCACCTGCACCTCACCGACGACCAGGGCTGGCGGATCGCGATCGACTCCTGGCCCCGGCTCGCCACCGTCGGCGGCAGCACGGAGGTGGGTGGCGGCCCCGGCGGCTGGTACACCGCCGCCGACTACCGACGCATCGTCCGCTACGCCGCCCGCCGGCACGTCACCGTGGTGCCGGAGATCGACCTGCCCGGGCACACCAACGCGGCGCTGGTCGCATACCCCGAGCTGGCGCCGGGCAAGATCCCGCCGCCGCCGTACACCGGCACCGACGTCGGCTTCAGCTACGTCGATCCGGCCGACGAGCGGACGTACGACTTCGTCGCCGACGTGCTCGGCGAGGTGGCCGCCCTCACCCCGGGGCCATGGCTGCACATCGGCGGCGACGAGGCGTTCAAGGTCAAGGGTGCGGCGTACACCGGCTTCGTCGAGCGGGCGCAGCGGATCGTCGCCGGACTGGGCAAGACCGTGGTCGGCTGGCACCAGCTCGCGCCGGCCGCGCACCTGGACGGGCGGGTGCTCCAGTGGTGGGGCACCAACGGCGACGACCCGGACATCGCCGCCGCCGTACGCCAGGGCGCCCGGCTGATCCTCTCCCCCGGCAACCACGCCTACTTCGACATGAAGTACGCCCCGGACACCCCCATCGGGCACGACTGGGCCGGCCTGATCGACGTGCGCCGGGCGTACGACTGGGACCCGGGGACGCACCTGACCGGCGTCCCGGCCGACGCCGTGCTCGGCGTCGAGGCGCCGCTCTGGACGGAGTCAGTCACCTCGCTGGCGGAGATCGAGTTCATGCTGCTGCCCCGGCTGCCCGCCACCGCCGAACTGGGCTGGTCACCCCGGGCGGCCCACGACTGGGTCGGGTTCCGGGACCGACTGGCCGGCCAGGGCCCGCGGTGGGACCGGGCGGGAATCGCCTTCCACCGGTCCCCGGACGTCCCCTGGTCCGGCGAGCCGGCTGCGCCGCGGCCGACGGTGCCGCGCCAGTTGACCGCCGAGGTCACGGATCGGGCCTCCGGCCAGGTCCACCCCGACCCGGCCGGAACGCCCGGACCTCCGCCCGCCACGAACGGAGCGTGACAACCCGCGCCCAAATCGGCCGCCGCGAGCAGTGACCGGTTTTCCGGCGGCCGGCCCGTCGCCGCGCGCTCCACCCACTGCGGGCCCTGGCGTCTGGCGTCGCCCGGAAAGGTCGGGGTGTCCGGGTCGGGCTGGGCCCGGGTGGGCGGGGGGTCCGGTTCGGGGTGGAGTGTCCGGTGGCCGGGACCACCCCGGGGGTGGAATGGCGGCGGGGTGCCGGGTCGTTGAACATGGCATACCACCGAGGAACCCCACCCCGGTGCGCCGCCTGGAAACCGCAGGGCGGTGGGAACACCCGGCCGGCCGGGACCGTTACCTACCCCTGGAACCCCGGCCCCAGCCGGAGCCCGTGAGCCTGGTGGAATGCGCCGCCGGCCCGGGTGGTTACCTCCCCCTGGACGCCCGAGCACAGGCCACTGCCGCCGGGCAGATCCTGCCAAGACTTTCCGTTTCACGCGGCACCACCGCAGCCCCCTGCGGGTGTCGTGT
>NZ_JAEMUW010000030.1 GCF_016598485.1 Micromonospora coerulea | reverse complement strand
CGCAACCCTCGCCATGTAGGCATGTACCTCGGTGCTGGCAAGATCGTGCAGGCTCCAGCTTCCGGGGACGTCGTCAAGATCAGTCACCTGGAGGAATGGCACAGTGAGATCATCGCCATCCGGCGGCTCGTCCCGTAACGCTCGCACGGGCGGGCAGCTCAATTGCAGAGGGGCTCTCATCTCCCGCCAGGTGCGTCCTGCACACGGTTTAGGAAACCGATGCTCTATCCCCTGAGCTACGAGGGCGCGAGGGCCCAGCTTACCTGCCAGCGGACAGCCACGAGTGCCCAGGAGTGCCCACCGATGCTCACCGCTGGCAGCCGCCGCTGCTCCGACCGGTGGAGCACACACCGAGCATGCGTTCATCGCCTGGCAACGCCTGGTACCCACCGCTGCCCGACACTGACCAGAGCTACGGGTGCGTGCCCACGACTCACCGAGCACATTCCGAGCGCTACCACCGGTTGCGCCCGCCTAGCACTTCATCCTGGCCAGGGCGTGTTCGACCTAGGCGCGGACGGTGCGGTGCTGGGCGTTGAGGTCTTCTTTCCAGGCCGGTAGCGGGCTGCCGTCGCGATTCTTACGGGACGGGATGATCACCTCCGGGTTGCCGCGGTAGCCGCCGTCGGCCATGACCGGCAGGCCGGCCCAGCTTCTGGTCGATCCCACAGGTTCGGTAGTCGGTCGTGTCGTTGCGGTTGCCCGGCTTCGGGTCCCGACGGGTGTCAGCCCGACTGGCGTACGTCGAGAAGGTTGACCGTGTGTTGGTCTCGCGCGTTGAGGTGACGCGCAAGGGGCTCTTCATATGTGGTGACTACCACTTGCCTTAGCGGCCCGTCTGCGGTGGTGACGCGGGACAGGAGGCTTGCCACCTTGCGGCGGACGTCAGGGTCGAGGTGCTCGAGTGGTTCGTCGAACCAGCAGAAGTCCGCTGTGGTGGCCATCTGTACGACGAGGAGCCGGAGAAGAAGGGTTGCACCCATCGTCTCACCGGTGCTGAACGAGTCGTAGGGTAGGGGGTGTCCGTTGACCGTCCTCGTCATGTTTCCGTTCGGGTAGGTGTTGACGTCTCCTCGGTCTGGGAACAACGCCTTCCAACGCTGATTTATCTCCGCCGCGAGCGGGCGGATTGTCCCCTCGAGCAGTTCTGTGAGCGTTGACTCGGTTGCCTCTGCGGCCGCTCTGAGAATTGCCGCCTGCCTAAATAGGGACTCAAGCTCTCGCATCGCCTCGTCGGCGGCGCGAGCCTGGTTCAGTTCCCTTGTCGCTTGAACCTGGGCGGCACGAGCCTCTACCAAGGCAGTGAGCGTGGTTTGGGCTATCGCAGCAAACTCGGTGGCGGTGGATAGCTCCTCATCATCAGGGGCTGGGGCTCGGGGTGCGTCTCCGGGACGCGGGATTCGTCGCCACTCGTTCTGAGCGGCCTTGATGCGTTCGCGCCCGGCGAGCAAGTTACTCTCGGAGGTTTTGAGTTTGACGACGGCGCCGCGGAGGGCAGAAAGGTCCTGTGCGTTGACCTCGTGTGCAAGTGCGATTGTCGTGTCATCGAGTGGTCGCCGGCAGATTGGGCAGTCGTCGTGTGCTGCATCGAGGCCTTCTTGGTTGGCAGTCAGTGCCGCCTCCTTGGCCGCATTGACCGCGAGCTCGACACGGACAGCCTCGATTTGCCGGTCGATATCCGCCAGTCGTTCGTCGAGCAGTCCTTCGAGGCTGTCGCCGGCGACGGGTCGGCCGAGGTCGGCGGAGACCCGCAGAGCGAGACGCTTGACGGCTTCGGTCCAGGTCGAATGGTCGTCCTGCCACCGTTGAATTTCGGCTAGGCGGCGTTCCCGCTCCCGGGCGTTGGCGACCTTGTCCTGCGCAGTTTTGTGCGCTTCGGTGGCTTCCTCGACTTGGCGGGCCGTTCGTTCCACGTCGTCCTGCAGTTGCGCGAGTCGTTGGGAACTAGTCGAGTTCGCGTCTTTGATTCGCTTGATTTGGGCTTCGTTGGCCTTGCGGCGAGCATTGAGCTGCTCGATCGCGGTTCGCAGGCCGTCGATTCCGTAGTACCGGCCCAGGTGTTCTTCTAGGCCTAGGGCGGTAGGCCTGTCGTGGCCCCGGTCGACGGCGGGCATCGCTAGACGTGCCAGGAAGCCGGGGTCGGTACCATATGCCGTGATCAAATGCCGCTCGAGTTCTTCGTGGGGTACGGGCGCCCCGTCGAGGCGAACTGCGGGGGGCACGTCCGCGCGACGGGGCTTGCCCGAGAGCGTCCTTTCGACGCAGAGGACGCGCAGGTCTGGAAGTTCGAGTTCGACAGTCGCGGAAGCGGCGGCTGCACCTGCACGGACCGCGCCGTGGCCTTCTGGCGCGATCCTGCCGAAGAGTGCCCACCGCGCAGCCTCGACTAGCGAGGTCTTGCCTACACCGTTGGACGCAACTACGAAGGTCGTCCCTGCTCCGAACTCGACGGTGACATCCTCGTAGCTGCGCCAGTTCTTCAGGGTCAGTCGCCTAATCATCGCCTGTTCCCTGGACGAGTTCAGTCAAGGCGTCCTCCACAGCCTCGTTATTGATGACGGCGACGACGAACTTTGCTACTCGCTCGTCGAGTTCGGCAGGAAGCTCGCCCCAAGCGGCCCGCTTGGCGGCCTGACGTGCCCGTTGACCTTCGGTTGCGATCTGTCCGATGGAAGTCCTCGCGTGCCTTGCTGTGATCTCGTGGATATCGGTTCTTCCGATGCGGCTGCTTGCCGGTTCTGTGACCTCCCACGCGGGCACGGCCGCGTCGAGATGCTTGCACAGGGTGTCGACGAGTCCGTAGCCCGCCAAGGTCGTGGTCGGGCCCGTGCGGGTGCCCCGGGGAACTTCGAAGGCTGCGCGCATGTGTGCCGTCGTGAAAAGCTGTGCGGGCCAATCCTGCCGGGGAATGGCGACCGCCACAGCATCAACGTCGGCCTCGGTGAGAGTCATTGCTTGGCATGCGGCAGCAATGGCCCGGGGATCGGGAAACTTGCTGTGGCTCCCACCGTGGAGAGTCGCCACCAAGATCGCGGTATCCAGGTACAGGACTTTCAGGATGCTTGTGACGCGGACGTCTCCATTGACGGCGACTGTTTGCGGAGCGGGGTCTATGAACCGCACGCCACTGAGCCGTTCGCCGAGGCGAGCCTTAATGGCATTGATGTCGCCCCCTGGATGGTTCGCCGTCGACTCGTTTGCCCGTTGTTCGGCGCCCGCCGTACGGTCGCCCTGGGTTTCGAGCCAGGCGCTCGGCGAAAGTTCCGCGAGGAAGTCGCGCAGTGCCTGTCGGTACTCCAGCCGCTGGTCGTCATCATCGTTGATCGGGGGGCCGACCCGAACACCGCTCGGCCGACGACCCTCTCGCACGGCGGTCATCACCTCAGTTACGTCCTTGCCGATATCGAGGACTCCAACTCTGTTGAGGAACGCGCCCGTGTGAATGTGGGTCCGCAGTGCCACAATCGCGGCGGCGGCAGTGGCGAGAGGGGTGGCACTTGCGCCAACGATGACGCTTTCCTGGTCTGCGAGTTCGACATCGAGCACCAGCGGTATGACGTCGGCCACGGCGTCCTCGAAGACGCGCCGGACCCATACCAGCAGAGCCTCGTCCCGTCCAACGCGCCAGATCTCGTTCGGTTGGGGTTCGCCGTCCCTGTCGTCAGAGACCAAATCCGCCAGGTTCTGCGGCAGTGGCGTCGAGGCTTCCACAATGCGCTGGAGGCTATCGCCTGGCGGCGGTGCAAGGTCCGAGGCGCGGCGGACGCGCGACAGGCGGACGCGGCACGCCAGGCACTCCTCAAGGTGTTCGAGCGTGGATGCTGCCCGGTCAGGTTCGTGCAGAGCCGTGAGCAGTTCGCTGGACGAGGGATGGACGTCTGCGCTCACCGGTGATCACCCCTTCCGTTGCGCTCGTTGTCATTAGACGTTGCACCCAGCTCTTCTGTCCGACGCTTGAGCCAGTCGTCACAGAGCTGGCACAGAATGGTCGCGGTGCTGTCTGGGTGGTCGTCGTCGGCCAGTTCGTCGCGGAGCCGGTCGATGAGTCGTTGGCGGATGAGCGCTGCCTGCGTCTTGCCCGTGTCGATCAGCCGTGCGAGGTCGCGCACGTTCCTGTCCAACGTCGGGACAACGATGCGCTCCCTGTCGCTGAGCGCGTCGAAGATGTCCTGTGCGTGGAGTTCGGCGGCAGTACGAGTTGCGGGGTCGCCCGTGATCCACGCCGGCTCCGAGATGTGTTCCTGTATGTCAAGGTCTACCGTATTTGCCGTTTTGCGATAGTCGAGGCGTGCCGTCAGGGCTTGAGCGAGATCGACTGCGGTGAGGCTGCCGTCCGCAGCGGTCAGCACGCTCGTCATCAGCCGAATGAACGAAGGCCGATCCGCCAACGGTGCATCACGCCGCTCACTGGTCCACCTGGGCACCACCACCTCCACTGCAGCGGTCGCTGAGGCCAGTTCCCCGGCGCTTGCCGCACTGGGCGTAACCGGGCGGCCGGCCAGCGTCCACCGGTCGGGAGAGCTGGGAACGAGTTCGAAGTTTTTCTCGTCGCGCAAGATCTCCTTTACGCGCACGATCAGCTTGCCCAGGTCGGTGCCCCTGGCCACGTCCCGTAGGAAGTTCAGAACGGCAGCGTCGAGAAGCCGCTCGAATGACCGAGCATCTGTGGAACGGACAGCGAGATCGAGCAGACGCTTCGCTCCGCGCTCATCTTTCACAAAGTCGTGGGCGGTCTCCGTCACAGCGGTCACGTCCCAACCGGTCGAGCCCTCTGGTGGGGGGAAGCCGTGTCCGACCGCGACGAACCAGACCGTCTTGTACAGGAGTTCGGCTCCCGCCAGCCCGAGCCGTCCGGTGCTGAGAAGCTCTTCACGGGGTGTCACGAGAACCGCCCCAACACGCCGGACAGGAATGGTTCGGGCAAGATACCGAGGTACTCCACGTTCTCGGGCCGCCACAGTTGCTGCTCGACGGACACCAGGTCGGAGAACACTCCGTCGCGGTTCAGCTTCAGCGACCTGTCCGCGGGGTGCCGGATCCCGGGGGCAGGCTTCGAGGTTCGGGTGACCAGCTGGATCGGACTCCGGGAGGCCGGCTCCAGCGGGACGCAGATAACGACGGCTGGCCGATCGGCAGCCGGGTCGTGGCCGATCGAGTAGATGATCGTGTTCACGAGATACAGCTCTCCGACCTTTGGCAGGAACGGATCGTCTGGCCCACCCTTCTTCCTCGCGAGCCAGGCGTGCGACCGACCAGCGCTGCGCGGCATGTGTTCGTCACCCTCCTGCGGGGCCGGTCCCGACAAGCTCCTTCCCCCCGTTTTGACGTCGCACCGTCCCGATCTGTCCGGCGCCCGGCGGACGTCCAGGTACGTGTCGATCCTCACACGGTGGTGCTCCGGTGGGACCCCTCGGCAGCCGGACAGACCGGTAGGGGTGCGACGTCCTGGGCCGGGCGAGGCAGTTATCGGGTCACCAGCCCCCGAGATCATCATCAACTCAAGGAGCAAGCCATGACCGCCGAGACCATGAACTCCAAGCCCGGCCACCACCGCAAGGTGAGTATCACCATCGACGGCCAGCCATTCAACATCGAGGATCGCCACTACACGGCGGCAGAGCTGCTGACGCTCGCCGGGCTTCCCGCAGCCGGGTACGACCTCACCCGCGTCGGCAAGCACGGCAAGGTAGAGACGTTCCGCGACCAGGAGAAGGTGAACGTCAAGGACGGCGACGTGTTCGTGAGTGTCAACCGACAGGGAACCGTGGCGTGACCGCGCCGACCGTCTCCGCCACCGGCGTTCAGGCCTTCGTGGCCGCACTCGAAGAATTCGGAGCCGAACCCGTCGTCATCGCAACCCTGGTGACCTACACCGTCACCCCGGTGACGGGGGCGCTGGCAGGCCGGCCGGTACGCACTGGCGTCAGCGTGGACGAGGTCGCACCCTGGCCGACGACGCCACCGCACTGGATCCACCTGCCGGCAGACGTGACGCTTGCAGCGACGAACGCCGGGGGATCTCCCATGGCCGGATGGGTTGCCCACTCGCGGGACATCCCCGCCTGGGGCACCGCGCAGGTACCGGTTGCGGCTTGGCTTGCCCACGTGCGGGGCGTCCTGGGAGGTGCCGTGTGACGAGGGTGTCCGTGGCGATGACCAGGGAGCTCGAGGCGAGAGCGAGAGGCCACCTGCTCCGGCCCGATGGACAGGAGGATGTCTGCCTGGCGACGTACGCACCATCGACAGGGGAACGCCGGACCACGGGCGTGCTGACGGACCTTGTTCTGCCTCTCGACGGCGAGAGGAGCGTCCACGGCAACGCCTCGTTCTCCGGTCGATACGTGGTCAGGGCGGCCAGCCAAGCTGCCGAACACGGGCGGGGAATCGCGCTGCTGCACTCTCATCCGGAAAGCACCGGATGGCAGGAAATGAGCGGTGTCGATCGCGACACTGAGCACTCTTACGCTCGCGTGGCAGAGACGATCACTGGGCATCCACTCGTCGGTCTAACGGTCGCAGCGGACGCAACCTGGTCGGCGAGATTCTGGGACAGTGAACACGGCCACCGTGACGCCGAAAGCGTCCGCATCACAGGAACCGCACTGCGAGTGTGCTGGAACGGCAGGCTCCGACCGCCCCCTGCCCCCACGTCAGCACAGGTCCGCACCGTATCGGCTTGGGGCGAGGCTGTCCAAGCCGACCTGGCCCGGCTGCGCGTCCTCGTCGTGGGCGTCGGCACGGTCGGGCTCGATCTCGCGATCCGTCTTGTCCAGGCAGGTGCGCAAGACGTCTCCGTGATGGACTTCGACACCGTTGAAGAGGTCAACCTCGACCGCCTTCTTACCGCCACTCGAACTGACGCTGCCCTTTTCCGCAGCAAGATCCACGTCGCGTTGCGGGCGATGCGGGCAGCCACCACCGCCGCCAAACCGGTGTTGAGCGGTTACGACCTGAGCATCTGCGAACCTCAGGGCCAGCGTACGGCGCTGGACCACGACGTCATCTTCAGCTGTGTAGATCGACCGTGGGCCCGCGCGGTACTCAACCAGCTCGCCTACAGCGATCTCATTCCCGTCATTGACGGGGGACTGGCGCTCGAACCATTCCCCAACGGCGGCATGCGCAACGCCACCTGGCGGGCACACGTCGTCACCCCAGGCCGACCCTGCCTGCAGTGCAACGGCCAGATCGACGGCGCCCAAGTTGCCCGCGACCGCGCCGGGCTGTTCGACGACACCACCTACATCAGGACCGCCGGCCTCAAGGCGCCTTCACGGGAGAACGTGTCCCTGCTGGCTCCGTCGGTAACGGCATCTATGCTCGCGCAGTTCGTCAGCCTCGCCGTCACGCCAGGCGGCCTCGGCGCACCGGACCCACTGCGCTTCTCACTGTCGACCCATACCCTTGAACACATGCCCGTCGAGACGCTCGCCACCTGCCCATACGAGCAAGCGACAGGATGGGGCGACCGACGACCGACCCTCGCCAAGCACCACCCCGCCGCCGAGGCCGCACGACGACAGCGAGAAACACATGCACGGACGGGGCGCGTACGTGCGGGGCGCGTCTTCCAGAACCTGATTGGACTGGGCTCCGTGGCCATCCAGAGGCTACTGGCGACTGACACTGACCGCGATGTTGGAATGTCAGAGGGATCTGGTGGAGTAGCGTGATGAGCAGTCTCTACACCAAGAATGGCCGGCCGCTCCAAGTTGTGGGCTCGAACGTGTACTCCCGCTCCGGCACGTGCGTCGGCCGCATCGGTGGTAGCAAGGTCTACGACCCGAGCGGACGCTACGCCGGGACGATCGTTGGCGACCGCGTCGTCTACCGCTCGACCGACAGCGCCTCCATCAGCGGCCCCAGCGTGAGCGCCTCACGTGCAGGGTCGGCCGCCGCCCATGCCGCCGGTTCAGCCATCTGGGGAGACGAGCCCAACTTCCCGGACTGACCGTGCCGCCTCGGAAGTCGCTGACAACGACGCGGCCGCTGGTCGGACGAGTCTTCACCGCGCCGACGGCGGGACGTGGCCCGGTGCGGCGACATGACCGAGATCGTCACCGGCGAGGGCCAGTCTCTACCTCGCCACCGTCGTTGGGCAAGCGCCGCAACGCCGGCCTGGTCGTCGCCGCGGCGAGCATGGCCGCCGTCATCCGCGCGGCAACATCGCCGACTGATCTTTCTTTCGGACCGAGTCCAGTGAGTGCTGCTCCGCCGAGTTCGCCACGTGCACCCACTGTCGAGTGCCAGTCGATGGGCCGGGACGGGTTCGTTTCGACAACGCCGTCGCCGAGGCCACGTTCTCCACCATCAAGGCCGAGTAAGTCCACCGTCGCCAGTTCTGCGCCCCGAAGCCCGACTGAAGATCGCCGCCTGGATCAGTGAGCCTGTCCGATCTTTAGTAGTACTCACGGATGTATCCGAGCGCTCGCTCGAACACGTCGCTGTCGCGGATCTTGAACTTGATATAGAGCGTCTTGCGCAGTGACTGCTGGACCAGGCGGTCGCCGTCGCGGGTGTTCTGCCAGCCCGTGAACCGCACCGCCCGAACGACCTCGTCGACCTCGTTGACAACCTTCTCGGCGATGATCGGGGTTCCGTTGCCCTTGAGGGACTGGAACAGCTCCGTCAGCGCCGCCTTGCCTCGCTCCTCGCGGGGGATCTCGGCGGCAGCCTTCTCGGCGGCCACGGTGTCACGGGCAAGGGCGAACAGCTCCTTGAGAAATTCCAGGCTGGCCTGCTGGGAGTGCGCGTACTTCTCCCGCAGTGCCGTGAGCCGCTTGCCGAGCTCGACGAAGACGGGATTCCCGATGTGCTTGCCGATGCGGGCAGTGATCCACTTTTCGACCTCGACCGGGTCGACGTCCTTCCTCCTGCCCGTCATGAGGTCTTCGATCACTTGGGCGTCCAGGACGATCGTGTCAAGGTCGGTGCGGGGCACCTCGACGGTGAGGTGTTCGTTGATGAGTTCCAACGTCTTTGCACCGAGGGTGTGCCAGACGAGCCGGCCGGCGATGTCTGACGGCCGCACCGACTCGTACACGTCGGTGAGCCACCGGTAGTCGGCCTCGTAGGTCGCAAGGATCGGGTCCGGGCTGAGGGTTTCCCATAGCTGGGCGACGACGCTGAAGCATGCGCCGAACGCATCGCGGGCCTCGTCGCCGCTGATCGCGGTCTGGGCGGCGATGAGCCCCTCGTAGCCGCTGACGGTCCGGTCGACGCCGGGAAAGAAGGCCAGCGCGGCCCCGATGGCCGGGCCGAGCTGACTCCGCAGTACGGCGATGTTGCTGATCACCTGCTGGACGCTCTTCTCGTCGAAGGCGAACGCCTTGGCGACGTCGTCGAAAATGCCCAGGTAGTCGACGATCAGCCCGTGGGTCTTGTTCGGCGGGTAAACCCGGTTGGTGCGCGTGATCGCCTGAAGCAGGTTGTGCTCCTTGAGCGGCTTGTCGAGGTACTGCGCGTACAGGATCGGCGCGTCGAACCCGATGAGCAGCTTGGCCGTCACGATGATGATCTTCAGCGGGTCGGCCGGGTCGTTGAACCGGGCGGTGATCCGCTCCAACTCGTCGCGGTCGGGGGTGTACTCTACTTTCCACTGGTGCTGGCCGTGCGCGTTGCGGCTCATCACCACGGTGGAGGCGTCGGGTCCGAGGATCTTGTCGAGTTCCGCCTTGTAGGCGACACAGGTCGCCTTGTCATAGACGACTACCTGCGCCTTGAACCCCTGCGGCTCGACCTTGGTCCGGAAGTGCTCGGCGATGTCCGCAGCGATCCTGCGGATACGCTCGGGGGACTTGATCAGCGCCTCCAGCGAGGCGGCCCGCTTCGACAGCGTGGTCTTGTCTGCCTCGGTGAGCCGGTGCTGCTCGGCCAGCTCCGCAAACGCGGCGTCGATCGCGGCCTCGTCGAGGTGGATCTCCGACAGACGCGGCTCGAAGTGCAGCGGCAGCGTCGCCCCGTCCCGGATCGAGTCCTGGAAGGAGTACCGCGACAGGTAACCTCCCTCGTCCTCCTCCGACCCGAACCACATGAACGTGTTCCGGTCGCGCTTGTTGATCGGCGTGCCGGTCAGGCCGAAGAGGAACGCGTTCGGCAGGGCCGCGCGCATCTTTCGCCCGTAGTCGCCCTCCTGGGAACGGTGAGCCTCATCGACCATGACGATGATGTTGTCGCGGGCATCCAGCACCCCCGGCGCCTCGCCGAACTTGTGCACCGTGGTGATGATGACCTTGCGCGCGCCCACTTTGAGGAGATCCTGTAGTTCCTTGCGGCTGTCGGTCGAGACGAGATTCGGCACGTCCGAGGCGTTGAACGTGCCGGTGATCTGGGTGTCCAGGTCGATGCGGTCGACCACGATGATCACCGTGGGGTTCGTCAGCCCGGCCGTGGCGCGCAACTTCTGCGCGGTGAACACCATGAGCAGCGACTTGCCTGAGCCTTGGAAGTGCCAGATCAGGCCCTGCTTGATCCGCCCGTGCAACACCCGCTCGACGATGAGGTTCGTCGCCTGGAACTGCTGAAACCGCGCGATGATCTTTATCTTGCGGTGCTTCTTGTCCGTGGCGAACACCGTGAAGAACCGCAGGAAGTCCAGCACCGCCGCCGGGGTGAGCACGCCCTCGACGGCCTCGCGCACCGCGGCCAGGCCGGTCCGCGCCGGGGCGTCATCGTCGGATTCTTCCCGCCACGGACCCCAGAGGTCGATCGTCATGCCGACCGATCCGTACCGGAAGTCCTTGCCTTCCGTGGCGAAGTTGAACACGTTCGGTACGAAGAACGCCGGTAGGTTGACCTCGTAGTCCTCATTGATCTGCGCCGCCGCGTCGATCCACGTGTACGCCGGGCGGACCGGCGACTTCGCCTCGCCGACGACCAGCGGAAAACCGTTGCACCACAGCACCAGGTCGAAGCGCCGCTCGACCCGCCCGACCCGGTGGGTCACCTCCGTGGAGATCATCCACTGGTTGGCGCTCGGCTCGGGATTGCCGAAGTCGATGAGCCGGACCGTGACGTGCTCCCCCGCCGGGCCGAATGGCATCGACTTCTGCCCGGTCAACCACGCGGCGAACTCCTCGTTCGCCACCACGGGATTCGGCGTACGCCGAGCGGCCAGGGTGATCGCCCGCAGGTGATAGATCACCTCGTCCGCCAGCCGAGGGTCGGCCTCGATCGCCGGATTCAACCGCTTCAGGGCCTCCTTGACCGGCCCCTCCAGCAGCACCTCATCCTCCCGGCGCGGCAGTTCTTTGCCGGGAACGAACTGGATGTCAGGCGACTCAACAAGATCACGCACGAAGTCCCGAGCCGTATTGGCTTCGTTGAAGGTCATGCCCCATCTCCGAATACCTGCACCAAAATGCCACTCTTCACAGCTTTGGCATCGGCGATAGCACGATCCACCGAAGTCAAGGCGCCATCGAACCGCGAGAGTTCTCTCAGCAGCTGCTCCTGCCGGTCGACCGACACGGCCGGGAAAGCTAACTTCGCAAGGGATTGCCGGTTGATCTTTACCATGCTCGTCGCGCTACCTGCCGCCGTGCGCCGCATATGTGCACGACCATGTGAACTGGAAATGACTGCTTCAGCGAACCTTGGCTGAATCCCGCTAACTAGTCGGAGCCGCATCATGGTATCCGGAAAGGAGACATCATCACGCGGCTCGTCAAAGATCCCGGCTCGCCCCACTGCCTCCACGGTGTTCGCCCTTGAGATCAGGAGGTCGCCAGCGGCCAAAGTGACCGGCCGCAGCTCAGGGCTGTCTAAAACGTTCTTCAACTGACCCTCTCGATAACCGTCGGGTCCCAAGGCGGCCAAAGACAGCACGTAGCGCCCTGTCGTCTGATCGACCGGCCGAGCAGACCAGCCGCTTTGGGGCGAACGAATCCACAATTTCTCAAAGGGGACGCTCACCTCCGCAAGCAGCCCATCCATCTCTACCGAAAGCCAACCTGTGCGTGCGGTAAGGAGGACCTCCCTCTGATACGCCAGCGATGAACTGTGGCGTTCAACCGCCCAAAGGAGATCGGCGAGGCGCTTCTGTTCGTCGAGGGACGGCAGGTCGAATTGGTAGTTCGCTAGGTCGGTCCAGTTGACGTAGGGGTTGACCGAGCCGCGCGAGTTGGCCACCGCGTACGAGTGGAACGCCTCCGCGCTGAGCAGGAACGGCATGAACTCCTGAAGCAGGACGCTCGGATCGCGGGTTTCTAGGACGAAGGTCTTCTCGCCAGTGATCCCCTCGAACTCGGGCACAGCAGTCTTACGCAGGTACGAACGACGCGACACGTAAAGAACATGGCCGGGCCGGAAGCGCTTGTAGAACATGGGGCCGATCGGGTCACGCCCGATCACACCCCACTTCGTAATGTGAAGGCTGTTGCTCGGAATGTGTTCACCGGCGAGGAACCGTTCGAGACCAGAGGTCTCCGGGTCGACCCGATCCGTGACGTGTTTGATCACGTCTCCGAGCGCAACGGGCTTCCAGCCGCTCTTGTCCAGGTTAAGGCTCACTTGGCCACTTCCTGTCGCAGCATGGCGAGCACGCCGTCGATGGCGGGGTCCGCTTGCGCTGCTGAGACCCGCCATGCGTTGACCGCGTCGGTGACGCTCACGGCCTCGGCTGCCCCAGCCGTGGCAGTGCGGGAGACGTAGAGCGGGATGGCAAGGCTGTAGCCCTTGTCGCCGATCTCGTCGACGGGGGCGACCGCAGCGAAGCCATCTTGGTCCTCGAAGCCCTCGTAGGCAGCGAGGATCTTCTGCTGGTGATGGTCACGCAAGAACGACTGAGTTTGCTCGCGCGCGACTTCCGTCCGGGCGTCGATAAAGAGGATCTTTCCCCTCCGATCGACTGGTTTGCGCGACCGTAGGACAACGACGGCCGCCGGCATGGGCGAGTTGTAGAACAGGCCCTCTCCCAGTCCCAGGACGCACTCGACGAGATCAGACTGAACCAGCCCTGCCCGCATTTCCGCCTCGTCCCGCCGGAACAGGACGCCATGAGGAAGGAGAATCGCGGCGCGGCCGGTCTTCGGGTCGAGGCTGGCGGCGATGTGTTGGAAGAAGGCGTAGTCGGCGCGGCCCTGCGGCGGGACGCCCCACATGTTGCGGCCGTACGGGTCCTTGGTGAACGCGGTGCGGTTCCATGCCTTGATGGAGTACGGCGGGTTGGCGAGCACCACGTCGAAGGTGCGCAGCGAGGCACCGTCGAGGAAGGCGGGCTTGGTGAGCGTATCGCCGTGCGCGACGTGGCCGTCGGTGATGCCGTGCAGGAACAGGTTCATCCGGGCGATGGCCGACGTACCGTAGTTGAGCTCCTGCCCGTAGAGCCGGAGGTTGCGCCATTCCTTGCCCTGGCGGCGCAGCTCGGCTGCGGTGGAGATGAGCATGCCACCTGTGCCGCAGGTCGGGTCGAAGACCGACTCCCCTGGTTCGGGCTTGAGCATCATCGTCATCAGGTGGACGAGGGTGCGGTTGGTGTAGAACTCCTGGGCGGTGTGGCCGGAATCGTCGGCGAACTTCTTGATGAGGTACTCGTACCCTTGGCCGAGTTCGTCCTCGGGCAGGTTGGCCACCGAGAGCGTCTTCTTGGAAAAGTGCTCGATGAGCTCCTTGAGAGTCGCGTCGGGCAGCAGGTTCTTGTTGCCCCAGTCGCCGTCACCGAACACGCCGGTCAGGGTGTCCGGGTTGGCCGACTCGATCGCCCGCATGGCGGCGAGGATCGCCGTACCGACGTCGCTCGTGACCTTGCGGATGTCCTGCCAGTGGGCACCGTCGGGGATGGCGAAGCGGTGGTTCTCCGGCAGGTCGGCCAGCTCGTCGTCACCGTAGATCTCCAGCGCCGCGGCGTGTTCCTCGTCGTACACGTCGGAGAGTCGCTTGAGGAAGACCAGTGGGAAGATGTACTGCTTGTAGTCGCCGGCATCGATGAGGCCGCGCAGCACGACGGCCGCGCCCCACAGGTAGGACTCCAGTTCGCGCTGGGTGATGCGGGCGCTCACGCCGTCACCTCCGTCGGGCTGAGACCCCACTTGGCGAGTTCGGCTTCCAGCGCGGCGCGGGTTTCGCGGGCGGCGGCGTGGGCCGCTTCGAGGTCGGTCAGGGCCTGCTCCAGGGTGCGCTGTTCACCGTCTTCGGCGGGAGCGACGTACAGCGGGATGTTGAGGTTGAAACCGTGGGCCCTGATGTCGTCGAGCGTGGCGACCGCGGCCAAGCCGGGTGCGTCAGCGAACGCCTGGCAGGCCCGCAGCAGGGTGTCGGCGTGCTCGGGTTCGAGAGTGTTCTGGTTACGGCCGCGCTTGAACAGCGTCTCGCCGTTGACGAACAGCACCCTGCCCTTGCGGTCATCGGCCTTGCGTCGGCGCAGGATCAGCACGCACGCGGCCAGGCCGGTGCCGTAGAAGAGGTTGGACGCGAGGCCGATCACGGCCTCGACCAGGTCCGCAGTCAGGACGAACTCGCGGATGCGCCCCTCGGCACCCTGGCGGAACAGCGCACCCTGCGGCAGCACGACGGCGACCCGGCCGGTCCCGGGCGCCGCAGAGGTGATCATGTGCTGGACCCAGGCCCAGTCGGCGTACCCCTTGGGTGGAACGCCCCCGAGCCGGTTGCGGCCCCACGGGTCGGAGCCCCATGCAACGTCGCCCCAGTTCTTGAGCGAGAACGGCGGGTTGGCGATGACGCAGTCGAACTGGGCGAGACGCGTGCCGTCGAAGAACGCCGGCGAGCGCAGGGTGTCGTCGTGGGCGATGTTGAAGTCCCCGACCCCGTGCAGGAGCAGGTTCATCTTGGCGATGCCGGAGGTCGCGAGCACCTTCTCCTGGCCGTAGAGCTTGCGCCCGAGAGTCTCGGGCCGGCCACCTTGGCGCTTCACATGTTCGATGACCTCGATGAGCATGCCGCCCGTGCCGCAGGCCGGGTCGTAGACCATCTCGCCCTCCTGCGGGTCGAGGATGTCGACGAGCAGTTTGACCACCGGGCGCGGGGTGTAGTACTCGCCGGCCTTTTTGTTTGACTGGTCCGCGAACCGCTTGATGAGGTATTCGTACGCCTGCCCGAACACGTCCGGCGCGACGACCGCGTTACTCAACGTCCTGGTCGAGAAGTGCTCGATGAGATCGCGCAGCTTGGCATCGGGCAGCTTGTCCTTGTTCGTCCAGGCGGCGTTGCCGAAAATGCCGTACAGCACGTCCGGGTTGGCCGTCTCGATCGCGCGGAAGGCGGTCACCAGGGCCTGTCCGACGTTCTCCGTGCGGGCGCGCACGTCCTCCCAGAGGCTGCCGGTGGGGATGCCGAAGCGGTGGTTCTCGGCGAACGACGCATACTCGTGGTCGCCGTCCGACTCCGCCAGTGCCCGCTCGTACTCCTCGGTGTAGACGTCGCTGATCCGCTTGAAGAACATCAGCGGGAAGATGTACGCCTTGAAGTCCGCCTGGTCGATGCTCCCGCGCAGCAAATCAGCGGCCCGGGCGAGATACTGCTCCAGCTCTGGCAGGCTCATCGGAACGGCGAGCGTGTCATGGGCCGTCGCGGAGGCTCGCGCATAGCGGTCAGTCATGTCGGTCACCGGTCGAAGGCCATGTTTGCTGTTGTCTCCTCGCGAGCTGCGGTCACGCGTCCGCGCCGGTCCTACCGTAGCTGCAACGTCGGGTAGCGGGGGTTCCCGGGTCGGCTGTCAAGCGTGTCGTTTGCGTGATGAGGGGCGGGCTCCGGCATAGATATCGGCCGCTGCAGCCAGGGCGTGGGCTGATGGGCTTGCCTGGGTTGCCGCGCTGGGTGAAGGCGCCGGGTTGGGTGCAGTGGATTCCGGGCCACCAGCGGGTGAGGGCGTGGATCGGTGTGGGCATGGCCGGCGAGATCGGTGAAGAAGCCGTTCACGCTGAGCCGGTCGTGAAGTGTGCGGGCGGCCGTCCAGCGGCGGCGGTTGGTCGTGGCGTGGCGAGTCGGGGTGCGGGTTGGTCACGTTGGGCGGCGACGACTTCGGCGCGAGCTGGTCGAGAGGCAGTAAGGGAAGGAGCCTACGTCGGGGCGAAAGGGCCGGAAACCGGTCGACGACCTGCAGCCCGGTGAGGCGGGTGAGTCGGTGGTGGGCGAAGACCCAGCGGGCGGGAAACAGGGCATCGGCAAGCCGGGGTGGTAAGGCCCCTGGGGGGCCAGTTCACCGAGGTCGAGGGAGCAGCCGCCATGCTGGACAGAACCGGGCCCGCAGGTGTGGCGACGCGCGCCTCCTCAAGCGCCAGCTTCGTTAACCCCCTTAACGCTTGCGAGCCACTGTGCAGGGGGATAACATGAAGCCATGGACGAGCATGCGGGCCATGGGAGCCCATACGTCAGCCTCGCTGACATCGCGGTCATGGCTCGCGTCAGCCGGCCGGCCGTCAGCAACTGGCGACGACGGCACGTCGACTTCCCTAAGCCAGTCGAGGAAACGGGCACAACGTCGCTGTTTAGTCTCGACGAGGTCCGTGACTGGATGGCACGCAACGGGAAGCGGTTCGAACTTCCCGGCGCAGACGAGGCGGTATGGGCAGCGTTGAACCGCGCCCGCGGCTCCGCCCTCCCCGAGGACGCCGCCGAACTGGCCATGATCATGCTGGCAGCTCGCCACGCTCTTGCTGACCAAGACTTCAGCGAGATTCTTCGCGATGGCCTACTCGCTGAGGACACCTCTAGCCTCAAGGCTGCCTTGCTGCTCGGACAACTAGAGCAGCTCCTAACCGACGCCGGCGCCGAGTACTTGTTGCGACCTGCGATTCCGACCGAGTGGTTTGCAGCCAGCGGGCCGTTTCTTCGTGCAGTAGATGATCTCTCCGGTGAATACGGCGTTCCAGCCGTGTTCGAGGGCCTCGTGACGGCGACTAGCCGTGCGGGCGGGCGTGCCCGCGGTGCGAGCATCACTCCGTCTGGAGTCGCAGATCTGATGGCGGCCCTCGTGCAACCCATCGCCGGTACGGTGCTGGACCCTGCGTGCGGATACGGAACAACCCTCGTGACCGCAGAACGCCGCGCTAAGGGTCCCGTCCTGCTCCTAGGAACGGAAATCAACCAGTCGGCCTATCGGCTTGCCCGTGCGCGCATACTCGTCCACGACCTACCAGCGACGATCACCTTGGCCGACACTCTTGTCGATGGATCCGGGACAGCACAGGCTGACGTTATCCTGGCTGATCCACCATACGGGCAATCCTGGCGGCCAGATGTGGATCGCGAGCCCTCCCGATGGGAGTTTGGCGTCCCTCCGCCAAGTCGGGCTGATTTGCTATGGGTACAACATGCGGTCAGCCGATTGGCGCCGCACGGACGGGCGGCAGTCGCGCTCCCTCATGGGGCTTTGTTCCGCGGCGGCACCGAGGCGTCAATCAGGCAAGCGCTTGTCGAAGCCGGATGCGTCCACGCGATCATCTCTCTCCCCGCCGGCCTCTACCCGAGCACCGGCATTCCCGTCGCAATCTGGGTGTTGGGGCGGCCAGCGTCGAACTCGAACAGAACGATCCTCTTTATTGACGCCTCCCAGGTCGGAGAGGGTAAGCCGACGAGGAAGGAGCTAACGGAAGCCGATATCGAAGAGATCCTCGACTGCCTCGAGTCGAGGAGGAGTAATCGCGAGCCGAAGCGCCCAGACCGTGTGCGAGCAGCTGCGATACCCATCGACGAGGTCGCGGCCGGCGACGGCAATCTCATGCCTAGTCGTTGGATTGTGCGTGGGGTCGATCCTGTGGCGATGCTGGAGAGAGCGGCGCAGGCGATGGATGCCTTGCGCACAAGGACTAAGGCAGCCCACTCGCTGACCGCGCCCGAACTTCACCTAACCGCGCCAACCTCGTTGACACGACGTTTGACGGTTGCCGAACTTGTGGAGCGCCGCTTCATCAGGCGCTTCAAGGGCCGCAAGCTGGACCTGGACAGCCTGCGGGAGGGGCCGACTCCGTTGATTCGTGCCGGTGACATCGGTCCCGGGCTAACCGTACGGTCCAGCCGTGGTATCAGGCTGGAAGACCTTCCCAATGCCGCCGAGTTGACCGAGCCGGGAGACGTCCTTGTTGTTGTTGAGGGAGCATCCACCCGCGTCGGAGTCGACATGTTGGGCGGGTCGATCATCGCCACCCCAGCCATCCAGGTTCTCCGGCCCCGCACCGACGTAATCCACCCGCTGACACTAGCTCTCATGATCCGTGGAGCAGCCAACGCGCATCTCGTTGGGACAACTGTCCCCCGCCTCGATCTCGAGCGTGTTGAGATCCGCTTGCTGGAAAGCGCGACTGGAACTCGGCTTGCCGACGTCCTTACTGACCTCATCGAACAGCGGACGAGAGCTGCCGCGATCGTGGAGGGTGTCGATGATGTGCTTGAGACGCTCGCCTCGGGTTTCGCCGCCGGCGTCCTCAATCTCTACGGCGACGGAGCGGGTTCATGAGTATGCGCAGATCACGGCCGTCCGGGACGTCTATAGGAGATCTCGTTGACCGGCTTGCGGAGCGAATTGCCTCGTCCGACTGGAGCTGGTCGCGAACGCTGCAGCTTGGGTTTTTGCTTGTGGTGTTCACTACCCCGTTCTGCATAGCGCTAGTAGTAGCGCCCACACTCGCTCTGTACGCGGGAGGTGGCGGCGGACTCGCGTTGGGCGGCTATGTTCTGGCACGCGGGCGGCGCCCTTGAGGCCAACCGCTGGAAGGCCGAGCGCCGCGGAAACAAGATCCTGCGGCGGCGTGACCCGACCTGCCGGCCTTTGCGGTGCGGGTGCACCTGGGCGACGTTCGGCGCGCCGACCCGCCTGCCCGGGCAGCGGCCCGCCCCAAATCGTGCTCTAGGACGGGCGCGGCTTCTGCTGAAAGTGCCCGTCAGCGGCGGCGCGCCAGCACGACGCCAGCGGCTACGATCGCGGCCCAGAGGACGTGCCAGACCGTGAGTGGGCACATGCGCGACACCGTACAGCCGGCCCACCGCTACTCCTCGTCGGGCTCGCCCAAGTGTGGGCGGTTCTCGGCGACCCACGCCTCCACGTCGCGTTTCAGCCACACCGCGCCCATCCCGAGCCGGTCGTACGGCTCAGGGAAGTCCGGCCGGTCGATGATCTGCCGCGCCCGCTGCCGGCTGACGCCGAGGCGCGCCGCGATCTCCCCCGCTCCGTACAGGTGCCGTGGCATGGCCGCAGGGTAGCCACGCAGTAACTGGTCAAACCGCAGCTTGTCTTATCGCAACTGCCCGCGTTGCGGGATGCACCTTGACAAGGGGTAGCCATCGACAAACGATGAGCGCATGCCGCCGACTAGGAGACCCCGCCCCGTACCCGCAGGCCCACGACATTGCCGAGATTGGCGGACGGGATGGTGGCGGTGCACCTGCGGCCTGCCCTGGCCGTGCCCCGATCGCGGCCCGGTACCCCCGGCCGAGCCCTCACCGACGTACCGGGGTGCCGCCTCGGTGCCGCCGCCGCGATGGGCGCGGGAGGTGACGGTGCTGTACCGGCTGATTGGGCGGGCGGGGCACCTGACGCCCGCGCAGGCGCGCCGGGCAGGCACTCGGCGGTGAGCGGGACACGGGGACGCCCCCACACGCCGATGCGCCCCCTCTGGCGGTGCCGCCGCTGCGGCTGCCCCTGGCCCTGCTCCCCCGCACGTCTGGCGCTGCTAGCGGAGTACCGGGACGCCCGCTCGTCGCTGGCCGTCTACCTCGCCCTCGCTCTCGCTGACGCCCTGGATGATCTACACCGCCTCGGCCTCGACACCGGCGGGGTGTACACCCGGTTCCTCGGCTGGCTGCGCACGGAGCCTCCTCGTGGACGGGACGATCTCCCCTCGTGCGGTGCTCGCCGCTGAACTTCCCAAGGTCACTGACTGGATGCGCGCGCGGGGAGCCCCATCGGCGTCCTCGTCTCGGCCCTCGCCGTCGTCATTACAGGGCTCATGCCCCCCGGCAACTGCAAGCCCCACCGCCGGTTCACGAACGTCGGCTACTTCAACATCAACGAGACCGCGCTGCGCCAGCCACAACTGCCTGAGACGGTCGTTGATCCGGTGACGGCGGTGGTCTACAAGCGACCCGCCAAATGGACGTGAAGAATGCCCAAGCCCGGATCCCACCCCAGCGAGCACCGAGCAGCCATGAGCGATCAAGGACAAGACGCCGAACAGACATCTAGCAACGAGCGCCTGACCGGGGCTAACGGCCGACCTACGAGGGAAGCACAATAATCGGCATTCTGCGCAGGAAGCCATACCCCACGCACCCGACCGCACCGTCCCCCGATCCGGTGACTACGGTCCGGGGTTGCCGACTGTCGGCGGGCTGCCAGCCCCGGTACACGTAGATAACCATCACCCCGCCAGAACTACCCAAAACTACTAAAACGGCCAAAGTTTAGGTCAGTGCCTGCTCACCCCAGGTTCGGCGGCCGATTGGGCAAGTGGCGAGATGATGCATAGGGTTCGCCATGTACTACGACGCCATCGTGATGGACCAACGCGACGATTGCCGGCGAGGAGCGAACGGAGTAGCGGAATTGATATTGGGAGTGCTTGCGGTTTGTCGATAGATCCGCCATGTGCCCAAAGCGGCAAAATTCCCAATTACTGATTGCCGCGCCAACACCTGCCGTGTTTTGCTGGATGTCCGACAGGCCGAGCTGGCGTCACCACTCTGGGCGTATGCTGCCTCACGAGTCGGTTCATGTAGGTCACGATTCTTTCATGTAGGTGCCGTGAATGGAATCCTGCCGGGTGGACAGAATGGGGGCGGGTGAGGATCGAGAGCAGCCACAGCGCGCACCCGATGCCTGGGCAACGAACAACACGCCTCCGCCGACAACCACCATCGACGTTGCCACCTCAATCTATTTTTTAAAGACGTGATGAAGCACGACCTCGTTGGCGAACTGTCCTCATGTGCGGGGCCGCAATTCTTCTGACTTTATTCCCGTGATACGGCGGTGCGCTCACCGTGGTAATGGCAGAAAGGTCTCTACGAATCGGACCGTCGCTACATGAACCGACAAGTGGGTGGAGTGCCCAATGGACGGACCCACCGGCTCCTTCGCCGGCACCGACGCCGCCACCGGGATCATCTGTTTGGCCCTGTTCTTGACGGTGATCGCCGTGCGGAGCCGAAAGCGGAGAGGTTGGGCGGGACGATCCATCTCGTGGCCTCTGGGCTTAGCGATCGGCGTGGTCGGGGCATTTATCATCATGGGTGCCGTCTGGCTAGCCGCGGTGGACGACGACGAAGTTGCGGGCACGGCCGGTGCTTTGCCGTCGCCCGCTCCGCAGGAAGGAGGGTTGGACGCCGAAACGTCGCCCACCGGCTCCTTCACTACATCCTTCCCGATCCGGGTGCCGGCCTTCCACGGCATCGAACCTGGCCTGTCTCTCGAATATGACTCGGGTGCAGGCAATGAGGAGCTGGGCGTGGGCTGGAGCCTCGGCGTCGATCCGGGCATCGTGCGCAGCGGACCCCGCGGTGCCTTGCCCCGGTACGACGCCAGCGACGTCTTCCTGCTCAATGGCGACGAATTGGTGCGGTGCGCCCCCTCCTGCAGCACCGGAGGAACACACGAAGCACGCCGCCGTACCTTCGAACGGATCACCTTCGACGGGAGGACCTGGACGCGCTGGCAGCGCAGCGGCGTCAAGCACGTCTACGAGTCATATGACGAACCTCCCGGCTCGATGTACCGGTGGCCGCTGCGCAGCGTCACCGACACCCACGGCAACACCGTCAGCTACGGATCGAGTTGCCCTGCTGACCATTGCTATCTCGCCACGATCACGTACGCGTCCGTGCACTCCGCCTGCGGCGACGCCGGCCAGCCGCAGTGTAAAGCGGGAGCTGAGATTCGCTTCTTCTTCGAGCCCCGGCCCGACTGGACCGCGTACCCCACCGGGAAGAAGACCGCGTACATCGACCAGCGGCTGAAGAGCGTCGACGTGCGCATGGACGGCGACCGTCTCGCCGCCTACGCGCTGCAGTACGACACCAGCCCGGTCAGCGGCGACTCGGTCCTTCGCTCGGTGCAGCAGTTCCCCCACGACGCAGCTGTAGCGCCGGACGGAACGATCACCGCAGGGCCAACGCCGCCGCTGCCCGGCACCACACTGCGTGTCGGCTCAACGGCGACACCGGCTCCACGCTGGAAGCCGGACTCGACCCCCGGCACGTTCACCATCGCCACCCCGCCCGGCAAACCCGACCTGCCAGCCATCGAGACGTCGGTGCCAGGCAACATCGCCCACTGGTCCCCGGACGGGGACGACAACACCACCCAGAGCCCTCTTCAGGGCGACTTCGACGGCGACGGCCTGCTCGACGTGGCTTCCTGGAGAACCGGGCTCAGTTGCTCGCCGCTGTACGTGCGCCTCGGCCGCGCACCGCGGCCGCTACGAAACACCCCGTTCACCGGAGGGTGCCCCGCCGCCGGCCTGGTCACCGATCTTGACGGCGACGGTATCGACGACATCATGCTGATGAGCGATCGGGGCTCCATCGAAGCGGCGATCTCCCAACGCGACGGCACGTTCGTGGAGCAGACCCACCAGGCCACCCCGTGGGCGAGTCAGCCCGGCACGGCCGTCAAACGCCGCTGCGCCACCGGGGACCTCAACAACGACGACCTCGGCGACGTAGTGTGCGCCTATGAGCGCGGCCTTGAGCCGCCGCGTCTGGGCATCGTCCGGTCCACCGCCGATGCCGGCTTCGTCATCACGGACGAACCGCTACCCGGGTCCGCAGGCTTCCTCGAGGACGTGTTGCTCACGATCGGCGACGTGGACGCCAGTGGAACGGGCGACATCATGCTCGCAGTCGGCGTGCACAAGGCAAACTGGAGCCTCATCACCGGGTACACCCAATTGGACGGCACGGTGCAGGCCTGGCGGACGACCGCCACATCCTGGGCCCGGGGCGAGCGCGGGCAGGACTTCTGGCAGCTGTCCGGCGGCGACTTCGACGGTGACGCCCGCCGGGACTACGTCCTGATCACCGGATCGGTCGTCTACATCGCCACGTCGGAGAAAGGGGCATCGCCGCCGCAGACGGCCAAGCCGGTGGTCCTCACCTCCGCCGGCGAGGTGACGGTTGGCGACTACGACGCCGATGGGCGCGACGACCTGCTGACCGGCAACCCTGTTGGCGGCCTGCGCTCCAAGGGCGACGGCAGCTTCGCCGACCACCAGGTCTTCCCCACTGCGAACGACCGCGCCTGCGAGGAGCTTCAGGTCCTCTCAGCGGCGGACGTGAACGGCGACGGGCAGGCCGACCTCGTCTGCTCCTGGCTCACCGCGGGTCCCGACGGCCGACCTGCCTTCGCGATGTGGGCGCAGCCGTCCCCGGTGGCCGCCCCGGCGTCCCACCGGTGGGCACCCTTGGACGTCGACGGCGACGGCCGACAGGATCTGTACACCGTGCACTACCGCAACCCCGGCTACCAGGTGTATGTCCAGCACGCCAAGCCCGACGGCGGATACGAGCTGACCGGAACCCCGATCCTGCCCAGCACGGGCGGGCCAGGGCTGGACGAGCCGAACGCCGCCGGCTGGATGGCGATGGACGTCGGGGGGCCGGATTCGACACCGGATGGACGCAGCGATCTCGTCCTGCTGTCCCAGAGTGGATCGACGCTGCACGCCGTCACCCTGCTCTCCACCGACAAAGGCTGGCGCCTCGTCCCGACGGCTGGGGATGCGGCGGTAGGAGTGGCCGTCCCGGGGCTGGGCTGGCAGCCGGCTGACCTCAACGGCGACGAGCTCACCGACCTGGTCCACTTCACGGCACTGCCCAACGGCGTTCGGCTGGACTACCTGCTCGCCACCGGTGACGGCACATGGACCAGAGATACGGCCGACAGGACGTACTTCACGTCCGCTGCTCCCACAGGCGGACCGCTGCGCCGCGCGGACGTCGGCAGCTTCCGCGTCACCGACCGCAACCACGACGGCGTCAGCGACTTCGTCCACATCGAGGTCGGTGGGACCGCGGCGACCCGATACCGCACGATCCGCACCCTCATCTCCACCACAGCGACCACGTGGGCCGAGCAAACCGATTATGCGGCCGGCCCGTTCGACCCGGCCGCGGCGCACGGCCTGCAGCCGATGGAGTTCGACGGCGATGGCCTGCCCGACCTCGGCAGAGCCGTCGCGTTCGGCGGCTGCGTCCGAGTCGAGGCCTACGTCAACGTGACCGGGCAATGGTCACGGCGCACCGCGGATCCCCCGGCGCCCTGTCAGCCCGCAGGCGGCCTGGAGGACCTGACTAACCTGGCGCTGACTGACGTGAACGAGGACGGCGCTACCGACGTGCGCCTTCTTGCACGCGCTGGTGCCAGGACCGACGGGTCGGTAATGCTCAACCCAGGCGGACCAGGAGCATGGCACTGGGTTCCCGAGCCCGCCCTTCCGGTCACGCATCCCGACACCTGGGCGTACATCGCTTTCGACACCGACCACGACGGCCACGGCGAACTCGCGCACGTCAACCCGAATGACCTCTCCACACTGAGCTGGGTCACCACCGATGACCGGCTCACCACCATCAGCAACGGGCAAGGTGCGACCACTTCCGTCGCGCACCGCACACAACCTGACGCGCGGACCTACCTGCCGGTCGGGACGCTGCCGGTCGTCGTGGACCGCATCACCGTCACCGACGCGGCCCACCAGCCGCCCATCACCGCGACCGCCGCGTTCGAATACGACACGGCGGCATGGTCCATCCGGCACCGGCAGATGCTCGGCTACGGCACGATCCGCTCGCTGCAGGGCGACACCACCAGCCTCGTCGGCAACGACCTCAGCGACGCCTGCGGCGTCCGGCAATCGTCACACGCCATGATCGGAAAAATTCCGCCGCCGGAGACCGCAGGCAATCCGCCGGCAGCATTCCCGCCGCCGAAAAGCACCGACACACTCCCAGACCTGGCCAGCGGTGGCATCATCGCCAGCACGGCGACCCTGTTCGCTTCACCGGGCTCCGTAGCGCCGTTCACCTGCCGTCCAGAGACCACAACGCGCAGTGAATGCGAGCTCCGCCCGCTATGTCGCCACCACGTCACCACGTACGGATATGACGACTACGGCAACCTCGAAACCATCGCTGAGAACTCGGGCGCGGGACTGCGGCGCACCCACACCCCGGTGCACCCCAACACCACTGACTACATCGTCGACCGGCCGTACAAACGGGAGACATTGATACCCGACCCCGCCGGCCCCAACCTGCCGTGGCTGGTCCAGGCGCGCACGCTGTTCGGCTACGACCAGCGAGGATCGGACGAGGGACCGGCACGGCACGGCGACCTCACCCGGATCACCGAATACTCCGACCTCAAAGCCGGCGACGCCGCCGAGACGTTCCACCAGTACGACGCCGCAGGCAACCTGGAATGGACGAGGGACCCGGTCGGCGTCGTCACCACCACCGGCTATGACCCCCACCGGAAACTGTTCCCGACCTCCACCTGCACCCCGGTCGGCTGCACAAGCCTGGAGTGGGACGAGGCCCTGGGCGCCGTCCGGGCCGCCACGGACCTCAACAACCAGACAACCCGCACCGACTACGACCCATACGGCCGCCCTGCACAAACGACCCGACCGGACGGCACAATCACCCGGATCACCTACCCGGACCCCGGCGTCGTCACGGGCCCCGACAGGGGGCGCCAGCGGACCCGCACCGAGATCAGCGACGGCAGCTCGGTCGACGGCGTGCACTGGCACGAGGACCTGCTCGACGGGCTCGGCCGGGTCTACCGCAGCCTCGACGAGGGAACCACCGCCGATCCCGCCAACGTCTTGATCACCGATACCCGATACGCCGACGCCTCCACCCGCCCCGCCGCCACCGCCCTGCAGCACACCGCCGCGGAGGCGCCGCAGTGGACCCGATACATCTACGACGCTGCGCACCGCCGCACCGCCGTCATCCACCCCGGCGCCGACGTCCGCCGCACCCGGACCTACCGGATC
This sequence comes from Micromonospora coerulea, assembly GCF_016598485.1. Lineage (GTDB taxonomy): Bacteria > Actinomycetota > Actinomycetes > Mycobacteriales > Micromonosporaceae > Micromonospora > Micromonospora coerulea. The sequence goes on along the minus strand of NZ_JAEMUW010000030.1, from coordinate 28,476 downwards.
GGCGCCGTCGACGACCGCGACGAACTCGGCCACCAAATCACCACCCTCACCGACTCATTCGGGCGGCGCACCGGCGTCGACGAGTTCGACCGGCTCTGTTCCTACCCCTGCAGGCCGATCATCCATCACACCGCCTATACCTACGACGCCTTGGACCGGCTGACCACGATCACCGACGCGGCCGGCAACCAGACAAAGATCGTTCGGGATGCTCTGGGCCGGGAAACCTCAATTACCGACCCCGACCGCGGCACCCGCACCCTCACCTGGCGCCCCAACGGCACGCTGGACAACGAAACCGACGCCAACGGCGTCCACACATGGACCTATGACGCGGCGGGCCGGCCGGAAACCCGGCAGGACAAGAACACCACCGGCACCAGCAACACCGTCTGGCACTACGACCGCGAGGGCAGCAGCGGACCAACTCGCGGTTTCAGCCTCGGCCGGCTCGTCCAAGTGGACTACCAGTCCTCCCGCGGCGACGATAAGACTGTTATTGGCAGCGACCGGTTCTGGTACGACAGGCTCGGCCAGACAACCCGCACGGAACGGTTCATCGACAGGGTCCGGCAAGAAATGAACTTCGCCTACGACCCCGCCGGGCGCCTTCTGGATGTGCACTACCCGGATCCGGCCAACCCTGCCGGCGAGCACGTCGTACACAGCTACGATGCGGCCGGCCGGCTGAGATCTGTCGGGGCCTACCTCACCGTGATCAAACGCAACTCGGCCGGCCAGCCGGAAACTCGCGCCTACGGCAACGGCCTGGTCGAAAGCCTCAGCTACGACCCAGCTCGGGGATGGCTCGACACGCATGCCCTCACCCGCCCGTCCCCCGGCGGGCCGCAACCGCTGTACGCGGCCACCTACCACCATGACGAGACGGCACGGGTCTTTACCCAGACGATCTCCAACGCGGCAGGACCCACGGGCCAGCTGATCCCGCTCACGCAGTCGTTCGGCTACGATGCGCGAGGCCGGCTCACCTCGCACAGCACGTCCGAAGGCACCTCTGGGGCGTTCACCTACGACAGCATCGGTAAGATCACCAGCTCCCCCGCCGCGGGCACCTACAGCTACGACGACCCGGCGCATGTCCACGCGGTCACGGGAACCTCATCCGGGCATGAGCGCATGTACGACGCCGGGGGCAATCTCACCAAGCTCGTCGATCCCGCACCTGGCGGACGCAGCCTCGACATAACCTGGACGCCCACCGGGATGCCCCACACCGTCACCGCCGGGCAGACCCGCACGACCTACGCCTACGGGCCCGACAATCAACGAGTCAAGCGGGACACCGGCGCGAGTGCGACACGCTTCTTCGACCGCTACCTGGAGCACAGCAGCACGGGGGGACTCACCAGGCACTACTGGGCAGGCGACCAGCTCCTCGCCACCCGCAACCCGGCCGGAGCGGTAACCTACGTCTTCCAAGACCGCCAACATTCCACCCGCCTAACCGCCGACCACACTGGCGCGGTCACCGCCCGCTACAACTACGAGCCCTACGGCAAGGAAAAGCCCGGCAACCCGGCCGACGCCACCAGCATGCGCTGGCAAGGACAGCACACCGATCCGGACAACGGCCTCGTACACATGAAGGCCCGCTACTACGACCCCGAACTCGGCCAATTCACCGCCGCCGACACCATCATCCCCGAGCCGTACAACCCGCAGACATTACACCGGTACGGCTTTGGCGACGGCGACCCGGTCAACAGGTGGGACCCGACCGGCCACATGAGCATGCGCGTCGAACTAAAAAAGGAACAGGAGCAGCAGGGACTCCGGCAGGTGGCAGGGTACGCCAAACTCCTCATCCTCAACTGTGCCCAAGGAGTGACCGCATGCCAAGCCGGATGGGTGCCCAGCTTCACCCGCTGGCACGCTGAGGGGTGCCTTGATGGCCCATGCTCGGTGTCTCCAAAAGATCAATCAAATCCTAAAGCCAAGGCGGGCGGCGAGGGTCAGTCCGGTAACGGTCAGGCGTCGCAAAAAGAATTGAGTGGAACGATCATCGTAGGGGGTGACGGCGAAGAAATATCGTTCACCAATGCGGACGGCCAAACAGTGACGATGAAATGTTCCGGTGAACGCTGTTACCCTACCAAGATAGGCGTATCTGACGAGAAGCTTATTGAGATCTGCTGTCCCGCGCCGACGTCGAGCAGCCAGCAGCCGGCAGCTGGGTTTGGCTTCGGTGGATGGATCGGAACATTGGGGGAGGCCGGCCTTGGCTATGGAGCGTCTGCCCAGGCAACTGTCGGAAATGGTATCTATTGGGGTGGCGAAAAGGGCCTAAACATGGGGTCCTACGTAGCCGGTGGCACCTTCGTGGGTGGAGGTCCGGGAGGGTTGAGTGCACCAGCCGCTAAGGATGTCGGTGTGCTAGGCGTCGGTGCCGGGGTTGGCGCCGGCCTATTCATTACAAACGCCAGTAGTGTCGCTGATCTGGCCGGCCCATTCGAAGTCAAGAATCTCGGTTTTACAATAATTAACCTCCAGTATGCGACCGATGGGCGAATCTGGCAGTTCAGCTTTGGCGTTGCGAAGTCTACCGGTGCGAGTGTCAGCTGGTATCGCACAACGACGGTCCCGATAAGCACGACTGCCAAGTAAGGGCCTCTACCATCGATGGCGCGGGTAACGTGCGGGAGCCGGACCGTGACGGCTGTGTGCAGCCGGTCAAGAACATCGCCGTCGTAGTGAGGTGATCTCAGCGGCTTTCCGGTAGGTATTTGTACTCGAAGTGGGTCAGGTGTAGCGCGGCGGCGAAGATGTCATCGATGCGGCCTGGGCTGATTGTCGTGTGGCGTAGCGTTTTCCAGCGTCCGATTAGGATCGCGAAGCCGTGTTCTCCTTGCCAGCGCAGGCCGCGTAGCAGTCGGTTGTAGGCGGAGTCGCAGCGGGGTGGCCGGTCAGCTCCGACAGTCGCTTCGCGGCACGGCCGGTCGGGGCGGCGAGGGTGACCTTGGCCTTCTTCGCGGCGGCGAGTTCGACGATCGAGCGGACGGTGAAGCTCTTGCCGCAGCCGGGCCCGCCGGTCAGCACGGCAAACTTGGAGGTGAGCGCGAGCCGCACCGCCTGCTCCTGCTCCGCGGCCAGGTCAGCGCCGGTGCGGGCCTTCAACCATGCCAGGGCTTTGTCCCAGTTGACGTCGGCGAAGTGGGGCAGCCGATCGGCGTGGACTCCCAGCAGCCGCTGCAACGACCCGGCCAGGGACTGCTCGGCGCGGTGGAACGGCACCAGGTACACCGCCGGCACGTGCTCGCCGCCTGGGCCGGGCAGCGCCTCACGGACGACACCCTCCTCGGCGACGAGGTCGTCGAGGCAGGCCGTGACGAGGTCACCGGGCACGTCCAGGATCTTGGTGGCGTCGGCGACGAGCTGCGGGGCGGGCAGATAGCAGTGCCCGGAGTCGCTGGCCTCCGACAGGGTGTACTGCAGGCCGGCCTTGACCCGCTGCCGGCTGTCGTGCGGGATGCGGACGGCCTGGGCGATGGTGTCAGCGGTCTTGAAGCCGATGCCCCACACGTCGGCCGCCAACCGGTACGGCTCGTTCCTGACCACCGAGATCGAGGCGTCGGCGTACTTCTTGAAGATCCGCACGGCCAGGGACGTGGACACGCCGACTCCCTGGAGGAAGACCATCACCTCCTTGATGGCCTTCTGCTCCTCCCACGCGGCGGTGATCTTCGCCGTGCGTTTCGGGCCAAGGCCGGGGACCTCGACCAGCCGTGCGGGTTCCTCCTCGATGACCCGCAGGGTGTCGAGGCCGAAATGGGCGACGATCCGCTCGGCGAACACCGGGCCGATGCCCTTGACCAGGCCCGAGCCGAGGTACCGCTGGATGTCCTGGATCGCCGCGACCAGCACCGTGGTGTAGGAGTCGACCTCGAACTGCCGCCCGTACTGCGGGTGCGACGACCACCGTCCCTGAAGGCGCAGGCACTCCCCGGGCTGCGCGCCGAGCAGCGCACCGACCACCGTCAACAGGTCGCTGCTGCGGTCGGTGGCCACGCGGGCGACGGTGTAGCCGGTTTCCTCGTTGACGTAGGTCAACCGCTCCAGCACCGCCTCCAGTACTGCCAGGGGCGGGCGGGCGGGAGCGGTCACGGAGACCATGGTGCCGCCTACAGGCGCTGCGCTGCCACCCGCCGTCGGCGCGACCATGCCGTGTGGCGGTGGTGGCCAGGGGCGGTCAGCCTGCCCGATGGTCCCGGCGGGCGACATAGCGCAGCAGGTCCTGAATCTGGTGCCTCTCGGCCTCTGGAACACAGTTGTCGGCCGGCCGCTCTCAAATGACGCTGATGTCGGCCTCGGCCTCCTCCACGCCGCGGTCGCCGCCCCGGCCAGTCGGGTTAGGCTGCCACCGCCCGCCGCACCGTCGCCACCTGCGCGCACGGGCAGCCTGCGGCGTGCTTCGCCCGCCACGCCATTCCCGACCGAGTCCTCGAGCCGTCGCCGGCCGGATGACTGCCATACCCATGGGGCAGAAGCATGACTCGGGAGCTGGTGGCGTTGTCGCAGCACGTCGCCGACCCGCCGTCAGGCTCTAATCCCGCGCCTTGACGCGACGCCCCTGTTGGCCCGGTTCCCCTACTCAGAAACTGGCCCGGCTTGCCGGCGGCGCAGCGTGCGGATCCATCCCTGGGCGGTGTGCCGGGGCACGTCGTAGTGGTCGGCGACGGCGGTCACACTGCCGGCCTGCTGGTAGACCGCTTCGAGATCGGCCGGTGAGCGCCGGTACACCCGCCCCTCGCCTCCGGAGGACCCACCTTTGGCGGTCCGCTTCGCGGCCTTCGCCACCGTAGTCGAGGCCTTGGCGCCCGCTGCGGTCTTCCCCTTGCCCGCTCGGCTGCGGGTCGCGCCGGCGCCTGACGCCCGGGTGGCCTTCTTCGCTTTGCTTGCCTTGGTCGCCGGTGACGCCTGCTTGGGCACCACGACGTCAACCGCACCAACTTCCACAGGGTGACTCGTAGCCGGCTCATCCGCAGCCGTTGTAGGGGCGGTGGACTGGACCGCCGTCGGCTCGGCGGGCGGCTCACCGTCGTCCGCGGACATACCGCCGGCTGCGGGCACCTCGTCGGATACGGCAATGGGCGGCGTCGCTATCGCCTGCCGCTGACCGGCGGCGGGCGCGATCGCCCTCAACAGCAGATCCAGGTCGACCGCGGGGATCTGGCCCGCCGTCAGCCCGTCCCCCTGCCCGGCGCGTACCACCAGTTCGGTGATACGCGGGGTGCTGTCGTTCACCTCCACCTTCAGGGTTGTGGTCGCTCGACTGGGATCGTCAGCGGCGATCGTGATGGTGTAGGAACTCATCGAATCATGCCCTCCAATGTGGATTCCGGGTGTCGCCTCATGTAAGACGTCCGGCAACGCGGCAGAACTCCACCTGTTCACCGATTGGTGTTGGTGAAGAAAGTACCGCAGACCCCTGAGCTGACATTTCAACCCATCACCCAGGTCGGTCGCTCAGGCGGTACGGCGCCGCTTGTTCTTGATTCTGTCGGCGACGGCGGTTGCGGCTTCATGGTGCAGCCGCTTGACGACGCTCTGGTAAGTGTCGCGGGTGAGTGTGGTGGTGGAGTGGCCGAGTTGGTCGGAGACGACTTTGATGTCGACGCCGGCGTCGAGGGCGAGGGTGGCGGCGCCGTGGCGCAGGTCGTGCAGTCGGATGGGTGGCAGCCCGGCTTGTTTGACGAGGCGGCGGAAGCGTTGGGTAATCGAGTTGGGGTGCCACGGTCCGCCGTCGGGTCGGACGAAGAACAGCCCAGTGTCGGGCCAGTCCTTCCCGGCGGCGAGACGCCAGGCGGCGCGGCGGGCCTTGTAGGCGGTGAGGACGGCGACGGTGTCGGGGTCGAGGGTGACCTCGCGGTTGCCGGCGTCGCTCTTGGGCCGTTTCTGGCGGGCCTCGTAGCCGTGGGTGGCGATTTGGTTGACGATGCTGACCTCGCCTTTGGCGAGGCGGACTTCGGCGTCGAGGAGTCCGCATGCTTCGCCGCGGCGGGGTCCGCGGTAGGCCATGAGGTGCAGTAGCGGGTGCAGGTCCGGGGCATGCTCGGCGGCGTAGTCCAGGAACTGGATGAGGAGGTCGTCGGTCCAGACCATGACGGGGCCGGGGACCTTGCCGGTGGCCTTCCACCTTTCGACGCGTTCCGGTTCCCACACGATCGGTTTGGCCCGAGCGTTGGGGGTCTTGACGAGGGTGGCGGGGTTCGTGACGCCGCTGACCACCTCTCGGGCGAGGGCGTCGTTGAACGCCTTGCGCAGGGTGGCGCGGATGCGGGCGATGGTGGCGGGTCCGGTGGGTCGCACCCCTCGGACGCTGGCGCGGGTGTCGGGGTCGGGGCTGGCTTTCGCGGTGGCGATGTCGGCGTTGCGTTGCTTGATGTTGTCGATGAGGTCCTCGATGTGGTGGGGGCGCAGTTTGTCCAGGACGACGTCGCCGATGTGCGGGATGAGGTGCACGCGGACGTGGGATTCGTAGCCGCGGCGGGTGTTGTCGTCGACGGTGAGCCGCTGCAGCCAGGTGGTCAGCCATTCGGCGAGGGTGGGCACACCGACCAGTGGGGTGTCGGCGCGGAGCCGGTTGCGGACGGTGTCGACATCGGGAAGGGTCCCGCCGGCGCGGAGGGTGGCCTGCAGCAGGTCGCCGACCTCGACGCGGCGGCGGCGATTGCGGCCGGCGAGATCAAGCAACTGCCGGGCCCGGTCGAGTTCGTCGGCGGCTTGTTTGTGGGTGTCGAAGCCGGTGGGGCGTAGCTGTCGGCGGCGGCCGTCGGCGGTGGGTGGGAGTTCCAGTTGGTAGGCCCAGTGGCCGTGGTCGGGGTTCCAGGACCGGTTGGCGCGTCGGAGTTTCGGGCAGTGGTTGCCGAGGGGTTTGCGGGTGCGCGGGTCGCGGCAGCCGCAGCGTTTGAAGATCGATCCGTGCGACATGGGTGGGTTCTCCGGGTGGGTGGGCTGGTGGCTGCCGGGGCAGCGGTTTTGTCGATCGATATGCACGCTCGACTGCCCGCGACGATCAAGTCGTCGCGGGCAGTCGCCGCTCGGTGGGTGTCTACGGTGCGGGTGGGTGCGGGTCGTCGCCGTCGGGTGGTGCCGTGGTGGTGAGGTGCAGGGCGGCGAGGAGGCCGGCGACGGGTATCCGGTACTGGTGGCCGGCCTGGATGACCGGGACGGGGAAGGTTCCGGCGCGGGCGAGGCGGTAGGCGGTGTTGCGGGACAGTCCGAGGATCTGTCCGGCGGTGACGACGTCGGTGGTCACTCCCAGCGCGCGGACATCCGCCTCGGCCCACCGGGGTGTGGCCGCGGGTTCGGTAGGTGGCGGGTTGTATGAGGCGGTGCGGGTGCGTCGCCGTTCGCTCATGCCGGGGCACCCTTCGTGGCGGCGTGAGCAGTCCTACTTGCCGGTGAGGGCCGGTGGCCCTGCCTGGGGTGGCGCCTTGGGTTGCGGCTGGTCATGTCGTCACCTGCCAGCGTCTGGGGCAGAGCAGCAGCTGGAGCGCTGCCGCTGCTTGTTGGGGGACGACACCGTTGCCGAGCACGCGCAGTGCGGCGGTGCGGGGCAGGTCGAGGTCGGTGACCCAGCCTCGTTCGAGGCCCATGAGCCATTGCACGAACGGTGGCGCGAGGACGGGTTTGCCGTGGCGGCCGGTCTGGGTCGGTTCGGGGACGGGCTGGGTGAGCAGGAGTTCCCATCGGGCGATCGCGGCGGCGTAGGGCCCCCAGCGGGTGTCGTCGCGTGCTCCGAGTTCGCCGGGGAGGCAGTCGATGGTGGTGCGCAGGTCCGCGCCGCCGTCGCCGTGGGCCCCGGGGCCGCGCCCGTCGGACGCGCGTGGTGTGGGCAGCGTCCGGGCGGGGACCTGCACCGCCGCGGAGGGCAGGGTCAGGTCACCGTGCGATCCGCGCTGTCCGGGGCAGCCCTTGGCGCCGTCGGTTGCCCTGGGGGTGGGGAGCAGGACCTGTGAGAGGGGCGGCCGGAAGCCCTGTCCGGCGCGCCGTCCGGCGGTGCCGGTGTCGCTGGCCCTGGGGGTGGGCAGCAGCCGGTCGGCGTCGGCGAGGACGGGCCCGATGTCGTCGGGGTTGGCGGTGCCGGGTCGGGCAGTGGTGTCGGCCGGCGGACGGCGGTCCACCGGCGTCGCGGTCGGCAGAAGACCGTGGCGGGTACCGCCGGGCTCGATCACGTCGGGCAGCCCGTACTGGTGGCCGAGGCCCTTGCCGTCACGGGCGCAGGGCGTCGGCAACGTTCGCACGCCTGGTGAGTCGTTGGGTGGGAGTGGCGAGCAGGAACAGGCGGTCGCGTCGGTGGGCGGCGCCGATGTCGGATGCGCGTAGGCATAGCCAGCTCGTGTCGTACCCGAGCGTGGCCAGGTCGGCTTGGACGACGTCGAGTCCCCTGCGGCGCAGGGCGGCCACGTTTTCCACGAAGACGAGCGGCGGTCGTAGTACCCGAACGGGGTCGGCGACGTGTGTCCAGAGGCTGGAGTGTTGGCCGGTGATGCCAGCGCGTTTGCCGGCGTTGGAGATGTCCTGGCATGGGAATCCGGCGGTGAGGACGTCGACGGGCTGGACGGTTGTCCAGTCGACCGTGCGGATGTCACCGAGGTTGGGCACGTGCGGCCAGTGATGTTCGCAGACGGTGCGGGCGTGTCGGTCGGTTTCGGCGTACCAGGCGAGCCGGCCGCCGAGCACCAGCTCGACGGCCAGGTCGAGGCCGCCGTATCCGGTGCACAGGGATCCGATGCGCGGCCGGGTGGGACGGTCATTCAACCTCCCTCCCCCGGGTCCCCGGCGGCGTCCCGGCTGGGCGGGCCCTGGTGGCGTTCGGATCCGCTGTCGGAACGCCTGGGTTCGCCGGAACTCGCGGGGGTTGGCACCTTGGTGAAGATCAGGACGTCTTCGTGGGTGATCAGGTGCAGGGGCGTGCCGGCGGTGCGGGCTTTGCGGACGGCCTGGAGTTGGAAGAACGACGGCCGGGCGACGAGGCGCCCGTCGCGGACCGCGGCAAGCAGCGCGACGCAGCGTTCGGTCGGTGTCAGGCCGGCGCGGACGCCGGCGGCGATGACGGCGGAGGGCAGGTCGACGAGTTGGCTGTTCTTGCGCCAGGGGCGGGCGGTGACCACGACGGTGCCGCCGGGGCGTAGCAGGGTCGCGCAGCCGGTGAGGATCTGGGCGAAGCCGTCGGTGAGGCCGGTGAGGTCGCGGTAGGCGAGGTTTCCTTTGTCGGTGCCGTCGTTGTAGGCGTTGTCGAACTTCGCCACCCCGTCGGCGCCGGGCCGGATGAGGCCGTGAACGGTCGGTCCGTAGGGCGGTGAGGTGACCACCAGGGTGACCTGCCCGGTCAGGGCGGCAGGCAGCAGGGACCAAAGGCGGGTGGCGTCACCGCGGATCACCGAGGCCCGGCCGGTAGCTCCCTGGTCGTGGGCGTGGGTGATGTTGGCATCCGCGATGTCGGACCAACGCGACTCGTACTCGACGCCGAGGGCGTCACGGCCGGCGTGGACGGCCTCGACGAGGGTGGTGCCGATGCCGCACATCGGGTCCAGGACCAGGTCTCCGGGCTGGGTGTAGGCGTGCACGGCGTGCGCGGCGATGGCCGGGAGCATCCGAGCGGGGTGCTTGACCGACTCCGGCACGTACCGGCCGCGGCGCTGCACCGGGCCGGCGCGTTGGGCGGTCGCCCACACCGACAGCCTGTCGGGGTCCGGCTCGGTTCGATGGGGACGCAGGCATCCGGGTGGGCTGGGGTGGCACTTGTTCTGCTCCGGGTGGACGTGCTCGTGCTCAGTCACGGTTGCCGCCTTCCTGTCGGCGCGGGCGCCGTAGCTGGTCGGGCTGCTGGCTGAACACGAGCAGGTCGGCGTGTACCCGCAGGTGTGCTACCGACCACTGCTGCTCGCCGGTCTGCTGGGCGAGGGTGAGCAGTTCCTCGTCGGTGACGTGGTAGACGAACGCGTCGCTGTCGGTGTCGGCGGCGACGGCGACGATGTGCTGCAGGTAGCCCAGGCGGGCAGCTGCGGCGGCGGTGGCCACCGGGGTGAAGTCCTCCGGCCCGTCCATGCTGGCCGGCACGGTGACGACGAGGACGAGGCAGCCGCCGGGGCGCAGCAGGCGAGCGCACGCGGTCAGCAGCCACGCCAGCCGGACCCGGTTGATTGTGTCGGCCGCGTCCAGGGGCCAGCAGGCCACGACCAGGCTGGTCGCCTCCGTCAGCGACGTGCGACCGGGGTAGGTGGTGGCCTCGTCTGCGGGCAGGTCGGGGTCGGTGAGATCGTCGCCGAACCACGTGCGCATGTCTGGCAGGTCGCCGCTGCTGTCGTCGGGCATGGCGGCCGGGTCGGGGCGGGTCGGCGGGGTGGCTGGTCCGATGATCAGGCTGGACGCGTCGGTGAACCAGCCCGGGTGGTGCCGGCGTGCGCCGGCCGCGCAGACGGCGGTCAGGGCGTGGTCTCCGGTGAGGTCGACGACGGCCTCGCCGGGGCGGCTGTAGGCGGCGACGAGCCGGTAGGCCAGTCGGGCGCCGATGGTGCGGCCGGCGTCGGCCGGGCCGCGGGCGGTGCGCCACACGGTGACCGGCACGGGCGGGTCGCCGGCGACCAGGTCGATCAGGGTCGGGTCGACGTCGTGCGGGTCGACGGGCTGGGCAGGGTCGAGGTGGTGCTGCGGCGTGTGCTCGCTCATCTGGATGTGGGCTCCGCGCCGCGCCGTGATGCGCTGACACCCCTCAAACCGGCATTTGTCAGCTCTGGCGGACACCCCTCGGCCTGACAGAGGTCTCACAGCACCACCCTGCCGACCCCGCCCGCAGGCGCTGCGATGCGGTCAGACCGACGCCCCGGGGCCGTCGTCGCCGCTCATCGTGACGGAAGGTGACGCGCATCCCCCCGCCCGGCGTAACGACGGATGCCGATGACGTTGGTGCGTGGACCGCGCTGTCAGACCGGCGCGGCGTCGCGCCAGGGCCCGCGTGTCAGGTCTGGCGCGGTCAGGCAGTGTTGTCGATGACAGCGCCGCGACGTCGTGTCATCCGGCGGTGCCGCTGTCAGATCGCGGTTCGCCGCCGGGAGTGTCGCCGTGACAGACACCGTGCCGCCGTCAGGTTGGCGTCATCTGACAACGGCAGGCTTGTCAGACACCGCCGTGGCGTCACGGCGCGGTTGTCATACCGCTGTCAGACCCCTCTGACGGGCGCGGCCGGGCTGTCAGATCCGCCGGCGCGGCCGGTGTCACCACCGGACTGGGTGGTGTCAACGCGCAGGTCAAGGCCAGTTTGTTAGCCCGCTGTCAGAGTCGGTGCCGGTGGCCGCCGGTGTCTGTCAGGTCGGCGAGTCGGCGGGTGGACACGGTGTCATCGGGGCGTTGGCCTGGGCTGTCAGAGGTCTGCGAGGTCGCCGTGGCGCAATCGATGTCTTCCGCGCCGGGGGGGGTGGCACCACCTCGGCGCGTCATCGACGACCTTCTTCTATAGGGAGTGTGTGGACATGACCGTGTCCAACCCGGACTGGCCCGACTCGCCGCTGGACGCCGTCGACGCCGCTTTCGCGGCGCTGACCACCGGCCCCGACCCGATGACACTCGACCTGGACACCCTCGGCCCTGACACCGGCTTGCCGGGCGGGGTCATGACACTTCCTGCGCTGCGGGATTGGCTGCTGCGCCAACCCCGCGCCTACACCGCGCGTGACGCGGTGTGGCGGGACCTGGTCCGCCGCGCCCGCCTGGACGGACCGTCCTGGGTCATCGCGGCGGTGGCGATGGCGATGCCCGCGCTGCGCCGCCACGCCGGTCGACTGCACGCCGGTTGGTCCGGTGACGCCGCCGACCTCGACGCGGAGATCCTCACCGGGTTCCTCACCGCTCTGCGCGACCGCGTCGATCTGGCCAAGCCCGCGCCGCACGCGGCGCTGTGCATGGCCAGCTGGCGGGCCGGACACGAACTGCTGCGCCGCACAGGCACCGCGGTGCCCGTGGAGCACGTGGAGCACCTCACCGGCCCCCGCATCCCGCACGTCCCCTACGGCCACCCCGACCTGCTCGTCCGCCGCGCCGCCCGCCTCGGCCTACTCGAGCACACCGACCTGGACCCCTACATCGACCTGCGGCTCGGAAAGCGGGCGATCGAGCCCATCGCCGCGCGTCTGGGCATCACCGTCGACGCGCTACGCAAGCGGATGAACGGCATCGACGAACGCCTCGCCGACGCCCTGGCCAAGGGACTGCTCACCAGCGTCGTGTCCCCCAAGACCCGCGAGTACCTGCAGAACCAGTCCGTGCACCGCATCCGGACCCGCACCGGCCGCATCACCACCCGACCCAGGCGGACGGCGTCCCCGGCAGCCGCCGCTGCCTAACCTGCACCACATCCGTGAGGCGGGGTCCGACCATGACCGTCGGACCCCGCCACTGCTGTCATCGCCGACGTACGAGCCAACGTGCCCGGCCAGGTACAGATGAACATGCACAGCGTCGTGTAGACGGACGCTGAGATGAGAGCGAGCAGTTTCCACCTCCAACCGCTCCCCGAGCCGACCAGCGGTGCCTCAGCGGGACCCATGGGTAGTCGGTGGCCGTCGTGACGTTCCGCGACGAAGCAGACGCGCCTCGGCATGGCGGCGCATCCGCTTTTGCCGATGACAGGGTGCTGTTGCTCGGATAGCCTTTCCGTTGGCACCGCGCCGATGGAGCCCAGCTCTCGGCATTCTTGTGGCTGGCCGCAACGCGCTTCGCCCTTGCGTGCCGGATCGACCCGGGATCGTGCGGTTGCCTTCTGCCCGTCGTATCTCATAGGAGGGACCATGCCTGCGTACATCCTCACCGGCGCCCCGGGCTCCGGTAAGACGGCCATACTGCGCCAGCTAGAGATCGACGGCCATAGCGTCGTCGAGGAGGCCGCGACGGACGTCATCGCGCTCCAGCAGGCGCTCGGCCAGCCAGAGCCGTGGCGAGATGCCGGCTTCGCCGACCGAGTGCTGGATCTTCAGCGAAAGAGACAGCTTGCGTCCGAGGCGGACCCACGCGGCGTCGTTTTCTTCGACCGTTCTCCGGTCTGCACGTTGGCCCTGTGCCGCTACCTCGACCTGACAGCACCGTCTCACCTGTTCGAAACGATCGAACGCATGGTGGCTGAGCGGTGGTATGAGCGGACGGCCTTCTTCGTACGACATCAGGGCTTCATCCAGGCCACCGCCGCTCGTCGTATCACCTTCGAGGACTCGCTCGCCTTCGAGAAAGTCCATGAACTGACCTACCGCGAGGTCGGATTCGACCTCTTCGAAGTTCCGGCGGCTCCGCTTCCGGTTCGCGTGGCCGCGGTTCAGCAGGTTGTCGATCGACCGGCCCGGCTGCCGTGAGCGGCGTAGCGTCATACCGCAGTTCGCGCGTCGTGCCGAATTGAGAGACCGCCATGACATGGGATTCAACCCAAGGCCGGGATGCGGTGCGTGTTATGCCGCCGGCAACCGGAGGCCGGCGCATCACCTGGGCACAGGTACCGGCGGAAGTAGTCGCGTCGATCGAGGAGTTGCTTGGCAGCAGGGTGGTCGTTGCGACCAGCCAGCCAGGTGGCTTCTCGGAAGCGCTGGCGGCTCGGGTGCGCCTGGCCGACGGCCGGCGGGCGTTCGTCAAGGCAGCGAGTTCGCTGGTCGCCCCCGCGGTGGCGCGGTTCCACCAGAGGGAGATCGCCATTTCACAGCGGCTGCCAGCCGAGGCGCCGGTCCCTCGACTGTTGGCTGGCTACGACGACGGTAACTGGGTGGCTCTGCTGTTCGAGGAGATCGACGGCGCCCTGCCGGCCCAGCCCTGGCGGCGCGACGAATTCGAGCGGGTGCTCACCGCGGCCACGGACCTGGCGATGGCGCTGACCCCTTCACCGGTCGACAGGTCCATCCTGGGCTCGCCGCGGCTCGGCGGCTGGCTCGCCCTGGCCAGCGAGGGCGCGACCAGCAGGCTTCAGTCGCTGTCGCCGTGGGCCGCCCGCCACCTCGACAAACTGGTTGGGCTTGAGGAGCAGGCAGGGCAGGCGCTCGCAGGCGAGACGTTGCTGCATGGCGATCTGTACCCGTTCAACATCATGCTCTCCCCGGATCGCGTGTTCTTCATCGACTGGCCCCATGCATGGATCGGCGCCGCCCACTGCGACGTTCTGACACTGATATCGAGTGCGGCGTTGAGCGGCGTCGACCCGGAGCCATTCGCCGACACGCATCCACTTACCCGCCACCTCGACCCGAATCAGATCAACGTATTCCTGGCGATGCATGCCGGTATCCTCATACGGCTGGCAACGGTCGTCGGGCCGGCCGTGGACCACAACTGGCTCGGCATGGTCATCGCCCTCGGGCAGGCGTCGCTGCGCTGGCTGCAGAGCCGGCTCCAAGCCAATCCGACATTGGCATGACCACCGAACCGCGGGTTTGAAGTCCGAAGGGGCGGTTTCGATGCACCATCCGCTCACTGCCGCCGAGCGGACGCCCTGGCTAAGGGACGTCTCGTAACTGGGTGAAGGCGTTGCCTGGGGCCGGGCCGGCGGTCAGCCGGCGAGGATGATGTTGTGGAGGTTGGCGATGCCGGAAGCGGCGTCGGCCAATGTGTGGGCGGCGCGGCGGTAGTCGCGGAGGATCTTGAAGCACTTCATCCTGGCCAGAGCGTGTTCGACCCCTGCTCGGACGGTTCGGTGCTCGACGTTGAGGGCTTGCTCAGTCCGGCAGCGCACTGCCGTCGGAGGGTTTGCGGTACGGCATGATCACCTCGGGGTTGCCCCGGTAGCCGCCGTCGGCCATCACCGGCCGCCCGGCCAGCTTCTCCTGGATGCCTGAGCTGCGGTAGACGATCGTGTCGTTGCGGTTGCCCGGCTGCGGGTCGCCGACGGCGATGACCAGGCGGGTATTGGCGTCGATGGCGACCTGCAGGTTCGTCGAGTACCGGTAGTTCTTGCTCCGGGCGGCCAGGCGGTGATCGCGGGTGGGGATCAGGGTGCCGTCGACGATCGCGATCTGCTCGACCGGTCGTTTGCGCACCGGCGCCAGGGCCAGCAGGGGTGCGAGGGTGTCGATGACCCGGTGCGCCGCGCAGTGCGACACCCCGAACAGCGGGCCGATCTGGCGCATCGTCAGGTTCGTGCGCCAGTAGGTGGCCACCAGCAGCACCCGGTCGGCGAGGTCCAGGGCCCATTGCCGGCCCGGCCGGCCGTCGGCGGTGCCGTCACCGCCACGCTCGGCGACCAGCCGGACCAGCTTGCGGAACTGGGCGGGCTGCAGCCCGGTGAACGGGAAGATCCACTCCGAGTGGGCTGCGGTGATCACCTGCACCCAGGCATCCTGCCTCACCGTCCTCAACAGACAGACGCCGGGGTTACGAGACATCCCTTAGTCGTTGCAGGCGATCAGGGATCGCTTGACGAGGGCGCCTGTGGTCCAGTTGTGCCAGATGGAGGCACCGGCGGAACAGGTCCGGCTGTCCGGGGCCGTGGGCCGTTCCGCTGCTTCGCAACCCGTCGGCGCGCGCCTCGCTAGCCTTGACATGAAACCATCTGGTTTCCTATAGTCGGATGTGTGGAAGAGGTGTTCAGGGCGCTGGCGGATCCGACGCGCCGGGAGCTGCTCGACGAGCTGTTCCGGCAGGACGGGCAGTCGCTGAACGCGCTGGCGAACAGGTTCGCGATGACAAGGGTCGCCGTAGCGAAGCACCTTCGTCTGCTCGAGGAGGCCGGCGTGGTCATGTCGGACCGGCGGGGCAGGGAGAAGCTGCACTTCCTGAACCCCGTTCCGATCCGTCTCATCCACGACCGCTGGGTCAGCAAATACACCGAGACGTGGGCCGCCGGCCTCGTCGACCTGAAACGAGATCTGGAGACAAGCGTGGAGAAGGTGTTCGAGATCTACATCCGCACCACGCCGCAGCGGCTGTGGCAGGCGATCACCGATCCCGAGACGCGGGCGCGGTTCCAGTTCGGTTCCCGCGTGGAATCCGACTGGGCCACGGGATCCGCGTACAGGGTCACGCATGACGGCGTGCCTGGCGGATTGATCGAAGGGGACAACCTCGAGGTCGACCCGCCCCGACGGCTCGTGCAGACATACCGCGCCATCTGGGACGACGACATCGCCCGCCAGGGTACCAGCCGGGTGACCTGGGAGATCGAGCAGGTCGGCGACAGCTGCAAGCTCGTCGTCCGGCACGACCAACTCGCCGCCGACGCCGACGCGCATCTCTACGGCGGTTGGCCGATGATCCTCTCCGGGCTCAAGACCTGGCTCGAAACGGGCCGGGAACTCACCACGCCAGGCTCGCTCATGTACGGAGGCGAAACATCATGACCGCACAGCAAGCCAAGTCCGACACGAAGCTCGACAAGACGTTCACCTCGGAGCTGCGGAAGAGCCCCAGCAAGGGCGGCTGGACCTACGTCGTGATGCCGGGTTCGGCCGAGTTCTTCGGCACCCGTGGCCTGGTGAAGGTGCGCGGCCACGTCGACGGCGAGCAGTTCCAGGGCTCGTTCATGGCGCTCGGCGACGGCACGCACAAGCTCGCGTTCACCGCCGACATCCGCACCCGCATCGGCAAGCAGGCCGGCGACACCGTCACCGTCACCCTCGACGAGCGGATCGCACGATGACCGCGCCGAAGTCAGTCATCACGGGTGTCCGAACGGTCAGCGTGCCGGTCGACGACCAGGAACAGGCGCTGCGGTTCTACCTCGACACGCTCGGCTTCACGGTACTGCGCGACGAGCCGATCCCGACCGGACGGTGGATCGAGCTCGCACCGGGCGGCGACAACGTCGTCGTCACGCTTGAGCAGGCCACCGCAGACGTCACCCGCGGCCCCATCACTATCCGGTTCACCACCGACGACGCAGCGGCCGCGCACGCGGCCCTCAACGCCGCCGGCGTCGATACCGATGAGATCCTTCAATGGCCCGGCGTACCACCGATGTTCGCCTTCCGCGACCCCGACGGCAACGCCTTCTCCATCACAGAGACGTGACAGCCGCCGGCAGACGGGCGCAGGTAGGGGAACATCAGGCTCCAGCCGTGCTGGGTCGCCTCGATGACCAGCTTCTCGACGGCGGCGTCGTCCTCGACATGGAATGCCAGGTGGTTGAGCCCGGGTCGGCGGCGATCGTGCCGGTCGCCGGTGAGGGCCGGGGACTGTTCCAGGACGACGTAGGTTGGCCCCAGCAGCCAGCGGCGGCCGGTCTCCCAGCTCTGGGAGACGGCGTAACCCAGCGTTTCCAGCAGCCAGCCGAGTGAGGCGAGGGCGCGATCGAGATCGGGCACCCAGATCTCGACGTGGTGCAGTAGTGCCCCGCGCGTCAGCCGGTTCATGCGGCCACCGCCTCGGGGCGCTCGACGAGTTGACCGCGTTCGAAGCGGGCTCCGGCGCGGACGAGCGGAACGAGGTGGGCGCCGTTGACCGAGCGCCAGCGGGCCTGGGCCGACTCGACGAGCTTGAACACCATGGCGAGGGCCGCGGCGCGGGAGCCGGCGCCCCGGGTGACCTTGGTGCGGAGGCGGACGGTGGAGAAGGTCGACTCGATCGGGTTGGTGGTCCGCAGGTGGATCCAGTGCTCGGCCGGGTAGTCGTAGAACTCCAGTAACACGTCCTGGCCGTCGGTGATCTTCGTGACGGCCTTGGGAAACTTGGCGCCGTAGAGCTTGGCGAAGGTTGTGATGGCCTGCTCGGCGTGGTCGCGGTCCTCGGCGTTGTAGATGTCCTGCAGGGCCTTCTTCGCCGCCGGCTGGGCCGACTTCGGCAGGGCGTCCAGGACATTGGCGGTTTTGTGAACCCAGCACCTCTGCTCGCGGGTATCGGGGAAGACCTCGCGCAGGGCCTTCCAGAACCCGAGGGCGCCGTCGCCGACCGCGAGCACGGGCGCGCGCATGCCCCGGCGCGCGCAGTCCCGCAGCAGAGAGGCCCACGACTCGGACGACTCCCGGTAACCGTCGGCCATCGCGACGAGCTCCTTGGTGCCGTCCGCGCGGACCCCGATGACGACCAGGACAGCGGCCTTGGCCTCCTCCAGGCGTATGCGCAGGTGAATGCCGTCGACCCACGTGTAGACATAGTCGGTGCCGGACAGGTCGCGGTCCTGGAACGCGGCGTGGTCGGCCTGCCACTGGGCGGTCAGCCGGGTGACCGTGGCCGGGGACAGCCCGGCCGCCGAGCCGAGGAACTGTTCCATCGCCGGAACGAAGTCGCCCGAAGACAGGCCGTGCAGGTAGAGCAGCGGCAGCACCTCGGCGATCTTCGGGGACTTGCGGCACCACGGCGGCAGGATCGCCGAGGAGAACCGCTTGCGCTCGCCGGTGGTCTCATCGACCCGCTTGTCATTCACCCGCGGGGCCTTGACCTCGATCGCCCCGGCCGGTGATGTAGGCGTTGACTTCCGCCTCCAGTGCGGCGGCCAGCATGCGCCTCGCTCCCTCCCGGACGATCTCGTCCAGCAGGGAGCCGTCTCGCGTGGAATCGTCGGCATTGACTACGGTGAGCATGGGCGTGCCTTCCCGACCGACGCTGCGAACGTCGGCCTACTCGATGACCATCACGGGATCATTCGGGAAGGTACTGCGCCCTCCGCGTTCCTCCCGGAACCGATCCACAGATCTTGAGCATTGCTCGAAACCGGAGCTGTCAGTCCCGATGCCTCACTGGCTTGATCCGAACTACCTGATCACCACCTTCGGCCTCATCGGCATCCTCGCGATCGTCTTCGCCGAATCCGGGCTGCTGATCGGGTTCTTCTTCCCCGGCGACTCACTGCTGTTCACCACCGGACTGTTGGTGGCCAGCGACACCTACCTCACCCAACCACTGTGGCTGGTCTGCACCGCGATCGTCGCCGCGGCCATCGCCGGCGACCAGGTCGGATACCTGTTCGGCCGCAAGGCCGGACCCGCCCTGTTCCGCCGCCCTGACTCCCGACTGTTCAAGCAAGACAACGTCCGCAGAGCACACGACTTCTTCGAGAAGTACGGGCCTCGGGCCATCGTCCTGGCCCGCTTCGTGCCCATCGTGCGCACCTTCACCCCGATCATCGCCGGGGTCAGCGGCATGAACTATCGCACCTTCACCATCTACAACATCATCGGAGCCACCCTCTGGGGCACCGGCGTCACCGTCCTCGGCTACTTCCTCGGGCAAATCGACGCCGTGAAGGCGAACATCGAAATCATCCTCATCGCCATCGTCCTCCTCTCCATCGCGCCCATGATCATCGAGCTGCTCCGCAGCAGGAAGAGATAGCCAGCTATCGCCGTAAGGCAGGCAACGGCGTTGGTGCCGGCCGAACGGCCGCAGGCCTCGCCGTCGCTGCCTCCGGGGCACTGACCGGATGCGGCCAGCCCGACATCACCAAGACGCGCCTCGAACCGGCCGTCGGGCCCGCCTTCGCCAACCTCTACGTGCAGCGGGCCGACCTGCTCGGCGAACACGGCATCACCGTGCAGACCATCGGCGCTTCCACGGCCTGCGACCGTGGCGGCCCGACGTCCCCGACGTGGGTTCCGGCCCCGACTGGATCTGCATGATCCACTTCACCGACGATCACGGCCAACCACAGGACAGCAAGTTCGAGGTACAGGTCCGGGCTGACGCCACCTACGTCGCCGGCGGACCGTCGAAACTCATCGGCCAGGCCACCCTGACCGACAGCCACGGCCACGACGTAACCAACCTCCGGCGCCGACCCGACCCAGACCGATCTTGTGGCCGGCGACCCGCCGGTGCCGATCACCGTGTGGCGCACCGCCCGCACCGCCGCCGACGCAGGCCGCACCGTCGGCGCCCGCCTCGCCTACCGCCTCGTGTCCGCCTACAGCCGCCCCGGCGACACGGTCGTCGACTGCACCGACGACCACGCCCTCACCACCGCCTGCCTCGCCGGGCGGCGCCGGCACCACCCCGGCCGGTTCACCGACGGACCCAACCTCCTCATCGGCCCGGCCAGCGAACCTGCCGAACCCAACCCGTCTGACGAGCAGCAGCAGTACGACGACGTGCCGGAGGTGAGCGCCTGGTTCGGTGACGACCTCACCGACCCGGCCGACCCCACTGGCTCCCCGCAGGCGACCGGCCTGCTGGTCGCCTCCTGGCCCCTCGACGCCAACGACGCCACGAACCGGGAACGCCTGGCGTGCCTGCTGACCGCCTGCGCCCGGCTGCTGCGCCCCGGCGGTTGCCTCGTGCTCATCGTCGCGGTCCCCGCCGGCACAATCGCGACGCCGGAGGACTTCGGTCCCCTCGCCGCCGGGGCGGCGAACGTCGGGCTGGGATATCTGCAGCACATCGTCGCGGTCACCGCCGACACCGACGCCGACACCTTCGTCTACCACGTCACCGACGCAGAACTCCTCGCCCTCGCCCACGAGATGGCCGGGCAGCAGTGGACGCTCACGCACCACCGCGTCCATGCCGACCTGCTGGTGTTCAACCCTCCACCGGCCAACCCGCCGCAGCGGCGGCGGCACCGAGAGGGCGGTGACCGACGTGGCTGAGCACCCCACCACCCACGGACCGGATGAGCCGGTCCGGCCGGAGGGCGCCGGCGGCATGCACCGCGCCCACGAGGATCGCCACCGGGAGTACGACGGACGCCACCCGGCCCCGACCGGGCCAGATGGCCTGTCGGTGTGGGCGACCGCCCAGAGCACCGGGCCGGTGCAGCGTCGAGGCCGCTACGTTCCCGAGTCTGTGAAGCACCCCGCCCGGATGCTGCCGGCGATCGCCGCCCACGCCGTCGCCGCCTACACCAACCCAGGGGACCTGGTCCTCGACCCGATGTGCGGCATCGGCACCACCCTCGTCGAGGCCATCCACGCCGGCCGCGACGCCATCGGCGTCGAATACGAGTCCCGCTGGTCCGACATCGCCGACGCCAACACCACCCACGCCCACGTCCAAGGGGCGACCGGCAGGGCGGCGGTGATCCGCGGCGACGCAACCCGCATCCTGTCCCTCGTTCCCGCCGCCCTCGCCGGCAAGGTCGCCCTGGTGGTGACATCTCCGCCGTACGGGCCGACCGTCCACGGACTGGTCCGCCCCGGCACCGACGGGGTGGCGAAGTTCGACAACGCCTACAACGACGGCAGCGACCGCGGCAACCTCGCCTACCGCGACCTCACCGGACTCGCCGACGGGTTCGCGCAGATCCTGGCCGGCTGCCACACCCTGCTCCGCCCCGGCGGCGTCGTCGTGGTCACCGCCCGGCCGTGGCGCAAGCACGGCCAGCTGGTCGACCTGCCGTCCGCTGTCATCGGTGCGGGGATCCGCGCAGGCCTGACCCCGGTCGACCGGTGCGTCGCACTCCTGGCGGCCGTCCGCGACGGGCACCTCGTCGCCCGGCCCAGCTTCTTCCAGCTCCAGCAGGTCCGCCGGGCCCGCACCGCCGGCACCCCGATGCACCTCATCGCACACGAAGACGTCCTCGTGTTCGCCAAGACCCAGCCCCCCAGTGAGCAACGGGAGGGCCGCGCATGAGCGAACCCGCCACACCGTGCCTGAGCCTCGCCGCCGACGCGGACCTGCCGGACGTGATGCCGCTGCGGGAGGTGGAGTGAGTGACCACCGTGCCGGGCCGGGGCCCGGACCGCGCATCGGATCGTTGTGCACCGGATATGGCGGACTCGACATGGCCGTCGAGCTGGTGCTCGGCGGCCAGCTCACCTGGTACGCCGAGACCGACCGGCACGCCCGCACCGTCCTGGCCCACCACTGGCCCGACGTGCCCAACCTCGGTGACATCCGCACCGTCGACTGGACCGGCATCGAGCCCGTCGACATCCTCACCGCCGGGTTTCCGTGCCAGGACATTTCCAACGCGGGCAAGCGCGCCGGCATCGGCGGCGAGCATTCCAGCGTCTGGACGTGTGTCGCAGACGCCCTTCGCGTACTTCGACCGCCGCTCGTCTTCGTGGAGAACGTTGCCGCCCTCCTCCGACGCGGACTCGACGTCGTCGAAGCCGACCTGGCCGCGATCGGGTACGACACGAGCTGGCTGTGCCTACGCGCATCCGACGTCGGCGCCGCCCACCGTCGTGACCGGTTGTTTCTGCTGGCCGCTCCCGCCGAGCACCTTCAGCGGCGTGCGGACGTTGCCGACACCGTGTGCCCGTGACGGCAAAGGCCCCGGCCACCAGTACGGCCTGCCCGACCTGCTCGAACCCACCGGCTCGACGCACGGGCTGCTGCCCACACCCACGGTCGCGGACAGCCGGTCGTCGGCCAACGCCACCGCCGGCCGCATCACGCCCATCCCGCACGCCGGCCGGACGCTGACCGACGCGGCTCGGCTTCTGCCCACCCCGCGAGCCAGCGACACCGGCACCCCGGGCCGGCGGGCCGGTAAGGGCTTCCGCCCGCCGCTGTCGCAGGTGCTCCTTCCCACCCCGCGGGCCACCGACGGGGAGAACGGCTGCCCTGGACAGCGAGGTTCCCACGGCGACCTCACCCTGCCCTCCGCGGCAGTCCGGGTCCCCGCCCGGTCCCTGCCCACGCCACGCGCCTCCGACGGGCGTGGGCCCGGCCTGCACGGCGACGGTGGCGTCGACCTGCGCACCACCATCGCCGGTCTGTCCGACCGGCTGGGAGGGCTCGACGAGGACAGGTGGGGCGTCTACGCCGCCGCTGTGGACCGGTGGGAGCTGCTGCTCGGCCGGTCCGCGCCGGAGCCGACGCAGACCGGCCGGCACGGCAAGCCTGTCCTCGCCCCGCCGTTCGTGGAATGGCTGATGGGACTCCCGGACGGCCACGTCACAGAACCCGCGCTGGGCCTGCCGCGCACCCTCGCGCTGCGGGTCCTCGGCAACGGCGTCGTAACGCAGCAAGCCGCCGCCGCACTGCGGCTGCTCCTGTGCCCTCACCGCTGGCAGCCGCGATGACCGGCCGGCCCGGGCAGCCTTCCGCTGCAGGGTTGGAGGCATACCGATACCGGCAGGTCGGCCGGCTCGCCTTGCACCTCGCAGACGCCCCCGAGGTACTCACTGGATGCCGGACGCATCGGCCGACGCAATCGAACCTCGCCACCCATCTGGTCGCTGCGCCATTACGGCGCCAGCCGGTTCACTGCCGCCACCACCGCAAACCCCACACAAGGAGAACTGCCCTCATGAACTCCGACCACCCCTCGACGACCGCCGCAACCAACGACCGCCCATCGCAGGTGTGGACGGTGGAGCGGATCCGCGCGCTCGGCGCGGTCACCGACATCACCACCGCCGGCCAGATCTTCGGCCTGTCCCGAAGCCGCGCCTACCAACTCGCCGCCACCGACACCTTCCCGGCCCGGGTCCTATGCGTCGGGTCCCGCTACCGAGTCTCCGTCGCCGCCATCCTCACCGCCCTCGGCGTCGACCCCGACCCCCCACCCGCGCCCCGCCACCGGACCGTCGACTTGACCCTGCCCCCGAATCACGCGTCGATCAGCACCGACCAATCCGATGCCCGCCCCGGCCAGCACACGCGGGGCCGCACCGACGAAAGGACCGATGATGGCTGACGGATCCGTCGGCAAACGATGCGGATGCGTCCACGACGGCAAGCGCCTCGGCGCGAAGTGCCCCAAACTCCGACGCGGCGCCGGCTGGAACTCCCACCACGGCAACTGGGGATACCAACTGGAACTTCCACCCGACGCCACCGGCAAGCGCCGCCAACTACGCCGCACCGGCTTCGATACCCGCGACGCCGCCGTCGCCGAACGCGACCACGCCCGCGCGCTGCTCGACCTCGCCTGCCGGGACAAGACCCTCACCCGCCAGGTCTCCGACCTCCTGCACTCGTGCAAGCGCGGCGAACCGCTGCCCGAGCGAGACGCCGTCGCCCGCCGCATCCGCGCAGGCGTGCCCGCCAACGTCGCCACCACCGTCGGGGACTACCTCACCGACTGGATCACCTCGCGAACGCGGCTGTCGCCAGCGACGCTGCGCAGCTACCAGGACCACATCCGCATGTACTGGATCCCCAACATCGGCGGCATTCCACTGCAGCCTCACCGCCACGCACATCCAGGCCGTGTTCACGCTGATCGACACCCGCAACAACGAGATCACCGCCGCGCGCGCCAGCACCGACCAGGTGGCTCGCGACAGTGTCAAGGGCGTCCGAACGGTTGGGCCTGCCAGCCAGCAGCGGATCCTGGCGACACTGCGCGCGGCGCTCAACGACGCGATCCGCAAGCACCGCCGGCTCATCGACCACAACCCCGCCGAGCACGTCGACCTGCCCTCCGGCGCTTCGCCCAAGCCACGGCTGTGGACCGACACCGCCGTCAACCGGTGGCGCAAGAGCGGCGCACGGCCCAGTGCCGTCATGGTGTGGACTCCCGCCCAGGCCGGCGCGTTCCTCGACTACGCCGAAACTCACGACATCGTCCTCTACGCCCTGCTCGTGCTCGCCACCCACCGAGGACTACGCCGTGGCGAGCTGTGCGGGCTGCGGGACTACGACGTCGACCTCGACGCCGCCGCCATCACCATCACCATCACCATCACCGAACAACGCACCAGCGTCGGCTACAAACCGATCACCAAGCCGGTGAAATCACGCGCTGGAGAACGAGTCGTCCCCCTCGCCGAGGACACGGTCACCGTGCTGCGCGCCTACCTCGCCCGCCGCAACGGGTGGAAACTGGTCAGCGGCTCGGACTGGCCCGACACCGGGATGTTCTTCGTCCGCCCCGACGGCAAACCCTGGCACCCCGAGACGATCACCCAACGATTCGACAACCTGGTCGCCGCCAGCTGCCTCCCACCCGTCTGATTCCACGATCTCCGACACATCGCCGCGACCCTCATGCTTGCCGCTGGCGCCAGCATCAAAGAAATCCAGGACACCCTCGGCCACGCCTCCTACACCATGACCGCCGACATTTACACCTCCGTCTTGGAGGAGCTGAAGCGGACAACCGCGGAAGCCACCACGAAACTAATTCCCCGCCGACCGTATCGGGCGGCATGACGACGGCGATGACCAGTCAAGGCACCCGAGGCCATGCCACCACGTCCGGCCTGGTCAGGGAGCGACGGCTCTCCCCGACCAGGCCGGATGGGCTGCTCACGCAACTGACCAAGGCACTCCTCGAGAACACGCTGACCAGGAGCTGACTGAACACCTCGGCTGGGAGAAGCAGCTCCGCTGTCGGCGTACGGGTCAACATGCCCAACCGGGTACGGCCGAACGTGCACAGGTCTACAACGACGTTCAACGATGAATCCCGGCCGTCCGTACGTGTGCCGTCGGTCCGGCCATCGTCTTCTACAACCAAACCCTGTCCAAGTTCGGCCGAGATACGCCAACCTGACGGCCCGGCGCATCGCGGCGGCGAGGTCGTCGGCGCAGCCGGCGAGCAGGCGGACGGCCTCGCGCAGGTACCGCCATACCGTGGCCACCCGACAACTCGAAGCCCGGCCACGAGGCGAGTGAGGGTGTCGCCGTTGCGCAGGTGGGCCAGGGCCATCAGCGCCTGCTGCTGCGCGGGCAGCCTGCGCCAACGGCCGCCCAACGCACGGCGCCGGGCGCGGATCAGCTCGGTCGGGCGGGTCAGGCTGCGCGTGGACAGCGGGATGCTGGCAGGACAGGTCAGCAACGAACCTCCCGTACTGGGCAGTGCGTCTTGGTCGACTGCTGTCCTACCGGGAGCCTCGTCCTATCCGGAGCAACGACACGCCGCCGCGTGCCTGCTCAGCGCCGGGGATGACCTCCATGCCGACCGCACTTCTGCGGCCCCAATCCGCGTGGCTGCCATACAAGTCCGCCGATTTGGTGCGCGGCTTCAGTGGCCAAGCCGGACAATCAAGGCCATCCAGGCACGTGGGGTTCAGGGAGCGATCATGGCGCGCAAGAGCACTTCAAACATCCGGCAAGCGTTGATCCTTGCCTTCGGACTGGGGGCGTTGACCGGGGCGGCGGGCGCGCTGACACTGCATCGCAGGCAGGCGGGTGACATCCCGGCGGGTGACGCCGCCAGCCAGCTGGGCGACACCGCCTTGCCGTCTCCGGGCGGGCGCTTCGACGAACCCTCGCAGGGCTCGGTGAAGACACCAGCGGTGCAGCGAGGCTGACCCGGCGGTCCGACAGATTCAGTCCGACGTGGCCGACAGGTCACCGCCGTCGGGTCTCTGGCCATCCCGGCGCGAGAAAGAATGAGGGCACTCATGGCAGAAAAGTCCAGCGGCAGCCCTGGCGCTGCCTCTGCTGACACGCCAGTCGCCGAGCTGGTGCAACGCGCCACCGAACAGATCACCCGCCTGGTCCGGGACGAACTGACGATGGCGCGTGCGGAGATGACCGCGAAGGGCAAACGCGCAGGCGTGGGCGCCGGGTTGCTCGGCGGCGGCGCCACGCTCGGTCTCTACGGCGGTGGTGCCCTCGTCGCCGCAGTGGTGTTGGCCCTGGGCGCGTTCATGCCGGATGCGCTGGCCGCGCTCATCGTGGCCGTCATCCTGTTCATCGCCGCCGCAGTAGCGGCGCGACGCGGAAAGAAGCAGGTCACAAAAGCCATGCCAGCCACGCCGACAGCGACCAGGGACAGCGTGCAAGCAGACATCGAGACGATACGCGGCGCGGCAGGTCGGAGGCGGCCATGAGCACGGCAAGCCCAAGCAGTGGTCCCGACAAAGTACCGCAGGACATCCAGCACACGCGTGCGGAGCTGGGGGACACCGTCGCCGCCCTGGCCGCCAAGACCGACGTCAAGACCCGCCTCGGCGGCAAGGCCACCTCAGCGGCCGGTGGACTCAGGCAGCGCCTGACCACAGCCAGCCAGTCGGCGAAGACCTCGGCAACGCAGATGTTCCGCACGGCGAGCCAGAAAGCCTCCCAGCGCGTCGCCATCGCCAAGCAGAAGACCCGTCAGGCCATGACCAAAGCACGCGCCTCGGCCTCAGCCGGTACCCAGACCACCGGCAAGACCGAGTCCACCGAGGTAACCTCCGCACGTGCCGTGACAGAGAAGGTCGGCACCGCGGTACGCGCCAAACCCGTGCCGGTCCTCGCCGCCGCCGGCGCCGCAGCCGCCCTCACGATCGTGGCCTACCGACGTAGCCGGACGAGATGACCAAGGGCCCCGCCCGACCGGTGCCCTACGCGCCTTCAACGGGGATGGAGACGGCCCATGACCTGCGGCGGAGTGCTTCCGCGAGAAGCTCCCCAGCTCTCAAGTGCAGGTCCGGTCGTAGTCCTGAACAGGCCCCCTGCGGGCTGTTCAGGAATCCCTTGACTCGTCTCGGAGATCCCGAAATCCTTCGCGATCTGAGCGATAGGAGCCTCGCCCTTGCGGGCGACCGCGACGACGTCACGGCGGAACTCCAGGGGGAAAGCCTTCGGCATGACAGACATCCTTCCAGCGAGGAACGCATCCTCACAGGTCAGGAGTCAACCGAACCGGGGGCAGTCCCGAGTTCGTAGTGTCCGCGGCGCAGGTTCTGCATGAACGCGTGTCCGGCGATGATGACCTGTGCTGTCTTGTCGGTTCGTAGCCCGCGCATCGGTCTCAACCGCTGTTTGAGCTGGCTGTGATCGGCTTCTATCGGGTTGTTCGCGTGCTGCTCGACGTGGTGCCATGCCTGCGGGATCAGCTCATCCAGCACGCCGGGGTAGACCGGCGCGGCATCCGTGACCACCTCGTTGGGCGTCACCTCAGCGTGGACAGCGCGCGTCGGAAGAACCGCCGGGCCGCGTCGGCGTCGCGGCGGGCCGAGACCAGCACGTCGATGACCTGCCCGTACTGGTCGACCGCCCGGTACACGTACCGCCACACCCCGTTTACCTTGACGTACGTCTCATCAACGTGCCACCGGTCGCCCGGTGAGTGGCGGCAAAATCGGGCGCCGTCAGCCAGCAGCGGGGTGAACCGCTGCACCCACCGGAACACGGTGACGTGATCGACCTCCACGCCGCGCTCGACGAGCAGCTCCTCAACGTCTCGGTAGGACAGGTTGAAGCGCAGATACCAGTGGACCGCGACGACGATCACCTCCGGCGGGAACCGGAACCCGGCGAACGCCGACTTCGGAGGCAGCCACGGCCGAGAGTGGGTCAACGACTTCACTGCTCAAGCCTGCCTCGATCATGCCAACACTCAACGCAACGGAGCCCGTCGGGCAGGGTGGCTGAGTTCCCCCCGCTTTGATGGAGCGGTGGTTACCTGCTGCCGGCTGGTGCAGGGGTGTTGATAGTTGGCTCGGCCAGGTTGTGCTGGCGGGTGTGCCAGGCGGTCTCGTACTCGTCGGGGCTGAGGTAGCCCAGTTCCTTCTGTATGCGGCGGATGTTGTACCAGCCGTCGATGTAGGCGAAGATCGCGTTCTCGGCCTCGTCGCGGGTCCGCCATGAGGTGCGGTAGACGAGTTCGATTTTGAGCGTCGACCAGAAGTTTTCCATCAGGGCGTTGTCGTACGAGTCGCCGACGGAACCCATCGACGGCAGGATTCCGTTGTCCTGCAAGCGTTCCGCGAACCGGAAGGACGTGTAGTT
>NZ_JAEMUW010000002.1 GCF_016598485.1 Micromonospora coerulea | reverse complement strand
CTCAACTGGATAGAGCATTCGACTGAGTAGCGCGTCCACTCTCCGCCTGTGCGGTCATGGAGGAGCTTCCTTCTCCTTGTTGGATCGAAGGGTTCGGGGTTCGAGCCCCCGGCGACCCACTGTGCCGCGGCGGCAGGCCGGCGACTGCCGGAGCCGACCGGGAGGGAGGAGCACGTGCTCGAGAAGCTGATCATCCAGAAGACCCTGGGCGTGCCAGCCAGTACCGGCGCGGCCGGCGACGGCACGTCGCGCTGCTGACAGCGCCGACCACCGGCTGTCAGTTCTGGCAAACCGGCAGTGGCGTCCCGTGCCAGACCCCGGCAAGGCTTCAGGGTCTGACAACCCTTGACATCCGGGGCACGGGACCGTGCGCCCGACGGCTCGGTCGGCATGCGCCGAGTCGCACCGGGCCCAGCGCCGCATCCGGGAGTGGCTGGGCGAGCCGGCCGGTCCGCCCACCTGCCCCCGTCCCGCCTCGGAGCCAGACAGCGCTTCCGCAGGTGCCCACGCCGAGTACCCCTGTGGACGGACATCGTGGCCGCTCGTCCTGACGGCGCCCGACTAGAATTCACGCCACATCAGGCGCGACCTGCCGATTCTCGGTGTCGCTGCCACTTCCCAGTCTTGTAACTAGCCCATCGTGAACCCGGTCAACGTGCCGTCCACCCGGCGTGGCAAGCAGACGAGTGACCAGGTCCACTCGCCGCCATGGGATCGACGACGGATCATGTGCTACGGTAGCCGAGTTGCAGTTTTGATTTCCGTAGACGTTTTCCGGCGCCTGATGGGGCATCTGAAACCCATCCAGGCGCTTTTCGTTTTCGTGTCGTTTTGACGCGGGTGATCAACGCGGCGGCGTAAGGGTCCGCACAGTGCGGTCTCTAACAGCCTGCGAAGGAGCAGACATGACTACAGGTACCGTGAAGTGGTTCAACGCCGACAAGGGCTTCGGCTTCATCAGCCCGGACGACGGCGGCGCCGACGTCTTCGCCCACTTCTCCGCGATCTCGGCGAGCGGCTTCCGCAGCCTCGACGAGAATCAGAAGGTGGAGTTCGACATCACCCAAGGCCAGAAGGGCCCGCAGGCGGAGAACATCCGCCCGCTTTGATCCACACTCTGCGAACGGCGGCCCGACTGGTTCAGCGGGCCGCCGTTCGGCGTTTCATGCGCTCACCACGGCATCGCGAAATCGTCTGATCGGCAGAAGGCCGGCCATCTCGGTATGGAGCCAGCTCAGCATTGCCCCCGTGTTCTCTTCTCTGGATCGATTCGGACCTCGGGCGCTAGTTGGCCCAGGCCGACTGTCAGCTCGCCCAAGGCGCGCCTCTGGCTCATGAACCAGACAGACACAGACATCGGCCTTTATCGCTAACGAGCCAAATTCCGCATCGCCGCCGCCCTGACGGTTGAGGCACGTACGGTCGCGGTCCAGGTGGAGCACACCATGGTCGGACTCGACGCCTCGCCTCCTGATGACTGTCAGACAGCCGGGACCCGGGGTGCACGGCGTTACATCCTGAAGGGTTGATGACTATGACGACGACCTACTCGGGTCCTGCGAGGCTGATCCTGGTCGACGGCGCATGCATATCCGGCATGGCTTCCCTCAGTACCAACCAGCGCGGAGGACTCAACGGCTGGGGCGGCACGTTCCGTCCGGACGAGATCACGACAGACCTTCGCAATGCAGTCGAAGGGCTGCAATTGGAACTGCCCTACGATCGGATGGGGACAGTCGCCGTCACCGGCATACGCAAGCTACTCGCCACGCAGGTGTTGATGTCGTTGGCAGGCCGCGGACCCGCACCATTCTGATCGTGCGCCGCACGGCCGCCGCTACATCGCCGCCGCGACGCGGTCACTCTGCTCTGACGCAGCGACGAGGGCAACCGTGTTGATCGGTAGACTCTGCCAGGAACCGTTAACTCTCATGGCACCCCTTTATGTCAAGACACCGCTCGGAGGGCGGGTTTAGGCTGGCTGGTGGCGGGTCCGGGAAGTGGCTTGTCCGAAGGGCCGATGTCCGGGGTCAGGTCGGTCACGCTGGATTGCAGAGTCGTCCCCGAGTGCCCTCCCGGATCCGCCGCCTGCCTGCGTTTCTGGTCGGCGACCATGCGGGCGTAGACGACGTTGGACAGTCGGCGTTTCAGCGCGCGCATGGCTTCCATCGACGTCTTCCCGGCGCCCTTCTTCGCGTCGAAGTAGGCGCGGCCTTCGGTGCGGTTGCGCAGCTGGACCACGGCCATGATGTGCAGAGTCCGGTTGATCCGCCGGTTGCCGGCGCGGGAGAGCCGGTGACGCTTCTGGTCGCCGGAGGAGGCGTCCAGGGGTGCGGTGCCGTTCCAGGAGGCGAACCGGTCGCGGTCGGCGAACCGGCTGATGTCTGCGACGTCTGCCAGTAGGCGGGCTGCGCCTGAGGGGCCGATGAGGTGCAACTCCATCAGGGTGGAGCCGCGGGCGAGGACCAGGGCTTTGAGGTCCTTGTCCGCGGATTTGATCTTCTTGTCGATGCCCTCGAGTTCACTGATCAGCTCGACGGCGAGGCGGCGTCTGGTCTTGCCCACGATGTCGCGGGGTTTGACCGTCGCGATCAACGCGCGGGCCTGTGGCGCGGACAGGAACTTCTTCGCCCCGCCGGGTAACAGTTCCAGCAGCAACCGGTGCAGCCGGTTGATGGTCTGGGTGCGGGCGCGGCCGAGCTCGTCACGCCGGTCGGCGAGCATGCCCATCACCTGCAGGTCCGGGTCGACCTGAACCTGCACCAGATTCGGGCTGCGTAGCGCCACCATCGCGCCCGAGTGCGCATCCACCGGGTCGGTCTTGCGGCCGTTGCCGGTGGCGAACACCCGAACCTGCGCCGACAGTTTCGCGGGCACGTCGAGCACCGTCTCACCGTCGTGGACCAGGCGGTGGGCGATGTGTTTGCCGATGCCGTTGCAGCCCTCGACCGCCCAGACCCGATCGGCGTACTTGCGGCCCGCGGCGAGCATGTCGGCGTAGCCGGCCTTGTCAGTCCCAAAGCGGCCCACCGCGAGCACCCGGCCGCGTTCGTCGACGACCTCGATGGTGGCTGAACGCCTGTGCGGGTCCATCCCGATGATCACGCTCATCGGCGCCTCCCTTGGCTGAACCGGATGGAGTTGTCAGCAAGGAGGGCACCGCTACTTTGAGCAGGACAAACCCCTTTCCAGCCTCTCCTCGCGCGGTGCTCGGCGAGACCGCAGGCCATGAGAGAGCCACACCAATGACACCGGTGGGCAGCCGCAATGTGGGAGCGTCTCGCCGAGCACCTGGACCGAGTCTGGCCGGACATCGATCCTGCAGGAAGTCTCTAAGTAGCCGATGTGAGCGCGTTTTACTGAAAGCGTTCGAAACTCGCCGCGATGATGTCCGCAGCCTCACGAGCGGGTTGTCGAGTACGCCAGGAGCGCCTGAGCCGTGATCGCCAAGACCCGCTCCGCGCTGTACGGGATCTTCCAATTGCCCTGCCACCACGGCTCTTCGCTGTGCTGATGGCTCAACTCAATGACCCTAAAGCCGTTGGGCGCCGACGCTTCGGCAAGAAGTTTGGCGGAACCTGTCGAGGACCGGTGCCGGCCATTCGTCACACGGACGAAGCAGCCCTCCCAACCACAAGGAGCATTGATGAAGTACGCGATGCTGATCGTCGGCGACGACCGCGAATGGACCGCATTGTCCCCGGCCGACGAACAAGACGTGATGAAGCAGGTCTACGAGTGGTTCGACCGGTGGCAGCCGACCGGCAAGGTCGCCGACGGCGGCGCCGAGCTACAGCCCCGGGACACGGCAAAGACAGTGTGCGCCGGCGCGAATGGCCAGACGCTGATCACCGACCGGCCGTACCTGGAACTCAAAGAGGTCATCGGCGCGATTGTCATGCTGGAGTGCAACGACATTGACGAGGCCGCGCGGACGCGGCCACCTGGCCATTCGCCGCCGGAAATCACGCCGGCACGCTGGTTTCAGCGGCCCCGCAGCTTGTCCCACAGCGTCCGTTGGGGCTGTGGTTGCGCCGGGGGCAGCACGTCTTCGGCAAGCTCCTGCCGGGCCGCGTCGCGGACGGCGGCGGGCAGGTCCGGAGTCACGCAGGCCAGCTGCGCCAGCGACGCCGCGATGAGCACGGGCCGGGTCTGTTGCGCCGCAAGCGCTTTCTCGAAGCGCTCCGCCACCAGCGCGGCGACGCCGGCCCGTTGCGCCGGGTCCATCCACGCCGAGACCACCAGCGCGTAGACGGCCGCCTCGGTGGTCCAGTCCTCGACGCCGAAGACGATGTCGGCCAGCAGCCCCGTTTCACCGCGGTGCAGCAGGCCAAGGCAGCACCACGCCTGCACGGTCCGCTCCCACACGGACATCCGTGCGTGCACCGGCGGCTGCGGCGGATGGACAAGCAAGGACAACAATTCTTTGACGGGTACCTCGCGCAGCCGCGCCGCCGCATGGAAGGTGACCGGAGGCGGGCCCCAGGACCGTTGCGCGGCAAGCTCCGCCACCACCCGCGCGGCGCCCGGGTCGGGCGGGGGCAGGGCCGGGCTCTCGTTGGTACCGTCGTAGTGCCACAGCATGGCGCCGCCCGGGCGCAAGGGCTGGCGCGGATCGGAGTCGCCTGGGCGGCCCATGGCGATGACGATGCCCGGGCAGCGCCGCCGCACCAGAGCGATCGCGCTCGGCGGCTCCATCGCGGAGATCCCCATCTCCGTCGCCATCTGCTGCGGCTTGAGTCCGGCGACGGTGTTGATGCTCGACGCCTTGCCGGGGGGTACAAAGCCCAGCCACGCAATGTCCCTGGCCTCCTCAAAATATCCGGCGTTGACGAGCTCTATCAGCTGGCCGAGGTCAAATGCGTGATGATCGGCAGGCATGCGGGCCAGCCTAGACCCCCACGGCCGGCGGGCGTTGCTCCGAGCGGCGATCCGGTGACGGCGATCCAGCCACATCCCTGTTCGCGGATCTGCCGGTAGAGGTGTGAGGCGTTGCGCTGGCCGAGGGTGAACTGCTCGTAGAGCCAGGGCATGTAGGCGTCGAGCAAGGTCCGGCGGTGGATCGCTGGCGCGAGGAGCACGTCGAGGCTGTCGGCGCGGGCGTAGCGGCGCACGGTGTAGTAGTCCAGGTCCAGGTCACGGCTGATGCCACGCAGTGATCGCCCGGCCGCGACCAGCTCCTGCACTGCGGCGTACCTGCTCCGGGTGCGGGCCACCAGCGGGCGGGGACGACCACGTACGTCGCAGTACTCGTCCGGTAACGGCGGCGACGGCAGATCGGCAGGGACCGGCTCCGCCGCGTCGAACGCGGTCTTGATGCAGCCGTGGTGCGCCGCGACGGTCTTCTCCACGGCCTCGCACAGGTTGTGCCACAGGTGCCAGCGGTCCGCTACCTGCAGGGATTGTGGGCTTCCCCCTGAGATGTGGACACCCTGAGACTGGACGCTGGTCCAGAGGAAGGGGTGTCCCCGTTGGGGCGTCCATCGAAGTACAGAGATCCTCGAATCACTCGCACGATTTCGGCGAATTTCCGGCGCACCACACTAGTAGCGGGCGGGCCGCGCTGGGGACGGCCCGCCCGAGTGGTACGGAGGTCAGCCGGTCTGACCGATTTTGTCGACGACTGCGAGGGTCAGCACAGCTGAGTATCCCGAGGTGCCGAGGAAGGCGTAGGTTTCAGCGTCGAAGACCAAGATGATTTCCTCCCCTCCGTTCGTCGACGGCCAGGCGATGCCGATGCCTGACCGGCCCGCGCCATCCGTGACGTTCTCCACGGCGCGCAGACCCGGCACCGCTGCCGCGGCTTCGTACAGTGCGGCCCGCGACGCCGGCCGCAGATAGCTCTCGGCGAGGTACAACACGTCCTTGCCTGCGGCGTTCACCGAACCGGGTTCGCCGCTGCGATGCTCGGCCAGGTAGGCCCCCATGGCAGTCGCGTCGGTGGGCATGTCGGGGCGGTACGCGGGTTCCGAGGTGCACGGCTCGGTCCGGCCCGGCACCATCTGACCGCCCTTCACCGCGGCGGCCCGCCCGTTCCGGCAGCCCGGAACGGGCGTTTCCGTGCGGTTGCCGGCGGCAGCTTCCCTTACTAGGCCGTCCCGGGTTCCGTCCACCGACAGCCAGCTCTCATGGGTCGACGGGCCGTCCTTGATGCGGCGGTAGATGAACTGGTCGGGCCCGGGGGTGACGTCGGGCACCTGGAGCGCCGCCGTCGCCGCGTTCCGCAGCACCTGGGTGGCGTTGGCCTTGGCAGCCGGGGCGTCACCGCCGAATCGATCGGGGGCGAGCACGAGTACCGAGGTGACCGCCGCGGCGATACCCGCCGCCGCCACCCCACTGAGCACGAGTCGCCACCTCCGTCGGGTTGAATGCCGGATCTTGGTGGGAGCGGGGGACGCAGGGGTCGTCGCGGCCAACAGCCGGTTGCGGGCCGAGGACAACAGTTCGGGGGTTGCCGGCGGGATCTCCGCGCCGAGTTGCCGGAGCAGTTGCATGTCATCCATTGCTTGATATCTCCTCGATTGTGTTGGTGGGATCGCTGCCAAGCGCCTCGCGGAGCAGCTTGCGGGCGCGGTGGAGTCGTGATCGCACGGTGCCGACCGGGATTGCCAATGCGCTGGCTGCTTCGTCGTAGGTCAGTTCCTCCCAGGCGATCAGCAGCAGTACGTCGCGATCGCCGGTGGAGAGCTTGGCTAGGGCGGCGAACAACATGTGGCGTAGCGACTGCGCGGTGACCACGGTGGTGACCCGGTCGGCGTGTGACGCCTCGCTCAGCGCGGGGATGTACGCCTGCCGCAGCCGGTATTCGCGTTCCTCCTCGCGCCGGTGCTGGCCGACGAGGTTGGTGGCGATCCCGTACAGCCATGGCCGGGCGTCCGGGTAGGCGCTGTCGAATCGTCCCCGACGGCGGAACGCCGCCAGGAACGTCTCGGCGACCAGGTCGTCCGCGATCCCGGCACCGAGACGCCTCGCCAGGTAGCGATGGATGTACGGCGCGTGCCGGTCGAAGATCACCGCGAAGCTCTCGGGGGCCCGGAGGGACCGTTCGATGACCGCCGCGTCCGTGAGTGTTCCGACGTCGACAGCCTTGACTCGTCTTGAACGATGCATGCACGACCTTTCGCAGAGCCGGGAATCATCACCTGTTATCCGTAGGCCGGAGCAAAACGGTTCACGGGCTGGCGCTGGTGCGGGGGAACCCACCCCGCTGGGTGGAGCGCCCGGCGCGGAGCCAACACCCGGAGCGGGCAGCACTCCCTGCCGCCCCAGGTCAGCGCGCAGTCGCGAGACTGAGCGCTCGCACCCTCGTAGCTCAAGGGATAGAGCAACGTTCCCTAACAACTAAGGACGTCTCGTAACCCGATTTCTGTGCCCTGAGGACGGTCACCGAAGATGTCGTGGCGCAGGTGATCTCCTCAGCCCTGCCGGAGTGGATCTTTCCGTTCACCGGTCTGCAGCCCGCCCAGTTCCGCAAGCTGGTCCGCCTGGTCGCCGAACGCGACGGGGACGCTATCGCCGACGGCCGGCCGGGCCGGCAGTGGGCCCTCGACCTCTGGCCGGGTCGGGTTCCAGGCAGTGCAGCCGTCGTCCCCAGGCGGCGTGAGCCCGGTTCGGATGAGGGCCGGCGTCGACGAGCCGGTAACCGTAGGGCGGACGGCCGCCGAGATGACGGCCCTGCAACTCGGCCTGAGCACGCATTGCCGCAGTCGTCCGATGCCGGGCCCGGGACACCTCCCGCTGAGAGTGCACGCCCAGCAGGTCCAGCAGCACCAGCTGCCGAGGGTTGTCGAAGTCCACCGGCTGCCCGCTACCACGTGCTGGCCGGCTACCCGCTCGACACGCTGTTCAGCCGCCTCGCCGGACAACCCATCGACACCATCGAAGCAGGCCACCACCTCACCACTCTCATCCGAGCGGAAGGCCCACGACAGCCACCAGCCGTCCCCAGGGCCGCGGCAAAGTCGTGAGGGTGTCCGGCTTGAGGTGGTTGGTGTAGACGCGCCCTTGGCGCGGGTAGCGGGGCGGGCATGGCCGTTCCAGAAGATCGTCAAGGTTCTCGAGGCCTTTTGATCTATCTGAAGTGAGCCATGCCCGCGCTGATCTCATCGCTGATCTCATCGTTGTCGACCGCACCGCCCGGGTCATCTGCCGTGGCCTCGGCCGCCGGCCTGCTCGCCGCGTTGGGTTCCCTG
Organism: Micromonospora coerulea; assembly: GCF_016598485.1. Lineage (GTDB taxonomy): Bacteria > Actinomycetota > Actinomycetes > Mycobacteriales > Micromonosporaceae > Micromonospora > Micromonospora coerulea. The sequence continues at coordinate 445,745 of NZ_JAEMUW010000002.1, read as the reverse complement.
CCCGATCCGCGTGCCCGACGTGGGGTCCGACATGCTCTGGTTACCGTGGTCGCGGCGGAGGTGTGCGCGGTCGTCGCCGGTTACCGCTCGTACGCGGCGATCGGTGAGTGCGTCGCTGATCTACCTGCTGATACCGCGGCTGTGCTCGGGATCGACGCGGACCGGCGGCCGTCAGAGTTAGTCATGGACGAGTTGGCCACTTGACGCTTTTCCAGCTATCGAGCGGGCGAGGATCGCGCCGCGGCCTCGGGTAGCGAGTAGCAGCACGTCCGCCGTCCGACGGTACGTGAGGGGTGATGACCCGGCGCGGCGTCCGGGCTCTGCTGTCGGACTCGGAGCGCCGGTTGGGGGACGACCGGTCCCCGCACCTGCTGGCCGCGGGGACCGGTCGTCGGTGGCCTGCGGCGGCGGCGGCTGCTCCACCTGCACGTGGCCGTGGCCAGCAGCCGCGCGGCGCCGAGAAGGCGCAGCCGGGTTGGCTATTGGTTCGTATCGCTCCTGGCACACGAACCGAATCCCAGCGGCATCGCCAGTCGGTTGGCTCTCGCTACCGGGGCGCCAGTTGCAGATCACCGTTGATGGCGACCATGGATGTCCGTTGCCGTCGCCCCTCGGACACGAACCATTACCCCACGGTGCGCGCTGAGATCCACTGCAGCGCGCACCGTTTGCGTTTCCGGCTGATAGGGGCTCTTCGAATTTATGCGGGGTTGAGGTGTCCGCGGTGGCGTCGGGTGGTGGCGGTGCGGGTCCGTAGGCGCTGGTTTTCGGGGTTTCGGAAGCCGTAGGCGTCGCGGGCGATGGTCTTGATAACCCGGTTGGTTCCTTCCGAGCCGGCGTTGGTGATGCCGGTGGTCAGGAACGCCAGTATTTGTGGCCACCAGGTTTCGATCGTGGTGGCGAGCCGGTGGAGTTCGGGCAGGTCAGAGGCGGCGCAGGGGGCGTAGAAGCGGTGCAGAAGCCGGTGGACGTGTTCCCTGTTGGGCTGGGTGCGGGCGATCGCGAGCAGGTCGAGCAGGTCTTCTTTGGCGTTCCACGCGGCCAGGATCGGAGCACCGATCGCCGTCGGGAGGGCCTCGAGGGTGTCGATGAGGCGGTCGACGTGCTTGCCGGGCATCCGGGCGGCCGAGCGGGTCAGCCGGTTACGCATCCGCCATTCCGGGTCGCTGCCGCGACCACGGCGCCCCCGCTGGGTCAGGGTCATGCGGCGGCGGACCTCGGTGACCGCCCGGTTGGCCAGTTGCACGACGTGGAAGTGGTCAACGACCAGCACTGCGTGCGGTGACACCTGCCGGATCGCGGACTTGAACACGGTGCACATGTCGATCGCCACCGCCTGGACCTGCTCACGCCAGGCCGGCGGGCGGGCGGTCAGCCAGCCGGTCACCGCCGCCGTGGTACGGCCTTCGACCTGCGCCAGCAGGCCCTGACCACCAGACAGATCGCAGAAGCCGACGTGCCAGCGGTCCGCAGTCACGGTCCACGAACCGGCCTGCTCATCCCAGATCCAGTGCGGCTTGCCGCGGCGAACCTCATCGATGCCCAGCACCGCGACCGGCTCCGGCTCGGCCGGCAACACCGTACTCGCGTGAGCGGCGAACGCGGCAGCGACATCCGGCCACGAGACGCCGTGGTCCCGGGCGGCCTGCACGATCGTGCGCCCCGCGTCGGCGACCGCCGCCCCGGCCGCCTGTCGCAGGCGGCTGGTCAGCCGGGCACGGGCCGGGACCTGCGCGACCTGCTCGGTGAACGACTTACGCGGACAGCCCAGCGTCGGGCAGTACCAGCGACGTTTCCGCCAGCGCAGCCGCACCGTCCGGCCTCCGACCGGCAGGTCCCGCGGCCGGGTTGTAGTCCACTGCTTCACCTTCAGTGCACGCTGCCCGCACTGCGGGCAGCATCGCGCCTGCTCACAACCGGTGGACACGTCCACCACCGGGACGCCGGCGACGTCCAGCTCGACCCGCTCAGCGACCAGGCCGTCCAGGCCCAGCAACCGGGTCGTATCGTTGACCATGCTCGCAGCTCTTCACTTGTGACCATCCGAACTAGACACTCAGATGATCACTGACGGGCTGCGAGCCCTTCACGCTCGGGTCGCCTCAGCCGCGAACCCCGCTCAACTTCGAAGAGCCCTGATAGGTGAGCCGGAGGCCGAGTTGCGGATAGACCTCGGCCTTGTCGGCGGGTCGGCGTCGCGGAGCACGGTAGCCATGTCACCGAGCGCCTGTACCAGGTCATTGATCTCGGCTTGGCTCATCCGGCGCGGGCTGTCGCCCGACTGCCCGTGGAGATCGGCTTCAGCGCGAGCGCGTTCGACCTGGGTTTGAGAGATCCAGTCCGTCACCACCGTGGGGTCCGCTCCGACGTCGAGGGCGGCGCGGTAGCGCTCTAGCTCGGCGTCGCACTCGGTGATGATCGCCTGAGCCGCCGGGGCGAGCGCGGGCGGTTGGTCCAGCGGCTGGGCATCGGCCATCGCGGTGATGGTCTGTGCGATGCGGTGAGGTGTGAAGGCAGAGGCCAGCCAGGTGTCGAGCGCGTCGGTGAGGGCCTCCTCCCGCAGGTAAACGTTGCTGGGATGTGCGACCTGGTTGGCGAGGGCGTGACCTCACCACCATGGATCGGTTTCGGGATATGGGGGAGGGGCCTCCGGCTGGGCAGTCTGGTGAGGAATGCGAGCGGCGGATAGGGCGGGGTGAGTCAGTGACAGGCGGGCAGCTGGCGGCCGGCATTGAGGACGGTGCCGTCGGGACGGACGATCGCCACCCGGGCCCCACCTGTCCTCAGCCATTGGTGTAGCTCGCTGCCGGGTTCCGCAGTGATGAGAACTGCTCCACGCCGTTCAATGTCGGCTCGTTGGGTGGCGGACGGCTCGTAAGATGTGACGATCGCGAATCGGCCGGCGGCCACGTCGTCGAATCGATCGCCGTCGACGGTCGCGTTCGGGCACAGCCGGCCCGCGAGGGTGCGGCGCAGGCGTGGCCGGATCACCAGGTCGGACCGGTGCAGCGGGGGTGTCTGGCTGTCAGTGGCCAGTTCCCTGAGGCCGGGTACGAGGTGGAGCCGTGGTGCCACCGCGCGGCGGATGATGTGGCTGACTCTGCCGCCGGCCGTCATGGCGGTGCCGATGATCTTCGCCAGCTTGATCATGGCCCGGGTGTGCTGCTTGCGTTCGATCTCGTAGGTGTCGAGGACGGTCTCGGGCAGAGCCTCGTCGAGCACGCCGGCGAGTTTCCAGGCCAGGTTCATCGCGTCGCGCAACCCCGCACCCATGCCCTGCCCGATGAACGGTGGGGTGAGGTGGGCAGCGTCGCCGAGCAGGAACATTCGCCGGTCGCGCCACCGGTCGGCGACCTGCGCGCGGAAGGTGTATTCGGCCGCACGGACTATCGTGAACTCCCCGGCGGGAATGTTTCCCGTCCACGGCGAGATCAACGGATGGAGCCGGGTCATGTCGCGATAGTCGTCGGCGGTTTCACCGGATTTCAGCGGGAATTCCCAGCGGTAGCGGGTCTTCCCGACCCGCATGTACGTGCCGGCGCGGGCCGGGTCGCACAGCTGGTGCACGCCTTCCCACTGGCCCAGGTCGGCCTCGGTGACCACATCGACGACGAGCCAGCGTTGCGTGAACCCCAGGTCCTGCATGGTGGAGCCGATCGCGGCCCGGGTCAGGCTGTTGGCGCCGTCGCATCCCAGGACGTACCCCGCGCGGATGACGTCGTGCCCGCCGGTGACCGTGTCAGTGACGTCGAGCCGTACGCCATCGACGTCCTGGATCAGCGTGGTGACCTCGGTGCTGCCGCGCAGGGTGACGCTGCCGTACTTCTTGAGATTCCGGCGGAGGATCGCCTCCAGTTCCGGTTGGTCGAACAGGCTTCCGGGGGGATAGCCGTGCCTGCCCTTCGCCGGGTAGCGCTGGAACTCGGCCAGCACCCGCATGGTCCGGTCGACGAGCCGTAGACCTCGGTGTGGCCTGGAAATGGCGGCGAACTCGTCACGGAGCCCGAGGCGCGCCAGGATGCGGTGGACCTCGTCGTCGAGGGCGACGGCCCGGGGCAGGGGGTAGACCGAATCCCACCGCTCGAGAATCAGGCACTCGACGCCGTACTGGGCGAGCAGCGTCGCGGCGGTGAGCCCGGTGGGGCCTGCACCGACGATCACTACCGGAACCGCTGTCATCGTGCCGCCAGCAGCTGAAGAACGAGATAGGTGGCGACCAGGAGCCCGCAGACGACGGCCGGGGCGTACTTCCGCGGGCCGTCTCCCTTACGCAGGTGTACGACGACGGCTCCGCCGAGCAGGAGGAGCAGCCCGGCCCCGGCGAGGACGCCGATCAACGGCTTGAACAGGCTGATGAGCAGTCCGATCACTGCGGCGACCTCGAGCAGGCCGATGCGGCGGTAGGCCGGGACGGAGAAGCCGGCCTCCGCGGCCAGCGCACGCATGGGCTGGACGGCCAGGATCTTGGCCGTGCCCAGGGCGGAGAAGATCAGCGCGAGCAGCACCGCGAGGATGGCCGAAGCGAGCGTCATGACACAACCACCAATCGCCATTCGATGGCATACCGGCCCAGGATCGCCTTGACGGCCTCCTGCTGGGCAGAGGGATGAACTTTCACAGTGGCCACGATGGAGCTGCCCTCGATCGCGGCCTCGATGTCCTGTACTCCGGCGATCTGGTCGAGCGCGGCACGGAGTTCCGCGCGGGCGGCGTCCTTCCGCAGGGCGAGCTTGTACAGCTTGCCCACGGCGGTGACGGGCAGTTCGTCGAGGATCGTCACGGTCTTGGGCGCGGCGGTGCGGTCGGGCACCCGGTCGCTTGTCCAGTCGCGCAGGTCGTCTTCCGTCACGGTGGCGCCGGGCGTGAGGGTGACGTAGGCGACGGGCACCTCGCCGGCGTGGACGTCGGGGCGCCCGACCGCGCTGGCCGCGGTGACCTGCGGGTGGGCCAGCAGCGTGTCTTCGATGATCGCGGGGTCGATGTTGTGTCCGCCGCGGATGATGAGGTCCTTGGCCCGACCGGCGAGGTAGACGAAGCCGTCCTCGTCAGCGCGCGCGAGGTCCCCGGTGTCCAGCCAGCCGTCGACGAGCTTGCCGAGTCCGTCGAGGACGGGGCCGTTCTGGTCACGGTCGGTGACGTAGCCGGGGAAGACTGTCGGGCCGCTGATCGCCAGCACGCCGGTCGCGCCGACGGATCGCTCTTCCCACGTGCCGTCCGCGGCGACCACCCGCACCCGCTGGTAGGGCAGGCGCTGCCCGACCGAGCCCGGCCGCGACGCGTCGGGGAAGGTACGTGCGCTCGCGCACGTCGCCTCGGTAAGCCCGTAGCCCTCGACCAGAGTTATCCCGGTGTGGGCCTGAAAGTTGTCCCGGACAGCGGTGGGCAGCGGTGAGGCCCCCACCATCGGAAATCGCAGGCTGCTGATGTCGGCGTCGATCGGGACCTGCGCCAGTACGGCGTACACGGTGGGCACTGCGCTCATGGCGGCGATCCGGTGGTGCTCGACGATCTTCCAGAACGCGCCGAACAGTGCGGGGTCGCGGTAGCCCGATGGACCGGCCCACACCACGGTCTGTCCCTTGAACAGGGGCGCCAGCAGGGTGACGACGAGCGCGTTCACGTGGAACAGCGGGAGGGCCGCGAAGACCACGGTCTGCTCGTCGAACAGGGAGCTGGCGGCCAGCATCCACGCGTCGGCGACTTCGTTGGCGTGCGTGTGCGCGGCCAGCTTCGGCGCGCCGGTCGTGCCGCCGGTGTGGAACATCGCGGCCAGGTCGGCGGATCGGGGCAGATCACCGGTGAAGGCGGACGGATCCTCGGCCGCGGCAAGCTCGCCGAGGTAGCCGATGCGCACCCCGTCGATGGCGGGAAGCGGCTCGGGCGCGCCGGCGGCGCCGGTGGGCCGCAGCACGAGGATCGCGTCGAGCAGGCCGTCGCGGGCGAGAGCCTGCGCGGTGTCCCAGGTGGCGGGCGCGAGCTCGGGCCCGGCCGTGACCAGGACGCGGGCACCGGAGCGCCGGAGGAGTTCGGCGAGGTGCCGCCGCGACAGGCCGCCGCCCAGGGGTGCCGCAATCCCGGCGAGCTGTGCGGCCAGCGTCGTGGTGATCAGCTCGGCGCAGTTGGGCGACATTAGGGCGACCGCGTCATTTCGCCGCACCCCGAGGTCGTGGAACAGGTTCGCAACCCGGTGGACGTCGGCCAGGAGTTCGATGAAGGTACGGCGCAGCGGCTCACGCCAACGGGCGGCGTCCGGCAGGACGTTGAGCGCCGTACGGTCCGGCCAGCGCGTGGCCGCTCGCGCGAGCAACGCGTACGTCGATTCCGGCAGGCGCCGCGCCTCGAGCGGAACGGCCTCGATCGCGGCGAGGTCCGCGGGCGTGGCGTAGTCCGGCCACAGCAGGGGCTCTGTCATTGGGCGTACCGCACGACCGTGCGCTGGCGACCCAGATCGATCGCGCCGTCGTCGGTGGCGATGGTGGCCTCGACGACGTCGCCATCCTTGAGGTACTTGGGGTTGCGAGCCTGGCCCTTGAAGAACATCTTCCATTTCACCGCGGGCGGCAGCAGCGAGGCGACGAACGCGATCGGCTTCGGCGGCGCGCTCAGGGCCGTCCCGACGGGCGTGCCCGTCAGCAGCAGATCGCCGGGGTCGACCCGCTGGAAGCGGGTCAGCGCCTGCAGCGCCTGAGCCGGGCGGTAGATCATGTCGGCGACGGTCATGTCCTGCCGGAGCTCGCCGTTGACCCGCAGCTTCAGCCGGAGGTCGGTGAACCGCTTGAGTTCGTCGGCGTCGAGCAGGACCAGCGCGGGGCCGACCGGGGTGAAGGTCGGGTAGGACTTGCCCTCGTAGAACTGGGTCTTGGGCAGCTGCACGTCGCGTGCCGAGATGTCGTTGGTGACCACCAGGCCCGCGACGTAGTCGGCGAGGTTGTCGTCGGTGACGGTCGTGCCGACCGGCATCTCGCGGCCGAAGACCAGGCCGATCTCCACCTCGTAGTCGAGCAGACGCACGTGGGCGGGGCGGACCACGTCGGCGAACGGCCCACTGATCGAGCCCGAGGTCTTGCGGAAGAAGGTCAAGGGGACGGTTGCGGGATCTCCGCCGCTGTCCTTGACGTGCGAGGCGAAGTTCGTCATCTGGGCGACGACGCGGCAGGGCGCCGTCACCGGGGAGACCAGCTCGAGGTCGTCCACCGGAACCGTGTCGCTGCTCGTCGCGGCGGCGAGGATCGCCGGCCGGTCGGCCAGCAGCTCGCTGGTGGTGGTGGCGCTGGTGTGCACCTTGGCGGCACCGGCGGGGGTGAGCACCCACCAGGCGTCGGCGGTGCGCAGGACAGAGGTGCTCATGAATTAAACGCTTTCATCAGGCCGCGCAGGCGGTGGAGGTCGAATTCGTTGTCCTCGCGCAGCGCGCCGATGACCGCGCGCAGCTCGCGAAGCGATTCCCGGCCGGGTCTCATGCCGAGAAAGTCCTTGGTGGCGGGCGGACCCCACTGGGCGAGCCCGGAGGCGGCCATCGGTGCCCAGCCCGGCTCGAGCGTGCGGTCGAACAGGTCGCCGTCGGTGAAGTGCTCGACCAGGAAGTCGTCCGGGTCGCGCCAGTAGTCGAAGATCTGGCTGCCCTGGATGTGCCGGCCGATCCCCCAGGACCGCTGGTAGCCCCGGTCGAGCAGGTGCTCCCCGCCGGCGGCCAGACAGTCGAGGTCGGGGACCTGGTAGGCGGAGTGCACGTACCGGTTCGCCGGCCCGAGGGTCATCGCGAGCGTGTGGTGGTCGGTGGGTGTGCTGCCGCGGTCGCAGCGGACGAAGCTCATGACCGGGCCCCGCTCGCGCTGTCCCTGGTGGAAAAGGAAATCGCTGACGATCATGCCCAGGTGCTCGAGATACCAGTTGAGCGTCTCGAGGTATCTGGTGGTCTGCAGCACGACGTGACCGAGGCGCTGTACCTTGGCCGGCTCCCGCGACGGCCGCTGGGTGGCGTTCACCCGCACCACGTCGTGCCCGACGTTGAACGTCAAGGGCTGCTGCGTGGGCAGCGCCGGAAGCTCATGCGTGTCCGCGACCACGCGGACCTGCACCCCGCTCGGGTCGACCAGATCCACCGTCACCCCGCCCAGGCTCTCCGGCAGGGAAACCATCGTCCTGGCGGTCGCCTCCGCGAGCCGCAGCACGTCCCTCGGGTCGGCAGCCCGGAAGGCGGGGCCGATGAACCGCGAACGGGGCCCCCGGCGGATGAGCACGCAGGGCGAACCCGGGTCGGTGCCCCGCAGGTGCAGCTCGTCCTGGCGCAGCGACGTCGTGAAGCCGAAGGCCTGAGCGAACAGCTCGGCCCGCTCCAGATCGGGCTTTTGGAACTCCAGCCAGGCCAGGTCGTGCACCTTGACGATCGGGTTGCGGGCCCGCCCCGGGTGCTCGCCGGGCAACGCACCCTGCTCGCTGTGCAGACCCGTGTGCGGGTCGTGCCGCTCGATCATGTCCCGCTCCTTCCAAGGCGCTGACGAAATCGTCACTTACGAGTGTAGCGTCAGTCAAGCACGGATGACGATTCCGTCATAATTGAGGGTCGCCGGGGTTAAGGTAGGCGCAGACCGAACCTGGGAGAGGTGAACAAGTAGGCATGGCGCAACAGACCAGGCATGCCCCCAACCGCCTGGAACGGCGGAAGGCGCACACCCGATCGGCGCTCGTTCGCGCGGCCCAGACCTTCATTGCGGCCGGCAAGCAGAACGCCCCGATCCTCGAGCTCACCCAGGCCGCGGACGTGGGGATGGGGTCGTTCTACAACCACTTCGACAGCAGGGAGCAGCTCTACCAGGCCGCGGTGGAGGACGCCCTCGAGCGCTACGGCGCCCTGCTCGACGAGCTGACCGTGGGCCTGGACGACCCGGCCCATGTCTTCGCGCAGAGCTTCCGGCTGACCGGACGTCTCCACCGCCGGAGTCCGGAGCTGAGCAAGGTGTTGCTCAGCAACGGCCTGGCCCTGGCTGGTTCCGACAAGGGACTCGCGCCGCGAGCCCTGCGCGACATCGAAGACGGCGTCCGTGCCGGGCGGTTCAGCGTACGCGACCCCGAGTTGGCGATGGTGATTGTTGCCGGCGCCGCGCTGGTTCTCGGGCAACTGCTGCACGACCACCCCGAGCGCGACGACGCCGCAGCAACCGACCGGGTCACCGAGGACCTGCTGCGCACGCTCGGTCTACCGCCCGACGATGCGCACGAGATCTGCCTGCGCCCCTTACCCGCGCTCGACGGTGTCCGCCCGTAAGACCGATGCCCATCCGCCCGAGACCGCCGGCCGACCCTAGGCAGTGGCCGCCTCGCGCACCATCCGGTTGGCCGTCTCCGGCTCGTACCCGGTCGCGCGGAGCAGGTCACTCGCCATGGTGCGCAGCTGGATCACGATGGCATCCGAGAAGGGCTTGAGGCCCTTGTGGTACGCCTGGCCGGCCAGGCACGCCCCGTCCAACACCGCGTTGCGGGTCTGGTCGAACGGCCCGCCCGCCCGCCCCTCCCGCTTCAGCAACTGGATTGCCTCGGCGAACCTGTCCACGGCGCCGGGGAGTTCCTCCGGCACCGGCTCGTCGTACTGCAGCGTGGTCGCGGCCCAGCGGGCCAGCGCCCGGCACCCGAGGGTCACCCGATCGATGTGCTGGATGCCACGCCGGTAGTGCTCGACATCGCGCCGGCGTCGCCAACGCGCCGGCGCAATGGTCGTTACCTCCTCGGCGCCATCCAGGGCCTCGTGCATCCGGGCGAGATCGGGTTCCATTACGTTCAGCTGATCCAGCGCCCGTATCGCGCGGTCCGGGTCACGCCGGGCGAGTGCGTGTGCCACCTCTCGAAGCTGCGTGTGGAGGGTCGCGGCGACCGGTGCGGTGGCGCGGTCGAGAATGCGCATCGGGTTGATCGGTAGCAGCAACGCCACCACCGCCAGGCCGATGGCGCCACCCACTGCCGCGTCAATGATCCGCGCCCATTCGAGGCCCTGCTCCACATGGGAGATCGTGGCGATCAGCACAGCGGTACTGCCCGACTGAGCGACCAGCGCACCGCTGCGCCCGGTCATCAACAGGGCGACGGCGATGGCCAGCATCACCACCAGGCCGATCTGCCAGGGCCCGAACCCGAGGTAGCGGATGAGAAGATCACTGACAACCAGGCCCAGCCCCACGCCGAGCATCAGCTCGGCGGTACGTAAGGCGCGCTGCCCGAGGGCGGCGACGATCGTGCCGACGGCCGCGCTGGGCGCGAAGATCGGTGCGGGGCGACCCAGGACGTCGTGCGCCAGCCCCCAGGACAACGTCGCGGCAAGCCCACATTGAGCTGCGACGAACAGGATGATCGTGAACAGCCGCAGCCTGAGCCGGCCTGCCTCACCACCACGACGCCGGGCCTTCGCCGTCACGTCCTTGGCATGCTCGGCAACGGCGCCGGTGCGAGACACGTCTCGCCGGTCACCAGCCATGGCGCGGGTTACCCGATGCGGCCCCCACAAACCTCCGACCCTTCCTGCCGCTGCCCGCCAGCGATCTTCAGCCGGGTGGTGACGGCCGCTCGGATGGGAGTTTTCGAGTGCGGGCCGCGTCGGCTACGGCGACGCCGGCCAGGATGAGTGCGGCGGCGGTGGCTACCGCGAGCGGCGGCGCCGGCGCCATCGCTGGGGTGAGGGCGACGAGGGCGAGTGCGCCGATCACACGGGGGAGAGACACGCGCCCGAACACCCCGTACTCGAAGATGGCCCGTCCGGCGAGGATCAAGGCACGTCCGCCGAGGATGACGGGGATCCAGGCCGGTTCCGGGTGACCGAGCGGGTGCGCCACCAGGGCGGCGGTACTGCGGTCAGCCCCGAACTCGCCGGCACCGAACGTCAGTCAGGTCGCCAGGATCGGCGCGCCGGGCGCGATGATGAAGAACTGCTGGTACCGCTCGGCCACGTGCTCCTCGGCGACCACGATGTCGGCCCGACGACGGGTACCGGCGCGGCCCAGCCCCGGCGTGCGGAAGCCGAGTGCGATCCCCCCGTACTCCACGGCCGCCGCCGTTATTCACAGCGCTCCACGTGCCCCAGCGGGTAGGAACGCACCCGTCATCCATGGCACCGCAGGCACGCCGACCCAGAACAGTAGCCGTACGGCGTTGCGCTGTCCCTCGTGGCCACGCAGCAAAAGCACCCCGACAGCGAGGACACCAACCCGGACGGTGACGTACGCACCTGCGAACACCAGGCCGTTGCGGCCGAAGGCCTCAGGCGCCGCAGCCGCCATCACGAGGGTGCCGAACATCATCGACATGACCAGCAGCTGTATCAGCGGATTCCGCGGGTCGAACAGGTCGGTAAACCTCGCCGTATAGGCCCAGACATGCACCACGGGGAGCAGCAACACCAGTGTCTGGAACGCGCCGGTCTCAGATGCTCCAGCAGCTGCTGCGGGAGGCGGAAGAACGCGAGGACGAACACCCGTCGTCATCGGTCGCCCGTTTCTGCCGTTTCTGCCCAGCGCTTCCACTTGGACCGGGTGCGCCTGAGATGGCGGCACGCCGCCGGTCAGCCCGGTCAGTCGGCGGCCGCTGGCCGGTCCCGGTGACCGGAGTGCCGGCTGCGGGTCGTCCCACCGTCCCTCGGGTGGTCGCCCGCCGGCTGGTCTGGACCGCCGCCCCCCGCGCGGTCCGCGGGGCCGGCCGCTGCCAGCACGGAGCCGGCTCGCCGGTTGGCGGGGACGAACTCACGCAGCAGGATCTGCGCGATGCCGGCGGCCGGGATGGCCAGCAGGGCTCCCAGGAGGCCACCCAGCTCTGCGGCGAGCAGCACGCTGACCAGCACGGTCAGTGGGTTGAGCCGGACCGCTCGGGACATGATGACCGGTTGCAGCAGGTGGTTCTCGACCTGCTGGTAGACCACGAAGAAGACCAGCACGACGACCCCGGCGGTGGGGGAGTGCAGGAAGCCCGCGCCGGCCGCGACGATGGCGCCGAGGGTCGCCCCCACCAGCGGGATCAGGTCCGCGATGGCGACCAACAGCGCGATCACGGCGGCGAACGGCACGCCGGTCAGCGCGAGTACCACGAAGGTCGCCAGGCCGCAGATCAGGCTGATCAGCAGGTTGCCGCTCAGGTAACCGGTGATGGTGCGCGCCGACTCCCGGCCGATGCGGCGTAGCCGCTCCGCTCGGGTGCCACCGGCCAGGGCCAGCGTCCCGGCGGTGATCCGCGGCCCCTGCACCACCATCAGGTAAGCCAGCACCACCACGGTCAACACTCCGGCGACGCCCTGAACCGTCCCACGGACCAGGCCGACCGTCGACCGGCCGAGTTGGCCGCCGAAGCGCTGGATCTGGTCGACATGGGCCTCGGCGTGCCGCCGCAGGTGGAACCGCTCCAGCAGCTCACCGACCGGCCCGCGTCCGGCCCGGGCCTCGCGCAACAGGTCCGGCGCCCGGTCGGCGAACCGGGCCAGTTCGTCCAGCAGGGGCACCACGATCACCAGGCCGAGCGCGGCGAGAGCCACGAAGGCGGCCAGAAACACGACCAGCGTGGCCGCCGCCCGACGCCGGACGATCCGTCGTTGCACCCGGTCCACCAGGGGACTCAGAGCCACCGCGAAGAACGCGGCGACCACCACCCAGATCAAGACCCGCCGGGTCTCCCACACCAGCGCCAGCCCCACCAGGGTGGCGAGGATCAGACCGATGACGATCAGCGCCCGGCGGGCCGTGGACCGATCGTCGGCGTCGCTCATCGGGCGCGGCTACCCTCCCCGGGACAAGCGAAACACGATCGGAGCAGTTTCGATCTCTGGGCGTGCCGTCAGATGAACGGGCTCGACGCGAGGGCGGTGAGCGCTGCTCGCCGGCCGACTTCGATCATCTCGTTCGCTCGGTGGAACTCGTGCGTCCGGGCGGCGTCCGCCGGTACCTCGATCAGGAGGTCCGGCGGGTAGCCGGCCAACTGGTAGCGGATGAGGAGATCCCCGACGGCCTCCAACGACAGGCTCATGACATCACGTGCGCGCAGGTCGGCGGGGAGTTCGCCAAGCATGCCGTCGTCGGTCACCTGACCGGTGGATTCGAAGGCGCGGCTGCCCGGGTGCTCTCCCCACCGTGGGCCCAGGTGCGGATCGGCCGATTCCCGGACAGCCGCCACGGGATGGGAGTTGACGCGCGCACCCTTGAGGGACACGGCGACGACCGCGTCGGCCGGCATGAGATCAGTCTCGAGATGGAGCCGCCTCCGGCAAGGCGTTCTGGCCGGCGAGGATGAGGAGCGCGAGCGGCGAGTGCGGCGGTGTGAGTCAGTGGCGGCTCGTTACCTCCTCTGCGCCGGCCCCGGGCCTCGTGCGGCCCGCGAGAGGTCGGAACACGTCAATAGCGCTCGACCCTGGCGTCGTCGGGAGGACTGCTCGCCGCGACATGCAGCGTGATCCTGGCGCTGGTCCTGACCGATGTGCCGCCGCCGAGCTCCGGCCAGCACCTACGGTGAGAGCAGTTGCAGGAGTCCGGGCAGGAGGCCGGTGCGTGGAGTCGTATCCGTTCGCCGAGTCACATGGCCTGATCGGCGACCTGCAAACAGCGGCGCTGATCGCGGACGACGGCACCCTTGACTGGTTCTGCGCGCCGCGGTTCGACTCGCCCAGCCTGTTCGCCGGACTGCTCGACCGGAAGCGGGGCGGGCATTTCCGTATCGCACCCGATGGCGTACCCGGCGAAATCGACCGCTGGAGCGCCGAGCGCGGCCGGATCTACCACCAGATCATGAACCGGGGTTACCACCCCGCACGCCGGGCGTTCGTGCAGCACCACGACAGCGACGTCCTGGACGCGGCGTTGCTCATCATGCCGGCCGTGGGGTTCATCGCGCCCGACGATCCGATGTGGCAGTCCACACTGCGGGCCATGGACGACGAACTCGTTTCGGACAGCCTCGTCTACCGGTACAACCCCACCGCATCGCCCGATGGCCTGCCCGGCAACGAAGGCACCTTCAGCATGTGCACCTTCTGGTACGTCGAAGCCCTGGCCCGCTCAGGACGTTTGAACGACGCGCTGATCAACTTCGAGAAAATGCTCACCTACAGCACTCACCTCGGTCTTTTCGCAGAGGAGATCGGCCCGACCGGCGAGCAAGTCGGCAACTTTCCCCAAGCCTTCAGTCACCTCGCACTGATCAGGGCCGCGATGGCCCTCGATTACCTCATGGACGGCGCACCGGCACCGTGTCGCGCTCCGCTCGAAACCTTGGTCGAGCAAGATTCACCGCGTCCGTGAAAACTCGTCCGAGGTACCTGGTGCGGTGTCCACTGACGTTCACCGGGTTTGCGGTGGGTGTTGTGGATCCTCGCCTGTTGGGCGAGCGACTCCCACCGGGTGGTGGGGCGGGCCTCCGCGGGCCAACTGATCCTCGCGCCGACCGGGGTGGGCGGCGGGGGTCAGTGGTGCTGGCCGCATACACCGCAGTGCAGGCCGCGACCGTCGAACACGGCACCTTCGATGCGCGCGCCCGCAAGGCCATCGCCCTTGCCGTGAGCCGCCGACCGCTGCGACTCCTGCCAGGCCGCGCACACGTCGGCCGCCAGGCGCGCCGGGCTCAGCCTCGACCAGACCATCGCTGCGTGTGTCGGCGATCCGGTGGAACCCAAGCTCGACGCGCTGCTGGCCGTCGCCCGCCAAGCGGTGACCGGCATCGACAGCACCGGCAGCGGGTCTGCAGCAAGCATGCTGATGTACGTGGTGACCGATGCCGTCACCGATCCGGAACGGAACCGGCGGGGTATCGCTAAAGTCGACATGTCCGCAGGACATTCAGGCGGCGGTCAATCGCGCGACGGGGCCCAGTGCGAAATGACCTGACGCAGGTGCGGGCGCCACTGCTGCCGGTTCCAACCCGCACACCGAGTTGCTGCCCTTCGGTCTGCGGAGGGGGAAGGACGGATGAGGGTGATCGAGGTGTTGCACTTCGACGGCTGCCCGAACCACGAGGGTTTCATTCCGCATCTGCGGGCGCTGCTCGACCGCGCCGGGGTGGACGATCCGATCCACGAGCGCGCGGTGGAGACTGGCGCCGACGCCCAGACGCTGGCGTTCCTCGGCTCGCCGACGCTGCGGATCGACGGCGTCGATGTCGACCCGACCGCCGCGCAGCGCACGGATTACGGCCTGCAGTGCCGGCTCTACCCGACCGAGGACGGCCTTCGCGGCACCCCGCCCGACAAGTGGATTTTGGCCGCCTTGCAGCGCCGGGCATCTGGCTTGGCGGCCGGCTGATGGTCGCCCAGATCGATCTACGGCGGCTGCATGCACTGCTCGACGTGGGCGCTCAGCTCGTGGAGGTGTTGCCCGCCGCCGAGTACGCCGACCAGCATCTGCCCGGCGCGATCAATATCCCCCTCAAGACCGTCAGCCCCGGCACGACCGCGTCCCTCAACCGCACCCGCCCGGTGGTCGTCTACTGCTGGGACGGCCTTTGAGACATGAGCCCGCGAGCCGCGTGTCGGCTCGAAGCCCTCGGGTTCACCGACGTCTACGACTATGCCGCCGGCAAGGAGGACTGGCTCGCGCACAACCTGCCCAGCGAGGGTGCCGCGGCCAACGCACCAACCGCCGGTAGCCGCCTGCGCCACGACGTGCCCACCGCCCGCCCTGACGAGACGCTCGCCGCCGTCCGGGCCCGCGTCGACGCCTCCCCGTACCGGTTCGCCCTCGTTGTCGCCGACGATCGCACTCTGCTCGGCCGACTCCGGCACGCCGCCCTTGATGCCGCCCCCGGCACTGCGGTCCACGAAGTGATGGAGTCCGGTCCCTTGACACTGCGCCCCCACTTGGCCCTGGCCGACGTCGAGTCCCACCTGCGCGTCCACCAGCTGGCCTATGTGATCGTCACGGACCCGGAGGGCCATTTGCTGGGAACGGTTCACCGCTAGGAATTGAGGGGCACGACCGGGGACGACCATCAGTTGCGCCGCCCCGAGGTCAGTCGTTAAGCGTCGTATCGATCGCGTCGATCAGCACGACGGAGCGATGTCAGCGCTAGAAACCCGGCGTAATCCGAGGATCCGCGCATAACGGGCATGACCAGGAGGCCCCGTACCTCACGCGACGAGGAGCAGTGCAATCCGGCCGCCCGGGCCTGCCCGACGACTGGGCGACCGGGTCTGCGTGGAAGGGGTGCGGGTTGAGGTCGAGCAAAACTTGATCCATTCCAAAAGACTGGACTATGTTCATCACATGACGTCCGACTTCGAGACTCAGCTGCGGGCGGTCTCGTTGCGCGTGACCAGGCCCCGGTTGGCGGTGCTCGCAGCGCTGCGCGACCACCCGCACGTCGACACCGACACGGTGATCGCCCTGGTACGGGCGGATCAGCCCACGGTCTCCCACCAGGCGGTGTACGACGTGCTGCGTGCGCTCACCGACGCCGGTCTGGTGCGGCGCATCCAGCCTGCCGGTGCGACCGCCCGGTACGAGTCCCGCGTGGGGGACAACCACCACCATGTCGTGTGCCGCTCCTGCGGCGCGATCGCCGACGTCGACTGCGCCGTCGGCCATGCTCCCTGTCTCACCGCCTCCGACGACCACGGCTTCGAGGTCGACGAGGCGGAGGTCGTCTACTGGGGCACCTGCCCCGACTGTGCGACCGAACGCACGTCCCCACTGATCCGCCAGTTCGGAAGGAAGTAGATGAGCGACATTCAGGACAACGGCCCCTCCAGCGCGCAGGGCGTGGACAAGAAGGCGGCGGCCGGCTGCCCGATCGCGCACGACTCCGTGACCGCGCACGGCAGCGAGAGCGAGAACCCGGCGATCGACTCGCCGACCCCGAAGACCGGAGGTCGTCCGCGCACCAACCGGGACTGGTGGCCCAACCAGCTCGACCTCTCGGTGCTGCATGCCCATTCGCCCAAGGGCAACCCGCTGGGGGAGAGCTTCAGCTACGCCAAGGAGTTCGCCAAACTCGACGTCGAGGCCCTCAAGCAGGACATCATCAAGGTCCTCACCACATCGCAGGACTGGTGGCCGGCCGACTTCGGCCACTACGGCGGCCTGATGATCCGGATGAGCTGGCACGCCGCGGGCACCTACCGCATCGACGACGGTCGCGGCGGCGCCGGCGACGGTGGTCAGCGGTTCGCCCCGCTCAACAGCTGGCCGGACAACGCCAACCTCGACAAGGCCCGCCGGCTGCTGTGGCCGGTCAAGCAGAAGTACGGCCAGAAGGTCTCCTGGGCCGACCTGCTCGTGCTCGCCGGCAACGTGGCCCTGGAGTCGATGGGCTTCAAGACCTTCGGCTTCGGCTTCGGCCGGGAGGACGTCTGGGAGCCCGAGGAGATCTTCTGGGGTCCGGAGGACACCTGGCTCGGCGACGAGCGCTACGCCTCCGAGAAGGAGATGGTGGCCGGCGTCGGGGCGACCGAGATGGGTCTCATCTACGTCAACCCGGAGGGCCCCCGCGGCAACGCGGACCCGGCCGCGGCGGCGCACTTCATCCGCGAGACCTTCGCCCGGATGGCGATGAACGACGAGGAGACCGTCGCCCTCATCGCCGGTGGCCACACCTTCGGCAAGACCCACGGCGCCGGCGTCGCGGATGACCACGTGGGCCCCGAGCCTGAGGCCGCCCCGCTGGAGGCGCAGGGCCTGGGCTGGCTGAGCACCTACGGCAGCGGCAAGGGCGGGGACACGATCACCAGCGGACTCGAGGTGACGTGGACCGACCGGCCGACGCAGTGGAGCAACCGTTTCTTCGAGATCCTCTTCGGCTACGAGTGGGAACTCTCCACGAGCCCTGGCGGCGCGAAGCAGTGGGTCGCCAAGGATGCCGAGGCGATCATCCCGGACGCCCACGACCCGCACAAGAAGCACAAGCCGACGATGCTCACGACCGACCTGGCGCTGCGCGTCGACCCGACGTACGAGAAGATCTCGCGCCGCTTCCTGGAGAACCCCGACGAGTTCGCGCTGGCGTTCGCCAAGGCCTGGTACAAGCTGCTGCACCGCGACATGGGTCCGGTCGACCGCTTCCTCGGGCCGTGGGTCCCGCAGCCCCAGCTGTGGCAGGATCCGGTGCCGGCCGTCGACCACGAGCTCGTCGGTGACGCCGACGTCGCCGCCCTCAAGGCGAAGGTCCTGGATTCCGGCCTCACGACCGCCCAGCTGGTCTCCACCGCCTGGGCCTCCGCCGCGAGCTTCCGGTCCACCGACAAGCGCGGCGGTGCCAACGGCGCGCGGATCCGTCTCGAGCCGCAGCGTAGCTGGGAGGTCAACCAGCCCGAGCAGCTCGCGACGGTCCTGGAGACCCTCGAGGGCATCCAGCGGGAGTTCAACTCCGCCGGCGGCGCGAAGGTCTCGCTCGCGGACCTGATCGTGCTGGCCGGCTCGGCCGCCGTCGAGAAGGCGGCGCGCGATGCCGGCGTCGAGGTGACCGTGCCGTTCCGCCCGGGCCGCACCGACGCCACTCAGGAGCAGACCGACGTCGAGTCCTTCCGGGTCCTGGAGCCGCGCGCCGACGGGTTCCGCAACTACCTGCGTCCCGGCGAGAAGACCCAGCCGGAGGTGCTGCTCGTCGACCGTGCCTACATGCTCAACCTGACCGCGCCCGAGATGACCGTCCTCATCGGCGGCCTGCGCTCGCTCGAGGCAAACGTCGGCGGCACGCAGCACGGCGTCCTCACCGACCGGCCCGGCGTGCTCACCAACGACTTCTTCACCAATCTGCTCTCCCCGGGTACCCGGTGGAAGGCGTCGGAGTCCGACGAGCACGTATACGAGATCCGGGACCTGGCCACCGATGAGGTGAAATGGACCGCCACCGCGGTCGACCTCATCTTCGGCTCCAACTCCCAGCTACGGGCCCTCGCGGAGGTCTACGCCAGCCAGGATGCCCGCGACAAGTTCGTGGCCGACTTCGTCGCAGCCTGGACCAAGGTCATGGAACTCGACCGGTTCGACCTCGCCTGACCCGGCTTCAAACGACGAGCCCCGGTCGATCCACCAGCGATCGACCGGGGCTCGCCCGGCATTGGTTTCGGGCGAGGGTCAGGCGCTGCGGAAGGTGCGACGGTAGGCGTCCGGAGGTACACCGACGGTGCGGTTGAAGTGTCGGCGCAGCGTCGTGGCGGTTCCCATCCCAGCCGCCTGGGCGATGGCGTCGATGCTGTTGTCGGTGTTCTCCAGCAGCTCCTGGGCCCGGCGGATCCGCTGCGTTGACAGCCACTGCAGCGGCGTGGTGCCTGTTACCGACTTGAAGTGGCGGGCCAGGTTGCGCGAGCTCATGTTCGCCTGGCGAGCCAGGTCCTCCACGGTCAGCGGACGGTTCAGCCGTTCCATCGCCCAGGGAAACAGGTGGGCAAGGGGATGGTCGTCGCGGGCGGGCACCGGCGTGGCGACGAACTGGGCCTGGCCGCCGGCGCGATGCGGCGGTACGACCAGGCGGCGGGCGACGGCGTTAGCGACCGTCGAGCCGTGGTCGCGGCGGATCAGGTGCAGGCACAGGTCGATTGCGGCGGCTTTGCCGGCAGAGGCGAGCACGCTGCCGTTGTCGACGTAGAGCACGTCCGGGTCGACCTTCACCCGGGGATAGCGGGCAGCCAGCGCCTCGGTGTGGGCCCAGTGCGTGGTCGCGCGCAGCCCGTCCAGCACCCCGGCCGCGGCCAGCACAAACGCACCGGTGCACAACGAGACCATCCGGGCGCCCGCCTCGTGGGCCGCGCGGACGGCGTCAAGCAGGTCGGGTGGCACGTCCGCGTCGATGTCTTCCACGGCCGGGATGATCACGGTGTCGGCGCGGGCGAGTCGGTCCAACCCGTCGTCAGGTTCCATCCGGAATCTGCCGATCCGGACCGGGCCCGGGCCGCAGACCACGAGGTCGTACCACGGGTCTGCCAGACCGGAGGGGTCGCGGACGAATACCTCGCAGGCCATGGCGAGCTCGAAGTGCAGCATCGCGTCGGTGGCGGCGAGCGCGATAGTGGCCATGTCCGAAATTGTATGGGGCACGGCGTTCCAGACACTAGTCCCTGGTCGGCGCTGCTGGGAGGCTCTCCTTAGTCGATCTTCGAGAAGCAGGGGGAACTGCAGATGGGTACGGGTCAGAGCGTGGCGGTCTTCGGTGCGTACGGACACACCGGGCGGTTCGTGGTGACGGAGTTGCGCGATCGCGGGTTCGTCCCGCTTCTCCTCGGTCGCGACGCGGGCAAGCTGCAGGCGCTCGCGGCGTCGCATCCGCGGCTCGAATACCGGGTGGCGTCGGTCGACGATCCGACCTCGCTCGACCAGGCATTGAAGGGTGCGGCCGCGGTCATCAACTGCGCCGGCCCGTTCGCCTTGACCGCGGCCCCCGTGATCGAGGCCGCCCTGCGCACCGGGATTCCGTACGTCGATGTGGCGGCCGAGATCGAGGCCAACCTCGACACGTTCACGCACTTCACCGACCGGGCCCGGACCGCGGGCGTCGCGGTGGTCCCGGCAATGGCCTTCTTCGGCGGACTCGGCGATCTGCTGGTCACGACGGCGATGGGCGATTGGACAGCGGCCGACGAGGCGCACGTCGCGTACGGACTGAGCAGTTGGCACCCCACGGCCGGGACCCTCGCCGCCGGCGCCGTCTCCCGGGAACGGCGCGATGGCCAACGTGTCCGCTTCACCGGAGGCCGGCTGGAGTATTACCTCGACGAGTGCGACCTGCCGACCCTGGAATGGGACTTTCCCGCTCCGATGGGCCGCCGGACCGTCCTCGGCGACTTCACGATGGCCGACGTCGTCACCGTCCCCAGCCACCTGCCCATCCCCGAGGTGCGCACGTACATGACCACCGACGCGGCCAAGGACCTGGCCGCTCCAGAAACACCCGCACCGACCGCGGTCGACGAACTCGGCCGGTCCGCGCAGACGTTCACCGTCGATGTCATCGTGCGCTCCGGCGACACGCAAAGACGCGTCGTCGCCAGCGGCCAGGACATCTACGCCATCAGCGCACCGCTGGCGGTCGAAGCGGTCCGTCGCATTCTCGGCAGTCAGACGAGGACGAGCGGCGTCGCCTCCGCCGGCGAGATCTTCGACGCGCCCGACTTCCTCCGCGCGCTGTCCGCGCACATCCCGCTCGAACCGCGCCATGAGTCTCGCGGGATGGCGGTCGGAGCGTAAGACTCCTGCTGGCCGGGCGGTGGAGTGGGGGGTGCGCCGCGCCCTCACCGACCGTTGACCCGGGCGCCGGCGGTCGCGGCGGACCCGGTCGCACGCCGCCGTGGGTCAGGCGGGACCTATTTGACCTTGCGAGTCGATCGGGCCACGATGCCCTCGTATTCCGGGTGCTTGACCAGCCACTCGCCGAGGAACGGGCAGATTGGCACCACGGTCCGGCCCTTGGCCCGCGCGTCGTCCATCACCGCGCGAGCCAGGGCCGACCCGACGCCCTTGCCCTCGAACTCCGGATCGACCTCGGTGTGGGTGTAGACGATGATGGTGCCGGTCAGCTGGTAGGTGACCACCCCGGCAACCACGCCCGCCTCGTCGCGCGCCTCGAATCGCTCCCGCGTCGGCGCGTCTGTCACGGTGAACTGCACCAGGTCATCCAACCAGACTCAACAGCCGACCGACCGGTGAGCGCGGTCACGGTACTGGCGGCTGATCCGGATCACGGCGTTCAACCCCGCGGCCCTGCCCTCCGCCCCTGACCGACCTGTGCTTCGCCTACGAGACGTCCCTTGGGGAGCAGGTCGGGAACACAAGGCCGCACCAAGGGCACGGGCGCGGGTGCGGCCGAGGCGCGCACCGCGAGCTCAGGAGATGGTTGACGTCCTCCCGAGTGAAGTGGTCTTGCTTGTCCGGGTACCAGCCTGGGCGACAACGTCCCGCTACGCAGCCGTACACCCTTACTCGGACTGGCCTGGTTTCGGTGCTGCGCGGACGTGCACGCGTTCGCCTTGTTTGCCGATGAGGCTGAGGTACTCGACAGGACCGGAGCTGGTAGCCCCGAACCAGTGCGGGGTGCGGGTGTCGAACTCCGCGGCTTCGCCGGGTTTGAGGATGAGATTGTGCTCGCCGAGGACCAGGCGCAGCGTGCCGTTGAGGACGTAGACCCAGTCGTAGCCCTCGTGGGTGCGCAGGTCGGGTTCGCGGTCGTCGGCCCCGGTCGGAAGGACGAACTTGTAGGCCTGGATGCCTCCGGGCCTGCGGGTCAGGGGCAGGATGATCGATCCGTCGCTGCAGGCGATGGGGCGCAGGTTGATGCGGGGATCGCCGGTTGCTGGCGCGCCGACGAGCTCGTCGAGAGTGACGCCGTAGGCGCGAGCGAGCGGGAGTAGCTGCTCGAGCGTGGGGCGACGCAGGCCCGCTTCAAGCCTGGACAGCGTACTGGCGGAGATGCCGGTTTCCGCCGCGAGGTCGGTGAGCGTGATGCCGCGGCGGAGCCGAAGGTGCTTCAGCCTCGGCCCGACAGCGTCGAGCGTGCGGTCCAGTTCCTCATCCATGCTCGCCATTTTGCCATTTGGCAAGAAGCTTTGCGCATCTGCTTCGTCGGCGCGCACGATCGCTGGTGACAGGCGAAGACGGTGAAGGAGCAGCTTCGAGATGGCCGAGCAGGCAGAGATGCACGCGTTCAACAAGGACTACTGGAAACAACACTGGCAACAGGCGCACCGCAACAGACCTGGAGCCATGGAGGGGAGTGCACCGCACCCGTATCTCGCCCGCGAGACCAGCAGCCTGGTGCCGGGCACGGCCTTGGATGCCGGGTGCGGCGCCGGCGCCGAGGCGATCTGGCTCGCCTCCCACGGCTGGCATGTCACCGCAACCGACATCGCGCCCGAAGCCCTCGCCCGCGCCGCCGAGCGCGCGACGAACAGTGAGGTGTCCGGGCGCGTGCAGTGGGTCGAAGCCGACCTGACCGTCTGGGACCCGGGCATGCGGTTCGATCTGGTCACGACGCACTACGCGCACCCGGCGATGCCGCAGTTGGCCTTCTACGACCGCATTTCCGCATGGGTGGCGCCCGGCGGCACCCTGCTGATCGTCGGGCATCTGCACACCTCGGGAGCCACCGGGCACGGGCACCAACCTCCTGCCGAGGCATCGGTCACCCTTGCGGACATCACCGCCGGCCTGGACAGCACCAGGTGGGAGGTCGTCACCGCCGAGGAGCACCTCCGCACGGTCACCGGCCCCGGGGGCCAGGCGATCCCTCTGCACGACGTCGTCGTGCGCGCCACACGACGCCCCTCCGGACGTTCCCACCGCCGGTAGTCCGCCCGCCGACGCTTCCGTGGCACCGCCGGAACGAGGTTGTTCCGGCGAAGGATCCGATACACCGTCCCCGCCAGGCTGCGGCGATGTTCGAGCCGACCGCGGTGATCGCCGTGCATTCGCGGGTCACGCGAAGTCGGTGGGGGACTGGCGGCGCAGATGGGCTGCCGGTGGGCGGCAGCATTGGCCTCGTCGGGAACCGGCGGCGCGGACTGCCGACTCTCCGCTGAGCAGCGGGATCAGCTCGCTGCTGTCCTGGACACCGGCTGCACCGCGGCCGGCCCGGCGAGCGGGGCAGTTTCAGCGAGGACGATTACATCGAGCCTTTTCCAAGCTGATCTTGCAGCTCAGGATGGGTGCGGCAGGCCCGCTGATCGATGGGTGCGAGGCTCCAGGTAGGACAGCTGTCGACCAAGACTCGAAGCCCCGACCGGGACTCTCGCCATGCTGTCCTACCCCGCCACGATTCCGTTGTCCAGCCGCACCCTGAACCACCTGGCCGAACGCATCCGCGGCCACCGTAAGCAGCGCCGATCGCGGTGGCGGCGCCTCGAACCCGGCCGGCAGGCGCTGCTCGCCCTGGCTCATCTGCGTAACGGCGACACCTACACCCGACTCGCGGCCGGCTTCGAGATCGGCGTCGCCACCGCCTGGCGCTACATCCAGGAAGCGATAGCCCTGCTCGCGACGGCCGCCGATGACCTGGCCACCGCCATGGAACGGATCCGCCGACTGGCGTACGCGATCCTGGACGGCACCCTGATTCCGATCGATCGGGTCGCCGACCAGCGACCTTACTACTCTGGGAAACACAAGCACCACAGCGTGAATGTGCAGGTCATCGCCGATGCCGCTGGCCGGCTCGTCTGGGCTTCACCGGCGCTGCCCGGTTCGGTTCATGACCTGACCGCAGCCAGGGCCCACGGCATCATCGATGCGCTGATCAGGGCGGACGTGATGACCTTCGCCGATAAGGGCTACCAAGGAGCCCGCGGCAGCGTGCGCACCCCGTTCAAGCGACGCCGCTTCCGCCCGAAGCTGTCACGCCGGCAGAAGACCGTGAACCGCGCCCACGCGAAGATCCGCGCCCGCGGAGAACGCGCGATCGCCACCCTCAAGACCTGGAAGATCCTGGCCAAGCTGCGCTGCTGTCCACGGCGAGCGACCGCGATCGTGCAGGCCATCCTCGTTCTGCACCACGTCGAGACCGACCGCTACGCAGCATGAAAAGGCCTCATCGCCTACCTCGACCAGGCCCACCAGCGGTTGCAGGCGCCGATCGTGGTGGTCTGGGACCTCGCCCACTCCGTCAAACAGCGGCTACGTGCCGGCCAGCAGCAGACCGACCTCATCGCCGGCTTCCTCGCCAAACCGGCATGACCCTCGAACCCGAACTGCCATAACGACGCGGACCTCGGCCTTCAATCTCTTGTACCGTGCACCAACTCGTTAATGCCTTGTTGCCTTGCCGGGGCGGTATCTACTGTCTGGTGATGCATTCGCGACTGCTGGCAGTGACCTTCGAGGCGCACGACCCGGCTCGTGCGGCGCAGTTCTGGGCCGCTCTGCTCGGCCGGGAGGTCATTGAGGATGCCGCCGGTGCGCTTTTGCCGGGCGAGGACGCACAGCTCGGTCTTCGGTTCGTTCCGGGCCGCACGGGCCAACTCGGAGCGAACCGCATGCACCTGCACCTGACCAGCGCCGATCTCAACGATCAGCAGCACACGGTGGCGATGGCGCTGAAGCTTGGTGGCCGCCACCTCAACGTTGGGCAGCGACCCGAGGACGAGCACGTCGTCCTGGCTGACCCCGCAGGCTACGAGTTCTGCGTGATCGAGCCCGGCAACGCCTACCTCGCCGGGTGCGGCTTCCTCGGTGAGCTCACCTGTGACGGCACCCGGGAAGTCGGCCTGTTCTGGAGCAAGGCGCTGGGCTGGCCGCTGGTGTGGGACCAGGACGAGGAGACCGCGATCCAGTCGCCGCGCGGCGGCACCAAGGTCGCATGGGCAGGCCCGTCCGTGGCCCCGAAAATGGAGCC
Organism: Micromonospora coerulea; assembly: GCF_016598485.1. Taxonomy (GTDB): domain Bacteria; phylum Actinomycetota; class Actinomycetes; order Mycobacteriales; family Micromonosporaceae; genus Micromonospora; species Micromonospora coerulea. The sequence continues at coordinate 420,479 of NZ_JAEMUW010000002.1, read as the reverse complement.
GAACCGGCAACGCTTCGAGCTCAACCCGGCCGCTGGCGACCAGCAAGCGGCGGTCGACTGGCTGATCTCCCTCGGGGCCACTCGGCTCGAGATCGGTCAGGACGGCGCAGTCATGCTGGCAGATCCAGACGGCAACGAGTTCTGCGTCAGGGGAACTGACCACAGCCCTGCCGGATCGCCCATCGTGCCAGGGTGACCCGTGGGGTGACCTGCTGCCGGACCGACCTCGAACAGGTCGGACGACGCCCGCGACCCGCGCACAGGAGGGTGAGCGACCAACTCGCCGGCAATCCATAGCTTCAGGGCGAGCCCCGAGGACCGGGACCAGGTCGAGGAGGCCGTTTCACCGTGAGGGGCGCGGGTAGACGATGGCCTGGTCGGACAGGAGGCTTTGAGATGAATTACGCCGAATTCGTAGAGGTTGTGGCAAGGCGTGCCGGGGTGCCGTCAGAGAAGGCCGAAGCCGTCAGCCGCGCGACGTTGGAAACGTTGACCGACCGGGTCACCGCCGGTCAGGCGAGCAACATCGCTGGGCAGCTTCCGAGAGAGCTACGGCAGCATCTGCACAAGACCACCACCGCTATTGGGTCTCAGAACGCCGAGTCGTTCGCGCTGAACCAGTTCGTCGAGCGGGTGGCGAGACGCGCCGGGGTCGATGTGCCGATGGCCGACGCCGGTATGCGGGCCGTGCTCAGCACCATCGGTGAGGCCGTGAGCAAGGACGAGTTGGAGGATCTGGTTTCGCAGCTCCCGAAGGAGTTCTGGGAGATCATTCAGGCCGGCGCGGGGGCCGAGGTCAGGCCGCGCAGCGCATAGCCGAGGGATTCTGAGGCTAACCCTTTGCTTTGCGGATATCTGCTAGGAATTCGTCGACAGAGAGCGTCGCGTGCGAGATCATCGGAAACCGTAGGATCATTGCGTCGTATGCCGCCCTACCACCTGCAGCGGCGGTGGCGTCAGTGAACGTGGTGACATGGTAACCGCGCTCCATCGCGCTGCGCGCGGTTGACTCGACGCACATCGTCCCGATCATGCCACCGATCGCCAGGTACTCGACATTGTGCTGCCGTAGTTGGACGTCTAGATCGGTGTTGGCCATAACATCGATATTCTTGTGGGGGGAAATGACCATCTCATTCGGGTGGGGTGACAACTCCGGGTGGAATTCGGCACCCCAACTTCCGGCCTCAAACATGCGGTCGTCGTACATCTCCCGGTGGATGCCGGACAGATGTTTCCAGGTGGTATAGTCGCTTTCGGTGTAGGACATGGGAGCAAAAAATACTGGACATCCTTGTTCGCGGACTCCGGCGAGAAGGTGCTTGATGTTGGCGAACGTGCCGATCCGGTCGAACTCGTCTTTGAACTTCGAGTATCCCTTGCCGTCTTCAGAGAAGATCTCGTTGACTGTGTCAATGAGAAGTAGGCCGATGCGCCCGGTCTCGTACGCGGTGGTGGACACGACAACTCCCTCTCGATAGCGCTGGCGGTCGACCTCAACGTAGCCCGCGCCCTGCCGACGGTTGCCGTGTTCTGGCATGTCGGAGCGCGATGGGGGGACACAGGCCTAGGTCACAGGGCCGATCGGTCCTATCCGGCACGATCCATGCCGCGCCGGAGGGGTTCAGGCTTCAAATCTCCTCAGCTCCATCCACGGCAAAGGCCGTCTCCGTGGCGGAGAGACGGCCTTTTCCACCTTGTACAGCAACTGAGCCGCAGATCAACGAACTGCTCGCCGAGGTGTGAGGTTCACCGAAGACCACCGAGCGCGATGCCGCTCTCTCTCAGCCCTGAGGTTCCGAGTCTGGCTTACTCCTTGAGTGATCCCTTCAGGCCGGGTACGGGACCGAGTTGCGTGCCGCAGCCAGAGCGGCGGCCCACCAAGCGAGTTGGTCCAGCAGGGTTTTGGCATATCCGGGCGCCTGGGGGTCCAGCGGCCGACCGTGTTCCCACGCTGTGCGGTAGTTCGGGAACGCCAGACCGTCGCGGATTGTCACGGCGTGCAGTTCGGTGAGCACGTTCTCCAGGTGGAGGACAGCGTGGCGGCCGCCAGCTGCGCCGCCGTAGCTGACGAAAGCGACGGGCTTGGCCGTCCACTGGGTGTAATGCCAGTCGATGGCGGCTTTCAGGGACGCGGGGTAGCTGTGGTTGTACTCCGGCGTGACCATGATGAACGCGTCCGCGTCCTCCAGCTGGGACGTCAAGGACGCCATTCCGTCGGGGCGCGGGTATGAGTCGCCGGCGAACTTCGGTGGTACTGCCGGCAACGACAGCGGGATCTCGGCGTCGGCGAGGTCGACGACGTCGATGTCGAACCCGCCGTGCTCGCGCGCTTGGTCGGCGACCCAGGAGGCGACGACAGGCCCGAACCGGCCCTCTCGAACGCTCCCGACGATGATGACCAACTTGTGCTTCTCACTCATGCACTCCACGGTCCATCGTTCGGACGATGGCAACCAGACCGGGCGTAGGCTGGCCCCCGTGGGGCTACCCTGCGGGAGCGCTGGGAAGATCGCGCTAGGCTCGGAACATGAGCACGCCGCTGGGCGACTTCATCCGTGCCAAGCGCGACAGCATCCAGCCGGAGTCGTTCGGGCTGCCTGATCGTGGCCGCCGCCGGTCCCCTGGACTACGACGCTCAGACCTCGCCACGCGTGCTGGGATCAGCGTCGAATACCTCACCCGCATCGAGCAAGGACGAGATCGCAACCCGTCCCCTGCCGTGGTCGATGCTCTTGCGGACGCCTTGAGCCTCGATGCCGCCGAGCGCAATCACCTGCGCCACCTCGCCAAGATCACCGGCGGAGGGTGCCCAGGGCGCGGGCGGCCAGTGCCACCCAATCGCCATGTCCGGCCCACCGTGTTGGCGACCCTCCAACTTCTTGAGCCCGGCATCGCATTCGTCACCAACCGCCTGGGAGACGTGCTCGCATACACGAGTGAGTTCGAGCTGCTGATGCGTGGGATCGGGCTGCTCGAGGGCGGAACGCCGAACCTGACGCGCTACGTGTTCACCGATCCGCGCGCCCGGGCGTTCTTCCCCGACTGGGAGCAGGTGGCCGACGAACGAGCCTTCGACCTGTGGCTCGGGCCGTCTGCGGAGACCTCCGAATGGTTCAGGGCCGAGCTCGCCCCCCTGGCCGGCAAGGAGTTCACCCGACGACTCAACCGCCACCTGCCCCCACCGCACGTCCCGCTTCGGCTCAACCACCCCATCGCGCACGAGCTTCGGTGGCAGCGAGAGAAGCTCGAGTTGCCGCGAACCGACGCGCAGGAGCTGGTCGTTCTCCTGCCCGCCGACGACGTGACGGCGCGGGCCATGGAGCGGCTGCGCCGCCAACCCGACCGGATCCTCCGCGCGGTCAATTAGGTCGCCGTGCGGCGCGGCTCGACCCGCTCGAACCTGCCCGCGAAACAGGGCGAGTACCTTGTCCGCGGCACTGTGCCATCCGGCAGCATCTACGCTGTTACCGAGAAAGGCGGATCATGATCGTGACATGTTGCCGGGCACTGACTCCTTCCGTGTCCCGGGTCGGCCGATGAGCGCAGTCGCATTCCTCAACATCGCCATGCACGGGCACATCAACCCGACGCTGCCGGTCGTGGCCGAGCTTGTTCGTCGCGGCCACGCCGTCACGTACCACACGACGCCCGCCTACGCGGAGGAGATCGCGGCCACCGGCGCGCGAGTGCTTCCCTACTCCGGGGATGACCAACCGCTCTCCGGCACGCCGGTCACGCTGATGGAGCAGCTTGCGCGCACCGCCGTACGCGTGCTGCCCGCCGTCCTCACCGATCTGCGCGGCGCCCGGCCCGATCTGATCGTGCACGACTCGCTCTGCCCGTGGGGGCCGGTGGCCGCCCGGGAACTCGACGTGCCGGCAGCGTCGTCGTTCACCACGTTCGCGTTCAACCGGCACCTGCCCAGCCCCACCCACGGCTCCCGGGAGCTGCTCGCCGCGGCGGCGGCCCTGCCCCGCCACGCCGGGGGGTACCTGAGGTCGCGTTGGGAGTTGCGCCGCCGGTACGACACGCGTGGGTTGCCCCTGATCGACCTGGCGAACATCCGTCAGCCGCTCAATCTGGTCTACACCTCGCGGGCGTTCCACCCCGTGGCCGACAGTTTCGACCAGTCCTACCGGTTCGTCGGACCGAGCATCGGTGCCCGCCCAGCCGACTCGTCGTTCCCGGTCGATCGGCTGCGGGACCCGGTGCTGTACGCCTCAATGGGCACGCTGTTCGCCGCCGGCCCGCAGCTGCTGCGCAGCTTCGCCGACGCGCTCGCCCCGCTGGGCGGCACCGTGATCGTCTCCACCGGACACACCGATCCCGCCGCGCTCGGTCCGCTGCCGGCCAACGTGATGGCGCTCCGCTCCGTACCGCAGTTAGAGGTGCTGGCCCGCGCAGCGCTGTTCATCACCCACGGCGGGGTGAACAGCGTCAATGAGGCCCTGTACGCCGGCGTCCCGATGCTGGTGGTCCCGCAGGGCGCGGACCAGCCGTTGGTGGCTTCCCGCGTCGTCGAGCTCGATGCCGGCCTCTCGATCCGCACCGAGGACATCAACGTGGAGGTCGTGCGCGCCCTTGCCCAGCGCCTGCTCGACGAGCCCCGATTCCGGGCCGGCGCGAGCACCCTGCAGGTCGCCCAGCGTCAGGCAGGCGGCTATCCGCGCGCCGCCGACGAACTCGAGCGCTATGTGCAGCAGACCGGCCGAGTCACTCAGCCGGGCTCTGCCGAGCTGCCACCGCAGGGCTGACCGATGTCCCCCGTCGTCGCCATCCTGCTGCTGTTCGCCGGGCTGTCCGAGGCCGCCGGGCGTCTCCTGCCCCTGGTGGCACGCCTGTCCGGCGCGTCGCGCACCAGGGTGGTCGGGTTGATGCTGGCCGGCGCCGTGGTCGACGGCGCGGTATTCGCGCTCTGGCCGCTGTCCGCGTGGACCCTTGCCGAGCTGGCGCTGCCCACCTCACCGTCCGACGAGGCCGCGCTGGTCTGGACACCAGGCCTGGCCGCCCCGCTGCTGCTTGCCGCAGTCCTCGCGTTCCCGCTGCTCGGGCCGCTGCTGCACCTAGTCCTCATGGTGGGAGTGGGGGCCGGCCTCGCCGCCGCACTCGCCAAGGTGGCCGGGCTCGGCTGGTGGGATGCCGCCGGCTGTGTAGCCATCGCGGGAATCGGGCTTGGCGTCGCCGTCGAGGGCGTCCGCCGCCTGGTCGTGAGGCTCAATACGACAAGGGCACCGGAGCCACTCACGTGATCGAGTTTGCGCTCCTGCTGCTGCTCGGCGGGATCGGACTGGTCCTGATCGCCGAAGCTCTGCTCGCCCGCTACGAGGTGCTGGTCTATGCCGCAGGCTGGCGGACTCCCACCGTCGCACGCCCTAGGGGCATGCCCTACGCCCGGGGCGCGGACCCGGACCGCCCTCCGGACGCCTACCTGGTCTATCTGGACGGTATCGGGAAACGCCGCTTCCACGACACCCGCGACGGCGGCCGACTGGTCAAGTCCCTGATCGAGGGTGCGCCGGAGCTCAGGGTGCTGGGCCAGGTGCAGCCCTACTCTCCGCTGGCCGTTCCGCTCGCCGACCGACCGGTGTGGACATGGCTGCGCCGCCACATCGGGCTGGTGCTGTTCCTGCACAACGTGATGCAGATCTTCGTCGCCGCCGATCGCCGGTACCGTCCCCTGTACAACCGCGCCGTCGGCTCGCAGATCGCCACTCAGCTCCGGCTCGCCGGTTACCGGCATGACAGCGGCATCCCCGTGGTGATGCTCAGTTACAGCGGCGGCGCCCAGGTCGCCACCGGCGCGGTGGACGAACTGTGGTCCCAGCTGCGCTCCCCGCTCTGGCTGATCACTCTCGGCGGGTTCCACAACGGCGCCAACGACATCAGCCACGCCCAGCACCTCGACCGGCTCACCAGTGCCGGCGACTGGATTGAGCGAGTCGGCACCTGGATGTTCCCGCAGCGGTGGCGGCTGTTCCGCCGGAGCGGATGGAACCGGGCTGACCGCGAAGGGAAGATCACCGTGCACCGGCTCGACCCGGCCACCCACATCGGTCCGCGCAGCTACATCAGCCCAGGGGCCCGGCTACCCGATGGTCGCAGTCACCTCGACCTGACCGCCGACACCGTGATCGCGCTGATCCGGGATCGCCTCGGCGCGGCTGCGCAGACCGACGGCCCGCTGCCATGAACGGACGAGGCCGGTGACCTGAAGAGTTATTTGTGCAGTCCCGGTATTCCGCTCGCAGATCGCCATTGGCTTGGGTAAGGCGCACCTTTTCGGGTAAAGCGCAGCATGCATCAACAGGTGCCACCGCGCCGAGACCCGAAGAGGAGTCCCGGCTCCCGCTGGGAACGGTTCGTGCGGGCGGGTGGACGGGGTGCCGCCGAGGACCGGCTCGTCCAACGGCTCAAGGTGCGAGAGCGGGCGGTCCGGGTGTACGGCGGAGGCATCGTGGCCCTACAGGCGGGCATCGCTGCGGTAACCGCTTGGCTGCTGTCGCACGAACTGATCGGCAATCCCAGTCCCGTGTTTGCTCCGCTCTCTGCGGTCGGGGCTTTGGCCGTGTCTGTAGGGCAGCGGGTGCGGCGGATCGTCGAGCTGGTCGTGGGTGTGGCGCTGGGGGTGCTTGTTGGTGACGCGCTGCTGTCGGTCATAGGCACCGGGCCCTGGCAGCTCGGCCTGGTTGTCGTTATGGCGATCCTCACCGCCTTTGCACTCAGCAGTCGAGCGGCGGTGGTGATCCAGACGGCGAGCACGGCAGTAGTGATCACCACATTGAGCCCGCAGGCCCCGAACCTGGAGCTTTCCCGGTTCGTTGACGCGCTGCTCGGCGGTGGTGTCGCACTGGCCACGGCGATCCTCTTGCCGGTCAACCCGTTGAGAGTGGTCAGGCGTGCTGCCGGACCGGCGCTGCGAACGCTGGTCGAACAACTGACCGAAACGGCAGAGGCGTTGTGCGAGCGCGATATCGAGCGGGCGATCCGTGCCCGGGGCCGCCTGCGCGGTAACCAGGAGGAACTACGGGTGTTGCGGGAGGCGGTGGCGGGCGCACGGGAGGTTACCCGGCTGTCTCCGTTGTCATGGCGGCACCGGCACGGTGTGCTCAGTCACTACGCCCGAACCGCCGAGCCCTTGGAGAGGGCGATGAGCAACAGCGGGACAATGATCCGTCGAGCTGTCACTGTCATTGAAGACAAGGAGCCAGTCCCGGCTGAAATGATCAACGCGGTCCTCGCCCTGGCCGAGGCGGTGCGGACCCTTCGGGACGAGTTTGCCGCTCGACGAGAGCCGCACAAGGCGCGGGCGATAGCCCAGCAAGCCGTTCAACATGCAGGCGCAGCGTACGGGGATGACATTGGTTTCTCCGGGACCGTCGTCCTCGCCCAGGTACGCACGACGGCCAGCGACCTACTCGTCGCGTCCGGCCTCTCCCAAGCGGAAGCCAACAGCCGGGTCCGGTGCGCCTTCGGCAGGCTGCCGGATCCGTCGCAACAAGCCCGGCAAAGCAGGACTACCGGGCGATAGCGTCGATCATCCCGCGCCTGACGCCGAATGCGTCGGCCCGCCGGCTCTGATCGCCAGGCGGGCCAGCGGGACCAACGGCAGGAGCCGATCGGGGGAGGCCGAGGCGTCGAATTCATTGTCCGGCCGGTCGGTCGGCCGGATGCGGCCCTGGGTCCACCGGCTTGCGGAGGCGCTCGACCAGCTCGCGCGCCGCCTCGATGTACGGCTCGTCGGACTCACGGGGCCCGTGTCCCTTGATCGGTGGCGGGACGCTGTCGCCGGGTGGGGCGACCACGTCGCTGGGGTCTCGGAAGCGGCGGTCCACCGTTGCTGCGGGGCCGGTGACGGTGAGCGGCTCGTCTGGCCGGTGGGCGGAGAAGATCCATCCCCCGATTGGGTCGGTGTCGCGCCACAGGTTCAACCATCGCCAGCCGACTCGACCACCCACATCGTGCAGCATGTCGTCGTAGATGTAGGCGGGGAAGAGCCGGGCGTAGAGCCGGCGCAGTGGTGAGGCACAGGTGAGCAGGGCGACCCGGCCGCTGACGTGGGGCGGCAGTTGCAGGACGGTGGCGGTGACCAGTACGGAGCCGTGGCTGTACCCGGCGATCAGGACGGCGTTGCCGCTTTCGACCAGGTAGGTGATGCGTCGTACCAGCTCCGGCACGGCCCGTTCGGCGTAGCAGGGCGGCGCGAAGGGGTGGGCGGCGCGAGGCCAGAAGGTGGCCAGGTCCCAGAGAACGCCGACGTGGCGGCGGAACCCGGCGGTCCGGTAGGCGAAGATTCCGCCGATGACCAGACTGAGCACGGTCGCCCCGATCAGGTAGCTGCCCATCCCGATGCCGAAGTTGACCAGATCGGCCGGCACCCCTGCGTACCGCTCGATTGTGCCGCCTGGATACAGCCCGAGCAGGTCCAGTGCGGTGGTTGCCGCGCCGAGTCCGGCCAGGCAGGCGTAGACCACGGCCAGCGGGATCAGCAGTTCGGTGAACCGGGCCCGGACGATCGCCTGCTGCACCTGCCGCAGCCGGGGCGCGGCCTCCGCCGGCGGGTCCGGAAAGTCGCGCGCGACGATCGCGGCCGCCGCGCGGGAGCGGCCGCGTCGGGAGATCAGGGCCACCAGGCCGGCGACGACCAGCGTGACCAGCGCCGCCCGGAAAAAGCCGTAGATCGCCCAGGTGTACGCCCCTGGTGGGCGGGGGACCAGGTCTTCCGCGGTTGATGCGTTGCGGTCCAGGAAGTCGGCCACCCGGTGGACGAGTTCGGCGGAGAACGCCACCCCGAAAGCTGCGGCCACGGCCGCGGTCGCCAGCGCCCCCAGCCCGATCAGCGGCGGGTGACCCGGCTGTCGGTCCCGGCGCCACAGCAGCGCGGATGCCAGGGCGGCCAGCAGCCCGGCATGAGCGATGAACAGCCAGGTGAGGGTCGAGCCGTAGCCGGGCAGGCCACCCCCTTCGTGCCAACGCGTGGGGGTGGCCAGGACGTGGGCGGGGACCACGATGGTGAGACCGACGGCGATCGTCCGCAGCAGGCGGGCGGCACCGTCGAGCCGCCGGTTCTCGGGGGCCCGGTCGATCAGTGGGGGGATGCAGAGCAGGGCCACACAGATGGCCAGGACGGCCCCCGTTGCCACCGCCAACACGATGGTGAAGGCTGAGGCGCCCTGTGCGGCCCGGGCGGCGAGCAGGCTGCCGTCCAGTGTCGCGAACGCCGCAGCCACGTGGATCGAGCGCAGCCGTCCCACCAGCGGCTCGGCGTCCCACTGGCCGACCGCGCTGAGCCGATGCCCGGACACCGTGGGTTCCGGCGGGCGGAACGCCGTGAACGACCGTCCCGGGCGCGTGCTGACCCGCCAGATCAGGGCGATGGCGGCGGCCGGGACCAGCGCGAGCACCGTCAGCCGCAACCCGGTGGGGCGTTCACCCAGCCAGGACAGCCAGCTACGACCAGACAGACAGGCCGAGGAGGACAGGCACTGCCAGGCGACCAGGTCCAGCGCGACGCCGACGGCGGCAAGCACGTACAGCGCGGTCAGGGTGAGGCCCAGCACCCGGCACAGAGATCTGACCACCGCATCGGAAGCCGGGTCTCCCGGTCGCATCCAGATCGCCATGTTGAGCAGCATGAACGGCAGCAGGAACACCAACGACAGGGTCCGAACCGCAGTGCCGGAGGGCAGGTCACTCCATCGGTACGCCTCCCGGATAACCCCGCCCGCGTCGCTGGCATGCGGGCAACGGGGTCGTGGCCGGTAGAAGCCCGCGCTGCGATCCCCCGCGACCTGCTGCACGTGCGGCTGGTCCAACACCTGGCCGGCACCTGCGGCGGCGATCCCGTGCACCCGTAACTCCACCACGTCGTCCGGCGTCGCCGGGCCGCTCAACCCCGCTGATCCATCTGACATCGACCCTCCGAGGCATCTCGGCAGCCCCACCGCAGGTGGCGGGCTGCCGAGATTGGTCCCGCCACCCGCGTGGCGGACGCGTCTACCCCACCCGACCGGGTCTAACCCCGGGACGCGGGACAAGTGCCGCCCGGCACGGCGCAACGTCGCCGGCCCGGACGTCTTCGCCCGTGATGACCTCGGCAGGGGATGTCGGTGGCGGCGGCGCGCGACCCGGGAGGCGCAGGAGGCGCACTCCGGCAGAATGAACCCCCGGCACGGTCGACGACCGCGGCCGGCCGGTGTCGTCCGACCCGTCGGTCCCTGCGGTGAGGACGGCCAGGGTCTGAGCCCGAACGGCGCAGCCAGTCCGGCGCACTCGGCTGGGTCACCAGCGCTCAGACCGGCGGTACGTCGACAAGGACCCCGCTGGCCGGGCGGGCCGGGATGCGGTGCAGGGCGATCCGGAGGTCCTGCGGGGGCACCCGGTGGTCAAGGCGGGCCAGCCGCACGGCGAGCGACCGCAGCAGCGCCACCGTGATCGCCTCGCCCGGGCAGCGGTGCCCGGTACGCGGGTCCCCACCACCCTGGGGCACCAGCTCGAACGGTCCGATCTCCCGGCCCACGTACCGCTCCGGCTCGAACCGGTACGGGTCCGGCCAGACCCGGGGGTCGTGGTTCTGCCCGTACAGGTCGAGCAGCACCATGGTGCGCGCCGGGATCCGTACGCCGCGCCAGGTCAGGTCCGTCACCGCACGGCCACCGACGAACGGGGCGAACGGGTAGAACCGGCGGACCTCGTGCGCGAACGCCTCCGCGAACGCGGGGTCGCCACCGGCCAGCCGCTCCCGGTATGCCGGCCAGCGGTGCAGGGCGTGCCCGGTGAACGCCACGAACCACGTCACGGCGACGGTCGGCCGGACGATGTTGAGTACCTCGACTGCGCCGGTCCGTGGGTCGAGCGGCCAGCCGTCGGCGTCCCGGTGTCGGGCGACGGCCGCCACCGCGGACTCCTCGGGCACCACCGCGTCGTCGTGCCGTACCCGCTGCATGAGGTCGGTCAACCACCGCTCCCGGCGACCCCGAGCCAGGCGGGCCCGCCAGTGCCGCGGCCCCGCCGTGGCGAAGCCGTCCACCATCGCCACCAGGTCGGCGGCGAGACCGGACACCTCCGCGCCCGGCAGGGGCACTCCGGTCCAGTCGCAGACCGCCCGGGTGAGCACCCGGGCAGTCTCGTCGAAGAGCATCACCCGCCGGCCGGCCCAGGAACGAGCCGCCGCGTCCCAGGCCGCCTCGGTCCGCGCGACCAGGTCCTCGACACCACCACCGGTCAGCAACGCCAGGAACATCGCCTTGCGGACGCGGTGCGCGTCACCGTCGAGGGTGTGCACGGCGCCTCTGCCGAGGAGGGTCCCCCGCACCGCCTCCGGGATGGCGCCGTGGCGCCGGATGTGCCGCTCGTCGTAGAAGAAGCGGGCCGCCTCGGGCCCGTGCAGGGCGACGGCCCGTTGCCCGAGCAACCGGGTGGCCAGCACGTCCGAGTCGGCGCGGCGCAGCCGGTTGGGCAGCCATGCGTAGCCCTCCAGCGCGAGCGGCAGGGTGCTGTCCAGGCGGGTCGGGGGCCACATCAGCTGGTCGTGCCCGTCTCGGGGCGGCTCAAACCTGGCCTCACTCAGGACCGCCGGCCGCGCGTGCGCAGCGCGTCCTCCGACTGGAAGTCGATGTCCGCGTCGTCGGGAAACGACCGGCGTGACGGCGCCGGGTCCGGGGGCGCGCCGGGACCTGCCATTGGCGTACGAGTGGGCTCGACCGGCCCTAACCCGTGCCGGCCCGCGCGGCCCGACGGGCCGGCGGGCGCACCGGCGCGCAGCTCGCCCCGGCGCCCCTCGGGTACGGCGGTCTCCTCGCTGCCCTCGTCCATCGGATCATCCTCGCCCGCGCCCCACGGCGGGTCCGCGTCGAAGCCGTCCCGGGTGACCCACGGGGTCGCTGCCTCCGGCTGCTGCTCGTCCCCCCGGCCGCTGCTGCCTGCCATCGCGCACCTCACTGGTCTCGTCCGCCGGTACCCGGGCCGATTGCCCACCCCGGTCGACGTCATTCCTCCAACGGCGGACGCCCGAGGAGCCGGCGGGGCGCGACGTGCAGCACCTCCCAGTGGCCGGTCATCGTCATCTTCCGGCGGGCCGCGCCCATCCTCGTTCGCCTCCTACCCTTATTGCGACGTCGTCGTCATCAGCGGACCCAGCTACCAGCTCAGGAACCGCCTCAGCGACATCGGCGGCCGAGCCAACGTCGTCCGCACCTGCCACGTTCATCCGTACCTACCTAGGGATACACACTTCTACGCCGACCACCTGCCTGCGTGCTCCTGACGGTTGTAGCTCGCCGGTACTGGCCCGACGGCCTAATGGCCGCCTGGGAGCAAGCCGGAAGGTCGGTGATTCGGCCCCCGCCCGGGTCACATGGCGTTTGGCCAGCTGCAGGAGCGCGGGATCGAAAGCGCGGTCTGCTTTGCGTCGCAGGGGAGCCCGGGTGCGCGGTTGACCCTGAATGTGCCCCTCTTGCCCGCGTTCGCCTGTGCTTTGCACGCGAATGGCACGAAACTTCCCCTGCTGGCTCGTGCCCGGTGATCACACGACGAGGCCGCCGCATGGTGACGGTGTCGGCTTGAGCGTGACCCGGCGTAGGCTGAACACCTGTGGTCGGCGCCTGACGACGTCGACGAACCGGCGTCAACAATGCGGCGCGGGTCCTGGAGCCTTCCCCGAGGGTCCTGCAGTGACCATCGCATGCCGTCCGGCGACCACTCTCGGTTCCGGTGATGTGCCTTCCTTTTTGTAAGGACACACCGTCATGGCTCACATCCAACCCATGGATCCGAACAACGCATTCGCTGAGCTGGGCAGGATCAAGCTCGACGAAGCTGATCTAGACACGGTGCTGGCGAAGATCGCCGAGCTGGCCAAGTGCACAATCCCGGGTGCCAGTGAAGTTTCCGTCACCTTGATCCGAGGGGACGACGCACACACCGCCGCCTTTACCGGCGAGCTGGCGATCGCCCTCGACGAGTGGCAGTACGAGCAAGGCCAGGGACCCTGCCTGGACGCGTCGGTCGCCACGGAGAGCGTGCTGGTCTCGAACATGTCCAACGAGAGCCGATGGCCGAACTGGACGAAGCGGGCCCTGGGAGCGGGCGCCAACAGCTCCCTGTCGATCGGCCTGCCGGTGCAGGAGAAAGTCACCGGCGCGCTGAACATCTACGCCACCAAGCCCGATGCCTTCGACGAGGAAGCGACGACCCTGGCCCAGACGTTCGCCGGGTACGCCGCCGTGGCCCTTGCCAACATCCACCTCTACGACACTCAGGCGACCTTGGCCAGGCACATGCAGGCCGCCATGGCGAACCGGGCCGTCATCGAACAGGCCAAAGGCATCATCATGGGCGAGCGACGATGCACCCCTGATGAAGCCTTTGCCATCCTCGCCAAGCTGTCGCAGGACACCAACAGCAAACTCCGCGATGTCGCGGCGGCCCTCGTCGCCAAAGCCGCGGGACCCCCCACACCGTAGAGCGGCCGGGCTCGGCGCACATCAGCGAAGGCTCGGCCGGCGGTGGACCATGCGCTGGAAACCAGCCCCCAAAACGCCTTCGACAGACCGGGCGGCCTAGTGCGTGACGGCGTGCGGTGGCGCTCGACGGTTACCCGATGTGAGGGCGCCGACGACGCCAACATCAAGGCCGTAACTGCCACTACCGACGACGCGGCTACCCCTGACCACTGCCGTCTAGATCCACGAATCCCCGGTCTGACATGATCACGACGTGCCCGACCCCGAGTCCACCGACGGCAGTCCGCCGCCGGAGGCGACCGCGGCGACGGCACGCAGCAAACTGCTCACGCTGCTCGTGCTGCTGCTCGCCTCGGCCGTGCTGCTCGCGCTGTGTTTCGGCTGTGCCGCCATCTGGCTGTACAACTAATCGGGGTCCGGCAGGAGCAAAGCCTCCTGGGTCACCACTCTGACTGCCGTTGCGGTATTAGGCTTCGCGGTCATGACCTGGGCAGCTGTCATGCCGATGTTCGCCGCGCTGCTGGACCGCCCGGTGGCCCGCATCGGGGAGTTGGCAGCCGATGGCCGCCGCTTCGACCGGCAGGCTATCGCCGAGATCGCGGACGTCTGGGACAACAACACCTTCCCGCTGTTCAGTACGGTCGCTCAGTCGCCCGGCGTGGTTGCGTGAGCGGCGGGCGAGGGCTGCGCTGGTATGGATGGCAGACCTGGGACCGTCCCGCCGGGCGTGGATGATCGAGCAGGCCGCGGTTGCCGGACATCGGCTGGAGCCCCTGATGCCCCCGCTTGTCCACCGCGTCGTGCACTACCGCGACTACCAGGGGCGGGTCCAGCCCGGCATCGCGCCGCTGACCGCGACGGCTGTCGCGAGTGTCGCGAAGGACTACGACCTGGCCCGCGCGCAGGTCCGCGCCGTCCGTCATGAAGCAGCGCATCTTGCAGGTATCCGGATCCGCTGCTGTCGGTGCCGTCGTTCACCCGTGCCAGAAAGAGATGTGGGAGGGTGGGTCGTGACGGCGAGTGCTGAGGCGGAGCCGTCCGAACCGCCAACCGAGAGCCACTCGTGCTCTGCGGCGGTCGTGGCAACGGTCAGGAGACCGCAGCCTTCACCAGCTCGACGACCTTCTTCTCTACCACGGGGCTCCACTTCTGGAGCGCGTACGACACCGGCCACATGTCCCCGTCGTCGAGGTTGGCCGTGTCCTGGAAGCCCAGCGTCGAGTACCGGTAGTTGAACTTGCCCGAGTCCTGGAAGAAGACGACGATCTTGCCGTCCGCGTTCTCGTAAGCGGGCATCCCGTACCAGGTCTTTGGCGACAGCTCCGGGGCGGCATCGGTCACCGTCACATGCACGCGCTCGGCGAGCGCCCGATCTTCCGGCGCCATCTGCGCGATCCTGTCGAGGACCGCTTGCAGCCCGTCGGCCTTCTTGGCGCCCTTTTTGCCCTCGGCGCGCAGCTCGGCGGCGCGCTCCTTCATCGCGGCACGCTCCTCGGGGCTGAAGCCGTCGGACCCGGTCTTGGACTTCTCTGCGGACATTCTCGGATCCCCTTCGCCGTTAAAGGCTCGGCGTGATGCCGACTATCTGGGAGAAGGCTAGGCCCGACGACACCCTGGCGCTTCTCGAATCCTGATCGGATCGGAGGCCCAGACGAGGCGTTTGAGTACTGTCCGCCGACACTGGCCGAAGCCCGCACCGGCGAGCTGCTCCCATTGGACCGGCCACCGAGCCCGTCCTCGTCGCGTTCGTCAACGCGGTCGACCTGGCCGAGGTCACTGCCGCAGGCTAGCGGCGGTGGCCGTCAGCGCCGCGACGCAGGCGGCCACCGCGGGATGCTCGCCCGCCCCCTTCCGGTACGCAACCCCTGTTCGCCGGCGTAGGCCCAGCGGCAGGAGGTGTACCGCCGGGGGTGGTTGGCCGGCCGCCAGCTCCGGGACCAGGGCGACTCCCTGGCCGGCGGCGACCAGGGCGAGCGCGGCGTCGAAGTCGTCGGCGTGGTGCCGCACCCGCGGCGTGAACCCGGCGACCTGGCAGGCGTGCAGCGCCAAGGTGTGGCAGAGCGTGCCGGGGCTGCCGAGGATCCAGTTCGCGTCTCTTGCAGCGTCCAGCGGTTCCCCAGCCACGGCGTTGTTGGCGGGTACGGCGAGGAGGACAGGCTCCTCCAGCAGCGGGACCGTGTCGAGCGCCGGATCGGGCTCGCTCGGCACGATGTCGTAGTCGTGCACGAGCGCCACGTCGAGGCGGCGCTCCCGCAGCGCGGCCGGTACGGCCACCGGGTCCAGCTCGGTGACCATGAGGTCGAGCGCCGGGTGGTCCCGGGCCAGCGTGACCAGCGTCGCCGGCAGCAGGGTACGGACGGCGCTGGGGAACGCGCCGATGCGTACCGCGCCGGAGAGCCCGCCCCGCGCGGCCGCCAGCGTCGCGTCGGCCGCCTCCAAGGCGGCGAGGACGACCTCGGCATGCCGTACGAGCGCCTGCCCGGTGGGGGTAAGGGTGACCCGGCGCCCGACGCGTTGCAGGAGCGTCACCCCGGCCGCCCGCTGGAGCGCGGCGAGCTGCTGGGACACCGCCGACGGGGTGTAGGTGTGCGCCTCGGCGACGGCGGCGATCGTGCCGAGCCGGGCCAGGTCCCGAAGCAGGCGCAGGCGACGGACCTCGAGCATAAGTTGAGCTTACGGATGAGGTGAGGAATCGGAACTGGTTCTTCACTATCTCGGGACGCACGCTGGAGGCATGACACCGACCGGGCTCTACGTTCCGCTGATCACCCCGTACACCGAGCGGGGAGCCGTCGCCGCCGACGTGCTGGCCGCACTCGCTCACCAGGTGCTGGACGCGGGCGCGGCCGGCCTGGTGGCCCTCGGCACCACCGGCGAACCGGACACTCTCGACGACGCAGAGCGGCGGGTGGTGATCGACGTGGTCGCTTCGGTGTGCCGCGACCGTCGTGCCCCGCTGCTGGTGGGTGCGCACACCGTCGAGGCGCTGCGGGGCCTCGCCGGCCGGCCGGAGGTGGCGGCTGCGCTCTGCCTGGTGCCGCCGTTCCTGCGGCCCGGCGAGGCCGGGGTGCTCGCCCACTTCGCCCGCCTGGCCACGGCGTCCCCGGTGCCGTTGGTCGTCTACCACGTGCCGTACCGGACGGGGCAGCCGCTCTCGGCCGGCGCGCTGCGCCGGCTGGCCGAGCTGCCCGGCGTGGCGGGGATCAAGTACGCCGCGGGCGGGATCGACGCGGAAACGGTCGCCTTCCTCGCCGACGTGCCACCGGACTTCGCCGTGCTCGGCGGCGACGACGCGCTCGTCTCGCCCCTGCTGGCCCTCGGCGCGCACGGCGGCATCCTGGCCTCCGCGCATCTCGCCACCGCCGAGTTCGCCGCGCTGGTCGCGGCCTGGCTGGCGGGCGACGTGGCCCGCGCCCGGCCGCTCGGCCACCGGCTCGCCGGGCTGTCCGCGGCGCTCTTCGCCGAGCCGAACCCGTCTGTGGTCAAGGCGGTCCTGCACGCCCAGGGCCGCATCCCGAAGCCGGACGTCCGCCCGCCGTTGCTGCCCGCTGGGCCCGAGACCACCGCGCGGGCCCT
Organism: Micromonospora coerulea; assembly: GCF_016598485.1. Taxonomy (GTDB): domain Bacteria; phylum Actinomycetota; class Actinomycetes; order Mycobacteriales; family Micromonosporaceae; genus Micromonospora; species Micromonospora coerulea. Next base: position 403,440 of record NZ_JAEMUW010000002.1, on the reverse strand, counting down.
GCGGTACGTCGACGAGACGGTCGCCATGTCCGCGTGAGGCTGAGCAGGTGCGGCACGTTCCGGCCTCCGCTTCCCGGAGGGCAGGTCATTGAACGCGGCGAGGGCCGGCCCACGGGAGACCGGCCCTCGCGGAAATGGAGCATGCTGTTCACGAGGAGCCTCTGGCAGCAGCGCTCGATCTCACCGCGCTTGCCGCCGCCTCTCGATCAGGACAGCGCTTCGATGGGTGCGACCATCACCAGGCCCTCCACAGCGTGGGCGAGCTCGGCGTCGAGCGTGATGAACGCGTCGGCTTGGAGCTGGGTCAGCGCGATGTACTCGGCGTGGAGCGTGTCGGGCCACCCGAGCTGGTCGGCGATCTTCCAGGCGACGTTCTGGAGGACACGATCTCCGAGCAGTCGCATCTGCAGGCCGCGCACGTAGTTGAGCCGGCGATCGGCGTCCTTCCTGCTCAGCTCACCTTGGCGAACTGCTCGGTAGAGCAGCGACAGCACCTGCGAGCGAAGAAGTGTCGGAGCCAGGAGCCGGTGCTCGTCGGGGATCACGGCCTCGTCGCGGGCCAGGCGAAGAGCCACGTCCGGACCGATCACAAACTTGGTCAAGGTCATCCCCCTCTGCATGGTTGGGACGTCATCGGACAACAATGCATCAGGTGTGACGGGTCTGGCTGATCAGCGCTTGCCTGAGCGCATCGAGGATCCGCCGGCTGAACGGACTTTCGAGGTCCGGCGTCACCACCGTGACGAGTGACAGGCCGGCGGTGACCAACGTCGCCGAGTGTGGCTCGAATCCGGATCTGGACCGGCCATATGGGTCCTCGTCGACTTGGATCTCGACCGCGGTCCGACCGGATGGTTGGTAGAGCACCGCGAATGGTCCCTCGTCGTACTCCATGAGCGAGTAGCCGACCTCATCCCAACGCTGTTCCATATGGGCATCACGCGCGACGAGCAGCTCGCCTGTGCCAGCCGGTACGTCGTTACGCGACGTCAGCCAGGGTAGGAACACGCCGTCGGCAACCCCGCTGACCGCAACCAGCATGTTGGGCCATTGGCGATGAAGAGCGTCCAGCATCGCCCGGATGCCGGCATCGACGGGTGCGCCGGTCACGAAGACCGTGTCGTGTCCTGTAATCATCACGCTCCGCCTGCCGTGCATCGCCGCGTACTTCGTCGCTGCACGAACGGTGTCATCTCACTCGCACCTTCGTCCGCAAGCATGATCGCACCGGCCGGAACGACTTCCGCAACTTGGCATGGTCGGAGTTCCGCACCCGCCGAGCAGCCAACGACCGACCAAGCGCATGGAGCGTGCATCTGGTCTCGGCGGGCCTCTTCACGTCCTGCTCGGCCCACCCGGGTGCCTAGCCTAAAACGCCCGCCCCACATCCGAAGGTGCTGCCGGGTTGAGGTGCCGCGTAATCGACCACTGCGTGCCCCGTCAGCGGGTGATCCGCCGGGGCCGGCCCGGCGGGCCGCCCGGCTTGGACCGGTAGGCGGGTGGCCCGATGGCGACGGCGAGCATGCAGGCCGCACGGGTGTCGAACGCATCCGAGATGTCCTGGTCGCAGAAGGTCAGGCCGGTGCCGCCGTGACCGAGGGTGAAGGCGGCCAGTTGCAGGCGGCCGGCGGCCACCCCGGCCTCGAACTGGGCGACCCGGTACCCGCGCTCGCCGTACCTGTCGAGCACCTGGTCCAGATCGGCGCAGGCGAAGTCGGTGTACGCGGAGTCGCCGCCGAGCGGCTGGTCGAGGCAGAGCCTTTGGCTCAACGCCCGTACCTTGGGCTCCGGCGCCGGCCGGCGCAGCTGCGGCGAGCCGTTGACCTGTTGGTACAGGCCCGGATCCGTGCCGTGCACCGCGTGGACCGCGACCTCGTGGGAGAGCAGGGTGCTCCCGGGCGGGATTGCGTCGGCGGGGACGGCTCGGGTCGCCGCCGACATCGCCCAGTGCAGCAGCTCGGCGGGGGCGAGTTGGCGGCGCATGCGCCGGGTGGAGCCGCGGCGCAGGATGACCGACTCGATCGGCTCGCTGCCGGCGGCAACCGGTGCGCCGACGGTGTCGGTGGCGCGAGGCAGGCCCCCGACGGCCGCCCGCCAGCCCGTCACGTCGTCGCCCGTGGTGAGCTCACCGGCCTGCTGCACCCCGATGACCAGCGGGAAGTCGACCGGCGCGGGGGAGAGCGGCGTCGGCGCGAACTGTGGTGGAGGTAGCTCGACCGGTTCCGCGGCGGCGGTCGCGGTGGGTCGGCCGCAGGTGATCACCGCCAGCGGGAACTCCGTCACGCCGTCTACGCCGAGCAGGCGGGACACGGCGGCGTCGACGAAGCCCAGCCGCACCCGCACGGGTAGCCCGTGGCCTTCGGCGACGGAGAGCAGATTCGCCAGCATTGTCCCGGCGTCCCAGTAGACGTGCCGCCAGCCCCGTTCGGCGTACTTCCAGGCGGTTCGCCACGGGATGCCGGTGACGACGAGGGCGAGCGGGCTGGCTGCGACGTCCGGGTCAGCGGTGGCGTCGGCCAGTGCCCGGCGGTGATCCCCGGCCGCGAGTGCCTCCAGGCCGAACACCTCAGGCGCGAAGTGGTACAGCCCGGCGTCGAGCCCAGCCACCTCGGTGACCGCCGCGTAGATCTCAAGGGGATGGAGATTGCCGGCGGAGGGGGCGGCCCGGAACCAGAGGTTGTCTCCGGCGGTTCGGGTGACGCCGGCCGAGTAGAACAGCAGCCGGGCGAGGAGTTCGCCGTCGATGCTCGGGTCGCTCGGCGGTACCCGCCCGGACAGGGTCGCCGCGGCCGGCGGCCCAGTCGGTGGCAGGTCGCGGGGCAGGGGGTGCACCGGCGCCCCGAGGTGGCGTTTGAAGGGCTGGGGCTGGTTGCTCGGGTCCATCGGGACGAACCCCGGGACGTCCGGCCGCCGGCCGCCGCGACACTGGTTCGTCTGATGGTGGTAGAGCCGGGTGGTCACCTCGCCGGTACGCATCCGCCGGGCATACCCGCCGGTACCCGGCATACACCGCAACGAGCGCGGTGCCGGGCGCGGCCAGCCGTCCCGCGGTCCGCCCCCGCCGGACCGCACGTGTGCTGCATCCAACCTGAGCAGTGCCACTGCCTGACCTGCGGCTACTCAGGCTGAATAGAACCGATCAAGGCCGTGACCCGGGTTTCGCTGGTCACGGCCTCGGCCCAGCTCATGCCTAACGGATCGCCTAGATCAGGCCCCCAGGCATCGGCCGTCGGGTAGGTTGCCGCTGATGCTGCTTGCAGCCGTGGAGTCCTGGCGAATATGCACCACGACGCAGGAGGGACCGACCGGGACCGCAATCAGCACGCTCGCGAGCGGAGCCGGATCACCCATCTTGGCCGTGCGAACCACGACATCCCTGTAGCCGGCTTCGACCAGCGCGCGACGAACCTGATCAGCGGTGGGTGGGGTGTAGGTGAGCGAACACGGCTCGTCGGGCCGCCGCAAGATGGCGGTCCGGCCTGGCCCCGCGGCAGAGCCGCCATGACCTGTTGGCGCACCGCTTCAGCCTCCATGCGCTGGACCTCACTGAGCGGGACACGCCGCCCTATGTCCTGGGCGTACCTCTCGCAATAGTCATCGCTGGGCACATCTGCGCAGGCGACCGCCATGCGAGGGAGTCCGGACGGTGTGGCAGCCGCCTCCGGCGAGCTCGATGCAGCCCGGACGATCGGCACCATCAGCGCCGCAATACTGGCAATTACGAAGACCCCAGTGTGGCGGTCGGCCTTGGTCGGGCGGTCAGTGGGCGTCGCGGAGCTGGAACATGATCAGCCCCGCGATGACCGCTGCCGTGGCGTACAGGGACAGGACGCCGAGCCCGGACCACGGCCCGATGTGTTCGGCGGCGAGGTTGCGCGTGGACTGGATGGTCAGCCCGGCGTCCATCGGGGAGAACCGGTGGATGCGGTGCTGCCATTTCGGATCGCTGACGAACATGGCGACAACCGGCGATCCGTAGAGCAGTGCCAGCGCTGCCGTGAGCGCACCGGCGGTGTCCCGCAGGACAAGCCCGAGCCCCGCCCCCAGCAAGGTGACCAGCCCTACGTAGATGACCGTACCTATGGCCGCCCGCCGGGTGAGGTCGTCGGCGAGCGAGAGCGCCGGAAAGCCGTGTGCTGCGGTGAACCCGTTGCCGGGCAGCATCGTCCGGCCGGCGGTCAGGGACCCGGCAACGGCCAGTACCCCGGTGGCCACTCCGAAAACGGCCAGGACACCGAGCTTGCCCAGCACCACCAGGAACCGGCGTGGTACGGCCACCAGCGTCGGCTGGATCGTCCGCGTGCGGTACTCCGCCGTCACCGCCAGGACCGCGAGGACCACGATCCCGACCTGGCCGAGGCGTACGCCCGCCAGCGACAGCTTCGTGAGATCGAGGGTGCAGGGCGAGTCGCAGTGGGTGTACTTTAGCGATCCGGTGATGGCGAAACCGAGGCCCACCGTGCCGGCGATGGCGAGCAGCATCAGCCATCCCGTGCTCGGCAGGGTCCTCAGCTTCGTCCACTCCGCCCGAACTGCACGCAGGGGGCGCGGCGCCGTCATGCGTCCCGCCTTCGCAGCTGCCACCAGGCGAGCCCGAGGGTGACAATGGCCCACGCCGCGACCACACCGATCCCGGCCCACGGCCCGATCATGGCCCACGGCTCGGCCAGCGTGATGGTCGGCGGCTTCGCCCGCTGAGTCGCCATCCCGCCCGCCAACGTGGTGTACATCAGCCACTTCGGCGAGGTGCCCGGCAGGATCATGCCGACGATCAGCGGTCCGAGGACCAGCACGATGGTGATCGTGATCGCGGCCGCGCTGTGCCGCAGCAGTACGCCGATCGCGAGGCCGACGACGGTGACCCCGGCCATGAACGCGGCGGTCAGCAGCAGCGCCCGCAGCACAGAACCATCCATGAGGGACGGTCGGGGGAAGGCCGGCGTCGTGAAGCCCTGCTTCCGCAGGATCGGGATGGCGAGCACGAACGACCCGACGGCACCGACCAGCCCCACGAGGAACGAGGTGGTGCCGAGGACGATCGCCTTCGCGGCCAGCACACGGCCCCGGCGCGGGGTCGCGGCGAACGTCGTCCGGATCATGCCCCGGTGGTACTCCGAGGTGGCGTACAGGACGCCGACCGCGATGAGGGCCATGAGCCCGGCGATGACGCCGATCAGCGCCGCCTCCACCATGTCGTCGTCGGGCTGCTTCGGGCCGACCTTGCCCGTGCCCTTCACCGTGAACGTGCCGTTGGCTTCGGTGAACTGCCCCTCGGGGGCCCCGCCTTTCCCGGTCGGCACGACCTTGCCGACAGCATCGCCGTGCCATGTGGCGCCGGATCCGAGCACGTTGTCGAACGTCGCATCGGCGCGCGTCGGGTGTTCGCCCAGCGACGAGCTGCCGCCGCCCCGCGTCGTGTAGAAGGCCGACGGTGACGAGACGTAGAAGCCGACCGCCACCGTGGACGGAAGGTTTTTCGGTGTCGCCGTAGCGATCTTCTGCCACTGGGCACCATCGGCCGACTCGTACCCGGTGATCGTGGGACCGGAGCGCACGAGCCTCAACCAGCGGGTTCCGGTGCTCGCGCTGCCCTTGCGGTCCGCGTCGAAATCCCATTGCATGCGTACGCCCTGCGCGGCGGTCAACATCACCGAGGCGTACGACGAGCCCGGGGTCGTACCGTCCTTGATCATGATGCCGGCGGCGGGCTGGGCGAACGGGCTGGGATCGTCGACCTTGGTCATCTGGTCGGAACCCATCTGGACGGCGCGCCGGTTCTGCGCGGGCGTCAACGACGCGACCCGCACGGTGAGCGTCGTGTCGCCGGTGATCTGCTGGTGGACGTAGTAGAAGTTGTCGGCGACCGGCTTGCCGAGCGGCCCGGTCACGAATTCGGCCTGCGCTCGGGGGTCCCACTTGTTCCCGGAGGCGGCCAGGTAGCTCAGGCCGATGGTGAGCACCGCCGCGCCGATGAGCGTGATGGCCCAGCGGCTCACCGACCGCAGCTTGGTCCACTCGGCCAGCAGCAAACGCGGGAAGGATTCGCGAGCGGTCACCGTACGCTCCCTTCGGCCGCCGGCGCGCCGGTCTCGGGCGCGAACTCGATGGCGCCGCGCGTCAGGTCCATGTACGCCTCCTCGAGGGAGGCCCGGTGCCGTCGCAGTTCGGAGAACGGGATGCGGGCCTCGGTCAGCAGCGCCGACACCCGGTCGCCGCGCAGCCCTTCGACGACGACGGTCTCCGGGCCGGCCACGGTGACTGTCGCGCCCGCGTTGGCGAGCACGGTCGTCGCCTCGGCCCGCTGCGCGGTGGTGACCTCGACGCGGTCCTTGGACGCCGCCGCTAGGAGCTTGGCCACGCTCGTGTCGGCGATCAGGCGGCCCCGGCCGACCGCGATCAGATGGTCGGCGGTTCCCTCGAGCTCGCCCATCAGGTGGCTGGAGACCAGGACCGCCCGGCCCCCGGCGGCCAGCGACCGCATCAGGCCCCGGATCCAGACGATGCCGTCCGGGTCGAGCCCGTTGACCGGCTCGTCGAACATGAGCACCGGCGGATCGCCGAGCAGCGCGGCGGCGATGCCCAGCCGCTGCTGCATGCCGAGCGAGAAGCCTCCGGCCCGGCGGCGGGCGGCCGAGGCCAGGCCCACCTGGTCGAGCACCTCGGACACCCGGCGCTTGCCGATGCCGTTGCTGTGAGCCAGCCAGAGCAGGTGGTCGCGGGCTCGCCGGCCCGGGTGCACAGCGGAGGCGTCCAGCAGGGCGCCGACGTAGGTCAGCGGCGTACGCAACGAGCGGTAGGGGCGGCCGTTGACCAGAGCCTCGCCCTCGTCCGGCGCGTCGAGCCCGAGGATCAGCCGCATCGTCGTCGACTTGCCGGCGCCGTTGGGCCCGACGAAGCCGGTCACCTCGCCGGCCCGAACGGTGAACGACAGCCCGTCCACCGCGACGGTCGTGCGGTAGCGCTTGCGTAGCCCGCGTACCTCGATCGTGGGTTCCATGGCAGGCAGGTTATGCGGCGGCGCCCGGCGGGCGCGTCACGGCGCAGAGGGGTCTTCTGCCGGTGGCCGCCTCCCTCCTGCGGGGGAGGCCGCATCCCTGCCGCGATGGACGACACCGGCGCCCGGGCCGGTCACAATGGCTGGCGTGAGGGGGATGGGGCTGGCCGCAGCGACGGCCGCACTCGGCGCCGTGGCGGTGACCGAGGCGGCGGCGCGCGCGTCCGACCGGCCGCCGACGGCGATCGCGGCCCTCATCGCTCTCGCGGTCGTCGCACCCGTCGCCCTGGTACGCCTCTGGCCCGCGACGGCGGCTGTCCTGTCCGCTTCGGCGGCCTTGTCCGGCCTGATGATCTCCTATCCGGTTACCGTCGCCGGGGTCACCGCTCTGGCCCTGCTCTACGGGGTCGCCGGCCGCCTGCGTCCACTACGGACGGCCTGTTCCTTGATCCTGCCGTTTGCCGGGTACGCGGCGGTGCCGGTGTCGAGCGACCGGCCGGGCGGGAAGCCCTTCGCCCTGATCCTGCTGGCGGTCGCGGCGCTGGCGACGGCTGCCGGCGCCACCATGCAACTGCGGGACGAGCGGCGCCGCCACCGCGCTACTCAACAGTCGGCTGCCGCATCGCTGATGGAGCACGCCGCCCGCGGCGAACGAGCCCGCATCGCCCGGGAACTCCACGATGTGGTGGCGCACCACATCACCATCATCGCCTTGCAGGCCGAGGCGGCCCGGCTCGCGACACCGGGCCTGCCACCGGACGGGGCTCGTCGGCTGACCGCCATCGGGGACACCGCGCGGATGGCCCTGACGGAGATGCGGCGTTTGCTGGGCGTACTCCGGGAGGATGTGGACGCCGAGCCCACGCTTCGCCCTCAACCCGGGCTCGGCCAGCTCAACGCCCTTCTCGACGAGGTACGCGACGCGGCTGTGGGCGGTGGCGTACGCCTGATCGTGAGCGGCTCGGTCGAACCGCTCGACCCCGGGGTGGAGCTGACGGCGTACCGCATCGTGCAGGAGGCGCTGACCAACGCCCGCCGCCACGCGCCCGGCGCGGCCGTCGACGTGGAGCTGCATTACCGCGGCGATGACCTCAACGTGCGGGTCTACGACAACGGCCCCGGCCCGGCCTCGAACGGCAGCAGCGGGCACGGGCTGGCCGGGATGCGGGAACGGGCGGCTATGGTCGGTGGCCAGGTCACGGCCGGCGCCGCAACGGGGGCCGGGTTCCTCGTGGAGGCCGTCCTGCCGACGAAGGGAGCCACGCCGTGACGGCCACCCGCATCGTCGTGGTCGACGACCAGGACGTCGTGCGGGCCGCCTTCGAAGTCCTGCTGGCGACCCAGCCCGACTTCGCGGTCGTCGGCTCGGCCGCCGAGGGCGAGCAGGCCGTGCGGATTTGCCGCGACCTGCGCCCCGACGTCGTCCTCATGGACATCCGCATGCCGGGGATGGACGGCATCGAAGCGACCCGCCGCCTCCTCACCGACCCCGAGCCGCCTCGGGTGCTGATCCTGACGACGTTCGACCTCGACGAGCACGTGTACGACGCCCTCGATGCGGGCGCGAGCGGCTTCCTCCTCAAGGACGCGACCGCCGAGCGCCTCTTCGACGCCGTCCGCATCGTCGCCGCCGGGGAGGCCCTGCTCGCCCCGACGGTGACCCGACGGCTCGTCGCCGAATTCGCCAGGATCCGCGTACGCCGCCGCGAACCGGATGCGGCGCTCCAAGCGCTCACCACCCGGGAGACCGAGGTGCTGCGGCTGATCGCCGAGGGGCTGTCGAACCCCGAGATCGCCGCCCGGCTCGTCGTCGGGGAAGAGACCGTCAAGTCCCACGTCAGCCGGGTGCTCGCCAAGCTCGGCCTGCGCGACCGCACCCAGGCCGTCGTCGTGGCGTACGAGTCCGGCCTGGTGGTCCCAGGCGACCGGTAAGGCGCCGTGCGCTGTCGGATCGGCGGGCGTGTTGAACCGACGCTGGGACTTCAGCCTTCCATCCGCACGGCTGGATAGCGATGGCAACGCTGCGCGAAGAATCCCTCGAACTCCCTCAGCTGGAGTGGCTCGGGGATCGGGTATCGGGCGGGTAGGGCGCGCAGAGCGGACTGGTAGCGGAAGAACGTCGCAAGGTCGCTCGGGTACCGACCAGGCTCCACTCCGGCGAACGATCCCGCCACTCGGGCATGTTGAAGCACCCGGTGCCACTGGTCGACGCTTGCCAGTCCCACGGATTCCACACCATGGCAGAAAAGCGTGAGGTGCAAGTAGTCGTAGGTGTCCGACTGATCGAGATAGCGCTCGAGTGCGTCGGCTGAACTCTGGACGGGGAAGGTGCTCCAGTAGGGCACGCAACCGGTCCGGAGAGCCCACCAGGGGTCGGCGAGGATGAACGACTCCACCAGCAGTCGGTTGGTTGGCAGGCCGCGTTGTCGGTACCACCAGCGATACAGGTCCGCGATGAGCGGGCTGAGGTCCTCGGGGTCGTCGAAGATCAGCCGCCGTACCTGATAGCCGTGTCGGCGCGCGAACGCGGTCGCCTCGTCCCGTAACGCCGGTTCGAATCCCCATTCCGCCTCAGGGCTTTCGCTGTCGGGCGTCGGCGCCTCCCACCGGGTCCGCCTGACTCCGTAACGGCGTAGGTATGCCGCTATTCGGGGATCGCCCTCGTGATACTGCGACGGCTGCAGTCCGCCGACGGCACCGAACTGGAAGACGTGTCGCTCGCCGACGCGGGTGGTGGGCCATCGCCGGGTGCACTCGGCGAGCAGGACCACGCCGCCGGGATCGAGCGTGTTGGTCAGGAATCGTTCGTACGCGGGTCCGAGCCGGGTGCGTTTGACCCGGAAGTAGGCCATCCGCCGCGACGTCAACCGATCCTGGTTCGGATCATGCATGTGGTGCAGGACGAAGTCGGGGTTGCGTGCCAACAGCGCCTGGGCGGTGGCGTCGAAGGCGTGCAGGGCGCGCATCGGATCATCCGGGGGCACGTGCCGTTGACGCAGCGGGAGCAGAAGCGTCTGGGGCAACCAGGCAATACCGAGGGCCGCGCACAGATGCACGAGCGCTCCGCTGGACGAGCCGAGGATGACCGCCGGGTACCGGCGCTGCGGATAGAATCGGACGATCGAGGCGGCGACCTGCTCGATGTCGAGGGCCGCCATTCGTGCCGCCGGCTGCGCCTCGGCTCCGCTGGCCAGGCTGTAGATCGTCTCTCTGAGCCGGACCGGAAGCCGGTTCGCGGCGGTCGCGAGGGGACGCAAGAGCCGCCCAGCGGGCCTGCCCATTGGTGGCGTGTCGCGGTGATGCAGGTAGCGGGCAGTTGCCATCACCATGGCAGAAGCGGAGTCGAATGCCGCCACCTCGCGGGGTAGTTTCATCCCACCTCCCGGCGGCGGTTACCCCGAAAATCATCCGGTACGCCCGGTTCCGTCCAAGGCTGTCGGGTAATCCCGGGTATGCGGAAGAAGCCCCAGCCGTACGCGCCACCGTTTCCCTCGGATGTGACGACGTCGTACCACGACGGTCCGTTGGGTCGGATGCGCAGCCGGGCGGTCGGCGAGCCGCGAGCCGATGTGCCCGAGCTGGTGCTCGTCCAGGGCATGGGAGTGGCCGACTACCTCATGCCGGGCCTCGGCGCTCTCGGCGAGTGGACGCGGGCGCACCTCGTCGAACTCCCCGGCTTTGCCGGCAGCGGTGAACCGCCGCACGAGCTCACCGTGGCGGAGTTTGGCGATGCGGTCGCGGACTGGCTCGCCGCCCAGCGACTCGGTCCGGTGGTGCTCGCCGGCCATTCCAGCGGCACTCAGGTTGCCGCGCAGGCTGCCGTGGGCCACCCCGATGTGCGTGGTGTCGTCCTGGCCAGCCCCACGGTTGACCCCGTCGCTCGGAGCCCGCTGCGTCTGCTCATCCGCTGGCGACTGGACGGGCGCCGGGAGCCACCCGGGCTGAGCGACTCACACCGCCCCGAGTGGAAGCGGGCAGGGCTTCCACGCATGCTGCACCTCGCACGCGCACATCTCGACCACAGGATCGAGGAACCCGTGACCCGCTTCAGGGTTCCCCTGCTGGTCATCCGCGGACGCGACGACCTGATCAGTTCCTCCCGGTGGGGCCGCCAGCTCGCAGCTCTACCGGCCACCGGCGAGTACGTCGAAGTCGCCGGCGCCCACACCTTCCCATGGCTGGATCCGAAGGCCTGGTCCGAACCAATGCGCCGCTTCGCGACCAGGCTCGACTGATTGTCATCGGCCCGTTAGACCGTTAGCGGCGCCTTGCCGTCTTCGAGCCTTGCGCTCACAACCTCAAGCGAGAGCGGATTTCGGCCGCCGTCGTTGTCGTGCGGGCGGTCAACGGTGCGGTCAGTGGTCGGTCACCGGTCGACCGCTCCCTGGGTGGCGGGGATGATCCGCTCTGGTGCCGGCGGAAGGTCGTGGCGGCCGGCGTCCAGGTCGGTGAGGTCTCCGGCGGCGTTGATGAGGCCGATGTGTGAGAACGCCTGAGGGAAGTTGCCCAGGGCTTCCCCGCTGTACGGGTCAATCTGCTCGGCGAACAGGCCCAGGTCGTTGACCCGGTCGGCGAGCCGCTCGAAAAGCTGCCCGGCCCGGTCGCGCTCGCCGGCCAGCGCCAGGCAGCTGACCAGCCAGAAGGAGGAGATCACGAAGCCGGCGGGGTCGCCGTCCCAGCGGCGCAGCAGGCCGTCATGGGACAACCTCTCCTCGATCGTCCGGATGGTGGAACGCATTCTCGGGTCGTCGGCGCGAAGGAAGCCGACCAGCGGCATCAGCAGCACCGACGCATCCAGCTCATCGGTGTCGAAGGCCGCGGTGAAGGCCGCCACCCGGTCGCTCCAGCCCCGGGTCAGCACAGCTCGTCGCACCTCGTCCCGTGCCGCTGCCCACCTGGCGACGTCCGCCTCGGAGCCCAGGTGGGACCCGAAGCGGACGGCTCGGTCCAACGCCGTCCAGCACTGCACCTTCGATGACACGTAGTGGCGTTCCGCGTCGCGTGCCTCCCACATCCCGGCGTCCGGCAGGTGCCAGTCCTGCGCGGCCCGCTCGGCCAACGCGCGCAGCAGTTGGCGGATGTCCGGCGGCATCGGGTCGAGGTGCTCCCGCATCAGCCAGGCGGCGCTGAGCGGCTCACCGTGCACGTCGTTCTGCCGTTGTCGCCAGGCGTCGTTGCCCACCAGTACCGGGCGGCTGCCGGCGAAGCCGGCCAGGTGCTCGAGATGGTGCTCGGTGAGGTCCCGTTCCCCCTCCACCCCGTACATGATCGGCACGATGCCCTCGTTCATGCCCATCGACCGTGCCAACCACCCGACATGCAGGTTGACCTCGTCAGTGCAGGCCACGCGCCAGAGCGCCTCCAGCGTGAAGCTGAAGTCGCGTACCCAGCCGTAGCGGTAGTCGTAGTTTCGTTCACCGCCCAACTCCTCGGGCAGGGACATCGTCGGGGCGGCCACCAGCGCACCACTGGGCCGGTAGGTCATGCCCTGTACCACCAGCGCGCTGCGTCGCACCTGCTCCCGGTAGCGGCCACGGTAGTCGTGCAGGCCCATGAAGGAGCGCCAGCCTGCGACGGCGTTGTCGATCACCTGCTCGGCATCGAGCACCGCCGGTGGGCCGGCATCGTAAGCCGGCGCGTACCCCAGGGTGAAGCCATGCGTCTCGCCGGCCCGCACCGTGAACGACCCGAACGCCTCCCCAACCTCGGACACCAGTGGGATGGTCGCGCGCAGATCCAGCCGGGCCGACGCGGCACTGGCGACCAACGCGTCGTCCTGCCGCACCAGCTGGGCGATCATCCGGCCGTACTCGAACCGTGGCCGGTAGTGCAACCGCAGCGGGACCTCGCCAGAGAGCCCCCGCACCACCCGGGCCAGCACCCTCGGCGAGTGCAGACCGACCTCATGGCCCCGCGCCCCTGGTTCCAGGGCCAGCGCGTCGATCACCGCCACGCTGCCGGTCGCGGTGGTGAAGACGGTACGAAGCACGAGCGTATCGGTAAGGTAGGCGCGTTCCGTGCTGAACCTACCCTCGGGGCGGATCACCCAGTGCCCGGCCTCATCGTCAAGTAGGCGGGCGAACACCGACGGAGCGTCGAACCGCGCAGGGCACCACCAGTTCACCGACCCGGCGCGGTCCACCAGCACTGCGCTGCGGCCATCGGCCAGGAAGCCCTGGTCCGCGATCCGTCCGCCTCCCATGGAACGGGCTACCCGAGCGGAACCAAGTGACACCGCCACGTCTTGCCGTACCCACGATGACGTGGGGGGCGAATGGTGAGACGTGTGCATGGTCGGCACGGGCGGCGCTGGAGGTCACTCCCGCACCCGCGGGCAGCGCGGCGGCAGGACCAGGGCGGCGTCGGCCGGGCGCGCCGATGCGTGCCGGGCGCCGCTGTCAACTCGTGAACGTCCCAGGCACTCATCGCCGCCATCGGCGGGCGCCCACCACAGCGGCCGTCGTTAGCAGGGCGGCCGTGACCAGGCGTCGCCTCGCCGTCCGCCGGCGACCGCCCCAGCCGCCGTCGACTGAACCGGCGCCCGGCGCGGGTGCGAAGAGATTGCCCGAGGATGCCGGGGCCGGCTCGTCGCGGGACAGATGCGCCTTGTCGACCTGCCGAGCCAGCACGCGTTCCATCAGCCCGGGCGTCAGCTTCGATTGCATCACGATGCTGCGCCCTGCCGGCCCGACGATGACCTCTCGCCGTGGGCGACGGACCAGGTTGACGATGGACCGGGCAACGCGCTCCGGCGGATACACCGGCGGCATGGCGATCGCCTTGCGACCCGTGTAGTTGGCCCCGTGCTGGAACAGTGGGGTGTCGATGGTGGCCGGTAGGACGGCGCAAACATGCACACCGCGCGGCCCGGTCAGCCGCAGCTCCTGCCGCAGGCTGGCGCTCAGCGCCCGGATGGCGAACTTGGCCATGACGTACGCGTGGGTGTACGGCTGCGACACCACCCCGACGATCGACGAGACGTTCACCAACACGCCCTGGCCCTGCTCACGTAGATACGGCAGCGCGGTGCGTGCCCCGTGCACGTAACCCATGACATTCACATCCAGCACCCGCCGGATGTCCTGCAGCGGCGTCTCCTCGAAAGGCCCGAAGACGGTAACCGCGGCGTTGTTGACCCACACGTCGATGCGGCCGAACCGTTCCATAGCCCGCCGGCCCAACGCCTCCACCGCGACAGGATCCGTGACGTCGGTCGGTACGACCAACGCCTGAGCGCCGCGCTGCGCGCACTCACCCGCGACCTCCGCCAGCGCCTCCTCACGCCGCGCGGCAAGTACCACCGCCGCGCCCTTGTCGGCGAAGGCCAGGGCGGTCGCCCGTCCGATCCCGCTTGAGGCGCCAGTGATCACGACAACCGCATCCCGGACCCGCATGACAGCCCCCTGACGTCCTAGCCCTCACCGTAGGACATATCTGCCGACAGCGGGCAAAACGACGGCAGGGGTAACTCGAACAGTCCATGCGCGGCGACGGGATGCGCCGTCGCTCGTCCGATCCAAACCGCCTTCGGCGCACTGCCTCATGGGGCGCAGCGGCGGAACATGCCGCCGAGGAACGAACCAGGGGGGCCGTGATGCCGTAAACATCCCGAATGCGGGGATTGCAACGTTAAGCTCGTGCAGGCCCCCAAAGCCGCCGAGGAGGAGCCCATGCCCAACGACGCCATCGAGTTGCTGACCGCCGAGCACGACAAGATGCGGAAGCTGTTCCAAGCTTTCGAGGAGAGCGGGGACGGCACGACGAAGAAGCGGGGGGAGGTTGTCCAGCAGATCGTCCAAGCCCTGACCGCACACTCCTACATCGAGGAGCAGTGCATGTATCCGGCGACGCGGATGATGTTGCCCGATCTCGAGGCCGACGTGCTGCAAGCCTTCGAGGAGCACCACCTGGTCGATGTGCTCTGCTTCGAACTCGCCGGGATGACCCAGCAGGACGAGAATTTCGACGCCAAGGCCATGGTGCTGATCACGACGACGCTGCAACACATCGAGGAAGAAGAGCAGGTGTTCTTCCCGGCCGTGCGCGAGGGACTGACCGCCGAGCAGTTGCAGGACCTGGGCAAACAGTTGGCCGAGATCAGGCGGAAGGCACCCACCACGCCGACTCAGCCCCGAGTCCTCAAGGGCGCTTGAGGGACGCGCCTGGTCGCCGGGGGGCGGGGACGCCATCGCGGCGGCCGTCATGCCGGGTAGTGATCCCGCCCGGCACGACGGACACCACGATCCCGCAGCGGGCCGACTGACTGGCCGCCGATGATCGACGGGAGCGACGGGTGCCGCCGGACGACCGTGCGCTGAAGGAGGAGCAAAAGCGCTCCGCAGGCTCTACGCCGCCCGCTGACCAGGGCAGCCCCGGCTACCTGACGCGGCGGACCGATGGCACGTCAGTCGGGTGAAGTGAAGTGCAACCTTCCGGTGAGGGCGGGTTGCCAGCGGCGCTTGCCGCCCGGAACGCTCGCTTGCGGGCAGCCCGGGGGTGGGGTCTCGATCCAGACGTTCGACGTCTCGCCGCTGGGCGAGACGCCGATCCGGGTCAGGTCTGATTGCCCGGCAGGTTCTTGTAGTCCTTCGGGCTTACCCCCTTCGGCTTCGGATCCTTTTGGGTTTGGCCGCCGCCGCGGTTGACGTTGGTCGACCCGCCGAGCGCGTCGATCATCTCGTCCTTGTTCAACTGGTCGGTGTTGTCGATGCCAGCCCGCTGAGCCTCCTTGCGCAGCTGGCCGGTCGTCATCTCCGCACGATCGCGTGCCATGGGATCCTCCCTCGGGTCACTGGACGGACTGCAGGGCGCGGTAGGCGCCGACGGGGTCGTCAGTGAAGCGTTCGCCCTTTTGGTCGAGCGTGCGTAAGCCGTTCAGCAGTTGCCGCGATTCAGCCTCGCTGAGCTCGTTGTCCGCCTGCTGGTCGCGGCTGAGACCGCGTTCGAGCCACCGCACGAGTCGCTCCAGCTGTTCCAGTCACCGCGCCGGTAGACGACCTCGACGTCTGACTTGTCGTAGTTCAACTTTGCCTCCCTGGTCCTAGGCTTGGTCGCTGCGCGCTTACCCGGCCTGGGCCGTACCCAACGCGACGCTCGACACGAGGACGTTTCGTCGGTCCCGGTCACACGTCGGCGACGGTCAGCCAGTCGGCGGAGCGTGGCCGGTAGCCGTACCGGTTCATCAACCCGAGCACGATAGCGGGCACGTGGGCAGCACCGTAGACGACAGCGACCTCGATGTCCTCCCCGCTGCGCTCCTCGTGCAGACGGCAGAGCACGGCCAGCAGCCGCTCGTCGCGTTCACCGCGGAAGGCAGCCTCCAGTTTGGGCGACCGGTCGGCGAGGTCCTCCTCTTCCGGTGAGGGCAGGTCGTTCTGCTCCATCGAACGCGACCAGATCATGCGGGTGCCGCCGAACAGTCGGGCCACCACGACGAATGGCAGCACGCACCACATCATCAACCGGTGCGCCAGCGGCACTCGCCGCCAGCCGGCCGCGAACTCCTCCAAGCTGACGTCGGGGCGGACCACCGGAACGCCGAGCGCCGCGTAGTCGATGTCCTGCTCGACCAGCTTCGCCCGTCGATTGAACCGAAGCACGGTGTAGCTGAGCGTCAGCGCGCCGACCAGCACCGAGCGCTTCCGCCGGCCGGCACCCACGCCCTCGGCCACTACGACGTTCGCCCGCTTGAGCCGGGTGGTCACTGCCGCATAGAACGCCGGGTTCGCCATGTGGATCATTGGATACAGCACGAACTGAAGCGCTGTCTCACGACGCCGCAGCCGGATAACCGCCGACCGGACCCCGAGATCGGTCACCTCGATGATCTGCACGCCGTCCGTCCCTCGCGCGTCTGGACTGTGGCCGTCATCGTGTCAGCGCTTGTCCAGAGCAGGCGGCCTCACGTAGGTCTGCCCACCCATTGGCCGGGAGTCGGCCATCCTCGTCTAATGGAGTTGCGCAGTCATGCCGAGTTGAGCCCGCGGTGGGCGATCCAGAGCTCGCCGGCGCGACCGGCAGCTTCAGCGATGAGGACCGCCAGCTCGGCCCGATCGGGGACGGGGAATGACACATAGGTACCGCGGCCGCCGGCCGTCGGACGGCCGTAGGCCTTCGCCGCAAGGTGCCCGTCCGGGAGCAGCCGAACGTTGAGCGTGGTCAGGGTGAATGTCTCACCGCGGCGAGTGTCCGTCCAGCGAAGCGCTTCCGGGATCGGAACGTTGATCGCCAAGGCGCTCACCTCGGGCGGGACGTCGCTACCCATGGCCGCATTCTGCCACGCCGCTCGGTACCTGCTCGTGATCGTGTACGCGCGGTCCGCACGCTCATGGCCGCTCGTGGGACTGTCGCGCCGCCAGGCCGTCCAGTTCACTGCGCAAGCATCGTGCAGCGCCGATATGCGCGTGGGTGGATGCTGCTGGTGGAAGGATGGCATATGTGGGAAATGCATCGGCTGGAATGACTAGGCCTCAAGTCTCGCCGCTCGCCGGTGAGCCGATCAAACGTGCCGATGCCGAGCGGCTCGCCGGGGTCCTGAAGGCCTTCGCGGATCCCGCTCGGCTGCGGCTGCTCAGCCTGATCCAGTCAGCCCCCGAGGGCGAGGCGTCGGTCTCAGACCTGACTGCGCCGCTCGGGCTCTCGCAGCCCACGGTCAGTCACCACCTGCGCATCCTCACTGAGGCCGGCCTGCTGGAGCGGGAGAAGCGCGGTGTCTGGGCGTACTACCGGCTGGTGCCGAGCGCGATCGCCACGGTTGCGGATCTGCTGACCCCGCCACGCAAGCGATCAGCGCGGAGAAACCGCTGACGGGTGGCAATTCCACCGCCCTTCACTCCGGCATCGACGCCGCGGACTGATGCTGTGGGCCGCCAGGCGGTGTTCTCATCGGCGGGGATGACGCCGTTGTCGACCAGACACAGCGCCAAGCCCGCCGCGCGTATCAGCATCAGCCGCGAACGGCACCGTCTTACCCATACCCGTAGTCCCTCACGAGGGTGAGCCTGGGGCCATACGGCTGCGGGGCGCGACGCTCGCCTGAATGATCGACGGTCGTGGCCGTACTCCATCGGGCCCAGAACGTGTCGAACGCGCATACGAGCAGTCCTTCGCGAACCCAGTGGCGAGCGTCAGGGAGTGGATCAGAAATGTCGATGACCCCGTACGCCGACGCTGCTGAACGCGCGCGGAAGATGCCGAAAGCTCCTGTGCCGCAGGCTGCCCAAGGGCCCGAGATTTCCAAGGCCGGCTATGCCCTGGAGGAGATCGCCGACGGTGTCTTCTTCCTCGGTGAGGGTATGTACAACATGATGTTCGTCGTCACGGACGAGGGCGTGATCGCTGTCGACGCGCCACCGACCCTCGGCCACAACATCCTCCGAGCGATCCGTAGCGTGACGAGCCGCTCAATCACCCACGTCGTCTACAGCCACCAGCATTCAGACCACGTCGGAGCGATCTCGGTCTACCCCGATGAGGTGCCACGCTATGCCCAACGCATCACGGCGGAACGGCTTGCAGCGCTCGACGACCCGAACCGCCCCCTGCCGACACATGTGTTCGACGACACCCTGACGATCGACGCGGGAGACCACAGCCTGCAGCTCGACTACAAGGGCCCCAACCACGCCGAGGGAAACATCTTCATCTACGCCCCGAAGCAACGCGTCTTGATGCTCGTAGACGTGATCTTCCCCGGCTGGGTTCCGTTCTCGAACCTCGCGGTCTCCGCGAACATCCCGGGCTTCGTCAACGCCCACGAGCAGGCACTCGGCTACCCGTTCGAGAAGCTGGTCGGCGGACACGTCAACCGACCCGGCACTCCGGACGACATACGGACGCAAATCGAGTACATGAATGACCTGCGTTCCACCACCGAGGCAGCGCTCTCCTCGGTCGATCTGAATGAGATCATGGCACCAGTCGACACCGCCAATGCCTGGGCCGTTTTCAAAGCCTACCTAGACGCCGTGGCCGCGCAGGCGGCTGACCAGCTCGTTCCACGATGGACAGAGCGCTTAGGCGGCGCCGACCTGTTCACCCTGCCGAACGCATGGACGATGGCAGAAGCCTTGCGCCTGGACTACGGCAGGATGGGCCCATTCGGCATCGCGCCTTGAGTTCATGCTCTTGGACATCGATGAGGTCGACAGGAGCTCAGAGATGCCACGAACCGGTCGCTGCGTGCTCCATGGCGCAGCCTTTGGGCCTTGTCCTGCCCGCGCGCTAGCGTGCGGCCGTGGATCACTACGAGACGCATCTGACCGTCGCGACTGGCGTCGATCTGGAGCGCCTGCGCTGGTGGGCCGAACAACGGCAGGTCAAGTACACACGGATCGTGCTGGATCGTGGCGATCAGCCCGACCAGCCGATGCTGACCTGGCGCGGCGGCGGCACGCTGGACGGGGAGCTGGCGACCGTGCGGGAGATACGCCGGCATCTGCAGGCCGAGGGTTTCACCGTCGTACGAGTCAAGATCGAGGCCGCGCCGTTCAACGACGAGGTGCCGGCTACCTCCGTTGAGGCTGCCATGGTGCCGGACGGTTACTTCGAGCATCACGTCAAGCTGGTCATGGCCGCCGACGTGGCGCTGACGCCGATTCGTGAGCTGAGCCGGCGGCATGCGGCACAGCTGTCCCGCAATGCCCGGCGGGTCCGCGCGGACGGACGACGGGAGCGCTTCGTTACTCAGCGCTGCCACGGTGTCGGGCGCGACGAAGCACGCCGCGCGCTGGACGAGCTGCTGACCGCGCTGGCGACGGAGAATCTGGATATCGCCGAGGTCGAGGAGGAGTTCGTGCTTCTTGACGACAACCTCGCCTGGGACGCAGGCTGGTTCGACGAGT
Organism: Micromonospora coerulea; assembly: GCF_016598485.1. Classification (GTDB taxonomy): domain Bacteria; phylum Actinomycetota; class Actinomycetes; order Mycobacteriales; family Micromonosporaceae; genus Micromonospora; species Micromonospora coerulea. The sequence continues at coordinate 383,604 of NZ_JAEMUW010000002.1, read as the reverse complement.
CGGCTCAGCGCGGATGACCGGTCCGGTGGACGGTGCGCACCGGGCAGTGCTTGATCACCTGCTAGGTCTGGTCGCCGAGTCGCGCTGCGCCGACACTCTCGTCCTGCGCGGCAGCCTGACAATGCCAGCGTGGGTCGGTGAGCAGGCTCGACCGCCGGGGGACATCGACTGGGTGGTGCGGCCACTGGCTTTCGTTCCGCGCGACGACCGGGACCCGTATCCGTACCTGCCCGGGCTGGATCCTGTCCAGCATTGGCCGGAGGCAGCCCACGGGGCGGCCCGCAACGAGATCTGGACGTTCGAGGAGTTCGAGACCGGCGGACAGCACCCGCGGTTGCCGCCGGAGGGGCTGGGCTGGCTGTCCGCAGTCGAGGAACTGGATCGCCCGCACGACGAGTTGCTCGAGCTGGTGGCGCGCCAGCCCTACGCCGACAGCGGTATTCGGCTCGACGCTGAAGCGGCCGATCGTGACGCGACGTGGGGATACACCGAGTATGGGGACTCCTACGGCGGAGCGGGTGTCCGGCTGCATATCCCGTGGCACGCGCCGGACGGTTCCGCAGGAAGTGTTCAGCTCGATTTCGCGTACGACGAACGTCTACCCGAGCCGCCGGTGCTCACCGCCGTGCCGCGCCGTGACGGCCGGCCCCCCGCGGCTCTGTGGACGGCGAGTCGGGAGCTGTCACTGGCCTGGAAGTTGCAATGGCTCTGCACCGACCAGGCCGAGAAGGGGGTTTCCGCGGCGAAGGACCTGTACGACGCGGTGCTGCTCGCGGAGCTCGACGGCATCCGGGTGTCCCGCCACCTGCGCCGCCTGGTGCTCGGCACGGCCGTTCTCAGCCCGGACACGGTCCGAAGCTGGGCAATTGACGGTCCCGTCCCGTCGGGCGCCGACGCCGGACCGTGGCTGGTCAGGCTCGCCGGGGCGGTGCAGGTGCTGTTCGATGCGTGAGCGTGAGCGTGTGCGTCATACAAACCGCGCCTGAAGCCTGCGGGCATCCTCTTCTGCCGTGTACCGTGCGCGCCGAGTCGCCGAGGTCCATCACGTCCCGGGTGGTCCGCCCGGCTTATCGACCCTGTCCGAAGCACGTCCCGCAGGCATAATGCGCACGTGTCGCACGCCGATCTCACATTGACCGCTTGGTTGGACCTATCCGACGAGGCCGCCAGCCGCACCGCCGCCGCCATCGCGCGTAGCACCGACGCCCGTCTCGCTGGCACAGGTCCGCATGCGTACGCCGGCCGGACCGGCCGGGTTGCATTCTTCGATCGCGACGGTATCCGCTTCGCCTTGGTGCCAGGCGGCACCGTGCGGCTCGGCCATGACGCCGACCGTTTCGTTCCCAGCGCCCGGCAGCTCGCCGACTTCACCGAGGCCGTCGCAGAGTACGACCTGACCCGGCCACTCAACCATTTCGTAGCCGAGGCGACCTCGCCGCCGCGCCACGTGTTTCTACCGGCCCGGCTCGTCGCGGTCCGCTCCGAGGAGACCGACGCGCTGCTGGCATCTGACGAGGCCGGTCACGACGACAGCCACGCGGAGTACGACCACGCCTGGCTGATGGCCGGACTCGAGCGCTGCGGTCTACGACCGCCGACTCCCGACGAATGGGAGTACGCCTGCGCAGGCGGGGCCACCAACCTCTTCCGCTGGGGCGACGAGTATCCCGAGGGCGAACCCTACGGCGAGGTGCCCCTCATCCAAGAACCGAACTTGTTCGGCCTGGTCATCGGCGACGACCCGTACCGGGCCGAGTTCACCACCGACCCGGCGGTCCTGTGCGGCGGCGACGGCGGCTCCGCACTCTGCGGGGGCTACGGCGACTTTTTAACCTGGCTCACCCTCGCCACCGCCTACCGCGACCCAGACCTGGCGGAGGCCGTCTACGACGGCGGCCTTACCGGTGAGACCCCGGTGCGTCCCGTCCTGCAGATACCTTGATCAGATAACCGCACCTGCCGCCGACCGTGTGCGATCGACTTCGGGTCGCCGTCACGGCATGTAGCCGGGCGTTGCTCGACCGGACGCCGTGTCCTGCCATCGAGCGGATGTCTGGGTGTCGAGTGGCCGCCGCGATGAATGCGTCGCACACAGCGATCATTCTCGGTGGGCGTTTGGTCCTGACTCGGTGCTGCCGATCCAGGCTGGCGCCATGAAGGTGGACGAGTTTTGGGACCTCATCGAGGCATCGCGCCGCGCTGGATCGAAGCGACGGGCGTGAGGCATTCCTGCGTGAGCGCCGTGGCGCGCACCCCGTTCTCATCTGCTCGACTTTGTGGATGTGTGTCGGGTTGACGGTCAACCGGCCGACGATGGAGAGGGACCTGTCGACAAGTCGCGCGTGAGGGAGTACCCATGCGATCAAGGTGGGGTCGGTACCTGCTCGTTGCGAGTGGGGCAGCGATGACGCTGGTGCCGTGGATGGCTGACTGGAACCGCCGCCACACCTTCGGGCCGGGTTACGGGCCGCACGCCCGCTGGCACGGTACCGCGGAGGTGGTCGGCGCAAGCTGGTCCGGGCTGATGATGCTCTGGCTGGTCACCCGCGATGGACAGCAGGAGCGGGGGCTTGCGACCGGGGTGGCCGCGCTGCTGCCGGTGCTGCGCTATGGCGCCTTCAACGTGACCCTCGCCGTGCCTGGAACGTCTCCTTACGAGGAGGGCGGGCGCCCGATGCGGCTGCTCGGACTGCCGGCCTCGTTGGTCACCCAGGACGCCCTGATCGCGCTCGCGCTCGTCGGCTACTGGTTGGAGCGACGCGCCGCACGGCAGTGAGCCGACTTGCCGGAGGGCAGGAACTGGGGCCAGGTGGCGGCCGATGCGGATGAGGCTGACGCTCACCTGGCCGGTGCCTAGATGGCCTGGTTCAGGGCTGGTGGGCTGCCGGCGGCCCTGGCCTTGTCAGGCTGGCCGGATTGCGACGAGCACACTCGCTCGGATTTTCGTGCCAGGGGCGGCTGTCGAGACTATGCGCCCCCGCGAGGGGTAACCCGGCACGCTCGGAGGTGCCGGTCGGTTTGTCGCTCCGGGCGCCTGCACTTGGGCGCCCGCTTGCTGGGTGGCTCCCGCGTGTTGGTTCGGTGAGGTGGTCAATGGCGGAGGGTATTCCCCGGAGAGTTGCCGGAGCGGAGAGCCGCCGGATGGTCGTCATCGGCGGAGGTGAGCAGAGAGCTTCGGACGGCACAGGCATACTCGAGCGCTTCGTGGACCTGTCGGGAGGGCCGCGGGCGCGGATTGTGGTGATTACCACGGCCAGTGGTGAGCCGCGCCGGGTGGAGTCGGAGTACCTCGAGGTCTTCGACGCGCTGGGTGTGGAGCACGTCTGTGCGCTGCGCCTGGAGGATCGGGAACAGGCCAATTCGGCGCATGCGCGGAGGGTGTTGACGGCGGCTACCGGGGTGTTTTTCGCCGGGGGTGACCAGTTCCGGATCGCGGCCGTGCTCGGGGGGACCCGAGTGGATTCGCTGCTTCACGCCAGGGTCAGGGACGGTCTGGTGCTCGCGGGTACGAGTGCCGGTGCGGCGATGATGTCCAGCACCATGGTGCTGGGTGGGGAGGGTGTCGGGGTCAACACCGGGAGCGTCCGCACCGGGCCGGGCATGGAGTTCCTGCCCCGCCTGCTCATCGACATGCATTTCGCCGAACGGGGCCGGCTTACCCGCCTGCTCAGCGCGGTCGCGAACTTCCCACATGAGTTGGGCGTGGGGATTGACGAGGACACCGCGCTCGTCGTTGAGGGTGAGCGGTTCGAGGTGATTGGCAGCGGCTCGGTAACGATGGTCGACGCCGGGCCGGCAAACCACGTCGAAGTTCTTGCCGGTCCCCACGGCCCGATCGGGATCATCGGGGCTCGACTGCACGTGCTGCCCGCCGGCTACACGTTCGAGCTGAACGACAGAGAGCCGTGCATCGTCCGGACCGGGGACGGTGCGGACGGCGGGAGGACCGCGTCGTGAGGATTCTGAGTGTTCGTCGGTTGCGTGGGCCAAACGTTTATCTGGACCGACCGGTGCAGGTTGCCCGGGTCGCCCTCGGTGACCTGACCGAGCGCGAGAGCAACCACTTCGCTGGCTTCCCCGACCGGATACTCGATGCCTTCCCCGGCCTGGCAGACCACCATTGCGCCGCGGGCGAGCCGGGTGGCTTCGTCACCCGCCTCCATGGGGGTACTTACTTCGGTCATGTCGTCGAGCACGTCGCGATCGAGATGTCCCACCTGATCGGCCGGCCGGTGAGCTTCGGTCGTACCGTTTACGCCGGTGAGGCCGGTCTCTACGACGTCCTCATCGAGTGCCCGCAGGACGAGCGAGCAGATTCCCCATTGCCGGAGGCACTGCTGGAGGCCGCCATCCTGGCAGTCGGGCAGGTGCTGGCCGGGCGCCCGCCGGAGCACGAGCCAGCGGTCACCGCGCTGCGGGAACAAGTCGAGGAGGAGACACCGGGGCCCAGCACCGCTTCCATCATCGAGGCTGCGCGTCGGCGAGGAATACCGGTAGAGCGGGTGAATGCCCTGAGCCTGCTGCAACTCGGTCAGGGATGTTTTCGGCGGCTGGCCTGGGCGGCCATGAGCGACCAGACCAGCGCGATCGGTCTGGAGATATGCGGTGACAAGGAGTTGACCCGGCAGTTCTTGCACCGGGCCGGTATCCCGGTCCCGGCGGGTGGACGGGCCGATTGCCTGCGACAGGCCCTGGACCTGTTCGCTCAGCTCGGCGGGCGGGTCGCGGTCAAACCGGTGAACGGCCGGCAGGGTCAGCACGTACACCTGGCGCTGGACACCGCCGAAGCGGTGATGGGCGCCTTCGTCGCGGCTGGGGGCGACGTGGTGGTGGAGCAGTACGTCGAGGGCCTCGACTACCGGGTGCTGGTCGTGGCCGGGCGGGTCGTGGCCGCGGCCCAGCGGGTACCCGGGCATGTGGTCGGGGACGGCACCAGCAGCGTCGAAGAGCTGGTGGAACGGCTGAACGCTGACCCCCGTCGGGGCAACGGCCACGAGAAGGTGCTGACTCGGCTGCGCATGGACGGCACTGCCGTGGCACTGCTCCAACGGCAAGGGCTCGCCGCTGACGCTGTCCCGGCCGCCGGTCGCACCGTGTGGCTGCGTGACACGCCGAACCTCTCCACCGGAGGCACCAGTATCGACGTGACCGACCGCGTCAACCCGGAGCTGGCGCAGCTATGTTGCCGGGCGGCCGCCGTCGTCGGTCTCGACATCGCCGGAATCGACCTGCGCCTGCCCGATATCGCGGCACCTCCGCCGTTCGACGGCGGTGCCCAGGGGGCGCTGATCGAGGTGAACGCCGCTCCCGGTCTGCGTATGCACCTGGCGCCATCAGTCGGGACACCCCGCGATGTCGGCGGGGCGATCGTTGACGCGTTGTTTCCTGACGGGCGGGACGGCCGGATCCCCACCATCGCCGTCACCGGCACCAACGGCAAGACCACCACTGCTCGAATCGCAGCTCACCTTCTGGCGGGCTCGGGACTCCGGGTCGGCTTGACCAGCACCGACGGCATCTACATCGACGGGCGCCTCGTCCAGCGAGCGGACGCCACCGGACCGCGCTCCGCCCAGACCGTGCTCGGGGACCCCACCGTGCAGGCTGCGGTACTGGAGACGGCAAGGGGTGGAATCTTGCGCCAGGGGCTGGGCTACGACTGGACCGATGTGGGAGTGATCACGAACGTCGCCGCCGACCACCTCGGCCAGGACGGGCTGGACACGGTCGAAGACCTCGTGCACGTCAAAGCCCTGATCGCGGAAAGGGTACGTGACGGCGGCACGCTTGTTCTCAATGCCGATGATCCGTATCTGCGTGAACTGATCGACCGTCCCCGCGTGCGCGCCGAGCACAAGCGGCTCGTGTGGTTCACGTTGGACCCCGAGAATCCAGTGGTGCGCCAGCACTGCGCGAACGGCGGCATGGCGTATGTCGTCGCCGCCGGGCATTTGGTGGAGATGGTCGGCGAAGCTCGAACGCTTCTGCTGCCGGCGGTGGAACTGCCCGGCACTTTCAACGGCGCCGCGCGGTACATGATCGCCAATGCTCTCGCCGCGTCGGCAGCGGCAAGAGCGCTGGAGATCCCGAGGCAGGTGGTTGAGGCGCAATTGCGCTCCTTCAGCTCGTACGACCGCAATCCGGGGCGGGGAACGCTGCTGCGTATCGACGATGTGCACGTCTTCGTCGACTATGCCCACAATCCGGCGGCCATCGAGGCCATCACCGGCACCGTACAGAGCCTGTGGAGTGCGGACCGCTGCGTGGCCGCGGTGACCCTGCCGGGCGATCGCTGTGACCACCTACTCGCCGAATCCGCGCGCGTGATCGGCCGAATGTTCACTCGAGTGGTGGTCTATCCCGACGCGGACCTGCGGGGCCGGGCGGCAGGAGAAGTGCCGGAGCTGATGTGCCGGGAGATGACGAAGGAGAATCCTCGCGTCCGATGCGAGCAGGCAGCAAATGTCGCCGAGGCGATCACGAAGGCGACGGCCATGACCGGGCCTGGAGACCTCCTGCTGATCCTGTACGAGAAGCTCGACCCTGTGCTGTCGCTACTGCAGTCGATGGGTGCGCGCCCCGTCGACGCGCCGACGCTCCCGCTCCCGTCGCCCCAGCTCTGATCGACTCACAGGAACGAGCCGAGCTGGCCCAGGCCGACGACCGTTCCGGTCGCCGCCGGAGCCGGTGGATCGGTCGCGGGGGGCCGCCGGGTGAGTGCCGTCATCGAGTACGCCGCGATGCTCCGTGTCCTGGCCGGCCTGCTGATCGGCGCGCTGGTCCTGCTCACCGTCCGCGACGGGCGGCTGGCGTTGCAGTCCCGGTCATCGCCGCGGCGGCCCGACGCGCCCGACACCTGATCGTGCCGGCTCAGCCGACCGTTCGGCCCAGGAAGCCTCGGACGTAGCCGGCGATGGCGTCCAGGTGGCTCTCCAGGGCGAAGTGCCCGGCGTCGAGCAGGTGGACCTCGGCGTCGGGCAGGTCGCGCTGGAAGGCGGTGGCGCCCGCCGGAATGAAGATCTCGTCGTTGCGTCCCCAGACGGCGAGCACCGGGACCTTGCTGTCCCGGAAGTACTGCTGCGCCTTCGGATACAGGGGAAGGTTCGTCTTGTAGTCCTCGAACAGCTTCAGCTGGATCTGATCGTTGCCGGGCCGGTCGATGATGTCCTGGGCGTGCTGCCAGCCGTCCGGGCTGACCAGGGTCGGGTCGGGCACGCCGTGGTAGAACTGCCACCGGGTGGTCTCCGGTTGCAGGACCTGCTTGACTCCCGGCTCGGTCTGCGGCCCGGGGTCCTTGGCGTAGGCGAACAGCGGGGCCCAGAACTTCTCCCCGAACCCGTCCATGTACGCGTTGCCGCTCTGGCTGATGATCGCCGTGATGCGGTCCGGTTGGCGCAGGGCGAGCCGCAGGGTGATCGGTGCGCCGTAGTCGTGCATGTAGACGGCGTACTTCTTGACCTTCAGGTGGTCCAGCAGCTTCGCCGTTACGTCGGTCAGGGCGTCGAAGGTGTACGGGAACTTGTCCGGCGGAGGCGCGGCGGACGAGCCGTACCCGATGTGGTCGGAGGCGATCACGTGGTACCGGTCGGCGAGCGGCGGGATCAGCTCGCGGAACATGAACGAGCTGCTGGGGAAGCCATGCAGGAGCACCACCGCCGGGGCGCCGGTCGGGCCGGCCTCCCGGTAGAAGACCTCCATGCCGTCGATGTTCGTGGTGCGATGGTGCACGGAAACCATCTGTCCCCCTCGTGGGCGCGGCCCGGAACGCCCCGTCCCTGACCCGGCCGAACCTTTCCGCCCCGAGTATTCGCGCCGCTCACCGACGACGTCGGGCGAGTACGGAGATGACCTTGGCCAGGGGCCTGGCTCACCCGCCGATGGTGTCGCGACGGTTCCCGGGTTTTCGCCCCGCCGGCCGGTCAGGGCCGGTGCTGGCTCGGGACCGGCCGGGTCGGGATGCGCTCGTAACGCTTGCGCATGACCTCGCTGGCGGCCGGGCCGGCGGCGAAGACGAAGTCGTCGACGTCGAGCGGGCGCCCGGTGGTCCGGTCGACGATGACCGGGTCGGCCTCCCCACCGGTGTTCCGGTCGACCAGGATCATGCTGCCTTCGCTGGGGTCGGGGCGGGAGTTCCGCCCAGGCGGCGAGGGCGACCACGACGGGACGCAGGCTGCGGCCCAGCTCGGTGAGGACGTACTCGTAGCGGTTCGGCCTGGTCTGGCAGCGGCGCCGATCGAGCAGCCCCTGGCTGGTGAGGTTCACTTGGTGCCCGGCTGCCCAGGCGAGTCCGGCGTCCAGGGTGTCGAAAACCGGACGCGTATCGGGCGCGGTCACCGTGGAAAATCCGCGACGGCCTAGCAGTCTTGGGCTTGGATGCGGCCGCTGGTCCGCTACAGTCCGCCCGTGCCGACCGAGGACTTGCTGCTCACCCATCCGGACCCGCCCACCGCCAGACACCTGCTCCTCGCGGTCGATGGCGCCCGCCTGCTACGCCGTTCATGGCGAGGCAGCGCTAAAGGTCGGCACAGTGCCCGCGAGTTCCCCAACCCGCAGGCCGCCCGCGATGCCCTCGCACGTGAGGCCGCCACTCGCATGCGCGAAGGCTACGTCTTCGTCCGTGACTCGGCCGCCACCCCACCCGGTGAGCCCGTCCTACGGTGCGCCCCGCCGAACCGCGACGGCCCACAGACCTTCGACCTGCATCCACACGGCCACACCCTCGCAGTTGCCTCGCTGCACCGTGATGCCTACGGCGCTGACCTGCACCTCGTCGACGTCACGACCGGTCGGCGCCGACTCCTGCACACCGAGACACCCGGCACCGGCCGCGGGGGGCAGACCTTCATCCACACCGTGCTGTTCGACGCCGACGGCACCGGCTTGATGTACACGCTCAACGGCGAGACGCGTCACCTCGACCTCAGCACCGGCACCACCCGCGTTCTCGCACGCTATGAGCAGTTCAGCACGGCTCGGTTCAACCCTTTCTGCGCCCGGCCGGTCCAGGACGCCGCCCGGCAGCGGCTGCTGCTGTTCGACACCGATGACCGGGTTCGTGTCCGTGCCACCAGCACCGGCGATGACGTGCTGGTCCTGCACACCGCCGACCAACCCGAGTGCCGCGCTGGGGCCCTGTCGCCCTCCGGGCGGCTGCTTGCCCTCGCCTACGGCGTGCACGACTCCACCGTGCAGCTGTGGCACGTCGACACCGGCCGGCTACTACATAGCACCCGATTCCCGTTCCCGTTCACCAGCACGACCGGCCGCACCGGGATCAGCCGCTTGGGCTTTGACCCCACCGAACGATTTCTTCTCGCCACCGGCGGCTTCGCGGAGGGACCGTTCGCCCTGCCCGTCAACGGCGACACCCTCGCGTGGGCCGTGCCCGGCCCGTACCGCACCGACCGCTACGGCGCCTGCTTCAGTTGGCAGTACTCTCCGCACGGGGATCTTCTCGCCATCGGCGGCCGTCTCGGCGCCAGCCTGCACCTGCCTAACGGCGAGCCCTCACCGATGGCGCTGGCACCGTCGCACACCGGCCGCACCCACCGCGTCACCTTCTCCGCCGACGGCACCTTGCTCGCTTGCGGTGGCGACACCGGCCAACTGTCCGTGCACCACGTGCCCAGCCCGCCCTGACCTATCGGCGCATCTCGAGGCAACCCCCGTCCTCGCTTGGCCTCGATTCAGCGACACCCTGGGAGAGCAAGGGCTCAAGACCAGGTGCGCGGATCTGGCCGCGATCCGACCGCACCGTACGTGCCGCAGCACCGACCCGGCGCCGGTGGCGAGGTGAGCACCACCGGCATCCGGTCCGCCAGCGCGCCGAGCGCCGGGGCGAAGGCCGGGGGCACGTGGCCAAACCCGAAGCCTGCCGCCACCAGCCCCTGCCGGCGATCAGAGCGCTCACGCCGAAGAGTGCGCTTGGGGGTACCGTGCGAACATGGCGACACACTGGACGCTCGGTTGCGACGCAGCCGACCCGCATGGGATTGCCGCGTTCTGGGCGATCGCGCTCGGGTATGTGGCTGAGCCGGGATACGACGACCCCGACGGTGCTTCCATCGTCGACCCAGAGGGCCTGGGCCCAGCCATCGGCTTTCTCAGGGTGCCCGAGGGCAAGACCGCCAAGAACAGGATGCACATCGACATCCGGGTGGCAGGGGAGCCGCCATGGGACATGGCCGAGCGCGAGCAGCTCATCCGTGCGAAGGCTGCCGAACTGGTCACCGCTGGGGCTACAACAGTCCGCGAGGAGTCCTACGGTGAGCACCTTGGCCATGTTGTGATGCTCGACCCGGAAGGCAACGAGTTCTGCGTCGCGTGATGGTCGAATCACAAAGGCCCGCTGCGGCGCCCCGCTCGCACTCTCCCGCCGTCGACCGCGCGCCGGGTCCTGCCATTGAGGGGATGTCTGGGTGTCGAGTGGCCGCCGCAATGAGTGCGTCGCAGACAGCGATCATGCTCGCCTGGCGTTTGGTCCTGGCTCGGCACTGCCGATCTAGGCTGACGCCGTGAACGTGGACGAGTTTTGGAACCTCATCGAAGCGTCGCGTCGCGCCGGATCGAAGCGGGACGAGCGTGAGGCATTCCTGCATGAGCGGCTGTGGCGCGCCCCTCGTCCTCATCTGCTCGACTTTGTGCAGCATCTCTCCGCGACTCGCGAACCGGCCAACACGTACCGGCTATGGCGCGCCGCCGGCATCATCATGGATGGGCGTTGCAGTACGGACTCGTTCCACTACTTCCAGATGTGACTTGTCGGGCTCGGTCGAAACGCGTACGAGGCCGCGATCGCCGACCCTGACAGCCTTGCCACCGTCCCAGAGGTACGTCGGCTGGCCTCCCTAACGAGGCCATGGCAGGACGACGACTATCCAGACTGGGAGGCGCTGGAGTACGTCGCGCTCGCGATCGGCGAGCAGCGCGCCGACATTGACGGCGACGTCCGCGACGTGCTCACTGAAGAGCGCGGCGTCCGCGTACGCATGGACCCGAACCCCGATGACGCCGAGTGGCGCCGATTGAACGCCGACGCGGTGTCCCGCCGATACCCCCGGCTGTGGGCGCTCTTCGGATGAAGGTCAGTTCAGTGAAGTGATGTCGAGTTCGACGGTGACGGGTGCGATGCCCATCGCGTTCCATTGCAGGGTCAGCGCGATCGGTCCAGCCGGAGGAGTCGGCCACAACCATGCGCGGTGCTGTGCGTGGACGGTGTTTCCCAGGACGCTGCCACCCTGCCAGTAGCCGGTGAAGCTGGACGCATTCGGCGGCAACAGCTCCGGTGCCGTCTCGACAGTCCGGGCCGTCGTCACGGCCGGGTGCCCCTCATACGCGACGCTCAGTCGGAGGCCGTCCTGATGACTGGTCGGTGGTCTACCGGGCCCGTTGAGGGACACAAATCCCTGGCCGACGATCCGTCCGATGCGACGCCACCGTTTCTCGTCCTGGTCCCCGCGGATGGCGTGCGCAGAGAGCTCGAACATCCAGCCCGTCGAGTACACGACGACGGCCGTCAGCGTGATCTCCAGCGTGGGTGTCCGTACCAGGACTCGACCACACGGCACGCGACGGTCTGCCTCGCCCCGCGGAGCGCTGTCCCACGGTGGCGGCCCAAAGACCGCCATGTCGCTGGGAGCCGATGTGATGGCCGACAGCTGGTCCCGCTCGGCGAACCGCCGGTACGCCCCGATTTGATCGGTCGCCTTGTAGATGATCGTCGTTTGGTCGGCTCCGGGCCAAACCTCGATCAGGTGGTGCTCGAAGCGCAGACGCGCTCCAACAGGACTTTTCGACCGAATGACGGCGGCTCGGGCTCGATGTAGGGCTCTCGATGAGTACTCCGGCCCACCCCGACGGCGATGTCTCGGATGCCGAGGACTGCTTCCGCCTGCGGCATCGGGCGAGTGCTACCTCGACCTACTGATCGGCTCTGCCCAGATCTGGGTTCAACGAATCGGTGCCGTTATCAAGGTCGTCGACGAGCGAGTCCGGGGCGCGCATGCGCCACGCGTCGGTGATGAGCTCCTTCAGGCGATCGACGTTCACCTGCGCCAGCCGCAGCATGACCAGGGGCAGCCCGTCGTACGCGGGCGTGGTGAAGAAGACCTCGGGCTCGCCGAGGAGTAACGCCTGCTTCTCCGCTTCGTCGCCGACGTACAGCACCGCGATATCGGTCCGAATGAGGCGCGACGTACCGGGTCTGCGCTCGGGGTAGGACCAGACAAACCCTTTGTCTGCGACCCGGAAGTCGAAGCCGTCACTGTCGATCTCGACTACGTGAGGCAGCGCCAGTGCCAGGTGGCGGACATCGTCGGCGTCACCCATCGAGGTTGCTCCAGGACACCGCCTCCTGCATACGCACAGGCTAACCGCTGCGCCGAACGCGACCTCCGCTGGCCGGCAGGACCCGACAGCGAGACGATCCGCCGGCAGCGGCAGAACCACCTGCGGACCGTGAGAAATCAATGGCAATCATCCGCTTAGCGCCTGGCGTGTCCTACGTCCGCTGGCTCGGTGAGCTCGGGCCGAGGTGCGGGTGGTGGCGTTGACCGGGCTGGTGCGGGTCGGCCAAGACGCCGATGTCGCCGGATACCTGGATGATGATGCGCCGTTGGTGCGGGCGGTGGCCCGGGACGCGGCGCCGAAATCGAAGGCGCCGAATCCGACCACACCTGGGAGTGGCACGAGCGAACCGTGGCCCGCCTCGTACGTAAGCGCCTGGGCGAGGAACCCGAACTGCTGGGCAGATGGGACTGCCATCCAGGTTGAATGGAAGCCCGTCCGAATGAGCGCGGCTGCATCCACGTGTCGTACTACTATCCGCGGCGCCCGAGCGCCGGCGCGGAATCTTGGGTCCAGTTCGTGGCTGTTCTCGACGTCCCCCCAGGCGACCCGGCGAACGTCGCCAACGACATCGTCAGAGAACTCTGTGACAGCGACCGGCGCCGGCAAGACCGGCTGGCCGGCGGTAGCCAGGCAGCCGCACAACAGCTCGGCTTCCGATGGCCACCGAAGGCGAACGCAGAATTGAATAATGCTGGCCCGCGACGCGGGCCAGCCACGGTTCGGTTGATCGTGGAGTCCCGGAACCATGGCCGGGTCAGTCGGTCAGCCGGTGCGGCGGGAGCGGGCCAGAGCCAGCCCACCGAGGACCATGGCGATCAGCCCCACCACCAGGGCCACGTAGGCTCCGCCTCGTCCGTTGCCGGTGCCGATGCCGCTGTCGGAGGTGGCCACAACCAGCCCACCGAGGGCGATGCCGATCACTCCCGCCACCAGGGCCATGGATGCTCCGAGTCGCCCGGTGCCGATACCACTGGTGGGGCGAGCCAGAGCCAGCCCGCCGATGATCACGCCGGTCAGCCCCAACAGGGCGGCCACGCTTGCTCCGAGTCGCCCGGCGCTCATGGTGTAAACACTGACGGCGGCCGGCTGGGCCGAGACGTGCGCGGCCGCCGGTGCGGCGAGCCCGAACCCCCCGAGCAGGGCGGCTGCGGCGGCGGTTAGCACCAGTCGGACTGACTTCAGGGCTCCTGATGAGTTCATGTCCCTCTTCTCTTTCGTGCGTCTGCTTCCGAGGTTTGGATGTCGCCTGATCATGTCGCTGAGCGCACCGCCGGTCGTCCAGCAGACGGAGGCAATTAGCGCTGCCGCCGATGGCGCACCCGGCTGCTGCAGACGCCGCAGGCGCCGCCCAGGTACTGCGTGTGCGGTAGGCGACCGCTCGTCCGTGAGCAGGAGTCGCCCGCAGCAACATCCGGCTAAGGTGCGCGCATGAGCACAGGACGGTCCGGTGTCCGGGCCGGTGTCAGAGACTGGGCGATCGCCGTTTGCGTCGCGGCGACGCTGCTGGTCGCCGGGCTGTCCGGGAACCACTCCACCACGGATTTCGACCTACTCGGCTACGCGCTGTTGGCGGCCGGCGGCCTGGCTCTGGCCGCGCGCCGCCGGGCTCCGGTTCTCGTCCTGGCCGTCACCGGGGTGTGCGCGGTGGGTTACCAGGCGGTCGGTTTTGACGTGCCCGCCGTCGCGTTCCTGTTCGCGGTGTACGCCGCCGTGCGAGCAGGCCACCGCATCATCACGGTCGTGGCGGCTGTGATGATGCTGGCCGCTCTCCCGCTCGCGGCCCTCGCCCTGCCCCAAGACATGCCCGTGGGCGAGGCGCTCGCACGGGCCCGGGGCGCCCTCGAGCTGGCCTGGCTGGTCGCCGCCGGTGCCGCGGGTGAAGCGCTGCGGCAGGCCGAGCGGCGGGCGGACGAAGCCGAGCGCACCCGGGAGGAGACCGCGCGGCGCCGCGCCGACGAGGAGCGGCTGCACATCGCGCGGGAGCTGCACGATTCGCTCACCCACCAGATCTCGATCATCAAGGTGCAGGCCGAAGTAGCCGTCCACCTGGCCCGCAAGCGTGGTGAACAGGTACCGGAGACCCTGCTCGCGATCCGGGAGGCCGGTCGTGAGGCGACCCGAGAACTGCGAGCGACCCTGGAGGCGCTGCGCGACGACGGCAAGACCCCGCCGCATGGGCTCGACCATCTGCCGGAACTGGTGGAACGGGCCCGTATGACCGGCCTGGACGCGACGTTGACGATCGAAGGAGAACGACACGACGTGCCGGCCGCGGTGGACCGGACCGCCTACCGGATTGTTCAGGAGTCCCTTACCAACATCGCCCGTCACGCCGCCGCCGCTACGGCGTCGGTCCGGATCGACTACCGTCCGGACGCCCTCGCGATCCGAGTCGATGACGACGGCAAGGCCATGCCGGACACCACCCCGATCCCCGGCGTCGGGCTGCTCGGGATGCGCGAACGAGTCACCGCCCTCGGTGGTCGCCTCCGCGCGGAACCACGCAACGAGGGCGGCTTCACCGTCCACGCTGAGCTCCCCGTGGGCCGAACGTCATGATCCGCGTTCTGCTGGTCGACGACCAACCGCTCCTTCGCAGCGGCTTCCGCGCGCTCCTCGACGTCGAAGAGGACATCGAGGTGGTGGCCGAGGCCGCCGACGGTAAGGAGGGCCTGGCTCTCGCCAAGGAACACCTGCCCGACATCGCGCTCATCGACATCCAGATGCCGGTCATGGACGGCATCGAGGCGACCCGGCGCATCGCCGCAGACCCGACCCTGGCCCGGGTGCACGTCGTCATCCTGACCAACTACGGCCTTGACGAACACGTCTTCCACGCGCTGCGCGCCGGCGCGGCCGGATTCCTCGTCAAGGACATCGAGCCGGAAGACTTTCTGCACGCCATTCGCGTCGCCGCGCGCGGCGACGTCCTGCTCGCACCATCGATCACCCGCAAGCTGATCAACCGGTACGTCACCGAGCCGCTCCACACAGGCGCCGACGCGAGGCTGAAAGGGTTGACCAACCGCGAACGCGAGACCGTCGCCCTCCTCGCGCAGGGCCTGTCCAACGACCAGATCGCCGAACGTATGGTGATCAGCCCACTGACCGCCAAGACCCATATCAACCGGGCCATGGCCAAGCTCCACGCCCGTGACCGCGCCCAACTCGTGGTCCTCGCCTACGAATCCGGCCTGGTAGCCCCACGCAACCGATGACATCGACGGCCCGCAGGGGCCAAGGCGCCTACTCGTGCCGGCGATGCACGACGCGTCACCGATGCGCTCGACACCGGTCGGCGCCTGCTGGCTTGCTCCTCGGCCTCAGTCGGCCGGACCACGAAAGGACGTGATGGCCGTGAGGGCGGCCGGGAGCCGGCCTTCTAACCAGGCCGATCGGGCGCCCTGCTGTGGTCACGATTGTGGTGAGGGCTGCGACAGTTCGCCGACCTCGGAGCGTGGCAGGTGGGTGCAGTGCGCAACCGTGGCGTCGTCAGGGACCCGAGCATCGGGGCCTGCGGAGGTGCGGGCTTCGGCCTGCCGGACGCGGCGGATGACATCCGCCGGCCCGCCAGCGGCGAGCAGTTCCAGTACGCCGGGCCAGTCGGTCAGGCCGTACGGGCTGACGATGCGGCTGGCGCCATTGCTGAGCAGCGCGACGCTGTCCAGGTCATGAAGGGGCCTGCTGCCGGTTACCGCTTCCTCCGCCGCGTGCGGATCGTCCTTGGCGATCCAGTAGCCGCCCGGCTGGTTCCGGCGAGCCCGCAGCGCCTCGACGCAGGAGTCTCGGATGCGGTCGTACTCCGGTGTTCCGCTCGGAACGCCATCCAGGGACGCTGAGCAGATGCGCCTGGTGGTGACCTCACGCTCGTCGGTGATGACCTGCGGGCCACCGCGGACCGGGTCGAGGACGAGGAAGGAGTCCGCGAGCAGGAGATAGTCCAGGCGGCCCCGGTGGGCGCGGACCATCACCACGGTCGCCTGCGGGCTGCTGGGGTTCGTGATGTCGCAGGCGCCGCGGTGATCGGCGGCTATCTCGCCGATCGTGGTGGCGAGGATCGCCGCGAGGTCTCGCCCGTCGTCACGCGACAGCCGGCCGAGCAGCGCGCCGCCGAGACGGTGCGTATACCAGGCGACACCGTGGGAGCAGATCGACTCGGTTCCCGGGATGCCGGCGCCGTCCAGCAGCACCGCAGCGCCGGGAACAGCGCCAGCGAAGTCCTCGTTCGGCTGGCCGGCCTTACCGGCGCTAGTCGCCATACTGACGCGCACTCATGGGCTCCTAACCTGCGGATTCGCGGGTGAGGTCTTCCGGCGATTGCCAGCAGCCCTCGGCCGCGACCGTACTGCCGGAAGCTGAGTTCTACGACTGCGCGGTGACGGGATCGAGGTCGAGCCGGTGGAGCCGATGTCCGTCCGCCGCCTTGGCGGGATTCGGGTGTGCGGCGGGCGTCGACAACCGCGATGCCGAACAGGACGACGGCGGCGGTGACCCCAGCGGTCAGCGGCGGAGCGGCCAGTAGTGGTGCACCGGTGGCGAGGAGAACACCGATACCCACCCAGCGGCGTAGGTGGTGCATTGTCCTCAAGGGAAAGCCCAGTGGTTGAGGCGCAGGCGCTCGGGGAGTTCGTAGGCGCGGCGTTCGTCGAACGGGCGCCGTTCGGCGACGCGAAGTCCTCGCTGCGCCCGTAGCCCAGGTACGGCGGCGGTGTATCCGGCCGGTCCGGAGCCGATGATGATCAGGCGGTGCGGGTCGGACACGAGGGGCTCCGGCTCAGGGTGTCACCGCCCGCCAGCAATCGCCGGCGGGCGGTGAGGGGGTTGGTCAGGCGGGGGGTCGCAGCTCGGCGAGGAGCTGCTCGACCCGGGTGCGGATCTCGTCGCGGATGGGGCGGACGGCCTCGACGCCCTTGCCGGCGGGGTCTTCGAGCTTCCAGTCCTCGTAGCGCTTGCCCGGGAAGACCGGGCAGGCGTCGCCGCACCCCATGGTGACGATGACGTCGGAGGACTTGGCGGTCTCGTATTCGAGGAGCTTGGGGGTCTGGCCGGTGATGTCGATGCCGACTTCCCGCATGGCCTCGACGGCGGCGGGGTTGACCGTCTCGGCGGGGGCGGAGCCGGCGGAGCGGACCTCGACGGTGTCGCCGGCGAGGTGGCGCAGCCAGCCGGCGGCCATCTGGGAGCGGCCGGCGTTGTGCACGCAGACGAACAGGACGCTGGGCTTGTCGGACATCAGGAGCCTTTCTGGCGGTGCCGGTCGCAGGGCCGGTTCACCGACGCCTCCGGGTGGGCTGTGGGCAGGGACCAGCGGGGATCGCTGTTGCGGTCGAGCAGCCGGTAAC
The DNA here is from genome assembly GCF_016598485.1 of Micromonospora coerulea. Lineage (GTDB taxonomy): Bacteria > Actinomycetota > Actinomycetes > Mycobacteriales > Micromonosporaceae > Micromonospora > Micromonospora coerulea. The sequence goes on along the minus strand of NZ_JAEMUW010000002.1, from coordinate 365,914 downwards.
GGCCGGCCGACCGCGGCGGATTGACCAGTTCGCGGTACGACCTGTCGGCTCCACCGTGCTCCGGGTCGGTGCTCATGGGCGGTGGTCGAGCGCCGGATCGCGCTCCTCGGTCGGCACGACGACCTGGTCGGCGGCCTCCCCGGCGTCGGGGTAGAGCGCAGCCAGGAGACCGATGCCGACGGCGAGGCCGACGAGCTGTGCGATGACGAAGCCGGGCACCGAGGCGGGCGCGATGCCGGCGAAGGTGTCGGTGAACGCCCGGCCGATGGTCACCGCGGGGTTGGCGAACGAGGTCGACGAGGTGAACCAGTAGGCGGCGCCGATGTAGGCGCCGACGGCGGCCGGGGCGACCGGGGCGCGGCCGGAGCGGGCGAGGGCAAAGATCAGCAGGATCAGACCGGTGGTGGCGACCACCTCACCGAGCCAGAGGTGCCCGGCGAACCGGTCCTTGGCGGAGAAGTCGACGGCGGTCAAATCGAACATCAGGTTGGCCAGGATCGACCCGCCGATCGCGCCGGTGACCTGGGCGGCGACGTAACCGCCGAGGTCGCGGCCGGTCAGGCCGGTGCCGGTGCGGCGGCCGAGGAACCAGTCCGCGGCGGAGACGACGGGATTGAAGTGGGCGCCGGAGACCGGGCCGAAGATCAGGATCAGGGCGGCCAGAGCGAACGCGGTGGCGATCGAGTTCTCCAGCAGCTGGAGGCCGACGTCGCCGGGGGAGAGCGTGGTGGCCATGATGCCGGAGCCGACCACGGCGGTGACCAGCAGCGCGGTGCCGGTGAACTCGGCCAGCAAGCGCCGCCGGAGTGCGATGGTCATCGGTCTGTTCTCTCCCATTGCAGTGAGGTCGCGGGCCGCGTGTCGGCCTGCGTGGTCTGACGGGTGGCGGGGACGTGCAGTGCGTCGAGGAGCCGGCGGACGCGGCGTGCGATCTCGTCGCGGATCGGCCGGACTTCGGCAAACTCGGCGGCGAGGCGGGTCGCGGCGGTGCGCAGCGCGAGCTGCTGGTCGACGGAGAAGCCTTCGCGCAACTGCGGGCTGGTGTCAGTCATGACGGTCTCCGGAATTGATGACGGGGGCGAGCCGGTCGACGCGGGCGGCGAGGTCGGTGAACGCGGCCTCGAACGCGGCGTCGGTGTCGACGCGGACCGGGTCGGGCACCGACCAGTGCAGCCGGGGCCGGACCCGGCCGGTGAGTTCCTCGTGGGCGTTGTCGCAGACCGCGATCACCAGGTCCCCGTCGTGCGCGACCTGGTTGAGGTGGGCGGTGCCGGTGGGGTCGAGGTGCAGTCCGTGGCGGTGGGCCACGGCGACGGCGCGGGGGTGAACCCGGGATGCGGGCTTCGTGCCCGCGGAGGCTGCCGGCATGCCGGCCCGGCTCGCCCACAGCGCGGCGGCGAGTTGGGAGCGGGCGGAGTTGCGGGTGCACACGAACACCACCCGGCCGACGTCGGTCAGCGGGGGCGGAGTCAGCGTGGCCAGCGTTTCGGGCCGTAGACGGAGGTAGGTGCGGCGGCGGTCGCCCTCGGACCGGCCGCGGACGACCAGGCCGGCCTCGGTGAGGACCTTGACATGGTGGGCGACCAGGTTGGTGGGCATGCCGAGGTCGTGGGCGATCTCGCCGGGGGAGGCGTCGCCCAGGGTGAGCGCGTCCACGATTGCCAGGCGCGCCGGATCGCCGAGCGCGGCGTGGATCCGAGCGCGCCCCTGCAGGGAAGCAAACTCAGTAGTCATTGACTCAACTATCACTGAGCAAATGGGAAGCTGTCAAGCGGGAGTGAGTCGGTGGTCGTTGGGTGCGGATCGGCGCGCCCGCTCGGGCGGCCGGTCGAAGCCGCTCGATGGTGAGGGTGCGGTCAGCAGCAGGTCATCAGGTACGACTGCAGCTCTGCCAGCGCCGCGAGTGTGCCGTCGCGGTCGGCCCGGTAGTACACGGTCTTGCCGTCGCGCCGGGACGTCACCACCCGCCCTCGGCGCAGCAGGGTCAGTTGCTGCGACGCGGTCGCCTGACTGATGCCCGTGCGCTCGGCCACCTCCCCGACCGACAGTTCGGCGCCCTTCGCGAACAGCATCATGATCCGCTGTCGGGTCGGGCTGCCCAGCGCCTTGAGGAACTCCTGCGTGTCCGGTCCCAACCCGTTCTGTCCGGCGCCGGGTGTCTCGGCTCTGGGCGTTGGCTGGTCCATGTCTCCTACCCTCCCGCACCATCATCATATTGTCATTCAACAAAACGACGATATGATGTTGAGGTGAGCACCTCCTCCGAACCTGTGATCATTGTCGGCGGCGGCCAATCCGGTCTCGCCGCCGCTCGTGCCACCCTGTCCGCGGGCCTGCGCCCGGTCGTTCTCGAGGCGGGCGCCGAGCCGGTCGGCTCCTGGCCGGCCTACTACGACAGCCTCACCCTGTTCTCCCCGGCCCGATACAGCGCGCTGCCCGGCATGGCGTTCGGTGGGGGAGATCCCGACCGCTACCCGGCTCGCGACGAGGTCCTCGCCTACCTGCACCGCTATGCGGGCAGCGTCGACGCCGACATCCGCACCGGCGTCCGTGTCACCGCCGTGCACCCCCGCCCGAGCGGCGGCTACCTGGTGAACACGAACGCCGGCGATCAGATCGCGGCCGCAGGAGTGGTCGCTGCCAGCGGCTCCTTCGGAAACCCGTACCTACCCAAGCTTTCCGGCCAGGACGACTACGCCGGCGAGGTGCGGCACGTCGCGCACTACCGACGGCCCGAGCCGTACGTCGGCAAGCGGATCATCGTGGTCGGTGCCGGCAACTCGGCTGTCCAGGTGGCGTACGAACTGGCGCCGCTGGCGAGAGTCACCCTGGCCGCCCGGGCGCCGATTCAGCTCGTGCCCCAGCGCATCCGCGGCCGGGACCTGCATCACTGGCTCCACGTGACGGGCGCGGACCGCCTGCCGCGCTCGGTGCTGACCCGCCTGGTCCGCCACGCCGCCGTGCTGGACACCGGCGTCTACCGCGACACCCTCGCCTCCGGCCTGCTCGCCCGCCGAAAGATGTTCACCGCCTTCACCCCCGACGGCGTCACCTGGCCCGACGGGACGTCCGAGCCGGTCGACGCGGTGATCTTCGCAACCGGCTACCGCCCGAACCTCGCCTATCTCGCCCCACTCGGAGCCGTGGAGCTCGGCGGCATGCCTCAGCAGGTGGGCGGCATCTCCACCACCCACCCCGGCTTGGTCTACCTGGGGCTGGAGCTCCAGCGGTCGTTCTCGTCGAACACCCTCCGCGGCGTCGGCCGCGACGCCACCCACGTCGTCACCGCCCTGGCCGAGCACGTGCGCGGCGCGGGGCGCCGGCCACGGTTTACGCGGCGGTTGCCGGTTCGACGGTGAGCAGTGCGGCGAGCTGGCGCAGGATCGCCGGCCGAGCCCGGTAGTACACCCAGGTGCCCCGCCGCTCGGCATCGACGAGGCCGGCCTCGCGGAGCGTCTTCAGGTGATGCGAGATGGTCGGCCCGGTCAGGTCGAACGCGGGGGTCAGGTCACAGACGCACGCCTCCCCACCTTCGGCGGAAGCGATCATCGACATCAACTGCAGCCGCACCGGGTCGCCGAGCGCCTTGAACGCGGGGGCGAGGACGGCGGCGGTCTCGGCCGGCACCCGGCGCTGCGCCAGCGGCGGGCAGCACGGCGTATCGGCGGTGAGGTCGATGACGGGTAGCGACGCCGCTTGCTTTGACATGCCTCTAGGTTGACAGATGTCTAAGCAGCGTGCAACTCTCTGATTCGACGGACGTCTAGACAGGCGTCGTGGGAAGGGGATCGTCATGTTCGACAAGGCTCGGCGGTCGGCGGCAGCCAAGGCGGGAGCGCGGTTCTGCGACTCCTGCGCCGAGGTCTCCACCTCGGCACAGCGGGTGGAGCGTCGCTACGACCGCGCCCGCACCAGCGCCTACACCCTGATCGGCCCTCGGTAACCCCGGATCGGAAAGGACGTGTGATGAGTGAGAACACCCAGACCGCCCCCGCGACGACGGGCGGGTTCGCCGGCGATCCGGCCGCTGCCCTGGCCGTGACCGGCTCCGGTTCCTGTTGCGGCAGCCCGGCCCAGGCGGTCGGCTCGATCCTCCCGCCCGCCGGCGAGGCGCTGACCGCGGGACCGTGCTGCGGCACCGCACAGGCCGCCGAAGCGGCGGGCTCCTGCTGCGGTACCGAGCCGAAGACCGAAGCCGTGAACGCGGGTCAGGGGTGCTGCGGATGACCCCGCCGTCGGGATCAGCCGGCGTGGACGCGATCCTCGCGAGAGTGTCAGCCGGGCGGATGGCCGCCACTGTTACCACCCTTGCCTCGGATGACTTCACCGGCCGGCGGGTCGGCACGGACGGCGGGGCCGCCGCCCGTGCCTGGCTCGCCGGCCACCTCACCGCGCTCGGCGCCACGGTCGACACCGACGAATTCCCGGTACGCGCCGTGCCCGAGGTGTACGCGGCGCCGACCGTGGTGTGGGGCGAGGGCTCCGCCTCGACACTGCTCGTCTTCGGCCGGCAGGTCGCGGTCCACTCGGCCTCCTGCGATGCCAACGAGGTCAGGCGCGGCCCGTTGGGCGTGGCCGGGAGCGGCGACCCGACGCACCGTTGGCTGGTGGTGCCCACGGGCATGAGCCTGTTCGACGCCTACGCAGACGCCCAGGGCGCCGCCGGCCTGCTCGTGAGCCGCGCCGTCGACGCCGACGGCTGGCAGTACACCACCCTTGCCGGCCCGGACCCGGGACCGCTGCCCATCCTGGCCCTCGGCGCGGACACCCACCGCGCCGTCCTCGCCGCCGCCCCCACCGGTAGGGGCTGGTTGAGCGGAAACACCCCGTTGCGCCGTCGCGACGTCACCGGCACCAACATCCACGCCACCTTCCACCCGGCGCCACCGGGCGGGGTCGACCTGCTGCTGACCGCCCACTACGACGGCGTCGGCGACCACCCCGACCTGCGCCAGCCCGGCGCGGCGGACAACGCCAGCGGCGTCGCCGTGGTCCTGGAAGCCGCCCGGATCCTGTCCGCCGCACGGCCCCCGGGGGTGGGGCTGTGCGTCGCGCTGCTCGACGCCGAGGAGGTCGGCGCGCTGGGCTCCGCCCACCACAGCCGGCGGCTGCGAGCCAGCGACGCTCACCCCCTGGTCATCAACGTCGACGGCGCCGGCCTGCTCGACAAAGCCGCCGCGGTTGAGGCTGGCGGGCCAGCCCACGCGCTGCTCGCCCTGCTCGACCAGGCCGGCCGGCACACCGGCGTCCCCCTCGCCGCCGGACCGGTCGCCTCCGACAACCGCCGCTACGCCGCCGCCGGCCTTCCGGCGGTGGGCATCGGTGCCGGCATGGGCGGCTACCACAGCCCCGCCGACACCCCGGACCGCGTCGATCCGGACACGCTCCGGGCGATCGCCCGCCTGGTTGTCGCCACCGCCTGCCTCGCGGTGCCGGCGCCCGCTACACTTCCATCGTAAATCGGCGATAGACGATAGAAGGAGGCGGATGTGGACGAGCTGCTCGACCGGGCGACCGCACAGACGTACGCGTCGTGGTTCCGGGCCCTCGCGGATCCGACCCGGGTGCAGATCGTCGAATACCTCGCCCGCCACGCCCGGCCGATGAGCGTGGGCGAGATCGTCGCCGCGGTCGGCCTGGCCCAGTCCACCGTCTCCCAACACCTGAAGATCCTCACCGAGGTGCGGTTCGTCCTCGTCGAACCGGTCGGCACGGCCCGCCACTACCGCATCAACGACGCCTGCGTCGGTTGCTTCCCGTCGGCCGCCGACGTCGTCATGGGCCGACCCGCCCCCAACCCGAACGGAGCCTTCTGATGGTCGACCTCACCGTCCGCCCCATGACGGCCGACGACGCCGACCGGGTCCTGGCCATCTACCAGGCGGGCCTCGACGGCGGGCACGCCAGCTTCGAGACCACCGCACCCAACTGGGCGGCGTTCGACGCCGGGAAGCTGCCCGCGTACCGCTTCGTGGCCGTCGACGGCGACGACAGGGTCATCGGCTGGATCGCCGTCTCACCGACCTCCACCCGCGCCGTCTACGCCGGCGTGGTGGAGCACTCCGTCTACGTCGACCCCGCCGCGCAGGGCCGAGGCGCCGGCCGGCTGCTCCTCGATGCGGTGATCGCCTCCACCGAAGCCGCCGGCATCTGGACCATCCAGTCCGGTGTCTTCCCCGAGAACACCGCCAGCCTCGCCCTGCACCAGCGCGCCGGCTTCCGGATCATCGGCACCCGCGAACGCGTCGGCCGCCACCACGGCCGATGGCGCGACGTCGTCCTGCTCGAACGGCGCGGCCCCACCATCACCTGACCAACCCTTGGCCCCGAAGCGGGCCTGCATCCAGATTTGATTCGAAAGTTTTCAAGACAAGAGGAGTTGTCCGATGAGTGCCCTTGACGACCTGCCCGTCGTGGTGATCGGCGCCGGTCCGGTGGGCCTGGCCGCCGCCGCGCACCTGCACGAGCGCGGCCTGCCGTTCACCGTCCTGGAGGCCGGCGACACCGCCGGCGCCGCCGTGCGGCAGTGGGGTCACGTGCGCGTGTTCTCCCCGTGGCGGTACAACATCGACCCGGCCGCCCGGCGGCTGCTCGACGACGCCGGCTGGGTCGCCCCCGACCTGGAAGCCCTGCCCACCGGCGCGGAACTCGTCGACGACTACCTCCAACCCCTGGCAGAGCTGCCGCAGCTCAAGCCGCGCCTTCGCTACGGCGCCCGCGTGGAGGCGATCAGCCGTCTCGGCCTGGACCGGCTCCGCACCGCGGGACGCGACTCCGCCCCGTTCCTGGTCCGCCTCGCCGACGGCGACGAGATCCTCGCCCGCGCGGTCATCGACGCCTCCGGCACCTGGGGCACCCCGAACGTCCTCGGCTCGTCCGGCCTGCCCGCCCGAGGCGAGAGGCAGTCCGCTGCCTACCTGGAGCACGCGCTGCCGGACGTGCTCGGCGGGGACCGGGACCGGTTCGCCGGCCGGCACACCCTCGTCGTCGGCGCGGGTCACTCCGCCGCCAACACCCTGCTCTCCCTCGCCGAGCTGGCCGCCGCCGAGCCCAGCACCGAGGTCACCTGGGCGATCCGGTCCGCGTCCCCGGCCCGTACCTACGGCGGCGGCGACGCCGACGCCCTGCCGGCGCGCGGCGCGCTCGGCTCGCGGCTGCGCGAGCACGTCGACGCCGGCCGCATCAGGCTGCTCACCGGCTTCTCCGTCCACGCCCTCACCCCGACCGGCGACCGGCTCGCCGTGGTCGTGCGGCACACCGACGGCGGCGAAGAGTCGATCACCGTGGACCGCATCGTCACCGCGACCGGCTTCCGCCCGGACCACTCCATCGCCGCGGAACTCCGGCTGGACCTCGACCCGGTCATGGGCGCCACCCGCGCCCTCGCGCCGCTGATCGACCCCAACGAGCACTCCTGCGGCACCGTCCCGCCGCATGGCGTCGACGAACTCGCCCACCCGGAGGCCGGCTACTACGCCGTCGGCATGAAGTCCTACGGCCGGGCGCCGACGTTCCTGATGGCCACCGGCTACGAGCAGGTCCGCTCCGTCGTCGCCGCCCTCGCCGGCGACTGGCAGGCGGCCCGCGACGTCCAGCTCGACCTGCCCGGAACCGGAGTCTGCAACAGCAACCCCGCCGACTCCACCGGCGGCGACAGCTGCTGCGGCCCCGCCCCGAGCCTCGAACCGGCCGGCAAGGGACTGGCCACCGGCATCTCCGGCGGCCTGCTCGCCGCACCGCTGAACCTCATCACCCTCAACGCCGCACCCGCTGGCGGTCAGGCCGGCGGCTGCTGCGGCAGCTGATGACCAGCAACCCCACGATGGTGCCCGCCGACCCCGCGGTCGACGGGCACCATCCGCACGGCTGGCGCATCGTCGCCGCCCTCGCCATCACCTCCACCGTCGGCTACGGCACCCTCTACTACGCCTACGCGGTTCTGCTGCACCCGATGGCCACCACCCTCGGCGCCTCCACCACCGCCCTCACCGGAGCGCTCACCGCCTCCGTCCTCGCCGGTGCACTCATGGCCATCCCCGTCGGACGGTGGCTCGACCACCACGGCGGGCGCGCCCTCATGACCTGCGGCTCCCTCGCCGCCACCGCCCTGCTCGTGGCTTGGTCCCAGGTCCACACCCTCCGGCAGCTCTACGCCGTCATGATCGGCATCGGGATCACCGGCGCGATGGTGCTCTACGAGCCAGCCTTCGCCGTCATCGTCTCCTGGTTCACCCCCGACCGGCGCGCCACCGCCCTGCTCGCGGTCACGATCGTGGCCGGCTTCGCCAGCACCATCTTCATGCCGCTGACCGGCCTCCTGACCGAACGTCTCGGCTGGCGCGGCGCCCTCCTCGTCCTCGCCGCCGTCCACGGCGCGCTCACCGCGCCCCTGCACGCACTGACCGTGCGCCGGCCCCCGCACGCCCCGGCGACGCCGGCACCGGACGTCCCGACCCGGCCGGACCACCACCAGCGGCGCGCGATCGTCAAGGCCGCGATGCGTGACGCCAGATTCTGGATCCTGGCCACCACGTTCATCGCCCAAGGGGCGGCCACCAGCACCATCACCGTCCACCTCGTCGGCTACCTGGCCAGCCGAGGCCACCCTGCCACCTTCGCGGCCGCCGTCGCCGGCCTGCTCGGCCTCCTGTCGGTCACCGGAAGGCTCGTTCTCACCGGCGCCCGCCGACGGCTGCCCGTCACCACCATCGTGGCCGTTGTCTTCGCCATCCAGGCCGTGGCCGTCCTCGCCATGCCGCTGCTCGCCGGCACCCGCGCCGGCGCCGTCATCACGGTCGTCGGCTTCGGACTCGGCTTCGGCATCACCAGCCTCGCCACTCCCGCGCTCCTCGCCGAGCGCTACGGCACGAGCGCCTACGCCACCATCGCCGGACGACTCGCCGCCCCCGTCACCATCGCCAAAGCCGCCGCACCCCTGGCCGCCGCAGCTCTGCTCCACACAAGCGGGAGCTACCAGCCTCTCCTGGGCGCCGTCGCCGCCTGCTGCGCGCTGGCCGCCATCGGCATCACCAGCCGATCGGGAAGCACGCTCGCCCACCGGGCAATCGATCGCGGGAACGACCGACCGTGACGGCCGCCGCCTCTGTGGTCCCTCCCGACCACTCCTGATCGTCGGGCGGCATCCTCAGTTCGCTCGGCCGGTCACGAAGTTGCGGTGAGGACGGCTGGTGAGACAGCGAGCCAGCAAGCCGGAGGCATCGTCACGCCTTCCCGTCGGTACAGCAGCCGTCAACGCAGTCCGCGGGTTGGCCGGTGCCTGCGCCAGCGGCAGGCAGGGGTGCGCAGTCGTCGCAGTGCTCGCCGCGCCAGGCATCCACGCCTTCCTTGACCGCGACGCCGGCGATGACCAGCGCGGCGATCGGGTCGGCCCACGACCAACCCCACGCGGCGTTGAGGACCAGGCCGACAAGTAGCACCGCGGACAGGTACGTGCAGAGCATGGTCTGCGTCGAGTCGGCCATGACGGTGACCGAGCCCAGTTCTCGACCGGTGCGCCGCTTGGCGGCCACGAGCAGCGGCATCACGATCAGCGACGCCACGGCCAAGCCGATGCCGACAGGACTGGCGTCAGCGTCCCCGCCGGCAAGCAGCGAGCGAACGGCGTCGAAGGTCACCCAGGCCGCCAGGGCGAAGAACGACAAGCCGATGAGCCGCAGCGCGAGCCGTTCCCGGTCTTCGGGCACCCGGGAGCGGAACTGCCAGATCAGCACGGCGGCGCTGGACACCTCGACGAACGAGTCCAGGCCGAAGCCGATCAGGGCCGTGGAGGAGGCCGCCGCGCCGGCGGCGATCGCGACCAGGCCCTCCAGAAGGTTGTAACCGGCGGTGGCGTAGGCGAGCCACAGGCTGCGCCGGGACAGCACCGCCCGACGCTCCGGGGTCAGCAGCGACAGGCTCACGCGCTCACCTCGGCCGGGGTGTCGACGGGAGGTCCGTAGACCGGGCACAGGGCAACCGCTTCACCCGTGGCCGCCAAGAGCTGTTCCGCCGAGCGCAGCAGGTCCAGCAGCTCCGGCCGAGTCAGGGTGTAGAAGGACTGGCGGCCCTCCACCCGGTAGTCGACCAGGCCACAGTCACGAAGACACGCCAGATGCTTCGACACACTCGACTGCGCCAATCCCAGTTCGCCGGTCAGGTCCACCACTCGCGCCTCCCCGTACGCCAGCCGGCGCAGAACAGCCAGCCGGGTCGGGTCGCCGAGCGACCGGAACAGCGCCACGGCAGGGGTCAGCCTCGAGGTGCAATCAATCGCCACGGCGCGATGATATCCCGCCTCCGGAATGGTCCCTACCGTGGTCAACGGGAAAGGGCGGGTCCAGGTAGCACGTAGGCGGTCCCGCGGACGGTGAGCCGGACGTGTGCCCCTGGCGGATAGTCGGTTGGCTGATCCAGGATCCGTGCGGTCACTCGTGTTCCGTCGGGCAGCTGGAGGGCGAGGAGGGCGTCGTGGCCGTGGAACAGGTAGTGACGGACCGTTGCGGATACACCCGACGCGGCAGCGTCGTTCAGGCGCAGCTGCTCAGGCCGGATCAGGAGGGTGACGTCCCCCTGGTGCGAGCTGGCGAGGGCAATGGTGCCAAGCCGCATCTCGGCTGTGCTGCCGTGGGCGGTGGCGTCCACGAGGTTGGCGTCGCCCACGAAGGCGGCGATCCATTGGTCGGCCGGCCGGTGATAGAGGTCGGAAGGACTGCCGGTCTGCCTGACCCTGCCGTCGTACATGACGGCGACCTGGTCGGCGATGGAGAGTGCTTCGGTCTGGTCGTGCGTGACGAGGACGGCGGTGGTGTTGTCTGCGCGCAGCGCGGCGCGCACGTCGGTGCGTAGTTCCGCGCGCAGGCTGGCGTCGAGTGCGGTGAACGGTTCGTCGAGCAGGATCAGCGGTGGGCGTGGTGCCAGGGCGCGGGCAACCGCCACCCGCTGCTGCTGTCCACCGGACAGCTGGTGGGGCATCCGCTTGCCGTACCCGGCGAAACCGACGAGGTCGATAAGTCGCTCGGGCTCATATCGCGCTACCAGCTCGTACCCGGTGTCGAACTGCCCACCCCGGTCGTCGTGTTCTGGCTGTTCGCGGTTGGGCAGCGGCGAAGGCCACCACCACCGGCCGGAAACTGCTCGTGACACTCGCGATCATCGCCACCGTGCCAATGTTCTTCGGGGACGTCGGACGCGAGGGCGTCATCGTCACCGGCCTTCTGCTCATGATCTGGGTAGCCGACCTACCCAGCCTTCCGGTGCTCAACCGCGCCACAGCAGCGCTGGCCACCAGCTCCATCTACATCTATCTCACCCACTGGCAGATTTTCCGGCCCATCGACGACATCTCCCTGCCCCTGGCACTGCTGGCCAGCCTCGCCTTCGGCATCGCCTACGCCATGCTCGTCCCACGGGCAGCCGCGAAGGTGGCAAAGACCGCACGCAGCTCAAGGCTGTCGGCAACGGCGGCGCGATCGGCACGAGCCGGTCTTCCTGCCCTTCGAGGACGACCGGCTCGCGCTGATCCTCAGCAAGGCGTTTCTGCTTGCCGACGACGCCCGGATCACTGACCCCTCGATCGTGGCCCCGCTGCACGGACGCCGTTGACCGATGGCCGGGCTGGTCGGCGGCGTACGGCCACTTCAGGCGTTCGGTCTGGTGTTGCCTAGATGAGGGCGTCGCTGCCTAGTGCGGTGTCCACTAACGTTCACCGGGTTTGCGGTGGGTGTTGTGGATCCTCGCCTGTTGGGCGAGCGACTCCCCATCGGGTGGTGGGGCGGGCCTGCGCGGGCCAACTGATCCTCGCGCCGCCCGGGGTGGGCGGCGGGGGTCACGCCGGGACCGCCCGGCACCGGGTAGGTGCCGGCCGGCTCGACGGTGCTCGACCACCTCCGGCAGCACGACGGCTGTCGGGGTGGTGGGTCCACCACCCGGAGTGCGGGTGGCGATGCTGGCGGCCGCGACCAGGTCGCGGTGCCCGGAAAAGCGGCAGTGCGGGCAGGACAGGGTCCGGCCGCGGGGTTTCGGTACCCGGCGGTGGCAGGCGGGGCAGGTGGACGAGGTGCCGCGTTCGTCGACCAGCCGGACGGCGATGCCGGCGAGGGTGGCCTTGTCGGTGAGGACCTGCAGGAGCCGGCCGATCTGCCACTGCCGCAACCGCAGGTTGTGCCGCCGACCCGCAGGAATCTCCAACACCCCGCGGGGGTCGCCGACGTGCAGCACACCCACCCGCTGCCGCACCGCCCACGACACGACGCTGCGGGCGGCTTCGTGCTGGGCCTGACGGACCCGCCGCCGGTGCCGGCCCTCCACCAGCCGCGCCCGACGCCGGTATTGCCGCCACCGCCGGGACCCCTTCTGCCCTGGCCTGGGGGCCCGGCGGGCGACAGCACGGCGGCGGGCTTTCGTGTCGGCCAGGTGCATGCGGTGCTCGGCGCGGATCGCCCGCCCCGACACCATTAACCCCTCCCCGTCGGGGCCGGCCACCGCGTAGGGGTGGATGATCCCGAGATCCACCCCGGCCACCCTGGCCGGGTCCGGTTCGTCGCCGGGCGGGTAGACCGCCACCGGCACCTCAGCGGTCACGTCCAGGAACAGCCGGCCACCCTCACACAGCAGCGTGACCGAGCGGACTTGCTCGACCGGATACGGCACGTCGCGCGCCAGACGCACCCACAACGGCGCAGTGCCCTTGGCGGTGGGGATCCGCACCCGGCGGCCGTCGAGGGTGAACGTGCCGTGATACCAGCGCACCGGCACCAACCCCCGCCGCCGACGGGGGAACCGCGCCGACAGGTCACCGGCGCTGCGGCGTTTCGCCGCCGCGAACCACGAATCGGAGAACCGGCGCAACACCGACCGCGCACCCGTCGAGTCCAATTCCCCGAACGTGCCCGGCCCCGACGCGGACAGCTCGCGGCACAACTCCTGATAGCCGGACAGCGGCGCGTCCCGCCGCCGGCGCCGCCACCCGTTGACCTCCAACACACACGCCCACACATCACCGGCGGAGCGCAGCAGCCCGAAACACCGCCGCCGCTGCCCCGGCGTCACCCGCAACGCGACACGCGCGGTGCGATGCACAACCCGCGGCAAGGCGGGATCCCGACGGCGAGGCACGAACCGAAGCCAACACCAGCCCTACGACAATTCCCCAACCCCGACCAACCCCGCCAACGTTTGTGGTCAGAGCACTAGCTGTCGATCAGGACGTAACGGTTCAGCCTTGGAAGGGGCAGGACCACTGGGCACGAGTTGCCGGCGTGGCGATACTGCTGCCATGGGCGGATGCCGACCGAAGCGGATCATGATCGTCGCCATGGCGCTGGCGACACTTGCGATGCTGCTGTCGTCTTGCACCGTCCCGAGGGACGGATTCGCGGGCGTCACCCTTGACGAGAACGGCAACGCCCTCGGCGTGTTGCGCACCTGTAAGCACCCGCTGGACGGGGCGACGCTGTGGTCGGATGAGTCAGGGGGATCCGACAACCCGCACGCCGCCGTGGTGGGGAGATGGGAGAGTTCACCGACTCGACCGTGACCCAAGCGCTGACCTGGCCGTTGGGGGCAACATCCGCCGCGGGCGTTACCGCGGAGCGGCCACCCGAGGCGATGTCGCCGGAACGGACCTTCACCTTGCGCGGCTGGACCACGGACAACTCCTGGTCCGTCGTGTATGTCCGCTTCACGCTGAACGACCTGGAGCACCTTTCCGTTGGGAAGATCCTCGTGCGGGAGCCTGGCGCAGAGCCGAGATTGGTCAGCGAGCCGGAGTTCGACGCGTTGATCTGTGACTGACACCTGCTGCTCACGACCGCTCACTGCGCAGACTCCTCCTGTCGGCGGTCTCGTCGGGCACCGTGTCTGGTGCGGGCACGTTGTCAGGAGCTCGTGAGGATGACGAGTTGCTGGGTCGCTCGGGTCATTGCGACATAGCGGTCGACCGCTCCTTCGATGCCCTTGCCGAACGCCTCTGGGTCGATGAGGACGACCAGGTCGAACTCGAGCCCCTTCGACAGCTCCGGGGTCAGCGACCGGACGCGGGGCATCGCCCCGAAGGTGGGGTCGCCGATGACGCAGGCGATTCCGTCGGCGTGCGCGGCGAGCCAGGTGTCGAGGATCGAGCTCAGATCAGAAGCAGATCCGTGTACGACGGGGACCCCGCTGCTGCGGATGGAGGTCGGCACGTTGGCGTCCGGAAGTACGGCCCGGATGACCGGCTCGGCCTCCGCCATGACCTCTTCCGGCGTCCGGTAGTTGATGCTCAGGGACGCCAGGTTGATCCGGTCGAGCCCGATCCGCTCGAGCCGCTCCGGCCACGACTCCGTGAACCCGTGCCTGGCCTGGGCGCGATCCCCGACGATGGTGAAGCTCCGGGACGGGCAGCGGAGCAGCAGCATCTGCCACTCCGCGTCGGTCAGTTCCTGGGCCTCGTCCACGACGATGTGCGCGACGGGCCGGCGAGCCGGTCGGGTTCGGTGCTGGGCAGTGCGGCCTCGTCGACCAGGGCATCCCGCAGATCCTGTTGGCGCAGCATCGTCAGCAGACCCTCACCGTCGTCGTAGGCGTCGGCCTCGATCAGGTCGTCGACGACCGTGGCCATGCGCTCGCGTTCGACGGCGACGGCGGCGTCGTGCCGGCGCTTACGCCGTGACGCCTCCGGGTCGCCGAGCCGCTGCCGTGCCGCGTCCAGCAGCGGCAGGTCGGACATTGTCCAGGCCTGGGCGTTGCCGCGCTGTAGCCTCCGAACCTCGTCGGGGCTGAGCCAGGGAGCGCACCTGTGCAGATAGGCGGGCACCGACCACAGGTCTGCGACGAGGTCGGTCGCTTCGAGCAGCGGCCAGGCGCGGTTGACGGTCGTGAGCAGTTCCCTGTTCTGTAGCAGCGACCTGCGGACCAGGTCCTCCGGCTCATCGCCGTCGTACTTCTCCATCAGGATCGTGAGCAGCTCTTCCCAGATCTCGTCACGCGCCTCGTTGTGCGGGGTACCGGGTCCCGGCGCCTCGAACGCCTCGGCCCAATCGTCGGCGCTCAGCCAGATGTCGGACTCGCCGGTCGTGACCGTCATTCCCTTGGCCGGCGGCTCCTCGTAGAACCGGACAGCCGCCTCGATCGCCTTCACCAGGTCCGCCGACGACTTCAGGCGGGCCACGTCCGGGTCGGTCTCGATGGTTGCCGCGGCGCCCTCGGGCACGAGGTCCCGCAGGGTGCAGATCTGCACGTCCTCCTCTCCGAGGCTGGGAAGGACGTCGGAGACGTAGGCCAGGTAGGGCTGGTGCGGACCGACGAACAGCACCCCGCCCCGGCGGTGACCGAGACGAGGGTCGGAGTAGAGGAGGTAGGCGGTGCGGTGCAAGGCGACGACGGTCTTCCCCGTACCAGGACCGCCGTCGACGACGAGAGCGCCGCGGGATCCCGCTCGGATGATGGCGTCCTGGTCGGCCTGGATGGTGCCGAGCACGTCTCGCATCCGGCCCGACCGGTTGCTGCCCAGGCTGGCGATGAAGGCGGACTGGTCGTCGAGCGCGGCGTGCGCCTCAAGCCCGTCCGGGGTGAACACCTCGTCCCAGTAGTCGGTGATGCGACCGCGCGTCCAGCGGTACCTGCGGCGGCTTGCCAGACCCATCGGGTTGGCGTGGGTCGCTCCGAAGAACGGCTCAGCCGCGGGGGAGCGCCAGTCGAGCAGAAGCCGACGACCGGTGCTGTCCGTAAGGCCGAATCGTCCCACGTACACCGGCTCGGAGCCGTCCCCGCCGACCATGCGTCCGAGGCACAGGTCCAGACCGAAGCGACGCAGGGCGCGCAGGCGAGCGGTCAGCCGGCGGATCTCCATGTCCCGGACCACCGCCTGCCGGCCTTTGCCGCCGGGCGCCTTGCGCTCGGCATCGAGGCGGTCGGACAGGTCGGTGATCGACTGCTCGAGGCTCTCCGCGATGGCCGCGAAGTGCTGCTCGTCGCGGGCGATCAGCGTCGGGTCGGCCTTGGGGGAAAGGTGGTCGGGAAGGTCAAACACGCTGTTGGTCAGAGGGCCCACGTCATCAGCTAGGTCGTCCGTCACGATCGCCGCCGGGGTAGCGGCCACGCCCGGCTCGGGTTGAACCGTCATCAGCTCTCCTTGGTGTTGGTGGGTGTGGCCGGGCCGCCGGCGAGCATCGCGAACGCCTCGTCCACCTGGTCGGCGAGCGGGGAGGCGCCGTCGCCCGCCGTGGCCCGGCGGATCATCGCGGTGCGGAACGCGGCGCCCGTCACGGCCGCGACGACCTGCGCGTACGCGTCGTCGCGCGGCCCAAGACGTGGTCGCGGACGTTGTCCACCGCTGGCGGGCCGATGGACGTCCGGTGGATGTTGAGCGCCGCGTCGAACAGCGCGTCATAGTTCTGGGCGTCCAGGTCCCACCGCACCCGGTTGTCGATCGCGTCGCGGCGGGAACGGCCGGTCCGGCAGCGGGTGCGGCGGGCGGTGCGGGGACGACAGCATGACCACGACCGGCAGTCACCCAACCGGTCCAGGCGCGACAGCATGGCGAGCGGCCTGCCCAGGCCCGCTCCACCCCGTGTGCTACGTCGCCATCCCCCCGCTCAGGCCTGGGTAGCCCGTCCTAGCGAGATTTCACACCGTACGGCTCGCTCGCGGCCCGTTCAGCCCACGAGATGATCCTGGTAGGGGTGATCCTGATGATCTCTCGAGAGAGGTACGGCAGGGGCGGCTCCTGGTCCGTCAGCGCGACCGCCGTGCCCCGGATCTCGATGCCTCGGGGCGCCCACGGATCGACCGTCGCCAGGTCGTCCACGACGAACGCGACCGTGCTGCCCTGCTGGACGTTCCGGAACCTCTTCGACGAGCCCAGCGCGCCCCCGCCGATGACGATCGTGCCAGTGCCGGGCGTCGACGAAGAAGTTGGTCGGGTTGTTCTGCACCTGCCCGTCGGGCGAGACGGTGGCCAGCCGCCCGATGCGCTGCGTGGCCAGGTAGTCGAGTTCCGCTTGGGTGAAGACCATGCACGTCAGCATGAAACCCCGTCCCCGCGCGACCCGATCGTCGACAAGAACACACGCATTTCGCGGCTCCCAATTCCGTAGGTTCTGGCCTCGGCCGGCAATTCTGCGGCACGACCCGGGTCTTGCGGCAAGTCCCCCGGTGCGGTATATGTTGAGAGTGGAAGGGAGTGCGTACTTCCCCTTTCCTTGATCGTCCGCTGGACGGACAACCTCCCCGCAAAGCGGTGGCGCGCCGCGGCCTTGTTCGCCCGGACGAACCAGTGAATCTGCGGTGCGCGTCGGTCAGCACCTCCCTGCCCGGTGGTGGCCATCTACCGATGCTTCCGTCTGTCTGCTGCTTAGAGTGTTGGCGAGTCCGGCGGTGCAGATGCCGGCGGCGCCGGCCCGTGGCGGGCCGAGGCTGGAGGGGAGGGACGGGCGGCGTGTCCGCGGGCGGCAGCGGGCGGCGTGGGTTCTTCGGCGCGGTCAGTCCCACGGGTGAGGGTCAGCCGGTCACCCGGTTCGAGTTGTTGTTCGACCTGGGGTACGTCTTCGCCGTCACCCGGGTCACCAGTTACATGGCGGGCGCCCACACCGCGCACGGGTCGCGCAGGGCTTGCTGCTGCTCGCCCTGTTGTGGTGGACGTGGTCGGGGTACGCGTGGCTGGGCAACCAGGCTCGGGCTGATCAGGCCCTGCTGCGGGTGGGTATGTCGGTGGCGATGGCCGCGCTGTTCGTCGTCGACCTGACCATCCCCGAGGCCTGGCATGACAAGGCCGGCGGTCTCAACGGTCCGCTGGTGCTGCTGACCGCCTATCTGGTCGTGCGCTGCGTGCACCTGGTCCTCGCCCACGCGGCCGGGGATCACCCGCTGGGCTGGTTCTACGCCGCCGCGCTCTGCGGCGGAGCCGCGCTGTACCTCGCCGGGCACCTGCTGTTCGCCAACCGCCTGCGGTACGCGGTGCACGTCGGCCGGCTGGTCACCATGGCCGTGCTGCTGGCCTGGCTACCGGCCGCGGCGGTCCTGCCGCCGCTGGTCGCACTCGCCGTCCTGGCAGGCATCCTCGCCGCCCTGATCGCCAGCGAGACCGTCCGGTACGCCGACGTCCGGCGGGCTCTGGGGCACTGATGATTTGATGCCGAAGGGATCGTCGTGAGCGCTGTCGGCAGGCGGGGCGGCGCCTGCCTCCCGTAGCAAGGATGGGCGAGGGCCTGCGTCAGCGGGGAACGAGCCGGATCGTCGCGGCGCGGGATCCGGGGTTGACCACGCCGCCGACGATGTCCGCTCCGTACCGTCGGGACTTGCTGCGGTAGGCGTCGTCGATCCGGTCGTTGAGGTCCGGGTCGGTGTCGACCACGAACGTGACGTCCTTGTGGACGCCGCCGGAGCGGATGTGGCCCTGGTGGCGGGTCTGAGTGCCGCGGAACCACGCGCCGGAGGTCCCGTGCATGGAGCGCACGTACAGGTCGTCGCCGTCGCGGACCACCCACATGGTGACGGGATGGCGCAGGCTGCCGTCACGGCGTTCGGAGGTGAGGTCCAGCTCGTCGGCTTGCGCGATGCTGGTGAGTTCGTCTGGTGTCCAACCGGGCATCGGTGGTCTCCTTCGTGCTGCTAGGCGGTTGGATCCGGGCGCGACGAGCATGAGACGGCACGCCGCGCCCGGCCCTTCGAAGCGGGGGAGTGTCACCACCACGGGTGATCGGTCAGGGGCGGACCAGGACCTTGAGGGCCTCGCGGCGGTCCATCGCCCGGTACCCGTCGGGCACCTCGTCGAGACCGATGGTGCGGTCGAACACCCGGCCCGGCTGGACGGTGCCGTCGAGCACCGCGGGCAGCAGCTCGTCGATGTAGGCGCGCACCGGCGCGGGCCCGCCGGTCAGGGTCAGGTTGCCGCCGAACAGGCCCCACCCGATCGGCCCCTCGTCGTACTGTGGAACACCGACCCGGCTGATCACCCCTCCGGCGCGGACCACACCGAGGGCCTGCTCGTACGCCTCCCGGTGGCCGACCGCCTCGAGCACGGTGTGGGTGCCGTCGCCGTCGGTGAGCTCGCGGACCTTGGCGATGCCCTCCTCGCCGCGCTCGGCGACGACGTCGGTGGCGCCGAATTCCACACCGAGGTCGGTGCGGGCCTTGTGCCGTCCCATGAGGATGATCCGCCCCGCGCCGAGCTGCTTGGCCGACAGCACCGCGAGCAGGCCGACCGCGCCGTCGCCGATGACGGTGACGGTCGTGCGCGGGTTGACGTTGGCGCGCTTGGCGGCGTGGTACCCGGTGCCGTACACGTCGGCGAGGGTCAGCAGCGACGGCAGCAGCGGCGAGTCCTCTTCCACCGGCAGCGTGACGAGGGTGCCGGCGGCCTGGGGGACGCGGACGAACTCGGCTTGGGCGGTGGTGAAGAACCCGCCGTGGCGGCAGGAGGTCTGCACACCTTCGCGGCAGAAGGCGCAGGTGTTGTCCTGGAACGCGAAGGACGCCACCACCAGGTCGCCCTGCTTCAGCCCGGTCACCCCGGAGCCGAGGTCCTCGATGACGCCGAGGAACTCGTGGCCCATCGGCGCCCCCTGCGCTGATGCCGGCATGGTGTGGTACGGGTGCAGGTCGCTGCCGCACACGCAGGTCCGTACCACGCGCACGACAGCGTCGGTTGGTTCCTCGAGCACCGGGTCGGGCACGTCCTCCACCCGTACGTCTCCGGCCCCGTACATCAGCGTCGCTCGCATGAGATTCCTTCCGAATATGTCTGTCAGGTGCTGTCGCCCGGCAGCGGCCTGCCCGTGCGATACCCATTCAAACGGGTACTCGTGGGACAGGGAGATTCTGTCGTAACAGGTGCTGTAGAACCCCGCTTGGCCTATACCCGGTCGCAGGTCGGCAACCGGTGCCGCCCCTGTGCAGCCTCCTGCGGTCGATTGTGTTCGTACCCGGATCGGGCTGCCCGGCTGGTGCGGCAAGCCGACCCTGGTCCGCGCCGCTGAGGCAGTGGCTGCCGTTGCAGGGAATGCCAGCGAAGCGACCGATCGTCGGATCGGGGAGTGCCTGCTGATCCGGGTACCGACAGAACCCCTCACCACCGTCGGCAGGTGCCCTGAACGGCACGGCGTTCCGGCCACCCTGGCCGAGGTCCGGCCAGCAAAAGCCGGCGCGGACGGCCGCTGGCCGGGCACCCTTTCATGGGAGCCCGGCCAGCGGCCGTGGGTGGGGTCAGCTGGAGTAGCCGCGCTCGGCGACCCAGTCGGCGACCTTCTGGTCGCTCATCCAGTAGTGCCCGTCCCGGGCGTACGGATCGGCGATCTGCAGCGTCTCGCCGCCGTTGCGGTACCCGATGATGGTCAGGTAGTGCCCCTCCGGGTACGTGTGCGCGGCGCCTTCGGTGTCGACCGCCGTGCCGGTGATGTTGGCTACCACACCGCGCTTGGCGTCGATCGCCTCGACCACGTCAGCGCGCAGCTTCTCGACCTGCTGCGCCTGGGCGGTGGGGCCGTTGATCTCGGTGGTCTCGTACCCCCCGCCGGTCACGTCGTTGAGAACTCGGGTGGTCTCGTTGGCGGAGCTGGTGCCGGCCTTGGTGGTGCCCAGCTTATTGGCGACCTGTTGCTGACTGAGGATCTTGCCCTGCGTGGACAGCGCGATCCTTGTCGCGGCCGGGGCGCAGAAATAGGAGTTCGGCTGGCGCTGGTAGTCGTGCGCCAGCACCCGCTTGCCCGCGTCGGTTGGCGCGGGCCGGACCGCGTTGACCGGCCCGCTATGTGCGGGAGTGGCCTGGGCGGTGGTCGCCGGACCGAGGATGGTGCCGGTGACCAGGAGACCGACGGACAGACTCCGGCTGAGCGTTGCCTTCATGTCAAGCTCCCATCGGTTGGCGCCTCCATGGACCGGAGACGCAAGCACGGTTGGGATGAGATCGCCCGTGGTGCGCCGGAGGTCGTCCGCCTCCGGTCGGTCCCGGATCCTCCCGGGCTCTCGGGCGCTCACCAGCCGGTTACCCGGTCGGGGTCCGCGAAAACGGCGCAGCATACCCGAGTAGGAGGGGAGCTGGGGCGGCTTCGGAGATGCGGGGCCTGGGTGGTTGTTCTGGCGACTCGTTCCGCCGTGCCTGTCTGCGGCAATCCGCAAACCTGAGTCGGGCTCATGTTAGCGTGGAGTGGGTCACGCAATGTGACGTGCGCTGCATGGGCGCACCACGACTGCCCGATCGTTACCCAGGAACGAGCGACGAGACCCGACGCGAGGCGTCCCGTCCCGTCCGTCCACCCGCGCGAAGTCCACCCTAGGAGGAATCGTGCAGGATGTGTCCGGCAACCCGGGTCGTACGCGCTGGGGGCGTTTCCTCGCCCTCTTGGTGCCCATCGCCGCCATCGCGGGCGCGATCGTGTTCGGCATGTCGAACGGGGCGATGGCGGCCTCGTTCGCGGTCTCCGGCCAGACGTTCAAGGTCTCCGCCTCAGAGTTGCGCGGTGAGGGCTTCGTCCAGTTCGGGGGCGTCGCCGAGGAGGTTGACGGGACGAAGCATCCGGTCGCCGTCACCGGCATCCGGAAGGCAGAGTTGTTCGACCTCTGCCAGTCGGTGAAGACACCCGGGGTCCCGGTGGTGCTCACCCTCACCGCCGGTGGGGGCGGCAGACCCGCCACCGCGAAGGACCTGTTGATCGAGGCGGAGGCGCTGGAAGGCGACGTCGTGTTCGAGAACATCAACATCGGGCAGGACGCGTCGACCCTCCAGGGCGGCCCTCCGGGCGCGACAGGCGAGCGGAAGGCCTTCGGCCAGCAGGCCGATGCAGTAAACATCAAGAACCTTCGACAGGTGGCCCGTTCCACCCACGCGGGCAGGTTCAACCTGACCGGACTGAAGCTGAAGGTCAACGTCGGGTCGGCCGCCAAGGAATGCTTCTGAGCTGACCGCGGGGCTCGCGGAGAGCACCCCCGTGAGCCCTGTCCCGTCAACCGGCAGGAGGCACGATGTGACGACTGTCCAGCTGCCACGCCGCGACCGCCCTTGGGTCGGGTGGTACGGCTTTCGCCGCTGGCGACGGGCCCGCCCGTTCTGGGGCGGCCTGCTCACCGCACTGGCCGGTCTGGAAATCTTCGGCACGACCCAGATGTCACTCAGTGGTCTCACCTTCCAGATGGGGCCGACCGGCTTCCTGTCCTGGCTGATACCCGCCATCCTGGTGACCTGCGGGCTGTTGATCTGGTTCAAGCCGCAGCAGCGAATCTTCTACGCCGTGGTCGCCGCGGTGACCGCGCTCTTCTCCTTGATCGGGGTGAACCTCGGCGGCTTCTTTTTGGGTCTGATGCTCGGCGCGGTGGGCAGCGCACTCGGCTTCGCCTGGGTGCCGGGGGCCGCTCCGACCGTCCCGCCAAGTGGCGGGTCGGCCGCCGACGGCAGTGAGCGGCACGAGCCGGCTCCCGACGAGGGCGCACCTGACGGACCGACCGACACCGAGGACGGGCGTGACGAGTCGGCCGAGAGTGAGCCCGCGGCGCGGGACACGCGGACGGGCGGTGCGGACCCTGACCTGCTGGACCGGGAGACAGCCGGCAACCCGCTCCCGGGCAGCCGGCCCTCGTCGAAGAGTTGATGTCGGACGCGCCGGGCCGCGGCTGGCGCGGCGCGCGTCCGCCGGGTGTGACGAGGCGACGGCGCCGGGGAGGGCGACAATGTTAACCTCCGCACCGTCGACCCGATCGTGCTGGGCGGCCCGGCGAGCCGGAGGGTCGGCGGCTCCCAGGATGCCCGGGCAGTCCGATCGGCTCTTCACGGTGCTGCTCGGGCTGCTCGGCCTGTCTGCCGCCGTGGCGCTCGCCGCCCCCGAGCCGGCGCAGGCCTGCGCCCCGGCCGGTTCGGCGCACGCGTGGGCCGCCCCCGAGCCCCCGGCTCCCGATACCGGCTGCGCCACCGCGCCTCTGCCGCCGAGCGGCGGGGGCGGGGTGCGGCGGGGGTGGCCGTGGCTCGCCGCCGACCCGACGCAGCCGCTGGTCGCGGGAAGCCGCTGGAAGCTGACCGGGTCGGCGGTGACCATGACCGGGCTGCGCCTGGACGGCATCGTGGACCTGCCCACCGCCGAGGGCAGCCTGAGGGCGTTGAAGTTCACCATGGACCAGGCGGTCGTCGACGACTTCCTGCTCCGCTCCACCGGGCCGGCGGACCGGACACCGCTCTTCGCGGCCGATCGAATGACCCTGCAGGGGAACGTCGCCCTCTACACGACCCGCTTCGCCGGCCGGATGGTCGGCATCGACATCATCCTGACGCCGAACCTGCCGTTACCCGACGGCATCCCGGCCACGCAGCCAAGCCCGATCACCTTCACCGACACCACCGTCGACCTGGCCTTCGTCGGCAGCGACGCCCTCACCGCCGGGCCAACCCTCAGGGTGGCCATCGACTGAGCCGCCCGGACGCGCCGCTCGATGGGCTCAGAGCCGGCGGGCGGTGCGCCACCGGTCCGGCCAGTAGCCGGTGCCGTCCAGCAGGGGTGCCCCCGAGAGGTCACCCATGGTCGGACCGTCGGTCTGGGAGCGGCTGGAGATGAACCGGTGATGCCCGCCGTCATCGACGCCGAGGTAGATACCCGAATGATCGATCTGGCCCGTCGGTATCGGCTGAGCGTTGAAGAAGACCAGGTCGCCGGGGAGCAGGCGGTCCATCCCCCGGGCCCGCTGACCCGAGTTGGGCATCAACTGGACGCCCGGTCCGAACTCCGCCATCGCGAACGCCCGGCGGGGAAGGCCCTCCCCGGGCGTGTTCGTGCCCCGCAGCGGATAGCCGAGCCGGTGACCGTAGACCATGCGCAGGTAGCCGGAGCAGTCCAGGGAGAGCGCGCGCTGCGGCTCGGGCACCCCCGCCTTTCCGTCGAGGAACGACCACGGCAGGCCCAGGTAGTCGAAGAAGTCGGAGCGCTCCTGCCGACCATCGGGGTCCATCGGGTCGACCGGCCCGAACGACGCGTCACCGGAATACTGCTGTCCCTGGTTGTCCTTCTTCACCGGGGCCCCGTCGACGTACTCGAACGCGATCGCCAGCACGTCCGGCGAGCGGTCGTTGCGGGCGGCGCTGAGCCAGTCGACGAACCACTGCTCACCTTCGGCACCGGCGTGCCACGCCTGCGGCGCCAGCCGGACCCACACGTTGTTCTCGATCTTGGCATCGGTGAAGCGGGGATCCTCGAAGGTTCGGGACGGGCCGTAGATGTGCGCGGTCCGCGCGCCATCGGTCATGACCGCGACCGGCTGCCCGGAGGAGTCCAGGATCTCGGTGCGATCCGGGCCGGTCGACCGTTGATAGCTGTAGCCCATGGCACCGCGCGTCGGGCCACCGGCGCCCTTGGCGGCACCCAGGGTCAGCTGCGGTTGATCCGTGGGCGACGGCCGTACCACGAGATAGGTGGCCATGCTCAGCGCCACCACCACGGCCAACATGGCCAGCGTCAGCAGTGGAGTCCGACTGCGAAGGTACCTCATGCCTGTTCTCCTTTCGCGACTCGATTCCGCGATCGGTCAGGTCACTGGCACGAAACCGGCGACGACGCCGCTGTACGCGACCCCGAAGGTGATCCCGGTGACCACGAGGGTTGCCAGGATGGTGGCCCTGGGCGGCTGGCGCACCAGCTGGTACGCGATGAGGCCCGGGATGACGAAGCCCAGCGTCTGGTGGGCGAACAGCAGCGGCAGGTCACGCTGGACGATCACGAACAGCGTCAGTTGCAGCACCACGCTGACGAGCACGATCGCCGCGAACAGCCGCTTTCCGTAGAGGATCACCACCCGTTGCAGCACTTGGGCGATGAGGTAGGTCAGTACGGTCACCGCCACGACGATGACCGCCTGGAGCTGGTCCTCGATGAGGGTCAGTGCGATCCAGCCCGGCGTGATCATGCCGCCGGGTGAGAGGTTGGTGGTCAGGTAGCACAGCAACGCGAACACCAGTCCGATGCCGAGGGTCGCGGTGGCCAGTTGGGCACTGAGTTCTCCGCCGAAGGTCATCGTTGCGTCCTTTCCCCGGTCGGCAGGCGAAGCGTGGAGCCGGATTCCGAGCCGTCCTCGCAGGTCCACCCCGGCAGCCCCGCCAGTTGGTGGAGCAGCACCTCACCCTGCCCGTGAATGTTGCCGACGGCGACGATCGAGGAGTCGTCCGGCGTCGCCGCGGTGACGCCTTCGAGCAGGCGGCTCGGATCGGGCTTGCCGCCGAGATCGACCACCCGGTCCTGGAGTTCCGCCGGAATGCTCGTCCGCGCGCTCTTGGTCACCTCTCCGATCAGGATGATGGTCTCGGGTTGCACCCGGCCGCTCAGCTCGCCCATCTGGCCGTTGCGTTCGATCCGGTCCGGCCGGCAATTGATCACCATTGTCAGCGGGCGGGTGATCAGGTGCTGGCCTTCCAGCTGCTGGATGTTCATGAAGGTCGACTCGGGGTCGTTGGCGGCGAAGATGTTCGCGAACCGCATGCGCTTGTCGCCGTGCATCACCCGCGCCACGGACAGCACGCCAGGGTCCGGCGGCGCCTCCCACATACCCTTGAGTGCGCTGTGCCGGTCGACGCCCAGCTCTTCGGCAACGGCCAGCGCGATGGCGACGTTCTCCTTGAACGTGATCCAGCCGAAGCCGTCCATCTCCTGGTCGGTCACCGACTCGGGGTCGACCGCGACGAGCCGGCAGTCCCGCCGCTCGGCCTCCTCCTGCAGGATCGCCAGCCGCTCCCGCTCGGCGGTGACGCAGACACCCCCGACCGGCATGGACCGGCTCAGGGACCGGGCGACATCGTCCAGGGTGGGGCCCATCTCGGTGAGATGGTCCTCGCGTACGTTGCACAGCACGCCGATGTTCGACCGGATCAACTTGCTCTGGTTGACCTCCTGCAGCGCCGGCATCACCGCCATGCACTCCATGACCAGGACGTCCGGGTGGTACACGGCGGCCCGCCGCACGATGCCGATCTGCTCGACCACGTTCGCGATGCCAAACTTGCGGTGCACCGGCTCCTCGGTGGCATCCGGGAAGATGAAGCGGGCCGCGGTGCCGGTGGTCTTGGCCACCACCACCCGGCCGCCGCCGCGTAGCGCGCCGGCACAGAGCCGGGTGATCGAGCTCTTGCCCCGGATGCCGTTGACCAGCACCCGGTCCTGGATCCGGTCCAGGTTGCCATAGTGGTTGCGCTGCTCGACAACTCCCGCGACCAGCAGAGCCAGGGAGCACAGGACGAGCACGACGTAGAGGTACGCCACGTCAACCCCTTTCGTCTCGATCGTCGGGGCGATGATCGGCGCCACCGCCGGGTGGTGACGCGGCCCGATCGGGCGGCGGCATCTCGGGGAGGACGATGGTGAGGTCCTCCTCCCCGCCGCGCAGACGGGTCGCACCGCCCAACCGGCTGGAACCGGTGTGCCGGACCTGACGGCAGATTTCGAGACACATCGCCAGAGCGCCGATGTCGTCGTGCCGTTGCGGCGCGATCGGCTGCTCGACGGAGCCGTCGTTGATCCGGTCGGCCTCGGTGGCGAGCCGTCGCAGTGGCCGGGCGAAGAGGAAGTACTGCCACACCTGGCTGAGCAGCACGACCCCCGTCGCCAGGCCGGCGACCAGCAGAGTCCACCGCCGCCCGTCGCTCTGCGGCAATCGCAGCCCGGCCAGGTCCTGCTCCACCACGAGCGACCACTTCAGCGGAGCGACCGTGTTGGGCTTGTTCAGGGCGGCCGCGGCGATCAGCGCCGGAGCCCCTGCGGGCGTCTCCGCCATACCGACGGTGCCACCCCGCAACGCCTCGGCGGCCGCTGCCCGTGCCGTTCCCTCCAACTCCTGGAAGGCGCGGAAACCCTGCGAGTCGAAGACGGTGCGTAGGTCCTCGTCCACCACCCGCACCTGTCCGTCCACCGCACGCAGCATCTCCAGCAGGTAGTCGATGTTGAACTCACCGACAACGGCGACGCCGTTGGCGGCCACCCGCCAGGCGTAGACCACCGGGACGCGCGAGGTCTGGTTGTCCAGATCGATGCCACTCTCACCCTGCAGCGGCTCGTTCCGTAGCGGATCACGTCCGGCGGAGCTGACCACCGATCCGTTCTGGCCGAGGATGTAGACACCGCGGAAGCGGTTCTTGTCGGCCATCTCGTGCTCGAGGACCGGGGTCATCTGGGCCGGGTCGCCGGCCTCGGTCGCCTGGGAGATGCGGACCACCGTCTGCAGACCGTTGTTCAGCGCCTTGCCCATGACGGTGCTCGCCGCCTCGGCCCTGCTCTCCTCGTCCCTGACGAGCTGGTCGGGTATCGCCGGCTGTGCGGTGCGGAGCGTGTAGGTCACCGCCACCGTAGGCCAGAGCAGAGCCGCCACGGCCGCCAGGCTCAGGACAAGCGTCGCGGTCGGGCGCCACCGCCACCGCCACCACCTGCGCGGGGCGGTGGGAACCGAGGGGTCACCGGAGGTGAAGGCCAACGCGCGGTTGATCCGATGCGCCTCGGCCACCCCCAGCCAGTGCCGCTTGGTGGAGGTGTCGCCACAGGCGTTGGCCTTTGCCTGCCGCAGCAGCGACCTCACCGGGCGGACCACCGCCAGCCGCATCAGTAGGAAGCCCGGCACCGCCAGCGCCAGCAGCGTCAGGCCGAGCAGGAAGCCCTGGGGGGCGGAGGTGCCTCCCGTCTCGTCCGCGACGATCAGGGTGGCCACCGTCGCCCCGGTTTCTCCGACCGGCGCGGAGGAGACGACGAGTTGCTTGTCCGGCCACTCGGTCACCCGGATCGGGTGACCCTCGCTCGAGCCCGACTGTGCCAGATCCCGGAACACGACCGGCAGGTGCACGTCGCTCACGGCGCTGACGCCCTGCATCAGGGTGCTCTTGCCGTCCGGTGTGATGACGAAGACGCCCTGTCGCGCGGTGGGGTTGAGGCGCAGCTCGTCCACGTTGATCGGTTGCACCGCAAGCAGGGTCCGCGTGTCGTCCAGTTTGCTGCTACGCACCAGCGTCGGGCCGTCAGGGGTGGTGATCGGGATCGTGTCCTTGACGGGCAGCACCGGCGGTAGCTGCGCGAACGGCACCCCGGTGCCGGCGGTCGCCAAGGGGCGGCGGGAGGCGGTTTCGACGATCGCCACTCCGCTCCAGTCCGTACCATTGCCGACCAGCTGTTTGACGAACTCCGGATCCGGCATCGACGGGGAGCGGCCGGCCACTCGCTGGTCAAGATCCTCGACGGAGTGGTTGATGGTCAGTCGCATGCTGGAAGCGACCTTCAACACGTTGTCCTGCTGCGAGTCGATGACCGCCGGCGGCACCGCGCGTTGACTGTGCACCGCGAACCCCAGCACGAGGGCCGCGGCCAGCACCATGGTCGACCAGAGATAAACCAGCGACGGCTTACCGGAGCCCGCCGGAAAGCCGGCGGCCGGCAGCTGCTGGTCGAGGGCTCGCCGCCGCCAGGTGACCACCTGCTCCTGGGACACAGAAGCGCCTGCGGCCGCTACCGGGGCGCGTCCGCGAAACTTCTCCTGGCTGGTCCGCCGCTCGGAATCCGGCTCCTGTCCCCTGCTGTGTGGTCCCATGGCGACCCCTTCCCTTCCGCGGGCATCGGAAGTTGCACGGTCAAAATCAATTGTCGAGCGAGGGAGGGTGAGGGAACTTCACCCTGCCGGGATGAACCCCAGCCGGCGTCGGAGCGCCAGCGCGCCTGTCGGGGCGGGCAGCGCAGATGGAGACCCCGGTCGGGCCGGCCGCGTCCGACGGGAGCCGGTTCAGCGCCTCACGTGCAGCCCGGCGGCGAGCGCGCCGCGGCTGTCGAGGTATCCGGTGATCCGGTCCGTGGCGGCGGTGTAGCGGGCACGCCGGCGATCACCGGCGGGCAGGTGCCGAAGGGTGCCAGGCAGGTCCAGGACACGGATGGTCGGTTCGAGGGAGAGCCAGATCGGGATCGCCTCGGCCTGGCTGGCCACCCACCGCCCGTCGGGCCTCTCGCTGAACGTGAACTTGGCCAGCACTCCCTCCCGATTGGCGTCCTTGGGAAAATCGTGGCGGGCGAGGGTGTTTCCGACGCCGTAGGCGATCCACTTGTCGCCGGTCCGCTCGAAGGGCTGTACGACGTGGGCGTGATGGCCGATGATCAAGTCGATGTTCGGGTCGGCGATGAGCTGTCTGGCCCAGGACTGCTGCTCGCCGTCGGGCGGGTGCCGCATCTCGGTCCCCCAGTGTGCGGAAAGCACGATGATCTGGGCGCCGGCCTTTCGAGTGGCGGCGGCGGCGGCACGGATCGCGGCGACATCGATGCGGTTGGCCAGCCACGCCTTGCCAGCCGGCGGCTCCAGGTCGTTGAAGTTCATCGCCCAGGAGAGATGCCCGATCTTGACGCCGTTGACCTGGTACGTCGTGGGGGTGGCCTGCTCAGTCGCGCTCCGGAAGGTACCGGTGTGGCGCAGACCGGCGGCGTCGAGGGCGTCGAGGTTGTCGTACACGCCCTGCTCTCCCTGGTCCAGTGCGTGATTGCTGGCGGTGGAGCAGGTGTCGTAGCCGGCGGTCCGGACCGCGGCGGCCAGGTCGGTGGGAGCCCTGAAGCGCCGGAAGTCCTTGGGCTCACCCGGCCCCATCGGCGCCTCCAGGTGGCAGATGGCCAGGTCCGCCGATTCGACGGTGGGACGGATCGAGGCGAAGATCGGGTCGAAGTCATAGCCGGAGCGGCCGGCCGCCCTGGCGTCGGCCCGCGCCTGCCGCCAGGTTGGCGGGTGGACCAGGATGTCTCCCGAGCCCAGGATGCTGACCTGGCGCGGCGTGCCCGCCGGCTGCACGGCGGCCGCAGCCGGCTGCGGGGACAGGCGTTCCGGGACGGCGCCGGCGGGTTGTGCCCACCCGCCGGCGGGGGTGACGACGAGCGCGGTGACGAGCACGACACGGACGGCGAATGCACGCATCGGCGGTCCTGCCCCCTTTCTGGCGCGGATGGCGCGGCGGAGTCGAGCACGCCGTCGCCGCGCCCTCGCCGAACCAACCAGTCACCCGGCGGATCGGCGAGGTTCGCGGCAGGCGCATACCCCCACCGGCGGTGCTAACGCCCGGTCGCGGCGCCGTCCCGGCGCTGGTCCGCCGCGCCGAGGAGCTGCTTTCCTCGAACCTCGATCGCGGTGAGGCCACTGTCGAGTGCGATGATTCTCGGGCAGGGGTGCTCGCGCGTCACGAGGTCAGGCAGGTTCAGGGCGATCCGCCGGTTCGCTTCGAGCTCGGAGGGCGCATCCCGCTTCCCGTCACACTTGCGGGTGATGTCCTGCCCGCTGTAGTGGCCCTGATCGAGTGCCTGGGCCGGGCTCATGCGGTCGACGAGCACGCCCACCAGGGTCTGGGTGACGTAGTCAGGAATGTGCGAGCCGCCGGCCGCGCCGATCACGAGCTTCAGCCTCTTCCCCTCGCGGTCGAGCACGAGCGTCGGTGCCTGCGAGGCGGTGGGCCGTTTCTTCGGTTCCTGGACGTTCACGGGCTTGCCGGGCGAGACCGACAAGGTGTCCGTGAAGTTGTTCAGCGCGTTGTTCAGCATCATGCCCCGCGCCTCCAGGTGTGACCCGAAGTGACTGTTGTTGGTCGTGGTCATGGAGATCGCGTTGCCGTCCGCGTCGACGATGCTGGCGTTGCTCGTCGGGTCGCCGACGTCCGTGGTGGCGGGTTGGTCGCTGATCGACGGTGCGGGTGGCGGTACGTTCGGAGGGGTGCCCGGCTCCACCGGATGGATCGCCCGGTCAGGAGAGTAGAGGGCGAACCGGTTGTCCAGATACTTCCCGTCGAGCAGCCCGGCCACGGGCACGTCGTGGAAGTCCGGGTCACCCACGTACGCCCGGCGGTCGAAGTTCGCCAGGCGGCTGACCTCGACGGAGAGGTGGATCCGGTCCGCCGAGGCGGGCTTGGTCCTCGCCACCTGTCCGCGTTCGAGCATCCCGAGCATCTGCAGGGTGGCCACTCCTCCGAACGCTGGCGGCGCCGCGGTGCAGACCGACAGGCCGAGCGCCTTCCGGCACACCTCGGGGCGCTCCACCGCCGTGTAGTCGGCGAAGTCCTGCGGCGTCATGAGACTGGGGATCACCACCGGACCCGCCGTGTTCCCCTTGAGCTTGACGGGCCCCTTGGCCGCGTGCGCCGCGATCGCCGGGGCGATCTTGCCCGCCGGGTCGTAGAACGCGTCCGCGCCGCCGTCGCGGATCTCGCGCAGCACCTCAGCGATCTCGGGGTTGCGCAGCATCGTTCCGACCGGCTTCGGCTCGTCGCCGTTGCAGTAGCGGGGGCGCAGGTCGGGGTAGTTGCAGCGCTTCCGCCCGTTGAAGCGCTCCTCGAAGCCGTCGTGCAGGCTGGCGGACATCGGAAAGCCGTTCGCGGCGAGCCGGATGGCGTCATCGAAGAGCTCATCCCACGGGAGGGCACCGTACTCGCTGTGCACCGTCGAGAGCACCCGCAGGGTGCCCGGGACACCGAACGACCGTCCGGATGCCCCGGCCGCGTTCGGGAACCGATCCGTCCGGAGCCCATTGCGTTCCTGCTCGGTGGGGGTCCGGACATTCTCGGTCACCTTCTCCGGGGCTCTGGCCAAGCCGTCGAAGAACCGGATTTTCTCCTTGTCGTCATCCCAGTAGTTGATGAGCGTGCCGCCCGCCAGCCCCGAGGCGTGCGGCTCCACCACGGCGAGCACGGCCTGCACCGCTACTGCCGCGTCCGCGGCCCGGCCACCCCGCGCGAGGATCCGGCAACCGGCCTCGCTGGCGAGCGGATGGGCGGCCGCCACCATGAACTTCGTACCCACCGCATCGGTCTTCCGGCCGCTGGTCGCATTCGCGCAGACGTCCGAGGGCGCGACCTTCGCTCCCGCTCCGGCGGGCACTGTCGCGGCTGGCACGGCGAGCGCGAGCACCAGGGTGGAAATCAGGTGGTGCAGCTTGCGTGCGGACATCTCACAACCCTTTCGGCACTGTTGCAGAAACGGGGCGCCACGCTCAAGAAGCTCCATTGCCAGGCGGGGTGCGGCTGCTCCGGGACATGTCGCTCGGGATCTGGCCCAATCGAGGCGGATCCGGCCGGCGGCCACCGCGGGTCGGCCGCCAGGCCCACGCAGGTCATGGGCACGCCAGCGGCCGAGCAGAAGCTGACACCGCTATCATCGTGGCCGCCCGAGCGGTGGCGCAGGGCATCGCCGGAAGTCGTTGCGGGCGGGACTGCTGTGCCAGCGGTGCGCAGCGATGCCCAGGAGTCGTCGGCGTCCCGTCATCCTCGATGCCCCGGAACCGATGCATCTCGGCCCACCGGGCCGCGGCGTCCGCATGGTGCCCGGGCGGGTGGCGGCGGCGGGTGTGAAACGTGCCGAGCCGGCACACCCGGCCCATTCGCTGACAAATCTCTAACGCCGGAGTACTCGTTCCGCTTCCTGATCCGCGAGCCAGTCGTCGAAGGTCGTGGGCGCTATCCGGGCATCCGGTCCCGGCAGCAGCACGTTGCCCGCCATGTCCGGGCCGAGGATCGCTTCCCAGGTGGGGACGAGTTTCATGACGCGTCCCAGTGCCTGGTGGGTTCGGCGTGCCATGTCCACAAGGTCCTGACGTTCGGGACCGGCCACATCACGATGGCGTCCCTGCGGTGGGCCACCTGCGACCTCCGCCAGAACGTCGGCCACGTCAGCTGGTGCGATCGGCTGGACGAGCAATGGCGCGAGGTAAGCCGTGCCATCACGTTCGGTCCATCTGGCCACCGTCGCGGCGAAGTCGAAGAACTGCGCGACGGGAACGATGGTCCACGGCACCTGTCCGGCAGATACCAGGCGCTCCTGCTCCCGCTTGCCCGAATAGTGGGCAGTTCCTGCGATGCGGTGGACTTCGACGATCGAGAGCAGCACGTGGTGCCGAACACCGGCTTGCTGCTCGGCTTTCAGCAGATTCTGGGTGGTGGTGGCGAAGTACGTCGCCGTGGCCTCGCGGTCGGCGGGTGGCGCGCTGATCGCATCGATGACAGCGTCGACGCCGCCCAGAGCCTCGTCCACCCCTTGACCGGTCAACAGGTCAACACCGTGCGACCGGCTGATCGGTACCGGGTCGTGTCCGTGGCGGCGCAGGGCGGCCACCGTGAGGGACCCGATGTTGCCGGATGCGCCGGCGACGGCCACACGCATGTTTGGCTCCTGTCTCAGATCCTGTGCGAGGCACAGCGGACGTGACTGAACCGATGCTGGACCGCTGCCCGCACCCGATGGCCATCGCCGCACAC
The DNA here is from genome assembly GCF_016598485.1 of Micromonospora coerulea. Taxonomy (GTDB): domain Bacteria; phylum Actinomycetota; class Actinomycetes; order Mycobacteriales; family Micromonosporaceae; genus Micromonospora; species Micromonospora coerulea. The sequence continues at coordinate 332,736 of NZ_JAEMUW010000002.1, read as the reverse complement.
GTGACCGGCCTGCGCCCGAGAGATGACCGGCCTGCGCGGCGAGCGCCTCGACGAGTGGTCGTCTCGGTGTCTAGCTTGACGACCTGCTCCACAGCACCCGCCTGCCAACGGGCTCAAACGGGTTGGCGCCGCGGTAGTCAACGGGCCCCACCTTGACCTCCAGCGTAGGAGCGGCCGAGGTGCCGCGTGACCGGAATCAAGATGCTCACGGGCAGACCTACGACCAGCGATCGGTTCGGTCAGCGCAGGGACTGCCATAGAAGTTGCTCACGGGCGACCACGGCCGGCGGTGACTCGCTACCCGGCCGGCTGCCCGGCCCACCAGTTCGCCACCCCACCGGCCCGCTCGACAGCGGGCGCGACGTGCTCGACCGGCTGGCGGCGATCACCGCACTACCGCCGAGTGTGTCGCGCGTCACATGGACGTCATGTCACGGGCAGGCGGGCAGCTTGCATCTCCTGGTCGTCAGCAACGTGTGGAGGAAGGCGAAACGATGAGCGCACAGCATGAAGCCGGTGTGGCGGCCACCCACCGCGTGGTGATCCTGGGGGCGGGTTACGCGGGCATGTCCGCGGCGATCCAGCTCGCGGCTCGGGTCAAGGGGCGCAAAGATGTGCAGGTGACCCTGGTGAATGCGCAGGAGCGGTTCACCGAGCGGCTGCGGCTGCACATGACGGCGACCGGGCAGCAGGTCGCCGAGCTAAGCGTCCCGCAGCTGCTGGAGGGTACGGGTGCGCAGTTCGTGCGCGGCTGGGTGACGGCGGTGGACGCCGACGCGAAGATCGTGCGGATCGACGACGACCGGGTCCTGCACTACGACACGCTGGTGTATGGGCTGGGCAGCGTGGCCGACACGGCGGCGGTGCCGGGGGTCGAGGACTACGCGTACACCCTGAACAGCGCCCAGGACGCCAAGTTCCTGGCCGATCGGCTGGCGCGGCGGGATGGCGGCACGGTGGTGGTCGGTGGCAGCGGGTTGACCGGTGTCGAGTCGGCCGCGGAGATCGCCGAGCGGCACCCCGAGCTGAACGTCGTGTTGCTCGGCCGGGGTGAACCCGGTGCGGCCATGAACCCGAAAGCCAAGGCGTACCTGCAGTCCGCGCTGGCGCGCCTGGGCGTCCAGGTGCGCAGCGGGGTCGAGGTGGTGAAGGTACTGCCCGATGCGGTCGAGCTGGCGGGCGGGGAGACCATCGCCGCCGACGCGTTCCTGTGGACGAGCGGTACGCGGGTGTCGCCGCTGGCGGCCGCCGCCGGATTCACTGTCGACGAGCGCGGCCGCATCGTCACCGACGCCGCGCTGCGGTCGGTGTCGCACCCGCAGGTGTACGCCGTCGGCGACGCGGCCGCGGTTCGCCAGGGCTACGGCGTCATGCACGGCACCTGCCAGAGTGGTATGCCGACCGGTGTGCACGCTGCGGTGTCGATCGTACGTGCGTTGCAGGGCAAGCAGCCCAAGCCGTTCCGCTTCGGCTACTACCACACGCCGGTGAGCCTGGGCCGGCACGACGCGGTGGTGCAGTTCACCCACCCGGACGACAGTCCTCGGCGGATGTGTCTGACCGGCCGCCTGGCGGTCCGGTACAAGGAGACGGTGACTGCTTCGCCCTGGCCGACGTACGGCCGTATGAAGAAGATGCCCGCCTCGGGCGCGTTCTGGCCCCGCGGCGGTCGCTTCACCAGGGTCCGGGAGGCGCGGTGACCCACCCGCCTCCCAACCTCGACCAGCAGGTGTTCAACCAGCATCGTAATCTGCTGTTCTCGGTGGCGTACCGCATCCTCGGCACCGCGGCCGATGCCGAGGATGCGGTCCAGGACGCCTGGATCAAGTGGTCGGCCTCCGACCGGGCGCAGGTGGCCGACCCCAAGGCGTACCTGGCGCGGATCGTGTCGAATCTGGCGCTGGAACGCCTGCGCTCGACCCGGCACAAGCGTGAGATGTATGTGGGGCCGTGGCTTCCGGAGCCCATTCTTACCAGCGGCGACGCCGCCGAGGCGGTCATGGACGCTGAGTCGGTGTCGATGGCGATGCTGATGGTGCTGGAGACGCTGAGCCCGCTGGAGCGTGCGGTGTTCGTGCTGAAGGAGGTGTTCGGCTTCAGCCATGCCGAAATCGCGGCGGCGGTAGAGCGTTCAGAAGCCGCGGTGCGGCAGACCGCGCATCGCGCCCGTGAGCATGTGCGGGCCCGGCGGCCGCGCTTCACGGCGGACCGGTCGCGGCAGCGCGAGGTCACGGAGCGGTTCTTCGCCGCTGCGACCGGCGGCGACATCAACGCCCTGATGGAGTTGCTCTCCCCGGACGTCACGCTCTGGACGGACGGCGGCGGCAAGGTCCGCCAGGCCATGCGTCCGGTTGTGGGTGCGTCCACCGTGGCCGCCTGGTTCGCAGCCATCGGGACCGTCACCTACCAGGGCGTCGAGCCCGCCGACATGAACGCCGAACTCGTCGAGATCAACGGCGGGCTCGGGATCGTGTTCAGCGGAGTAGGCCGGGTGATCGCCACCGTCACCTTCGATTTCGACACCCACGGCCGCGTCACCGCCATCCACAACGTGGCCAACCCCGAAAAACTCCGGGCCATCGCCGATGGCACCGCGCACGACGTCGGGACGCAATGAGCCCTGGGCGACCCGACGCCGGCGCTACCTCGACGAACCCCTATCGATCCAGCAACGCCAGTACCCTCACATCCACACCTCGCGGGGCGAACCCTTCCCGAGATCACCGGAATCCTCTCGGAACTCGTCACCGACCAACCGGCCGGCGAAGCCCTGCTCAGGCGAAAGGGATTGCAGCCATGAGCACCCAGCAAGCAACCCGCATCATCGATGAGACGTCCGCGCGAGTACGCGAGATCCTCCTCGACGCGGCCCGGCTTCCCGACTGGAACTCCGCGTTCCTGTCAATCGAGGATCCGGGCGGGACCGCAGCGGACCGAGAATTCGCCATCGTCGTCCGCCCCGGCCTCCGCGGCACGTGGCGCTACACGGTGATCGAGGACGAGCGCATCGACACTGCCTGGAAGGTGCCCGGGTTCGCCGAAACCGGTACCTGGCAGCTCCGGCCCCACAGCACAGGTCGAACCCTGGTCACGCACGGGTTCGAGCACCGCGGCCCGCTCGCCCGCGTGCTCGCGAACGCTTACCGCGGCGTGGCGGAAGTGCGTCTCGACCGGCTCGCGCAACGCGCCGCAGCGATGGGTCCGGCCCCGCTGCCCCGTGTGGAGGATGACCCTGGTCAGCTGTAAAAGGTTGAGTTCAACTCATTCGCCAAGGAGAGTGACGGCATGGGTGATCGGTCGTGGTGGGGGTGGGGGCGAACGGATTGTGCCCTGTCGGACGACGAGTGTGTCGCGCTGGGCACGCGGCTGCCCGGGCTGTCGTCGACGCCCCTACCCATTCCTCGCATCGAGCAGCTGGTCGTCCCTCAGGCTCGCATCACTCCGCCGGCCGCACTTGCGCCGCGCTTCTCCGCGGCGCCGGCCGATCGGGTCGGGCACACCTACGGCAAGGCCTACCGCGACGTCGTCCGCGCCCTTCACGGCGACCTGGCCTGCGCTCCCGACCTTGTGGCATATCCGCAGACCGACGCCGAGATCGTGGATGTGCTCGACTGGGCCGCAAGCCGCCGTGTGGCGGTGATCCCCTACGGCGGGGGCAGTTCGGTGGTCGGCGGTGTCGAGTACCGTCCGGCATCGGGCGGCGCGGATCACTGCGGCGTCATCTCGCTCGACCTGACCGCCATGGACCGGGTGCTGGAGGTCGACAGGGTCAGCCGCGCCGCTCGCATTCAAGCCGGCGCGCGTGGCCCCGTGCTCGAGGATCAGCTGCGTCCGCACGGGCTGACGCTGCGGTTCTATCCGCAGAGCTACGAGTTCTCCACGCTCGGCGGGTGGCTTGCCACCCGCGCCGGTGGGCATTACGCCACGCTGTACACACACATCGACGACCTGGTGGAGTCGATGCGCGTCGTAACGCCCGTCGGAACGGGCGAATCCTGGCGACTGCCGGCATCGGGAGCGGGCCCGTCCCCCGACCGCCTGTTCCTTGGATCCGAGGGCATCCTGGGGGTGATTACCGAAGCGTGGATGCGGCTGCAGGAGCGGCCACGCCACAAGGCGTCGGCAACCGTCGCGTTCGAGGACATGGCGGCGGCGATGCAGGCCGTGCGGGCGGTCGCGCAATCCGGGCGGCACCCCGCCAACTGCCGCCTGCTCGACCCCGGTGAAGCCCTGCTGTCCGGTGTGGCACGAAACGGTGAGGCCATGCTCGTGGTGGGGGTGGAGTCGGCCGATTACCCCGTCGAAGGACAACTCGCTGAACTGCTCACCATCGCTCGCGAGCACGGCGGCGCGCGCTGCGGCGACGGTGACGGCGCGGACCGCTCCGCTGAGGCGTGGCGCACGTCCTTCCTGCGCGCGCCCTACCTGCGCGACGGCCTGGCCCGGATGGGAGCGATCGTTGAGACGTTCGAGACCGCCTGCACCTGGGACCGAGCCTTGGACCTGTACGAGGCGGTGCGAGCGAGCGTCGGGGCGGCGGTCGAAGAGATTACGGGATCACCAGGCATCATCAACTGCCGCTTCACGCACGTCTATCCGGACGGGCCGGCGCTCTACTTCACCGTCATCGGCGTCGGCCGCCGAGGGCAGGAACTGGTTATGTGGGACGACGTGAAGGTCGCCGCCATGGAGATTCTCGCCCGGCATCACGCCACGGTCACCCACCACCACGGCGTGGGCAGGGACCACCGTCCCGGATACGACCGGCAACGCCCCGAACCGTTCGCGATGGCCCTGCGGGCGGCCAAAGCGGCGCTCGACCCACACGGTGTGCTCAATCCCGGTGTCCTTGTCGACTGACATCGTGCCGTCAAGCAGTCCTGACCCCCCGACGCCTATCAGGGGAAGTCCTGCCACTTCGCCCAGGTTGGCGGCCCCGGCGCGGTAAGCGCATCGAGCAGGACGTACTCGATCTGCTCAGGGGTCAGATGCTGGCCATTGGTCGTCCCAGGAGCGGCGGCAATCCAGGTGTTCTTGCCGTCGGACAGAAACACCCCCACCGACTGGCCGCGATCAGCGACCGCGACGACCGTGCCCCACTGTCGGTGAACAAACACCTGCGTTTGGTGCTCCGGGCGCATCTCGCGCAGCCATCTCCGCACCGTGTCGCGGTCGCTGAGGTCCGCCTGCTCCTGCTCGAGATGAAGCAGGCCACCGGTCAGCCGCTCCGCGACATCCATCGGCCCACCCCGAAGGCGGCCGAGCCGATCCCGCAACCAGCCCACGTCGCCTCCCCACGCCGGCCTGCCGAGCTTCCATCATTGCCCAGTACGCCGACGGACGCCGGAGACGTTCTTGGTACGGGCCCGTACGTCCTTGCAGTGGCTTGCGGAGGCCGACATCGCCCTCACGCCTCTCACCCCTGCTCGACAACCGCGGTATCGCCGTCGTTCGGTCCGCTCAGCCAGGTGCGGATGCCGGCGAGCGCGGTAGGGCCGTAGTCGTCGTCGACGCTGCGGGCGAGGTCCGCGATGGATATCGCTTGCAGGGCGGCGCGCCAGGCGGCGTCGGCGCCGGCCATCGCCCGGGCGACGGGGCACGGCCGGGTGCACGCCTCCTGTGCTGCCGCCAGGGGGCCGCGCTGGCGGATCTCCGTGCACACGAACGCGGGCTGAGCGCCGTCCACGGCCGCGACGACGTCGAGGACGGTGATCAGCTCGGAGGCCCTGGTCAGGACGTATCCGCCCGCCTTGCCCTGAACGGAGGTCACGAGGCCGGCGCGGGAGAGTGCCTGCAGCTGTTTGGCCAGGTAGCTGCCGGAGACGTCATGTAGTTCCGCGAGCCGGGCAGCGGGCACGGGTTCCGTCGCCGTGGTCAGCACCACGCAGCAGTGCAGTGCCCACTCAACCCCGCCTGACAGCTTCATCCGACCCCCCGCTTGACTCGGACACAGACTATCCGACTAATGTCTCGGACAGAAAGTATCCGAGTTCGGGGGTGCGTCCTCGACGAAGTTGGCGTGCCTTGTGGCACGCCGTGAAAGGGTGAGAGTCATGAAGCTCACAGTCATCGGCGGGACCGGACTGATCGGCTCGCAGGTGGTCCAGAAGCTGACCGCAGCCGGGCACGAGGCCGTCCCCGCGTCGCTGTCGACCGGCGTCGACCTGATCACGGGGAAGGGCCTGGACCAGGCGCTGGAGGGCGCCGAGGTCGTGGTCAACGTCGCGAACTCGCCGACCTTCGACGAGGCCTCCCTGGACTTCTTCCGCACCTCCATGACCAACCTGCTGGCCGCCGGGGAGCGTGCCGGCGTCCGCCACCAGGTGATCCTCTCGATCGTCGGTGTGGACCAGGTGCCCCAGCTGGACTACTACCGCGCCAAGACCCTGCAGGAAGAACTGCTCCGGCAGGGGCCCACGCCGTACTCCATCGTGCGCGCCACCCAGTTCTTCGAATTCATGAACGCGACCATGTCCTGGACCTCCGACGACACCACCGTCCGCCTGCCCGCTACCCGTATTCAGCCGATGGCCACCGCGGACATCGTCGACGAAGTCGTCGATGTCTCCATCAACTCGCCGCTGAACGGCATCCGCAACATCGCCGGCCCGGACGTCTTCGCCCTCGACGACCTCGGCCGGCTCACCCTGGCCGCACAGCACGACAACCGGACCGTCGTCACCGACGACAAGGCCGGCCTGTTCGCGGCCGTCACCGGCGACGCGATCATCGCGGGCCCGGACGCACACCTGGCACCCACCCACTACCAGGACTGGATCCAAGCGGCCCGCTGAGCCGGGTGCTCGACCCTTCGGTGCATGAAGTCCATCGAGTGGTGGCCGGCCACGGAGTTGCTGCGACCAGCCCTGGCCGAAGGTCCTGCCGTGCCGGACACCAGGCGGCCTCGGCCTGACCGGTGGCTCACCCCGGCGAAGGGGTCGTCGTTCGGGGAACCGGGCCCGGAGCGGGGCGTGGACCGTGGGTCCACGCCCCGGCGCTGACCGGGTGGCGCCAGCGGCTTCGACGGCGCGCGGCCTGACCGCCGGCGTGGGGGTCAGCCCAGCGCGGTCAGCAGGACCAACGGCGACGCGGCGGCCCAGGCCTGCGGCGAGCAGGAGTGCGGGTACGGCACAGGACCGTCGTACGCGGTGCGGGACAGCCCGGTGAGCACCTCCGGCAGCCGGTCGTCGGAGTGGGCGGCCGCGGCGAGAAGACCGTCTGCGATCCGCGCCGCGTCGTCCCGCCGGTCGGCGGCGACCAGACCGGCCACGGCGAATGCGGTGTCGTGGGGCCACACTCCGCCGCGGTGGTAGGACAGGGGGTGGTACGGCGCCTGGCCCTCGGCGAGGGTACGCACGCCCCAGCCGGAGAAGAAATCGTCCTCCGCGAGCCGCCGCGCGACCGCCGTGGCCCAGTCGTCGGCGAGGATGCCCGACCACAGCACGTGTCCGGCGTTGGAGGCGAGCGCGTCGACCACCCGGCCGGAGTCGTCCAGGGCCAGCGCCACGAATCCGTCGGGCAGGCGGAAATCGGCTGCGAACCGCGCCCGCAACGCGTGGGCGCGGGCGGTCAGCTCCTCCGCCCAGGTGGCGTCGCCCCACACCCGTTCGGCGAGCCGGGCCGTGCCGAGCAACCCGCGGTAGGCGTACCCCTGCGCCTCGCACACCGCGATTGGCCCGGCGGCCGGGGTGCCGTCCCGGAAGGCGATCGAGTCGGCGGAGTCCTTCCAGCACTGGTGCACGAGGCCCGGTCCGTCCGTGCGGTAGGTCAGGTAGCCGCGCGCGTCGAGCTGCCCGCACACCCAGGCGGCGGCGGCCCGCGCCGGACCCTCCAGGTCCTTGGCGAGGACGTCGTCGCCGGTCAGCGCGTGGTACGCGGCCAGCAGTGCCAGGAACAGCGGGGTGGCGTCGACCGTGCCGTAATAGCGGCCGTAGGGAACGTCGCCGAGCGTCGCCAGCTCACCGAAGCGCAGTTCGTGCGGCACCTTGCCGGGTTCCTCGACGCGGGCGGGGTCATTGCGGCTGCCGAGGCAGGCGGCGAGGGCGCGTAGTGTGCCGGCGGCGAGTTCCGGCCGGTAGGGCAGTGCGAACAGCGAGGCAATGAGGCTGTCGCGGCCGAAGACGGTGAGGAACCAGGGTGCGCCGGCGGCGGGCAGGTAGGTGCCGGTCGGCAGCCCGGGCACGGTGACGCGGAGGGCGTCAAGGTCCGCGAGGCCGCGTCGGACGCAGCGGGCCAGGTCGTCGCGGGCCACGTGCGGCATCGGCGGGGACGCGTCCATGGGCGGCGCGGGCCGTCCGGCGTCCACGGTGAGACTGACGGACGCCGAGCCGTGGGGCGCGAGCGTCAGCGTCCAGTCCGCGCCGTCGGTGGTCAGCCGGGCTGCCGGCGCGGCGGTCACCGTGGTGCTGCGTTGGAAGCCGCGCCGCTCGTAGGTGAGGATCAGGCCGTCGCCGTCGAGCGTCGCGGTCCGGACCGCGTCGGACTTGTCGAAGACCCGGTCGGAGCGCAGCTCGAACTGGTCGGCGAAGTCGGCAGCGAGGTGGTACCCGAGGCGTACGGCCTGCGGTTCGCCGACGTAGGACTGCAGTGTCAGTGTCTCGACCAGGCGCCCGGCCGTCACCTCGCGGTGCCGGTGCACCGCGTACGACGGGTTGGATCCGCGCGGCGTGTCCGGGATGGACACCGACCTGGCCTCGGAGGACCGCAGCGTCCGCAGCGGCTGGCCGTGCACCCGCAGCGCCAGCGTCGACAGGTGCCGGCAATCGTCGACGAACAGCCCGTCCAGCCGGTCTGCTCCCAGATCGGCGCCGGGTTCCGCGGCCAGCAGGCAGGTCGTCCCGGCCACCGTGACCGAGGGGTTCATGCGGCGCGGATGAGGTCGAGGGCCAGCGCGGCCGTCCAGCTGAATCCGTCGCTGCCGTGGCCGGCGCCGGTCAGCGGGTCGACGTACTCGCGGAACCCGGTCTTGAGCACCCGGTGCAGGAGCCGCTCGCGCAGGTCGTCGGCCAGTGCCGTCTCGCCGTGCAGGCGCAGCCCGTGCCAGAACAGCCAGCTCGTGTTGACCCAGCCCGGTCCCCTCCAGTACTGGCCCGGAGCGTGGTCGGGTGCGGTCAGGTCGTAGGAGGGCAGCGGGCACGCGTCGCGGAGCCGGAAGCGGTCGCCGAGCGCGGTATCGACGAGTTCCCGGGCCACCGGCAGTCCCGGCACGATCATCGGCATCAGGCCAGTGATCGACCAGGAGCGCACGAGCTCGCCGGTGTGTACGTCGCGTGGAAAGAACATCTCGGCGGCCGGGTCGTACAGCCGGGACACCAGGGTGGCGGTGAGGCGGTCGGCCGTGGCGCGGTGTGGTGCCGGGTCGCGGCCGATTGCGGCCGCGATGTTGGCGAGTGCGTGTTCGCCGGCGATCAGCAGCGCGTTGTACAGCGGATCCTCGATCGCGAAGGCGTGCACCGACGGCGAGTCGGCGTACCGGGCGTCGCGGTAGTCGCTGGCCAGCCTGATGTAGCGGCCGTAGTCGAGATCGGTCGGCCGTTCGGCCGCTGGCGCGTGTGCGAGGTCGCGCCGAGTGAACGAGCCGGGCGACACCGGATCGATCCGGGACAGGGCGGCGTCCCAGGCCGGGCTGTTGTCCATCCCCGACTCCCACGGATGCACGATCGAGGCGAGGCCGGCGCCGCCCAGGTCGCGTCGGGTGAGCAGGTAGTGGTGCCAGTGGACGAGCCGCGGATACATCCGCGGCAGGAAGCCGCGGAGGTGTGCGACCGCCGGATCGGCGCGGTACGTGGCCCAGGTCGCGAGGGCGTGCGCGGGCGGTTGCACGATCCCGGAGGTCGGCACGGCCGCTGCGTTCGAGCTTCCCGAGCGCCAGAACCCCGGTCCGGGGAAGTAGGCATCCCTCGGAACGTCAGGATCGAAGACGATGTGCGGTACCCGGCCGTCGCGCCACTGGGCGCCGAACAGCGACTCGAGTTCCTGTTGTGCGCGGGTGGGGGACAGGTGGCGCAGCCCGATCGCGATGAACGCCGAGTCCCAGCTCCACTGGTGCGGGTAGAGCTTGGTGGCCGGCACGGTGGCGCGCACCCGCCAGTTCGTCACGAGTAGCCGTCGGGCGGCCCGGTCGAGGCTACGGTGGTCGGACGCGTGACGAGGGTCCGCCTCGATGGTGGGTGCGATGGTCATACGGCGACGCCCACCGCGTGGCGGCGCAGGAAACCGGGGATGGTGGTGACGGCTCTGACCGGCTCGCCGCGCAGCCGGCACTCGACGGCGAGGTGCCCGTCGTAGCCGATCGCGTCCAGGGTGCCGAGCAGTGCCGCCCAGTCCAGGTGACCTGCGCCGGGTTGGAAGCGGTTGGAGTCGGAGACCTGCACGTGCCCGAGGTGGGCGGCGGCCATCACCAGGGCTGAGGTGGGTTCGTCTTCCTCGATGTTCATGTGGTAGGTGTCGGCGAGCACCTTGACCGAGGGGAGTCCGACCGCGGTGATCAGCTCGACCGCCTGCTCGAGCCGGTTGACCATGTGGTCCTCGTAGCGGTTGAGCGGTTCGAGGGCGAGCACCACTCCCTCTCGGGCGGCGTGCTCGCCCAGCTCGGTGAGCCCCTCGACGAGCACCGCGCGGTCGTCCTGCTCGCTCCGGGGCGGTTCGAACGGGGGCAGCCGGCGGGAGAACATGCCGTACGAGGCCGGCGTGCAGGCGACCGCGCCCGGCCCACCGATTTCCGCGATGACCGACAGCTGGGACTTCATCTGGGCGATCGCGTCGCGGCGCAGGTCGACGTCGAAGGCGCCGAAGAAGTGCAGCATCTCCACGCACACCGATGGCATCGGCACGCCGTCGCGGGCGGCGCGGCGCAGCTCGGGCAGTCGGTCGCGGAAGGCGAAATCGCCTCGGCCACGCACTTCGATCGCGTCGTAGCCTGCCCGCTGGGCGAACTCCCACTTGTCCTGGAGTGTCGCGCCAGGCAACAGCTGCTCCTGGCAGGAAATCTTGATCATGAGAATTTCAACACCACCTGAAGTGCCTCCTCGGGCCGGCGGTCGAGCATGTCGAAGGCTTCCGCCGCCTCTTCCACCGGGATGACATGGGTGACCAGCCCGACCGGGTCGACCTGGCGGTCGAGGGCGAGCTGGAGGAACGTGTGGTTGAGTCGGGCCTGGTTCCACCGGCCCGCGAGTGCGGGTGGGACCCCGCCGATCTGGGAGGACACGAGACGCACCCGGTTGTGGTGGAACTCGTCCCCGAGTCGTAGGCCGGTCCCGTCGCCCTGGTAGAAGCCGGCGGAGACGACCCGGCCGTCGACGGTGACGGAGCGGATCGCGTCGTGCAGCGCATGGTAGGAACCGCTGATTTCGATGGCGACGTCGGCGCCGCGGCCCTCGGTGAGCCGGCGCAGTTGCTGCGCGACGGCTTCGGTGGCGGCGTTGATGGTGGCTCCGGCACCGTACTCGCGCGCCTTGTCCAGCCGTGACGGTACGGTGTCGACGGCGACCGCGGTGGCGCCGCTCAGCTGGACCAGGCGGGTGGTGAGCAGGCCGAGCACGCCTTGACCGAAGACGGCGATCACCTCGCCGAGGTGGATGTCGGCGGCAAGCACGGCGTTGAGCGCCACGGCGCCGACGCGGGCGAAGGTCGCGGCGACCGGGTCGAGGCCGTCGGGCAGCACGCAGCCGCGCAGCCGGTCGACCGGCAGCACGGCCTCGCCGCGATGCCCCCAGATGCCCCACACCTGCTGGCCGACCGCCGGGATCGCCGGATCATCGTCGTCGGCGAGGTCGGGTGCGACCTCGACGACTTCGCCGACCTCGGAGTAGCCGAGTCCGGCGATCGGGTAGTTGAGGCCGCTGGTCCCCTCGACGAACAGCCGTTGGTCGGGGTCCCAGCTCCTGTTCAGGTAGGGGTTGGTGCCCCGGTAGGCCGTCAGTTCGGTGCCGGCGGAGATGCCGGAGAAGCTGGTGCGAACCCTGATCTGGCCAGGTCCGAGTTCGATGCTGGGCTGCTCGATCACCTCGACGCGACGCGGCGACGTGACCTGGACTGTTTGCGACACTCTGGCCTTTCACCCCACGGTTGGGTTTGGACGGACGCTGTAACGCGCCGGTTCAGCCGGAGATGTTACCGAGTTATGTCTTGCAATCAAGTATAAGTACTGCTGAAATCTGCCCGTAACGAGTTCAAAGTGCATGGTCATCGACACCTCACGGAGGGAAGTCACGTGAAGATCAAAAACGCACGGAGCCGCCGGTGGCTCGCGGGCGGCGTCGCGGCGGGCCTACTGGCCATGCCGGCGCTGGCCGGGTGCGGCGAGGATGAGGGCAGCGGTAGCGACGGCAGCCTCACCGTGTGGAGCCTGGAGAACCAGACCGACCGGGTGCAGGCGACTCAGGCGATCGCCGACAAGTTCACCCAGCAGACCGGGATCAAGGTCAAGATCGTCGCCACCGACGAGAACCAGTTCACCAACCTCATCACCTCAGCCGCCGCTGCCGGCACCCTGCCCGACGTGGTCGGCGCGCTGCCGCTGGCCTCCGTGGCCCAGATGGCCTCCAACGACCTGCTCGACACCACGGCGGCCAAATCGGTCGTCGACGGGCTCGGCCGCGACACGTTCTCCCCGCGGGCGCTCGAACTCACCAGCCAGGACGGCAAGCAGCTCGCCGTTCCCTCCGACGGCTGGGCGCAGCTGCTGTTCTACCGCAAGGACCTGTTCGACAAGGCCGGCCTGCAGGCACCGGACACCTTCGACAAGATCCGCCAGGCGGCGCAGAAGCTCAACACCGGCGGGATGGCCGGCATCTCCCTCGCGACCGTCCCCAACGACGCGTTCACCGCGCAGACCTTCGAGAACTTCGCGCTCGGCAACGGCTGCCAGCTGGTCGACGACGCGAAGAAGATCACCCTCGACTCGCCCCAGTGCGTCGAGACCTTCCAGCTGTACGGCGACCTGGTGCGGAAGTGGTCGGTGCCGGGCGCGCAGGACGTCGACACCACCCGGGCCACCTACTTCTCCGGTAAGTCCGCGATGGTCGTCTGGTCCTCGTTCCTGCTCGACGAGATGGCGGCGCTGCGCAAGGACGCGCTGCCGACGTGCCCGGAGTGCAAGCAGGACCCGGCGTTCCTGGCGAAGAACACCGGCATCGTCACCGCGGTCGGCGGCCCGAGTGGCCAGCCGCAGGGCTTCGGCGAGATCACCAGCTGGGCGATCAGCAACACCGGCAAGGACACCAACGACGCCCGCCGGTTCACTCAGTTCATGATGAACGAGGGCTACCCGCAGTGGCTCGGCATCGCCCCGGAGGGCAAGTTCCCAGTCCGCAAGGGCGACAAGAGCGATCCGGCGAAGTTCACCACCGCGTGGAACGGACTGCCGGCAGGCGTCGACACCAAGAAGCCGCTCGGCGACGTCTACCCGGCCGACGTGCTGGCCGCGCTGTCGAAGAGCCCCGACACCTTCCAGCGCTGGGGCTTCCCGCAGAAGCAGGGTGCACTGCTCGGTGCCACGCTCGGCGAGCTTCCCGTGCCGAAGGCGGTCAACGCGCTCGCCAGCGGCGAGTCCGACGCCGCCGCGGCGGCGAAGCGGGCCGCCGAAGACGTCCGCACGATCCAGAAATCCGTCGGGTAGCGATGGTCACCACCCACGAGCCGAGGCCGGCGGAGGCGCAGGAGCGCCGCCGCCGGCCCACCGGCCCCCGGCGACCACTGACGCGCAGGCAGCGGGAGAACCGCGCGGGCCTGGCCTACCTGTCGCCGACGCTGATCGTCGTCATCGTCGTCGTCATCCTGCCGATCCTCTGGACGGTCATGCTGGCGTTCCAGCGGATCCGGCTGATCAACGTGCGCCGCGCCGGCGTGTTCGGCCAGTACAGCCTCGCCAACCTCGAGCTGGTGTTGACCTCGCCAGGCTTCTGGTCGTCGCTGTGGACCACGCTGGTCTACACGGTCGGCAGCACCGTCTTGTCCGTCCTCTTCGGGCTGATCGCCGCGCTCGCGCTGCGCGGGCGCTTCCGAGGCCGCACCCTCGTGCGAGCGTCGGTCCTACTCCCGTACGTCGCGCCGGTCGTGGCCGTGACGTTCGTCTGGGAGATCCTGCTGAGTCCACAGTTCGGGCTGGCCAACAACTGGGGCACCCGGTTCCTCGGCTGGGACCAGCAGATCGCGTTTCTCAGCCAGCGGCAGTACACCCTCTCGCTGTTCGGGCTCGACGTCGACCTGCCGATGGCGCTACTGACCGTCATCGCGTTCGAGGCGTGGCGCTACTTCCCGTTCGCGTTCCTCTTCCTGCTCGCCCGGCTCCAGGCGGTACCCGGTGAGCTGGAGGAGGCGGCCCTGGTCGACGGGGCGGCGCCGAGCCAGACGTTCCGCCGCATCCTGTTGCCGCAGCTCGCGCCGGTCATCGCGCTGCTGTGCGTGCTGAGGTTCATCATGACCTTCAACAAGTTCGACGACGTCTACCTGCTCACCGGCGGAGGTGCCGGGACCGAGGTGGTCAGCGTACGGGTCTACGAGTTCCTCACCGCGCGCTTCGACATCGGCGCGGCGGCCGCCCAGGCGCTGGTGCTCGCCGCGGGACTCGTCGTGGTGCTGGTGATCTACCTGCGATTCTTCGCGCCGCGGATCGAGGGGGAGGAGGCGTGATGGATCGCTACACGTTCGAGAAGCGACTGTTCGGCGTCCTGCGCTGGCTGGTCATCACCGTGCTGGTCGTGGTGACACTGTTCCCCTTCTGCTACATGCTGCTGCTGTCGGTGCGACCGATCGAGGAGGTCCTGGCCAACCCCGGCCAGATCTGGGCCGGCCCGTCGGAGTGGACGATCGAAACGTACCGGGAGGTGCTCACTCCGGCCGGCGCCGGCGGTCAGGGCTTCCTGCGATTCCTCGCCAACTCCGCGCTGGTGTCGGCCGCCGCGACCGTGCTCACGCTGCTCGTGTCGATCCCCGGCTCGTACGCGGTCAGCCGGCTCCGCTTCACCGGCCGACGCCAGGTGCACTTCCTGTTCCTGGCGGTCTACCTGTTCCCGTCCATCCTGCTGGCGATCCCGCTGTTCGTGCTGTTCACCCGGCTCGGCCTGCGCGGCTCGCTCGCCGGCCTGACCATCGTCTACATCGCGCAGACGGTACCCGTCTCGATCTACATGCTGCGCAACTACCTGTCGACGATCCCGGAGAGTCTCGAGGAGGCCGCCGCCGTCGACGGCTACACCCGGCTGCAGATCATCCGCAAGGTGGTGCTGCCCCTCGCCGCGCCCGCGGTGATGGCGAATGCCCTGTATGTGTTCATGATAGCTTGGAACGAGTTCCTGTTTGCCCTGCTCTTCCTGGTCGAGGACCGGGCGGACTGGACCGTCTCACTAGGACTCGCCCAGCTGTCTGGTGGCATCGAGGTGAGCAAGACGGTGTTGATGGCCGGGTCGGTTGTCCTCACACTGCCGATCGTGATCATCTTCTTCGCTGCCGAACGGCTGCTGACGGAGGGACTAACCGCTGGTGCCGACAAGGGTTAGGCCGGTGGGCAACCAGAGTTCCGCCGGCCACCTGCTGTGGCTGGTCCGGACGGGCCGCGCCCGCACCCGGGCGGAGCTGCAGACCTACACCGGGCTGTCCCGCTCGACCGTCACGCAGCGCATCGACGTGCTGCGGGCCGCCGGTTACCTCCGCACCTCCGGCGTAGAAGGATCGACCGGCGGCCGGCCGGCGGAGCTGCTGGAACTCGACACCGACCACGGCGTGGTGATGGTAGCCGATCTTGGCGCCAACCACGCCCGGGCCGCCGTCGTCGATCTCCGCGGACAGCTGCTCGCCGAGGAGCACAGCCTCATCAAGATCGGCGTGGGCCCCGAGGCGGTGCTGGGCTGGGTCGACGCCGCCTTCGCCCGGCTGCTTCCGAAGGCCGGCTGGGAGCCCACGCAGGTGCGCGGGATCGGCCTCGGCGTGCCCGGCCCGGTCGAGTTCGAGGCCGGCATGGTGACCCAACCACCGATCATGCCGGGCTGGGACGGCTACCCGATCGCCGAGCGGCTGCGCAACACCTGGAACCGGCCGGTGTACGTCGACAACGACGCCAACCTGATGGCGTTGGGCGAGCAGACCCTGCACTACCCCGACTGCCCGACGCTGGTGCTGGTCAAGGTCGCGACCGGGATCGGCGCGGGCGTCATCGTCGACGGTCAGGTCTACCGCGGCATCGACGGTGGCGCCGGCGACATCGGCCACATCCGGCTGCACGACTACCCGCAGGCCCGCTGCCAGTGCGGCCTCTACGGCTGCCTGGCGGCGGTGGCCAGCGGGCTCGCGCTGGCCCAACGCCTCACCGCTGCCGGCACGCCCACCTCGTCCGGGGCCGAGCTGATCGAGCGGATCCGCTCCGGTCACGCCGAGGCGGTACACCTGGCCCGCACGGCGGGCCAGTTGGTCGGCGAGGTGCTCGCGACCGTGGTCTGCCTGCTCAACCCGGGTGTACTGGTCATCGCCGGCGACCTGGCCGACCTTCATTTCGTGACCGGCGTGCGCGAGAAGCTGTACCAGAGCGCACTGCCCCGCTCCACCCGCCGCCTCGAGGTGACGACCAGTCAACTCGGCGACCGGGCGGTGCTGACCGGCGCCCACGCGATGGTCATCGAGCAGGTGTACGCCCCCGAAACCGTCGACGCCGCCCTGGCCTGACCATTCCGCCCGCGCGCCACCGTCGCCGTACCCGGTCGGGCGCGGCGTGCCGCACCGACCTGGAGAATGAGCCGTGGAACGCGCCATGACCCCGAACGTGGGCCCGGTCACGGTCGGGCTGGTTGGGGCGGGACCATGGGCGGCGACCATGCACGGGCCGGTGCTCGCCGCCAGGCCCGAGACACAGCTGACCGCCGCATCCGGGTTCCCGACTGTGCTCACCCTGACCAGCAGGAGGGGCTCGTGGCCGCCAGCCCCGGATGTCCTATCATCCCAGCTACGCCGTCGTGCGTGGGACAGGTGAGGCGGTGACCGGGATGCGCCGATGCGGGACTCGGACCGTCAGCGACGGCGCGTTGGCGCTGCATGATCACGCCTGTTTGGTGTACACCTCCCCGGACGAGCACCGCCGCGTGCTGACCGACTACCTGAGTCGTGGGCTGGCTCGCAACGAGCGGGTGCTGTTCCTGGCGTCCCCGCCCGAGCGGGCACCGCTGGCGATCGAGTATCTCCTCGACGCGGGCGTGCCGCTCGATGTGCCGCTCGCTGAAGGGCAGTTGGTGATCGGCGCCGCGGAGGAGGCGTACCTGGTCGACGGGCGCTTCGACGGCGACGACCGGCTGCGGGCCTACGCCGCGCAGGTGCGGGCCGCCGTCGATGACGGATACCTCGGATTGCGGGTCGCTGCCGAGTTGTCCTGGTTGCAAGGGTGCCCGGACGCGCGGCATTCCTGGCCGGGTTACGAACTGCGCGCCGATCTACTGGCCGCGCGGCTGCCGTTCACCGCGCTGTGCATCTATGACGGGCAGCGGTGGAAGCCGGACGAGCTGGCGTTGATCGAATCGGTGCATCAGGTCAACGTGTCCGTTCGTCCCGGCCCGCCGCTGATCAGGTTCCGCGTCTGCGCCTCGCCGGACGGTGTGCTGTGCTTGGGCGGTGAGCTGGACTTCACCCACGCCGACCGGCTGGTCCCGGCGTTGACCACGGCAGCGCTGGCCGCCGAGCGGCCGATGCTGGACGTCTCCGGCCTGGAGTTCGTCGACGTCGCCGGCATGCGCGCGCTCGTGCGGGCGTGTCGGGCGGTGGCGGACCTGCGTGGGCTGGTCACGATCCGTGGCGCGTCCCGGGCGTTTCAGCGGCTGTGGCGATTGGGTTCGTTCGACGTGGCCACTCGGGCGGTGACGGTCCAGTGACTGCGACGACCGGACGGACCCTGCGCCACCACGCGATGTTCTACGACCGAGACGACGAGTTCACCACCGTCCTGTCGGCGTTCCTGCGCACCGGGCTGACCCGCGGTGATGCGGCCGTGGTGGCCAGTACCCCGGCGAACATCGTCCTGCTGCGCGACGCCCTCGGCGACCAGGCCGGCGAGGTCACGTTCCTCGACCGCGATGACTGGTACCGGCGCCCCACGACCACCGTGGCGGGCTGGCAGCGGCTGCTCGACCAGGCGATCGCCGAGGGCCGGCCGGGAGTGTCCATCGTCGGGGAGGTCGGCTTCGGTCCGCCGGATCGGCACGTCGGCTGGACCCGGTACGAGTCCGCGCTGAACGCCGTTTTCACGCAGGCACCCGCCGAGATCGTGTGCCCCTACGACGTACGTGCCCTGCCTTCAGCGGTGCTCGCCGACGCCTGCCGTACCCACGCGACCGTCCTCGACCCTCAGCCGGTCGGCAGCGACAGATATCAGCCACCCGATCAGCTCCTGCGTCAGCTGCCGGACCCGGCGCTACGGCCTATCGGCACCCCGGCGCTGGCCGCCACGTTCGCCGATGTCGCCGGGCTGCGCCGCCAGGTGCGCACCCTCGTCCACACCGTCGGATGGCTGGCCGACGACCGCCTCGACGACCTTCTCCTGGTGCTCAGCGAGATGGCCAGCAACAGCCTTCGCCACGGTGCCGGCCGTCCGAGCCTGCACCTGTGGGGGGCGCCGGGCGAGATCGTGTGCGAGATCCGCGACCAGGGGACGGGCCCGGATGACCCGCTGGCCGGATACCGACCGCCGGACCCGAACATGGAAGGCAGTCGGGGACTGTGGATCGCCCGACAGGTATGCGACGACTTCGCCATCAGTGCCGACGAAGCCGGTACCCGGGTGACCTTTGCCATTCGGACCAGCTGAGCCCACGACACCGCGTCGAGCGGGAACCGGCAGGGGCGCGGAACGGAGCCGCTGGCACGGACGAGCGCGCATCGCCCCCGGCCCCGCCGCGCCGAACGGTGGTGGCGGAGCCGGTTTCCGCTCAGGCTCAGCTCAGAATCTCACGGACGCGCGGGATGACCTGGGTGCCGTAGAGCTCGATGGCGGTCATGAGTGCCTCGTGGGAGAGGCCGCCCATGCCGTACTTCATCTCGAAGCGGTTCGCGCCGAGGACGGTGAGGTTCGCCGCGATCTTCTGCGCGACGGTTTCGGGCGAACCGACATAGAGCGACCCGCGTGGCCCGATCTCGTACAGAAAGGACTCCTTGGTCGGTACGGCGAAACCCCGCGTCCTGGCGACCCGGCGGATGGCCTCCCGGTAGTGCGGCCAGAACTCCTCGCGGGCCTGCTCGTCGGTAGCGGCGACGTGCCCGGGCGAGTGCACTCCGACCGGCCGCGGGGCCTGCCCGAGCTGCTGCAGGGCCTGCTGGAAGAGCTGGGAGAACGGTGCGAAGCGCGCCGGGGACCCACGGATGATCGCGAGCATCAGCGAGTACCCGTAGCGGGCGGCGCGGATCACCGACTGGGGATTGCCGCCGACGCCGATCCACGCCGGGAAGGGCCCGGACTCGGTGTGCGGTACGACGTCCTGGTTGTGCAGCGGGGCACGCAGCTTGCCTTCCCAGGTGACCGGCCCGCCCTTGAGCAGCTCGGCGAAGAGCTGAGCCTTCTCTTCGAAGAGCTGCTCGTAGTCGGCCAGGTCGTAGCCGAAGAGCGGGAACGAGTCGATGCTGGATCCCCGGCCGAGGATGACCTCCGCCCGACCGCCGGAGACCGCGTTGAGCGTGGAGTAGCGCTGGAACACCCGGACGGGATCGTCGGAGCTCAGCACCGTGACCGCCGACCCGAGGCGGACCCGGGTCGTCCGTGCGGCGATCGCGCCGAGTACCACGTCGGCAGCCGAGAGTGGATAGTCATCGGTGTGGTGTTCACCGATCCCGAAGAAGTCCACCCCGACCTGGTCTGCGAGGACGCCCTGTTCGACGAGGTTCCTGATCGTCTGGGCGTGCGACAGGGGGCGGTTGTCGTCGTCGTTGGTGACGTCGCCGAAGGTGTCGAGGCCGAGCACGAGTGGGAATGTCGTGGGTTCGGCGGCGGAGGCTCGTACGGCGTCCGAGGGTGCAGTGGTCACGGTGAGTCCTTCTGTGGTGATTGCGGAACGGGTTTGGCGGTGCGGCTCAGGCGGCCAGCGCCTGCTCGAACTCGGTCTGGCGCAGCGACACACCGAAGACCGGGCCGCCCGGTTGGAGGAGGCGCCCGGCACGCAGGCTGTCCAGCTGGACGGCCGCGTAGCCGATGCCCTCGATGACTTCCGCCACGGTCTTCACCGCGCCCGGGTCGTCCCCGGCGACGCCGAGCGCGCGGCGCTCCAGCGAGCCCGCTGGGCGGCGGTCGTCCTCAAGCTCGTGGTAGCCGATGTGATTGAGGGTCTTGACGACCGTCGAGTGGGCGAGCCGGCGCTGGACGATCTCGCTGCTGCCGTACCGGGGATCGTCGAACATCTGCTGAACGCCGTCGATGGGCGGCCAGTAGTTCATCGTGTCGACGACGAACTTGTCGGCCACCAGGGCGGGGTCGAAGGCCGCGAACTTGTGCAGCGGTATGGCCAGCACCACGACATCGGCGTCCGCGACGGCATCTGCCGCCCAGCGCGGCTCGGCCCCCGGCGCAAGTACCTGGGTGATGAGGGCGATCTTCTCCGGGGAGCCGGAGGCCGCGATGGTCACGGGATGGCCGGCGGCGAGCGCGACGCGCGCGATCACCGGACCGGTGTGCCCCGCACCGAGCACGGCGATCCGTGGCAGCCGTGGCATGGACGACAGGCTGGCCGTCATGACCGTTCCTCCTCGGCACGAGTGGTCGGTTCCGGGTGGAGATGGTGCTGCAGGGACCGCAGTACGTCGGCGAGCGCCTCGAACTGCTCGGGCGTCAGGGCGTCGGCGAAGTGCCTCTTGATGGCCCTCATGTGGGGTGCGGTCGCGCCGGAGAACATCCGCGCCCCGTCATCCGTGAGCGAAACCTCGGAACCGCGGCTGTCGGTGGCGCAGTCGTCCCTGCGGATCAGCCCGCGCCGCTCCATCCGGTTCAGGTGGTGGGAGAGCCGACTCCGCTCCCAGTCGATGGTTGCCGCCAGCTCCGACGAGCGCAGCCGCCGGTCCGCTGCCTCACTCAACGCGAGGAGCACCTGATAGTCCGCCGGTGAGAGGCCCGAATCCTGCAGCAGCTGCGCTCCCAGGACCCGCCGGAGTTCGGCGGTGGTGTCGATCAGCGTCCGCCAGACCGTCAGTTCCGCGCTCGTCATCCGCTGCCGGGCGACCGGAGCCGCGGCGAGGCCCTCGTCACTCATGCTGTCCACCTCACTTCCCTTGACTGGTCAAGCATAGCCGTATGATTGACGCATCAACATTGACGCGTCAATCACACTGGAGGAGCTGGCAATGGCGAGTACGCGTGGCGGACACCCGGTCGTGATCGGTGTCGACAGCTTCGGGGAGATGACGCTCGGCCCTGACGGCGAGCTGCTCAGCCAGCCGCAGAACATCCGCGAACTGGTCGCGGAGGGGGTCCTTGCGGAGGAGTCGGGGCTCGACTTCTTCGGACTGGGCGAGCACCACATCGCCGAGATGCCGCTCTCCGCACCCGACCTGGTCCTGGCCGCCATCGCGGCCCGAACCTCTCGCATCCACCTGGGGTCCGCGGTCACGGTGCTGAGTTCGGACGACCCGGTGCGCGTGTTCCAGCGGTACGCGACCCTCGACGCTCTCTCCGCCGGCCGCGCCGAAGTGATCCTCGGCCGCGGCTCCAGCACCGAGTCGTTCCCGCTGTTCGGCTTCGACCTCGCCGACTACGACCGCCTGTTCGAGGAGAAACTCGAACTTTTCGCCCGACTGCGGACCGAAGAACCGGTCACCTGGTCGGGAACCACGCGGGCCGCCCTGCCGGGACTCGACGTCTACCCGCGTACCGCCGGCGGCGCGCTACCGACCTGGGTGGGCGTCGGCGGGAACCCGGCATCCGTCGTGCGCGCCGCGCGGCACCGGTTCTCCCTGATGCTCGCGATCATCGGCGGCAATCCCGCCCGCTTCGCCCGGCTCTCCGCGCTCTACCGGGCGGCCACCGAGCAGTCGGGGATCGCGCCCCTGCCGATCGGGGTGCACTCGCCGGGGCACGTGGCGGCCTCCGACGAACAGGCGAAGGAGGAGTACTGGCCCACCTATCAGACCTTCATGCTCGACGCCCGCCGGCAGCGCGGCTTCCCGGAGATCACCCGCGACTACTTCGAACACGAGGTCGAGTACGGCTCCCTCTACGTCGGCTCGCCCGAGACGCTCGCCCGACGCATCGTCAAGACCATGACCGCCCTCGACGCGAACCGCTTCGACCTGAAGTACGGCATGGGCCCGATGCCGCACGCCGCCCTCATGGAGAATCTCCGCCTCTTCGGCACCGAGGTCGCACCACGGGTGCGCGAGCAACTCCAGCAGCGGTAGCGGCCGCCTGGGGTTGGTGTTGGTGATCGGGCGGCTGCGTCATGCTGCCTTATCTGACCGTTAAGTAACGGTCCAACTGGTTCACCCGGCCGGCCGCACTGGGCAGACTGGGCCAATGCCCGCCGCCGCTCCGCCCGCTCACCGCCGTCGTACCCGCGCTCTGGTCGCGGTGGTCGCCGCGCTCGCCGTGGCGGCCGCGGTCGGAGCCTGGTCGCTGCGGGACCGGGTTGCTGGCGACGGCGGTGCACCTGGCGACGCGGCGACCATCGGCGCGGCGTCCGACGCCGGCACGGCGGGCGGCACCCCCGCCTGCGCCGGCCGGCCGGCCCGAGCGCCCCGGGAACTGCGCGGCATGTGGATCACGACGGTGAACAACATCGACTGGCCGAGCCGGCGCGGGCTGCCGGCCGAGACGGTGCGGGCGGAGTTCCGGGGCTGGCTGGACCTGGCCGTGCGGCACAACCACAACGCGGTCTTCGTGCACGTACGGCCGAGCGGGGACGCGCTCTGGCCGTCGAGGTACGCCCCGTGGTCGGAGTGGCTGACCGGACACCGCGACGGCCGTGACCCGGGTTGGGATCCGATGGAGTTCATGGTCGCCGAGGCGCACGCCCGGAACCTGGAGTTCCACGCCTGGTTCAACCCGTACCGCGGCGGGCAGCCGGCCACGGTGGGCGGGCCCGGCCCCCGGCTGGACCAGCTCGCGCCGACCCACCCGCTGCGGCGGCACCGCGACTGGGTGGTGACCTATCCCAGCGCAGACCGGCCCGGCAGCCGCCTCTACTTCAACCCGGGCATCCCGGAGGCGCGCGCGTTCGTCGAGGACGCGATGCTGGAGGCGGTCCAGCGCTACGACGTCGACGGGGTGCACTTCGACGACTTCTTCTATCCGTACCCGGAGGCCGGGCAGGACTTCCCGGACGGCGCGGCGTTCGCCCGCTACGGCCGGGGGTACGCCGACAAGCACGCCTGGCGCCGGGACAACGTGAACACCCTGGTCCGGGAGATGAGCGAGCGGATCAAGGCGATCAAGCCGTGGGTGAAGTTCGGCATCAGCCCGTTCGGCATCTGGCGCAACAAGCGCACCGACCCGGCCGGTTCACCGACCGCAGGTTTGCAGAGCTACGACGACATCTACGCCGACACTCGACTCTGGGTCCGGGAGCAGTGGCTGGACTACGTCGTGCCGCAGCTCTACTGGCACATCGGGTTCGGCAAGGCCGACTACGCCAAGCTGCTGCCGTGGTGGGCGGCCACGGTGCGGGGCACCCGGGTGCAGCTCTACATCGGCCAGGCCGACTACCGGGTGGGCGAGCGCGGCGCCTGGCGCGACCCGGCCGAGCTGGACCGCCAGCTCGCCCTCAACCGGCGGCACGGCGTGAGCGGGAGCGTGCACTTCAGCGCCAGGCAGGTACGCGCCGACAAGCTCGGGGCGGTCAGCCGGTACAGCGCTGCCCACTACGCCGGCCCGGCGTTGGTACCCGCGATGGCGCAGCTACCGGCGGCACCGCCGGCCGTACCCGCGGTCACCGGCGCGCGGCGTGCGGACGCCGGCGGGGTGGCGCTGACCTGGCGCGGAGACGGCGCCGCGAGCTTCGCCGTCTACCGCGTGGACGGCGACGCGGCCCAGCTTGTCGGCACCACCCGGGGTACCGGCTGGGTCGACCGCACCGCCCCCGTCGACCGCCCGCTCTCCTACTGCGTGTCCGGACTGGATCGCAGCGGAAACGAGGGCCGACTCAGCGCGCCGATGTCCGTCGCCGCACGCTCTGGCTCCGGTTGACGGCGACCGGCCCGGCCTGCCATGCACGTCGCTCAGGGGCGGCTGTCGTGGCGCTCGGTGGTGCGGTTTCGAGGTGCTCAGCCCAGGTAGAGGTCTCTGCGAGCGGCCACGAACGCCTCGATCGTCTGCGCGGGCACACCCGTCACGCGTTCGACGTCGTTGGATGTGCGGTCGTAGCGGTTTTCGCGGTGCAGTCGGGCCATGGTGGCGATGTGCTGTTCGCTGTGCGGCGGCAGGCCAGCCTTTGCGAGCACCTCCGACTGCCACTGCTCCGGCGGAAGATCCACGTAGGAGACCGGGCGGCCAAGTGCCCGGGAGAACTCCTCGGCCACCTGCGTCATGTCGACGCTGCGTGGCCCGGTCAGCTCGTAGACGTGCCCGAGGTGCGGAGCCGGGTCGCGGAGCACGGTGGCGGCCACCCGGGCGACGTCCTCCACGGCGATCGGCGAGGTGCGCCCGGTGCCGAAAGGTAGCGCGATGGTGCCGTTCATCCGGATCGAGACCGCTGCCAGCGTGGTGAACAGCGGATTGTCCAGGAACGACGTCGGCCGGATGTGTACCACCGGCAGACCGGACCAGTTGAACACCTGCTCCGCCAGCCAGTGCAGCCGCTGCTGGTGCGACTCGGCGGTGCTGGTGGCGGTCATCTGCGACACCGTCCCTTGGGACATGTCGACCAGAGCCATCAGCTTCCCGTACTCCCGCGCCACGGTGGCCACGACCGTCGCTGCCAGCAGGTGGTCCGGTGACACGGGCATCGCGAAGTACATCCGTGCGACACCCTGCAGCGCGGCCGCGACGCTCTCCGGTCGGGTCAGATCGCCCAGGACGACATCCACGCCGATCGCCCGCAGCTCAGCGGCACGATCGTCGTCGCGGCGGACCATCGCGCGCACCGGCATGTCCTGCGCCCGCAGTAGGTCGACGACGGTGCGGCCCACGCCCCCGACGCCGGTGATGAGCACGAGGTCGTTGTCAACCATCGGTTGACCTCCTTCTTGGCGAGCCCCAGTTCGATGATGGCGGGCCCGGCCGGGCGAGGTGGCAGCAGTGGGGAAATGGCCCGGCCCGCGGCGGGCAGAAGATCGTCGCCTGTGCTGGCACCGCTGCGACGGTGAGAAACAGCAGGATGGCAGCCGTAACCGTGATGCTGAGAACGGCGCCCGTGGCAACTGCGCAGGCAGTACCGTCGTACCCGAGACCAGGCCAGGAAACCGACCGGGGCGTCTCACTGTTGGGACGCCGCAGGGAAGCGCATGATGCGCCCTCACCGAGTCCAGGAGGCCGCGATGAGCACGAAGGTCGACATGAAGCTCGAGGTGGTCGTCCTCCCGGTCTCGGACGTCGACCGGGCCAAGGAGTTCTACGGGCGCCTCGGGTGGAGGCTCGACCAGACACCGCCTGGCGTGATCCAGTTCACGCCGCCCGGCTCGCAGTGTTCGGTCCACTTCGGGCCGGACCTCACGTCGGCGGCGCCTGGTTCAGCCAAGGAGTACCTGATCGTGTCCGACCTCGAGGCGGCCCGGAACGCGCTGGTCGCCGTCGGTGTCGAGGTGAGCGACCCTCATCACCTCGGCCCGGAAGGCCCGGTCAGCGGTTTGGACCCCGAGCGCCGTAGCTACTACTCGCGCGCCTCGTTCAGCGATCCCGACGGCAACACCTGGCTGCTGCAGGAGATCACGACCCGGCTTCCCGGGCGCGTCGAGGCTGCCGCGACTTCGTTCAGCTCCGCCCGCGACCTGGCGAGTGCGCTGCAGCGTGCGGCGGCCGCCCACGGCGAGCACGAGAAGCGCATCGGCCAGGCGGACCCGAACTGGCCCGACTGGTACGCGGAGTACATGGTGAAGGAGCAGACAGGCGCCGACCTGCCCACGTGAGGCGTGCGGTCAGCGGGGTGGCGCCTCCTCGACCACCCCCGAGCTAGGCGGGCTCAGCGTCGGTCAAGTTCTGACTGCAGGCGCTGGATGAGCGTCTTGCGAGCCTTGCCCTCGCGTTCGAGTTGCAGTGCCCCTTTGAGTTGCCGGGTGTCAAGGCCGCGGACAAGCTTGGCCGCCTCGGCGACAGTCATTTCCGAGATTCGTGGGGCCGACGTGGCGTTCCGTCGTGCGCGTTTGGCTGGCTGGGTATTGGAAACGTACTGCCTGCCGGACTTGGACTCGTTCCGCTTCTTGGCGTCGGTCGCGCGCTGCTGCTCAGCGGAGAGCTGTTCCCATGCCTGCTTGGGAAGGTAACGACGGGTCTCGCCGTTGCGGCGCGCCCGGGTAGCGCCCTCCCTGGTTTGCCAGTCCTCTTCGCCCCAGCGCTGCAAGGATTTCTGCCGCTGGTCCCGCGGGCCCTGGTAGCCCCCGCCGTGCTTCTCGTACTCCCGGGTCAGTAGCTGCGACTTACGCGCCGACCACTGCCCCTGCCTGCCGCCCTTGTCGGAAGCCTTGATCTCTTCCTTGAGCTGCTCTCTGAGCTCGGGTTTCGTGTAGCGCGCCATGCCCGGCAGGTACCCGAGGCGCCATGGCATATGCCTCCCGCGCCCTCGACTTCGTCGATGCCCGCTGGCTTGTCGACCTGGAACGAGCTACGCACTGGCGCGTGTGGCTCGCCTACGGTCGGTGGAGCTCCAGCCCTGCTGGTGGAGTCGCTCGAACCCGTCCAGGAGGACGTCCAACGCGAACTCGAACTCGAACTGATCGTCGCAGCCTCGACCCACGGCCGATTCCTCGTCGTGCGATCCCGCCGTGGCGATCTCGATGATGTAGGGATACTGCGCTGCCAGCTGGCCGAACATGGCCGCCCGCACGTCCGGGTCAGCGGGTGGTGGTGGGGTGGGAAACACCTCCTGGGTGAAACCCCACATCCGGCTGCCGAGGGCGTGCATCACGTGGTGGGTCAGGTCAACGGAAAAACCGCCGGCCCGGAACATTCCGATCAGCGAGTTCATGTAGTCCAGCACGACCGGTGGGGCGTGCAGGCGCGACTCGATCACCTGGGATGCCCAGCGGTGACGCAACAGCGCGCGTCGGGCCGACAGGATCCGCTGCCGGATGGCGTCCTTCCAGTCCGCGCCCTGGGCGGGTGGATCGATCTCGCCGACGATGATCTCGACCACGCCGTCGAGCAGCTCCTCCTTGTTCGCCACGTGCTTGTAGAGGGCCATCGGCACCACGCCCAGCCGTTCGGCCAGGTTGCGCATGCTCAGCGCCTCGATGCCGACGTCGTCGGCGAGCGCCACCGCGGCGCGCAGCACGCGATCCCGGTTCAACGGGACACGCCGTGGGGCCTGCGCCGACTCAGCCATGCCGCCCACCGCCCAGGTGCCGGTGATGATCGATCTCGCCGCTTGACATGTGTACAGCGTACACCTATGGTTTGGGCATTGAGGTGTACGTCGTACACCTCCCTGCGTGGAAGAGACCCACATGCCATCAAACAGAAGGACGGCCACGGTCGTCGGTGTCCTGTTCCTGGTCACTCACGTCACCTCGATCGCGGCGGTCGCCCTCTACGGACCGGTTCTCCACCACGCCGACTACGTCGTCGGCCCGGGTCCCGACACCCAGGTGCTCCTTGGTGTGTTCCTCGAGGTGGTCCTGGCCCTCGCCATCGTCGGGACGGCGGTCACGCTGTTTCCCATCGTCAAGCGGCAGAACGAGGGTGTCGCCCTGGGCTATGTCGGCCTGCGCACGCTCGAAGCCGGCGTCATTGCCGTCGGCGTCGTTCCGCTCCTTGCCGTCGTGACCCTGCGGCAGGACTCGGCGGGGACGGCCGGCGCCGACGCGACCGCGCTGGGAAGCGCCCTCGTAGCGTTCCACAACTGGACATTCCTGGTCGGGCCCAGCTTCATCTGCGGAACGAACACGGTGCTGCTCGCGTACCTGCTCTACCGGTCCGGCCTGGTGCCCCGGTTCATCCCCGTGCTGGGACTGGTCGGCGGCCCGCTGGTCTTCGCCTCGGGCACCGCCCAGATGTTCGGCATCTACCAGCAGATCTCGGTATGGGCAGCCATCGCCGCCATCCCAGTGTTCGCCTGGGAGCTCTGCCTCGCTCTGTACCTGATCCTCAAGGGCTTCCGGTCTCCGGCCTCGGGGGGACTCGCCACCGCGCCGGTTGTAGCCGACGCCCATCCCGTAGCGGGGTAGCCGCAAAGAGCGGTTGGCTCAGCGGCCAACGCGGGCAGCCTCACGCTGGGTTTGCCACCCTCCGTCCCGCCCGGTCAGAACAGCGTCGACGGCCCCACGGGCACCGGCTCCGGCAGTGGCTCGAGCTCGGGCAGGCGCGCCCGGACCTCGTCGTGGAAGCGGCGGGCGAGGTCGGGGGCGTCGGCGTTGTCCGGGGTGTGCACGAACACGGTCGGCGAGCGACCCTCGCGCAGCCAACCGGTCACCACGTCGAGCCATGGCTGCCAGCCCTCGACCGTCCGCGCGGGGTCGTCCCGGCCGAGGTACCGGACGATCGGCCGGTCGGTCAGCGCGCGGGTGCGCAGCGGCGTACGTGGCTTCCTGGTCCACGCCTCCCGTTCCGCGTCGCTGGTCGGCGGGGTGCGGAAGAACGCGGTGGTGTCGAAGGGGATCCATTCCGCGCCGACCGTGACAAGCGTTTCCTCGAGCGTCCGCACTGCCCGGGGGTCGTCGAAGAACGCCGGGTGGCGGACCTCCACGGCGTACCGGTGGATCGTGGGCAGCCCGCGCAGGAACCGGGCCAGCGCGGGTACGTCGGCGGGGCCGAACGAGCCCGGCAGCTGGATCCAGAGGGCGTGGGCTCGTGGGCCGAGGGGTTCGATCGCGTTCAGGAAGGCCCGAAGCTCGTCGTCGGCGCCGGTGAGCCGGCGTTCGTGCGTGACGACCTTCGGCAGCTTGGGCACGAACCGGAAGTCGGGGTCGGTCTGCCGCGCCCACGACGCCACCGTCTCCGGCGACGGGGTCGCGTAGAAGGTGGTGTTGCCCTCGACCGCGGTGCACCAGCCGGCGTAGGCGCGCAGCCGCTCGTGGGCCGGCAGCGGGTGCGCCAGGAAGCGTCCCTGCCAGGACTTGTGCGTCCACATCGCGCACCCCACGTGCAGGCGCATCCGACCCTCCCACCACTCGACGCCCTGGTGCGCGGCGGTTCGCGCCGCGGATACGTATCCGGTCGGGCGGCCGGATACCGGGGCCCACTCCTCAGCTGGTCGCGCAGGTGGCCTGGAACTGCTTGACGGCGGTGTTCAGGGCCGTCTTGCTCGGCGTCTTCCCGGGGGCCGTCGCGTACGTGTCGGCGAGGTCCGACATGGCGGTCGCGACCTGCTTCGCGGCATCGTTGACCTGGGTGCTCGCGGTGAACATGTGCGCGTAGAGTCCGGCGGCACCAGCGGAATACTCGGCGCTGACAGCGGAGTGCCCCGCCGGCGGCCCAATCTTCTCCGCCTTGGCGACCTTGGCCATGGTGGTCCTGATGTCACCGCTGATGGTGGTGCAGGCGGCCTTGGTGTCGGCGTCCGTGGCCGGAGCACCCGATGCGGTGGCGCTGGCAGCGATCGCCGGCGCCGTGGCCGCCGCGTTGCCGCCGGACTTCGCGGAGTCGCCCGCCGAGTTGTTGCCGTCGTTGCAGCCCGCCATGACGACTACCGCCATGATGACCGAGCTGAACAGTCCAAGCCGGACCGTCCGCATGATCTTGCTCCCCCGTGTGACCTGCGTTCGCCGCCGCAACGTACCAGATCATCGAGGCGCGCCGTGGCCCACAGAGCTGCCGCCAGGGGCAACCTGGACGCGTCACCGCGGCGACCCGACCGGGTCGGCCGCGCCGCCCACCCGACGCGCCTGGCAGCCTCAGGCGCCCCGGGCGAACAGGGCCAGGCGTACCCGGTTGGGGCTGTTGGTCTTGGTCATCAGGCTGGTGATGTGGGTCTTGACCGTGGTGACACCGATGTGCAGCCGATCGGCGATCTCCGTGTTGGACAGCCCCTCGGCGACGAGGTTCAGCACGTCCTGCTCGCGGGCGGTCAGTCCCTGGGCCGGTGGCGGCGTCTCGGCGCGGGCGTGCACCGCACGCTGGACCAGGCGTCGCAGCACCTCCTGGCTGAACGGGCTGTCGCCCGCGGCGGCCCGGCGGATGCCGTCGAGCAGGTCGGCGGGCGGTGCGTCCTTGAGCAGGAATCCGCAGGCGCCGGCGGTCAGCGCCGGATAGAGGTGGTCGTCGTCGCCGAAGGTGGTCAGCACCAGGACGCGGGTGGCCGGGCGGTCGGCGAGGATCCGGCTGGTCGCGGTGATCCCGTCGACGCCGGGCATGCGCAGGTCCATGACGACGACGTCGGGGATGAGCCGCGCGGCGAGGGCGATCGCCTCGCGGCCGTTGTCGGCCTCGCCGACGACCTCGATGTCGGGCTGGGCGTCGCAGAGCATGCGCAGGCCCGCGCGGATGAGGTGCTGGTCGTCGACCAGCAGGAGCCGGATCATGCCGGCTCCGCCGCGCGCGGTGCGACCGAGGTCCCGCGGTCGCGGGGCGGCGGCTGGGCCGGCGTGCCGGCGGGGGAGAGGGAAGCAGCCGTCGGCGCGGGGGTCGTGGCCGGAAGGACGGTACGCACCCGCCAACCCGCGCCGGTCGGGCCCGCCGCCAACTGACCGCCGAGGACCTCGACGCGTTCCCGCATGCCGGTGAGGCCGTGGCCACCGCCGGACGGCACCGCCGCCGGCACCCGGCCGCGCCCGTCGTCCGAGACCTCCCAGTGGACGGCCCCGTCGACCACGGAGACCGTGAGGCGCGCCAGCGCCGACGTGCCGGCGTGCTTGGCCACGTTGGTCAACGCCTCCTGGGTCAGGCGCAACACGGCCAGGCCCCGCACCGCGTCGAGGGCGCCGACCGCCGGGTCGATGTCGGCCTCCACCGTGACGCCGGCCTGGCGGGCCCGGTCGACCGCCGCGCCGAGGGCCGCCGGGACGGCCGACGGCTCGATCGCGGTCAGCGCCGCGTCACCGCGTACCCCGTTGGGGTCGCGCAGGACCGCGACCAGCCGGCGCAGGTCCGCCAGGGCCGCGGTCCCCGTGCCGTGCACGTCGTCGAACACCTCGCCCACCCGCGGATCCAGATCCGTGAGGACGTGCCGGGCCACCCCGACCCGCAGCACCATCGACGCCACGTGGTGCGCGACCACGTCGTGCAACTCGCGGGCGATGGCGGTGCGTTCGTCGGCGCGCGCGGCCCGGCTCTCCGACTCGCGCCGGCGCTGCTCCTCCGCCGCGCGTTCCTCGGCCTGCCGGCCGAGTTCCCGGGTGGTCCGGATGACCAGGCCGAGCAGCAGCGGCAGGCCGACCTCCACGGTCAGCCCGAAGACCCCGGAGAGGAACCGCCCGAACGGATCGCCGATCGAGTCGGTCAGATCGATCGCGGCGAGCAGCCCGGCGGCCAGCCAGATGAGTCCCGGCCGGCGCGCCCACATGGCCAGCTCGAGCAGCGCGTAGCTGGCACCCACCTGGTTGATCGTGGTGTCGTCGACGACCTGGATCGCCACCGCCAGCAGCGCGGCCTGCGCCACCAGGTTGACCAGTGGGCGGCGGTGGACCACCAGCGCGACGGCGAACGCGACCGCCGCGAGGAGCCACTGCGTGGCGGTCGGCGAGCCGCCGGACTGGGTGCCGAAGACCAGGTAGCCGACGCCGCTGAGGTCGAGCAGCAGCAGCCGCGCGAGGGTGTCGCGCGGGTCGAACAGTCGTCCCACCCAGCCCATCGGATCAGCCTAGGCGCTGCGGCGCGCGGGCAGCAGCCGCGGTCGGCCGGACCCACCTGGTCCGGATCCCGAGGTAGGCGGCCAGGCCGAGTGGCCCGAGCAGGATCGTCAGCACCAGCGCCGGCGCCATGATCAGCGCCGGCACCCCCCGTTCCCGGCTGTCGAGCCACGCCCACCGGCCGGCGAAGAGATCGAACGCGATCAGGTGGGCCCAGGCCGCCGCCGCGCCGTCGGCGGTGCCGAGCAGGTCGCGCACGCCGTCCAGGGTCGGCGACAGCACGGCCGGCAGCACCTCGCCGAGCGCCGGGAGCACCAGCAGCGCGTAGATCACCAGGACCGGCAGCACGATCAACGGCGAGGAGATGATCCGGGCGGTCCAGGACCAGTACGGCAGCAGGATCATCAGCGCCCAGAACGGCGCGGCCACCGCGAACGTCAGCGTGAACAGCGCCCCGGTCATGCGGCCAGCGCCAGTTCCGGGCGGCGGCGGCGAGCCACAACCAGGCCGGCGGCGGTCGCGGTGGTCACCACCAGGGCCGCCACGGCGGCCAACGTCAGCGCGTCCGGCCGCAGCAGCGGCTGTCCGCGCAGTGCCTGCCAGGTCAACAGCATCGTCAGTACGCCGTACGCCCCGCCGGCGACGACCAGCAGCCGTACCCGACTGCGTTCGTCGAGCCGCGTGCCGAGGAATCGGTTCAGCAGCATCGCCAGGATGGGCAGCGCCTGCAGGGCGTGCAGGCCCACGAAGTGCCCGATCCGCAGGTCGCCGCCGGTGGTGCTCCACCCGATCAGCGGCAGCCCCGGCCCCCCGTCCGCGACGCCGACGCTGTGCGCCCCGGCGATCCCCTCGATCCCCGGGTCCTGGCTGGGCAGCACCATCGGTACCGCCACCAGCATGCCCAGCAGGGACAGGCCGAGCCCCAGCCCGACCGCGTACGCGGCGACCCGGTCCGCGATCGGGTGGCGCAGTACCACGATCCCGATCACGAAGTGCGCGATGAACAGCACCATGATCGACGCGCCCATCACCTGCCACAGGGCGGCGTTCAGCGGGGTCGTCTCGTTGTAGTGGCTGGTAGTGCCGCGCAGCACCTGCCCGACGATCACCACCATCTCGACCAGCGACATCGCGACGATGGTCGTGCCCGCCCACTCCGCGGTCCGGCTCCGTCGCGGCAGCAGGGAGAGCATCCAGGCCAGGGTGGTGCCGTACAGCACGAAGGACACGGCGAACTTGAACGGCTTCAGCCAGATCGGTGCGCCGGTGAGGACGCGCGGGTCGACGAGGACGCCGACCGCGGCGACGACGGCGAGCACCGCCATCGCCGAGACGAAGACCATCAGGGGGCGGTGCCAGTGTGCCGCCCGGTGCAGTGCGGTAGTCATACCTGTAGATGCTGGTGAACTCGGCCACGGGCCGCGCCCGACCGTGGGCCCCGGTTCCGGCCGGCGGTCGGAGCGCGCCTCCTCCCCGGGGAGGAGGCGCGCGCGGCAGGCGCCCGTTAGGCGGCTTTCGTCTCATATGCGCATCTTTGTCGGGGTCGGCTTCATATGCTCCAAGGCGACATCCACGGCGCGACCCGGCCCTGCTGGCCCGGGTTCGTGCTGCCCGCCGCAGCGGCCCCCCGGCCTCCACCGCCGGAACCCACGGAGATGCGTGAGACACGATGGACGACGCGGAGACCTTGGTCCTGCCCCGGCTCGGACCGGCGGAGGCCGGTGTCGAGGACCCCTGGGGAGAAGACCAGGGCACCGCACCCGGTCGTCCGGCCACCGACACCCCGCGCTGGAGGGTCGCCGCGTGGCTGGTACCGGCGCTGCTGATGGGCGCGCTGAGTGTGCTCAGGGCCGGCGCACCCGGACTGCGGATGGAGGAACTCGCGACCTGGGGCGCCGCCGGCTCACCCTGGCGGGACAACTGGTCGACGCTGCGCGGGGGCGAGGCCGCCCTCGCGCCCTACCACCTGCTGATGCGCGCCTGGGCCGAGGTCTTCGGCACCTCCGACCTCGCCCTGCGCGCACCCTCCATCCTGGCCATGGCCGCCGCGGCGGCGCTCGTCGGTACGCTGGCCGCCCGGATGTTCGCGCCGGCCGCCGGCGTGCTGGCCGGTGTCGTCTTCGCCCTGCTGCCGACCTCGACGCGGTACGCGCAGGAGGCCCAGCCGTACGCGTTGACCCTGCTCGCCGCCGTGCTCGCCACCTCGCTGCTCGTACCGGCCATCGACCGGCCAAGGTTCTGGCGCTTCGCGGGATACGCCGGTGCGGTCGCGGTGCTGGGTCTGTGCGACGTCGCCGCGCTCCTGCTGCTCGCCGGCCACGGCTGGGCCGTGTTCGCCTTCCGGCGACGGATGGCTCTCCGCTGGCTGGTCGCCGCGTCGGTGGGCGCGCTGCCCGCGGCCGCGCTGCTCCGGGTCGCCGTGCGGCACGGCACGCACCTCGCGCAGGTCTCCAGGCCGAGCCTGGACGTGCTGGCCGCCACCCCGAGGGAGCTGTTCGGCGTCGCCGCGCTGGCGGCCCTGCTGTTCGCGCTGGCGCTGTTCAGCCTCCCCCTGCGGTACTCCGCCGCCATCTACACCGCCTGGGCGGTGGTGCCGCCGCTCGGGCTGCTGCTGATCGCCCAGGCGACGCCGATCTGGCTGGCCCAGTCCCTGCTCTTCACGCTGCCCGCGTGGGCGACGCTCGCCGCGGCCGCGCTCGCCCGGGCGGGCGCCCGATGGTCCGCGGCGGCGCTGGCGGCGATCGCCCTGATCGGTGCGCCGGTACAGGTCGCCCTGCGGGAACCCGACGGGCATCGGCAGGCCACCCGTCAGCTCGCGGAGATCATCGAAGCTCGGCTGCAACCCGGCGACGGCGTCGTCTACAGCGCCACCGACGCGGGTGGTGGATGGGTCGGCCGGAACCTGGTGGCGCACTATCTCGCCGCCGACCGCCGGCCGCGAGACGTGCTCGCCGCCGGCCCGCAGCGCGCCGGCGGCCGGCGGCCGGTCGCGGAATGCACTGACGTCGCCGCCTGCCTGCGGGGGACGCGCCGGCTGTGGGTGGTCCGGCTCGGCGAGCGGGCGGACCCGGTGCGCGCCCTCGGTGGCCCGCGGGAACGGCTGCTGCGCACGAGGTACCAGGTGGCGCAGGTCTGGCGACCGACGGGACTCACGCTGGCCCTGCTGGTGGACGAGCGGGCGGAGCTGTGACCCGGTGACGCGCCCGGCAGCGAACGTACTGGCCGATGCGCCGATTCAGGTGATTCGGACTTTTTGGACACTTAGGCTCGGCCACAGTCGCGTCGTGGCGAGCAGGAGTCGGACCCTTGGGGGGCAATGTGGGCGTCGTCGCCGATACACGCCTGTCTTCGACCACGCGGAACGGGGCGTCCGGCGGCAGCCCGCCGGCGATCAGCTCGGCCGAGCCGCCATCGGGTGAGCGCCCCGACCGTCGCCAGCTGAACATCCGGGCTCGGCTCGCGTACGCGAAGTGTGGGACCACCGCCGGACCCTTGGTCGCGCCCCGGCACCCGCGGGCGGCGGTCGAGTTCCGCCCTGCCGTTCCGCCGGCGGCCCGGGTGGTCCTGACCCTGCTCGTCCTCGTCAACAGCGCGGCCGGCCTGCTGTTCATCGGCTGGCTGCTGCGTCCCGAGCACGTACCAGGACCGGGCGTGATCGGGGTCGGCGGCTGGCAGACGATGGCGGCGCGGCTCGGCTTCTGCGTGGTCGTCTGCGTGGAGCTGATCCGCCTCGCGCAGAACGTGGTGATCTGGGTGTTCGCCTTCCACGCCAGGGACCCGGTTCCGGTCGACCCGCCGGTCGGCCTGCGGGTCGCCCTGCTCACCACCATCGTGCCCAGCAAGGAGCCGATCGAGGTGGCCGAGCGGACGCTGCGCAGGATGACGCAGCTCATGTACTGCGGTCGGGTCGACGTCTGGATCCTCGACGAGGGCGACGACCCGGCGGTGAAGGAGATGGCCGCCCGGCTCGGGGTGCGTCACTTCAGCCGTCGGGGTCGACCGGAGTACAACCAGCCGAGCGGTGAGTTTCGGGCCAGGACGAAGTCGGGCAACCACAACGCCTGGCGGGCGGAGCACGAGCACGACTACGACGTGGTCGCCAACGTCGACCCGGACCACGTGCCGTTGCCCGGCTTCCTCGAGCGGACGCTCGGTTACTTCCGCGACCCGGACGTCGCCTTCGTGGTGACACCGCAGGTATACGGCAACATGCACCAGAACTGGGTCGCGCACGGCGCGTCGGTCCAGCAGTACCTCTACAACGGGCTCATCGCCCGGGGCGGAAACGGTCTGGACGCGCCCCTGCTCACCGGCACCGGCCACCTCTACCGGCCGGCGGCGTGGCAGAGCGTCGGCGGCTACCAGGACTCGATCATCGAGGACCATCTCACCAGCATCCGGGTCCACGCGGCGGTCAACCCAAAGACGGGCAGGCGCTGGAAGGGCGTCTACACCCCCGACGTGGTGGCCATCGGGGAGGGCCCGACGTCGTGGGCGGACTACTTCAACCAGCAGAAGCGCTGGGCGGCCGGCATCTGCGAGATCCTGGTACGCCCCGACCTGCGCGCGCCGCGCGAGCTGGGATCGCGGCGCCGCTGGGCGTACCGGCTGCTCCAGTTCTACTACCCGAGCGTGGCGGTCAGCCTGCTGCTGGGCAACCTGGCCACGGCCATGTACCTGCTCACCGGGGTCAGCACGGCCCAGCTCGACGTCACCGTCTGGTCGGCGCTGTGGGGCTCGACCATCGGCACCTGGTTCGTGCTGTGGCTCTGGCTCCGCCGCTTCAACATCGCACCCCACGAACGCGAAGAGATCGGCCTGGTCGGCATGGCGCTGGCCTTGTTCACCGGGCCCGTCTACGTGGCCGCCGGGGTCGGCGCGCTGCTGCGACGAAAGCTCGCGTTCGTGGTGACGGCCAAGGGCACATTGCGTACCACGGAGTCGCTCGCCACCTTCCGCCTGCACTTTTGGTGGGCGGCCTTCGCCGCCGGCCTGCTCGGCGCGAGTTTCCTACTGGGCAACGACGTCACCCTGCTCCGGGTGTGGCCGGTGCTGACCCTCCTGACCGGCCTGGTTCCGCCGCTGGTCGCGCTCGCGTCGAGCGTCACGGCCCGGCTCGCGCGGCGGCACGACCAGACGGCCGGGCCCGCCGCCCGCGCCGGGAGCGAGGAGCGCCACCCGCCGAAGTCGCGGGTGGCGGTTGACGGGGGTCTGCCATGGTGAGGCTGACCGTACCGCGGGTCACGCTGGCGATGATCTCGGCGCTGCTGCTGACCTACGCCTTCGTCATCGCGCCAGCCACCACGTCGCAGGGCCGGGAGGCCGGCGGTCCCGACCGGCGGGCGGCGGCCGAACCGGGCGCGGTGGCGCCGGCCCAGCCCAGCGCATCACCCCGGCCGGTCCGGGAACTCTTCCCTCCCGCCGGAAAGGCGTTCATCGGCGTCATGACCGACAAGGGCCCGCACGACTTCACGGCGGTGGACACCTTCACGGCCGCTGCGCGGCGCCAACCCCAGGCCATGCTCTTCGGCGCCGGATGGGCGGCGGACACCTTCGACCGGACGCTCTTCGACCGGATCAGCGGTCGCGGCATGCTGCCCATCCTCGGCTGGGAACCATGGGACTACCAACTGGACGTCCAAGCCCGCCGGAAGCGGTTGCCCACCGACAAGGTCGACGACATCCGGTCCACCCAACCCGACTACCGGTTGTCCCGCATCGCGCGCGGGGACTTCGACAGCTACCTACGGTCCTGGGCGGACGGGATCAGGTCCCTCGGCTACCCGGTGGCCATCCGGTTCGCACACGAGATGAACGGCGACTGGTACCCGTGGTGCGAGAAGGTCAACGGCAACCGGCCGGGCGACTACGTCAAGGCCTGGCGCCACGTCCATGATCTGTTCCGGGCCGCCGGGGTCACCAACGTCATCTGGGTGTGGAGCCCGAACGCCAGATGGAGCAACTCGACCCCGAAACTCTCGACGCTCTATCCCGGTGACGACTACGTCGACTGGGTGGGCATCACGGGCTACTACGGCACGGGGGCCTTCACGAAGTGGCGGTCCTTCGACTCGATCTTCAACCCGACCATCACGGAGATCCGCGCCTTCAGCCGCCGGCCGCTGGTCATCACCGAGACCGGTGCCTCCGACGGCAACGGCCGCAAGGCGCAATGGATCACCGAGATGTTCCGGGTGCTGCCCGGCCACCAGGAGATCATCGGCCTCATCTGGTTCGAGGTGGACAAGGAGGCGGACTGGCGCATCGTGAGCTCACCGGCCGCGGCGGACGCCTTCGCCACGGCGGTCGCCGCCCCCCGGTACGACTTGACTTGGTCGCCGGCCATGCTGCCGCGTACCGAGCTGGCGAAGTAGGCCGGACCGACGCCCCACTGTGCCGGGGCCCGTCCCCGCGGCGTCAACGGCCGGGGACTCGGCACCGGTCGCCGGTGACGGCCGGGTGACGCGACATCCGGCACGGTCGCACCACGGCGTCGTCGTGGTCCGGTGGTACCGGTCGGGACCTTGCCGGCACCGGCGCAAGAACCTCCGGGGACCAGGAATGAGGTCCGTGATGATCCGCACCCTGCTGCTCGTCGTTCGCGAGTCCTGCCGGATGGCTGTCGATGTCTTCCTGGTCGCCGCGCGCGGCTACGGCGGCTTCATCAGCCCGATCGTCTTCCGCAGGCCGCCGAAGGAGAATTCATGATCAGGACGATGGCCCGGCTACGGGCGCGCCCGGGGTGCGAGCAGGCCGTGCAGTCCGCCTGGCGAGCGGTCGCCGGACAGGTCGGCGGCCTGGCCGGCAACCTCCGGCAGGAACTGCTGCTCGACGCCCACGATCCGCGCTCGTTCGTCGTCGTCACCGAGTGGGCCGACGAGGCCGCGCTGCGCGACTACCGGAACGGGCCGGTCGCCGCGCGTTTCGCCGACACCGTCCGCCCGCTGCGCGAACCGTCCGCGGCGGAACGCGAGCTGGTGATGCGCGACCCCGAAGGCGAGGCGTCCACGCTCTTCGTGGACGTGGAGGTCACCGTGCCGGCCGCCCGGCTCGCGGAGTTCCAACACGGCTACCCACAGGTTCGGGCGCGGATGGCGGGGGTGCCCGGCTACCTGCGTGAAGACCTGCTGCGCGAGCCGGACTCGGACACCTTCCACATCTTTGCCGAGTGGGCCAGCGCCGCGGAGTTCTTCCGCTGGATCGGCAACCCGGCCCACGCACAGGAGGAGGCCGGGCCGATCGCGCCGTTCCTCC
This sequence comes from Micromonospora coerulea, assembly GCF_016598485.1. Taxonomy (GTDB): domain Bacteria; phylum Actinomycetota; class Actinomycetes; order Mycobacteriales; family Micromonosporaceae; genus Micromonospora; species Micromonospora coerulea. The sequence continues at coordinate 293,658 of NZ_JAEMUW010000002.1, read as the reverse complement.
TCCGCGACTTCCGGCGCCGCCTCTTCCACAGTGCGGCCCGCCCCGACAGCAGCCGAGCACCGAGCACGGGCAAGGAGATCAACGTGCACACGACAACGGACGTCCTCATCGTCGGGGCGGGGCCCACCGGGCTGACCGCCGCCGTCGAGCTGGCCCGGCGCGGCATCGAGTGCCGGGTGATCGAGAAGCAGGCCACCCCGCCCGGGCATGCCGACAAGGCGATCGGTGTGCACTGCCGCACGATGGAGATCTGGGCGGAGCAGGGCATCGTGCGGGACGCGATGGACGCCGGGATCTGGCTGACCGGGAACATGGTCTTCGTCAACGGCGTGCAGACGCACCGGATGAGCTGGGAGCTGCCGGAGCTGCCGTACGCGCACCTCGGCCTGCCCCAGTACGAGACCGAGCGGATCCTCACCGAACGGCTGGCCACGCTCGGCGTGCGTCCGCGGCGCGGTGTCGAGCTGATCACGTTCACCCAGGACGACGACGGCGTGCTGGCCACGGTGGCGACCGCCGCCGGCGAGGAGACGATCCGCGCGAAGTACCTGGTCGGCTGCGACGGCGCGCACAGCCGGGTCCGCGAGCTGCTCGGGCTGACGTTCTCCGGTGGGCTGGGTCGGTTCCCGCAGCTGTTCATGCTCGGCGACGTGGACGTGGACTGGGACATGCCGGCGGGCCACCTGCTCCGGTTCATGCACGAAACCGACGGCCGGATGGACGGCATGCTGGTGTGCGTCCCGTTGCGGGGCGAGTCCCGGTACCGGATCGCGACGCTGGCGCCGCCCCGGTTCTTCGCCCAGACCGGCGGGCAGGACGCCCCGCCGGGGTTCAGCGAGGAGCTCGCCGAGCCGACCCTCGCCGACGTCCAGGCCGCGCTGGACCACCTGGCCCCGCCCGGCACTCTGGCGTCGAACCTGCGCTGGTCGTCGGTGTTCCGGATCAGCCACGGCATCGTGGACCGGTACGGCGCCGGCCGGGTGTTCGTGGCCGGCGACGCGGCGCACCTGCACCCGCCCGCGGGTGGCCAGGGCATGAACACCGGAATCCAGGACGCCTGGAACCTGGCGTGGAAGCTGGCGCTGGCGGTGCGGGGCGTCGCCGCGCCCGGGCTGCTGGACAGCTACGAGACCGAACGGCGCCCGGAGGGCGAGGAGATCGTCGGGCGTGCGGTGCGGATGGCCTTCACCGACGAGCTGGACCGGGACGACCTGAAGCGGCAGTTCCTCCAGGAGATGTCGATGCTGCTCAGCTACTCCGACAGCCCGCTCGTCGGCGAGTCCCTGTCGGCGCCGGACGCCCTGCGCAACGGCCCCGGGCCCGGCGACCGCGCTCCCGACGCCGGCGGCCTGGACCGGCAGGGCGTCGGCCACCCGCTGCGGCTGCACGAGCTGACCGGCGGCACGAAGCACACGCTGCTGGTGTACGCCGACGGCTCGGCCGACGAGGGGCTGGGGACCGCCGTGGGGAAGCTGTGCGCCGACGTCCGCCGGCAGGCGTCCGGCCAGATCGACGTGTACCTGCTGCTCAGCCCGGACGCCCGCGCGCCGCGGCTGCTCGATCCGCCGGTGGTGCGGGACACCGCGGGCGAGTTCCGGGCCGCCTACGGCCTTACCGGCGCGGCCCTGTACCTGGTCCGCCCCGACGGGCACGTCGGGTTCCGCAGCCAGCCGATCGACGCCGACGCGCTCAGCAAGAACCTCCAGTTCGTGTTCGGAGGCACCCGATGACGACGGTACGCACCGTGCTCGCGATGCGCACCAGGGAAGGCTGCGAGGAACGGTTCGAGGCGGAGTGGCTCTCGGCGGCCGAGAAGATCCGCACGCTGGACGGATGCCTGCATCAGGACCTGGTCCGCGACGCCGATGACCCGCGCAGCTATCTCATCATCAGCGACTGGGCGGACCGCGACCGGCTGGACGCCTTCGGCCGCAGCGAACACCGGGACCAGTTGCTGCGCGTGGTCCGTGAGCTTCGCGAATCCGCGCAACGGCACACGTACCAGGTGCTGCACAGCGTACGGAGTGAGCCCGAGGGGGCGAGATGACCGACCAGGCCCTACCCGCGTCGGAGCTCTACACCGAGGAGTTCGCGGCGGACCCCTATCCCGCCTTCGCGCGGCTGCGGGCCGACACCCCGGTCTGCCCGGTCAGTTCGCCGCGGTTCGACTCCTACCTGATCACGAGGTTGGACGACGCCAAGGCGGCGCTGACCGATCCCCGGCTCTCCAAGGATCTCTACGGGCCCGGCCAGCACTACCTGCGGATCTTCGGGCCGAACTCGGAGGCGTTGAACAGGAACATGCTCAACGCGGACCCGCCCGAGCACACCCGGCTGCGCCGGATCGTGTCGCAGGCGTTCGCGCCGCGCCGGATCGAGGCGCTGCGCCCCCGCGTGGCGGAGATCGTGGACGGCCTGCTCGACCGGATCATCCCGCAGGGCGAGTCCGAACTGATGCACGACTTCGCGATCCCGCTGCCGATGATGGTGATCGGCCAACTGCTCGGGATACCGGAGACCGACCACGAGCGGGTCCTCGACTGGACCCAGGTGATCAGGACGTCCGGCTCCTCCGGGCGCAGCCCCGCGGAGGACCGCGCGGCCGTGCAGGAGGCCCAGCTGCGGCTGCACCACTATCTCGCCGACCTGGTGCAGGCGAAACGCGCGCACCTTGCCGACGACCTGATCAGCGCGCTGATCGACGCCTGCGACCACGAGGGGAAACTGTCCGAACGGGAACTGGTCACCACCACGTTCCTGCTGCTGTTCGCCGGGCACCAGACCACCGCGGACTTCATCGGCAACGCGACGGTGGCCCTGTTGACCCATCCCGACCAGCTCGAACTGCTGCGCGCCTCGCCGGAGCTGCTGCCGGCGGCGATCGAGGAGCTCCTCCGGTTCGACGGCCCGTTGCCGGTGGCCAGCCCGCGGATCGCCACCGAGGACATCGAGTACCAGGGCGTACACATTCCGCGCGGGTCGATCGTCGGCGTGGTGATCAACGCGGCGAACCACGACCCGGCGCACTTCGCCGAGCCGGACCGGCTGGACCTGTGCCGCGAGCGCGGCGCGCACATCGGCTTCGGTCACGGCGTCCACTACTGCCTGGGGGTCTCGCTGGCCCGGATGGAGGCGCAGATCGGCATCGGGGCGCTGCTGCGCCGGCTGCCGGAGCTGCGGCTCGGGGTGCCGGTCGACGAGCTGCGCCGGCTGCCGGCGGCCTCTCCGTTCCGGGGCCTGCTGGAGCTTCCGGTCCGGTTCACCGCGCGACCCGCCGGACCGCCCGCCCCGATCGGCAACCAGAGATCACCGTCCACCCCGTCGCTCGTCCATTCACCCGAGGAGCAGTCATGGTCTTCCGAAACGTGATCGTCTGTCACATGGTTCCGGGCAGTGACGGGATCGTCGGCGATGTCTTCGGCCACTACGACAAGACGACCCGACCCCAGGACCTCGGCGTGATCGGCCGGAGGCTGCTCACGCTCGACGACCTCTACATCCACGTGATCGAGCGCAAGGCGGACCCGAAGGTGACCGGCCAGACGCGGGGACTGCCTGCGTTCCAGAAGATCGCCGAAGCCATCGGCCCGTACGTGACGCCGTACCCGAGGAACTGGCAGAACCCGTCCGACTCGGTCGCCAAGGAGTTCTACCGCTGGGTGCCGGACACCGACGTGGCGCCGGAGTCGGCCGGCAGGAATCTCACGGTGATCGTCGGACGCATCAAGCCCGGCGCGGAGCCCGACATCGCGCGCGTCTTCGGCGAGTCCGACGCCGGGCCGCTGCCGGTCCAGCTGGGCGTCACCGGGCGGTGGCTGTACTCCATTGACGACGTCTACGTGCACCTGTTGGAGCGCACCGACGCGGCGGTCGCCGAGGGCGCGGGGGAGGACCACGACCAGCCGGTCTTCGCCAAGATCATGGAGGAGCTCAGCCCGTTCATCAGCCCGTACAACCCCGAGACCTGGCACGGCCCGCAGGACGCGGTGGCCCGGGAGTTCTACCGCTGGCGCGCCGAGGACTGATCACGGGCGAGGCTGACCCGCGATCCGCGCAGCGCTCTTTCCGTTGAGCTGACCCATGGCGGTGTTGTCCTTCGCCGGTTGCGGGATGGAGCGAGCTGATCGAGGGCGATCAGCGGCCGCCCGCACCGGGGGCGAAGGTCGGCAGCAGCGCGGCGAGCTCCCGCCACTGCGGCAGCGGCAGCGCGCCGCCGCCGTTCGGGCGCAGGACGTGCAGGGCCACGTGGTCGGCGCCGGCGTCGAGGTGCGCCCGGATCCGCCGGGCGACGTCGTCGAGGTCGCCCCAGGCGACCAGGGCGTCGATGAGCCGGTCACTGCCGCCGGGGATCAGGTCCTCCTCGGTGTAGCCGAGGCGGGCCAGGTTGGCCCGGTAGGCGGGGAAGCCGATGAACATGCCGACCCCGGCCCGGGCCGCCGCCCGCGCCCGCGACGGGTCCGCATCGAGCACGACGGCGAGGTGCGGGGCGATGAGCGGGCCGTCGCCCACCCGCGCGCGCTGTCCCGCCACGTACTCCGGGCTCACCAGGAACGGGTGCCATCCGGCGGTGCGGGCGGCGGCGAGGTCGACCATCTTCGGGCCGAGCGCGCCGAGCAGGCGCCGGTCGGCCGGTACGGGGTGCGCCGCCGTGTCGAGCTGGTCGAGGAAGTGGGCCATCGAGGCGATGGGGTTGCCGTAGTCCTGGCCGGCGTGGGCGGCGGAGTCGGGATTGCTGACCCCGAAGCCCAGCAGGGTTCGTGGCCCGTACGCGGCGTCCAGCGCGGCCAGCCGGTCGCCGAGGGCCTCGGGCTGCTGGCCCCACATCGACAGCACGCCGAGGACGACGCCGGCGTGCGGGGCGGCGTCGAGCAGCTGACCCAGGTCGTCCAGCGCCCCGCGGCCGTCCAGGCCGGGGATCCACAGCGCGCGGTATCCCCGCTCGTCCAGCTCCGCGGCGGCCTCCCGGACCTCCGGGCGGGACGCCCCGCGCAGCTCCATGCTCCAGATGCCCACCGCTCCGAGGGCGGTCCGGGTGCCATCCATGTCAAGCGCCTCCCATATTCTGTACCGCTTGGTACACAACTCAACCTGGCAGGGGCGCCATCCATTCCCTAATTCTGTACCGACCGGTTAAGCCAAGCTCGGCTCCGCCCCGGCGGATCCCCGGCCCGGCCGGTCGGGTCGGTCCGCGAACTCCACGTTGCTCCGGTCCCGGGGCTCCTGAAGCGGGAAGGACGGCCTTGGCCAGGGGCCGACCCGGACGTCGTGGACCACCGGCCGCACCCGGTGGGCGGGACGGTGACCGCAGGCGCTGGCACTTTAGGGCTGCGGTGGTCGGAGAATGCCAGGGCCTCGGCGGCTTTCGCCTCGCAGGTGCGGACCGTTAGGGTGGCCGGGTGACGGTGTTCCGGATCGGCGAGGCCGCCGAACTGCTCGGGGTCAGCCCCGACACGGTGCGCCGCTGGATCGACGCCGGCCGGCTCGCCGCCACCCGCGACGACCACGGCCATCGGGTCGTCGACGGCGTCGACCTGGCCGCGTTCGTCCGCGCCCCGGGCCACCCCGAGCTGTCGTCCGCCCGCAACCGGCTGCGCGGCATCGTCACCGCGGTCGTCAAGGACACCGTGATGGCGCAGGTCGACATCCAGGCCGGGCCGTTCCGGATCGTCTCGCTGATGAGCCGCGAGGCCGTCGACGACCTCGACCTGACCGTCGGTTCGGTGGCCGTCGCGGTGATCAAGTCGACGACCGTGGTGGTGGAACGCGCCACCGCGCCAAGAGGAAGGACCGGCCCGTGACCGTACGCGGGATCCGCGCCGCGCTCGCCGGCCTGGCCGCACTGACCCTCGGCCTGGCCGGCTGCGGTGGCGGGGAGCCCTCCGGGCAGGCCGGCGGCGGACGGGTCACCGTCTTCGCCGCCGCCTCGCTGACCGAGACGTTCACCCGGCTCGGCCGGGACTTCGAGGCCGCCCACCCCGGCACCACGGTGGCCTTCAACTTCGCCGGCAGTTCCGCGCTGGCCACCCAGATCACCCAGGGCGCCCCGGCCGACGTTTTCGCCGCCGCCTCGCCGGCCACCATGAGGACGGTGACCGACGCCGGTGAGGCGAGCGACACGCCGGTCACCCTGGCCCGCAACCAGCTCGTCATCGCGGTGCCCGAGGGCAACCCCGGCCGGGTCTCCGGCCTGGCGGACCTGACCCGGCCCGCGGTGAAGGTCGCGCTCTGCGCCGAACAGGTGCCCTGCGGGGCGGCGACGGTCAAGGCCCTCGACGCGGCCGGCATCCGGCTCACCCCGGCCACCCTGGAACAGGACGTCAGGGGCGCGCTGGCCAAGGTGCGGCTCGGCGAGGTCGATGCCGCGCTGGTCTACCGCACCGACGCCCGCGCCGCGGCGTCCGACGTGGACGCCGTCGAGTTCCCGGAGTCCGCCGGCGCGGTCAACGACTACCCGATCGTGGTGCTGAAGCGGGCGGGCGACCCGGCCGACGCCCGCGCCTTCGTCGACTACGTCCGCTCCGACGCCGGCCGGGCGGTGCTCGCCGCCGCCGGGTTCCAGCCCCCGCAGGCGTAGTGCCGGCCCGTGACGTCGCCGCGCCCCGGCCGGCCCGGCCCCGCCGCCGGGTGCCCCTCGCGCTGCTCGTACCGGCCGGGCTGGGGCTGCTCTTCCTCGTCCTCCCGCTGGCCGGACTGCTCGCCCGGGCGCCCTGGAGCACCCTGCCGCAGCGGCTGACCGAGCCCGGCGTGCTCACCGCGTTGCGGCTGTCCCTGCAGACCGCCACCCTCGCCACGCTGCTCTGCGTCGGCCTTGGCGTACCGCTGGCGTGGCTGCTGTCCCGGGTCGAGTTCCCCGGCCGGCGCCTGGTCCGCGCGCTGGTGACCGTGCCGCTGGTGCTGCCCCCGGTGGTCGGCGGGGTGGCGCTGCTGCTGGTCTTCGGCCGCCGCGGGCTGCTCGGGTCCTGGCTGGACGCCACCTTCGGGGTGACCCTGCCGTTCACCACCGCCGGGGTGGTGCTCGCCGAGGCGTTCGTCGCCATGCCGTTCCTGGTCATCGCCGTGGAGGGCGCGCTGCGCGGCGCGGACCCCCGCTACGAGGAGGCCGCCGCCACCCTCGGCGCCGGCCGGTGGACCACCTTCACCCACGTCACCCTGCCGCTGGTCGCCCCCGGCATCGCCGCCGGCGCCGTGCTCTGCTGGGCCCGGGCGCTCGGCGAGTTCGGCGCCACCATCACCTTCGCCGGCAACTATCCCGGCCGGACGCAGACCATGCCGCTCGCCGTCTACCTGGCCCTGGAGACCGACCCGCCGGCCGCGATCGTACTGAGCCTCATCCTGCTCACCGTCTCCGTGGCCATCCTCGCCGGGCTGCGCGACCGCTGGGTCAGCGCCCCGTGACCGCCGCACCCCTGCTGGACGCGCACCTGGTCGCCGACCGGGGCGCCTTCCACCTCGACGTCCGGCTGCGCATCGGCGCCGGCGAGGTCGTCGCGCTGCTCGGCCCGAACGGCGCCGGCAAGAGCACCGCCCTGCGCGTGCTCGCCGGGCTGCACCCGCTCACCGCCGGGCACCTGACCCTCGACGGCGTTGAGCTGGACCGCCCCGACCGGCGGCGCTGGACCCCGCCCGAGCGGCGTCCGGTGGGCGTGGTGTTCCAGGACTACCTGCTCTTCCCGCACCTGAGCGCGCTGGACAACGTCGCGTTCGGACCGCGCCGCCACGGCGCCGACCGGCGTACCGCCCGGGACCGGGCGCAACGCTGGCTGGACCGGGTCGGCCTGGCCGAGCTGGCCCGCCGCCGGCCCCGGCAGCTCTCCGGCGGGCAGGCCCAGCGGGTCGCCCTGGCCCGGGCCCTCGCCGTCGACCCGACCCTGCTGCTGCTCGACGAGCCGCTGGCCGCTCTCGACGCGGGCACCCGGCTGGACACCCGCGCGGAACTCCAGCGGCACCTCGGCGAGCACGCCGGTGCGACGCTGCTGGTCACCCACGACCCGCTCGACGCCCTGGTGCTCGCCGACCGGCTGATCATCGTCGAGCACGGGCGGGTGGTCCAGGAGGGCGACGGGGCCGCCGTCACCGCCCGGCCCCGCACCGACTACGTGGCCCGGCTGGTCGGGCTGAACCTGCACCGTGGACGCGCCGACGGGCACACCGTCCGGGTCGGCGAGCTGACCCTCACCGCGGCGGACCGGGTCGTCGGGGACGCCTTCGTGGCGTTCGCACCCGCCGCCGTCGCCCTGCACCCGAGCCGGCCCGACGGCAGCCCGCGCAACGTCTGGCCGGCCACCGTGGTCGGCGTGCAGCGGCACGGCGACAATCTGCGGGTCCAGCTCGACGGCCCGATCACCGTCGCCGCGGACGTCACTCCCGGCGCGGCGGCCCACCTGCGGCTCACCCCTGGGCAGCGGGTCTGGGCGGCGGTCAAGGCCGCCGAGACCCACGCCTACCCGGCCTGAAGCGGACGCGGCTCGACGTGACCGTCGCCTCGTGGCCGTCATCGCCCGCCCGAGGGAGGTTTGACCTGGTCCTGACCGGTCAGTGAGACAGACAGCGACGACGAGAGGGGTTCGGCGTGCCCGACACGACACACACCCGGTCCAGCCACGACGCCGTCCTGCCGGACGACGTGACGGACCCGCTGCTGTGGCGAGTGGCGTACGACGTCGCCGCCGCGCACCAGCCGGACGCCGAGGGCCGGTGTCCCAGCCTGCTCTGCGCCCGGCAGAGCGCCCCGTGCGAGCCGCTGGTCAACGCGCGCCGGGCGATGCGCCTGGCCCGCGGCGGCGCGCCGGCGGGCCGACGGTCGGGGTCCCGCGAGACGCCGGCGCCCCGGTCCCGGAACCGGCGCCGCGAGGCGGCCTGACGGTCAGCGGGCGAGCCCCGGACCGAAGGCGCTGAGGAAGTGGTCCCGGAAGGTGTCCATCCGCCAGACCGGGGCCCGCGGCCCGGGGCGCAGCCCGTCCTGCCAGCCCCAGCCGGCGATCCGGTCGAACACCGCCGGGTCGTGCGCCACCACGGTGATCGGGACGTCCCGGCTGGCGCCCTCACCGGTGACCGCGGTGGCCGGCTGGTGGTCGCCGAGAAAGACCAGCACCAGATCGTCCCCGCCGTAGGTCAGCACGTACGAGACCAGGGTCTCCAGGCTGTACTCGATGGAGTGCCGGTAGTCGGTCCGGACCTGCGTGGCGTCCCGCTGCACGACGTCCCGGCTGCCGCCGGTGCTGGTGGACGCGGTGTGGAAGATCGAGCCGTCGCCGACCGCGTCCCAGTCGACCAGCTCCGGAATGGCCGACCAGGGCGAGTGGCTGGAGACCAGCGGAACCTCCGCCATCAGCGGCGGGTGTGGACGCGCCCGCTCCCGCTGCTGGAACTGGGCGAGGGTGTACTGGTCGGGCATCGGCGCGTAGCTGAACTTCGGGCCCCGGTAGGCCAGCTTCTCCGCGTCGTAGTAGCGGTCGTACCCGAAGAACTTCCCCTCCGGCCAGGGTTGGGTGGCGGCGGGCATGACGCCGACCGTCTGCCAGCCGGCCCGGTGGAACGCGCCGTTGAGGGTGAGCCGGTCCCCGGCCAGCAGGTCGCGGTGCCGCTGGTCGTTGTCGATCCAGAGTCCGGAGAGCAGGGTGGCGTGGGCCAGCCAGCTCCCGCCGCCGAACGTGGGGGAGGTGAGGAAGCCGCTGCGCGCGTCGTACCCGGCCGCCCGCAGCCGGCGGTAGCCGTCGTCGAGCACCGCGTCGACGTGCGGGGCGAACTCGGGGTCCTCGACCGCGTCCCGGCCGTAGCTCTCCACGAACGCGACCAGCACGTCCTTGCCGCGCAGCCCGGTCAGCAGCCGGTCGCCGGGGACGTCCCGGAAGGCGTCGGTGGCCGCCTCGCCGGCGAACGCCTTCCGGTCCCGCAGCCCGGCCGGGACCTGGGCGGCGTGCGCCGCCACCAGCGTGGTCGCCGCCCGGTCCGCGACCGGCATCCCCGGGGAGAGCCGTACCCCGAACACGGCGCAGCCGAGCCAGAGCACCGCCAGCGCCGCGACCGCGCGGACCGCCCCCGTGTGGTGCCGGACCACCAGCCGGGTCAGCCGCAGCACGGCCAGGGTCAGCAGGACGAACAGCGCGGCGGCGAGCAGCAGCACCCCGGCCGCGGCGGCGACCGCCGCGCCCCGCCCGACCGAGTCGGTGAGGAAGCCGAAGCCGTCGTCGAGGAGCCGCCAGTCGAGCAGCACGTCGAACGGCCGGTCCCGGGCCACGAAGAAGCCCATGTCGAGGAGCTTGAGCACGGTCAGCAGGCCGAGCGCCAGACCGAACGCCACGGCCACCGGCCGGCGGGCCCGGACCGGCAGGACGAGCAGCAGCGCGACCGCGACCAGCGCCTCCACCGGGATCCGCAGGAACGCGCCGGGGTGCAGCCGGGCGAGCTGGTCCGGTACGACGAGCGCGGCCAGCACCAGCGCCGCGGCGAGCCCGGTGAGCACGCCCGCCGCGACCCGGCGGCCCCGGGACGCCGCGACCGGCGCGTCGTCGGGCGCGGGGTCGCCGTCGGTTGCCGACGCCGTCCCCGATCGACGCAGGCGGGTGATGAGTGACATCCTCGGTCCTTCCCTTCGGTGCCGGCGGGCGGGTTCGCGGGCCGGTCGGCTCAGACCGGCTGGTGGGCCGTCCACCGGGCGGCGGCCGGTTCGCCGGCGGAAGCGACGGACCTGACGCGGGTGACGGTGACCCGCATGGCGCGCGGGCCGGTGACATGCCCGGCCGGGACGGCGACGTGTCCGCCCGGGACGGCGACGACGCGGCGGGCCGGGCGGTGCCGCCACAGCCAGGCGACGTCGTGGCCGAACGACTCGACCAGCATGGCCAGGGCGCCCGCCACCAGCACGGCCGTCGCCGTCGGGGGCAGCGCCGTCGTGGCCGCGGCGGCCAGCACCACGCCCTGCGCGGCCGCGACGACCTTGCGCCAGTAGCGCGGCGGCAGCGTGCCCCGCATCCACGGCAGCAGCCAGCTCGCGGCGACGAAGGCGTACCGCATCGCGCCGATGGCCAGCACCCAGCCGCCGACAGCGGGCACCAGGTGGACGCTGAGCACCAGGATCAGGAAGGCGTCGACCTCCATGTCGAACCGCGCGCCGAGGTCGCTCGCGGTCCCGGTACGCCGGGCCACCCGGCCGTCGACCGCGTCCAGCGCCAGCGCGACGGCGGTGAGCGGCACCAGCACCGCCACCGGCGCCGGCCGTCCCCAGCCGGCCACGGTCAGGGCCAGCACCCCGCCGACCAGGACCGCCCGGGTCAGGGTCACCCGGTCCGCCGGGCCCAGCCCGTCCGCCCCGGCGGCCCGCAGGCCCCGTCGCAACAGGACGCACAGGGCGGCGCCGTACGCCAGGCCGGCCAGCCAACCGGCCGGGCCGAGGCCGACCGTGCCGGCGAGCCCGGCCAGCAGGACGAACTGGGCGACGAACCCGAGTACCGGGCCCTTCCGAACCGTGGACACCCTGCCTCCGTGTCTATGATCGACAACCCTGCCAGTCAACACGGGAAATACGGCCGTCCGGTTCGGCCCGGATGCGGAAAAGAGGGAATTCGTGACCCGCGACGCCCGTGCCTTCTGGCTCCGCGCCCCCGGCGAGGGCGAGATCCGGCCGGTGACCGTCCCCGACCCCGGCCCCCACGAGGTCCTCGTCCGCACCCGCTATTCGGGCGTCAGCCGGGGCACCGAGAGCGTTGTCTTCGCCGGCCGGGTTCCCGCCGACCAGTACGTCACCATGCGCGCCCCGTTCCAGGAGGGCGACTTCCCGGCCCCGGTCAAGTACGGCTACCTCAGTGTCGGCGTGGTCGAGGAGGGGCCCGACGCGCTGCGCGGGCGCACGGTCTTCTGCCTGTACCCGCACCAGACCGCGTACGTCGTGCCGGCCGACGCGGTGGTGGTCGTACCGGAGGGCGTGCCGGCGGCCCGGGCGGTCCTCGCGGGCACGGTGGAGACCGCGGTGAACGCGCTGTGGGACGCCGCGCCGCTGGTCGGCGACCGGGTCACCGTGGTCGGCGGCGGCATGGTCGGCTGCTGCGTCGCCGCCCTGCTGGCCCGCTTCCCCGGCGTACGCGCCGAGCTGGTCGACGCCGACCCCGCACGGGCCGCGGTGGCCGCCGCGCTCGGCGTCGACTTCGCCCTGCCCGCCGACGCGGCCGGCGGGCGGGACCTGGTGGTGCACGCCAGCGCCAGCGCCGCCGGCCTGCAACGGTCGCTGGAGCTGCTCCGCCCGGAGGGCACAGTGCTGGAGCTGAGCTGGTACGGCGACCGTCCGATCACGCTGTCGCTCGGCGGGACGTTCCACTCGCGTCGGCTGAGCATCCGCAGCAGCCAGGTGGGCACGGTGTCGCCGCGCCGGGCCGACCGGAGTTTCACCGACCGGCTGGCGCTGGCGCTCGACCTGCTCGCCGACCCGGCCTTCGACGCGCTGCTCACCGGCCGCTCCCGCTTCGCGGAGCTGCCCGACGTGCTCGACCGGCTCGGCTCGGGCCGGCTGCCCGCGCTGTGCCAGCTCATCACCTACGACGAGGAGTGATCCGTGTTCAGCGTGACCGTCCGGGACCACATGATGGTGGCCCACAGCTTCACCGGTGAGGTCTTCGGCCCAGCCCAGCGGCTGCACGGCGCCACCTTCGTCGTCGACGCCACCTTCCGCCGGCCGGACCTCGACGCCGACGGCATCGTGGTCGACATCGGCCTGGCCACCGTGCAGCTCAAGGCCGTCCTCGGCGAGCTGACCTACCGCAACCTGGACGACGAGCCCGACTTCACGGGCGTGAACACCACCACCGAGGTGCTGGCCCGCACGGTCGCCGACCGGCTCGCCGAGCGGGCGCGCGCCGGCCGGCTCGGCGACGGCGCGCGCGGCCTGGCCGGGATCACCGTCACCCTGCACGAGTCGCACGTCGCCTGGGCCAGCTACGAGCGGTCGTTGTAACCGATGACCGCGGTGCACGTGGTGCTGCCGGGCGACATCGACGACCCGGCCACCCCGAGCGGCGGCAACCGCTACGACCGCCGGGTCTGCGCCGGGCTCGCCGCGGCCGGCTGGACCGTCCGCGAGCACCCGGTGCCCGGCCGATGGCCACGACCGGGCGCGGGGGAGCGGGCCGCGCTCGCCGGGGTGCTCGCCGCCCTGCCCGACGGCGCGCCGGTCCTGCTCGACGGGCTCGTCGCCGCCACCGTGCCGGAGGTGCTCGGCCCACAGGCCCGCCGGCTGCGCCTGGTGGTGCTCGTGCACCTGCCCCTGGAGACCCACGCCGAGGCGGGGGCGTTGGCCACCGCCACCGCCGTGGTCACCACCAGCGAGTGGACCCGCCGCCGGCTGCTCGACCGGTACCCGCTGCCCGCCGACCGGGTCCGCGCGGCCCCACCCGGCGTGGACCCCGCGCCCCCGGCCGCCGCCTCGGTCGCCGGCACGGCGCTGCTCTGCGTCGCGGCGGTCAGCCCGCACAAGGGACACGACGTGCTGGTCGCCGCCCTGGCCACGATCGCCGACCTGCCCTGGACCTGCCAGCTCGTCGGCCCACTGACCCGGGACCCCGCCTTCGTCGACGCGCTGCGCCGGCAGCTCGCCGACACCGGACTCGACGACCGGGTCCCGCTGGCCGGCCCGCGCACCGGCCCGGCGCTGGCCGCCGCGTACGCCGCCGCCGATTTGCTGGTGCTGCCCTCGCGCGGGGAGACGTACGGGATGGTGGTCACCGAGGCGCTGGCCCGGGGCGTACCGGTGCTGGGCAGCGACGTCGGCGGGCTGCCCGAGGCGCTCGGGCAGGCTCCCGACGGCAGCCGCCCCGGCCTGCTGGTGCCGCCCGACGACCCGGCCGCGCTGGCCGGCGCGCTGCGCCGCTGGCTCACCGAGCCCGCGCTGCGGGCCCGGCTGCGCCGGTCGGCGCGGGACCGGCGGGCCACCCTCACCGACTGGACGGTCACCACGAACCGCCTGGCGACAGTACTGAAGGAGGCAACGGCGGCATGACCACGCAACTTCCGCCCGACTTCGCGGACTGGCTGCGGCTGCGCGAGCCCGCCGACGCCGCGGCCCGGGCCACCGAGCTGGCCGACGCGGTCCGCCGCGGGCTCACCGGCGACCGGCCGGTGGTGGTGCACGACCTGGGCACCGGCACCGGCTCGATGGGGCGGTGGCTGGCGCCGCTGCTGCCCGGCCCGCAGCACTGGATCCTGTACGACCAGGACGCCGGCCTGCTGGACCGGGCCGCCGCCGACTTGGTGGACGCCGCCGCCGACGGCAGCCCGGTCACCGTGGAGACCCGGCGCGCCGACATCACCCGGTTGACCGCCGCCGACCTCGCCGACGCCGGCCTGGTCACCGCCTCGGCGCTGCTGGACATGCTCACCGCCGAGGAGGTCGAGCGGGTGGTGGCGGCCTGCGCCGGGCACCCGACGATGTTCATGCTGACCGTGGTCGGCCGGGTCGAGTTCACCCCCGCCGACCCGCTCGACGCGGAGTTCGCCGCGGCGTTCAACGCGCACCAGCGCCGTACCGTCGGCGGCCGCGCCCTCCTCGGGCCGGACGCCGTCGAGGCCACCCGGGCCGCGTTCGGCCGGCGGGGGGTGGACGTACGGACCCGGCCCAGCCCGTGGCGGCTCGGCCCGGAGCAGGCGGCGCTGACCGCGGCATGGCTGACCGGCTGGCTCGACGCGGCCGGCGAGCAGCGGCCGGAGCTGGCCGGCCGGGCCCGGGCATACCGGCGGCGGCGGCTCGCCGAGGCGGCGCAGGGGCGGCTGCGGGTGCTGCTGCACCACGCCGACCTGCTGGCCGGCGGGTGAACCGGACCGCCCTGCGGTGCGTGACAACGGGTGGACCGAGGGAGGACCGCTTGCCACCCGCGACCATCGCCCCGCCCGGCGTACCCCGGACAAGGCCGGCCGCGCCCGCGCCCGCCGCGCCGGCAGCCCCGGTGCCCGCCGCAGTGCCCGCGCCCACCCCGGTGTCCGCCCCGCGGCCCGCGCCCGCCGGGACCGGCGCGGCGGTGCCGGCCCGCGTGGCGCGGTCGCCGTGGCCCTGGGTGCGCACCCTCGCCGGGCTCGCGGTGCTCGCCGCGCTGGTCTGGTCGGTGGGCACCGGGCCGTTCCTCGCCGGGCTGCGACTGATCGACGGGCCCGCGATCGCCGCTGCCCTCGCCATCGGCCTGGTCACCACCGTCTGCTGCGCCTGGCGGTGGGCGCTGGTCGCGGAGGGCCTCGGGATCCGGCTGCCGCTCGGCGTGGCGGTGGCCCACTGCTACCGCGCCGTCTTCCTCAACTCGACGCTCCCGGGTGGGGTGCTCGGCGACGTGCACCGGGCGGTGCGGCACGGCCGGGACGCCGGCGACGTCGGCCGGGGTGTCCGCGCGGTGGTCTGGGAACGCACCGCCGGGCAGGTCGTCCAGCTCGTCATCGCGGTGTTGGTGCTGGCCGCGCTGCCCTCCCCGGTGCGGCGGTACCTGCCCGCGGTGGCCGGCGCGCTGCTGGCCGCCGGGCTCGGCCTGGTCCTGCTCGCCCGGGTGGCACCCCGCGGTGGGACGTCGGCGTGGGGGCGGGCGCTGCGCACCGGCATCGCCGACGTGCGGGCCGGACTGCTCGCCCGGCGTACCTGGGCCGGCGTGCTGGTCGCCTCCGCGGTGGTGGTGGCCGGGCACCTGGCCACCTTCGTGGTCGCGGCGCGCACCGCCGGGGCCGACGCGCCGCTGACCCAACTGGTGCCGTTGACGCTGCTGGCCCTGCTCGCGATGGGAGTACCGGCCAACGTCGGCGGCTTCGGCCCGCGCGAGGGGGTGGCCGCGTGGGCGTTCGCCGCCGCCGGGCTGACCGCGGCGCAGGGCGTCGCGGCCGCCACGGTGTACGGCGCGCTGGTGCTCGTCGCCAGCCTGCCCGGTGCGGCCGTGCTGCTGCGGCGCCAGCTCCGGATTCCGAGGACCCACTGCGCGCCCTGATCGGCATACCGTGGACCTTGGTGTGCGCCGCCGGCACGTCCGGCAGCGCCGGACGGAGGAGAACGATGGACGAAACCCTGCCGGCGGCGACGGTCCGGACCCAGGTCACGGTTCCACTGCGGTTTCCCGACGGGTACGTCACGACGGCCCGGGTCTTCTCGTTCGAGGGCCTGGTCGACGGCCGGGAACATCTCGCGTTCGGCCTCGGTGAGTGGGCAGCGGCCGTGGCCGGGCACACCGCCGGTGGGCCGCCACCGATGGTCCGGCCGCACAGCGAGTGCCTGACCGGCGACGTCTTCGGCAGCCAGCGCTGCGACTGCGGCCCACAGTTGCGCGAGGCGGTCGAGCGGATCGCCGAGGCCGACGGCTTCCTGCTCTACCTGCGCCAGGAGGGCCGCGGCATCGGCCTGTACGCCAAGCTCGACGCGTACGCCCTCCAGGACGCCGGGTTGGACACGTACGAGGCGAACCTGGCGCTGGGCCGGGGAGCGGACGAGCGGGACTACACGGTGGCCGCGCAGATGCTCGCCGCGCTCGGGGTTTCCCGCGTCGTCCTGCTCAGCAACAACCCGGACAAGGCCGCCCAACTCGACCGGCTCGGCGTCACGGTGGCCGACCGGGTGCCCACGGGAGTGCACCTGTCCCCGGCCAACGCCGGCTACCTGGCCGCGAAGGTCAGCCGCGGCGACCACGCCCTCGACCTGCCGTTCGTGCCGTGACCGCCCGACCGTACGTGCTGCTCAGCTGCGCCATGTCGATCGACGGGTACATCGACGACGCCTCGACCGAGCGGCTGCTGCTGTCCAATGCCGAGGACCTGGACCGGATCGACGAGGTCCGCGCCGGCTGCGACGCCATCCTGGTCGGCGCGGGCACCGTACGTCGGGACGACCCGCGGCTGCTGGTGCGCTCCGATCGGCGCCGGGCCGAGCGGGCGGCCCGCGGCCTGCCGCCGTCCCCGGTGAAGGTGACCGTCACCGCGAGCGGGGACCTCGACCCGACCGCCCGCTTCTTCACCATGGGCGAGGCGACGAAGCTGGTCTACTGCCCGAGCGGGGCGCTGGAGAAGACCCGCGAGCGGTTGGGCGCGGTGGCCGCCGTGGTCGACGTCGGCGAGCCGGTCGGGCCGGCGGCGGTGCTGGCCGACCTGGCCGCCCGGGGCGTGCGCCGGCTGATGGTCGAGGGGGGCGGCATCGTGCACGCCCAGTTCCTCAGCGCCGGGCTCGCCGACGAGCTGCACCTGGTGGTCGCGCCGTTCTTCGTCGGCGACGGCCGGGCGCCGCGCTTCGTCGGGGACGGCCGCTTCCCCTGGCATCCCGGCCGACGGGCCCGGGTGCTGGAGGTCCGCCAGATCGACGACGTCGTGCTGACCCGGTACGCCCTCTCCGACCGCTGCCCGGGGCCCTGACCCGGCACATCAGCTGGGGAACCGTCCGCGGGCGGCCTCGTCTTCCTGAGCGATATACCTGGGCGTCATAAATATGCCTCTCAGGTATATCGCTCACCAGGCATGTCGGGAGCCGACCCCGCCCACGTCCACACCGCCGGGTCGAGGGCGGGGTCAGAGCACCTGGGAGAGGAAGCGGCGTAGCCGCGGATGCTCGGGGGACTCGAAGATCGCGGCCGGCTCGCCGGCCTCGAGGACCACGCCGCGGTCCATGAAGGCCACCGTGTCGGCAACCTCGCGGGCGAAGCCCATCTCGTGGGTCACCACCACCATGGTCATGCCGCCGGCGGCGAGGTCCGCCATCACTCCGAGCACGCCCTTGACCAGTTCCGGGTCGAGCGCCGAGGTGGCCTCGTCGAAGAGCATCACCTGCGGCCGCAGGGCCAGCGCGCGGGCGATCGCCACCCGCTGCTGCTGGCCGCCGGAGAGGTGCGCCGGCCGGGAGTCGGCCTTGGCGGCCAGCCCGACCAGGTCGAGCTGCGCCCGGGCCAGCTGCACCGCCTCGTCCTCGGAGAGCTTCCGGAGCTTCCGCAGGGCGAGGGTGATGTTGCGCAGCACCGTCATGTGCGGGAAGAGATTGAACTGCTGGAACACCATGCCGACCCGCTGCCGCAGGGCGTCCGGGTCGTCGCGCAGCACGCTGCGGCCGTCGAGCAGCACGTCGCCGGAGTCCGGCTCGATGAGGCGGTTGATGGTGCGCAGCAGGGTGGACTTGCCGGAACCGGACGGGCCGATCACGCAGGCCGTCGCGCCCCGGGCCACGTCCAGCTCGGCGCCGCGCAGCACCTTGTGTGCGCCGAAGGCGAGGTGCACGTCGCGGACGCCGAGGCTGACCGAGGTGGTGGTGTTGCTGGTGGTGGCGGTCATCGTTGGTCCTCTCGCGTCGGCGCGGCGGTCTCCGGGGGCAGGGCGACCTGGCCGGCCACGGCCAGCCCACCGTCGTCGTCGGGGTCGACGGTGACCGCCCGACCCTGCCGCAGCCGCCGGTCGATCGCGTTGACCGCGTGGGTCAGCGGCACGGTCAACGCCAGGTAGAAGAGGCCCGCCAGCAGCAGGGCCGACTGGTTGCCGGTGTTCGCCGCGTAGTCCTGCCCGATTCGGAACAGCTCCCGCTGGCTGGCCAGCAGGCCGAGGAAGTAGACCAGGCTGGAGTCCTTGATCAGGGCGATCAGCTGGTTCACCCAGGCCGGCAGCACCCGGCGGACGCCCTGCGGGACGATCACCAGGCGCATCGCCTCGCCCCAGGAGAAGCCGAGCGCCCGGGCCCCCTCCAGCTGCGCCGCCTCGACGCTCTGGATGCCGGCCCGGAAGATCTCCCCGATGTACGCGGCGGCGATCAGCGACAACGCCAGGATCCCCAGCGGGTACGGGTTCGGCCCCCAGACCTCCATGCCCAGCGGCGCCAGGCCGACGCCGATGAGCAGGATGGTCGCGGCGGCGGGCAGCCCCCGGAAGATGTCGGTGTAGACCCGGGCCGGCCAGCGCAGCCACCGGGTACGGGAGATGCCGGCGATGGCCAGCAGCATGCCCAGCAGGGAGCCGAGCAGGGCGGCGGAGACCGCCAGGACCAGCGTGTTGGGCAACCCGACGGTCAGCATGTCGGGTAGCGCCTCGCGCATGGAGTCCCAGTCGAAGAAGGTCTCCCAGAGGGTGCTCAGTGAATCCATGTCGCCGTCCGCCCTGCTCGTGTCCGCCGGTCAGGAAGCCGCCGAAGCGGTGGGCACCGGCACGGTGCCGCTGCCCGGCGTGAAGTCGGCCGGGATCGGCCGGCCCGGGTAGTACTGCGCCTGGAGCTTCGTCCAGGTGCCGTCGGCGATGACCTCGTCGAGGCCTTTGTTCAGCGCCGCGCGGAGCTTGTCGTTGCCCTTGGCGAACGCGTACGCGGTCGGGGCCGGGCTGAGCTGCTTGGCGGCCACGGTGATCTTGCCGCTGCTGTCGGCGGCCGACTTCTCGCCGATCTCGGCGGGGGCGATCCAGGCGTCGGCGGTCCCGGCCTTGAGCTGGTTGATCGCGCCGTTGTAGTCGGGCACCCGCACCGGGTTCAGGTGCTGGCCGGTGGCGTAGTCGTCCTGCACGGTGCCCTGCACGACCACCACGCGCTTGCCGGCGAGCTGGTCGAAGCCGGTGATCGGTGAGCCGGCCGGGACGTCGAGCCCGAAGTAGCCGAAGTCGTAGCCGTTGCCGAAGTCGACGGTCTTCTTCCGCGCCTCGGTGATGGTGATCGAGGAACTGCCGACGTCGAACTTGTGGTTGTTCACCTGGGACAGCAGCGCCGAGAAGTCGGTGCCGACGAACTCCACCTTCAGGCCCGCCTTGGCGGCGACCGCGGTGAGCAGGTCGTTGTCGAAGCCGGTGAACTTCCCGTCCTTGAGGTACACGTTCGGCGGGGCGTCGGTGAGCGTGCCGGCCCGCAGCACGCCGGGCTGGAGCAGGCCGTACGGGTTGGCCGCCTCGCTGGTGGAGGCGTCGTCGCCGCAGGCGGTGAGCGCGGTCGCGGCGAGCACGGCGGCGGCGCCGAGCGCGGCGACGCGGGTCAGGGCAGGGAGGAATCGCACAGGTGTCTCCAGGGTCGGTGGGCGACGTGGGCGCACGCCGCCGACGGCGCGCCCGGGGCGGGCGAGCCGGAGTGGGTGGTACGAGAAGGGGGTTGTGGCGCTCAGCGCGCGTCGGGGCGGCGACAGGCGTCGCTGCACACCCGCATCAGGTCGACGTGCCGGCGCTTGACCAGCGCGAAGCCGGCCGGGTACGCGAGGTTGTCGGCGAGCGGGGCGCGAGAGTGAGCAGACATGGTTCCCTCGGGTCGGTGATGACCTGGGTACCAGGCCACGCTTGCACCGGCGTGCTGCCGGTGCCTGGTCCTCACCCGGGGCACCCCACCGCGGAGGAGGGTTGCCGGCCAGCGAGCCGGGGCTTGGCGCTGGCGCTCATGACCTGCCGAGAAGGCTAGCAGCAGCACCGCGGTGATCGTCCAGCCGTTATGACCACCCTCACGTACGCCCGTTACCGCGGCTCAGGCGGCGGAGTCGGAGTCGGGCGCGGGGGCGGGGTCCCGCCGGCCCCGGCGGGGTCCCGCCGGGTGGTTCAGGGCCGGCGCACCGCCGCGGGGGTGGCCGTGCCGACCTTGGCGACCCGTCGGTGCCCGTCCGGGCGCGCGGGCATGATCGGCGCGTCCCGGCCGGTGCCGTGCCGGCCGTCGGCGCGCCCGCCGTCGGCGGCGGACGCCCGCTGCTCGTGGTAGTCCTGCTCCACGTTGACCGTCCACACGTCGTGGCCGGCGCCGTGGGCGATGTTCTCGGCGGTCAGCATCGCCGTCAGCATCGAATGGTCCTGGTTGTTGTAGCGGTGCATGCCGTTGCGCCCGACCGGGTGCACGTTGGGCACCTCGCGGGCCAGCCAGTCCCGGATCACGTCCAGGTTCTGCTGGTACCGCTCGTCGTACACCGGGTACGCCTTCGGCATCCGGACCACGTGGCCGGCCTCCACACAGCCGGGCCGGACCAGGCCGAGCCGCTCCAGCTCCGCGGTGGCGAGCGCGATCAGCTGCGTGTCGGGGGTCCGCCACATCTCGTCGTCCTCGAAGACGAAGTACTCCAGCCCCAGGCAGGTCCGCCCGTCCTTGACCAGGTACGGCGACCAGGAGCCGAAGTTCTGGATCCGCCCCACCTTCGCCGCCGGGTCGTGCACGTAGATCCAGTTGTCGGGGAACGAGAACTCCTCCGGCACCACCAGCGCGACGGTCAGGAAGTCGCGGTAGCGCAGGTCGTCGGCGGCGGCGAGCACCTCCGGCGGCGGCGCCGGGCGCAGCACGCGGACCAGCGCGGAGATCGGCATGGAAGAGATGACGTGGTCGGCCGGCTCGGTCCGTTCCCCGTCCCCGTCGGCCACCGTCACGCCGGTCGCGCGCCGGGCCGCCGGGTCGCGGTGCACGGCCGTCACCCCGGTGCCGGTACGCACCGAGCCGCCCCGCTTCTCCACCAGCTCCGTGCAGCGTTCCCACATCATTCCGGGCCCGTGCTTCGGGTACTGGAACTCCTCGATCAGGCTGGTCACGTCCGTGCGGTTGCGCCGGGGCAGCAGCGCGTTGAGCACCGCCGTGGACAGCGACATGTTCTTGATCCGCTGCGCGGCCCAGTCGGCCTGCAACTGGTCGGCCGGCATCCCCCAGACCTTCTCGGTGTACGTCTTGAAGAAGATCGAGTAGAGGCGCCAGCCGAACCGGGCAGACACCCAGCCCTCGAAGTGCGACTGGTCCTTCGGCGGCCGCAGCCGGGCCCGCCCGTACGAGCCGACGCAGCGCAACGCCTCGAGGAGACCGAGGTTGCGCAGGGCGTTGCCGGCGTTGAGCGGGTAGTCGTAGAGCGCGCCCCGATAGTAGATCCGGCTCATCCGCGGCCGGCGCAGGAAGTCCTCGTCGGCCAGGATCTCGTGCCAGAACTCCTCCACCCGGGACACCTTGGTGAAGAATCGGTGCCCGCCGATGTCGAAGCGCCAGCCGTCCCGCTCGACGGTGCGGCTGATCCCGCCGACCACGTCGTCGGCCTCGAAGACCCGGACCGGCTCGCCGTACCGGAGCAGCTCGTAAGCCGCGGTGAGCCCCGCCGGCCCCGCCCCGATGACCACGGTGCCGTTCTTGTCGCCCATGCTGTCCGCGCCCTCCGCCGCCCGCCTGTCAGTTGCGGCAGCGCGGTTACCCGGCCTGCCCCCGATCTCACCTGTTTGTGCCGGGCGATTCTCGCCGGTCGGCGCCGCCCGCGCCGCCCCGCGCCGCCGGATCGCCGGTGTCGCGGGGCTCGGACGCCTCGGGACATCGGCCCGGCCGCCGCCCGCGGACGATGCCCCTCGTTCCGCGGGTGTCAACGGCCGCGGAACGGGGATGCGGGGCGACGGTTCGCGGTCCGGGTGGTCGCGGGCGGGCCGACGCGTGGGGGACTGATGGTGGACGGGCGAGGGGCCGGCGTGGCCGGCGGTCCCGCCACGGACCGGCGGGGACCGACCGCCCGGTTCCGCCGTGCCGGGCGAGGCGTGACCCGGCTCGCCGCCCGGGTGCCCGCGCCGTGGGGCTTCGTGCTGGCGGTGTTCGTCGGCTCCAAGGTCGTGCTCAGCCTGGTCGGGGTGCTCGCGTTGAGCGCCTGGGACGACGTACCCGGGGCGCCGCCGGCCGACGAGACGATGATGCTGGCCCAGCAGCACGCCGTCACGCCGTACCGGTGGATCTCGCTCTGGTTCGCCTGGGACTCGTTCCTCTACGACCACCTGGTCCAGCTCCCGCTCGACCAGCCCTGGCGGGACTTCGGCTTCCCGCTGCTCTACCCCTTCCTGGCCCGGCCGGTCGCCCCGCTGCTCGGCGGCCACACCGCGTGGGCCCTGCTGGTGATCAGCAACGTGGCGCTGATCCTCCAGCTCTACTACGCCCACCAGCTCGGCGCCCGGCTGCTCGGCGGGGGCGCGGCGGGGGACGACCCCGCGGCGGGGCGCCGGTTCGTCCGCTACCTGCTGCTGCTGCCGACCGCGTTCCTGTTCCAGGCGGCGCTGACCGAGTCGCTCTTCGTCTGCCTGGCGCTGGCCGCCTTCTGGTACGCCGAGTGCCGCCGCTGGCTGCTGGTCGGGATCGCCGGCTACTTCCTGGCGCTGAGCCGCTCGGTCGGCTTCCTGGTGGTCGTCCCGCTCGCCCTGGTCCTGCTGCGCCAGCACGGCTACCGGCTCGACCCTCGCACGCTCCTGCGTTACCTGCGCCAGGGCTGGCCGCTGCTGCTGGTGCCGGCCGGCTGGCTGACCTTCATGGCGTTCTGCCGGTGGCAGTCCGGCGACTGGTACGCGTACAAGCACGCCCAGGAGAAGGGCTGGGGGATCAGCGTGCAGAACCCGTTCGCGGTGGCGTACCGAGCACTGACCGGGGAGAACAGCGCAGACGCGCTGCGGGTGTGGTGCGCCGTGGCGGTCCTGGCGGTCGTCCTGGCCGGGTTTCGCCGGGCCGAGCTGCCGTACCTGGTCTACACGGTGATCGTGGTGCTGGTGCCGCTGTCGATGGGGCCGCCGGTGCACAAGAGCCTGCTGCGCTACCTGCTCGCCGCGTTCCCGGTCGCTCTGGTGCTGGCCCGCTGGGCCCGCCGGGTCACCCTCGACACCTGGCTGACCGCCGCCCTGGCCGTGCTCCAGGGGGCGCTGTTCGTGATCTGGCTGACCTACTGGACGCACTTCATCATCTGACCGGGGTTGCTATGCAACGAGTTGCATAGCAGGATGCCTGGCATGTCCCTGGAGCACGCCATCCTGGTCTCGCTGCTGGAGCGGCCCGCCTCCGGATACGAGCTGGCGCGGCGCTTCGACCGCTCGATCGGCCGCTTCTGGACCGCCACCCACCAGCAGATCTACCGGGTGCTCAAGCGGATGGCGGCGGACGCCTGGATCGCGGGCGAGGAGATCGGCCAGGACGGGCTGCCGGACAAGAAGGTCTGGTCGGCCACCCCGGCCGGCCGGGCCGCGCTGGTCACCTGGCTGCGCGCCCCGGTGCAGCCCGAGGCGGTCCGGCACGAGCTGGCCGTCAAGATCCGCGGCGCCGCGTTCGCCGACCCGGCCGGCCGCGCCGCGCTGGTCGCCGAGGTCGAGCGCTACCGCGCCGACCACGAGAGCACGCTCGCCGGCTACCTGGCCGGCGAGCGCCGCGACTTTCCCGACCCCGACCCGCTCGACGCCCGCGGGTCGCTCCAGCACGTCGTGCTGCGCGGCGGCATCGCGTACGAGCGAATGGTGCTGGCCTGGCTCGACGACGTCCTCGCCACCCTCCGCGGCCTCGACCCCGCCCCCGACCGGAAGGCAACGCCGTGACCGACCCGCTGCTGTTCAACCCCCGCACCTACGACCCGGCGCACCTCGACGACGAGTCGCGCCGGCTGCTGCGGGCCACCGTCGACTGGTTCGAGTCGCGCGGCAAGCAGGCGCTCGTCGACAGCTACAACCGCCGCGAGTGGTACGGCGACTTCCTCGACTTCGCCGCCAAGGAGGGGCTCTTCGCCACCTTCCTCACCCCGGCGGCTGACGGCGGCGCCCACCCGGACAAGCGCTGGGACACCGCGCGCAACGCCGCGTTGAGCGAGATCCTCGGCTTCTACGGCCTCGGCTACTGGTACACCTGGCAGGTCACCGTGCTCGGCCTCGGCCCGGTCTGGCAGAGCGACAACGCCGCCGCCCGGGCCCGCGCCGCCGAGCTGCTCGACGCCGGGCACGTGATGGCCTTCGGCCTCTCCGAGCGGCCGCACGGCGCCGACATCTACTCCACCGACATGCTGCTCACCCCCGACGGCGACGGCGGTTTCCGCGCCACCGGCGGCAAGTTCTACATCGGCAACGGCAACGTCGCCGGGCTGGTCTCCGTCTTCGGCCGCCGGGCCGACGTCGAGGGCCCCGACGGGTACGTCTTCTTCGCCGCCGACAGCCGCCACCCGGCATACCACCTGGTCCGCAACGTGGTGAACGGGCAGATGTACGTCAGCGAGTTCCGCCTGGAGGACTACCCGGTACGCGCCGAGGACGTGCTGCACACCGGGAAGGCCGCCTTCGACGCCGCCCTGAA
Source organism: Micromonospora coerulea (assembly GCF_016598485.1). Taxonomy (GTDB): domain Bacteria; phylum Actinomycetota; class Actinomycetes; order Mycobacteriales; family Micromonosporaceae; genus Micromonospora; species Micromonospora coerulea. Next base: position 268,700 of record NZ_JAEMUW010000002.1, on the reverse strand, counting down.
CACCGTCAACGTCGGCAAGTTCAACCTCTGCACCGCCTCCATCGGCATCTGCGAGCACGCCACGTACGAGGCGGTCAGCCACGCCCACAATCGAGTGCTCTACGGCCGGCGCGTCACCGACTTCCCGCATGTCCGCCGCGAGCTCACCGACGCGTACGCCCGCCTGGTGGCGATGAAGCTGTTCAGCGACCGGGCGGTCGACTACTTCCGCTCGGCCGGCCCGGACGACCGGCGGTACCTGCTGTTCAACCCGATGACGAAGATGAAGGTCACCACCGAGGGCGAGAAGGTCATCGACCTGCTCTGGGACGTCATCGCCGCCAAGGGCTTCGAGGCCGACACCTACTTCGACAAGGCCGCCAAGGACATCCGCGGCCTGCCGAAGCTGGAGGGGACGGTGCACGTCAACCTGGCGCTGATCCTCAAGTTCATGGCGAACTACCTGTTCCAGCCGGCCGAGTTCCCCCCGGTGCCCACCCGCCACGACGCCGCCGACGACGAGTTCCTGTTCCGGCAGGGCCCGGCCCGCGGCCTCGGCGCGATCCGCTTCCACGACTGGCGCGCCGCGTACGACGCCCACGCCCACGTGCCGAACGTGGCCCGGTTCCGGGAGCAGGCCGACGGGCTCTGCACCCTGCTCACCGCGCACGCGCCCGACGAGGCCCAGCAAACTGACCTGGACTTCCTGCTCGCCCTCGGGCAGCTCTTCGCGCTGGTCGTCTACGGCCACCTCATCCTCGAGCAGGCCGAGCTGACCGGGCTGGACGGCGACGTGCTCGACGAGATCTTCGACCTGCTCGTCCGGGACTTCTCCGGGTACGCGACCGAGCTGCACGGCAAGCCGGCCAGCAGCGCCGAGCAGGCCGCCTGGGCGCTCGCCCACGTCCGCCGCCCGGTCGGCGACGCCGAGCGCACCGCCCGGGTGTGGGAGCGGGTGGTCGCCCTCGCCGGCGCGTACGAGATGCACCCCTGACCGGTCCCGACTGCCCCTCCGGCGCGGCGAACCTGATGATGTGGACGGATCACCTCCGGGGGTGACCGCCGATCCGTTCACGTCATCAGGTTCGTAGGCGGAGCAGGGGAACGGGTTGCCCGGCCCGAACCGCGTCCCGGCCGGTTAGGTGAGGGCGGTGGCGAGGCGCCGGGCCTCGGTCACCAGCCGGCTGCCGCCGCCCCGGGCCACCACGTCGGCCAAACCCTGCACCTCGATCCGTACCCCGGTCGCGGTGGCGGTCTCCGCGGCGAGGGTGAGCAGGTCCGGGGTGCCGCGGGGCGGCGTCGGCGCGGCCAGCAGCGCCGGCAGCGCCCCGGCGAGCAGCCGCCAGGTGCTCAGCCGGGCACCGGCTGCGGCCGCGTCGCGCAGCGGGGTCGCCGCCCGGGTCAGCGTCACCTGGCCGTCCGCCGCCAGCGCGCCGAGCTGCGCGCCCATCGCCGGCGCGTCCAGGTCCCCGGCCGCCGCCAGCATCAGCAGGGCGTCGACCGCGGCGACGCGGTCCACCTCGTGCCGGGCGCACAGCCCGTAAGCCAGTGCCAGGTCGAGCGCCGGGCCGCCCGCGCCGGTGCATTCGGCCAGGACCGGCAGGAACGTGGCGGCCCCCCGGACGTCCTCCTGCGCGGCCTGAGCGACCTCGCGGAGCAGGTGTGCGGCGACCAGGCCCCGGTGCCCGGGCAACAGGGCCGGCCATAGGTCGGCCCAGCCGCCGTGCCCCCGCCCGACCTGGTGCGCCGGCACGGTGAGCAGGCCGAGCGGGTCCGCCACGCCCTCCGGTGGGCTGGTGGCGACGACGGTCCGCCGTCCGGGCAACCGGTCGTACCGGAAGTCGTAGTTGCCCATCGGTTCCCGGCGGCCGACCGTCACCACGTCCTGGACCGGCGCCGGGAGGGCGTCCCCGCGCAGCCAGCCGGCCAGCTCGGCGCCGGCCGGTGTGCCGAGCGCCGCGGCCCGGGCCGCCAGCGCCTCGTCCACGCCGGCCGGCAGCCGCAGCAGCGCCTGGGTGAGATCCCATCGCCAGACCGGGCGGCCGCCGAGGGCGGCCAATCGTTCGTAGAGCGCGATCGGGTCGACGGCGCCGGTGGCCGAGGTGGGCGCGGCGAGCAGGCCGGGGTCGTCCCGCCCGTCCAGCCGCTGCCCAATCTCGGCGAGCCGGGCGCAGTACACCTGCGTCAACGCCGGCCGGCGGGCCGCCTCGACGGTCGGCCGGCCCCGGAACGGGCGCAGTGTCCGGGGGCGGGACTCGGTGAGGATGCCGACCCACTGGTCCCGGCGGGTGGCCGCCTCGGCCGGCGCGGCGGCGGCCAGCAGGACCCCGTGCAGCTGGACCGACAGGTTGAACACCGCCCACATGTGGTCGTACGCCCCCACCTGCTCGCGGCGCAGCACCGGCAGCAGGGCCCCCTCGAGCCGGCCCCGGTCGGTGGTCCTCAGCCGGACCAGCCCGTCGAGGACTCTCTCGACCGCCGGCGCCGGCCAGCGCCGGCCGAGCAGCGCCGACACCTCCTCGACCAGCTCGTCCACCTCGGTGATCGGGGGTGGGGCATCCGCCGCCGGCACCGGCGGCGGCAGCTCGTCGCCGGCCATCGTCACCGCGACGGACCGGACCGGACGGTGCCCGTGCCGCTCCGCAAGCGCCACCGCTCGGTCCCGCAGGTCGGCCGCCGGGTGGTCGCCGCCCACGGCGAGGACCGCTGCGATCTCCGCCGCCCCGTCGGGCCGCTGCCGGGCGAGCCGGTCCAGCCAGGACAGTTGCGCCCGCACCAGCGCCTTCTCCGGCCGGGTCAGCACCGTCCGGGCGGCCTCCGCCAGGGCCGCCAGCTCCACGGCGTCACCCACCTCGCGCAGCGCCCGCTGGGCCGTCGTGGCGACCGGCCCGGGCGCGTCGGCGAGCAGCCGCAGGTACGCCGCCGCCCGCTCCGTCACCTCGTCCGCGGTGGGCGCCAGCAGGTCGTGCAGGGCGAGGAACGGGCGCAGCGCGGCCGGCCGGTCCCCGCGCAGGAGCCGGCCGATGATCCCGTCCAGCAGGGCCATCCGGTCGAGCCGTCCCTCGGCCGCCAGCGCGGCCAGTGTCTCGGGCACCAGGTGCCGGTCGGCGCCGTAGCCGGGTGTCAGGTCGTGGCCGACGCCGTCCACCTCGAACAGCCGGGGGAGCAGCACGTCCAGGAACGGGTCGGCGCGCAGCCGGTCCACCAGCGGGACGTGCTGCCGACCCCGGAACGGATCCCACATTGCGTGGGCCCAGCCCGCCACGAACGCGTCCCCGGTCGGTGGCGGTGCCTTCTCCGCCAGGAGCAGCCCTTCGAGGAACAGCCAGCCGTCCCACGGCTCGCTGCGGGACAGCCGGTCGGCCAGCTTGTACGCCAGGGCGGCCAGCCAGGTCAGGCGCCGTCGACGGGCCATGGCCACTACCGGTTCCGGGTCGGCGTCCCGCAGCATGACCGAGCGCCGGCCGAGCAGCGAAGCGGCCTTCGTCGCGGTGGTGAGGGTGCCCACGGCCGCCACCGCGAGCGCGGTCGCTTCCTTCCCCCACCACCAGTTGTCCCGCCGTCGCCGGACGTGGGCGACCAGCTCGTCGCCGAGCGCCCGGCGGGCCGGCTCGTCCAGCCCTTCGAGCACCGCCCGGACGGCGGGCACGTCCCCGCGGACCAGGGACTCGAAGAAGTCCGTCACGCCGTCACCTCCGCCGGAGCCGCGACCATCGACACCGCCAGGGCGTGCCTGCACGGACCGCGCTGCCCCCGGTGCCGCGCCCACCATCGACAGGAGCAGGTGTACGTCCCGTCCGGCAGCCGGCGCACCCGGTAGACCTCGTCGCCGCTGCGTACCGTGGTGTGTTCGCCCTCGCGGACGACCGCGCCGCGCTCGGCCAGCACCCGTGCCCCGACCAGGCGGGGGTTGTCCCGCTCGGCGCGCCCCGCGTCGTACGGCATGACCCGGTGGAAGTACCCGCCCTCGGCCACGTCGTAGCCGACCCGCCCGGCGGTGCCGAGCTGGGCCAGCGCGGCGCGTACCCGGTCGTCGGGCAGGCCGGCCCCGTCGGCGAGCGCGGCGACGTCGATCGTCGGATCCCAGGAGAGCAGGGCGCCGATCAGCTCCGCGTCGTCGACCACCTCGTCACCGGCGAGCGCGAGCAGGGCCGCCCCCTCGCCGGAGAACCCCCGGTACGGCTCGGGGGAGAGGGTCAGCGACAGCCGCAGCGCCCCGGTGTCGAGTTCCCAGGTGCTCGGCACTGCGGGGAAGCCGGCCCGCACCGGCGGGCCGTACACCCGCAGGGTGCGCGCGTGCCGCAGCAGGCCGCGCAGCGCCGCGAGCCGGCCCGCCCCGGCCAGGCAGACGGCGCCCGGCGCGGGTCGCGAGGTCAGCCGCAGCGTACGCCCGGCGGGCACCGCCCAGAGCACCGAACGGTCGGTGCCACCGGGAAGCCGGCGCAGGAAGGCGGTGGCCTCCGCGGCGGGGATCTCGGCGCGCGGCTCGAACGCCGCGGTGAGCACCTGCACCTCGGCGAAGCCGCGCAGCCAACGCCCCGGCAGCGGGACCTTCTTCTCCACCACCGCGCCGTCCATGGTGCAGACGGTCAGGTCGTCCGGGCCGACGGCCACGTGCAGCGGCTCGATCCCGCCGACCCGGGCCAGCGCCTCCCGCAACGGCGGGTTGACGTCGACGTTGGTGGTGCCGTGCCCGACGATCTCGCCGTCGAAGCCGGCCGGCAGCACGTCCATCCGGGCGTACACCCCGCAGCAGCCGGAGAAGGACTCGAAGCGCAGCCGGTCGCGGCTGCCCGTCACCACCGGGTCCAGGCTGGCCGGATTGACCGGCTGGTGGTAGCGGGTGCGGGCCACCTCCGCGACGGCCAGCAGCCCGGCGGCCGCAGCCGCCGGCGCGGTGAGGAACCCGGAGAAGAACCGCGGGTTGGCCGCCGGGCCGCCGCAGGTCTGCAGGTCGAGACCGGCGGGGTGCAACGCGGACGGCTGGAGGTATCGGTAGGTCTGAACGGCGTTCACGGCGCACACCGTAGGGCCACCGACCGACAACGTCCGGCGCCTGGCCGCCGGGCTGCTAGTTTGCTCGGGTGTTCGCGCTGCCCCTGACCCCTGACGCCGAGTTGCGTCCGCTCGACCCCTGGCGGGCCGACGAGTTCCTGGCCAACCTGGACCGGTGCCGGGAACACATCGCCCCCTGGGTGTCGCCGTCCTTCGTCGCCACCGACCCGGCGTCGGCGCGCCGGGTGCTGCAGAACTACGCCGACCGGTGGGCCCGCGACGGCGGCGGCATCTGGGGCATCTGGCTCGACGGCACCCTGGTCGGCGGCGTGCTCTTCGTGTCCTTCGACGTGACGACCGGGGTCTGCGAAGCCGGCTGCTGGCTGGAGCCGGGCGCGGAGGGCCGCGGTCTGGCCACGCTCGCTGCCCGCCGGATCATCGACTGGGCGATCCGGGAGCGCGGCATCCACCGGGTGGAGTGGCACACCAACGCGGGCAACGCCCCCAGCATCGCCGTGGCTCGCCGCCTCGGCATGCGCCACGACGGTACGCTCCGCCAGCTCCTGCCCGGCCCCGACGGCCGGATCGACGTGCAGATCTGGTCGGTGCTGGCCCCGGAGTGGACGGCCTGACCCACCCCGCCTCCCGGCCCCGGCGACGGACGACGCGAGGTTTTGTCGTACCCGGACGTCAACATGCGTCCATGGCTCTCCCCGCCCTGGCCCACCGGACCGACCCGCCGCGCGCCCTGCCGCTGCGGGAGGTCCGCACCCGGCTCACCCAGCTCGTCGCCCTGGCCGAGCTGACCGACACGGTCACCGTGGTCACCCGCGACGGTGATCCCCGCCCGGTCGCGGCGATCGTGCCCGCCTCCGCCGCCCGCACGGCCGCCCAGGCCCGCGCCGACGCCGAACGGGTCGCCGCGGTCACCGCCGGCTGGGCCCGCCGCCTGGAGGAGCTGCACCGGCAGAGCAGCCGGCGGCACGCGGCCGAGCTGCGCGCCGTCACCGACGCCCTGGCCGAGGTCTGGGCCGAGCTGGACCGCCGGGCGCCGGCCGGCGATCCGGCGCTGGCCCGGCTGCGCGCCGCGCACGCCGACCTGCTGCGCGACTGACCCGAACACGATGGGGTCACCGCTCGGCCGCTGTCGCCGTCCGGTGCCCGCGCGGGACGCCGTCCCGTCCGATCCGCGCTGACACCGCCGACGGTGGCGACCGACAGCGGGCCGCCACCACCGGCGCGGTCCGCGTCAGTCCCGGTCGCGCTGCCTGCGGTAGCGGCGGATCAGCGCCGCGGTGGAGGAGTCCACGTCGGCCAGGTCGGGGCCGGTCCCAGTCAGCTTCGGCGCGAGCTGGTTGGCCATCACCTTGCCCAGCTCCACACCCCACTGGTCGAACGGGTTGATGTCCCAGATCGTGCCCTCGGTGAAGACGATGTGCTCGTAGAGGGCGATGAGCTGGCCGAGGGTGGCCGGGGTGAGCTTCGGCGCGATGATCGAGGTGGTCGGGTGGTTGCCCGGCATCACCCGGTGCGGCACCACGTCGGCCGGGGTGCCCTCCGCCTCGACCTGCTCCTTGGTACGACCGAAGGCCAGCGCCGCGGTCTGCGCGAAGAAGTTCGACATGAACAGGTCGTGCATGTCGCCGAGGTCGTGATTGGGCTTGCTGAACGCGATGAAGTCCGCCGGGATGAGCCGCGTTCCCTGGTGGATGAGCTGGTAGAAGGCGTGCTGGCCGTTGGTGCCGGGCTCGCCCCAGAAGATCTCCCCGGTCGGGTACGTGACCGGCCTGCCATCGACGGTCACCGACTTGCCGTTGCTCTCCATGGTGAGCTGCTGGAGGTACGCCGGGAACCGGTGCAGGTACTGCGAGTACGGCAGCACCGCGTGGGTCTGCGCGCCGAGGAAGTCGGTGTACCAGACGTTGAGCAGGCCCAGCAGGGCCGGCACGTTCCGTTCCACCGGCGTGCTGCGGAAGTGTTCGTCGACGGCGTGGTAGCCGGCCAGCATCTCCCGGAACCGGGCCGGCCCGATGGCCAGCATCACCGACAGCCCGACGGCGGACGGCAGCGAGTACCGGCCGCCCACCCAGTCCCAGAAGCCGAACATGTTCTCCGGGTCGATGCCGAAGTCGCGTACCCGCTGCTCGTTGGTGCTGACCGCGACGAAGTGCCGGGCGATCGCCGAGTCGTCGGCGTCCAGTCCGGCGAGCAGCCAGCGGCGCGCCTGGTCGGCGTTGGCCAGCGTCTCCTGGGTGGAGAACGTCTTGCTGGCCACGATGAACAGCGTGGTCGCCGGGTCCAGGTCGGTGGTCTTGTCGTGGATGTCGGTGGGGTCGATGTTGGAGACGAAGCGGCAGCTGATGCCGGCGTCCCGGTAGGCCTTCAACGCCTCGTACGCCATCACCGGGCCGAGGTCCGACCCGCCGATGCCGATGTTCACCACGGTGCTGATCCGCTCGCCGGTGTGCCCGCGCCAGTTGCCGGAGCGGACCCGCTCGGCGAAGGCGGACATCCGGTCGTGCAGGGCGTGCACGTCGGCGACCACGTCCTGCCCGTCCACCGTCAGCGACGCGTCGCGCGGCAGCCGCAGCGCGGTGTGCAGCACGGCCCGGTCCTCGGTGGAGTTGATGTGTTCACCGGCGAACATCGCGGCGATCCGGTCGGTCAGCCGGACCCGCTCGGCGAGGGCGGTGAGCAGGGTCAACGTTTCGTCGGTGACGAGGTTCTTGCTGTAGTCGACGTGCAGGTCGGCGACGTCGCCGGTGAGCCGCTCACCCCGTTGCCCGTCGGCGGCGAACAGCTCCCGCAGGTGGGTGCCGCGCAGCGCCTCGGCGTGCTTGCGCAGGGCCTGCCATTCGTCCGTGGTGGTGACGTCCACAGCCATCGGGTCGATCTTCTCCTTCACGACGGGTCTGTCAGCGGGCCGTCGTCGCGCCCGCTGCCGGCGACTCCACCAGCCTGCCACCCGGCGCGGGTCGGCGCGACGCGACCCGACATCGCGCACCCCGTAGAACTGCCCAGGGGTGGTCGCCGGGCGGCACGTGGTTGGGACGCCTGTTCGACACGCCGATCACCCGGAGACAGTAGCCAGTCGCGGAACGTAAGCTGCGGGTCGGTTGTGGTTCGTACCGGTGAGGAGGCGCCATGGCGACGGTGATCGGTCCCCGCCACCCGGCCGAGGAGGACGACCCAGCCGACGGCGACGTCGGCCCGGCGTTGCCGGAGCTGGAGGACGGTCACTGGATGCACCGGGCGACCGAGTTCGCGCACACCAGCTTCAAGTCCGTGGCCCGGCGCCTGCCGGCGCTGGTCCGGGAGGCGGTCGTGCTGGCCTGGGGAACCAGCCGCCGGGACACCGTCGCCTCCATCGGGCTCAACGTCGCGGCCGGCGTGATGACCACCCTGGGTCTGCTGGCCACGACCGGCGTACTCCGTCAGCTCTTCGCCACCGGCCCGACGCCCGACCGGATCCGCGCCGCGCTGCCCGCGCTGGCTCTCGCCGCGATCGCGGTGACGGTCAAGGGCGCGTTGACCGTGACCGCCGGTTGGGCGCAGGCCCGGCTGATCCCGCAGATCAACTACCAGGTGGAGCTGCGGCTCTTCGAGACGACCACCGCGGTGGAGCTGGCAGCGTTCGACGACGCCGGGTTCGCCGAGGAGATGGACCGCGCCCGGGACCGCGGCATGGCGGAGGCGGCGTCGATCGTCGACCACACCGTCAACCTGGTCACCGGGGTGGTCGGCGTGCTGGCCACCGCCGCCGCGGTGGCGGTGGTCCAACCGGTGCTGCTGCCCTGCCTGCTGCTCGCCGCGGTGCCGGAGGCGGTGACGGCGGTGCGGATGGCCCGCCGCCAGTACCTCGCCATGCTGGCCCGGATCACCCGCCGCCGTCGGATGTGGATGCTGGCTCACCTGATGGCGGAGCGGCGCACGGCCGCCGAGGTCCGCGCGTACCAGATGCGGGAGTTCCTGCTCACCGAGTTCCGCCGGATGATGGCGGCGGAAACCCGGGCCGAGCTGCGGCTGGCCCGCTCGCAGAGCACCACCCGGGCGGCCGGCATGTCGGTGACCGGCATCGCCGCCTTCGGCGTCTACGCGGTACTCGGCGGCTTGCTGCTGGGCGGCGTGGTCGCGCTGGCCGCCGCGGCCACCGCCCTGCTGGCGTTGCAGTCCGCCCGGTCCTCGCTGCGGATCGCAGTGTTCGCCACGAACTCCCTCTACGAGGACGCGCTCTACTACCAGGACTACCGGGACTTCCTCGACCGGGCCCGGCAGCGCGTCCCGATCGGCGGCGGCCGGCCCGTCGACGGCTTCGACCGGATCGAGCTGGACCGGGTGACCCTGCGTTACCCGGACACCGACAAGGCCGCCGTGGACGGGGTCAGCCTCAGCATCCGGCGCGGCGAGGTGGTCGCCCTGGTGGGTGAGAACGGCTCCGGCAAGACCACGCTGGCCAAACTGATCGCGGGTCTCTACCGGCCGACCGACGGGGCCATCCGCTGGGACGGCGTCGATGTCGACGAGCTGGACCCGCGGCAGACCGGCGCCCAGGTCGCGGTGATGAGCCAGGACTGGTGGAGGTTTCCGTTCACCGCCGGGCAGAACATCCGGGTCGGCCGGCACGACCGGCCGGCCGACCGGCCCGGTCCGAGCGTCGAGGACGCCGCCCGCGGCGCGGCCGCGCATGACATGATCACCGATCTGCCGTACGGCTACGACACACTGCTCGACCGGCAGTTCAAGGACGGCCAGGACCTCTCCGGCGGCCAGTGGCAGCGCCTCGTGGCCGCCCGCGGCCTCTACCGGGACGCACCGCTGCTGATCTGCGACGAGCCCTCCGCGGCCCTCGACGCCCGGGCCGAACACGCGCTCTTCCAGCACCTGCGGCGGCACCCCGAGCGGGCGATCGTGCTGATCACCCACCGGCTGGCCAACGTCCGGCATGCCGACCGGATCTTCGTGCTGGACCACGGCCGGCTGATCCAGCAGGGCAACCACGATGAGCTGATGGCGCAGGACGGCCCCTACCGGGAGCTGTTCGAGCTGCAGGCCGCCGGCTACCTGGCGGGGGCGGGGGAGGCCACCGGCTGACCGGTGCCGCCGCCTTGACCTCGAGTGCACTCGAATTCGTAGGTTGGCCGGACCGGCCCCGCCGCCCGGCCAGCGCGGCGCACACCCTCGGGGAGGACCCATGCGTTACCGCGTGCTCGGCGGCACCGGCATCGAGGTGAGCGTCCACTGTCTCGGCACAATGATGTTCGGCGCGGTCGGCAACCCCGACCACGACGACTGCGTCCGGATCGTCCACGCCGCCCTAGACCAGGGGATCAACTTCGTGGACACGGCCGACATGTACTCCGCCGGCGAGTCGGAGACGATCGTCGGCAAAGCGCTGCGGGGCCGGCGGGACGAGGTGGTGCTCGCGACCAAGGTGCACTTCCCGATGGGGGAGGGGCCCAACCGGAGCGGCAACTCCCGGCGCTGGATCGTCCGCGAGGTCGAGGAGAGCCTGCGCCGCCTGGATACCGACTGGATCGACCTCTACCAGGTGCACCGGCCGGACCACACCACCGACGTCGAGGAGACCCTGGGCGCGCTCAGCGACCTCGTCCGGGCCGGCAAGATCCGGGCCTTCGGCTGCTCGACGTTTCCGGCCGAGGAGATCGTGGAGTCGCACCACGTCGCCGAGCGGCGGGCGCTCGGGCGGTTCCGCACCGAGCAGCCGCCGTACTCGATCCTGGCCCGGGGAATCGAGGCCGCGGTGCTGCCGGTCTGCCAGCGGTACGGCATGGGGGTCCTGGTCTGGAGCCCGCTCGCCTCGGGGTTCCTCTCCGGCCGGTACCGCCCGGGCCAGGCGGTCGACCTCACCGCCGGCCGGGCCGCCCTCACCCCGGCCCGGTTCGACCCGGCGATCGCCGGCAACGCCGCGAAGTACGCCGCGGTCGAGCAGTTGCTCGCGCTCGCCGACGAGGTCGGCTGCACCCTGCCCGAGCTGGCCGTGGCGTTCACCGTGGCGCACCCGGCGGTCGCCTCGGCGATCATCGGACCCCGCACCATGGAGCAGCTGGAGGGGCTGCTCAAGGGCGCGGCGCTCACCCTCGACGACGCGGTCCTCGATCGGATCGACGAGATCGTCCCGCCCGGGGTGAACCTCTACCAGCCGGACGGGGCCTGGTCGCCGCGGGTGCTCACCGACCCGGCCCGCCGGCGGCGTCCGCTGCCGGACCGCGCCGCCGCCTGACTGCGCCGACCTCGCCCGCAGGGCCGGCGGCGGCGAACCCGCCAGTCCGGTGGCCGCGAGGCCGCCGGACCCGAAACGTCGGCCCGGTAGCCTTTGAGCGGGCCTGCCCGCAAGCCGACCGGCTCGGCCTGGTTCCTCTCCGGGGCGCCCGACGACCGGTGGGACAACGACGCCCTGCGGACGCTGGGCGGCCTGCGCGGCAGCGACTTCGAGGTGGTGGACGCGGCCGGCCTGATGGTCGGCCGGACCTCGGGCGCCACCCGCTGAGCACCGATATCCGTCGACGGGAGGGGCGGCGTGGGACACACTGTCGCCGTGGATCATCGCGACCTGGTCCGGGTGAGCAAGAAGATGTCCCTGGCGCTGCGGCACCGGCCGGAGCGGTTCGGGCTGACGCCGGACCCGGGCGGCTGGGTGCCGGTCGCCGACCTGCTCGGCGCGCTGCGGGTCGGCCGCGCCGTGCTCGACGCCGTGGTGGCGGGCAACGACAAGCAGCGCTTCGCGGTCGTCCGGGGGGCCGACGGCGTCGAGCGGATCCGGGCCAGCCAGGGCCACTCCATCCCCGTCGACCTCGGGCTGGCCCCGGCGCCACCGCCGGACCGGCTCTACCACGGCACCAGCGGCGCCGTCGTGCCGGCCATCATGGCGGAGGGACTGCGGCGCGGCGGCCGGCACCACGTGCACCTGTCGCCGGACGTGGAGACCGCCCGGCGGGTGGGCGCCCGCCGGGGCGGCCCGATGGCGATCCTGACCGTCGACGCGGCGGCGATGGCCCGCGACGGCCACCTCTTCTACCGCAGCGCGAACGGCGTCTGGCTCGCCGACGCCGTCCCCGCCGCCTACCTGACCGGCTGACCCCCACCCGCCGGGGGTCCCTCCCCGTAGCGTCCCTTCGGGTCGGGCGGGTCGCGGGGTCAGGCCACGGTCACCGGGTGCCGGACGACGCCGTCGAAGAGGTACCCGAGGTCGTTGTGACCCGCGGTGTCGGGCTGGCCGGCGCCGGTCACGTCGGTGGCCCGGGCGCGCAGCGTCCACCGACCCGGTGCCGGCGGCCGCCACACCGCCGTCCAGCGCTGCCATGCCCCGCCCCGGTCGGCGTCGACCAGCTCGGCGGGGCGCCAGTCGTCGTCGCCCGCGCTGACCTCGACCCGGGCGATCGGCCCCTGGCCCGACCAGGACCGGCCGCGCAGCAGCACCCCGGTGCCGGCCGGGATGCGGGCGTCCCAGGCCAGCTCGAAGGCGCTCTTCACCGACTGGGCGGCCAGCACCCCACCCCCGGTGGGATGCCCGGAGCCGAACATCCGGTAGAACTGGGTGTTCCAGGGCGAGAAGAGGGGAGTGGCGGAGACCTCCACCGCCCCCACCCACTTGATCGAGGAGATGCCGATCCAGCCGGGCACCACCACCCGCACCGGGTAGCCGTGGTCGGCCGGGAGCGGCTCGCCGTTCATCTCGTACGCCAGCAGCACGTCGTCGAGGGCCTTGCCGATCGGGATCGGCCGGCGTACCCGGCCGAGGTTCACCCCGCCGGTGACGTACTCCGGGTCCAGCCCTTCGGGCATCACGTCGACCGCCGCGTCGGTGAGGCCGGCCCGCCGGAGCACGGTGCCCAGCCGTACGCCCCGCCAGCGCGCGACGCCGACCCCGCCGAGGCCCCAGGCCACGCCGGGGGCGGGATCGTCCTGCTGCTCGGCGAAATAGCGGCGTCCGTTGCCCGCGCACTCGATCAGCGCGGTGTGCTCCTCGGCAGGCAGCCCCCGCAGGTCGGAGAGGTCGAACTCGACCGGGTCGTGCCGGGTCGGCGTACCGCGCAGCCCGGTGCCGAACAGGCGCAGCCGCCAGGCGTCGGCGTCCAGCCTGGGTGTCACGGTGTGGTTGCGGACGAAGAACCGGTCGTTGGGGACGACGTGCCCCCGTCCGGCCATCGCCTCCCAGCGCATCTCGGCGTTGGTGTCCAGCCGCCGGAACAGCTGCGGCGGCAGCGGCTTGGCGATGGGCGCCGCGGCGGCTCCGGCTCCGGGGTCGACGCCGACCGGGGCGCGGGTGACGGCGACCGGCTCGCGCTCCTCGGCGGCGGCGGTGACGGCGGCCATGGCCGCGCCCAGCTCCAGCAGCTCCGGGCGGGAGACCCCGTCGCAGCGGGCCTCCCCGGCGAGCCACTGCCGGGTCCGGTGGGCGTCGTGCTCGACTTCGTCTGGGAACTGAGGGCGTGACACGGGGGACCTCCGGGCTCGGCGACGCTGCATTCCTATTCAATCAGTAGAAATAGCCGTCGATCAGAGCCGGTGGCGGCCCCTCAGGTCGCGTCGATCAGCGTCAGCACCCGGTGACCACGAGCGCCCGGAGCCGGGTCGACGTTGCACCACGCCCGGCGCGGCCGGCCGCGGCACGGGGTGACCGGGATCAGACCGGGGGCCGACCGGCGAAGAAGTCGGCCAGCGCCCGGGTGTGGGTGGAGAAGGCCAGTTCGACCGGTTCGGTGAGCACCAGCCACTCGGTGGCCTCCTCGGTCGGCGCGGACGGCGGCAACTCCTCGGCCGCCCGCTCGGGCAGCACGCCGAAGACCATCATGGTGCCGCCGGCCGGCGCCCCGTGCACCGCGAAGAGCCGTGCTTGCTCGGGCTCGGCCAGCAGGCCGGTCTCCTCGCGCAGCTCCCGGACCAGCGCCTCCGACCACTCCTCGCCGTACTCGATGAACCCGCCGGGCAGCGCGAGCCGGCCCCGGGCCGGCTCGATGTCGCGGCGGACCACCACCACGCCCAGACCGGTCGCCGTGCGTACCGGCAGAATCGCCACCGCGACCGGCAACGGGTTGCGCCAGACGGTCTGGCCGCAGACCGCGCAGACGCGCGGCCAGCCGGCTTCCGCCCGGTAGGCCGCACCGCAGTACGAGCAGTGCGAGTACGGTGCGCTGGTCACGCCGCAGCACGTTACCCGCCGGGCCGGCGGGGCGCTCCCGTCACCCGGCCGGCTCGCGGCGCGTCTCGGGGTGGCGGAGCTGTTCGGCGATCCGCTGGACGTCCGCCATGGTCATGCCGGTCCGTTGCGCCACCGCCAGCGGGTGGTCGGTCGGCTCCACCTCCACCGCCGGCTTCTCGCCCACCGGCCGGGTGTGCACGTGGGTCTTGAGCTCCAGGGTGCTCACCCCGTAGAACGGCAGCTCGGTGGAGAGCCAGCTGAAGTAGGGCAGCTCCGACTCCCGGCCCGGGGTCTCCCACAGCTGCACCGTGCGGCCGAAGTTCGCGGCGCTCAGCGAGACCCACACTCCCCAGGAGAAGCTCCCCTCCGCGTCCTGTAGGGGGATCTCCAGACTGCCCTGGACGAAGAAGTGCTCACCACGGATGACGCAGAGGTCGGGGGTCAGCTCGCTCTCGTCGTCCGCCGCCAGCTCCTGCGACCAGAACGCGGGCGCCTGGGTGCGGTAGGAGAGCGGCAGGTCGTCGTGCCGCCGGCCGCAGGTCACGCAGGTGTATCCGGGGGTGTCACGCACCGGCCGACCCTAGCCGATCACTCCCGGCCGCGTCGGTTGCACAGAACGGCGCGGGCCTCCATCAGCGCGAAGCCGAGCAGGTTCGCGCCCCGCCACCGGGTCGGGTCGTCGGCCCGCGGGTCGTCGGCGGCCAGGCCGACGCCCCAGACCCGGTCCACCGGACTGGCCTCGACCAGCACGCGGTCCCCGGTGCCGAGCAGGTACGCCGCCAGGTCGGCGTGCTGCCCGAACTTGGCGACGCTGCCAGCCACCACGATGTCGTAGCGGTGCGCCACCCAGGTCGCCTCGTCGAAGCCGCGTACCTGCCGGCCGAGGGACTTGACCCGGTGCGGGTGGGCGGTGGTGAGGATCCGCTGGGCGATCCCGGTGTCCCCGAAGAGGGCCGCCTTGTGCCACATCATCCAGTGCTCAGCGGTGGCGTACGTCCGGCCGTCCACGGCGAACGGCGCCGGCCACCACTGACTCAGGCAGCCGAGGCCGACGCTGCCGTCGCGCTGCGGCTGGTGCCCCCAAAAGTGCAGGTACTTCACGCGCCGTCCAGTCTGGACGGTCTCGATGAGGTCGGCGACGGATCGTGGCGACATGGCCGACAGTCTGCCTGAGGGCACCGACAACCCGCCGCCGCGTTTCCCGACGGGCGAAACGGTTGGTGAGGCGGAGATCCCAGCCGGTAGCGTGCGTCCACCGAGGGGAAGGAGAGACGATGGAGACCAGCACGCTGTGGCGGCCGACCGGGCCGCAGGAGCTGGCCCTGGTCGAGGCGTCCGGGCGGCGGGCCTGGCCGCCCCGGCTGCCGGACCAGCCGATCTTCTACCCGGTGCTCAACGAGGCGTACGCGGTCATGATCGCCCGGGACTGGAACGTGCCGGCCTCGGGCGTCGGCTACGTAACCCGCTTCGAGGTGGAGCGTGACTTCGCCGCGCGCTACCCGATACGCCAGGTGGGTGGCCGGGACATTCTCGAACTCTGGGTGCCCGCCGAGGAGCTGGAGCTGTTCAACCGGCACATCGTGGGCCGGATCGAGGTCGTCCACGAGTTCCGCGCCGACCCGGTCACGGCCGGCTGAGCGGGGCGCCCGGGTCACCGGGCGCCCCGCGCCGTGGGTCAGGAGGCCGGCACTCCGGTGTACGCGGCGGTGGTCCGCTGCGCCGCCGCCCGCGCCTCGTCGGCCGGGGTGCCGGCCGCCACGCTCGCCTCGCTCCAGCGCTCGCTGCTCAGCGTCATGAACCGGCGGCCCTCGTCGGAGCCCATCCACGCGGCGGCCTGGTCGGGGCTGACCCCGCTGCCGTCGCCCGCCAGGTGGGAGGCCAGGCCGAGCAGGCCCATGTCCCAGCCCACGCCGGTGGCGCCCGGGCCGAACTCGGCCCAGCGCTGGTCGTCCACGTGCGCGACGTGTTCCAGCTCGAACCGGGTACGCCCCGCGCCCGCCGGGCTGAGCCGTACCTCGATCCAGCTCACCTCGCCGCCGTACTCCCAGGTCGCGGCGAAGCTGTGTGGCGGGTCGCAGCGTTCGACGGTGCCGCCGGCGTTCCCCTCCAGCTGGTAGCGGCCGCCGAGCCGCAGCTCGCCGGAGATCGGCAGGAACCAGCGGGGGATCCGCTCGGCGCTGGTGCAGGCGTCCCAGACGTCCTCCAGCGGCGCGTCGTACGTCTGGCTGATGATGCTCACGCGCGCCTGCCCGGCGGGCAGCGTACGGCTGCCGACGGTGCGTTCGACGGCGCTGATCTGCCCGATCACGTCGATCATGGTGTCTTCCTCTCGTCGGGGCCGCTTCCGCGCAGCCGCCGCTCCCGCCGGCCCCGGGCCAGTTCGGTGGCGAGCGCCTCCAGCGGCGGGGTCCAGAATCGGCGGAAATGGTCCAGCCAGGCGTCGACCTGGCGGAGCGGCTGCGGGTCCACCGCGTAGAGGCGGCGGGTGCCCTCGGGTCGTACGGTCGCGAAGCCGTTGTCGCGCAGCACCTTGAGGTGCTGCGACACGGCCGGTTGGGAGATGCCGAACTCCCGCTGGACCGCCGCGCAGATGCTGCCGGCGGTCTGCTCGCCCTCGGCCAGGAGTTCCAGGATCCGGCGGCGGACCGGGTCCCCGAGGACGTCGAAGGCGTGCACGACCTCTTTCTATCAGATCGGGCTTATATAAGCGAGCAGTGGCGGTAAGGCCGGCGGGTGCCAATGCCGCGCCCCGCCGGCCGGGCCGGCCGTGGTCAACCGAGCCGGGCCGCCACCGCGCTGCGCAGCTCGGGGAGCCGGCCGTGCAGCAGCCCCGGGCACTGGGTGCTGTTGAAGTCCTTGTGCCCGTAGATCTCGGTCGCCGGGATGGCGTACTGCTGGCAGGTGAACGCGCAGAAGAGCACCAGGCTGTCCCAGAGCGCCTGCGGCGGCTGCACGTCGAGGTAGATGCCCTCGTTCTCGATGCCGATGGCCTGGCTGTTCTGTCCGACGCAGTGCGCCCCCTGCACCATGGTCTGCCCGTGCAGCAGCCCGTAGAGGCTGCCGTGCCGCCCCTCGGTCAGGTAGCCGGCCCGGCTGTTGGTGAAGTGCTGCCCGGAGTCGAGCCAGCCGTTGGTGTCCATGTGCAGGTTCTGAATGTCCCGGGAGTTCTGGTACGCGTGGGCCAGGCTGTAGTCGGTCGAGTTCGGGAACGCCGTGTGGTGAATGATGATCTTGTTGGGGCGGTTCTGCACCACGGTCACCGCCGACGACGGCGGCCGGGCGCCCCAGGTCGCGCAGTTGGCGATCGTCGGCTGGTCGACCCGGGTGCCCAGTGCTCGGGCGCCGCGGTCGCCGGCGAGCTGGCCGAGGGCGGTGACGCCGGCGGCGGCACCGAGCAGGACGGCGCCGCGCAGCACGGCTCGCCGGGGTACGGGGACGGACATCGGGGACCTCCTCACGAAGAGCGGTGCCGGTGGCGGGCCGGCCGGCCCGCCACCGGGCGGTGCGTCAGCAGGGTCCGTTGCAGGCCAGCACCCTGAGCCGGTCCAGGGTGCCGTTCCAGACGTTCTGGTCGCCGGGGAAGATGCCGGAGGAGGCCCACTGCCAGAACGAGTACGTCGGCCAGCCGGCCGGCAGGGTGCCGACGCTGCTGGAGTACCGGGCGATCCAGAGCGGGTTGTTGGCGGCGAACTGCGAGGTGTTGCCGGTGCAGGTGGTCCACCAGTCGGTGGTGGTGTAGATGGTGGCCCACCGGCCGGTGCGGGAGTAGTACTGGTTCACGAACGAGGCGATCCAGCTGCGCATCGAGGCCTGGCTCAGCCCGTAGCAGGTCGAGCCGTACGGGTTGTACTCGATGTCGAGCGCGCCGGGCAGCGTCTTGCCGTCCTTGGACCAGCCGCCCCCGTGGTCGACGAAGTAGTTGGCCTGGGTGGCGCCGCTGGTGGTGTCCGGACGGGCGAAGTGGTAGGAGCCCCTGATCATCCCGACGTTGTAGGAGCCGTTGTACTGCTGGGCGAAGTACGGGTTGGTGTAGTAGGTGCCCTCGGTGGCCTTGACGTACGCGAACCGGGCGCCGTTGTTCCAGGCGGCGGACCAGTTGACGTTGCCCTGGTGACTGGAGACGTCCATGCCGGGCAGGCCGGCCGGCGCCGCGCTGGCGGGGGTCGCGCCGAGGGTGGCCGAGGCGGCCAGGGTCACCGTGGCGAGCAGGGCGGCCGCGGCGGTGCGCAGCGCCGATCGGAGGGGACGGTTCATCTTTCCTCCCTGGGGGATGCCGCGTCGGCGGCGGGAGAGGGGCGAAAGGAACTGTCAGTATTAGGTCACAGGATGAAGATTAACTTCAATAGATGTATGGAAGATTTTCCATGCGAGGGGGGCGGCGCGGCCCAGCCGGGGACGGCGGCGAGCACGTCGGCGCCCCGAGGAAATCATTCCGAGCGGCATGTCGATCCGGGGGTGGCCCGTTTGACCAGCACCGCGGCGGTGCCGGCGGCGGGTTGAGCGCCGTACCCGGTCAGAACAGCGCCGCGAGGAGCCGGTGCCGGGTGTCGGCGGGGTCGACGACATCGTCGAGTTCGAAGCTCGCCGCGGCGGAGAGCGCCCGGCCCCGGTCGTAGGCGTCGGCGACCAGCTCGTCGTAGCGGCGCCGGCGCTCGTCCTCGTCGGCGATCGCGGCCAGCTCCCGGCGGTGACCGAGCCGCACCGCGCCCTCCAGGCCCATCGCGCCGACCTCGCCGGTCGGCCAGGCCAGGGTGAGGCGGGTGGTGTGGAAGCTCCCGCCGGCCATCGCCATCGCGCCGAGTCCGTACGCCTTGCGCAGCACCACGGCCGCCAGCGGCGTACGCAGCGACGCGCCGGCGGTGAACAGGTCGCCCACCGCGCGCATCAGCCCGGTCCGCTCGGCGTCGGGCCCGACCATGATTCCGGGGGTGTCGCAGAGGCTCACCACGGGCAGGCCCAACCGCTCGCAGAGCCGCAGGAACCGGGTGGCCTTGCCGGCGGCGGTGGCGTCGATGGCCCCGGCCCGGTGCAGTGGGTTGTTGGCGAGCACCCCCACCGGCCGACCGTCGAGGCGGGCCAGGGCCGTCACCAGGGACCGGCCGTGCCGCTCGCGCAGTTCGAGCACCGAGTCGACGTCGAAGAGCAGGCGCAGGACGGCCCGCACGTCGTAGGCGCGCCGGCGGTTGTCCGGCAGGACGTCGCGTAGCCGGCGCTGGTCCGCGCAGCGGCCGTCCGTGCGCGTGCCGGCCGCGAGGCCGAGGACGCGTCGGGCCAGGTGGACCGCGTCGGCGTCGTCGGCCGCGGCGAGATCGACGGCGCCGCTGGCCAGGTGCACGTCGAGCGGGCCGACGTCTCCCGGTGCGACCGCGCCGAGCCCGGCGGCCTCCACCATGGCCGGTCCGCCCATGCCGATGCTGGCCTCCGCGACGCCGATGACGACGTCACACATGCCGAGCAGCGCCGCGTTGCCGGCGAAGCAGTAGCCGGCCGCGATCCCGACCCGCAGCGAGCGCAGCCGGGCCAACGACGCGAAGGTGGTCAGCTCCAGACCGGCGACGGTCGGATGGTCGGTGTCGCTCGGGCGACCGCCGCCGCCCTCGGCGAAGACGACGACCGGCAGCTCCTGCCGGGCGGCGACGTCGAGGAGGCGGTCGGTCTTGCGGTGACCGGTGACGCCCTGGGTGCCGGCGAGGACGGTGTAGTCGTACGCCACCGCGCCGACGCGCGTACCGCCGACCCGGCCGACGCCCACGACGACGCCGTCGGCGGGGGTCGCCGCGGCGAGTTCCGCGAGCGGCCGCCGGGACCGCTGTGCCGCCACGGCCAGGCCGCCGTACTCCAGCCAGCTGCCCTCGTCGATCAGGTCCGCGAGATTCTCCCGTACGGTGCGCCGCCCGGCCGCGTGCCGCTTCGCCGTCGCCTCCGCGCGGGCCTCGTCGTGCAGCGCGGCCTGGCGCTGGAGCACCTCGGCCAGCTCGGCCCGAACGGGTTGGCCGGATTCGGCGGCCGGGGGCTCCTGTCCGCTCACGGGTTCTTGCCCACCGGGCCCCGCCGGGGCCGCCGCGCGCCGCCGGCCGTGCGCCGCCCGGCCGGCACCGGCTCGGGGGAGCGCGGCGCCACCGGCTCCGGTCCCGGCGGGCGCAGGCCGCCGAGGAAGAGCGCGACGAGCTGGTGGCCGACCTCGGCGAAGGTCAGCGGCCCGTCGGGACGGAACCAGGTGTGCGTGTTGCCCAGGGCGCTGAGGAAGGTGTGGGTGATCACCGTGGCGGAGACGTCGGTGCGGACCACGCCACGCTCCTGGCCCTCGCGGACCAGGTCGCGGAAGAGATCGTGGTAGTGGCGGCGTTCCCGGCGGGTCGCCTCGGCCTGCTCGTCGTCGAGCAGGTGCGCCGACCGGGCCCAGACGGTGAGCTCGTCGACGTGCGCGGCGGTGTGCTCCACGACGTCGAGGGCCGCGGTGCGCAGCCGCTCGCCGACCGGTGCGGGACCGTCGGCGATCTCCCGCAGCCGCGCGGTCTGCTCCGCGAGCAGCTCCCGGTAGATGCTGGTGAGCAGCTCGGACTTCGACCCGAACCAGTGGTACAGGGCGCCCTTGGTGACGTCCGCCGCCGCGACGATCTCCTGGACGCTGGTCGCCTCGTAGCCCTGCCGGGCGAAGAGTTCGGTGGCGGCCGCGACGATGCTCCGGCGGGCCGAGCCGCGCGGGGCCCGCCGCCGCCCGATCGGCGCGGCCGGTTCGGTCGCCACGCTCACCGCGACTCCAGCTGGCGGCGGATCTCGCGCCGGGCCACGTCGCGTACGTGCACCTCGTCCGGCCCGTCGGCGATGCGCAGGGTACGGGTGCCCGCGTACATCGAGGCGAGCGGGAAGTCGTCGGAGACGCCGGCCCCGCCGTGCACCTGGATGGCCCGGTCGAGCACGTCGAGGGCCACCCGGGGAGCGATCACCTTGATGGCGGCGATCTCGGTGCGGGCGGCCTTGGCGCCGTACCGGTCGATCATCCAGGCCGCCTTGAGGGTCAGCAGCCGGGCCTGCTCGATGGCCATCCGCGACTCGGCGATCTGCTGCTGCACCACGCCCTGCTCGGCCAGTTTGCGGCCGAAGGCGACTCGGGAGGCGGCGCGGTGCACCAGCAGGCTCAGCGCCCGCTCGGCCAGGCCGATGGCGCGCATGCAGTGGTGGATGCGACCGGGGCCCAGCCGGGCCTGGGCGAGGGCGAAGCCGCCGCCCTCCTCGCCGAGCAGGTGCGACGCCGGCACCCGGACGTCGGTGAAGACCACCTCGCCGTGGCCGTGCTGGTCGTGGTAGCCGAAGACGGGCAGCGAGCGCACCACCTCGACGCCGGGGGTGTCCACCGGCACCAGGATCATCGACTGCTGCCGGTGGGTGTCGGCGGACGGGTCGGTCTTGCCCATCACGATCATGATGCGGCAGCGCGGGTCGGCGATCCCGGTGGTCCACCACTTGCGGCCGTTGATGACGTACGAGTCGCCGTCGCGTTCGATCCGGGTGGAGATGTTGGTGGCGTCGCTGGAGGCCACGTCCGGCTCGGTCATCGCGAAGGCGGACCGGATCTGTCCGTCGAGCAGCGGACGCAGCCAGCGCTCCTGCTGCTCGGCGGTGCCGAACATGTGCAGGATCTCCATGTTGCCGGTGTCCGGCGCCGCGCAGTTGGTGGCCTCGGGGGCGAGCTCGATGGAGCGGCCCATCAGCTCGGCGAGCGGGGCGTACTCCAGATTGGTCAGCCCGGAGACGGCGGGCAGGAAGAGGTTCCACAACCCCCGGCGGCGGGCCTCGGCCTTCAGGTCCTCGACGACGGCGGGCAGGTGGTGCCGCTTGCCGGCCGCCGCGAGCTCGGCGCGCTGCGCCGCGTAGACCGGCTCGGCCGGGTAGACGTGGTCGTCCATGAACTCCTGAAGTCGCTTCAGGTGCTCGGCCCCGCGTGCGGTCGGTTCGAAGTCCATGGCTGCCTCCCCATTGACGCGCATGTCGGCGGCTCGCTACCGTCGCCGGACGCCGAACATACCGGCTGGTCGGTATGGCGTCCAGAGCAACGTGAACGTGAGGAGCGCCAGGGTGAGCGTGATGGACCGATTCCGCCTCGACGGGAAGGTGGCCGTGGTGACCGGTGCCTCGTCCGGCCTGGGGGTGTCCTTCGCCCGCGCGCTCGCCGAGGCCGGTGCCGACGTGGTGCTCGGCGCCCGCCGGGTCGACCGGCTGCCGGACACGGGCGCGCTGGTCGAGGGGGCCGGCCGCCGGTACGCGGCCCGCGCCACCGACGTCAGCCGGCCCGAGGACTGCGAGGCGCTGATCGCCACCGCGATCGAGCACTTCGGACGGGTCGACGTGCTGGTCAACAACGCCGGGGTCGGCACCGCCGTCCCCGCCACCCGGGAGACGCCCGACCAGTTCCGCTCCGTCGTCGAGATCAACCTGATGGGCAGCTACTGGATGGCGCAGGCCTTCGCCCGGGCCGCCACGAACGGCGGGGCGATCGTCAACATCTCCAGCGTCATCGGCCTGCGTCCCGGCGGCATCCCGCAGGCCGCGTACGCCTCCAGCAAGGCCGGCGTCATCGGCCTAACCCGCGACCTGGCCGCCCAGTGGACCGGCCGCAAGGGCATCCGGGTGAACTGCATCGCCCCCGGCTTCTTCCAGTCCGAGATGAGTGACCAGCTCGAGCCGAGCACCTTCGAGATGGTCAAGGCGCTGGCGCCGGCCGGCCGCCTCGGTGAGCACGAGGAGCTGGCCGCCACCCTGATCTGGTTGGCCAGCGACGCCTCGTCGTACGTGACCGGGGTGACCGTGCCCGTCGACGGGGGCCTCGTCATGCCCTGATGCCCGCGGCATGGTCCGGACCGGGTGGCCCCCGCAGCCACGCGATACGAACCTTGCACAGCAAGTGCAAGAACTTCGGCCGGCCGGGTTGCGGCGACGAGGACCTCACAGCTCGCCGGCGACCAGGGTTTCGTGGCGCTCGAAATCTTTTCAACCGGCTCTGACCTGGCTACTGTCTGGATTGGCCCCACCTTCGTGCCGCGCCCGTCCCGGGGCCTTCGTGGGGGTCGCCAATGTGGCGCTATCGAACGTTGTTCGTCGTACTCCTCCTGGTCGGAGCGCTGCTCGGCGTTCCCGGGCGCGCCGGTGCGGCCCTTGCTCCTCCGCCCAACGACGCCTTCGCCGCCGCCCAGGTCGTCACCGGCACCTCGGGCAGCGTCGACGGCAACATCGCCGGTGCCACCACCGAACCGGGGGAGCCGGGCGGCGACACGGCGCAGCCGTCCATCTGGTACCGCTGGACGGCACCGCAGTCGGGGCTGTACCGGTTCGACGCCACGACGGGCGTCTTCAAACCCGGCATGGCGATCTACACGGGGACCTCGCTCTCCACCCTCCAGCGCCCGGCGACGGACTGGTGCCCGCCGACGGCGTACGACGGCGCGGTCTACGTGCTCCCGGCGGCCGCTGGCACCAGCTACGTCATCTCCCTGACCGGCTACTCCGCCAACGTGGCGCCGGGCGCCACCACCCTGCGGTGGGGTCCGCACGCCCGGCCGGCGAACGACGCCTTCGCCGCCGCGACCGTGGTGACCACCTTGGAACCGGCGCTGGCGGGGGACAACTGCGCCGCGACCGCCGAATCCGGCGAACCGCTGGACGAGTACACCAGCCGGCGGACGGTGTGGTTCTCCTGGACGCCGGGCGTCACCGTCCGGGAGGCGGTGCGCGACGTTCCACAGCATCTCATCGTCACCGTGTACACCGGATCGTCGCCCGGCGCGCTGACCCGGGTCGCCCGCAGCGCCAACGTCCACGGGGAGTACGGCACCGAGTTCACGGCCCAGGTGGGGATCACCTACCGCATCCAGGTGGACAGCCAGGGCAACCCCCCGTTCGGGATCGTCGGCCCGCAGCCGCCATTCCGGGTGTCGATGATCAAGCTCCCACACTGCAACGACGCCTTCTCCTGTGCCACCGGCCTCACGTCCGGGGTGCCGCTTCCGTTGAGCGGCAGCGAACTGACCGACAACATCGGGGCGACCGCCGAGGCGGGGGAGCCGGCGCACGCCGGCTCCCCCGCCAGTCACTCGCTGTGGTGGCAGCTCACGCCGCCGGTGGGAGCGACCGTCACGGTCTCCACGGCCGGGTCGGGCATCGACACCGTCCTCGCCGTCTACACCGGCACGACGGTCGACGCGCTCACCGGGGTGGTCGCGGACGACGACTCGGCGGGCAGCGGCGCCAGCCGGGTGTCGTTCCCCGGCGTTGGCGGTCGGACGTACTTCGTGGCGGTCGACGGTCGGTCCGGCGTCTTCGGGCAGGTGAAGCTCACCTGGCAGCTGGACATCCCGGCACCTCCCAACGACATGTTCGCCGCCGCCATCGTCATCAACGGTGCCCAGGGCAGTTCGAAGTCGTACACCTGGTCGGCCACGAAGGAGGCGGGCGAACCGGCGCATGAGGGGGCCCCGGGCGGACGGTCGGTGTGGTGGCGTTACCGCGCGTCGGCCGCGGGGCGGCTGCACCTCGTGTCGAGCGGCGACTACACCGTGCTGTCGGTCTACCGCGGGTCCACGGTCGGCACGCTGACGCGTGTCACGGGCGCACGGCAGGCCGGGCTGGCGCCGATCGCCCTCGACGTCGACCTCGTCGCCGGAGAGACGTACTCCATCGCGGTCGACGTGACCGACCTCGTCCACGGCCCGGACATCGCCGAGCTGACCTGGTCGCTGTTCCCGCCACGCCCGCCCAACGACTACGTCGCGAACGCGACGCTGATCAGCGGATCGAGCGGCACCGTCGACGGCCACGACGTGGGCGCGACCACGTCCGAGGTGGACGAGCCCCTCGATTCCTCGGTGTTCTACCGCTGGACCGCCCCGTCGAGCGGGCTCTACGTCTTCGACACGATCACCAGCGACTTCGACACCCAGCTGTGGATCTACCGTGGCTGGGGGACCTCCCTGGCACCGCTTCCGCGGGTGACCATCAACGACAACGCGGTCACGCTGCGGGACGACCCCGACGACTTCCGCGGCGTGGTCGGGGCCGACCACACCAGCGCCGCCGGATTCACCGCGGTCGCCGGTCAGGTCTACACCATCCTGCTAGCCGGTCCGGCCACGATGCAGGGCCGCTTCCGGCTGCGCTGGGCGCCGGCCACCTCGTGGCGCCCGCCGAACGACGCCTTCGCCGCCGCGCAGGCCCTCACCGGCGGCTCCGGGTCGGTGAGCGGGCGGCTGGCGGACAGCACTGTCGAGGTCGGCGAGCCGGGTGAGGCGTACGGCTCGATCTGGTACACCTGGACCGCGCCGGCCAGCGGCCCCGTCCGGTTCTGGACCGGCGCCGATCCGGCCCGGCACCCCCTGCTGTCGGTCTACACCGGCAGCACCCTGTCCGCGCTCACCCTGCTGGGCGAGAACGGGTACGGCATCGCCACCCCCGGGTCCCGGCTCGACCTCACGGTGACGGCCGGCACGACGTACCGGATCCGACTGGCCGCCTGGGACGGCTCCTCCGTCCAGTGGCCGGGCACCGCGACGCTGAGGTGGGAACCGCCGCCACCCGCGCCCGCCAACGACGCGTTTGCCGCGGCGACAGCCATCTCGGGTGCCACGGGCAGCGTCGACGGCAACTCGGAATGGGCCACCCGCGAGCCCGCCGAGCCGACGGGCAACGGCTGGCCGGTCGCCTCCGTCTGGTACCGGTGGACCGCGCCGTCCAGCGGCAGCGTGTCCTTCTGGGTCACCGACGGCGAGCTGTATCCAATGGTCGACGTGTACTCCGGCAGTGCCGTGAACGCCTTGACCGTGGCCGAGCAGGTCTCGCCCGGCGACGAGCAGGTCCACCCCGGTGCGCGCGTCACCGTGCGGGTGACAGCTGGAACGATCTACGCGATCCAGGTACAGGGTTCGGACTACGTGAACAGCCGGTTCCGGATGCTCTGGAGCATGCTGCGACCGCCGCACGACGACCTCGCCTCAGCGGCCCCGCTCTCCGGCCGGGCGGGCGTCTCCCCGGCCGGCGACTGGTACGCCACCTCCCTCCGCGCCACCGCCGAGACGGCCGAGCCGCGTCACGACCCGGACCGCGCCCCGGCGGCGACCGTCTGGTTCCGGTGGACGGCACCGGCCTCGGGACCGGTGACCTTCGAGGTCGGCGAGGCCAACACGACGAACATGTTCGCCGTCTACACCGGGACCGGGTACGGATCGCTGACCCAGCTCGGGCGCACCGGGTGGGAGACCTGGCACGACCTGCGGTTCGACGCGGTCGGCGGCACCAGCTACCTGATCGTCGCCGACGGCGGCCCGTACGGGGGCGGCGCCCTGCGACTGCGCTGGTCGCAGTACACCGACCCGACCAGGCCGAGCGGAACCGTCGTCGTCGACGGCGGTGCGAGCGCGACCGCCCAGCGGCTGGTGACGCTGACGCTGAACGCCACCGACAACGCCCGGGTCACCGGCGTACGGGTTTCCAACTCCCCGGCGGTCGACGCCTGGAGCGACCCGAGCGGCAACGGCGGCACCCAGTCGGTGCTCAGGAACGCCGAGGACCTCGACGGCAACCCGGCCGCGGTCGCCTGGTCGCTGACCGATCTCTATCGCGGCGGCACCAACGACGGCGGCACCAAGACGGTGTACGCGCAGTGGCGTGACGAACAGGGAAACTGGTCGCCCGTGGCGAGCGACACCATCGTGGCGAACCTGCCGGCGATCGGGGACACCCTGCCCCCGACCGGCTCGGTGACGATCAACTCCGGAACGTCCTACACGACGAGCACCTCGGTGTCGCTGAGCATGCCGGCGTCGGACACCGGGACGGGCGTCTCGCAGGTGCGCATCTCCAACCGCTCCGACACGTCCGGTGGCCTGCTCACCTACGGCGCGGTCCGCGAGTGGACCGCCACCCCGCAGTCGTGGTCGCTCGCCGACTCCGCCTACGGTGGCTCCACGGCCAACGGGACCCGCTCCGTGTACGTGCAGTTCCGCGACGGGGCCGGCAACTGGTCGCCGGTCCAGTCCGACGCCATCGTGCTGGACACGGTCGCCCCCGCCATCACGGCTCCCGTCGCGGTGCCGGCGACCTCCAGCCAGGTGACCAGCAGCGTGCCGACCCGGGTGACCTGGTCGGCGACGGACGCGACCAGCGGAGTGGCCGCCCACCAGCTCCAGCAGAGCATGGACGGCGGAACATGGACGAGTATCTCCCTCCCGACGGCCCTCACCACCACCGTCGTCCGGACGTTAGCGTCCGGTCACACCTACCGCTTCCGGGCCCGGTCGAGCGACCACGCCGGCCTGTGGAGCGGCTGGCAGTACGGCCCCGTGCTGACACCGGCTCTCTACCAGGAGACCTCCACCTCGTTGACCTGGTCCGGGACCTGGACCCGGACGGCGCTGACCGGCGCCTCCGGCGGCTACGTCCGGTACTCCACCCAGGCCGGCGCACGCGCGACGTTCACCACCAGCACCCGCGCCGTCGGTTGGGTCGCGGTCCGCGGCCCCAGCCGCGGCAAGGCGACCGTGTACGTCGACGGAACCGCGGTGACGACGGTGGACCTGTACGCCTCGACGGTCCAGCCGGCGACGCTGGTCTACGCGTACTCGTGGGCGTCGACCGGCACCCACACCGTCGTCATCTCCGTGGCGGGAACGAGCGGCCGGCCCCGGGTGGACGTCGACGCCATCGTTTCGCTGCGCTGACCAATCCGACGACGCTGGTGGCGAAGCTACGACACGATGACGCACGTCGCCGGAGCGCGTCCCATGCCTGTCGAAAACCTCATTCCCGAGCTGCACGGACTGCTGCGGCTGCCCCGTGACGAGCGCGGCGTGCTGCAACGTCGTCTCGAACGCATCGTGCAGGCACTCCAGGCACGAGCACCAGAGGTCCTCGATGGCGGCCACCGAGCGCTCGCCCGCGTTCTGAAGGCCGGCGACGAGGCGACGTAACGAGTCAGGGCGTGGGCTGACCACCCCTACCCCGGTAGCCACCGAGGGTCGCATCGGCGCCGCTGTGCTCGCCGGCCGGCCGGGTGCGAGCGTCCCGTCGGGACACGCGGACGTCACAGCGTCGTAACGCGTCATTGACGAGCTCCGCTCGAAAGTTACACTCCCGGTGTAATAACCCGCCCCATGCTTCGCCCGAGCCGCCCCGCGCATCCCCCGCCGCCGCGTCTTTGCAAGAGGTGAAGATGAGCCCTCCACCCACCGACGGAATCGACCTGGCCCTGCACCACGTCGGCGTGCGCTTCGGCGGGCTGGTGGCCCTCGACGACGTCTCCCTGCGGGTACCACCCGGCCGGATCGTCGGCGTGATCGGCCCGAACGGCGCCGGGAAGACCACCCTGTTCAACGTGGTCTGCGGGTTCGTCCCGCCCACCAGCGGTGCGCTCACCCTGGACGGCCGGCCGTTCCGTCCCCGCCCGCACCGACTCACCCGCCTCGGCATCGCCCGCACCCTCCAGGGGGTCGGCCTCTTCCCGGGCCTCAGCGTCGTCGAGAACGTCATGGCTGGCGCCACCCACAGCGCCCGGGCCGGCTTCGCCGCCGCCCTGTTCGGCCTGCCGCGCAGCGACCGCGACGAACGGCGGCTGCGGGACGAGGCCCTCGACCTGCTGGCCGAGCTGGGCGTCGCGGCGCACGCGGCGGCGGCCCCCGGCACCCTGCCGTACGCCGTCCGCAAACGCGTCGCCCTCGCCCGCGCCCTGATCGCCCGGCCCCGCCTGCTCCTGCTCGACGAGCCGGCCGGCGGCCTGAGCGCCGAGGACATCGCCGAGCTGGGCGAGCTCGTCACGGCGCTGCCCGACCGGGCGGGCGGCGCCTGCTCGATCATGCTGGTCGAGCACCACATGGACCTGGTGATGTCCGTCTGCCACGAGATCGTGGTGCTCGACTTCGGCCGGGTCATCGCCGCCGGCACGCCCGAACAGGTGCGGGACGACCCGCTGGTGACCGAGGCGTACCTGGGCGCCGACGTACCGGCCGGGGCGACACCGCCCGGCCCGGGGGCCGGATCATGACCGCCATCCTCGAGGTGGAGGCGCTCAGCTCCGGATACGGCCCGGTCCCGGTGCTGCGCGACGTCACGTTCAGCGTGCCCACCGGGAGCATCGCCGCCGTGCTCGGTGCCAACGGCGCCGGCAAGACCACCCTGCTGCGGACCCTGTCCGGCCTGCTCCGCCCCACCGGCGGCCGGGTCCGCTACGACGGCGCGGACCTGCGCGGCGTACGGGTGGAACACCTGGTGCGGCGCGGCCTGGCCCACGTGCCCGAGGGACGCGGCATCGTCGCCGAGCTGACCGTCGAGGAGAACCTGCGCCTCGGCGGCCTGTGGCGCCGGGACCGGGCCGACGCCCGCCGGGCGCAGGACGAGGTGTACCAGCTCTTCGAGCCGCTGGCCCGGCGCCGGCGGCACGCCGGCCACCAGCTCTCCGGCGGGGAACGACAGATGCTCGCCCTCGGGCGGGCGCTGATCGCGCGCCCCCGGCTGCTGCTGCTCGACGAGCCGTCGCTCGGGCTCGCCCCCCGGGTCACCGCGCAGATCATGGCGCTGCTGCGCCGGCTCTGCGACAGCGACGGCCTGACCGTCCTGCTCGTCGAGCAGAACGTCCGCAGCGCCCTCTCCGTCGCCGACCAGGGCGTGGTGATGTCCCTCGGCCGGGTGGTGACGGCCACCCCGGCGGCCCAGCTGCGCGACGACGTCACGCTCCGCCACGCGTACCTCGGGTTCTGACCGCCCGCCACGTAGGAAGGATCCGCGCTTGGACCGGTTCTTGTTCCTCACCTTCGACGGACTGTCCACCGGCGCCGTCTACGCGGCGTTCGCCCTCGCCCTGGTGCTCATCTGGCGGGCGGCCCGTCTGGTCAACTTCGCGCAGGGCGCGATGGCGGTGGCGACCGCCTACGTCGGCTACGCCGTCGTCTCCGTCACCGGCTCCTACTGGCTCGGCCTCGGCGCCGCCGTCCTCGCCGGCCTCGCGCTGGGCGCCCTCGTCGAGCGGGTGCTGATGCGCTTCGTCGGCCACGCCAACCCGCTCAACGACGTCATCGTCGCTCTCGGCCTGGTGCTGCTGATCCAGGCGGTGCTCGGCATCGTCTTCGGCAACGAGTACCGGCCGGCGGCCGCGCCGTTCGACACCGACGCGCTCACCGTCGGCGGGATCGCCGCGATGTCCCCGTACGATCTGTGGGTCCTCGGCGCTGTCCTGGTGGTGGTGGCGCTGCTCGGGCTGCTGTTCACCCGCACGCCCATCGGTCTGCGGATGCGGGCGTCCGCCTTCGCGCCCGAGGTGTCCCGGCTGCTCGGCGTCAACGTCGGCCGGATGCTCACGGTGGGCTGGGCCCTCGCGGCCGCGGTCGGCGCCCTCGCCGGCATGCTGGTCGTCCCCACCGGGCTGGGGCTGCACCCGCACGCGATGGACCTGGTCTTCGTCGTCGCGTTCACCGCCGCGGTGGTCGGTGGCCTGGACAGCCCGGCCGGCGCCGTGGTCGGTGGCCTGCTGGTCGGCCTGATCCTGTCGTACGTCACCGGCTACCTCGGCCCCGACACCACGCCGCTGGCCGTCCTCGTCCTGCTGCTGGCGGTCCTGCTCGTCCGCCCCGGCGGGCTCTTCTCCAGCGTGAGAGCGAGGCACGTGTGACCGCCACCCAACCCGAGGTCGCCCCGGACCCCCGGCCCGCCGCGGCGTCGCCGCTGCGCCGGTTGCTGCCCGGTCCGCCCGGCGCCGCCGGGCCGCGCGGGTCGACGCTGCTGCGCCACCTCGTCCTGGCCGTGCTCGCCGGCACGGCGGTGGTGCTGCTGACCAACCAGTTGCCGCCGTACCAGAACCTGCAGGTCGCCCGAGTCTGCGCGTTCCTCTGCGTCACCGCCGGCTACACCGTCCTGGTCGGGCTCAACGGCCAGCTCTCCCTCGGGCACGGGGCGCTGATGGCGACCGGCGCGTACACGGTCGCCCTGGTGCAGCAGGGCTTCGAGGAGCGGGCGGTGCAGGGCCGCTGGATCCTGCCCCTGTCGCTGCTGCTCGCCGCCGCGGTGACCGCGGTGGCGGGCCTGGTCATCGGGCTGGCCGCCGCCCGGCTGCGCGGGCCGTACCTGGCCGGCGTCACCCTCGCCGTGGCGACCCTGGTGCCGGCGCTCACCACGATCTTCACCGACCTGTTCAACGGCGAGCAGGGGTTGCGGTTCCCGGCGGAGACGCCGCCGGCGTTCCTGGGCGCGTACTTCCAGCCGGAACGCTGGCTGGCCTGGGTCGCGCTGCTCGCCGCGCTGCTGACCATGCTGCTGATGGCGAACCTGGTGCGCAGCCGGTTCGGCCGGTCGCTGCGCGCCGTCCGCGACGACGAGGTGGCCGCCCGGCTGGCCGGCATCCACGTCGCCCGCAACCAGGTGCTCGCCTTCGTGGTGAGCGCCGCCTGCGCCGGCCTCGGCGGCGGCGTGTACGCGGTGCTCACCGCCACCGTCGCGCCGGGCAAGTTCTCCCTCGACCTGTCGCTGTTCCTGCTGATGGCGATCGTGATCGGCGGCCTGGGCAGCCTCGCCGGCGCGGTCTGGGGCGCGGTCCTGCTGGTGGCGCTGCAGGACCTGCCGAGCCTCATCACCGAGACCTTCACCCTGCCGTCGGGCCTGGCCCAGCGGCTGGAGGGCAACCTGGCCCTCGCCGTGTTCGGTCTCATCCTCATCGTCGTCATGCTCGTGGCCCCGGGCGGCCTCCAGGGTGCCGCCCGCACCCTCACCGCACGGCTCCGGCCGGGCCGCCCCGCCACGCGCCGCTGATCCACCCCGGTTCCACCCAACCGTTCGCCCCCGTCGCACCGGAATGGAGAACCATGCATCCCACCGCACGCCGCGCACTCGCGGCCGCCGCCGGCCTCGCGCTGCTGGTCGGCGCATCGGCCTGCGCCAACGACGAACAGCAGGCGGCCGAGAACGTCCCGGGCGTCACCGACACCGAGGTCGTGATCGGTACCCACCAGCCGCTCACCGGTCCCGCCGCGGCCGGCTACTCCAAGATCTCCGCCGCCACCAAGGCGTACTTCGAACACGTCAACAGCAAGGGTGGCGTGAACGGCCGGAAGATCGTCTACAAGGTGATGGACGACGGCTACAACCCGGCGAACACCGACAACGTCGTCCGCAAGCTCGTCCTCGACGACAAGGTCTTCGCGCTCCTCGGCGGCCTCGGCACCCCCACCCACACCAACGTGCTGGAGTTCGTCAAGGCCCAGAAGGTGCCCGACCTCTTCGTCTCCTCCGGCAGCCGGAACTGGAACCAGCCCGACAAGTACCCCACCACCTTCGGCTGGCAGCCCGACTACACCGTCGAGGGCAAGATCCTGGCCACCTACGTCAAGCAGCAGTTCCCCGGTCAGAAGGTCTGCCACTTCGGGCAGAACGACGACTTCGGCCGCGACAGCCTCGCCGGCGTGGAGAAGGTCCTCGGGCCGGTGGTGGCCAAGCAGACCTACACCCCCACCAACCCGCAGGTCGGCCCGGCGATCGGGGCGCTGAAGGCGGCCGGCTGCCAGGTGGTCATCTCGGCGAGCATTCCCGGCTTCACCGCGCTGGCCATGGGCCAGGCCGCCGGCCAGGGCTTCCGGGCGCAGTGGGTGGTGTCCAACGTCGGCGCGGACTACACCACGCTGGCCAAGCAGCTCGGTGACAAGAAGGTGATCCTGGAGGGGATGCTCGCCGACAACTACCTGCCGATGGCGGGCGACACGAGCAACCCGTGGATCCAGGCGTTCACGAAGATCCACCAGCAGTACAACGCGGCCAACCCGATCGACGGCAACGCCGTCTACGGCTACTCGATGGCGTACACCTTCGTGCAGGCGCTGCTGGCGGCGGGCAAGGACCTCACCCGGGAGAAGCTGGTCGACGCGGTGCACAAGGGCGGCTTCAAGGGGCCGGGCCTCACTCCGTTCCGGTACAGCCAGGACGTGCACGCCGGCTACAGCGGCGTACGGATGAACAAGGTCTCGGGCGGCGTGCAGAGCTACTTCGGTCCGACCTGGACCACCGACGACGGCGACGGCGAGGTCAAGGAGTTCACCGAGACGCCGACGGCGCCCCCGGCGGACGCGATCCCGACGACCTGACCGGCGCGACCGCCGGCCACCGGGCCGGCGGGCCAGTGGGAGCCGGGCCGCCACGGCGTTGTGGCGGCCCGGCTCCGCCGGATCGCGGCGGCTTCCGAGGCACCCGGCAGGTGTCGCTACGCTTCCGGTGCCGCTCTCTCCGGCGCCGCCGCCCGTATCGACAGGGGACGTCACATGATCGACCTGGACGACGACGCGCCGACGCGGATGGACGGGCGGGCCGCGCGGGCCGAACGCACCCGCGGCGCGATAGTCGAGGCGCACCTGGCGCTGATCGACGAGGGCGACCTCAAGCCCACCGGGGAGCGCATCGCCGAACGCGCGGGGGTGTCGCTGCGTACCCTGTGGACCAACTTCAAGGACATGGAGACCCTGTACGCCGCGACCGGACAGCGGGTCCGGGAGCGACAGGAGGCGCTGTTCCGCCCGATCCCGCCGGAGTGGCCGCTGGGCCGGCGGATCGCGGAGTTCTGCGCCCAGCGGGTCCAGCTGCTGGAGATGCTGGCGCCCACGGCCCGCGCCTCGGCGCTGCGCGAGCCGTTCTCGCCCCAGTTGCGGCGCAACCGTGGGGGCGCCATCGGCCGGGCGCGCGGCGAGATCGAGCTGGTCTTCGGCCCGGAGCTGGCGCAGGCGGGGGAGGGGCGCGAGCAGCTGCTCGACGCGCTGACGGTGGCGAGCACCTGGGCGGCCTGGTCGATGATGCGCGACGCGATGGGCCTCGACGCCGAGGCGGCGCGGGCCATCCTGGCCCGGACTCTCGGCGCGCTCCTCGTCGACGCCATCGCCGCCGGCCTGCGTTGACCGGCGGTCGACGAGTTCAGTCGGTGGCGGCGCTCAATGGCGGAACCTCAGCGCTCGGCGAGCTGCTTGACTGTGCCCAACACCTGCGCCCAGTTGGCCTCGGAATGCGTTCGTTCCTCCTCGCTCCCCGCATTGCTCTGGCTGATGGTCAGCTCGGTGCCACCCTCGGCCGGCGTCAGGGCGAAGGTCACCGTGTGGTAGTTCTCCGGGAGGTCGGGCTGGCCGCTCAGCGGGCTGTAGTGGGTGAATCGGAGCAGCTTGTCCGGCTCGAAGGTGACGATCTCTCCCTTGTCCTGAAAGGACTTCCCGTTCCACTCGCCGCTGAAGGTGATGGGGCTGCCGGCCCGCCAGTCCGTCTCGACCTTTGCGCCGAAGAATGCCTGACTCAGCAGTTCAGGATCGGTCAGCACCGCCCACACCCCCGCCGGCTCCGCATTGATGACCCCGCTCGTCGTTGCCGTCAACTTCTGCGCCACGTGCCTCTCCTTTCTCTCGCGATCTGAACAGTCCTGCCCGTTCCACTACTCTTTCAACCCGAGCAGCATGCGACGGACACGCCGGCAGGCCGGGCGGTCGGCAAGAGCGCTGCATATTTCCGTGACGGGTCGGGTGCGGCCGGTCAGTCGCGCAGCGTGCGCAGGATGCGGGCCAGGTCGGCCCGGTCGGTCTCGCCGAGGTCGCCGAAGAAGCGTTCCGCCTCGGCGTCCCGAGCCGCGCGGATGGCGGTGCCGACCCGGGTGCCCTCGGCGGTCGGCGCGACCAGGGTCGCGCGCCGGTCCTCGGGGTCGGGGCGGCGCTCGACCAGGCCGCGCTCCTGGAGCCCGTCGACCACCTCGGTGGTGGAGCGGGGCGCGATGTGCAGGTGCTCGGCGAGCGCACTGAGCCGCATCGGGCCGTGTCGCAGCAGCACCGCGAGGGCCCGGGCGTGCCCGGGGTTGATCTCCCAGGGTTCGAGGGTGCGGCGGGACTGGTGGCGCAGCCGGCGGGCCACCGCCCAGAACAGCTCGGCCAGGCTCTCCTCGTCGTCGCCGGTCACCGGAATACGGTAGCAGCACTTCCTGTTGTTCCCTCATGATGAGGTAACCTCAGTATGTCGACAGGAAGTGAATATCCCTTGGAAGCACCCCGTACCGGCCGCGGCGGCGGCCCCCGCACCGTCAGCGCCGCCGAGAAGGCGCAGGCCCGCCAGGTGTCGCTGCGTCGGGTCGGCCGACTCTTCGCCGCACACCGCCGTCCGCTGGCCGTCGTCGTGGCGATCATCGTGGCGTCGTCCGTCATCGCGATGGCGACGCCGTTCCTGCTCCGTACCGTGATCGACCGGGCCCTGCCCGAGCGCGACCTGACCCTGCTGGTCTGGCTGGTCCTCGGCATGGTCGCCGTCGCGGCGGTGACCTCGGTGCTCGGCGTCGTGCAGACCTGGATCTCCACCCGGGTCGGGCAGGAGGTCATGCACCGGCTGCGCACCGACGTCTTCGCCCACCTGCACCGCCAGTCGATCGCCTACTTCACCCGCACCCGCACCGGCGAGGTGCAGTCCCGGATCACCAACGACATCGGCGGCATGCA
The DNA here is from genome assembly GCF_016598485.1 of Micromonospora coerulea. Taxonomy (GTDB): domain Bacteria; phylum Actinomycetota; class Actinomycetes; order Mycobacteriales; family Micromonosporaceae; genus Micromonospora; species Micromonospora coerulea. Next base: position 233,096 of record NZ_JAEMUW010000002.1, on the reverse strand, counting down.
GACCGTCGTCACCTCCACCGCCACCTCGATCGCGGCCAACCTCACCACCGTCGTGGCCACCGCCGTCGCCATGGTGGCGCTGAGCTGGCGCCTCTCCCTGGTCTCGCTGGTGGTGCTGCCCCCGGCGATCTGGCTGACCCGCCGGGTGGCCCGGATGCGCCGGGAAATCACCGCGCGGCGGCAGCGCGAGCTGGCCGACCTCAACGTGACCATCGAGGAGGGGCTGTCGATCAGCGGCGTGCAGCTCAGCAAGACCCTCGGCGCCGGGCCCAAGCTGGTCGAGCGGTTCACCGCCTCCTCGGCCCGGCTGGTCGACCTGGAACTCCGCTCCGAGCTGGCCGGCCGCTGGCGGATGGCCGCGATGAGCGTGATCTTCGCCGCCATCCCGGCGGTCATCTACCTCAGCGCCGGCCTGCCGGCCACCGCCGGCACCCTGAGCATCGGCACCCTGGTCGCCTTCACCGCGCTGCAGGGCGGGCTGTTCCGGCCGCTGATGGGACTGCTCAACGTGGGCGTCTCGCTGACCGCCTCGCTGGCCCTGTTCGCCCGGATCTTCGAATACCTGGACCTGCCGGTCGAGGTGGGCGACCCGGCCCGACCCGTCGAGATCGACCCGACCCGGGTCCGCGGCCACCTGCGGTTCGAGGACGTCACCTTCAGCTACCCGGGCAGCGACACCGCCGCCGTGGCCGGCGTCAGCCTGGACGTCCCGGCCGGCACCAGCCTGGCGCTGGTGGGAGAGACCGGCTCCGGCAAGAGCACCCTCGCCGCGCTGATCACCCGGTTCCACGACCCGGCCGCCGGCCGGGTCACCATCGACGGCGTCGACCTGCGCGACCTGCGCCTGGCCGACCTGGCCGCGGTGGTGGGCGTGGTCAGCCAGGAGACCTACCTGCTGCACACCACCGTGCGGGAGAACCTGCGGTACGCCCGGCCGGAGGCCACCGACGCCGAGATCGAGGCCGCGGCCCGCGCCGCCCAGATCCACGACCTGATCGCCGCCCTTCCCGACGGGTACGACACGGTCGTCGGCTCCCGCGGCCACCGCTTCTCCGGCGGCGAGAAGCAGCGCCTGGCGATCGCCCGGACGCTGCTGCGCGACCCGCGGATCCTGGTGCTGGACGAGGCGACCAGCGCGCTGGACACCGAGACCGAGCGCGCCGTGCAGCGGGCCTTCGACGCGCTGTCGGAGGGTCGCACCGTGGTAACCATCGCGCACCGGCTCTCCACCGTGCGCGACGCCGACCAGATCGCCGTCATCGACCACGGCCGGATCGTCGAGTCCGGCACCCACCAGAGCCTGCTGGAACGGGCCGGCCGGTATGCGGCGCTGGCCGCCTGACCAGGCCGCCCCGATCCGGCGCCGTCCCGACCGCCGGCCGGGCAGCGCCTACCCCCACCGTCTCGACCGCCGGGCCGGGCGGCCCCCGGGCTACGGACTGAGCGCGGCGGCGCGGACGCGCGGGTCCGCCAGGGCGCGCGCCATCGCGGCCAGCATCCCGCTGGCGCAGAGGTCGGGCGCGCCGACCAGGAACTCCTCGCGCTCCATCCACTCGACCCGCTCGATGCCGGGCTGGTCCAGCAGCGCCTGGTCCAGCGTGCGCGCGGCGTCGTCGTCGTAGCACGACCGGGCCTCGTCGCCGAGCCACAGCCCCCAGTGGAACGGGCCCATGACGTTCGGGCCGCTGTCCGTCTCGTCGTAGATCTCCAGCCACCGGTCGCGAGACTGCGCCGGCGTGACACCGAGCGCATTCGCCTCGACGAGGTCCCGGACCGTCAGTGGCTCCATGCCGTGCTCGGTGACCGGCAACGCCAGGCCGGCCAGCTCGTCGTCGTGCTCCGTACACGAGCAGTTGGGCCGCTGCGGCGGCGTCCAGTCGTCGCTGTCATGTCGGTCGATGAGGGCCATGGCGGGATCGTACGGGCGCTGCGTGATCCCGTGGGGGCGCCAAGACGCCCGGCAGCCCACGGTCCGGCGAACATCGGATCATCGTCATGGCCGGCGAGGCCAGCCGAGGTGGCCGACGGAACAACGCTCGGAAAACCCGATCTGCAAAACGTGAGTTGCAGCTCCACCGTCGGTAGAGTGGCGGGGTGCATAACGGAGTGCAGGCTCAGGTGCCGGTGCTGTACGTGGCGGACGCCGACGCTGCGCAGCAGTTCTACCAGCTCTTCGGCTACTCCGAGCACCGCTCCGGCGGCGACGGCGAGTCGCGCTGGTCGTACCTGCAGTGCGGTGACCTGACCCTGCTGCTCGCGGCGGTGAAGCCGCGCCTGTTCACCGTCGAGCTGCCGCTGCTCATCTACCTCTACGTCGACGACCTGGAGGCGACGCGGGAGCGGCTGACCACGGCCGGGCACGCCGTCGAGCGGGCCGGCTACCCCGAACACGCCCCCGGCGGGGAGTGCCGGACCACCGACCCGGACGGCAACGTGGTGCTCTTCGGGCAGCGCCGGGCAGTCCCCGAGCAGGCCCGTGTCGAGCGGACCGGCGGCGAGCCGCGCTTCTCGCTGATCCGCGAGGCCGCCGAGGCGGTCAGCCGCCGGGGCGGCGCGCCGGAGCGCTGCCAAATCGGCGGCCCGCGTGGCGAGCCGTGCCCGGAGCCGGCCGAGGTCAAGCTCGCCGACGGGTGGGGCGACACCGTGTGGGGCTGCATGGCGCACGCCGACGAGGCGCTGCTCAACGCCCGCGGCGCCTTCCTGGCCACCGAGGACAGCAGGGGCCTCGGCGCGTTCCTCCAGGCCCGCCAGCCCCAGCCGGACCGGGCCGGACAGGGCTGACGGCCGCTCAGTACATCGCGGCGCAGGCGATGAGCGCCTTAACGTCCACGTCCAATCTGGGGATAGGTGAGCCTGCCAGCGGTCGGCCAGGTCTCGCTGGTTGGGGGAAGGTGTCCAGGCTCCAGCCGGACGGGCCGTGCGCGAAGACGGCAGGGCTCGCCCGTACCGACGACCGTCGTACGTGGGCCGTACCCTCCGCTCGGGGCCACGCGTTCGGGGCCGGAGAGGAGGCGGCGGTGCAGCGACGCGGGTACTGGCGGGAGGGTGGCGAACGGATCACTGCCCAGGAGGCCTGGGACATCTGGGCACGGCACGCGTACGACGTCCTGGTCGACGTCGCCGGGACGTACCACGCGACGATCACCTATGGCGAGCTCCGCGACAGGCTCTTCGCTGCTTCCGGCGTCCGGACGTCCGCCCTGTTGCAGAACTGGATCGGCGAGGTGCTCAACCGGGTGATCCAGGAGTCGCGCCGTCGCGCCGACCCGCCGCTGTCGTCGCTCGTCGTGCGCCTCGACGACGGCATGGTGGGCGAGGGGTACGACGAGGTGATACGCCTTGTCGGTGAGCCAGCGGCAAAAGATGAGATGGCCCGGGAGGAACACGCTGCGGGCTCCCGACTGTCCTGCTACCGCAAATTTGGTGCGCTGCCACCTGATGGCGGGGTGCCAGCGCTGGCACCGAGGCTGCAGGCACTTGTCCGGCGCCGCTCCCAGATGTCGCAACCTCGCCCGCCGATCTGCCCGACGTGCTTCGTCCAACTCCCGCTCAGCGGCATCTGCGATTCCTGTTGACGTGCACCAGCCGTTGCCGGTGATTGTTATGGATTGCTGGAGGGGTCGGCATCTGGACCTCGCGCACCACTCGCTCGATCAGGGACCATGGCGTGATGGCGGCGGAGTGAAGTGATCTCAGCAGGGTTGGACGGCGCTGACACTTCGCGATCTGCTGGTCGTTGGGCTGGTGGAGTCTGGCTGTCGGCCGGACCGGGGAGACGTTGCTGATGCCGTCCGGCATGCTGTGGGCATGACTGAGGAACTGAAAAATCGTTCCGCCCCGTCCGGCGACACGGTGTCAGCTTCGCCACCAGTGATCTCTGTGATGCTGATCGTCGAAGATGCAGACGCTGCGGTTGCCTGGTACAAGACTGCACTGGGCGCGACAGAGCTGTGGAACCTTGGTAGCGTGGCCGGCCTTGAGATCAGTGGCGCCGCCTTCTTCCTCCATGAGGGCAATCCCGAGAGCCCCACAGAGACCAGTCCCGGCCAGGCGGGGGTCACAAGTACCCGCATCGAGGTGTTTGCCGACGATCCCGACACCTTCATCGAGCGCGCCGTCACCGCGGGCGCTATCGCCGGAACGGGAATCGAGGATCACCACGTGCCCTGGGGGACGCACCGTCAAGGTGGCTTCACGGACCCGTTCGGTCACAAGTGGTCCGTAGGCGACAAGTCACCCCTGGGCCCGTTCCCACGCTGATCGGGCCGGCCCTTCGGCTGCGACGCAGGATGGCGCAGGGCGTCATGGCTTGCGGTCTGGCCAGCTCTGATGCGAAGTGTCAATGCGTCGTCGAGGCCCTGACCGACGGCGAGCTTGATCAGATCCGACCCGCGGCGCCGGCACCGGAGTGGGTGTGGAGTCGCACTCGGTCGGCGACTGTCTCCGCGTGCTGAACGAACACTGCGAGCACCGCCGCTACGCGTCGCGCGACCTCGCGGTGCTCGAAGCGCGCGCGGCCTGACCGCCGATCACGCCGACGTCCGTCACTGACGAGGACCCGGATCGGTACCGCGACGGCGACGACCGACACGGCCGACACCGCCGACACCCGAGGATGCGGCCTGCGCGCGGCGGAGGCCGGCGGCCTGGACGTAGATCTCGCGTCGGGCGGTCGCCAGGCCGCGCCGGTCGAGGACGTAGCCGGTGAGCCAGAGCCATCCGGCATACGTCGGCCGGTCGCAGACCGAGACGACCCGGAAGGTCAGGGCGCGCTCCCCGGCGAACTGCACCGAGGCGCGGCCGTCGACCCGGAGCAGGTCTCCGAGCTCCGGCCGCACCGCTACCAGTGGCCCTCGTTCGGCCGGCACTCCCGGGCGTGCATGGTCTGCCAGTCGCGCAGCGCCCGCTTGAGCCGGTCGTTCTCCTGACCGAGCAGGCGGACCTGCTGGTGCAGGTCGGTCAGTTCGTCGGCGACCAGGGCCTGGAACTCGCGTACCTGATCGGGGTCGACGCCGCGCCGACGCGGCGCGAACGCGTGGGTCCGCACCTCGTGCGGGGTCAGCCGGGCTGGGTGCACCTGGGGCACGACGGTCCTCTCCTGAGTGCCGTTAGAGGGTCTGGGAAGGGCGGGGCGTCCACACGCCGGCTGCGGGCGCCCCGCCCGCTCCGCCGCCGCAGCTCGGATCAGCGGTACGACGACGGAGTGGTCCAGTGGGTCGGGACGGGCACGCACACCCGCCCCGACCAGGGGGGAATTCCTCTGCTCCTTGTTGCCACGCAAGGAAGAGGCGATCTCCAACTTAGACGTCCCAGTCGGCTTAGTCAAACATAGAGTTGTTGGAGGATGTCCTTGCGTGATCGAATTGGCGTGCCACGCAGGGGGAGTCATGCCGATCACCGCCGACTACATCCGCATCGCCGATGAGATCGTCGCCGACGTCAGAGCCAAGAAGTTGAAGCCGGGCGACAAGCTGCCCTCGATCGCGCAACTCGCGGCAACTCATAAGGTCAGCCCGTCCACGGTCAAGCAGGTCTATGTGCGGCTCGAAGCCCTACGGGTGATCTGGCGCCACCAGGGCAAGGGCATCTTCGTGAACGATCCGAAGCTCTGGATGCGCGAGCCGTAGACCTCTCCCGGAAGCGTCCTCGGCCCCAGCCCCGGTGTCGAGCAGCGAAGCTCTTGACCGTTCGGGCACTGGCTCAGAGATCCACTGCACGGCAGGCTGGTTCGGGTGAGGGCTTTCGTTGGGGTCACGGATGAAAGGTGGTACCGCTTCCTGGCGGAACGACCTGAGCTGGGCGAGGTCAACTTCTGGCGGCCGTCCGGCGGAGGCTTCCGGGCGCTGACGCCCGGCGAGCCCTTCTTCTTCAAAGCACACCATCCGCTCAACCGGGTTGTCGGCGGCGGGTTCTTCAGTGGTTTCACTCAGCTACGGATCTCGGAAGCCTGGGAGCTGTTCGGCGAGGCCAACGGTGTTGTCAGCCTGGACGAGATGCGACGCAGCGTTGGTAGATACCGCAAGCAGGCCATCGGTCCGGACGAGGATCCGGTCATCGGATGCATCTTTGTTCGGGACACGAGGTTCTTCCCCAACGACTCCACCGTCGATCCGCCGCCGGGGTTCGCGCCCAACGTCGTGCAGGGAAAGACCTACGACCTCTCCGATACTGGCTCAGCCGAATACTTCCGGCTCCTGATTCACCGGCTGATAGGTACGACCGTCGAGTTGGACCTGAGCGCGCCATGGCATCGTCCAGGGCCGACGTACGGCGATCCCCGGCTGGTGCCTCAGCGCCTCGGCCAGCAGTCGTTCAAAGCCGTTGTGCTCGGTGCGTACGGTCGGCGCTGTGCCATCACCGGTAACAGGGTTCAGCCTGTGTTGCAGGCTGCTCACATTCGGCCCCTTCCGCAGGGTGGTGAGCACCGGTTGGACAACGGCCTGCTGCTCAAATCCGACGTGCACATCCTCTTTGACCGGGGATACCTCGGTGTCGATCCGAAGCACCGTCTGATGGTCAGCCCTAGGCTGCGCAGCGAGTTCGGCAATGGTGAGCAGTTCTACGCCAAGGCGGGAACTCAGATTGCTGTGCCTGAGCGGCGGGGTGATCGGCCGAACGGTGAGTTCCTGGAGTGGCATCTCGACACGGTCTTCAAGGCTGCGTGAACCACGTCATGGACGGGTGAGTCGGGAGGTGAGGTCGAGGGCCGCCCGGATCGGGTCGTCCGACCAGCGGCTGGCGAAGACGTCCACCAGCCGCCACCCGGCTCGCAGCAGCGTCCGCTGCCGCTCCACGTGCGCCGCGACGCCGTCCGGGTGCACGCCGCAGATCACCCCGACCGCGTCCGCGTCCGCGCCCACGCAGAGGTCGAGCCGCCAGCGGCCGACCGGGTACTCCGGCCGTACCGGCACTCCGAGTCGGCGCAGCTCCTCGGCCAGCTCGGCGGTCCAGCCCACCGCCCGGCCCGCGTCCGGGGCGGCGGCCGGTGGCCGGGCGGCGTACGCGAGGTAGTCCGCGACCAGGCCCTCCGGCGCCCGCAGCGAGGTGACCACGGTCAGGCGGTTCCGGGCCCGGGTGACCAGGACATTGAAGAGGTTCGGCTCGGCCACGAACCGGTGCCGGGTCGGCGGGTCGGCGTCGACCAGCCCCAGCGACGCGATCACCACGTCCGCTTCGCTGCCCTGGAACGCGTGCACCGTCCCGGAGCGCAGGCGGAGGCGTTCGATCTCGTCGACGTCGTACGCGGCCAGCAGCGCCGCCTCCAGCGCGTCGGCCTGCGCCCGGAACGGGCTGACCACCGCGATCCCGCCCGCGGGCGGGTCCGCCGCGAACGTCCGGACCAGGTCGAGCGCCGCAGCCACCTCGGCCTGGTTGACGCCGTCGGCCACGGTCGCGTCGGCGACGGTCACCACGTCGATGACGTCGGCGCGTTCGTTGCGCGGGTGCCGGGTCACCAGCTCCAGCCGGTCGTCGTAGAACCGGCGGGCGGAGAAGCCGATCAGGTGCGGCACCGAGCGGTGGTGCTCGCCGAGCCAGGTGACCGGCGCGGCGCCGGTCGCCACGTCGAACGCGCTCGACCGGCGCACGTCGAGCCGGTCGGCGAAGCGGTCCAGGCCGTGTCGGCGCAGCGTTGCGGTCACGTCCACGTCGGCCACGAACGACACGAAGCGCAGCTGCCGCGGATCGCCGGCGACCAGCGCGTGCCGCGCCCGGGCCAGCACCGGGGCGGCCCGGAGCTGGTCGATGTGCGCGGCCTCGTCGAGCACCACCAGGTCGAACATGCCGGCCACCGGCGGCAGCAGGTCCTCCACGTCGGCGACCGTGCCCACCCAGAGGGGCAGCGCCCGGACCAGCGCCCCGGCGTCCAGCCCGGCGAGCAGCTCGCGGCGGCGGTTGCGGCCGGCCCGTAGCGCCGCGCCGAGACCGCTGGCGGCCCGCCGTGCGTCGCCGCTCCACCGGCGGGCGCTGGTCGACCGGTGCCGCATGGCGGTGCCGACGGCGGTGGCGAGCGCGGCGTCCGCCTCCGCCAGGGCCCGCCAGGCCGGCGTCAGGTCGGTGCCGCCGGTCGCGGCGAGCCGCGCCGCCGCCCGTACCGCGGTCGCCGCCTCCACCGCGGCCCGCAACCGCTCCTCGGGTACGTCCGGACCGGCGCCCGCCAGCCGCCGCAGCCGGTCGGCGGCGCGGGCCCGCCGCCACCGGCGCCACCATCCGGCGCCGCCCCGGGTGGCGTCGGTCAGCGCGGTACCGATCGCCGTGAGCTCGGCGTCCGGGTCGAACGCACCCGGCGCGTCATGGCTGAGGGCGGGCAGTAGCGGTTGCCAAGCGGGCAGCGTGGCGGCCATACGCTCCTCGTCGAGGGCGGCGACGATCCCGGCCCGGACGGCGGCGACCCGGCTCCGGGCGGCCTCGACCGCCGCGGCGTCGGCCCGGAGTTGGCCGTCGTCGGCCCCGGCCGCCGCGCCGCCGGCCAGGTCGGCGGCGATCGCCGCGCGCCGTTCCGCGTCGCCGAAGAGCACCGGGGTGGGCCCGGGGTGCCGGCCCAGCAGGTCGCCGAGGACCTGGGCGGCGTGCACCGACTGGGTCGCCACCAGCACCGACCCGCCCCGGTCCACCGTGTCCAGGGCGGCGGCGACCAGGGTGTGGCTCTTGCCGTTGCCCGGCGCACCGGAGACCACCACCACCGGTTCCGTCCGGGTCCGCCGGACCACGTCCCGTTGCGCCGCGTTCAGGGGCAGCGGCGACAGCACGTCATCCCCGTCGGGGCGGTCCGGGTCGTCGTCAGAGGGCCTCGGGTCCCGGCGGCCGGCGGCGTCGGCGTAGAGCCGGGTCAGCGCGGTCGTCGCCAGGCCGGGGCGGGCCGCCCAGCTCAGCAGGGTGTCGCGGAGCCGGCCGGCGAGCACGTCGCGGGTCACGAAGATCGCGGCGGCGGCCACTCCGGTGAGGACGGTGTCGTCGACGCTGCGGGGCGGCTTCGCGACCACCCCGTCCAGCTTGAGCCCGGCGGCCTCGGCGGCGGCGGTGAGCCAGGCCGTGGTGCCGGCCGCGGCCAGCCAGCCCGGCCCGGCCAGCCCCGGGGCGGCCTCCAGCCGGGCGGCCAGCTCCCGGTCCTCGATCAGCGGGGTGAGTTCCAGGTCCCCGGCCGCGACGACCCGGTAGCCGCGCCGGGCGCGTTCCAGCCGTACCGGCTGGGCCAGCAGTGGCAGCCGCACCCGGCGTCGTCCACCGTCCAGGTCGGCCCCGCCCACCACGAAGGCCAGGCCGCGGCGCAGGATCCGCTCGTCGCGGTGCAGCGCGTCCAGCGCCGCCAACCGGTTTAGCCGGGCGCCGCGCGGCCCCCGGTCCGGCTCGGGCAGCCAGACCAGCGGCCGGCCTGTCCCGGACACGTCGAAGACCCGCTCGGCGCCGGCCGGGGCCAGGTCGGCGAGCGCGGTGAGGATTCTCGCCGCCTCCATCGCCCGCCGATTCTGCCGTACGGGGGACGCGCCGGCCGACGGCCCGAAGCTGTGCCGCCGCTCAGCCCGCAGCACGGCCGCTAGGAGATGTCGCCGTCGTGGAGTGAATTTTCGAGCCGTTGCGCGGTGGCCCTCAGCTCCGCCACCGCCCGCCGCACGTCGCCGGCCAGGTCCGCACCGGTCGCCGGGGCGGCTTCGCCCGCGGCGGTGCCGTCGGTGGCACTCGCGGCGCTGGTCGCCCGCGGTCGACCGAGCTGGTCCGCGTACGCGGCCTTTGTCCGGTCCACCTCGAACTCGCAGTCGAGTTTGAGCAGCTCATCCCGGTACGGCAGGACGACCTTCCGCACCTGCTCGTCAACGTCCACCCAGACGTGGGGCTGGCACGTGACCACCGTGTCACCTCGCCGGTAGCGCCAAGGGCTGGCCTCCGACAGTTCCTGTTGCAGCTCGGACTCCAGTTCCGCTGCCTGGTACACGGCGAAGTTGACAGCGTGCTCGGCCGCGAGCTGCGTCAGCCGTCGGATGGCATACGTCATGCAGTAGTGCGCGGTGCTGAGCAGCACTTCCCGCGGGACCTGCTCGGCTGACCAGAAGCACCGGGCGTGGATGTGGAAGTTGAACCTGCGGCCCTGACCCGACACCCGGATCGGCATCGGGGTGTCCAGTCGTTCGATCAGTGGGCCAGGCGTGGTGGGTGCGGTGGGCGCCGTCGGGTCGGCCGCCGAGACTGGTGCCGTGTCCTGCAGGGCGCGAACCAGCTGCTCCCAGAGCGCCGCCAGCCACTGCCGCAGCGGGAGGGCCTGCTCCCAGAGCTTCCGGGACCGGTCCGCCAGGCGCCACCGATCGCCGTCCGACCTGGGCATGGTGGCGGAGGCGTCGGTCGTGTCGCCCGGCGCTTCTGGTGGCTTGGATGCACTCCGGTCGGTCGGCTCTTCCGCATTCGGCGAGCGCGGGCTTGGCGCCCGGGCGGGGGAGTCCCGCCGAACAGACTCGTCCCCGTCTTCGGTGGGCGCTGCCAGACCGCCGTCCATGCCCCACGGTAACCAGGGATGACCGATTTGTCGGTCACCGCCGCCGGCTCCGCCGTGTGCCGTTCGGATATTCGGACAAATGGCCTTTCTCTGCGCCGGCCGGCGATCGAATCCTGCCCATGTGTGGATGTTCGGCCTATCCACACGTCCACTGTGAGCTGTTCGGATGGCAGGACGGACATTGCCGTTCGAAGACAGGAGGGACCGTGCGCACACCATCCCGTGCGTTGACGGGGACCACCGCGCTGCTACTCGCGGCCGGGCTGGTCCTGACCGCAGGAGCTGGCGGCCAGGCGGCACCCCGGGAGACCCCGACCCAGGCCCCACCCGGCCACCTGCCGGGTGACACCCACGACAACAAGACCACCGACAACCGTACGGGGCGGATCGCCCCGACCGACCGGCAGCGGGACCGGGCGGCCGCGCTCGGCGCCCGCGCCCGGTGGACCGCCTTCGGCACACCCGCCACGCTCACCTCGACGGGCAAGCCGCTGGCCACCGGCCTGCCCGCCGACCCGGCCACCGCGGCGCGGGCCTACGTGGCCGCCAACCGAGATTTGCTGGGGCTGACCCCCAGCGGCGCGGCGGCCCTGGAGCAGTTGACCGTCGCACCGATGGGCGACGGCGCCACCGTCCTGTTCCGCCAGCGCTTCGGCGACCTGCCGGCCGCGGTGGACGGCGTCCTCGCGGTCGGCGTCCGCGACGGCGTGGTCTGGCACGTCAGCTCCTCCCTCGCCCGGGACGGGGCCGCGCCGGCACCGGCCACCCTCACTGCGGCGCAGGCGCAGCGGGCGGCGGCGGCCGACGCCGGTCTCACGAACCCGAGGTTCCTGCGTACCTCGCTGGTCGCGGTGCCCACCGTCGACCGCGGCGCGCGGGCCGCGTACGAGGTGATCCTCGGCGCGGACCTCGGCGGGGCCGACCCGGTCGCCTTCTCCACCTACGTGGACGCCCGGAACGGCAGCGTGCTGGTCAGCGAGAACCTGGTCGACCACGAGGCCGACAACCCGGAGTGGGACGTCTTCCCCAACTCCCCGGCCATCGACCACTCGTCGACCGACACCCGGGCGCGCTGGTGCTTCCAGTCCGCCGCCGGCTGCGACGAGACCGTCGGCACGTCGGCGTCGCCGCTGCCCTGGGACGTCGACCCGACCACGGGGACGTCGACGCAGACCACCCGCGGCAACAACGCCATCGCGGTGCACAACTGGTTCAGCAACGACCCGTTCAGCGTGGGCACCGAGACGGCCTCGCCGCGGGCGGACCGCACCTACGCCTATCCGTGGACCAACCAGTGGTACGAGCAGCAGTGCAGCCCGGACACGTTCACCTCACCGCAGGCCAACGACATCGACGCGGCCCGGGCCAACCTGTTCGGGATGCACAACCGGATGCACGACTGGTCGTACCACCTGGGCTTCACCGAGGCGACCTGGAACCTTCAGCAGGACAACTTCGGCCGCGGCGGTCTCGGCGCCGACGGGGAGCAGGGCAACGCCCAGGCCGGTGGGGTCAGCGGCGGCCCGCCGAACTTCGAGGCCCGGGACAACGCCAACCAGATCACCCCGGCCGACGGCGTCGCCCCGATCACCAACATGTACCTGTGGCAGCCGATCGCCGGCTCCTTCTACGCGCCCTGCGTGGACGGTGACTATGACATGTCGGTGATCGCCCACGAGTACACCCACGCGATCACCAACCGAATGATCGCCGGCCCGAACGCCGGGGTCAGCTCCCCGCAGGGGATGAGCGAGAGCTGGTCGGACCAGCTGGCGATGGAGTACCTCTACGAGCACGGGTACGCCCCCGCCGGCCGCGCCGGGTTCACCATCGGCGAGTACGCCACCGGTGACCCGGACGCCGGCATCCGCAACTACAACATGAGCGAAAGCCCGCTCAACTACAGCAGCGTCGACTACGACTTCGTCGGCCTGCAGGTGCACGCCTCCGGCGAGGTGTGGAGCGCCACCAACGTCGACATCCGGGCCGCGATGATGCGGCGGTACGGCGCGGGCGACGCGGCGCTGCAGAAGTCCTGCGCCAACGGCGCCACGCCGGTAACCGCGTGCCCGGGCAACCGGCGCTGGGTTCAGCTCGTCTTCGACTCGTTCCTGATGATGGCGGTCAGCCGGGTGAGCATGGTGGACGCCCGGGACGCGATGCTCGCCGCCGACCGGATCCGCTTCGGCGGGGCGAACCAGGATCTGCTCTGGAACGCCTTCGCCGCCCGCGGCCTCGGCGAGACCGCGGCCAGCAACGGCAGCACCGACGTCAACCCGACGCCGGGCTTCACCTCGCCGTACGCGAACGAGGCGACGCTGACGTTCCGGCCGGTGGTCGACAACGTGGTGGTACCGGGCGCGCAGCTCTTCGTGGGCCGCTACCAGGCCCGGGCCGTGCCGGTCGCCGACACCGACGAGGCCACCCCGCTGACCGACCAGGTGCGCCTGGTCCCCGGCACGTACGAGTTCGTCGTCCGGGCGCCGGGCCACGGACATGTCCGCGTCGGTCCGGTCACCGTGAAGGCCGGGCAGGTGCGTGATCTGCCAGTGTCGCTGGGGGTCAACCTCGCCTCCACCGCCGCCGGCGCGGCGGTCACCGGTGACGGGGTCAACCTGCCCCGGATCGCGGACGACGACGAGGCCACCAACTGGGCCTCGCTCGGCAGCCCGGTCGCCGGCCGGCAGGTCACCGTCGACCTGGCCGGCGGCCCCCAGCAGGTACGCCGGGTGCAGGTCAGCGCGATGCTGCGCCCGCCCGTCGCCGACGACCCGGACACGGGCACCCAGAGCCGGTTCTCCGCGCTTCGGCAGTTCCGGGTCCTGGCGTGTACGGCCGAGGGGGCGGTCACCTGCGCCGACGCCGGTGACTTCCGCGCGGTCTACACCAGCGCGGCGGACGCCTTCCCGTCGGTGGCGCCCCGGCCTCGGGCGCCGGAGCTGATCATCCGGTCGTTCGACATTCCGCGGACGACGGCGACCCACCTGCGCGTCGAGGTGCTGACCAACCAGTGCACCGGCGCGCCGGACTACGCGGGTGAGCAGGACAACGATCCGCGGGCGGCGACCGACTGCGCGACCGCCAGCGTCCAGGCGAACAACGTCCGGATCGCCGAGTTCCAGGCGTTCGCCCAGTAGGCGACCGACCGGGGTGGGGGGGGGGGGGTACGCCGCCCACCCGCACCCGCTCGTCGAGCCCTGCCAGGCATCGGCAACCGTTCGTCGGCGTTGTGGATCAGTTTCCGCCGCAGGCGGTACGGCGGCGAGGATCACCAGCCGATTCGGCTGAGTGCCCGCGCTGAACCGGTCAGTTTGGCTGGTCGAGGATCGCGCTGAACCGCTCCTCGGCCAGGTCGAGCTGGGCGAGGATGTGCCGCTTCACCGGTGCGGACAGTGGGGTGTCGGGTCGGGCGATGAGGTCCCGGAAGACCGGCACGAGCGGGCGGTACTTGGTGGCCGAGCGGATGACTTTCGGCCCGACGGTGTGGATCACGCCGACGCCGTTGTCGGTGAAGTCGGACACCTTGATCACCCGGGCCCAGGGCTCCCGGTCCAGGCTCGCCGCGACGTGCTCCCGGTACTGGACGTACTTGTCGCGCGCGGGGTCGTACGCCGGGTTGGTGACCGCGCCGACCAGGCGGGCGACGCGCGGGCCGAACCGCGCGGCCAGCGCGGCCAGCGCCGCCTCCGTCGGGTCGCCCGCGGCGTCCGGGTCGGCCAGCTCCGCCGGGTGGTCCTCCACCGCGTCGTGCAGCAGGCCGGCGACGATCGCGTCGACGTCGCGGACCTGGTAGTGGTGCATCATCCGGATCGCCACCCGGAGCAGGTGGTTGAGGTACGGCTCGCGCACCCGCCGGTCGTCGCGGTGCAGGTCGGCGGCGAGCTCCAGCGCCTCGGTCAGCCGCTGCCGCGCGGGCGCGTCGAACGCCCGGATCTCCAACCGGAACCGCTCCAGCAGGCCCGGTTCGCCGTGGATCTCGGTGATCGCGTGCATCGGCATGGTGGCCAGGTACGCGGGAAAGTCCATCCGTCACTTATAGCTGATCTTCACCGTCCGCCGGGCCCTGCCGTCGGCCTTGCGACGGGAACGGGACACCGGCCGTCCGGCCGGCCCGGGCCGGCCGCCGCGCGTGGCCGGCGGTCAGGACTCGCCGGAGAGCCGCTTCACCAGGCGGACCGTCGTCCCCTCGGGCGTGCCGACGATGGTGGCCTCGTCCATCACCCGCGCCATGATCAGCCGGCCCCGGCCCCGGCCGCGGTCCGCGCCCTCTCCGCCGGACGGGTCGCTCGCCCGCCAGCCGCCCCGGTCGCGTACCTCGATCTCCAGCCGGCCCGCGCGCAACTCGGCACGAATCCTGGCGAGCGCGCCGGGGGCGAAGCGGTAGCCGTGCTCGATGGCGTTGGCGCACGCCTCCCCGGTGGCGATCAACACCGACTCGACGTCCCACTCGTCCACGCCGAGGTCGTGCAGCCAGCGACGCAGCCGCTCCCGCGCCGGGGCGAGCTGGGCCTGGTCGGCGGGCAGCGAGGCGGTGAAGACCGTCGGCGCCCGGTGCCGGTAGACCAGCACGGCCGCGTCGTCGCTACCCGAGGCGGGCAGCAGGTCCCGGACCAGCCGGTCGACCAACTCCCCCTCGGACACGGTCCGGCCCTCGGTGAGCACGTTCACCGCCCGGGCGATGCCCGCGTCGATCAGCTCCCGGCGCCGCTCCACCAGACCGTCGGTGTAGAGCAGCAGCGTGGAGCCGGGCCGCACCGCGGCGACCGCCTCCGGGCGCCGGTCGACCGCCACGCTCGCCAGCGGCACCGAACGGGCCCCGTCCAGCAGTTCGGTCACGCCGTCCGGGTGCGTCAGGATGCCCGGCGGGTGCCCGGCGGAGGAGTAGCGGACCTCGCCCTGCGCGCAGTCGATGATCGCGCAGAAGAGCGTGGTGCAGGCGCCACCCGGGGTCAGCCGGGCGAAGCCGTCCAGCGCGGAGAGCACCTCGGCCGGGCTCTTGGCCTGCAACAGAAGGGCGCGGCAGGCGCTGCGCAGCTGGCCCATCACCGTGGCCGCCGACAGCCCCCGCCCCACGCAGTCGCCGACCACCACGCCGACCAGGTCGCCGGGGAGCGGCACCACGTCGTACCAGTCACCGCCCACCTCCAAGGGGCGTACCGCCGGCTCGTAGCGGACCGCGAAGCCGGCCGGCAGCGCGGTCGGCCCGAGCATCGCCCGCTGCATGGCCAGCGCGACGCCCCGCTGCGTCTCGTAGGCGTGCGCCCGGATCAGCGCCTGGGTCAGCGCCGCGCAGAGTTGCCGGACCAGCGGCGCGTCCACCGTGGCCATCGGCCGGGGCTCGCTCGGCTCCAGCCAGATCCCGCCAGTGCCGACCCCCGGCCCGATCCGCGCCCCGACCGCGGTCACCCGGCCGGCCTCGTCCCGGGCCAGGTACGGGTCGCTCTCCGGCCCCGACGCGTCGAGGATCCGCCGGATCTCCGGGGTCAGCTCCAGGCCGGCACCGACCACCACCGGGGTCCCGGCCGGGTCGGGGGAGACGGCGACGCCCCGCGCCCCGCCGAGCAGCCCGCCCAGCTCGGCGAGGCCGCCCTCCAGCACCTCGGTGATGTCGCTGGCGCTGGCCAGTCGGCGCGCCAGCGCGGAGACCGCGGCCTGCCGGGCGGCGGCGCGGACCTCGGTGGTGACGTCGCGCAGCGTCGCCACGTGCAGCCGCTGGTTGGTGCCCGGATCCCGGAGCGCGTTGTAGACCGCCTCCACCCAGATCCGATGCCCGTCGGCGTGCCGTAGTGGCACCGTCATCCGCCCGCCGTCGACCGACCGCATCCGCCGCAACGCGGCATCGAGCTGTCGCCACTCCGCCGGCTCGGCTCGCGGGTCCGGCCACCAGGGATGCGGAGACCGTGCCGGCAGCTCCAGCCGGTCGAGGCCGAGCAGCCGCTGGAAGGCGTGGTTGGCCTCCAGCACCGTGATGTCGGCGTCGTAGACCACGAAGGCGTCCTGGAGCGAGTCGATCAGGGCGGTACGCCAGGTCGCCTCCTGGTTGCGCAGCCGGGCCAGCTCCAGATGAGCGCGGACCCGGGCGAGCAGTTCGAGCGAGGAGAACGGCTTGGGCAGGTAGTCGTCCGCGCCGGCCCGCAGCCCCTCCACCGTGGCCTCCTCGCCGGCCCGGGCGGAGAGCAGGATGACCGGTACGCCGGCCGTGCGCCGGTCCCCGCGCAGCGCCGCGAGCAGCGCGATGCCGTCCATCCGGGGCATCATCACGTCGGTGAGCACCAGGTCCGGCAGCTCCGCCGCGACCAGGTCGAGCGCCGCCCGGCCGTCCCCGGCGGCGAGCACCCGGTAGGCGGGCCGGAGCAGGCCGACCAGGAACTGGCGCAGGTCCGCGTTGTCCTCCACCACCAGCACCGTCGGTGCGCCCGCCGGCGGGGCCTGGCCGCCGACCCGGTCGGCCGCCGTCGGGCCCGGTGCGGTATCGGGCACCCAACGCCGGGCCTGTTCGGCGTACGACCCCGGGGTCGGCTCGCCACCGCCGGCTCGCGCGGCGGTGGGGCGGCCGTACGGGATCCGTACGGTGAACGTCGAGCCCTCGCCCTCGACGGACCGTACGCCGACGTCGCCGCCGTGCAGCCGGACCAGTTCCTGAACCAGGGCCAGCCCGATGCCGGCGCCCTCCTGGGACCGCCCGCCGCCGCCGCGGACCCGGTGGAAGCGGCGGAAGAGCAGCGGCTGCTGGTCGGCCGGGATGCCGACGCCGGTGTCGCTGACCGAGAGGGTGACGCTCTCCTCGTCGCCGTCGAGCCGGAGCCGGACGGTGCCTTCGAGGGTGTACTTCAGCGCGTTGGAGAGCAGGTTGACCACGACCTTCTCCCACATGTCCCGGTCCACGTAGCCGGTGCGGGGCAGCGGCCGGACATCCACCTCGAAGGTCAGCCCGCTCTGCTGGATCGCGTACCCGAAGGACTCGGCGACGCCCCGGGTGAGGGCCGCCAGGTCGGTGGGCACCCGCTCCGCCTCCAGCCGGCCGCCCTCGATCCGGGCGAAGTCCAGCATGTCGTTGACCAGTTTGCGCAGCCGGCCGGTGTTGCGGTGGACCAACTCCAGCCGTTCCCGCTGGGCGGGTGGCAGCGGCTCGCGCTCGTCGGCGAGGCTCTCCTGCACCGGCCCGGCGATCAGGGTCAGCGGGGTGCGCAGCTCGTGGCTGACGTCGGTGAAGAACTCGGTCTTGGCCGCGTCCAGCTCGGCCAGGGCGGCGGCCCGCCGGCGCTGTGCCTCGTACGCCAGCACGTCGGTCAGCGCGGTGGAGACCCGGCTGGCCACCAGGTCGAGGAAGTGCCGGTACGGCTCGTCGAGCGCCCGGAACGGGCTGACGCCGAGGACGAGCACGCCCACCGCCCGGCTGCGCCCGGTGGCCAGCAGCGGCAGCGCCACCGCCTCGTCGACGGCGGCCGATACCCCGGCACCATCCGCGTGCACCATCGGCCACGTCGTCCCGGCCAGGCCGGTGATCCGCAGCGGCCGCCCCGTCTTGAGCACTTCCGCCACCTCGGCCGGCGTTGCGGCAGCGACCGGTCCGGCCTCGCCGGTGAGGCCGAACGACGCCACCAGGCGCAGGTCGTCGTCGTTCCCCGCCGGGCCGTCGGCGTCGTCGGCCAGCTGGTCTTCCCGCAGGTAGACCATGCCGGCCGGCAGATCAGCAGGCCCGCCGGCCAGGATCCGGGCGGCCGCCCGGACCGCGTCCGTCGCGCTGTCCGCCTCGGCGATGGAGAGTTCACCGAGTTGGCGCAACAGCGCCAGCCGGCGGTCGCCGACGACCCGGCCGGTCACTTCAGTGGTGGCCACGAAGACGCCGCCGACCCGCCCGGCGGTGTCCTCGATGGGGCTGTAGGAGAAGGTCCAGTACGTCTCCTCCAGGTAGCCGTGCCGGAGCATGAAGAGCGGCTGATCGTGGGAGTAGGTGGAGCTCCCGCCGAGCGCCCGCTCGGTCAGCGGACCGACGACGTCCCAGATCTCCGCCCAGCAGTCCGCCGCGCGCTGCCCGACGGCCGCCGGGAACTTGTCCCCGAGAAGTGGCGTGTACGCCTCGTTGAAGATCTGCACCAGCTCGTGGCTCCACCACAGCAGCATCGGGATCCGGGAGGGCATCAGCGTGCGGAGGGCGGCCCGCAGCTCGGGCGGCCAGGTGTCGATCGGCCCCAGCGGGGTCGCCGCCCAGTCCGTCGCCCGGTGCGCGGCGCTGGTCGGGTCGTCGCCGGGAAACAGCTCGTCGGCGCCGCTCACACCCTCCACGTCCGGCCCCCGTCCCGTCCACGTCCCTGGGCCTGGGCGCTCGCTCGCGCTGTAACCCTCCCGTCGGCGGCTATTGTCCCCGGCCGGCCCGCGATTCATTCCTCGACCCGGCCGGTTCCAGCCGTCCCGTCGGCGGGGCCGCACTGCCGGGCTGGGCAGGAGGACGTCGGGTGGGGTGACGCGGGGCTGTGGACCTCCCGACGGGGTGACCATCGACGGATAAACCGGTCACCTCGTCGGGCCGCCGCCACGCTCGCTGTCGCGGCGGCGGCCCGACCCCCCGTCAGTCGGCGACCAGGAAGTCGGCCTGGCCGCCGCGCTGGGTGCTGCGCTCGCGCTGCCGGCGCACCAGGTACGTCCCCGGCGCGATGCCGGAGCCGCCGTGCTCGGAATGGATCAGGTACGCGGGCCGGGTCGCCCGCAGCACGCCGACGGCGAGCCGCTGCCGGTCATGGACCTCGGTGGTCCACTCGGCGGCGCCCGGCTCGGCGACCAGCGTGTGCGGGTTGCCGCCGGCCGCGCCGCGCAGCAGCTCCACGCCCGACGGCGGCACCGGACGCCAGCGCGCCCGTGCCGGCACGTCGACGTCGTCGAGCACCGCGAGCGGGATGACGATCAGGTCGCCCTGGGCCTGGAGTCCGTCGACGACGGGGATGCGCACCTGCTGCTCCAGGTGGTCGAGGACGGTCAGCCCGGTGCGGTCGGTCAGCTCTTCGAGGGTCATGCTCATGTGATCACCTTCAGGTTCGTCGGAGGAGTCGGGCGTACTGCTCGCCGGAGAGGCCGTACGACCAGCCGGCGGCGGCCACGGGGTCGTCGAGGTCGGCGGGGACGCTGAGGCCGTACCGGCGGCGGTGGCCGTCGCGTTCGACGGAGCCGTTGACCGCCAGCAGGACCCGGGCCGGGGTGCCCCAGACGTGCTGCGGCAGGTCGTAGAGCTGGAGCCGGCAGCCGGGATTGCCGGGGTCGGCCGCCTCGGCCACCAGCGTCAACCGGGCCTGGTCGAGGTAGGCGTCCCAGCCGAGGCGTTCGATCGCGCAGCGGCGCACCTCGACGTTGCGCTCCGCCCCGATCCGCTCCACGGTCGGCTCCTCGATCACCCACGCCGGTACGGCGGTGCCGTGCCAGGAGTGGCCGCCCCACCCGTCGGCGTACCCGACCGCCGGCCCGTGCCGGTTGTGCGTCCGGACCTCGCCGTGCAGCGCCCCCGGCAGCGCCTCGGTGTGCGCCACGCCGGTCCGCTCGGTCACCACGCAGACGTCCTCCCGCGGCCACCACCAGCCGCAGGAGCGGGCGATGTCGGCCCAGAGGTCGACCTGCCGGTCGTCGTCCGGGTGGAACAGCCCGGGCCGCAGCCGGCGCCGCACGTCGTGGTACGCCACCCACGGCGCGTCGTGCTGCCCGTGCCAGCGCAGGCCGGGCGGTTCGCCGACCGCCTCGGTGAGCGCGGCCCGCAGCGGTGTCCGGAGCCCGTCGTGCACCGACCGGCCCAGCGAGTTACGCACCCCGACGACGAGCAGCTCGGCCAGGCTGACGCCGGCGGCGAGCGCGTCGGCCGGCGGCCGGGTGCGGACGATCCGCTCCGTGGTCCACCAGAACGTCCCGACCGGGCCCGCCCGCTCGTCGAGCCGGCCGGCGAGCCGGTGCGCCGCGTCGGCGAGCTGGTGGGCCACGTGCCACGGGGCGGCGGGATCGACCGGCCCGCCGAGCCGGAGCGGGGGTTCGTCGAGCAGGTCCACGGCCTGCCGGGGGCTGGCCGCCCAGTGGAAGCGGGGGCGGCGCCGGCCGAGCAGGGCGTACAGGCCGGTGATGGCCCGTTCCGCGTTCCCGGTCGGCGGGTTCGGTGTGCAGGGCGGCCCGCAACCACTCGTCGCGGATCTCCGCCGCCCGGTGCCAGCGGTCGAGGTGGGCCGCATGGTCCCGGCCGATTCCGGCGCGGCGTCTCGCCCGCTGCCGGCTACTGGCGCTCATCGCGCGAGGGCGCGCACGCCCTTTCTCTCGATCATGGACCCGATGCTGGCAGAGCCGCGCCCTTCCCGCAAGGCGGTATCGGGCCGGAGCCGGTGCACGCCGGCCCCGCGGGCGACGCCGGCCAGGTTGCCATGGCCACCTCCCTCGCTGCCGGACGGGGAGACTTGAGGCCGAGGTCGGGAGCCGCTCCGTGGTCGGCCGAACCGGTCAGCCGGGGGCCGACCGGCCGGCCGCCCCGGGTCGGGCCGGCTCAGTCGGTCCGACCCGCGACGGACCGGGTGTCCGGGAGGATTCGGAAGACCGGGAAGCCGACGGCGACCCGGGCGAAATCGGCCGGCGGGGCGTGCCGGTCCACCGGCACGTGCGTTCGCGCGCCGGGGGCGAGGGCCAGGTGCCGGCGCAGGATCGGCGCCCGGTCGGCCACCGCCACCTCCACCAGCCGAACCGGCTCCCGCCGGCCGTGGCGCAGCACCGCCCGACCACCGGCCGCCCGGACGTTGGCCACCCAGTTGGCCCGCTCGCCGAGCATCGCCACCAGGTACCGCCCGCCGTCGTGGTCGGCCACCACCAGGGGGACGGAGACGACCCGGCCGGTACGCCGGCCCGGCACCTCCAGCGTCACCCAGTGCCCGGGCGCCAGCCCGGCCGCGTACTGCCGCGCCGAGAGGCCGTTCAGCAGCCGGGCCAGGGCGTTCGGCCGGCTGCCCCGGTACATCCACCGCGCCAGCCGGCGCCAGATCCCGGCGCGGTGCGGGCCACCTGTCGTTGGCATTGGAACCTCCTCGTGAACGGCCGCCACCTTCCATTGGTGACCCCGGGCGCGCCGCGCGGAAGGGCCGACCGGCCCGGCCCGGCCGGGACCGTGCCGGCGGGCGCCAGGCAGTAGGTTGGCCGGATTCCGAGGGCGGGATGCGGGCACTGACCCACCGTGCGGTCGACGCCCGTGCCGGCGTGCCCGCCGGCACCACCTCGGCGTACCTGCGGACCCGGCAGGCGCTGATCGAGGCGGTGGTGCGCCGGCTGGCCGACCTCGACCGCGCCGACCTGGCGACCCACGACCTGCCCACCGAGCCGCCGCCGGCCGCGACGGGCCAGGGGCGGGACGGGGGCCGGACGGCGGAACCGGCGCCGGGCGGGCGGCTCGGCTGCGTACCCTGCTGCGGGCGTTCACCGGCGGCTGAGCCGGGACGGGGTCAGGCCACCGTGGACCGTTCCCGGTGAGCGCGCGGGCTCACCCCGCGTTCCCGTCGGAACGCCGTACTCAGCGCGAACGGGCTGCCGTAACCGACCCGGCGGGCCACCGCGGCGAGCGTCGCGTCCGGCTCGCGGAGCAGGTCGGCGGCGAGAGCCAGCCGCCAGCCGGTGAGGAAGGTCATCGGTGGCTCGCCGACCAGCTCGGTGAAGCGGCGGGCCAGGGCCGCCCGGGACACCCCGACCTCGGCGGCCAGCCGGGCCACCGTCCACGGTCGGGCCGGGTCGTTGCGCAGCAGCCGCAACGCCGGGCCGACCACCGGGTCGCCGGCCGCCGCGTACCACGCGGGGGCGGCGCCGGGGCGATCGAACCAGGTGCGCAGCGCGGTGATCAGCACCAGGTCGAGCAGCCGGTCGAGGACCGCCGCCTGGCCGGGGAGTCCCGCACGACCTCGTCGGCCAGCACCCCCACCAGCGGGGTCGGCCACTCCTCGGCGCGGACCGTCAACAACGCCGGCAGCGCGGCGAGCAGCCGTCGGCTGACCTCGCCGGCCTTCGGGTACGTCCCGGTCAGCAGCACGGTCGACCCCGGCCGCCCGATGCCCCAGGTGCGCACGCCAAGTCCCGTCGTCTCGGCAAGCGGCTCGCCGTACCGGGTGGTGCAGCGCTGCCCCGGATGGATCACCACCTGCGGCGGCGTGGCCGGGTCGTCGGCCACCAGGTAGGCGTCCGGCCCGCGCAGCACCGTCACGTCACCGGGCCGCACCGGCACCGGATCGCCCTCGTCCGGGACGACCCAGGCCGAGCCGCGCGCCACCGCGACCACGGTCATCGGCGCCCGGTCCTCGATGCGGAGCGCGAACGGCGGATCGAGCAGCGACCGGAGCAGGAACGCGCCGCGCGCCCGCGGGCCGTCCAGCAGCCCGGTGAGCGGATCCATGCGGCCGATCGTAGACGCCGGCGCATGTCCCAGGGCACTTCGGCCACTCGGCGTCTCGGCCCGGGTGGCGCGGTTGGTCGGCGTGCTGCACCACCTGGTGCTCGGCGGCACCGGCGGGGTGTCGCGGGCGCTGGGCCGGCAACTCCGCCACGTCACCGCTGCCCGGAGGTGACCGGCGCCACCCGACAAGGGCGGCCGCGGGCGCTGTCGTCCGGGCCGGGCCGGCGCACCATGGGGAGGTTCGACCCGGCGGAGGAGGCGGCGATGGCACGCAAGGGCTGGTTCCCGGAGGCCGCGGGGCGACTGCGGCGGGGCTGGCTGCCGGTGGTCGAGGCCACCCTCGCGGCGACCGTCGCCTGGGTGCTGGCCACCCGGCTGGTCGGGCACCCGCAGCCGTTCTTCGCCCCGGCCGCCGCGCTGATCGTGCTCGGCCAGGCCCGGGGCCAGCGGCTGCGCCGGGCCGTCGAGGTGCTGCTCGGGGTGGCCGCCGGGGTGCTCGTGGCCGACCTGGTCGTCCAGGCGCTCGGCCCGCGGACCACCTGGACGGTCTTCACCGTCATCCTGCTGACCGTCGCCCTGGCGGTGGCGATCGGCGCCAGCTCGGTCTCCGTCGTGCAGGCCGCCGTCTCCGCGCTCTATCTGGTGGTGGTCGCGCCGCCGACCGAGTCGCTGGTCCCGTTCCGGTTCGTCGACGCGCTGATCGGCGGCGCGGTGGCCGTCGTGGCGAGTCAGCTCATCGACGCCCGGCGGCCGCTCGCGCCGCTGGTCGCCGAGTTCCGGCAGACCTTCCAGGAGCTGGCCGGGCTCCTCGACGAGATCGCGGCGGCCCTCGACCGGGGCGACGAGGCGGCTGCCCTGGCCGCGCTGGATCGGGCCCGGCACGCGGACGCCGGGGTGGAGCGGCTGCGCGGTGCGGTGCTCGCCGCGGGCGAGGCGCTGTGGCTCAACGTGCGGCGGCGCCGGCACATCGGGCGGCTGCGCTCGGTGCAGGGCTCGATCCGGCAGATCGACTACGCGGTGCGTAACGTGCGGGTGCTCGCCCGGGCGGCGGTCACCCAGGTCCGGGGACCGGCGAGCGCGCCGCCCGACCTGGGCGCGGCCGTCCGCACCCTGGCCGAGGCGGTCCGCGCGGCCGGCGACGCGCTCGCCGCCGATCTGAGCGGGCAGGACGAGCTCGCCGACCGGCACGCCGAGCGGGCCGATGCGGCGGCGCTGGCCGCGGTCCGGGCCGCCGGGCGGCTGTTCACCCCGGGCCAGACCCTGCCGCTGGCCATGATCATCGGGCAGGTCCGGGCCACCGCGATCGACCTGCTCCGCGGGGTCGGCGTCGACGACGACGCCACCGTGCTGGGCCGGGTTGACGCGGCGGTCGCCGGGCCGGCCTGACCCGGGTCAGCCGGCGAGCCAGGACACCGCCCGCTGCCGGATCTCCGTGGGCACCTCGTGGCCGCCCGGGAACTCGGCGTACTCCACCGGGTAGCCGAGGGAGTGCAGCCGGGGGACCAGCCGCCGGCTGCACACGTCGATCGGCAGCACCGGGTCCTCGGTGCCGTGCGAGACGAAGGCCCGGGGCCGGCCGTGGGTGACCAGCGGCGCGGCGAAACCGGGGGAGAAGGCCAGCACCGCGTCGACCAGGTCGCCGTTGGTCAGGCCCAGGGAGAGCGCGTACGACGCGCCGTCGGAGAAGCCGCCGATCGCCACGCCCGTCACCGGGTACGCCGCGAAGACCGTGCCGAGCAGCCCGTCGATCCGGTGCACGTCGGGACCGAACCCCTCGCCGACCAGGTCCCAGCTGCTCGCCGTGGCCTGCGGGGCGAGCAGCAGCAGCCGGTGCGCGTCGGCCAGCGGCAGCAGCAGGTCGAGCCCCTGCCGGGCGGTCCCGCCCGCCCCGTGCAGCAGCACCACCAGTCGGTACGGCCCGTCGCCGGGCGGGGCGTACGCCAGCGCGGGCGGCCCGCCGTCCGGCGGGGTGAACGGGACCAGGCCGGTGGCGCCCCGGGCCGCCGGTGGGGCCGGCCGGGCGCTCAACCGGCCGTGCCGTGGGCCTTCGTCGGGCTGCCGGTGCGGCGCCGCGGGCTCGGTCACCTCGTCTCGCCCCCTCCCGTCGGCGGATCCGCCGACGCTTACCCCGCTTCCCGCCGGTCAACCGCCCACCCGGTCCGGCACTCCGGCCGGTCCGGCACTCCGCCGGTCCCGCGCTCCGCCCGTTCGGCCCGGTGCCGGTCCCGCGCCTTGCCGGGCCGGTCCCGCGCCTTGCCGGGCCGGTCCCGCGCCTGGTCAGTTCGGGCGCGGCGGGCCGCGACGGCTCCGGGTGGGCCGCGCCGGTCAGGCACTCTCGCGGGCGACCAGCGTCGACGGGAACGCGGTGACCGGCGGTACCCGGCGGCCGTCGAGCACCGCGGTGGCCGCGGCCGCCGCGATCCGGCGCACCGGATGCGTGGCGGTGGTGAGGGCGGGGGTGCTGACAGCCGCGTACGGGATGTCGTCGAAGCCGGCCACCGCGACGTCGCCGGGCACCCGGATGCCGCGCCCGCGCAGCGCGGAGATCGCGCCCAGCGCGGTGGCGTCGCTGGCCGCGAAGATGGCGTCCGTGTCCGGCCACCGGGTGAGGGTCTCCAGCGCCGCCCGGCCGCCCCGCGCGGCGCTGAAGTCGCCGGTGACCAGTCGCACCGGCAGGCCGGCGGACCGCATCAGCGCCCGGTACGCGGCCACCGACCGCCCGGCGCAGGTGAGCCAGCGGGGGCCGGTGACCATGGCGATCCGGCGGCGGCCGGAGTCGTACAGGTGGCGCAGCACCGCGTCGGCACCCCCGCCGTTGTCCACGTCGAAGGAGGGCACGGTCGGCGAGCCGATGCCGATCGAGGCGACCCGACCGCGCAGGCGCGCCGGCACCGCGTCGAGCACCGGGTGGGTGGTGTTGACCAGCACCACCCCGCAGACGCCCCGGTCCTCGCCGAGCCGCCGCAGGGCGTTCGGGCCGCGCAGCGGCAGCCACTCCAGAGCCACCCCGACGCCGTGCGGCGCGCAGATCCGGGCGGCGGCCCCGACCACCCGGTCGACGTACGGGTCGTCGAGGACGCCGGCGTCCTCGCCGGAGACGGCGATCACCAGTCGGACCCCGGCACCGCGCACCAGGGCGCGGGCCGCCGGGTTTGGCACGTACCCGAGCCGGTCGGCGGCGGCGCCCACCCGGTCCCGGGCGGCCGGTGAGGCGAACCCGGTGCCGGCGATCACCCGCGAGGCGGTCGACCGGGACACCCCGGCGGCCCGGGCGACGTCGTCGAGGGTGGCCGGGCGTGCCGTCGGCGTGCTCATCTCGTCCTCCACCCGTCCACGCCCCGCGCCCCCCGCGTCCGGCCCACACCCGCATCATGCCGGGTCGGGGCGGTCCCCGGTAAGGGGCGGATCCGGCTTGTGGTGGTAGCGCTCTCAGGTGTGCGATCGTCGTCGAGGCAGATCACCGGGGAGAGGACGACAGCGCTGTGAGCAGCACCACCGACACGCCGACCGCCGGCCCGCGGGCGGTACCGCGGCCGGTCCTGGCCGCCCGTACCGGGGTGGCGGTCGTGTTCGCCCTCAACGGGCTGGCGGTGGCCACCTGGTTCTCCCGGGTCCCCGCCGTCAAGGAGGCCCTCGAGCTGAGCGCCGGCCGGCTCGGCCTGCTGCTGCTCGCCATGTCGGCCGGCGCGCTCCTGGCGATGCCGACCGCCGGCCTGGTCACCCAGCGGCTCGGGCCGGCCCGGACGGTCGCCACGTCCACCCTGCTGGTCGCGGTCGGCATGACGGTGATCGGGCTCTCCGCCGGGCTGGCCGGCTCGCTGCCCGGCGTCGCCGTCGGGCTGTTCGCCTTCGGCTACGGCTCCGGCGCCTGCGACGTGGCGATGAACATCGAGGGTGCGGCCGTCGAGAAGCGGCTGGGCCGGACCATTCTGCCCCGCTTCCACGCCGCGTGGAGCCTCGGCTCGGTGGCCGGGGCGGGCATCGGTGCGGGGGCGGCGCGGGTGGGACTACCGGTCGGGGTGCACCTGACCGCGCTGGCCGCGGTGGTGCTGGTCGGCACGCTGCTCGGCGCCCGGTCGTTCCTGCCGGCCCCCGTGGAGGCCGACGGCCCGGCGCGGCCGGCCGACCGGCGGCGAACGCTGCTGGCCGCCTGGCGGGAGCCGCGCACCCTGCTCATCGGCCTGCTGGTGCTGGTGATGGCGTTCACCGAGGGCAGCGCCAACGACTGGCTGGCGGTCGCCTTCGTCGACGGGTACGGGGTCAGCGAGGCGGTCGGCGCCGGCGTCTTCGGCGTCTTCGTGATCGGCATGACCCTCGGCCGGACCGCCGGGACGGTGGCCATCGACCGCTGGGGGCGGGTGCCGGTGCTGTTCGGCACCATCGGCCTCGCCGCCGCCGGGGCCGCGCTGGCGGTGCTGGCCGGCTCCGGTCCGCTGGCGGTCACCGGCGTGGCGCTCTGGGGCCTCGGCGCGTCGCTCGGCTTCCCGGTCGGGATGAGCGCCGCCGCCGACGACGAGGACCGGGCGCCGGCCCGGGTCAGCGTGGTCGCGGTGATCGGGTACACCGCGTTCCTGGCCGGGCCGCCGTTGCTCGGCCTGCTCGGCGATCACGTCGGCACGCTGCGGGCGCTGCTGGTCGTGCCGATCCTGCTGCTGCCGACCCTCGCCCTCGTCCCGGTGCTGCGCCCGCCGGCCCGCTGAGCCCGCCCCGTCGGAGCGGCGAGGTGGTGGTGTCCGCGCACGGTTGATACCGCCACCTGCCGGTCCGGGCACGGTCAGCGCCTTCCCACCCCGCGTCCAGTCGGTTGCCAGGAAACGGTGCTGCACTGGGTGGACGCCGAGGAGAGGAGCCGGAGATGGGCTGGTTCAGCCGACGGCCCCGGGCCGCCGACCCGACCCCGACCAAGCTCGACCGCGAGGCGACCGGCGAGGATCTCGCCGCGCTGGAGGCGTTCGTGACCAGCCGCCGGGGCGTGGAGTTCTACCTGGAGCCGGAGACCACCGCCACCGACACCACCGTGGTCGCCATCGCCCACGACGGCGAGTGGATCCGGCGGCGGACCGGCTCGCCGCGCGCCGCCGCGAAGCTCGCCAACCGGCACGCCGTCCCCCTGTACGAAGCCGCCAGGACTGGCTATCCCGCCCGGATGCGGGCCTGGAACCGGGCCCACCCGGAACGCCGGGCCCGCTGAGCCGGCCCCGGGCGGCGTACCCCGGTCAGCCGGCCAGCGCCGCCCGCGCCTCGGCCAGCGAGCCACGGGGAAAGGTCGGCCGCCCGCATCGCGGCCTGGATCTCGCGGGCGTGCGCCGGGCTCTGCCCCGCGTCGACGATCACACTTCCTCGGTCGTCGGGGATCACCGCCACGCCCGGCCGCGTGTTGCCCGGGTCGGGATGGCCGGGAACCAGTCGGACCCGGCCGGCGAGATGTCGGGGTGCGCCAGCGCCGATGGCGGCAATTTCTCACGAGTCGGTCGGCGGAGGCCCGATGCGGACCCTGATGCGGGCCGGTCCGCGCCGGCACGGCCCTCCGGTCAGGGCGAACGGGGAAGGACGGACCGCGCCGCGGGCGCGGGAATCGCGGCGGAAAAGCGTTCCGGCGAGCGGGAACATCCGTAGCCGGCGATCGGCCGCGGTCATTGCGAATGGTGTGCGGGGGCGGGCGGAGCAATCGACCCACACCCATGCCCCCGGCCGGCGCGGCGCTCCGGTGCCCGCCGTTGACCGGCGGCGGGCGGGTGTGGCAGCATTCGCGGCCTGACGGCAGTGAAGGAAGTCGGTGCGATTCCGACGCGGTCCCGCCACTGTCACCGGGGAGCGATCCCCCCTCGTGAGTCACGGCCGTGTGTCTGCGGTTGGAAGGCCGGGGGAGAGCGTCGATCCGGGAGCCAGGATACTTCGGCCGTCGGGAGTTGACCCCAGGGCGTGGACACCCGAGGAGGACCCGATGCACGGCACTTTCGCCGTCGACGCTGATCGTCGTATCCGGCCGGCGCGCACCGACGCGCCGACGACCGCGTACCCCGCCGGGCGTGCCCCCGGCCGCCCGCTCCGCCGCGTCGCCAACCGCCTGACCCGGCCCGTCCGGCGCACCGCCGACTGCTGACAACCGCCCCGCCCCGGCCTTTCGCCGGCCGCGCCCGCGTCTCCGCGCGCCGCCGGTAGCCGGGCGGCGCACCGCCGCACCCACCCCCGCCCGCCGACGGTCGAGCCGACCTCGGGCGTCACTCTCCGGAGCTGTCCGTGCGCATCCTGCTGCTCTCCACCGCCGACACCGACCTGCTCGCCGCCCGCGCCAGCGGCGCGGACTACCGGCTGGCCAACCCCGCCCGGGTCGCCCCCGATGCCGTGCCCGCGCTGCTCCACGGCGTCGACCTGGCCGTCGTACGCCTGCTCGGCGGCCGGCAGGCGTGGCCGGACGGGCTCGCCGCGGTGCTCGCCTCCGGGGTACCGACGGTGGTGCTCGGCGGCGAGGCGCTGCCCGACGCGGAACTCATGGCGGCGTCCACCGTGGCCGCCGGGTTGGCCACCGGGGCGCTGGCCTACCTGGTCGAGGGCGGTCCCGCGAACCTCGCCGAGCTGGCCCGCTTTCTCTCCGACACGGTGCTGTGCACCGGCGAGGGCTTCGCTCCGCCCGCGCCCACCCCGCCGCACGGCATCCTCGCCGACGCCGACGCCGACGCCGACGCCGACGCCGACGCCGACGCCGACGCCGACGCCGACGCCGACGCCGACGCCGATGCCGATACCGATGCGCCGACCGTCGGGATCGTCTTCTACCGGGCGCATGCCCTGGCCGGGAACACCGGCTTCGTCGAGACCCTGGCCGACGCGGTCACCGCCGCCGGCGGGCGACCACTGCCGATCTTCTGCGGCTCGCTGCGCGGCCTCACCCCCGGCGCCGGGCCGCTCGACCTCTTCGCCCGCTGCGACGCGCTCGTCGTGACGATGCTCGCCGCCGGCGGGACCGTCGCCGCGAACGCCTCCGGCGGAGGCGATGAGGACGCCTGGGACGTCGGCGCGCTCGCCGCCCTCGACGTACCGGTCATCCAGGCGCTCTGCCTGACCAGCACCCGCGACCAGTGGGCGGCCGGCGACGCCGGCCTGTCCCCGCTGGACGCCGCGATGCAGGTGGCCATCCCCGAGTTCGACGGGCGGATCATCACCGTGCCGTTCTCGTTCAAGCGGATCGACGCCGACGGGCTCTCGGTCTACGAACCCGACCCGGAGCGGGCGGCCCGGGTCGCCGGCATCGCGGTCCGCCAGGCCCGGCTGCGGCACGTCCCGAACGCCGACAAGCGGGTGGCTGTGGTGCTCAGCTCGTACCCGACGAAGCACTCCCGGGTCGGCAACGCCGTCGGCCTGGACACCCCCGCCTCGGCGGTACGGCTGCTCGCCGCCCTCGCCGACGCCGGCTACCACCTCGGCGACGCGCCCGTACCCACCGACGGGGACGCGCTGATCCACGCCCTCATCGCGGCCGGCGGGCACGACGTCGAGTGGCTCACCCCGGAGCAGCTCGCCGCCGCCGAGGCCCGGGTGCCGGGCGAGACGTACCGGCGCTGGTTCCACACGGTGCCGGCCGAGCTGCGGGCGCGGATGGCCGCCCACTGGGGTGATCCGCCCGGCCAGCTCTACACCGACGGCGGCGACCTCGTCCTCGCCGGGCTGCGCTTCGGCAACGTGGTGCTGCTCATCCAGCCGCCGCGCGGCTTCGGGGAGAACCCGATCGCCATCTACCACGACCCGGACCTGCCGCCCAGCCACCACTACCTGGCCGCGTACCGCTGGCTCGCCGCGCCCGCCGCCGAGGGCGGCTTCGGCGCCGACGCGGTGGTGCACCTCGGCAAGCACGGCACCCTGGAATGGTTGCCCGGCAAGGGGCTCGGGCTGGCCGCGGACTGCGCGCCCGACGCCGTCCTCGGCGACCTGCCGCTGGTGTACCCGTTCATCGTCAACGACCCCGGCGAGGGCACCCAGGCCAAGCGCCGGGCGCACGCCGTCGTGGTCGACCACCTGGTGCCGCCGATGGCCCGCGCCGAGACGTACGGCGAGCTGGCGAAGCTCGAGCAGCTCCTCGACGAGTACGCCACCGTGCAGGCGCTGGACCCGGCCAAGACCCCGACCGTCCAGGCGCAGATCTGGGACCTGGTGCGCGCCGCCGAACTGCACCACGACCTGCACACCGAGCAGATGCCCGACGCCGCCGAATTCGACGACTTTGTGCTGCACCTCGACGGGTACCTCTGCGAGGTCAAGGACGTGCAGATCCGCGACGGGCTGCACGTCCTGGCCCAGGCGCCCACCGGCGAGGCCCGGGTCAACCTGGTCCTCGCCGTGCTGCGCGCCCCGCAGGTCTGGGGCGGCGTCCGCGTCCTGCCCGGCCTGCGCCAGGCCCTCGCGGCCGGCGTCGGCCTGGACGAGCAGGCGCTGCTCGCCGCGCCGGGAGAACGGCTGGCCGTGCCGGCGGCGCTGACCGAGGCGGTCGACGGGCCGGCCGCCACCGCCGCGGACGCCGTCGACCTGATCGAGGCCGTGGCCCGCCGCCTCGTCGTCGGCATGGAGACCCTCGGCTGGGACGAGGCCACGGCGGACACCGTCGTCGGCGAGGTCACCGGCCGCGCGGTTCCCGACGTTGCCGAGGTGCTGCGCTTCGCCGCCCGGGAGGTGGTGCCCCGGCTGGACCGGACCACCGACGAGCTCGACCGGTTGCTCGGCGCGCTCGACGGCCGTTTCGTCCCGCCAGGTCCCTCCGGGTCGCCCACCCGTGGCCTGGTCAACGTGCTGCCCACCGGCCGGAACTTCTACTCCGTCGACCCGAAGGCCATCCCCAGCCGCAACGCCTGGGACGTCGGGGTGGCCCTGGCCGACTCGCTGCTGGCCCGGCACGTCGCCGACACCGGGGCGTACCCCCGCTCCGTCGGGTTGACCGTCTGGGGCACCAGCGCCATGCGTACCCAGGGCGACGACATCGCGGAGGTCCTGGCCCTGCTCGGCTGCCGACCCACCTGGGACGACCGGTCCCGCCGGGTCACCGGCGTCGAGGTGGTGCCGCTTTCGGAGCTGGGCCGCCCCCGGGTCGACGTGACCGTGCGCATCTCCGGCTTCTTCCGGGACGCCTTCCCGCACGTCGTCGCGCTCATCGACGACGCGGTCCGCCGGGTCGCCGCCCTCGACGAGCCGGCCTCCGACAACTACGTCAAGGCCCACGTGGCCGCGGACGTGGCCGAGCACGGCGACGCGCGGCGGGCCACCGCCCGGATCTTCGGCTCCAAGCCCGGGGCGTACGGGGCGGGACTGCTGCCGCTGATCGACGCCCGGAACTGGCGCACCGACGCCGACCTCGCCGAGGTGTACGCCGTCTGGGGCGGGTACGCCTACGGCCGCGGGCTGGACGGGCGGGAGGCCCGCGTCGACATGGAACGCTCCTTCGCCCGGATCGCCGTCGCCGTGAAGAACCAGGACACCCGGGAGCACGACATCGTCGACTCCGACGACTACTTCCAGTACCACGGCGGGATGGTGGCGATGGTCCGCCACCTCACCGGCGCCACTCCGGCCGCGTACGTGGGCGACTCGGCGCTGCCGCACGACGTGCGGACCCGGACGCTGGGCGAGGAGACCCGGCGGGTGTTCCGGGCCCGGGTGGTCAACCCGAAGTGGATCGCCGCGATGCGCCGGCACGGCTACAAGGGCGCCTTCGAGCTGGCCGCCACCGTGGACTACCTGTTCGGCTACGACGCCACCGCCGGCGTGGTCGACGACTGGATGTACGCCCGGCTCGCCGAGGCGTACCTGTTCGACCCGGAGACCCGCGACTTCCTGGAGCGGTCCAACCCGTGGGCGCTGCGCGGGATCACCGAACGCCTGCTGGAGGCCGCCGAGCGGGGACTGTGGGCCGAACCCGACCCGGCCGTCCTCGACCGGCTCCGCGAGACGTACCTGGCCAGCGAGGGCGACCTGGAGGACCGGCAGTGAGCGCGAGGAGTGAGCCCCGGATTGCGAGCCCCGCAGTCGCGAACGAAGGCGGCGCAGTGACCAGTTACCCGTTCAGCGCGGTGCTCGGCATGGACGAGATGCGCCTCGCCCTGCTGCTCAACGCGGTCAGCCCGGCCATCGGCGGGGTGCTCGTCCGCGGCGAGAAGGGCACCGCCAAGTCCACCGCCGTCCGGGCGCTCGCCGCGCTGCTGCCCGCCGTCGACCGGGTGGCGGGCTGCCGGTTCGGCTGCGACCCGGCCGCGCCCGACCCGGCCTGCCCGGACGGCCCGCACCCGGCCGGGTCGGTGGCCGAGCGCCGCCCGGCTCGCCTGGTCGAGCTGCCGGTCGGCGCCGCCGAGGACCGGGTGGTCGGCTCGCTCGACCTGGAGAAGGCGCTCGCCGAAGGGGTACGCGCCTTCGAACCGGGCCTGCTCGCCGCCGCCCACCGCGGCGTGCTCTACGTCGACGAGGTCAACCTGCTCCACGACCACCTGGTCGACCTGCTGCTGGACGCCGCCGCGATGGGCCGCTGCCACGTCGAGCGGGAGGGCGTCTCGGTCAGCCACGCCGCCCGGTTCCTGCTGGTCGGCACCATGAACCCGGAGGAGGGCGAGCTGCGCCCGCAGCTGCTCGACCGGTTCGGGCTCACCGTCGAGGTGGCGGCCAGCCGCGACCCCGCCGTCCGGGTCGAGGTGGTCCGCCGCCGGCTCGCGGCCGACGCCGACCCGGCCGGTTTCGCCGGGCGATGGGCGGCGGCCGACGCGGACGTGGCCCGCCGGGTCGCCGCCGCCCGGGACCGGTTGGACCGGGTCCGGCTGCCCGACCCGGCGCTGCGGCAGATCGCCGAGGTCTGCGCCGCGTTCGACGTCGACGGCATGCGCGCCGACATCGTCACCGCCCGCACCGCCGTCGCGCACGCCGCCTGGCAGGGCCGGGACCGGGTGACCGGCGAGGATGTCCGGGTCGCCGCCCGGCTCGCCCTGCCGCACCGGCGCCGCCGCGACCCGTTCGACAGCCCCGGCCTGGACGAGAAACGCCTCGACGAGGCGCTGCAACGGGCGCGGGACGAGCACCCCGACGACGACCCACCCGACGGCGACCCGACCGGCGGGCCCGACGGCTCCGGACCCGACGGCTCCGGACCGGATGGCGGCGGACCCGGCGGCGGACCGACCGAGCACGGCGACGGTGGACCGACCGAGCGTGCCGACGGTGCCGACCGGGCCGGCGGCGCCGGGCGGCACGGCGCCGCCGGCCCCGGGGCGACCCGCCCGGCGGACGACGACGACCGGTCCGATCCAGCCCGCGCCGACGGCGCCCGGAGCCACCCGGGGTGGGGAGCCGGGAACGACGACCGGGGACCCGGCCACGACGACCGGGTGGCGCGCGGTGACGACGGCTGGCCGGACCGCCTCCCCGACCGGTCCTTCGCCGGCCTCGACGGTGGACCCGACGGCCGGTCGGGCGCGCCCGGCCGGCGGGGCGACGCCGACGGCGGCCCGACCGGGGAGCGGCGGGCCGCCGGGTCACCGGTGGTGGCCGTACCCCGAGGGGGCCTGAGGGCCCGGCTGCTCATCGCGCCCGGGATCGGCGACGGCGTGCCGGGCCGGCGGTCCCGGGCCCGGACCGGCCGGGGCCGGACCACCGGCGCGCGGCTGCCCGCCGGGCGGCCCGGCCCGTTGCACCTGCCGGCGACCCTGCGCGCCGCCGCCCCGCATCAGGCCGCCCGGGGTCGGGCGGCCGGGCCACTGCGGCTGCGCCCGGACGACCTGCGCGAGGCCGTCCGGGAGGGGCGGGAGGGGAACCTTGTCCTCTT
The DNA here is from genome assembly GCF_016598485.1 of Micromonospora coerulea. GTDB lineage: Bacteria > Actinomycetota > Actinomycetes > Mycobacteriales > Micromonosporaceae > Micromonospora > Micromonospora coerulea. Next base: position 198,434 of record NZ_JAEMUW010000002.1, on the reverse strand, counting down.
CGTGGTCGACGCCAGCGGGTCGATGGGCGCCCGGCAGCGGATGACCGCCGTCAAGGATGCGGTGCTTGCCCTGCTCACCGACGCCTACCAGCGCCGGGACAAGGTCGCGGTGATCGCCTTCCGGGGTACCGGCGCGCAGACCCTGCTGCCGGCCACCTCCTCGGTGCTGGCCGCCTCGACGCGCCTGGCCGAGCTGCCCACCGGCGGGCGCACCCCGCTCGCCGAGGGCCTGCTCACCGCAGCGGAGCTGCTGCGGGTGGAGCGGCTGCGCGACCCGAAGCGCCGCCCCCTGGTCCTCGTCGTCACCGATGGGCGGGCCACCGCCGGGGAGCGTCCCCTCGCCCGGGCCGCCCGGGCGGCCGCCGTGCTCGCCGCCACCGGCACCCCCTGCGTCGTCGTCGACTGCGAGAGCGGCCCCGTCCGGCTCGGCCTGGCCCGCCGCCTCGCCGCCCAACTCGGCGCCGCTCACCACCCCCTGTCCGAGGTCGCCACCGACTCGCTCACCCACCTCGCCGGAAACCACCCCGCCCGCAGCCGGGCCGCCGGAGATCTTGGCGGGAACAGGCCCCCGGAGGGGCCTCATCCTTCCAAGATCGCTGCCACCACCACCGACAGGAGCGTTGCCTGATGCCGCAGGGGAAGCCGTTGCACGTGCCCGCTGACGGGTTGAGCACCCGGCAGCGGCGGAACCGGCCGCTGACGATGGTCCATACCGGACAGATGAAGGGGAAGTCGACCGCCGCGTTCGGGTTGGCGCTGCGGGCCTGGACCGCCGGGCTGCCGATCGGGGTGTTCCAGTTCGTCAAGAGCGCCAAGTGGCGGGTGGGGGAGGAGAACGCCTTCCGCGCGCTCGACGAGGTGCACACGCGCACCGGCCAGGGCGCGCCCGTCACCTGGCACAAGATGGGCGAGGGGTGGTCCTGGATCCAGCGCGGCGGCGAGGCCGACCACGCCGCCGACGCCCGGGAGGGCTGGCGGCAGATCCAGCGCGACCTGGCCGCCCAGCGCTACGGCCTGTACGTGCTCGACGAGTTCACCTACCCGATGAAGTGGGGTTGGGTGGACGTCGACGAGGTGGTCGACACCCTGACCCACCGGCCGGGCTTCCAGCACGTCGTCATCACCGGCCGGGACGCCGACCCGCGCCTGGTGGCGGTCGCCGACCTGGTCGCCGAGCTGACCAAGGTCAAGCACCCGATGGACGCCGGCCAGAAGGGCCAGAAGGGGATCGAGTGGTGAGCCCCGACCCGGCCGGCGCCTGGGCGCTGCCCCGGCTGGTGCTGGCCGCCCCGGCCAGCGGGCACGGCAAGACCACCGTCGCCACCGGGCTGCTCGCCGCGCTGCGCCGCCGCGGCCGCACCGTCAGCCCGCACAAGGTCGGACCCGACTACATCGACCCGGGCTACCACGCGCTGGCCGCCGGCCGCCCCGGCCGCAACCTCGACCCCTGGCTGGTCGGACCGGAGCGGATCGCGCCGCTGCTGCGGCACGGCGCCAGCCGGCCCACGCCCGCCGACATCGCGGTGGTCGAAGGGGTGATGGGGCTGCACGACGGCGCGGTCGGCCACCGCGGGTACGCCTCCACAGCGCACGTCGCCCGGCTCATCGACGCACCCGTGCTGCTGGTCCTCGACACCACCGCCCAGGGCCGCAGCGCCGCCGCCCTCGCGCTCGGCATGCGGGCCTTCGACCCGGCTGTGCGCATCGGCGGGGTGATCCTCAACCGGGTCGGCTCGCCCCGGCACGAGACCCTGCTTCGCGACGCGCTGGCCGAGGTGGGCGTACCGGTGCTCGGGGCGGTCACCCGGGCCGCCGAGGTGACCGCCCCGTCGCGCCACCTGGGGCTGGTGCCGGTCGCCGAGCGGGCCCCCGAATCGCTCGCCGTGGTCGCCGCGCTGGCCGACCTGGTCGAGTCCACCGTGGACCTCGACGCGGTGCTCGACCTGGCCGGGACCGCCCCGCCGCTGACCGTCCCGGCCTGGGATCCGGCCGGCGCCGTCGGCGGCCCCGCTGGCACGGCCCGCCCGGTCGTCGCGGTCGCCGGCGGTCCGGCCTTCACCTTCTCGTACGCGGAGACCGCCGAACTGCTCGCCGCGGCCGGGGCGGACGTGGTGACCGTCGACCCGCTGCGCGACCCGGCGCTGCCCACCGGCACCCGCGCCGTGGTGATCGGCGGTGGCTTCCCCGAGGTGCACGCCGAGGCCCTCGCCGGCAACACCGGGCTCCGCGCCGAGCTGGCCGGCTTCGACGGCCCGATCGTCGCCGAGTGCGCCGGCCTGCTTTACCTCGGCCGGGCGCTCGACGGAGTGCCGATGTGCGGGCGCCTGCCGCACACCGCCCGGATGACCGGCCGGCTCACCCTCGGCTACCGCGACGCCGTCGCCGCCACCGACTCCCCGGTGCACCGCGCCGGTGACCCGGTACGCGGTCACGAGTTCCACCGCACCACGACCGACCCGGGCCACGGCGATCGTCCGGCCTGGCGCTGGGACGACGCCGCACACGGCTTCGTCGCCGGCCGGGTGCACGCCTCCTACCTGCACACCCACTGGGCGGGCCACCCGCACGCCGCCCGCCGGCTGGTCGAGGCGGCGAGCCGGTGACCGCGCCGAACGCGGACCGGTCCGCGGGCCGCGACGCTGCCGCCGGCCCGGTGACCGATGGCTCCAGGCGGGCGGACCGCCCCGCCGGCCCGCACGGGGTCCGCGCCGGCGCCGGGAGCGGGCCGACCGGGGGCGTCACGCTGACCGGGGTCGGCGTGGGTCCCGGTGATCCGGAACTGCTCACTCTCAAGGCCGTCCGGGTGCTGCGCGAGGCCGACGCGGTCTTCGTACCGGTGATGGACCGACCGGCCGCCGAGGGCGACGCGGCCCCGGGCCGGGCCGAGGCCACGGTGGCCGCGCACGTGAGCGCGGACCGGCTGCGCCGGCTGCCGTTCGCCCTCGACGACCGGGGCGGGATCACCGCCCGCCGGGAGCGGGCCTGGGACGCCGCCGCCCGCGCGGTCGTGGCCGCCTTCGACGGGGGCGCCCGGTCGGTCGCCTTCGCCACCATCGGCGACCCGAACGTCTACTCCACCTTCGGCTACCTGGCCCATGGCGTGCGCGCCCTGCGGCCGGCCGTCGAGGTACGGACCGTCCCCGGCGTGACGGCCATGCAGGAGCTGGCCGCGCGCAGCGGCGTCCCGCTCTGCGAGGGCCGGGAGCCGCTGACCCTGCTGCCGGCGACCGCCGGGCTGGCGCTCTTCGCCGACGCTCTCGCCGGCCCGGGCACCGTCGTGGCCTACAAGGGCTGGCGGCGGCACCCCGAACTCGTCGCCGAGCTGCGCCGGCAGGGCCGGCTCGACGCCGCCGTGCTCGGCCGGGCGCTGGGCCTGCCCGGCGAGCGGATCGGGCCGGTCGACGCCGACGCCGACGACCTGCCGTACCTGTCGACGCTGCTGATCCCGGCTTACCGGGACCGGCGGGGAGGAAAACTGTGACCGCCACCGGAAAGGTGTGGTTCGTCGGGGCCGGCCCCGGCGCCGCCGACCTGCTCACCCTGCGCGCCGCCCGGGTCATCGCCGAGGCCGACGTGGTGGTCTGGGCGGCCAGCCTGGTCCACGCCGACGTGCTCGCCCACGCCCGGCCGGACGCCCAGCTCGTCGACTCCTCGCAGCTGCCCATCGAGGGGGTGCTGCCGCTCTATCAGCGGGCCGCCGCCGACGGGCTGACGGTGGCCCGGATCCACTCCGGCGACCCGGCGCTCTGGGGCGCGGTGCAGGAGCAGCTCGACCTGTGCCAAGCCCTCGGCCTGGCCGTGGAGATCGTCCCGGGGGTGTCGTCGTTCACCGCCGTGGCCGCCATCGTCGGTCGGGAGCTGACCATCCCCGAGGTGGCCCAGTCGGTGATCCTCACCCGCCTCGAGGGCGGGAAGACCCCGATGCCGCCGGGGGAGCGGGTCCGCGAGTTCGCCCGGCACGGCACCACCATGGCGCTCTTCCTGTCCGCCGCCCGCTCCGGGCAGGCGCAGGCCGAGCTGCTCGCCGGGGGCTACCCGGCCGACACCCCGGTCGTGGTCGCGTACCAGGCGACCTGGCCCGACGAGCTGGTGGTCCGCTGCACCCTCGGCGAGCTGGCCGCCACCGTCAAGGAGCACCGGCTCTGGAAGCACACCCTCTTCCTGGTCGGCCCGGCGCTGGCCGCCGGTGGCACCCGCTCGCACCTCTACCACCCCGGGCACTTCCACACCTTCCGGCGGGCCGAGCCGACCGCCCGGGCCGAGCTGCGCCGCGTCCGCGCCGACCGGGTCGCCGAGCCCGCGCCCGCTGCCGCGCCCGCCGGCGCCGCCGCCGCACCCGCCGCGCCCGCGCCCGCCGCCGCCGCGCCCGCCGCGTCCGGCGCCGCTGGTGGCCCGGCCGCGACCGACGCCGCCGGGGACGGGCGACCCCGATGACGTACGCCGAGCCGCCGCTGCGCGAGCCGGACCTGCCGCGTACCGCGAAGGTCCGCCCCACCGCGCTGCGCACCGGCTGGACGACCGGCGCCTGCGCCACCGCCGCGGCCAAGGCGGCGGTCACCGCCCTGGTCACCGGCGTGCCGCAGGGCGACGTGGAGATCGGGCTGCCGGCCGGCCGCCGGGTCACCTTCCCGGTGGCCCGCTGCGACGTGGAGCCGCGGCGGCGGGCCGAGGCGGTGGTGGTCAAGGACGCCGGGGACGACCCGGACGTCACCCACGGCGCGGAGCTGACCGCCACCGTGGACTGGCGGGACAGCCCCGGGCTGCGCCTGGACGGCGGCCCCGGCGTCGGCACCGTCACCAAGCCAGGGCTGGGCCTGGAGGTCGGCGGGCCGGCCATCAACGAGACCCCGCGCCGGATGATCGGGCAGGCCGTTGCCGAGGTGGTCGACCTGACCGAGGTGGGCGTGCGGGTGGTGATCAGCGTGCCGCGCGGCGAGGTGATGGCCCGCAAGACCACCAACCGGCGGCTCGGCATTCTCGGCGGCATCTCGATCCTCGGCACCACCGGCATCGTCCGGCCGTTCTCCACCGCCTCCTGGCGGGCCAGCGTGGTCCAGGCGGTGCACGTGATGGCGGCCCAGGGGGAGCGGACGGTGGTGCTCTGCACCGGTGGCCGTACCGAACGGGCCGCCCGGGCGCTGCTCCCGGAGCTGCCCGAGGTCTGCTTCGTCGAGGTCGGCGACTTCACCGGCGCGGCGATCACCGCCGCCGTGGGGGACGGGATGACCGGGGTGGTGTTCGTCGGCATGGCGGGCAAGCTTGCGAAGCTGGCCGCTGGTGTCCTGATGACCCACTACACCCGGTCGAAGGTTGACCTGTCCCTGCTCGGTGCCGTGACCGCCGAGGCGGGCGGCGACGCCGACCTCGTCGCGGCGGTCACCGCGGCGAACACCGGGCGGCACGCGTACGAGCTGTGGGAGGCCGCCGGCCTGCTCGGCCCCGCGGGCGACCTGCTCTGCCGCCGGGTCCGGCAGGTGCTGCTCCGCTTCGCCGGGCACGCCGTCACGGTCGACGTGGCCATGGTGGACTTCGCCGGCTCCCGCACCGTCGCCTCCTCGGGGCGGTGGGCCGCGTGAGCACCCCATCCGAGTTCGGACCAGCGATGACCGTCGGTGACGGCGGCGGAGGCCAGTCCGCCGGAGAGCGATATACCTCTCCGGCATATTTATGCCTCACAGGTATATCGGGCCCGGGTCCCGGCGCGGCCGGCACGTCGGGCATGGCCGGGATGGTCGGGGCCAGCGACGCAGTGCCGTCCGGGTCCGGCGAAGCGGTCGTGACCGTGGTGGGGATCGACGCGGCGGGGCGCCCGGCCCATCCCGGCCTGGCGAGGGCGCTGGGCGGCGCGGGGCTGGTGGTCGGGGCGGCCCGGCACCTTGCCGCCGTGCCGGTGCCGCCCGGCTGCGCCACGGTCGCCCTCGGCCCCCTCGCCGCCGCGCTGGACCGGCTCACCGGCGCCGTCGCGGCGGGCACCCCGGCCGTCGTGCTGGCCAGCGGCGACCCCGGATTCTTCGGCATCGTCCGGCGGCTGCGGGCGGTCGGGCTGCCGCTGCGGGTGCTGCCCGCGGTGTCCAGCGTCGCCGCCGCGTTCGCCCGCGCCGGGCTGCCGTGGGACGGGGCGGCGGTGGTCACCGCGCACGGGCGGGACCCGCGTCCGGCGCTGAACGCCTGCCGGGCGCTGCCCGCAGTCGCGGTGCTCACCGCCCCGGGCGCCGGCGCGGCCGAACTCGGCGCCGGCCTGGTCGGCTGGTCCCGCCGCCTGCTGGTGGCCGAGCACCTGGGCACCCCGGACGAGCGGGTCACCTGGACCACGCCGGCGGAGGCCGCCGGACGCCGCTGGGCCGACCCGCACGTCCTGCTCAGCCTTGCCCCGGGCGCGTCCACCGCCGATCCGGCCCGGGCCGCCGCCCCCGGCACCCCGGACGCGGAGGTGGCCGCCGCCGGTCCCGCCGAGTGCGGCGAGCCGGGGGTCGGCCCGATGCGGGTGGACAACCAGCCGGCCGCCGCGCCCGCCGGCGGGTGGGCGCTGCCCGAATCCGCGTACGCGCACCGCGACTCGATGATCACCAAGGCGGAGGTACGCGCCCTCGCCGTCGCCCGACTCCGGCCCCGCCTGGGCCGGCTGCTCTGGGACATCGGGGCCGGTAGCGGCTCGGTCGGCATCGAGTGCGCCCTGCTCGGCGCGGCCGTCGTCGCGGTCGAACGGGACCCGGCGGCGGTCGACCTGATCCGCGCCAACGCCGCCCGGCACGGTGTCGAGCTCCGGCTCGTCGCCGGCCGGGCACCCGCCGCGCTCGACGGGCTGCCCGACCCGGACGCGGTCTTCGTCGGCGGGGGCGGCGCGGACGTGCTCGCCGCCGTGGCGACCCGCCGCCCGGAGCGGGTGGTGGTGACCCTGGCCGCGCTGGACCGGGTCGCGCCGGCCGTGCGGCTGCTCCGCGAAGCCGGCTACGCCGTCGAGGGCAGCCAGCTCTCCGCCGCGCGGCTCGCCGACCTGCCCGGCGGGTCGATCCGGCTCGCGGCCACCAATCCCGTCGTCGTCCTCACCGGACAGCGACCGTGACCCACCACCGGAAACTCCGCCCGGGAGCATGCGTGCCACACACCGGCCCGTCCACCACGACCACCGCTACCGCCGTCTCGACCGGACCCGGCGCTCCGACCGGGAGCGGCGGCCCGACGGGAAGCAGCGCCCCGACCGGGCCGGCCAGCCCTGTCCCGACCGACCCGACCTGGCCCGGCGACCCGACCGGCCGAACGCGGCCGACGAGCGTGGCCGCACCGAACGGTCGGGCGTCCGTCGGGCTGGTCGCGGCCACCGGCGCCGGGCGGCGGCACGCCCGGATCCTCGCCGACGCCTGGCCGCACGCCCAGCTCGTCGACGGGGAGACCGTCGCCGACGCGCTGCGCGCCGCCTGGACGGGCTGCGACGCGGTGGTGGCGTTCCTCGCCACCGGGGCGGTGGTCCGGATCCTCGGCCCGCTGCTCGGTGACAAGCGCACCGACCCGGCCGTGGTGGTGGTCGACGAGGCGGCCCGGCACGCGATCGCCCTGCTCGGCGGGCACGCCGCCGGCGCGAACGCCCTCGCCGCCGAGGTCGGCGCGCTGCTCGACGCGCGGCCGGTGGTCAGCACCGCCACCGACGCGGCCGGCCTGCCCGGGCTGGACACCCTCGGCTGGCCCGTCGAGGGGGCGATGGCCGCGGTGACCCGCGCCATCCTCGACGGCGAGCCGGTCCGGCTGGTCGCCGACGCCACCTGGCCGCTGCCCGCCCTGCCGCCGAACGTCCAGCTCGCCGCCCCGGACCGGCCGTCGACCGGTGCCGACGGGGAGCACCGGGGCTACCGGTTGCTGGTCACCGACCGGGTCGTGCCGCTGGACGACCGGACCGCCGTGCTGCGCCCGCCGTCTTTGGTCGCCGGCATCGGCGCCAGCCGTGGCGTCCCCACCGCCGAGGTGACCGAGCTGCTGCACCGGGTCCTCGCCGACGCCGGCCTGAGCCCGGCGAGCCTGCGCTGCCTGGCCAGCGTCGACCTCAAGGCCGACGAGGCAGGCATCGTGGCGACCGCCGACGCCCTCGGCGTACCCCTGGAGACCTGGCCGGCCGGGGAGCTGGCGGCGATCGACGTGCCGCATCCCAGCGAGGTGGTCCGGGCCGTGGTCGGCACCCCCAGCGTCGCGGAGGCCGCCGCGTTGCGCGGCGGCGGCGCGCTGCTGGTGGCCAAGACCGCGTCGGCGATGGCGACCGTCGCGGTCGCCCGGCACGCCTCGCGCGGCCGGCTGGCGATCGTCGGCCTCGGGCCCGGCGCGGCCGACCTGCGCACCCCGCGCGCGGTGGCCGAGCTGCGCCGGGCCGCCGTGGTCGTCGGCCTGGACCAGTACGTCGACCAGGTCCGCGACGTGCTGCGGCCGGGCACCCGGGTGCTGGCCAGCGGGCTCGGCGCGGAGGAGGAACGGGCCCGGGCCGCCGTCGCCGAGGCCACCGCCGGGCACGCCGTCGCGCTGCTCGGCTCCGGCGACGCCGGGGTGTACGCGATGGCCAGCCCCGCCCTGGACCACGCCGACGACCGGATCGACGTGGTCGGGGTGCCCGGGGTGACCGCCGCCCTCGCCGCGGCCGCGCTGCTCGGCGCGCCGCTCGGGCACGACCACGCCTACCTGAGCCTGTCCGACCTGCACACCCCGTGGGCGGTGATCGAGCGCCGGGTCGCCGCCGCCGCCCGGGGCGACTTCGTGGCCCTGCTCTACAACCCGCGCAGCCGCACCCGTGACTGGCAGCTCGGCGCGGCGCTGGAGACCTTCGCCGCGCACCGCCCGCCGGACACCCCGGTCGGCGTGGTGCGCAACGCCAGCCGTCCCGGTGAACGGGTGCACCTGGCCACCCTGGCCACCCTCGACCCGGCGCTGGTCGACATGTACAGCGTGGTCGTGGTCGGCAGCACGCAGACCCGGGTCGTGGCCGGCCGGATGGTCACCCCACGGGGGTACCGGTGGCGATCGTGACCATCGGCGCCTGCCAGGGCTGCGGCGCCTGCCTGCTCACCTGCCCCGTGCACGCCATCCGCCCCACCGCCGGCGGCCTGCGGGTCACCGACCGCTGCACCGGCTGCCTGGAATGCCTGGAGATCTGCCCCGTGGACGCCATCCGCGTCGAACCCGAACCCCGAGGAGAACGATGACCGCCACCCCGACCGCCACCGCCCCGCCCGCCGGCCGGTGGAGCCGAGCCGAGCGGGTACGCCTCGGCGGCATCGTCTGCGCCGTAGCCATGCTGCACATCGTCGGCGTCAGCCTCTACCTGTACTGGAACCACCAGCCCGTGGCGGCCGGCGGCCTCGCCGGTGCCGGCACCCTCGCGTACGTGCTCGGCATCCGGCACGCCTTCGACGCCGACCACATCGCCGCGATCGACGACACCACCCGGCTGATGCTGCTGCGCGGTCGGCGGCCGGTCGGCGTCGGCTTCTTCTTCGCCCTGGGGCACAGCACCGTGGTGCTGCTGCTGGCCCTGATGGTCGGCCTCGCCTCGGCCCACTTCACCAGCACCGGGATGGACCGGATACGCGAGGTCGGCGCCACCGTCGCCGTGGTCGCCGCCACCGTGTTCCTGGCGCTGGTCGCCGTGCTCAACGCCGTGGTGCTGACCGGGCTGGCCCGGCTCTGGCGGCGGCTGCGCGGCGGGACGCTGGACGAGTCGGAGCTGGACCTGCTGATGCTCAACCGGGGTCTGCTGAACCGGATCCTCGGCGCCCGCGCCCGGACGCTGGTCCGTTCCTCCTGGCACATGGCTCCGGTCGGGTTCCTCTTCGGTCTCGGCCTGGAGACGGCCAGCGAGGTGACCCTGCTGGCGCTGTCGGCCAGCACCGCGGCGGCCGGCAAGCTGCCCGTGTTCGCGCTGCTCACCCTGCCGCTGCTCTTCGCCGCCGGGATGTCCGCCATGGACACCGCGGACAGCCTGCTGATGACCCGCGCGTACTCGTGGGCCTACCGGCAGCCGGCCCGGCGACTCTGGTACAACCTGGCCACGACGGCGATGACCGTGGTGGTCGGCGGGCTGGTCGCCAGTGTCTACCTGGCCGGGCTGCTCACCGACCGGTTCGGCCTCACCGCGCTCGCCGGGTACGCCTCGATCGGCGACCACTTCGAGCAGCTCGGCTACGCCGTGGTGGCACTCTTCGTGCTCGCCTGGGGCGGCGCGGTCGCCCTCTGGCGGCTGCGCGGCTACGACCGCCGCTACGGGCAGGTGGATTCGTGAGCCGGGTGGTGCACCCCATCGAGCAGGAGTCCTACCGGATCCTGCAGGACCGGGTCGACCTGTCGCACCTGCCGCCGCTGACCCGGGCGGTCACCGAGCGGGTGGTGCACGCAAGCGCCGACCTTGACTACGTCACCGACCTGGTCTGCGCTGAGGCCGCCCTGGCCGGTGGCCTGACCGCGCTGCGCGCCGGCGCGCCGGTGGTCACCGACGTGTGGATGGTCGCCGCCGGCATCACCCGCGCGGACCGGGAGATCGTCTGCCCGGTCGCCGAGCCGACCGCCGCCGCGCTGGCCCGCGCCACCGGCCTGACCCGCTCGGCAGCGGCCGTGCGGATCGCGTACGACCGGGTCGGACCCGGCGCGGTCTGGGTGGTCGGCTGCGCGCCGACCGCGCTGGTCGAGCTGATCGCCCTGGACGCGGCGCCCGCCCTGGTGGTCGGGCTGCCGGTCGGCTTCGTCGGCGCGGCCGAGTCCAAGGCCGCGCTGCGGGCCAGCGGCCTGCCCGCGGTGTCCAACGTGGGCGAGAAGGGTGGCTCCGCGGTGGCCGCCGCCGCCCTCAACGCCCTGCTCTACCTGGAGGAGACGTGATGACCCCCGACCGCACCCCGCTGCTGATCGTCGGGCACGGCACCCGCAGCGCCGCCGGCGTCGCCCAGTTCGCCGCGCTGGTCGACCGGATCCGCCGCCGGGGCGTCGTCGACGACGTCGAGGGGGGCTTCATCGAGCTGTCCCGGCCGCCGCTGACCGACGCGGTCGGCGCGCTGGCCGGCCGGGGACACCGGAACCTGGTGGCGCTGCCCCTGGTGCTCGCCGCCGCCGGGCACGGCAAGGGCGACATCCCGGCCGCGCTGGCCCGGGAGCGGCAGCGCCACCTCGGGCTGCGGTACGCCTACGGCCGGCCGCTCGGGCCGCACCCGCTGCTGCACGACATCCTCGCCGATCGGATCGACGCCGTCGCGGACGGCGCCGACCGGGCCGGCACCTGGGTGGCGCTGATCGGGCGCGGCTCCACCGACCCGGACGCCAACGCCGAGGTCGCCAAGGTGGCCCGCCTGCTCTGGGAGGGGCGCGGCTACGCCGGCGTCGAGCCGGGGTTCATCTCCCTGGCGGAGCCGTCCGTGCCGGCCGTGCTGGAGCGGCTGCGCCGGCTCGGCGCCCGGCGGATCGTGGTCGCCCCGTACTTCCTCTTCGCCGGCGTGCTGCCGGACCGGATCGTCGCGCAGACCGACGCGTACGCCGCCGACCACCCCGAGCTGGACGTGCGGGTGGCCGACCTGATCGGCGACTGCGACGCCCTGGCGGACCTGGTGCTGCAGCGGCACACCGAGGCGCGGCGCGGGGACATCCGGATGAACTGTGACACCTGCGCGTACCGGGTGGCGCTGCCCGGCTTCGCCGACAAGGTCGGCCGGCCGCAGACCCCGCACCACCACCCCGACGACCCGGCCGGCGGTCCCGGCCACCACCACCATCACGATCACCACCACGACCCGGGCCTGCGCCCCGGCCAGGTCGCCATCGTGGGCGGCGGGCCCGGCCCCGACGACCTGATCACCGTACGGGGGAAGGCGCTGCTGGCCGCCGCGGACGTGGTGGTGGCCGACCGGCTCGCCCCGACCGGGCTGCTCGCCGGGCTGCGCCCGGACGTGCTGGTGATCGACGCGGCGAAGGTGCCGCGCGGGCCGTCGATGGGGCAGGACACGATCAACGACACCCTGGTCGCGCACGCCCGCGCCGGCAAGCGGGTGGTCCGGCTCAAGGGCGGCGACCCGTACGTCTTCGGGCGCGGCCACGAGGAGGTCCAGGCCTGCGCGGCCGCCGGGATCGACACGGTGCTGGTGCCCGGGGTGAGCAGCGCGGTGGCCGCACCCGCCCTGGCCGGCGTGCCGGTCACCCACCGCGGCGTCGCCCACGACGTCACCGTCGTCTCCGGGCACCTGCCCCCGGAGCACCCCGGATCGCTGGTGGACTGGCCGGCGCTGGCTCGATCGCGGGGCACGGTGGTGCTGCTGATGGCGGTCGACACCATCGGCCTGATCGCGGAGACGCTGGTGGCCCACGGCCGGGCGGCGGACACCCCGGTCCTGGTGGTGCAGGACGCCGGGCACCCGACGCAGCGGTCCCTGCCGACCACCCTCGGCGAGGTGGGGGAGCTGGCCGTCCGGCAGGGCATCCGGCCGCCGGCGGTCTTCGTCCTCGGGCCGGTGGTCGCCCTCGCCGGGCCGGCCGCCCGCACCGGGCGTACCGGTCAGCCGGCCAGGGCCCGGACCAGGGCGTAGCCGAGGGTGGCCGCGCCCAGGCCGGCCACCACGCTGCCCAGCGCGTTGGCCACCGCGTGCCAGCGGGCACCCTGGCGGGTCAGCCGCAGGGTCTCGTAGCTGAGCGTGGACCAGGTGGTCAGCGCGCCGCAGAAGCCGGTGCCGACCAGGGCGGTCACCGCGGCCTCGGCCGGGATCGCGGCGATCGCGCCGAGCAGCAGCGACCCGGCCACGTTGACGGTCAGGGTCCCCCACGGGAACGGGGAGTCGTGCCGGGCCTGCACGGCCCGGTCGGTCAGGTAGCGCAGCGGTGCGCCGAGCGCCGCCCCGAGCGCGATCAGCAGGACGGTCACCGGCCCTCCCCGGTGGGCTCGGGTCGCCGGCGGGCGCGGGCCAGCAGCCGGCCGGTCGCCGCGTCCCCGGCCCAGACGGCGAGCAGCGCGCCGACCAGGGTGGCCGCCAGGTACGCCAGCGCGGTGCCGACCGCCCCTGCCGCGACCGCCCGCTGCGCGTCCACGGCGTACGCGGAGAAGGTGGTGAAGCCGCCGAGCACCCCGACGCCGAGAAACGGCCGGACCAGCGGGCCGGTGGGACGCGTGGTGAGCACCGCCATCAGCGCGCCGATCAGCAGGCAGCCGGTGACGTTGACACCCCAGGTGGCCCACGGGAAGCCGGTCGGGGCGTGCGGGAAGGCGGCCTGGACGCCGGCCCGGGCCAGCGCGCCGAGCACGCCGCCGGCGGCTATGGTGCCGAGCACCGCGGTGGGATGGGCGGCCAGCTCACCCCGGTCGGCGGGGACGTGCAGGTCGACGTCGGGGTCGACGCGGAACTCGGGCGGTGTCACGTGCCTCCCCACCAGGACGGGCATCACTGGCAGGGACCGTTGGCGAGCCTGTCGCGGTTCTCCCGGCGTACCCCGGGACGGCGGGCCCCACCGCCGGTCACCGCCGAGCATAACCCCGGGCCGGGCGTCGGTTTCGATCCTCCCGCGCCGGGGCACATCTCGCAGCGATCAATTCCGTGGAGAGGGGGTCGCTGATGGCGGGAGACAGCACCGCGACCGGCACGCGTTCGTCCAGGTCCCGCGCGGCCGACAAGAAGGCCGGGTCGGGGCGCGGGACACGCCGTGCGGGTCCACCGTTCCGCAAGCCGCCGTGGCCAAAGGCGTACTCCTTCGCCCTCGTCACCGGCGCGCTCTTCCTCTTCTCCTGGCTCGGCCAGTTCTTCTTCCAGATGACCGTGGAGAGCAACGAGGCCAGCCAGCACGGGCAGTCCTTCGCCTGGAGCGACTTCCTGCCGCAGTTCTTCGCCAGCACCTTCGAGAACTGGCAGTCGGAGTTCCTCCAGCTGATCTGGCAGGCCGCCGGCCTGGCGCTGTTCTACTACTGGGGCTCGTCGCAGTCCCGGGAGTCCGACGAGCGCATCGAGGCCAAGCTGGACGCGCTGCTGCGCGAGCGCGACCTCGACCCGGAGAACCCGTGACGGTGGGTTGATCCGGGCCGGCCCGGCCGCGGTCGGCGCGGCCATCGACGCCGGCCGCTGCCGGGCCCGTGACCTGGCAACCCAGCCGGTGCCGGGCGTACGGTACGCAGCAGCGCCCGGCGCCGCAGCGGTGGCGGGACACCGTCACGCAGGAGGTCACCGTGCAGGACCGCACCCCTCGTCCCGAGGAGCTGGAGCCCGTCGAGCGGGCCGGCGTCGACGAGCTGCGGGCGCTGCAACTGGACCGGCTGCGCTGGTCGCTGCGGCACGCGTACGACAACGTCCCGCACTACCGCCGGGCCTTCGAGGCCGCCGGCGTGTACCCCGACGACTGCCGGGAGCTGGCCGACCTGGCCCGCTTCCCGTTCACCGGCAAGGCCGAGCTGCGGGAGAACTACCCGTTCGGCATGTTCGCCGTGCCCCGGGAGCGGATCGCCCGGCTGCACGCCTCGTCCGGCACCACCGGCCGGCCCACCGTGGTCGGCTACACCAGCGACGACCTGGCCACCTGGGCCCGCCTGATGGCCCGGTCCATCCGCGCCGCCGGCGGCCGCCCCGGCGACCGGGTGCACGTGGCGTACGGCTACGGCCTGTTCACCGGCGGCCTCGGCGCCCACTACGGCGCCGAGGAACTCGGCTGCACGGTCATCCCGGTCTCCGGTGGCATGACCGAGCGGCAGGTGCTGCTGATCCGCGATTTCGAGCCCGACGTCATCATGGTCACCCCTAGCTACATGCTGGCCATCGTGGACGAGATGGAGCGCCAGGGCGTCGACCCGAAGTCCACCGCGCTCCAGGTCGGGATCTTCGGCGCCGAGCCGTGGACCGAGGACATGCGCCGGGAGATGGAACAGCGGCTCGACATGCACGCAGTGGACATCTACGGCCTGTCCGAGGTGATGGGGCCGGGCGTGGCCGTCGAGTGCGTGGAGACCAAGGACGGCCTGCACCTGTGGGAGGACCACTTCTACCCGGAGGTGATCGACCCGGTCACCGGCGTGGTGCTGCCCGACGGCGAACAGGGCGAGCTGGTGCTCACCTCGCTGACCCGCGAGGCCATGCCGGTGGTCCGGTACCGCACCCGCGACCTGACCCGGCTGCTGCCCGGCACCGCCCGGTCGATGCGCCGGATCGAGAAGATCACCGGCCGGACCGACGACATGATGATCGTGCGCGGGGTGAACGTCTTCCCCACCCAGATCGAGGAGCTGATCCTGCGTACGCCCGCACTGTCGCCGCACTTCCAGTGCGTGCTGGACCGGCAGGGCCGGATGGACACCCTCACCGTCCGGGTCGAACGCCGGGTCGGGGTGGCCGCGGACGAGGCCGAGCGGGCCGGGGCGGCGCTGGTCGAGCAGGTCAAGAACACCATCGGGGTCAGCATCGCGGTGCGGGTGGTCGAGCCGGACGGGGTGGAACGGTCGATGGGCAAGATGCGCCGGATCGTGGACCAGCGGCGGGGCCGCTGACATGGGGCAGCCCGACGGCCGCAACGCGGCGCACGACATGTTCGACGCCGACGTCGCCTCCAAGGCGCTCGGCATCGAACTGGTCTCGGCCGCCGACGGTGCGGCGGTGGCCCGGATGCGGGTCACCGCGGCCATGCTCAACGGCCACGCCATCGGCCACGGGGGCTTCGTCTTCCTGCTCGCCGACACCGCGTTCGCGCTGGCCTGCAACAGCCACGGGCCGGTCACCGTCGCCGCCGGCGGGGAGATCAGCTTCCTCCGGCCGGTGCGCGAGGGCGACCTGCTAGAGGCCCGGGCCACCGAACGCACCCGCTACGGGCGCAGCGGCATCTACGACGTCACCGTCTGGCGCGACACCGAGGTGGTCGCCGAGTTCCGGGGCCGCAGCCGCACCCTGGCGCCCTCCGCCGACGCCGGCTGAGCCGGCCCCTTCCGGCCCGCGTGCGACGCTGGCTGGCCCTCTCGGCCCGAGTGGGACGCGGCTGGGAGCCGGCCGTTTCGACACGGCCCGGTACTGCCGCCGGCCCGCGTGCCCTGGGGCAGGATGGCCGGATGGGACAGATACTGCTCTTCCACTCCGTCTACGGGGTGCGCCCCGCCGTGCTGGCCGCCGCCGACCGGTTGCGTGCCGCCGGGCACCAGGTGGTCACCCCCGACCTGTACGGCCTGCCGGCCGTGGACACCGTCGAGGAGGGCTTCGCCCTGCTCCGCAAGGTCGGCGAGGACGCGGTGCTCGACCGGGCCCGGGCGGCGGCGCGGGACCTGCCGCCCGAGACGGTGCTGGCCGGCTTCTCGCTGGGGGCCGGGGTGGCCGGGGTGCTGCTCGCCGAGCGCCCCGCCGCCGCGGGCCTGTTGCTGCTGCACGGCACCGGTGGCGCGCCGGACGCGGTCCGTCCGGGGCTGCCGGTGCAGTTGCACCTCGCCGAACCCGACGAGTACGACCCGCAGGACGAGGTGGACGAGTGGCAGCGGGGGATGACCGCCGCCGGTGCCGACCTGTCGGTATACCGCTACCCGGGGCCCGGGCACCTCTTCACCGATCCGGATCTGCCCGACCACGACCCGGTCGCCGCCGAGCAGACCTGGGACCGCGCGCTGGCGTTCCTCGCCCGCCTCTGAGCCGACCGCCGGCCGGCCCTGCGCGGACCGTCCCCGCGCTCGACGCCCGCGCCGCCGCGCCGAACGTGCACCCGGCCGTGCTCCGGTCCCCGAGTCCGTGCCGCCCGGGCGGAGGTCAGGCGGCGACGAGGCGGGCCGGTACGCCCTCGGCGGGCCCGGGCCGGCGGGGCAGCGGCGTGCCGCCGGCCAGCCTTCGGGCGGCCGCCCGGCCGGCCGCGGTGGACGGCGCCGTGGTGGGCGCCCCGGATCGGGCGACGGAGCGTGGTCGGTCGGACGGCGATGTCGAGTACGGCGATCCGCCGGGTGCGACGTCCGGCTCGCGCGGTGCCGTCGGCGGCCCGACGGTCGCGAGGCCGCGCCGGCTCACCTCGCCGGACGCCCGGGGCCGGGACGGGGACCGGCGGGGCTGCTGCGTCGGTGCGAACCCGGGGTGACCTCCGCGTTCCCCGGTCGCGCGCGCCGGCCCGGCCCCGACCCGGTCGGGTCCGGTCCACGACAGCGTGGCGGGCTCCGGGCGCGCGGCCCGGCGGCCCGGCGTCGGCCGGGCGCGGACGTCGGCGGCGGCGCGCAGGGCGCGCACCTCCGCCGGGCGCCGGTTTCCGCGCACGTCGCTGACCGGGTGCCCACCTCGGGAGGAACCGGCATCGGGGGCACCGGTGGCCACTGTGGCCGGTCGCATGCCGGCGGGGCGGTGTACGGGGCGGGCGACGGCCGGCACAGCGGCCGCCCGGGCGGTGCGCAGCGGTCGGGCGGCGGTGGCGACGCCGGCCGGGCGCGCGGGTCCGGGACCGCCGTGAAGCGGCGAGCCGGCACCGGGCGCGCACGCCGTCCGGGCCCGGCGGGCGAACTCGGCCCGGACCGCGCGGGGCAGTCGGCGGTGCGCCACCCGGGCCACGGCCGGCTCGGCCACCTCGTACCCGCCGCGGGCCGGCCGCCCCAGCAGGCCGCCGGCGACCAGGCCGCGCAGTACCGGCTCCGCCCGGCCGGGAGCCCAGCCGAGCAGCCGCTCGACCGCGCCGGCCGGGAACCGGGTGCCGAGCGCCGCGCCGGCCATCAGGGCCGCGCGGTGGTCGCCGTCGAGCCGGTCCAGCCGGGCGTCGACGATGCGCCGTACCGGGTCGGGCACCTGCCCGGCCGGGGCGCCGCACTCCTCGTCGAGCGCCCGCACGTACGCCTCGGCCACCGCCGGGTTCCCGCCGACGAGGGCGAGCAGCTCCCGGGCCAGCGCGGCGGGCCGGCCGGCCCGGCCGAGCAGGTGCCGCAGCAACCGTCCGGTCTCGACGGTGCCGAGCGGCGGCAGGGGCACCCGCCGCCGCCGGTCGCCGGCGCCCGGCAGCACGTCCGCCCAGCCGGGGCCGTGGGTGGCGACCACCGCGAGCGGCAGCCCCCGTTCGGTCGCCGCGACGAAGAGCCGGTGCAGGAAGCGGTTCACCGCCGGCGCCGCCCGGTCCAGGTCGTCCACCGCGACCACCACCGGTTCCGCCGCGGCCAGCGCCAGCAGCACCTGTCGCCAGGCCTCGGCACCCCGCTCGGCGCCTGCGGCGTCCTCGGGCGCGGCGAGCAGCTCGGCCAGCGCCTGCGCCGCCGGAGCGCGCCGGGCCGGCGGCAGCACCGGGTCGAGCGCCGTGTCCAGCCGCCGCCGGACGGCCGGGGCCGGATCGGTGTCGCGGATCCCGGCGAACCCGCGGACCATGTCGGCCAGCGGCGCCGCACCCCCGCGGGCGTACGGCGGGCAGTGCGCGACGCACCAGCGCACCGGCGTCCCGTCCACCGTGGACACCGCCCGGGTCAGCTCGTGCAGCAGCCGGCTGCGCCCGCTGCCGGCCGGTCCGGCCAGCGAGATCCAGCGGGGGCGGCGGTCCCGTACCGCCCGGGTGATCTCCTCGCCCGCGGTGGCCAGCTCCCGGCGCCGGCCCACCAGGGGACCGTGGTGCCGGGCGGGGCGCGGGCGGGGCGCCCCGGTCACCCGCCAGACGTCCAGCGGCACCGCCTTGCCGGCCACGGTCATGGTCGCCAGCGGCCGCTGCTCCACCAGTCCGCCGGTGGCCCGCCGGGTGGCGGCGCAGACCACGACGGCGCCGGGCGGGGCGTACTCCTGGAGCCGGGCCGCGGTGGTGATCACCGCGCCGCTGGCCGTGCCGTGCCCGCCGTCCCGGGTGGCGGCGAGGTCGACCAGGACCTCGCCGGTCGCCACGCCGACCCGGACGCGCAGCCGGGTGCCGGCCGGCACCCGGCGGTCGACGGCCCGTTGGATCTCCAACCCGGCCCGCACCGCCCGGTACGCGTCGAAGCCGTCGGAGGAGTGCGCACCGAACAGCGCCATCACCGCGTCGCCGATGTACTTCTCCACCACGCCGTCCCACCGGCGCAGCACCGCGGCGACGGTGTCGAAATACGCCCGTTGCAGGGCCCGTACGTCCTCCGGGTCGAGCCGTTCCATCAGGCCGGTCGAGCCGACGATGTCGGCGAAGAGCACGGTGACCGTGCGTCTCTCCTCGGGCACCGGCCATCGTGGCGAACTGACGACATCGCGTTGTCCCACCGTCGTGGACATTGGCATCGCACCCACCCTTCCCCCCGCTCCGGTGCCTGACGACCTTCGGAGAGTTCCACCACCGGGTTCTCGGGGGATCGGCAGAACGACGTATGTCGGCCACCCGCAACCTTTAGTCGCAATGTCGACGCGAGGAGTACCACAAGGGGCCTGAGCCCGTAGAACGGTCCGGGAGTATGTGATTAGGCTGCGAGCCATGGCCAGCGATGTGGACACCGCACCGCTGGTCGGCCGTGCCGACCAGCTCGCGGCGCTGCGGTCGGCGCTGCTCGACGACGTCGCGCAGGGGCACACCGCCGCGGTGTTCCTGACCGGGGAGAGCGGGGTCGGCAAGACCCGGCTGCTCGGTGAGGTCAGCGCCCGGCTGCAGGACGCGGGCGCGCTGGTGCTGACCGGCACCTGCCTGGACATCGGCGACGCCTCCCCGCTGCACCCGCTGCGCCAGGCGCTGCGCCGGTTCGACGCCGAGCTGACCGCCGCGCAGGCCCGCACCTCCTCGGCGGTACGCGGCCTGCTGCAGATGTTCGACGACGAGACTCCGGGGCCGGACGGCGCGGGCGCGCTGCTGGAGCGGGTGTCCCGCGGGCTGCACCTGGTCGCCGCCGGTCGTCCGCTGGTGATCGTGCTGGACGACCTCCAGTGGGTCGACCGGAGCACCCGCCAGCTGCTGCTCTACCTGCTCGCCGGCCTCGGTGACCTGCAACTGTCGGTGCTCGCGGCGATCCGGGGGGAGGCGCTGCAGGGGGCCCACCCGCTGCGCCGCGTCCTCACCGAGCTGCGCCGGCTGCGGTCGGTCCGGGTGCTGGACCTGGCCCCGCTGGACCGCGCGGACACCGACCGGTTGGCCGCGGCCATCGTCGGCCGGCCGCTGACGCCCGAGGCGGCCGAGCTGATGTGGCAGCGCAGCGGCGGCAACCCGTTCGTGGTCGAGGAACTCGCCCGGGATCTGCGCGAGGGGCGCGACGACGTCTCCGACACCCTCCGGGAGATCTTCCTGGCCCGGGTCGACGCCCTGCCGCAGCACGCGCACGCGGTGGTGCACGCGGTCGCGGCCGGGGTCGAACCGGTCGAGCACTGGCTGCTGGCCCAGGTCGTCCGGCTGCCCGAGGAGGAGCTGATCGAGGCGGTCCGTGCCGCCGTGTCGCACCGGCTGCTGGTCGGCGCCGACGACGGGTACCGGCTGCGGCACCGGCTGGTCGCCGAGGTGCTGGCGCACGAGCTGCTGCCGGCCGAGCGGTCCGCGCTGCACCGGCGCTACGCCGAGGCGCTGACCTCGGCCACCGCGGAGCTGCACCAGGCCCGGCTGGCCCACCACTGGCGGCTCGCCGGCGAACCGGCCCGCGCGTTGCCGGCCGCGATGGCCGCCGCGCGAGAGGCCGAACGGCTGCACGGCTACGCTGAGGCGCACCGGCACTGGTCGGTGGTGCTGCAACTGGCCGACGCCCCGGCCGCTCTCCCGCCGGATTCCGATCGGGTCACCCCGGTCGAGGTGGACCGCGCCGAGCTGCTCGAACACGCCGCCGAGGCGGCACACCACTGCGGCGAGCACGCCCGGGCGCTGGCGCTGCTGGAGGAACTGGCCCGGCATCCGGCCGGCCCGGCCACCTGCGCCCTGCACATCCGGCGGGCCCGCTACCTGGCCGCCGCCGGCCGGTCCGCGCCGGCCGAGGCGGAGTACCGCCGGGCCCTCGAAGCCGCCGACTGCACGCCCCGGGAGCAGGCCACCGCCGCCGCCCACCTCGCCGAGCTGCTGCTGCACCTGGGCCGGTACGCCGAGGCCGGCGTGCAGGCCCGGGAGGCGTTGCAGCTCGCCGGTGCGGTCGACGGTTCCACCTCGGAGGTGGTGCTGGCCAGCGCCGCGCTGGGCTTCAGCGAGGCCTTCCTGGAGGATCCCGACGCCGGATTGGCGGTGATGCGGGAGGCGGTGGAGGTCGCCGAACGGTCCGGCCGGCCGGAGGACGTGGCCTGCGCGTACCTGCACCTGGCGGAGCTGCTGACCGGCCCGCTGAACATCCTCGAGGAGGGTGTCGTCGTCGCGCGCCGGGGCGCGGAGCGGGTGGCCGAGCTGGGGCTGGGCCGCACCTGGGAGACGCGGCTGCTGGCCATCGCCACCAACGGCCTGTTCCGGGTGGGGCAGTGGTCGGAGGCGGAGAAGGTGGTCGCGGCGGCGCTGCGGCACCGCCCGTCCGGCGCCGACGCGGTCGAGCTGCTGCTGGCCCGCTGCCGGCTCTCCGTCGGATACGGCGACATCGAGGCCTCGGACCGGGACCTGGAGGCGGTGGCCACCGTGCTGGCCGGCGGGGGCGCCCGGCACGTGCTGCCGATGCTGATCCTGCGCGCCGGGCTGGCGATGTGGGAGGGACGGCACGACCTGGCCCGGCAGGCCGTCCAGCGGGGCCTGACCGAGAGCCGGTCCGACGACGTCATCGTGCTGGCCACGCTGGCCTGGCACGGCCTGCGGGCCGAGGCGGAGGCGCACGCGAGCCGCACCATCGCGGTGGACGAGACGGCGGTCCGCCGGCTGCGCGAGGTGGTGGACCGGGTGGCCCGCAAGAGCGAACACGCCGGGCGTCCGGTGCGGTACATCGTGGACGGGTTTCTCGCGCTCTGCGCGGCCGAGCTGAGCCGCCTCGACGGCCGGGGCGACCCGGAGCTGTGGGCCCGGTCGGCGGCCGAGTGGGATCGGCGCCACCACCCGTACCCGGCGGCGTACTCGCGGCTGCGGCAGGCCGAGGCGCTGCTGGCCCGGCGCAGCCGGGTGGCCACCGCCGGGAAGCTTCTGCGGCAGGCGTACCAGATGGCGCAGGGCCTCGGCGCGGTGCCGCTGAGCTCGGAGATCTGTACCCTGGCCGGGCGGGCCCGGGTGACGCTGGAGGAGCGGCCGGCGCCCGCCGGTGCCGGGCCGGCGGCGGCCCGGCAGCGGCCCGCCGCGCCGCCGCCCGTCGAGCCGGCCGTGGACGAGCTGGCCGTGCTGACCGCGCGGGAGCGGGAGGTGCTGGCCGCGGTGGCCGAGGGGCTGACCAACAAGGAGATCGGCCAGCGGCTGTTCATCAGCGAACGGACCATCGGGGTGCACGTCTCGCACATCTTCGACAAGCTCCAGGTGCGGACCCGGGTCCAGGCGAGCGCGATCTTCCTGCGCAACCGCGGCGAACAGTCGTAGGACCGGCCACCCGACATACGTCGTTCTACTGATCCCGCCACGCCGCGCGGCTGGAAGGCTGTCCCACGTCACCGGCGGCACGGGGGTGACCGGCCACAGTGGAGGAGAGATGACCGAACCGGTCTGGGGTCCAGTGCACGACGACATCGTCGGGCTGCTCGCCGACCATCCGGCCGACGTGCCGGCGGTCGTCGACCACCTCACCAAGCTGCAGGATCTGCTGGTCCGGCTGCCGCCGCTGGAGGCGAGCTGTCCCCTCGCGGACTTCAACAAGCTCTACCTGACCATCACCAGCAGCGTGCTGGACGGCCTCTACGACGACCGCTTCGCCGACCCGGCCTTCCTGGCCCGGCTGGACGTCGAGTTCGCCGCCCGCTACTTCGACGCCCTGCGGTTCTGGACGGAGTCCAGCCCGAGCACGCCGAAGGCCTGGAGCTGCCTGTTCGAACGGATGCGCGGCCCGGACGCCCGGCCGCTGCCGTCGGCCGCCGCCGGGGTGAACGCGCACATCAACTTCGACCTGCCGTTCGCGCTGGTGACCACGCTGGAGAGCCTGGAGTCCGAGCCGGTCGACGAGAGCGACCAGCACCGCGACTACCTGGAGATCAACCAGATCTTCGCCGAGCGGATCCCGGCGCTGCGCCGCGGCTACCTGGACCACTGGCAGCTCATGATCGACATGGTGAACGGCGACATCGACGACTGGTACCAGGGCGAACTGGTCGAGTACACCCGGAACGTGGCCTGGCGCAACGCGCAGAAGATCTGGCGCTGCCGCCACGATCCGGAGGCCCGCGAGTGTGAGCGGACGCGGCTGGACGACAACGCCGCGCTGCTCGGCCGGCTGCTGCTCTCGCCCCTCGGGGCGTTCCTGCAGTAGCCGGGGACGGGGGGTCCCCGCGTTCCGCCGCACGGCGGGGCGCGGGGACATCGTCGTGCCCGGCGCGGGGCGCCAGCCGGTCCGGCTGGTTGGCGAGCAACACGGTCGACGCGGAGACCGCCGGTGCGGGCGGGTGTCGGTCCTCCCGTAACGGGTACGACCGGCGCATGACGACCAGCCAACCGGGCCGGCCCGCGCCGGCCCGCCCGATTAGCAGCGACACCGCCCGCCGGTACGAGTTCCGTTTCGACCCGGTGTTCCGGCTGCCGCTGGCGCTGCTCGGGGTCCGGCCGGGGACGGCCGTGGTCGAGCTCGACGCCGACACGCTGACGGTCCGGTTCGGCCCCTGGCGGCTGCGCACCGCCCGCAGCAACATCACCGGCGTGGAGCGCGCCGGGCCGTACCGCTGGTGGCGGGTGATCGGGCCGCACATCTCGCAGGTCGACCGCGGGGTGAGCTTCGGCACCACCACGACGGCCGGGGTCTGTGTCCGCTTCGCGAGCCCGGTGCCGGCGCTGCTGCCGACCGCCCGGCTGCGCCACCCCGGCCTGACGGTGACCGTCGCCGATCCGGACGGGCTGGTCCGCGCCCTGGGCGCCCCCAGCCCGGGCTGACCGGGTGGGTCGCGCCCGCCCGGCGTACCATCCCTCAAGCCCTGACGATCTTCGCGGCTTGCCCGGTTCGGCGGGGTGACGCCGTGGGTACCGCCTACGGTCGGGTCAGGGCCGGAAAGGGTTGCACATGGCGGACGGGCGGGACGGGGCGCAGCCCCGGCGTACGCGGGGGCGGCGCCAGCAGGCGCCGTCGGGGTCGGAGCGCGCGCTGCGTGCCGCCCGCGATCCGGAGCACGGCGAGCGCGCCGGGCGTGGCCCGGTGGGCGTCCCGGCGTCCGTGGAGAGCCCGGTACGGCCACCCGAGCCGGCCAGCGGGCTGAGTCTTTGGCTGTTCCAGCACCGGGTGCAGCCGGTCGGCCCGGAGACCCGGGAGGCGGAGGCCAAGTCGCACCCCTGGTGGCAGGTGATGACCCTGACCGGCGTCGACTACTTCTCCACCCTGTCGTACCTGCCCGGCATCGCGGCGGTGGCCGCCGGGGCGCTGTCGCCGCTGGCGACCCTGCTGATCGTGGCCCTGACCCTGTTCGGGATGCTGCCGATGTACCGGCGGGTGGCCCGGGAGAGCCCGCACGGGCAGGGCTCGGTCGCCATGCTGGAGCGACTGCTGCCGTTCTGGCGCGGCAAGGTCTTCGTCCTGGTGCTGCTCGGCTTCGTGGCCACCTCGTGGATCATCACGATCACCCTCTCCGCCGCCGACGCCACCGTGCACCTGCTGGAGAACCCGATCCTGCCGGCGTCGTTCCCGCACGGCACCACCGCGGCGGTCGTGGTGACGGTGGTCCTGCTGCTCATCCTCGGCGGCGTGTTCCTGCTGGGCTTCAGCGAGGCGGTGCAGGTCGCCATCCCGCTGGTGGCGGTCTTCCTCGGGCTGAACGCGGTGATCGTGGTCGCCGGGCTGGCGGAGGTCGCCGCCGACCCGGCGCTGCTGGGCGACTGGACGTCCCGGCTCACCGAGCGGGGGTCCAGCTTCACCGAGCTGGCCGGCCCGGCGGTGCTGGCGTTCCCGCTGCTCGTGCTGGGGCTCTCCGGCTTCGAGACCGGGGTGAGCATGATGCCGCTGGTCAAGGGGGGCGGCACCGACCCCCAGGCCCGCCTGGCAGCCCGGGTTCGCAACACCCGCAAGCTGCTCACCGCCGCCGCACTGATCATGTCGGTCTACCTGATCGCCACCACGTTCGTCACCACCGTGCTGATCCCGGCGAAGGAGTTCGAGCCGGGTGGGGCGGCCAGCGGTCGGGCCCTGGCCTTCCTGGCGCACGAGCGCCTGGGCGAGGGGTTCGGCACGGTCTACGACATCAGCAGCGTGCTGATTCTCTGGTTCGCCGGCGCCTCGGCGATGGCCGGCCTGATCAACATCGTGCCCCGCTACCTGCCGACGTACGGGATGGCGCCGGAGTGGGGCCGGGCCGTCCGTCCCGTGGTGCTCGTCTACACGCTGATCAGCATCGCCATCACCGTCGCCTTCCGCGCCGACGTCAACGCCCAGGCCGGCGCGTACGCCACCGGCATCCTGGCGATGATGGTCTCCGGCGCCATCGCGGTGACCATCTCGGCGTACCGGGCGCGGCACCCGTTCGCCGGGGCCGGCTTCGCCGTGCTGACCCTGGTGCTGCTCTACGCGCTCACCGAGAACGTGATCGAGAAGCCGGACGGCATCACCATCTCCGGCTTGTTCATCGCCGGCATCATCGCCGTCTCGCTGATCTCCCGGGTCACCCGCACCACCGAGCTGCGGGCCGAGCGGATCGAGTTCGACGAGCCCGCCCGGCGGTTCATCGCCGACTCCATCGCGCACGACGGCCGGTTGCACCTGATCGCGAACAAGCGCCAGACCGGCTCGCTCAAGGAGTACCGCCTCAAGGAGCGGGCGCAGCGCGGGATGAACCCGGTGCCCGGCGCCGCCGACGTGCTCTTCCTGGAGATCGACGTGGTCGACCCGTCCCAGTTCAGCCAGGTGCTGCGGGTGCACGGCGTGGAGGTCGGCGGCTACCGGATCCTGCGGGCCAGCAGCCCGGCCGCCCCGAACGCCATCGCCGCCATCCTGCTCGCGCTCCGCAACGCCACCGGGCTCCGTCCGCACGCGCACTTCGAGTGGTCCGAGGGCAACCCGCTCGCCCACCTGCTGCGCTACCTGATCCTCGGCCGCGGCGACACGCCGCCGGTGGTTCGGGAGATCATCCGCAAGTCCGAGCGGGATCCCGCCCGCCGCCCCGGGATTCACGTGGGCGGCTGAGGTCGGCGCCGGACGCGCCGCCGTCCGCCCCGGTCCGGCCGCCTCGCGGGTACGCCCGCACCAGCGTCCACGCGGTCGGGGTCAGCCGAGCGCGCGCAGCCGGGCGTTGAGGTCGCCGGCGCAGAAGTCCAGGAAACCGTCCGGGTCGGGGCCGGCGTTCTGCAGGACGATGTGGTCGTGGCCCGCCTCGACGTAGGCGCGCACCTTCGCCACGTGCACCTCCGGGTCCGGGCCGACCGAGAACTGCTGGCGGATGTGGTGGTCCTCCACCCAGGTGGTGGCGGCGTCGAAGTTCACCGGGTTGGGCAGCTCGCTCATCACCTTCCACCCGGTGACCGCCCACCGGCTGGTCTCCTTGGCCGCGTTGACCGCCTGCTGCTCGTCGGGCGCCCAGGCCATCGGCACCTCCGCGTAGCGCGGGCCCTGCCCGCCGGCCTCCCGGTAGTGCGCCACGATCGACGACTTCGGCTCGGTCGCGAAGAGGCCGTCGCCCAGCTCGGCCGCCATGGCGGCGGAGGACCGGCCGCTGGCCGCCACGGCGATCACCGGCAACCTCTGCGGCAGGTCGAAGACGCGGGCGTCCTCCAGCTGGAGGTGCTTTCCCTCGTACGACTGGTAGCCGCCCTGCCACAGCAGCCGGATGATCTCCAGGGCCTCGCGGAGCCGTTCGTGCCGGCCGCGCACGCTCGGGAAGCCCTGGCCGACCACGTGCTCGTTGAGCCGCTCGCCGGCGCCCACCCCGAGGGTGAACCGGCCGTCGGAGACCAGCGCCATGGTGGCGGCGGCCTGGGCGATGATCGCCGGGTGGTAGCGCACGCTGGGGCAGGTGACGCCGGTGGCGAGCCCGAGGGTGTTGGTCTTCGCGGCGATCGCGCCGAGCACGCTCCAGGTGAACGACGAGTGGCCCTGCACCTCCAGCCAGGGGTGGAAGTGGTCGCTCATCTCCACGAAGTCGAAGCCGGCCTGTTCGGCGCGGACCGCCTGGCGGATGAGCTCCTGCGGCCCGAAGGCCTCCGAGGCCAGCTTGTAGCCGATCTGCATCGCCGGTTCTCCCGTTCCGTCCGCCGCTGGGAGCAGGGCCCTTCCCGGCCCGACCGCCGACAAACGCTCCGACCCGGGAGCCCAGCCTCCTAGGACGCCTTACGGATAGTGACCCGAGCGGCCCGGGCACGACAAGGCCCGCGCCTCGGGGGAGCAGGCGCGGGCCGGAAGAGCGGGGTCGGCTACTTGGACGGCTCGGGGAGCTTGCAGTCCACCTTGGGGTTGGCGCCGACGTAGTTCAGCGGGCCGGCCACGATGGTGACCAGGATGGTGCCCGCCTCGGCGCAGTTGGTCTCGTCGTTGCCGTAGTAGCCGCGCTGACCGGCAGCGATCGCGCCGATGATCAGCCAGATGACGACCAGGACGCCGACTATCGAAGTGCCGCGCATGGGTTGCCTCCACGGGGGTGTGGTGATTTCGAGGTGCCACCCCTGTACCCAGTCCGGGCTTTCGGCTAACGGTGTCGAACACCGGACGTCCGGCCGGGTACGACCGATTCGGCTCAGTGTGGCGGTGACGGGTCCTCGGGCGGCCGCCCGCGGCTGCGCAGGTAATCGGCGACCGCCACCCCGGCCAGCACCAGCGTCGCGCCGAGCGAGGCGAACAGCGGCGGCAGGAAGAGCGCGACCGGGGCGACGACGGTGAGCAGCGCCAGCAGCCCGCCGGGGCGGGACAGCGAGACCCGGCTGAACACCTCGTACTCGAACAAGGCCCGGCCCATCAGGAACAGCGCCGGCCCACCCAGGATGACCGCCGCCCAGGCGGGCGGCGTCCGCCCCCCCGCCGGCTGGTGCAGCACCAGGTCGAAGCCGGCCGCGGTGGTCACCACCCCGGCCACCATCAGCAGGTGGGTGTAGGGGGCGGTGTTCAGGAACCGGCTCGGCTGCTTCGAGCTGGAGATGGCGCGCGGCAGCAGTTCCCCGGACTTGTGCACGTAGATCCGCCACAGCAGCAGGGTGCTGACGAAGGCGACCGTGAAGGCGCCAATGTTCTCCTTCTCGGAGTGGTACATGCTGAACATGGTGCCGATGGTCAGGATGGCGTCGCCCAGCGCGATGATGAAGAACTGCTGGTAGCGCTCGGAGAGGTGTTCCGCGGCCACGTTGCGCTGGGCGTCTGGCACCGCGCCGAGGCCGGGCACCGGATACGCGAGCCGGAAGCCGATGTAGTCGATGGCGAGCGCCAGCGCCCAGAGCGCCTCCCGGGCGCGGCCCGCGACCAGCCCGCCAATGATCCACGGCACCGCCGAGACGGCGAACCAGGTGAAGATCCGGGCCGCCCGGCGCTGGGTCTGCCGGTGCCCCCGGACCGTCGGCATGAGGAAGAGCCCGCGACCGAGATGGATCGCCACGTACGTCGCGGCGAAGACCATTCCCCGGTTGGTGAAGGCGTCCGGGATGGCGGTGGTCATCAGCAGCGCCCCGAACATGACCGCGATGATCAACATCTTGATCTCGGGGCGCTCGGGGTCGTACATGTCGGTGACCAGCGTGGTGATCGCCCAGGTCCACCAGAGCGCCATCAGGATGATGAGGGACTGCAGGGCCCGTTCCCAGTTGAGATCGACGACCATGCCGCGCGAGACGAGCGCCAGCGCGACGACGTAGACCAGGTCGAAGAAGAGTTCCAGCAGCGTCACCCGGCGGGGTGACTCCGGGTCGCGTATCGGCGGCCGGTCCCGCTTCGCGGGCTGCTCCGGCTTGGCGAAGGACACGGCTGCTCCTGCGGTGCGGGGTCGGCGCGGCGGGCCGGTGGCCCCCACCGACCGTAGCGACGACGGCCGCACGGTGTTCCCGGTTTCGGGGCTACGCCGCTCGCCGGCGGTGGCGCCGGCCGCCCGGCAACTCCATTGCACGGCGATGCCCCCGCCGCCACGCACCGCTGGTTGAGTACGCGATTTCCGTCGCCCGGTGACCGCGGGCCGGTGGCGACGACGGATCGTCACCACCGGCCCGGGACGTGACTCAGGCGTCCTCGCTGGCCCCTGCCGGGAGCACCCGGTCGGCCTCGGCGGGCGCGCCGGCCAGCACCCTGGCCTGCTGCGGCCAGGTCGCCAGGCTGGACGCGGCGCGCAGGCCGGCGGCCCGGATCGTCTCCCGCAGCGCCGCCTCGTCCAGCTCGCCGAGCTGGCGGTAGGTGTGGATCCCGGCGGTCTGCAGGGCGGCGGCCAGCTTCGGCCCGATGCCCTGGATCCGCCGGAAGTCGTCCACGGCAGCCACGGGAGTGGCACCGTTCGTCGCCACGACGGCGGGCGCGGCTACGGGCTCCGGCTCGACCGCGGTGGTCGTGACCTCGTCCTCCACGGCGGCCCGGGGTGCCGGGACGACGGCCGGCGCGGCGACCTGCTCGGCCTCGGGCGTCGGCTGCTCGGCGTCGGCGACCACGGTGGCCGGACGCGCCACCGGCTCGTCGTCCTTGGCCGGCTCGACCTCGGCCTCGGTCTCGGCGACCGGGGCGGGCTCGACGTCACCGGTCACGGCCGGACCGGTCGGCTCGACGGCCACCGGGGTGGCGTCGGCCGCGGCGGGGGCGGTGTCGACCGGCGCGGGCTCGGTGGCGTCGTCGGGGGTGGTGTCGGTGTCCGCCGCCGGCAGGGTGGTGGCGTTGGCGGCCAGGGTGGCGGCGGCCGGGGGAGCGTCGTACTCGGCCGGGGCGGGCTCCTCCGTGACCGCGGCGGGCGGGGGAACGTCGTCCACGACGGCCGCCGGCCGCTCGTGGTCGACGGTGGCGGTCGCCGGGACACCAGTGTCGGCGGCTCCGGCCACCGGGTCACCCTCCACGATGGGCGCCGTCGGGCTGGCGGCCGCCTGGCGGTCGCGCAGCACCCACCCGCCCGCGAGGCCCACCAGCAGGGCCAGGATCAGGATCAGCCATTGCCCGAAAGTCGACGGCACGGCAAACCTCCCTCTTATGTACGTGAACGACAGTCGCGAGAAAAACCGGGGGCAGCTTCGCACACGTACGTCGTCGACGACAGGGAGGTGGGCGGCTCGAGTCCCTGCTGGGACACGCCGTACCGGCGGGTGGTGACGGGATGACCCAGCGTGTGCCGTCCGGGCGGACCGGAGTAGGGGACCGCGCTGCGGGTGCGGCTGCGGAACGCCGTCTCAGCGCGCCGGGCCGGACGCCGGTGCGTCGGCGGCGTCCCAGGTGTAGAAGCAGCCGGCGACGGCGTCCCGCGGGGAGCCCCAGGTCGGCAGGTACGGCGCCGTGTGGGCGGAGAGCCGCTCGTTGACCTGCCGGTAGAGCGGGTGGTTGCGGACCCCCGTCGCCGCGTCCGGGTCGACGTCCACGGTCTCCATCAGATGTACGCACAGGTCGTGCAGGCAGTACAGCGACCGGTGCCGGACGCCGGTGAGGCCGGGCAGCTCCGTGGCGTCGGACTCGGCGAAGATCTGCGCGACTCGCCCCTCTGCGCCCGGGACGATGCGGCTGACGATCAACAGGCGACTCATCGGGACCCCTCTCGCCGGTGGTGCCCCAGATCCAGCCCGAGGACGTGACACCATGTCGGGTCACCATGACGGGCCGCTGTCACCTGCCCGTCACGCGCGGGAACCGCCCGGTGACGCCGGGTCGGGGCGGCGGCGGTCGGGTGGCGTGCCGGATCGGGGCCAGGGTCTCGTCGAGCAGTGCGCACATCGCCGGCGAGGGCTCCAGGCGCAGCTCACGCAGCAGCAGGTCGCGGTAGACGTAGAAGGCGTGCACCGCCTCGAAGGCGTTCCCCTCGGCCAGGTGGATCCGGACGACCAGGCGGTGTGGCGTCTCGCGGAGCGGCTCGGCGGCCATCGCCTCCAGCGCCGCCTCCAGCGCCTCGCCGTGCCGGCCCGCCGCGAGGTGGTTGCCGGCGAGCTGTTCGAGCATGTGCAGCCGGAGCTGGCGCAGCCGTTCGCGTTCCAGCAGGACCCAGTCGTCGTACCAGCCGGGGAGCAGGTCGTGGCGGCCGGCGGTGCCGACGACGTCCGGCGCGTCGCCGTCGCGAACCCGGGCCGCGACCTCGACCAGCTCGTCGGTGTCGAGGTGCACGGTCGGGCCGAGCCGGACGGTGTCCCCGTCGGTCACCAGTGGACAGCACGGGTCCTGGCGCAGCCGCCACAGCGCGGTACGCAGCGACGACAGCGCCCGCTCCTCGGACGTCTCCGGCCAGAGCAGCCCGGCCAGGTGGCTGCGGGTCGCGGCCGGCCGCAGGCCGATCAGCGCGATGACCCGTTGCAGTCCCCGGGGCACCACCACCGGCACGTCGTTGTGCAGCAGGCGGAACCCACCGAGCAGTTGCAGCGACACCCGCGGCGCGGGCCCGGTGCCGGCTGTCGGCATTGTGGAATGACCGGTCACCGGCGCGCACCCCCTGCCCCGGAATCCTCGTCCCGACCGTCCTTGTTGCTCCCGGTGCGCGGCTGCCCGCGACAACGGTGTCGGAACGGCTCCGCCGCGGCGACGGCGTTGGATACCGGTGCCGTCCGGGCTGACCGATCGGAGATTATCAACCACGGTTACACTGAGTCAACACATTCGTCGCTAATGTGACGGTCCGGAGGGGCCGGAAAGAGCCGCTCTGAACTGCGAATAAGTGTCACCATGCGACGGGCGCGGTAAGCGGGCGCATAGCCGGTGCACAGGTTGCGTCAACGCAGCGTCACGAACTCTCTACGGGCGGCGGTGCCGCCGGGTGACGCCGTGGTGACGTCCCCGCGGGCATCGTGTCGGACGTCGTCCGGCCGGACCGGAACCCGCCCCAGGGGGAGACTCTTCATGGACCGTTCGCTCATCGTCGCGAAGGTGGTGCCCACCGCCGAGGACCGGGTCGCCGAGATCTTCGCCGAGTCCGACGCGACCGAGCTACCGCTTCTGGTCGGCGTTCGGCACCGCTCGCTGTACCGGCTGCACGACCTCTACGTTCACCTGCTGGAGACGGAACTCCCCGGCGAGGGGGCGGTGGAGAACGCCCGGGGGCATCCCGAGTTCGCCCGGGTCAGCGCGCGGCTGCGGCCCTTCATCTCGCCGTACCTGCCGGACTGGCAGTCGCCCCGGGACGCGATGGCCCACTGCTTCTACCGGTTCGACGCGCCCGGGCGGCGACCGTGACCACGACCGCACCGCGCGACGAGCAGCTCTGGTCCCGCTGCGCCGGCTGCGCCTCGCTGCTGTACCGCAAGCGGCTGCGGCGCAACCTCGACGTCTGCCCGGAGTGCGGCACGCATTCCCGCGTGGACGCGCCGGCGCGGGTGGCGCAGCTCGTCGACCCGGACTCGTTCACCGCGCTGCCCGACCGGGCGGTCGAGGTGGACCCGATCGGCTTCGTCGACGCGCTGCCGTACCCGCACCGGCTCACCGCCGCGCGGGCCGCCACCGGGCTGGACGAGGCGGTGGTCTGCGGCACCGGGGCGGTCGGGGGGCACCGGATCGCGCTGGCGGTGATGGACTTCCGCTTCCTCGGCGGCAGCCTCGGCTGCGCGGTCGGCGAGCTGATCACCCGGACCGCCGAGCAGGCCCTCGCGGAGGAGATTCCGCTGGTGCTGGTCACCGCCTCCGGCGGGGCCCGGATGCAGGAGGGGGCCCTGTCGCTGATGCAGATGGCCACGGTCAGCCAGGCCGTCGCCGGGCTGCGCGAGGCGGGCCTGCTCACGGTCAGCGTGATCACCGACCCGACGTACGGCGGGGTGGCGGCCTCCTTCGCGACCAACACCGACGTGGTGCTGGCGGAGAGCGGCGCGCGGTTGGGCTTCGCCGGCCCGCGGGTGATCCGGCAGGTGACCGGCGCCGCGCTGCCGGCCGGTTTCCAGACCGCGGAGTTCCTGCTGCGGCGCGGGCACGTCGACCTGGTGGTACCACGGCACGCGCTGCGCGGGCGGCTGACCGCGCTGCTCGCCGCCGCCCGGGCCGGCCGGGGCAACCGCCGGCCGCTCGTACCCCGGCAGGAGCCGGCGCGCCGGCCGCCGGCGGTGGCCGGCGCCCCGCGTCCCGAGCCGGCGGCCGGCGTCCCGCCGGATCCGGCGGACGGCGCGGCCCGGGACGCCTGGGACACCGTCCGCACGGCCCGCCACCCCGGCCGACCCACCACTCTGGACTATCTGGAGAGCGCCTTCGACGGCTTCGTCGAGCTGCACGGCGACCGGCTCGGCGCGGACTGCCCGGCGGTCGTGGGCGGGCTGGCCCGGCTCTACGGCCGGCCGGTGATGGTGGTCGGCCACCAGAAAGGGCACACCACCGCCGAGCTGGTGGCCCGCAACTTCGGCATGGCCAGCCCGGCCGGGCACCGCAAGGCGCTCCGGCTGATGCGGCTGGCCGCCCGGCTCGGGCTGCCCGTGGTGACCCTGGTGGACACCCCGGGGGCGGACCCGGGGGTCGCCGCGGAGGAGCAGGGCCAGGCGGCGGCGATCGCCGAGAACATCCTGGCGCTCAGCGTGCTGCCCACCCCGATCGTCGCGGTGGTCACCGGGGAGGGCGGCAGTGGCGGCGCGCTGGCGCTGGCCGTCGCCGACCGGGTGCTCATGCTCGAACACGCCGTCTACTCGGTGATCAGCCCGGAGGGCTGCGCCGCGATCCTCTGGCCGGACAGCTCCGCCGCCCCGCAGGCCGCCCGCGCGCTGCGGCTCACCGCGCCGGACCTGTGCCGGCTCGGCGTGGTCGACGAGGTGGTGCCCGAGCCGCCGCCCGCCGCCCACCACGACCCGGCCGCCGCCGCCGAGCTGCTGGCCCGGGCGGTGGCGGCGAACCTCGCCCCGCTGCTCGACGTGCCGCCGGCCACCCTGGTCCGCCGCCGCCGGCAACGCTTCCGCCGGTACGGCGCGGCCCGCGCCGGCGCTCCGGCGGTGCGGCGATGAGCAGCGGCCAGAGCCCCGACGCCGTCCTCGACGGGCTGCGCCGGCACGCCCACCGGCTCGTCGCCGAGCTGGCCGGCCCGGTGCGCCGGGTCCGGCTGCGCAGCGGCGAGACCGTCCTCGAGGTGGAGTGGCACGGGCCGGCCCAGGCCGCGCCCGCGCCCGCCCCCCGGACCGAGCCCGACCCGGCGGCGCCCGCCGAGCCGCCGCCCGAGCCGGGCCGGCTCACCGTGCGGGCGCCCGTGGTCGGCACCTTCTATCGGGCCCCGGAACCGGGCGCGCCGCCCTTCGTCGCCGTCGGCGACCTGATCCGTCCCGGTCAGGTGGTCGGCATCGTGGAGGCCATGAAGCTGATGAACGAGGTGACCGCCGACCAGGCCGGACGGGTGGTCGAGGTGCTGGTCGACGACGGCCAGCCGGTCGAGTACGACCAGCCGCTGCTCGCCCTGGAGCCGGCTGGGCAGCGGGGTGGATGATGTTCGAAAAGGTGCTGATCGCCAACCGGGGCGAGATCGCGCTGCGGGTGCTGCGGGCCTGCCGGGAACTGGGCGTGCGCACGGTGGTGGTGCACTCCAGCGCCGACGCGGACTCCCTGCCGGTGCGGCTGGCCGACGAGACCGTCCGGATCGGACCGGCGCCCAGCCGGCAGAGCTACCTCAACGCGGCGGCGATCGTCGAGGCCGCCCGGCAGACCGGTGCGCAGGCCGTCCACCCCGGCTACGGCTTCCTCTCCGAGGACGCCGACTTCGCCGAGATCTGCGCGGAGAACGGCCTGGTCTTCATCGGGCCGCCACCGCAGGTGATGTCCGCGCTGGCTGACAAGGCCACCGCGCGGGCGCTGATGCGCCGGGCCGGGCTGCCACTGCCGCCGGGCAGCGTACGGACCCTGCCGACCGTCGCCGACGCGGTCGAGGTGGCCGCCGAGGTGGGCTATCCGGTGATCGTGAAGGCCGCCGCGGGCGGTGGCGGGCGCGGGATGACCGTGGTCCGCTCCGCCGCCGCGCTGCCCCGGGCGTACGCCCGCACCCGGTCCGCCGCCCAGGTCGCCTTCGGCGACGACCGGGTGTACGTCGAGCGCTACCTGACCGACGCCCGGCACGTGGAGGTGCAGGTGCTCTGCGACGGCCACGGCAACGGGGTGCACCTGGGCACCCGGGACTGCTCGGTGCAGCGCCGCCACCAGAAGCTGGTCGAGGAGGCGCCCGCTCCGGCGCTCGCCGCGGCCACCCTGGACACCCTGGCCGAGACCGCGCTGCGCGGCGCCCTGTCGGTCGGCTTCACCGGCGCGGGCACCGTGGAGTTCCTCGTCGACGAGGCCGAACGGTGCCACTTCCTGGAGATCAACTGCCGGATCCAGGTGGAACACCCGGTCACCGAGATGGTCACCGGCGTCGACCTGGTGCACGAGCAGCTGCACATCGCCGCCGGGGTGCCGCTGCGCCTGCGCCAGGAGGAGATCCGACTGCACGGGGTCGCCGTGGAGTGCCGGGTCAACGTGGAGGACCCGGACCACGGCTTCGCCCCCACCCCCGGGCGGCTGGACCGGTTCCGGCCCCCCGGTGGCCCGTTCACCCGGGTCGACACCCACGGCCACGTCGGCTACCTGATCAGCCCGCACTACGACTCGCTGCTTGCCAAGGTGGCGGTCTGGGCGCCCGACCGGCCCTCCGCCCTGGACCGGCTGGACCGCGCGCTCGGCGAGTTCGACGTCGCCGGCCGCGGCGTGCGGACCACCATCCCCTTCGTCCGGCGGGTCCTCGACGATCCGGCCTTCCGCAAGGCCCGCCACACCACCGGCCTGGTCGACCGGCTGCTCGCCGACCGCGCCGGAGGCGCCACCGCCCCGGCCGCCACCGTCCCCGCCCCGGCCACCGTCCCGGCGCCGGCGCCGGCTGCGGTGCCCGCCGGGGACGCCGCTCTCGCCGACCCGCCCGTCAGGAGGACCCGATGACCGTCGCCCCCGACCGACCGCTCACCACGGAGATCACCGACATCCTGGTCACGCACTGTGGCCTGGACGTCGAGACCGCCGCCCGCAGCCCCGCCGCCAGCCTGGAGGAACTGGGCATGGACTCCCTGGCCCTGCTGGAACTCTCCGCCGTGGTCGCCGACCGGTGGCGGGTGCGCATTCCGGAACAGGCCGGGCAGCTCAGCATCGCCGGCGTCGCCGACCTGGTGGCCCGCCGGGCAGACCCACCCGGGCACACCGAGAACAGCGTGGTCATCGACGCGCCGCTGCCGCTGGTCTGGCGGATCACCAACGACGTGGCGAGGTGGACCGACCTGTTCACCGAGTACGCCGTGGTGGAGATCCTGGAGTCCACCGGCGACACCGTCCGATTCCGGCTCACCATGCACCCCGACGAGAACGGGGTCTGCTGGAGCTGGGTCAGCGAACGCACCGCCGACCCGGCGACCCGGCAGGTGCGGGCGCACCGGGTCGAGACCGGTCCGTTCGAGTACATGCGCATCCACTGGCGCTACGACGAGGTGCCCGGCGGCACCCGGATGACGTGGGTGCAGGACTTCGCGATGAAGCCCACCGCGCCGGTCGACAACGCCGGGATGAC
The DNA here is from genome assembly GCF_016598485.1 of Micromonospora coerulea. Taxonomy (GTDB): domain Bacteria; phylum Actinomycetota; class Actinomycetes; order Mycobacteriales; family Micromonosporaceae; genus Micromonospora; species Micromonospora coerulea. The sequence continues at coordinate 161,973 of NZ_JAEMUW010000002.1, read as the reverse complement.
CGAGCGGATCAACACCAACAGCCGGGTGCAGCTCGAGGTCATCAAGGAGCGCATCGAGCGGGCGTACGCGGGAGGCGACGATGAGTGAGATCGTCACCGGGGTCATCGCCGCCCGCGACGTCGCCGCCGATCGGCGGCGCGGCGGGGAGTTGCGGGTGCTGCTCGGGCCCAAGACCGTCGGCAGCACGTCCGGCTTCATGGGGGTCGCGGCGCTCGCGCCGGGGGAGCGGATCGCCGAGCACTACCACCCCTACAGCGAGGAGTTCCTGTACGTCGCGCGCGGCGCCATCACCGTGGACCTCGACGACGAACCGGTGCCGCTGGCGGCCGGGGAGGCGCTGTTCGTGCCGCGGCTGGTGCGTCACCGGCTGCGCAACACCGGCGACGAACCCGCCGAGGTGGTGTTCCACCTCGGGCCGCTCGCGCCCCGCCCGGAGCTCGGCCACGTCGACACCGAACTGGTCGAACAGCGGGGACCATCGTGACCGGCCGGCGCACCGTGGTCACCGGCATCGGCGTCGTCGCCCCCGGCGGCGCCACCCGGGACCGGTTCTGGAAGAGCATCACCGAGGGGCGTACCGCCACCCGGCGGATCACCTTCTTCGACCCAACGCCGTTCCGCTCCCGGATCGCCGCCGAGTGCGACTTCGACCCGGACGCCGCCGGGATCACCCTCGCCGAGCGGCAGCGCGCGGACCGGTACGTGCAGTTCGCCCTGGCCTGCTCGGCGGAGGCGGTCGCCGACAGCGGGCTGGCCCTCACCGACGCGGTGCGGGAGCGCGCCGGGGTGGTGCTCGGCACCGCCGTCGGCGGGACCATGGCGTTGGAGAAGGAGTTCGTCCGGGTCAGCGACTCCGGCCGGCGCTGGCTGGTCGACCACACCCTCGGCGGGCCGTACCTCTACCAGGCGCTGATCCCGAGCAGCCTGGCCGCCGACGTGGCCTGCCGGCACGGCCTGCACGGCCCGGCCCAGGTGGTCTCCACCGGCTGCACCTCCGGCATCGACGCCATCGGGTACGCCCACCAGCTCATCGCCGACGGCGAGGCCGACGTGGTGCTCGCCGGGGCGGCCGACTCGCCGATCTCCCCGGTCACCGTGGCCTCGTTCGACGCCATCCAGGCCACCAGCCCGGACAACGACGACCCCGAACACGCCTCCCGCCCCTTCGACGCCGACCGCCACGGCTTCGTGCTCGCCGAGGGGGCCGCGGTGCTGGTGCTGGAGGAGGCCGGGCACGCCCGCCGCCGGAGCGCGCACGTCTACTGCGAGGTGGCCGGCTACGCCGGCCGCAGCAACGGCTTCCACATGACCGGCCTGCGCCCCGACGGGGTGGAGATGGCGCTGGCTATCAGCGACGCGCTGCGGCAGGCCCGGGTCGCCCCGGGCGACGTCTCCTACATCAGCGCGCACGGCTCCGGCACCCGGCAGAACGACCGGCACGAGACGGCGGCGTTCAAGCGGGCCCTCGGCCCGGCCGCGTACCGGGTGCCGATCAGCTCGATCAAGTCCATGGTGGGGCACTCGCTCGGCGCCATCGGTTCGATCGAGATGGCCGCCTGCGCGCTGGCCATCGAGTACGGCGTGGTGCCGCCGACGGCGAACTGGGCCACCCGCGACCCGGAGTGCGACCTGGACTACGTGCCCAACGAGGCCCGCGAGCTGCCGGTCGACGTGGCGCTCTCGGTCGGCAGCGGATTCGGCGGCTTCCAGTCCGCGATGCTCTTCCGCCGCCTGGCGGCGACGCTGTGACCGCGGCCTGTGCCGGCCAGCGCGGGGTCCCGGCGGTGACGGCGTGACCGCGCGGGCGGTGGTGACGGGTGTCGGGGTGGTGGCGCCGAGCGGCGTCGGCGCCGACGCGCACTGGGCCACCGTGGTCGCCGGCACCCGGCGCACCGGGCCGATCACCCTGTTCGACCCGGCGAGCTACCCCACCCGGATCGCCGGGGAGGTGGCCGACTTCGACCCCGCCGGGTACGTCGACGCCCGGCAGCGGGTGCAGACCGACCGGTGGACGCACCTCGGGTTCGCCGCCACCCGGCTGGCGCTGGCCGACGCCGGCCTGCCCGAGCAGGCCCCCGACCCGTGCGGCTGGGCGGTCACGCTGGCCAGCTCCTCGGGGGGCAACCTGTTCGGCCAGCGGGAGCTGCAACGGCTCTGGGGTGGCCCGACCCGCACGGTCGGGGCGTACCAGTCGATCGCCTGGTTCTACGCGGCCAGCGTCGGGCAGCTCTCCATCCACCACCAGTTCAAGGGGCCGAGCGGGGTGCTGGTCGCCGAGGCTGCCGGGGGCCTGGACAGCCTGGCGCACGCCGTGCGCACCGTCCGCCGGGGTACCCCGGTGGTGATCGCCGGGGCGACCGAGTGCCCGCTGAGCCCGTACGCGCTGGCCTGCCAGCTGCGCTCCGGGCTGCTCAGCGACGTGGCCGACCCGGAGCTGGCGTACCGGCCGTTCGACGTCGCGGCGTCCGGCTACGTCCCCGCCGAGGGCGGCGCGGTCTTCGTGGTGGAGGAGCTGGGGCACGCGCTGGCCCGGGGCGCGCGGATCTACGGCGAGGTGACCGGCTGGGCCGCCACCCACGACGCCGCCCCCACCGACCCGCATGCCGGCCCCGACCCGACGCACTACGCCCGGGCGCTGCGGCTGGCCCTGACCCGGGCCGGGGTCCGGCCGCACGACGTGGACATGGTCTGGCCGGACGCGCTGGGCATGCCCGCCCACGACCGGGCCGAGGCGGCCGCGCTGCGCGCGGTGTTCGGCGACCGGACGCCGCCGGTAACCACCCAGAAGCCGCTGACCGGGCGGGCCCACCAGGGCGGCTCCGCGCTGGACGCGGCGACCGCGCTGCTCGCCTTCCGGCACAACCTGCTGCCCGCCTCCGCCGGGCCGGAGCAGCCCGCCGAGGGCTGCGAACTGGGGTTCCTGCGGGCGCCCCGCCGGCCGCGCAGCCGCATCGCACTGGTCGGCGCGCGGGGCTTCGACGGCTTCAACAGCGCGCTGGTGCTGCGCGGCGCCGCGCCGCCACCGCCGACGGACTAGGGGAGCTGACCGGGCCGCTGTGGACCGGGATCGATCGCAGGTTCACCGGCGCGCCCCAGTTCGTCCGCACCACGTCGGCCAGGCTCCCGGCGGCCACCACCGCCCGCGCCTCGACGCAGCCGTCCAGACAGGACCCGAGTCGGTCTCTTCGTCCGGGCCCACGGTGAACTCCGCGTCCGGGTCGATCGGACCCGCCGGCCGGCCCGCGTACGTCTCGATAGCCTCGGTGGTGGAGGTGGGGCGGTGCGATTCCAGGTGGCGGTGTGCGGGCCGGCGGAGGCCACGGAGACGGAGCTGACGCACGCCCGACGGGTGGGGGAGCTGCTGGCCGAGCGGGGTGTCACCGTCCTCTGCGGAGGCGGCGGCGGGGTGATGGCCGCGGTCGCCGCCGGCGCCCGCTCCCGCGACGGCCTGGTCATCGCCGTACGCCCCGACGACGGCGCCGATCCCGGCCCGGCCGACGTGTCCGCGTCCGTGGTGACGAACATGGGGCAGGCGCGTAACGCGATCCTGGTGTGGAGCGCGGACGCGGTGATCGCGGTCGGCGGCTCCTGGGGGACGCTCAGCGAGGTGGCCCTGGCGATGCGGCGGGGCACCGTTCCGGTGGTGCTTCTCGGCGGCTGGCGGATCCTCGGTCCCACCGGCGAGCCGGTGCCCGGGCCACGTCCCGTCGACACCCCGGCGCAGGCGGTGCAGGCGGTGCTCCCGCCCGGGCGGTGATCCGCGCTCAGCCGAGCAGCGCCAGCAGCTCACGAGGATGGCCGGCGGTACGGTCCGCCGGCACACCCGGGTCGTACTGATGGCCCCAGCCGGCGGCCACCGCCAGCGCGCCGCTGCGGCGCGCCGCTCGAAGGTCGAGCGGCGAGTCACCGACATACGCGGTTCGGGTGGGAGGGACGCCGAGCAGCCGGCAGGCCAGCTCGACGCCGTCGGGCTCGGGTTTGGGTCGCCCGACCTCGTCCCCGCCGACGACGACCTGGAAATGCCCGAGCAGACCGACCCGGTCGAGCAGGATCTCGGCCGCCCGGTGGCTGGCGCCGGTGAAAAGACCGACCGCCCTCCGCCCGGCGACGCCGGCGAGCAGGTCGGCCACCCCGGGATAGACGGTGACCTGCGTGGCGAGGGTGGTCAGGTGGGCGTGGTAGCGGGCGAGGTCGCGGTCGGTGGCCGACCGTCGGAGCAGGTGCGTCAGCAGCGCGGCCGGTGGCCCGAGCGGGTACCCGGCGATGATCTCGGCGTCGGAGAGCAGCGGTCCGCCGGCGTCCATGATGGCGGCACGGTAGGCCGCGGGCACCACCGCGTGGGACTCGATCAGCGTGCCGTCCATGTCGAAGACGATCGCGTCCACCCGCTCGTGTGCCGCCCGCATGGGCAGATGCTAGGGCAGCCGGGATCCGGTCGGACGGCGGGGGAACCTCAGCCGGTCGTCGTCCTGAACTGGCCGGCGAGCCGCTTCGGGGCGCGCGCCAGCCACGCCTCGGTGATCAGCTCGGTCAGCTCCTCGACGCCGATCCGGTCGAGCCGGACCAGCACCGCCGGGTATCCGTCGAAGTGCGGGGTGGTGAAGTAGACCTCGGGGTCGTCGGCGAGGAGCGCCTCCTTGGCGCCCTCGTCGGGCACCCGGGCGCCGAGGATCGGCCCGTCCGGCGCGGCATCGCCCAACGCCGCCAGGTCACCGCGGCGCAGCGGCCGTTCCCAGACGAAGAGCTTGTCGCGGACCCGCCACGCGGGCAGGTCGTCGTGGGAGCCGCGCTCGGTGGTCTCCGGCAGGGCGAGCGCGATCCGTCGTACGTCGTCCCAGGTCGCCATGGCCCGACCGTACTCCCGCCCACCGACACCACGGTGCGGCCGGCAGGTTGGTCAGAGCCCGCGCAGCAGGGCGATGTCGTGGTGGTCGACCTCCCGCGGCGGGTAGCCCTCCCGGAAACGGAGCTGCTGGCCCACCGACAGGCAGGGCACCGGGCGGCCGTCGATGACGCCCTCGGCGAAGCCGTCCGCGGCGTACGCGAACGTCGCGTCGTCCAGTCCGGACTGCACTCCGCTGCCGTCCGAGCGGAACGCCACCGGGTGGATGTCGACCTTCCGGCCGTCCGGCGCGGTCAGCTCGGCGCGGACCGGCAGCCAGTCCACCGTGGTCACGAAGCCGAGCCGGTCGAGCAGCGCGAGCAACTCCGCCTGCTGGCTCGCGTCGATCGCCAGGTCGAGGTCGGCGTGCGGCCGGGTTTGCCGGCCCACCACCGCGTCCACCGCCCAGCCGCCGGCCACCCAGACCCGCAGCCCGTCCGCGGCGAACTCGTCCAGCAGTGCGGTCACCTGGTCCCCGTTCACCCCTGGACCTTGGCAGACTGACGGTCTGCCCGCGAACCGGAAGGATCGTGATGCGCCGGATCATGAGCACCACCAGCAGCCGGTCGCTGAGCGCCAGCGCGAGCAGCCGGGGCGTGCCGCTCAGCGCCACCCCCGCCGCGAACGTCAGCCGGCGGGGCAGCCGCGTTCCTGCCGCAGCGGTTCGGGTTGGACACGGTCGGTCGGCGGCCGGTGCGACGGACGGCGGGCGCGCCGATGGCTGAGCCGCTGCTGCCGGCGAGCCTGGCCGACTTTGCGGGGCTGGCCCGGGCCGCGCTGCCGCCGGAGGTGTGGGACTTCGTCGAGGGCGGCAGCGGGACGGAGACCACGCTGACCGCCAACCGGGCGGCGCTGGACCGGGTCGCGGTGCTGCCCCGGGTGCTGACGGGCGTGGATCGGCCGCGGACCGACGCACCGCTGCTCGGCCGGCCGCAGGCGATGCCGGTGGCGGTCGCGCCGATGGCGTACCAGCGGCTGGTGCATCCGGACGGCGAGCCGGCGCTGGCGGCCGCCGCCCGTGCGGCCGGGGTGCCCTACGTGGCCAGCACGCTGAGCAGCACCCGGATCGAGGAGGTCGCCGCGGCCGGCGGGGAGGTCTGGTTCCAGCTCTACTGGCTGCGCGACCGGGGCATGGTCGCCGACCTGCTGGACCGGGCGCACGCCGCCGGCTGCGCCGCGCTGATGGTCACCGTCGACGTGCCGATCCTCGGCCGGCGGCTGCGCGACGTCCGCAACGGCTTCGCCCTGCCCCCGCATGTCACCGCGGCGAACCTGCCGGGCGGGCGGAACGACCTGGCCCACCAGGGCACCCCCGGGGTCTCCGCGGTGGCGGTACACCCCGGTGCGGTCTTCGCCCCGGCGCTGAGCTGGGCGGACCTGGCCTGGCTGCGCGGTCGTACCCCGCTGCCCCTGGTGGTCAAGGGCATCCTCGACCCCCGCGACGCGGCCCGCGCCGCGGAGACCGGGGCGGACGCGGTGGTGGTCTCCAACCACGGTGGCCGGCAGCTCGACGCCGCGCCGGCCACCGCGACGGCGCTGCCCGACGTGGTGACCGCGGTGGGGGAGCGGTGCGAGGTGCTGCTGGACAGCGGCGTGCGCGGCGGGGTCGACGTGCTGCGGGCGCTGGCGCTCGGCGCGACCGGGGTGCTGGTCGGCCGCCCGATGCTCTGGGCGCTCGCGGCGGGCGGCCGGGCCGGCGCCGAGGCGGCCCTGGCGCTGCTCGCCGCCGAGCTGCGCGACGCGCTCACCCTGACCGGCTGCGCCGACCCGGCCGCCGCCCGACACCTGCGCACGACGACCGGAGGCTGACCGTGGAGCTGAACATCACGGTCGACCCGCTGCGGCTGTCGGTCAGCGCGGTGACGCCGGAGCAGATCGACCTGGGGCTGGACCGGCTGGCCGCGCTGATCATCGACGAGCTCGGCGCCGCCGGGGGCGGCCGGCGCCGGGGCGGCCGGCGCGCTCATCAGCCGCGGTGCGGTCCCCTGATCTCGCCGGAGCCACGGGGGATCAGCCGGGTCGCCACCAGGTGGGTCCGCGGTCGCCACTGCTCGCCGTCGAGGCGCCGGAAGATCAACGACGCGGCGACCCGGCCCATCTCGGACGGGTCCTGCGCGACCACCGTGACCGCCGGCTGGAGGAGGTCGGCGAGCGGGAAGTCGTCGAAGCCCACGAGGGCGACCTCGTGTTGCCGGCCGAGCTGCTGGAGGGCCCGGATCGCCCCGATGGTGACCAGGTTCTGCGAGGTGAAGAGCGCGGTGGGTGGGGACTCGGCGGAGAGCAGCCGGCGGACCGCCTCCTCCGAGGCCCGCTCGGTGTGCAGATCGTGGACGGCGGGGGCGGTGGACGGTCGGATGCCGTGGTCGGCGAGCGCCTCCCGGAAACCCTGGAACCGTTGTCGGGCCGTGGGGATGGTCTGGAGGTCGCCGAGGTAGGCGATGTGCCGGTGGCCGTGGGCGACGAGGTGGTGGACGGCGGACGCGGCGCCGTCGTGGTTGTCGGCGAGAACGGCGTCGACCGGCAGCCCGACCGGCGGCCGGTCGACGAAGACCACCGGGGTGCCGGCGTTGACCTCGCCGGCCAGGTAGCTCTGGTCGTCGCTGGCCGGCACCACGACCAGGGCGTCGGCCTGCCGCATGGTGAAGGCGTGGATGAGGTCCCGCTCCCGTTCCGGGTTCTCGTCCACGCTGCCGGCGAAGATGAGCACGCCCCGATCCCGCGCGGCGTCCTCGAGGGCGCGGTGCAGGGCGGCCGAGAAGGGGTTCGCCAGGTCCTCCAGGACCGCCGCGATCGCCGCGCTGCGGCCGCTGGACCGCCGCAGGCTGCTCGCGGTGAAGTTGGGCCGGTAGTCGAGTTGCGCGATCGCCCGCTGCACGGCGGCGGTCTTCGGTGCGGACACGCCCGCCTCGCCGTTGACCACCCGGGAGACCGTCTTCGGGCTCACGCCAGCGAGCAGCGCGACGTCGCGGAGCGTCGGTCGGGCCTTGCCGGCCGACGTCGCGGGGGCGGCAGCGTGCATGGGCGCTCCTACCGGGCGGGGGTGCTGCGGTGGCGGTCCGGGGCCACGGCGTACGCCGTGGCCCCGGACCGACGGTGATCGACGGTCAGGTTATCGCCACACCGACCGCAGCGGCCGGATGGTGAGCGACCGCACCACCACGTCGCCGCCCTCGGCGAAGAGGCGGGTCTGGTCGCTGGTGACCGCGGGGAAGATCTGGTCGGTGATGGTGGTCTGTCCCGCCCCGCCGAACACCTCCACGGACGACCGGTCCACGTACACCGTCATCCGCACCCGGTTGCCGTCGGCGGAGAGCGGGCCGGAGTGCACGCCGGGGAAGAGTGGCCCGACCTCCACCTCGCCGGAGCGGGTCCGGTCGACGTAGAGGCGACGCGCCCCGGCGTCGTACCCGACCACCGTCCGTTCCTGGTCGCCGCCGCGGAGCTGGAGGCCGAAGCGGTCGGCGTCGCCGAGTTCGAACTCCGCCTGGATCTCCAGCACGGTGCCGTCCGCCGCCGGGGGCAGGTCGAGCACCCCGGGCCGCAGGGTCGTGTCGTGCAGCGTGAACCCCTCGCCGTCGCCCCGCAGGGTGGTGAGCTGGTCGGCCGGCGACTGGACGAGGCGCACCTCGCCGGCGACGGTCCGCAGCGCGAACTCCCGGGGCAGGGCCATCGCGCCGCGCCACGGCGCGGTCGGGACGCTGCCGGCGTACTGCCAGTTGTTCATCCAACCGATCGCGACGCGGCTGCCGCCCGGGGCGTTGTTGTACGAGACCGCCGCGTAGTAGTCCTTGCCGTGGTCGAGCCAGTCGTAGCGTTCCAGCTCGCTCTGCGCCGGCCGGTCGGCGAACATGACGTGGTCGACGAGGATGTGCCCCCAGCCACCGGAGTTGAGGTCGTTGATCTCCAGGTGGGCCCGCCGCCCCGCGTACTCGCGGACGTCCCAGCCCACCCAGTCCAGGCGTTCGCTGTCCTTACCGGTGGCGGTCCGCACGACCTGGCCGTCCATGACGAGGTTGACCGCGGTCTCCACCGAGCGGGGCAGTACCGGTTCGTCGGTGGCGACGAGGTGGTCGACCAGGAGGTGCCCCCACCCGCCGGTGTTCTCGTCGACGATCCGCAGCTGCGCGGTGCGACCCCGCAGGTCGCTCACGTCCCAGCTGCGCCAGTTCAGGAAGCCGGAGAAGTTGCCGGTGGCGGTCCGCACCACCCGCCCGTCCACCAGCAGCTCGACCACCGTACGCCCGGTGCCGTCGGTCAGGTGGCCGCCGGCGCCGACGAGCACGCTCAGGTGGTTGCGGTCGATCGTGAAGCCGGGCGAGGTCAGCGTGCCCGTCGTCGAGTCGGCCTCGAAGAAGGTGGTGAGCAACTTGTCGCCGACGTGGCCGCGCTCCGACCGGGCCGGTCCGACCACCGGCGCGCGGTCGCGCAGCCCGCCGGTCGCCGTCCACCCCGCCTGCTCGTACGTCTGGCCGTCGGGGAACTCGAAGTCGAGCACGGGTTCGGCGTCGGCCGGCACGAAGTCGGTCGTGGTGCCGGGCAGGTGCGGGTGGGCGCCCCCGCCGACGAGCAGGTTCAGGTAGTCCTGGCCGAGGGTGAACTCGGGGGAGACCAGCCGCCCCCTGGGCGCGTCGAAGCCGACGAAGCTGTTGACCAGGGACCGGCCGCGGAAGCCGCTCACCTGCTGCTGCCCGGGGACGGTTCCCGGGTACGGGCCGGTGCCGAAGGGCCCGGGCCCCAGCGTCGGGTCGTTCTCGACCGCCCATCCGGCGTAGTCGTCCTCGAAGTCGGCGAAGAGTGTCCCGGCCGGCGGCTCCGGCTCGCCGGTGACGACGTTGTCGGCGGTGAACCGGGTGCCGTCCCAGTCGCCGACGAAGTACTGCGCGCCCGACCCGCCGGCCACCGCGCCCGGGTTCAGGTTGACCACCAGGACCCACCTGGTGCGCCGCGGGTCGCCGTCGACCGGCAGCTCGAACAGGTCCGGCACCTCCCAGACGCCACCGACGGCGTTGGCCGGCCCGAAGTCGCTCAGATGGGTCCATGACCGCAGGTCGGGGGAGCCGTAGAAGCTCACCTTGTGCTCGGTGGCCAGCACGACCGCCATGGTCCACCGGCCGGACCTGGTGTCCCAGAAGACCTTCGGGTCACGGAACTCCCGGGAGCGGAGGTCCAGCACCGGGTTGCCGGCGTACTTCGTCCAGGTGCGCCCGCGGTCGGTGCTGTACGCCAGCGACTGCGCCTGGATGCCGGTGGCCGGGTACGAGCTGGTGTAGACGGCGACCAGGGCCGGCGCGCCGGGGCGGCCGAAGCCGGAGGTGTTCCGCTCGTCGACGACGACCGACCCGGAGAAGATGTGCTCGTCGGCCGAGTACGGGATCGCGACCGGCAGCTCCGTCCAGTGCAGCAGGTCGGGGCTGACGGCGTGCCCCCAGGACATGTTGCCCCACTGCGCGCCCTCGGGGTTGTACTGGAAGAACAGGTGCCACTCGCCCTGGTACCACACCAGCCCGTTCGGATCGTTCATCCAGTTGCGCTCGGGACTGAAGTGAAGCTGCGGTCGGTGGGCCTCGTCCCGGGTGGTGGTCGGTGCTGCCTGCGCACCGGCGTCCGGTGTCGTCGCCAGGAGAGTCACGGCCGCGCAGGCGGCCAGCCATCGGCGGATCCTCATCCACATCCTCCGTCCATGGGGGACGCCCGTGGCCCGCCGGGCCCGGGCGTCCGGACCGTGGGCGAATCCTGGGGCCGGTCTGACATCGATGTCAAGAGTTGCCTGCGAGTTACGTGCTGGTTATGAGAAACCGGCCGGCAACCCATTGACATCCCTCTAGAGTTGCGCCGAAACTGCGCTGACATCGTTGTCAACACGGCCTCGGTCCGCCGGGGAGTCATTGAGGGGGAACACATGATCCAGCGCATCGGCCGCCGCCGCGCGGCCCTGCTGGTCGCCGCCGCGGCGGCGACCGGCATGGTCGTCAGCGGGTGCGGCGACAGCTCGGGCGACGGCTCCGGCGGCGGTGGCGGTGGCAAGAGCGTCGCCGTCTCGCTGATCACCAAGAACTCCACGAACCCGTTCTTCGTCAGCATGCAGCAGGGCGCGAAGAAGGCCGCCGAGGCGGAGGGCGTGAAGCTGACCGTCGCCGCCGGCAAAGAGGACGGCGACGAGGCCGGTCAGGTCCAGGCCATCGAGGACGCGATCGCCCGCGGCGACCAGGGCATCCTGATCACCCCGAACGGGCCCGGCGTCAACCCCGCGATCAAGAAGGCGCGGGACGCCGGCCTCTACGTCATCGCGCTGGACACCCCGCCCGACCCGGCGACCACCGTGGACATCACCTTCGCCACCGACAACTTCAAGGCCGGTGAGCTGATCGGCAAGTGGACGGCGACCCAGCTCGGCGGCAAGCCGGCGACCATCGCCCTGCTGGACCTGTTCAACGACAAGATCGTCTCCGTCGACTACAACCGGGACCAGGGCTTCCTGACCGGCATGGGCATCGACACCGCCGACAAGAAGAAGAACGGCGACGAGGCGAAGACCGGCAGCTACTCCGGCGGCAGCTACACGATCGCCTGCAACGAGCCGACCAACGGCGCCGAGGACGGCGGCCGGACGGCGATGGAGAACTGCCTGACCAAGAACCCCGACATCAACGTCGTCTACACCATCAACGAGCCGGCGGCCGTCGGCGCGCACAAGGCGCTGCAGGCGGCGGGGAAGACCCAGGGGGTCCTGGTCGTCTCCGTCGACGGCGGATGCGACGGGGTACGGCAGGTCAAGGACGGCGTCATCGGCGCCACCTCCCAGCAGTACCCGCTGAAGATGGCCGAGCTGGGCGTGCAGGCGATCAAGAAGATCGCGAACGACGGAGAGAAGCCGAAGGTCTCCGACGGCCTGGACTTCTTCGACACCGGTGTCGCCCTGGTCACCGACAAGGCCGCCACCGGGGTCGAGAGCATCACCAGCGCCGACGGCGCCCAGCGCTGCTGGGGCTGAGCCACCGCCACCCCGGTCGAGGGCCCGCGGCATCCTCCGCCCCGCGCCCTCGACCGGGCAGACCGTCCGCCACCGCCGACCCCGGCAGGGAGCCCGCCGTGACCACCACGACACCACCGACCACCGCCGCGCAGCAGTTCGCCCTGCGCCGGCACTCGCCACTACGACGCGTCCAGCACCTGCTGCACGCGCACCCCGCGATCAGCCCGTTCCTCGTGCTGGTCATCTCGTTCGTCGTCTTCTCCACCCTCAACCCGCGCTTCGCCTCGCCGAACTCGCTGTCGCTCGTCCTGCAGCAGGTGGCGGTCATCGGCGCGCTCGCCGTCGGGCAGACCCTGATCATCCTGACCGCGGGCATCGACCTGTCAGTCGGCGCCATCGCCATCCTGGCCATGATGCTCGCGGCCAAGCTGGCCGAGGGCCAGGGGCTGCCGGGCGGCCTCGCCATCGCGCTCGCCATCGCGGTCGGCGCCGCGGCGGGCGCGCTCAACGGCGCGCTGGTGACCCGGCTGAAGCTGCCGCCGTTCATCGTCACCCTCGGCACGCTCAGCGTCTTCACCGCCGTCGGGCTGCTCTACTCCGAGGGCCGGAGCGTCCAGGCCACCGACCTGCCCGCGGTGCTCAGCTGGACCGGCGAGTCCTTCCCGGTGGGCCGGTTCCGGATCACCGTGGGCGTGGTCGCCGTCGTCCTGCTCTACCTCGCGGTGGGCTTCGCCCTGGCCAAGACCGCCTGGGGCCGGCACGTCTACGCGGTCGGTGACGACAAGGAAGCCGCCCGGCTCGCCGGCATCCGGGTCGACCGGGTCCTGCTGAGCGTGTACGTCGTCGCCGGCGCCATCTACGGCATCACCGCCTGGATCCTGATCGGCCGGGCCGGCGCGGCCAGCCCGAACGCCATCACCGACGCCAACCTGGAGAGCATCACCGCCGTCGTCATCGGTGGCACCAGCCTCTTCGGCGGCCGGGGCGCGGTGCTCGGCACCCTGCTCGGCGCGCTGATCGTCGGCTTCTTCCGCAGCGGCCTCTCCCTCGCCGGGGTCGACGACCAGTACCGCGTGCTCGCCGTCGGCCTGCTGGTGATCCTCGCCGTGGCCGTGGACCAGTGGATCAGGAAGGTGAGGTCATGACCGCCACCACCACGCACACCCCCGCCGGCCGGTCCGGCGCGGCGAACAGCGGGCAGCGTTCGCCGGTCCTGTCGGCCCGCGGCCTGGTCAAGACGTTCGGCAGGGTCGTCGGGCTCGACGGGGTGGACCTCGACCTCTACCCCGGCGAGGTGCTCGCCGTCATCGGGGACAACGGCGCGGGCAAGTCCACGCTGATCAAGTGCCTCACCGGCGCGCTGACGCCGGACGCCGGGGAACTGTTCCTGGAGGGCCGGCCGGCGCAGTTCAAGCGCCCCCAGGACGCCCGCGACGCCGGGATCGAGACCGTCTACCAGACGTTGGCCGTGGCGCCGGCGCTGGACATCGCGAGCAACCTCTTCCTGGGCCGGGAGAAGCGCCGCCGGGGCGTGCTCGGCTCGGTGTTCCGGATGCTCGACCAGAAGGGGATGCGCCGGGAGGCCGCGCAGGCCCTGGCCGACCTCGGCATCGGCACGCTGCAGAACGTGGCGCAGGCGGTCGAGACGCTCTCCGGCGGTCAGCGCCAGGCCGTGTCGGTGGCCCGGGCCGCGGCCTTCGGCAGCAAGGTGCTCGTGCTCGACGAGCCCACCGCGGCGCTCGGGGTCAAGGAGTCCAACCAGGTGCTGCGGATGATCGAGGAGGTCCGGTCGCGCGGACTGCCGGTGATCCTCATCAGCCACAACATGCCGCACGTGTTCGAGGTCGCCGACCGCATCCACATCCAGCGGCTGGGCCGCTGCGCGGGCGTGGTGACACCGGCGTCGCACACGATGCCGGAGGCGGTGGCCATCATGACCGGCGCGACCACCCTCGCGGAGACCCCGGGCCGGCCGGCGGCCTGAAGCCCGCCACGGACGTGACCGGGCGATCCAGCCCGGGAGAGGAAGACTGTGATCACCGTTGTCGGCGAGAGCCTGGTGGATCTGATCGAGGATCCGTCGGGCGAGGCGGTCGCCCACCCGGGGGGCAGCCCGGCGAACGTCGCCGTGGCGCTCGCCCGCCTCGGTCAGCCCACCACCCTGCTCACCCAGCTCGGTGCCGACGCGTACGGGCGACTGCTCCGCGCCCACCTGGCCGGCAGCGGCGTACGGCTGGACCCGGCGTCGGTGCTGGACCTGCCCGGCACCAGCGTGGCCCGGACCCGGGTGGCCGCGGACGGGCAGGCCCGGTACGACTTCGACATCGCCTGGCGGTCCTTTCCGGACCGTACGCTGGCCGGTGTCGGCTCGGGGAGCCACTGCCTGCACACCGGCTCGCTCGCCACGGTCCTCGCACCGGGCGCCGACGACGTGCTGGCGCTGCTCCGGGACCGCCGGGCGAGCACGATGATCAGCTACGACCCGAACTGCCGGCCGGCCCTGATGGGCGACCGGACCACCGCCGGGCACCTGGTCGAGGAGCTGGTCTCGGTCAGTGACGTGGTGAAGGTCAGCCTGGAGGACCTGGGGTGGCTGCACCCGGGCCGCGGCCACGAGGAGCTGGGCCGGGAGTGGCTGGCGCGGGGCGCCGTCCTCGTGGTGGTCACCCTCGGTGACGGCGGGGCCTGGGCGGTCACCCGGCGCGGTGCGGCGCGGGTGGACGCCCGACCGATCCGGGTGGTCGACACCGTCGGCGCCGGCGACGCGTTCACCGCCGGCCTGCTGGCCGCGCTCGGCGAGCGGGACCTGCTCGGCGCCGCGCGGCGGACGGCCCTCGGCGGCGTCGGCCGGGACACCCTCACCTCCGTCCTGGCGGAGGCGGCCCACGTCGCCGCCCGCACCTGCGGCCGACGGGGCGCCGACCCGCCCACGCGGGCCGAGTTGGCCGCCGACCTGGCGGTGTCGCGGCCCGACACCTGATGCCCGGAGCGCAGGCAGGCCGGTTCCGGACGCTGGCGGCGACCCAACATAATGGACCGATGGTTGCCTGGGAGTACGCGTTGCTGGTCCGCCGCTATCAGGGGCAGGGCCGCAATTTCCACGTGTCGTTCGTCTGGTACGGCCCCGACGGGTCGCGCACCGACATCACCGCGTACGGCGACACCGCGATCGCGCACCTCAACCGCGCCGGCCGGGACGGCTGGGAGCTGGTCTCCGCCGCCGAGGACGTGAACAACGTCCAGGGCAGCACCGAGGTGCACCGCTACCACCTGAAGCGCCCGCTCGCCTGACCCGTTAGCGTGTCCTCCCACCGCCGCCGGGCCGGCGGGGGCGGGAGGAGGAACCGTGGGCCGCTACGTCGTCGGCGTGGACTTCGGCACGCTCTCCGGCCGGGCCGTGGTGGTCGACGTGGCCGACGGCGCCGAGCTCGGCAGCGCGGTGCACGCGTACCGGCGCGGGGTGCTCACCGACCGGCTGCCGGACGGTCCGGCGCTGCCCCCGGACTGGGCGTTGCAGGACCCGGCGGACCACCGCGAGGTGCTGCGGACGGCGGTGCGCGCCGCCGTCCGCGCGGCCGGCGTCGCCCCGGCCGAGGTGGTCGGCATCGGGCTGGACGCCACCTCCTGCACGGTGCTGCCCACCCTGGCCGACGGGACCCCGCTCGCCGAGCTGCCGGAGCTGCGCGACCGGCCGCACGCCTGGCCGAAGCTCTGGAAGCACCACGCCGCGCAACGGCAGGCCGAGCGGATCACCGCCCTCGCCGCCGAGCGCGGCGAGCCCTGGCTGGCCCGGTACGGCGGCCGGGTCTCCGCCGAGTGGCAGCTCGCCAAGGCGCTGCACCTGCTGGAGGAGGACCCGGCGGTCTTCCGCCGCGCGGCGCGCTGGATCGAGACGGCCGACTGGCTGGTCTGGCAGCTCTGCGGCCGGGAGACCCGCAACGTCTCCGCCGCCGGCTTCAAGGGCCTGCGCCAGGACGGCCGCTACCCGACCGCCGCGTTCCTCGCCGCGCTCCATCCCGAGCTGCCCGACCTGCTGTCCAAGGTCGACGGGCCGCTCGCGGCGCTCGGCACGCGGGCCGGCGGTCTCACCGCCGAGGCGGCCCGCTGGACCGGCCTGCCGGCCGGCGTCGCGGTGGCCGCCGGCACGATCGACGCGCACGTCACCGCCGCCGCGGCGCGCGCGGTCGAGCCGGGCCGGATGCTCGCCGTCCTCGGCACCTCCACCTGCCTGATCATGAATTCCGACGCCGGCCACGAGGTGCCCGGGATCTGCGGGGTCGTCGCGGGTGGCGTCACCGCCGGGCGCTGGGGGTACGAGGCCGGGCAGAGCGGCGTCGGCGACATCTTCGCCTGGTACGTCGAGCGGGCCCTGCCGGCCGCCTACGCCGAGCAGGCGCGACGGCGCGGGGTCTCGCCGTACGAGCTGCTCGACTCCCTCGCCGCCGAGCAGCCGGTGGGTGGGCACGGGCTGCTGGCGCTGGACTGGCACAGCGGCAACCGTTCGGTGCTGATGGACCACGAGCTGAGCGGCGTCCTGGTCGGGCTGACCCTGGCCACCCGGCCCGAGGAGATCTGGCGGGCACTGCTGGAGGCCACCGCGTTCGGGGCGCGGACGGTCGTCGAGGCGTTCGAGGCCGCCGGGGTGCCCGTCGACGAGCTGACCGCGGCCGGCGGGCTCACCGCCAACCGGCTGCTGTTGCGGATCTACGCCGACGTGCTGCGCCGCCCACTGCACGTGGTGGACACCGCGCACCCGGCGGCGCTGGGCGCGGCGATCCACGCGGCGGTGGCCGCCGGGGCGTACCCGGACGTGGAGACCGCCTCGGCGGCGATGGGCGCCGGGCACCGCGAGACCTGGCACCCCGACCCGGCCCGGGCCGCCGCCTACGACGACCTCTACGCCGAGTACCGCGCCCTGCACGACCACTTCGGCCGGGGCGGCACCGACGTCCTGCACCGCCTCCGGGCCCTCCGCAACCGCGCCCACCCCCGCCTCTGACCCCGCGCCACAGGTGGGCTGCGGTTTCAGGCCGGAGTCCGGGTCAGGAGGGCCGGGTGCTGGATCCACACCCACCGCAGGTACTCCTGTAGTTCCTCGAGCGTGGCAACCCAGTGGTTGTTCATGTACGCGAGGATGCGTGCCGCTTCGCCGGGGAGCAGATCGTAGGCGGTCGCTCGCGTCTCCGGACTGGCGGTGTCGGGCGAGATGGGGACCGGGTCCGGGAGGAGAGGGATACGGATCCCGCGCTGGCTGAGCGCTCTGAGGACCGTGAGGTAGACGCGCGGCAGGTGGTATGCGGAGACGGTGAGCGCGAGGCTGGTGATGCCGAGGTCCTCGACCTGGCCGACGATCCATGCGCCCTGTCGGCCGGTGTGGGGGGCCGGCTCGGCCTGGAGGTGCACCCCGTCAAAGCGACGGAGGCCGAGGCTGCGCAGGTAGGCAGGCGTGATCTCGAGGTAGGTGTCCTCCGCCGGGTTCCCATTCGCTATCAGCAGGTAGCGGAGGTCCCGGTTGGCCTCCCAGCGGCGGATCGCGTGGGTGAGCCGCCACACCTCGCCCTGACCGGTGGGTACGACGAGTGCGTCGACGTGGTCAGCGGCTGACTGAGGCAGGGTCAGGATCGCCATGAACGCCTTCATCACGTCCATGAGCTGGTCAGCTGTGCAGCCGGCAGGATCGCCTGCCGGCACGACCCGAGGAATGGGCCTGTTGGGATGTGCCGGATGCCCGCCAGCCACTTCGCTCCCGCCTTGGTGGGACAACGCCGCGAGGCGATCGTAGACCGCGGGATGCGACGCCCCGCCCGGCCGGAGGCAGGGCGGGGCGTCGGGGAGGAGCCGCGGATCAGCCGAGGTCGACGCCGGGGTAGAGGGGGAAGCCGGTCAGCAGCTCGCTGGCCTGCTTGCTGACCTTGTCGGCCAGGGCCGGGTCGAGGACGTACTTGGCCTTGGACTCGCCGGACGTGGTCTGGGTGAGCACGGTGTGGATCAGCTCGGCGGTGGCGTCCATCTCCGCCGTGCCGAGGCCCCGGCTGGTCAGCGCCGGGGTGCCGATCCGGATGCCCGAGGTGTACCAGGCGCCGTTCGGGTCCTGCGGGACGGCGTTGCGGTTGGTGACGATGCCCGAGTCGAGCAGCGCCTGCTCGGCCTGCCGGCCGGTGAGGCCGTAGCCGGTGACGTCGATCAGCACCAGGTGGTTGTCGGTGCCGCCGGTGACCAGCTTCGCGCCCCGACCGGTGAGCCCCTCGGCGAGCGCCTGGGCGTTGTCCACGATGCGCTGGGCGTAGTCGGCGAAGTCGGGCCGGCGGGCCTCGGCCAGGGCGACCGCCTTGGCGGCCATCACGTGCGGCAGCGGGCCACCGAGCACCATCGGGCAGCCGCGGTCGACCTGGTCGGCCAGCTCCGGCCCGCAGAGCACCATGCCGCCGCGCGGGCCGCGCAGCGACTTGTGGGTGGTGGTGGTGACGATGTGCGCGTGCGGTACCGGATCGAAGTCGCCGGTGAAGACCTTGCCCGCGACCAGGCCGGCGAAGTGCGCCATGTCGACCATGAAGGTGGCGCCCACGGAGTCGGCGATCTCCCGCATGATCCGGAAGTTGACCTTCCGGGGGTACGCCGAGTAGCCGGCGACCAGGATCAGCGGCTTGAACTCGCGGGCCGCCTCGGCAACCTTGTCGTAGTCGATGAGGCCGGTCGCCGGGTCGGTGCCGTAGCTGCGCTGGTCGAACATCTTGCCGGAGATGTTGGGCCGGAAGCCGTGGGTGAGGTGGCCGCCGGCGTCCAGCGACATGCCCAGCATCCGCTGGTTGCCCAGCTCGCGGCGCAGCGCGAACCAGTCCGCCTCGGTCAGCTCGTTGACCTGCCGGACCTGGGCCTTTTTCAGCGCGGGGGACTCCACCCGGTCGGCCAGGATCGCCCAGAACGCGACCAGGTTGGCGTCGATGCCGGAGTGCGGCTGCACGTAGGCGTGCGCGGCGCCGAACAGCTCCCGGGCGTGCTCGGCGGCGAGCGCCTCGACGGTGTCGACGTTCTGGCAGCCGGCGTAGAAGCGGCGGCCCACGGTGCCCTCGGCGTACTTGTCGCTGAACCAGTTGCCCATGGCCAGCAGGGTGGCCGGGGAGGCGTAGTTCTCGCTGGCGATGAGCTTGAGCGACTCACGCTGGTCGGCCAGCTCCGCCCCGATGGCGTCGGCCACCCGCGGCTCGACGGCGCGGATCACCTCGAGCGCGCTGCGGAAGGCGGTGGATTCGGCGTTCAGCGACATGCGACCTCCTACTGACGTGCGGAAGGCCCAGGCGCTCGGCGTGCGTCCTCATGACGGGACCGCTTCCCGATGGTTCTCCATCCCCACGCGCCAGTCACGGCCCGCGCCGATCCTACCGGGTGCGCCGGGGACGGCCGGGTCCACCTCCGCCAACGGCCGGCGCGGCCGGCCCTAGGATCGACGGATGGGGGAGGACGACGGGGCGCTGCTGGCCATCAGCGACCTGCACGTCAGGCACGCCGACAACCGCGCGATCGTCGAGGCGCTGCGCCCGGAGTCACCCCGGGACTGGCTGCTGGTGGCCGGCGACGTCGGCGACACCGTGGCCCAGGTGGAGTGGGCCCTCGCCCTGCTCGCCGACCGGTTCGCCCGGGTGGTCTGGGCCCCCGGCAACCACGAGCTGTGGACCTCGCCGGCCGACCCGGTGCAGCTCCGCGGCGTCGCCCGGTATGAGCACCTGGTCGACCTGTGCCGCCGCCTCGGCGTGCTCACCCCGGAGGACCCGTACCCGGTCTGGCGCGGTCCGGGCGGGCCCGCGCTGGTGGCGCCGCTGTTCCTGCTCTACGACCACAGCTGGCGCCCCGACGGGCTGGACACCCCGCAGGCGGCGCTGGCCGAGGCGTACCGGACCGGGGTGGTCTGCACCGACGAGTTCCTGCTGCAACCCGACCCGTACCCGAGCCGGGCGGCCTGGTGCGCGGACCGGGTGGCGACGACGGCGGCCCGGCTGGCCGCGCGCGACCCGGCGCTGCCGACGGTGCTGGTGAACCACTTCCCGCTGGTCCGCGAGCCGACCCGGATCCTGCGCTACCCGATCTTCGCCCTGTGGTGCGGCACCGAGGCCACCGCCGACTGGCACCGGCGCTTCGACGCCGCCGCCGTGGTCTACGGCCACCTGCACATTCCGCGCATCACCTGGTACGACGGGGTGCGCTTCGAGGAGGTGTCGGTCGGCTACCCGCGCGAATGGCGGAAGCGGTCGGTGCCGCCGGGCGGCCCGCGGCGGATCCTGCCCGCCCCGGAGGGGACACCGCCGACCGCCTGGTGACGCACGCCGGGGCCCGACCGACGGTCGGGCCCCGGGGAATGTCGTGGGGGTCAGGCGGTCATCGCGTCGACGGACTTCTTGATCGCCTTGGGCGCGGTCGGGGTGCGCGGGGCATCCGCCCGCATGTCGATCATCCGCTGCCCGATCTCCTGGAGCTGGTTGCGGCCGAGCGCCTCCCGCACCTTGGGGAACCACTCCTGCTCCTCCTCCTCGACGTGGTGCTCGACGTTCTCGATCAGCACCGTGGTCTTGGCGACGAAGCGTTCGTCGGAGGCGTCCATGGCGGCCAGCTCCGCGCAGAGCAGGTCGGCCACGTGGTGCTCCTCGTACGACTCGAGGATGTCGTCCTCCAGGTCGGGCAGGAGCTTGCGGACCTCCGGGTACATCACCTCGTTCTCCAGGTAGGTGTGCACGGTCAGGGCTTCCAGGATCTGGTTCACCAGCTCCTGACGCTTGGCGGCCGGGCCCTCCTCGGCCTTCTGGAACTCCCGGAACAGGCGGCGCATCTCCTTGTGGTCCTCTTTGAGCAGCACGATGGCGTCGGTGGACACCGGTACCTCCTTGAATCTGGGTCGACGCAGGACTCCCTACCCCCGTCCGGAGCTGCGAAAACGGGCGACCGCGCGGCGCGACGCGCGGCGCGACCGCGCGGGGCGCCCGGCGGAGGTCAGACGGTGGCCAGCGTGTGCGGGATCTCGTCGAGCAGCTCGCGGGCGAGGAAGCCGATCCGGCCGTACCGGGGGACCAGCCGCTCGCCGCTGACGGCGTGCGCGAAGGCGGCCCAGCAGGCGGCCTGCGCCGGCTCGGCGCCCCGGGAGAGCAGCCCGGCGAGCAGCCCGGCCCGGACGTCGCCGCTGCCCGAGGTGCCCAGTCCGGCGTCCCCGCTCTCCTCCCGCCAGCCCTGCCCGTCCGGGGTGGTGATGTGGCCGTAGAGCGAGACCACCGCGTCGTACCGGCGGGCCAGCTCGAACGCCTCGGCGTCCAGGTCGTCGCCGAGCTCCCGGTCCAGCAGGTGCCGGGCCTCGGTGAGGTTCGGGGTGAGCACCGCCGGCCGCCCCGAGCCGACCAGCAGGTCCGGCGCGTGGCTCAGCGCGCCGAGGGCGTACGCGTCGAGCACCAGTGACGTCTCCGGCCCGGCCGCGTCCAGCACCAGGTCCAGCAGCCCGCGGGTGGTGTCGATGTCCTTGAGACCGGGTCCGACGGCGACCACGTCGGCGTCGGCCACCAGGTCGGCCAGCAGGTCTCCCGGCCCGCCCTCGACCGCGCCCTCGCGGGTCTCCGCCAGCCCGACCACGAGCGCCTCGGGCACCTGGATGCTCAGCGCCGCGGCGGTCGACTCCGCGGCGGCCAGTTGCAGCACGCCGGCGCCGGCCCGCAGCGCGGCCACCCCGGCGAGCAGCACCGCGCCGGGGGTGAACCGCGACCCGCCCACCACCAGCACGGTGCCGCGGGCCTCCTTGCCGCCGGACGGTACGGGCAGCGCCCATTCCCGCAGCAGCGCGGGTGTGATCACCCGCGGGTCAGACCGGTTCGGCATGGACCTCGTCCTCCCGGGTCGGCCGCGCGCCCTGCTGCTGCAGGTGGGCGACGTCGTTGAACACGTCCGGGACCAACCGTCCGTCGGCGTCGGCCGACCAGCCGGTGATCGAGCAGTTGGCGATCACGTGCTCCCGGGTGAGCGCCATCAGCTCCGCCTCGGTCAGCCCCTCCACCAGGTAGCGCAGCAGGAAGACCAGCGCGTCGTGGCCGAACAGCAACACCCGGCGGTCCGCGTGGTCGCGGCGCAGGTCGCCGAGGAGGGCGCGCAGCCGCAGCGCCACGTCGGTCCACGACTCCCCGCCGGGCGGCCGGTAGTAGAACTTGCCCAGCCGGGCCCGGCGGTCCGCTTCCGCCGGGAAGCGCTGGCGCACGCCCCTGCCGGTCAGCCCGTCGAGGATGCCCAGTTCCCGGTCGCGCAGCCGCTCGTCGCGGCTCACCGGGATGCCGGTGCCGGCCAGCGCCAGCTCGGCGGTCCGCACCGCCCGCAGGTACGGCGACACCACCGCCACGTCGGGCCGGTGGGCCTCGGGCAGGCCGGCCAGCCAGCGGCCGGTGGCCCGGGCCTGCTCCTCCCCGGTCGCCGAGAGCGGCACGTCCGCGTCCCGGTGGGTGAGGTCGATCAGCTCGGCCCCGGACGCCTCGGCCGCGGTGGCCGCGACGTTCGCCGTGCTCTCGCCGTGCCGCACGATCCAGAGCGTTGCCAGTTCCGCCATGCGCCACCCGGTACCCGGGCCCCAGCCCGGGTAACCGTCCCGGTCGCCGGCCGGCGGGTCGGAGCGGATGCGTGAACACCCGGTGGGCGGGTAAGCGCTGGCTCCACTCGAAGCCGACACTTGGGGAGGTCCGCTGTGGTGACGACAATCAGCGAGCAGGTCAGCGTGGTCAAGGACAAGAACTACGACCTGATCCACACCATCCAGCTCTCGCTGGAACACGTCTGGCGGATGGAGACGTACATCGGCGACGCCGAGGAACGGGGTGACACCGAACTGGCCACCTGGTTCCGCAAGATGCAGGAGAACAACCGCAAGGCGGCCGACCAGGGCAAGAAGATGCTCATGGAGCGGATGCAGAAGGAAAACGGCTAGACCGGACGTACGGCGACCGGCGGGCGGTGCGCCCGCCGGTCGCCGCGCCATGTCGCGGGTCTCCGGCCGCCGGCGTCCTGCTCGTCGCCGGACAAGTGCCCGGCGGCGGGTGGACCCGCGTCGTACGGTGTGAGGCGTGGCGACCACGGCGGCCGAGGAGATCCGGGTGGGGGAGCGGCTGGTCCGCGTCTCCAGCCCGGACAAGCCGTACTTTCCGGAGCGCGGACTGACCAAGCTGGACGTGGTCCGCTACTTCCTCTCCGTCGGTGACGGCATCCTGCGCGCGCTACGGGACCGTCCGACCATGCTGGAGCGCTGGCCGCGCGGCGTGTTCGAGGGAGCGAAGGTGGCCACCCGACAGACCAACCGGGGAGACGCGTTCTACCAGAAGCGGCTGCCGGCGGGCGCGCCCGACTGGGTGCGCACCGCGCACCTCACCTTCCCGAGCGGGCGGACCGCCGACGAGGTGGCGCCCAGCGAGCTGGCGGTGGTGATCTGGGCGGCCAACCTGGGCACCCTGCGGTTTCACCCGTGGCCGGTCTCAGCCGCCGACGTGGAGCACCCCGACCAGCTCCGCATCGACCTGGACCCGATGCCGGGCGTCGGCTTCGACCAGGTGGTGCCGGTGGCCCAGGAGGTGCGCGCCTTCCTCGACGAGTTGGGGCTGGTCGGCTACCCGAAGACCACCGGCGGGCGCGGCCTGCACGTCTACCTGTCGATCGAGCCGCGGTGGAGCTTCGGCGAGTGCCGGCGGGCGGTGCTCGCGCTGGGCCGGGAGATGCAGCGTCGCCGCCCCGACCTGGTCACCACCACCTGGTGGCGGGAGCAGCGGGACCGGCCGGTCTTCGTCGACTACAACCAGATGGCCCGCGACCACACCGTGACCTCGGCGTACTCGATCCGGCCGACGCCTGCGGCGTTGGTCTCCGCACCGGTGGACTGGGCGGAGCTGGACGACGTGCGGCCGGAGGACTTCGACGTGGTGAGCATGCCGGCCCGGTTCGCCGAGCGCGGCGACCCGCACGCCGGGCTGGACGAACGGCGGTTCTCGCTGGAGCCGCTGCTGGAGCTGGCCGACCGGGAGGGGCTGGCGGCCCCGCCGGAGCGCTGACGTCGGGCGGAGCCGTGTCTCAGGCCCTGGCCCGCCGCCCGGCTGCGCCGTCGGGGTCGTGGACGAGGCCTCCGAGCATCGTTCAGGTGCCCATACCCCGGCTCAGGCGCGCGCCGCCAGCCGGCCGGCCGCCGACAACCGCCCGACCACGGCTCGGTGCGGAACGGCGTAACTGGTATGACCGCGCCCACTGGTGGTGGTGGCGGCGAACAGCGAGTTGAGTAGCGCTTCCTCGACCGCGTCCAGGACGGCGGCGAAGACCGGGTTGATCTCCACGTCGGGGATCGGTGACCGGTCCGGCGGTATCGTGCTGAACGCGATCGCGTAGTCGCCGCTGGCGTTGCTGTAGGACGCCCCGACCCGGCCCATCGCGAAGACCGCCCGTCGGGCGAGCCGCCCGAGCTGTCGCGCGTCCAGGGGCGCGTCGGTGGCCACCACGATCATGCATGAGTTGCCGGGTGGTTCGGTCCGGTCGGCGTCCGGGATCAGCTCATCGACCGGTAGCGGGACTCCGAGGGCGGTCAGGACTCCGCCGAAGTTGGACTGGACGAGGGCGCCGACGGTCGCCGGGAGGTCGGCCACCCGTACCGTCCTGGACGAGGTGCCGATGCCGCCCTTGAAGCCGAGGGCCGAGGTGCCGGTGCCGGCCCCGACGCAGCCCTCCGCCGGCGGTTCGCCGGATGCCCCGGCGATGGCGGCGAGCACGTGTTCCTCGGTGATCGGGCGGCGGCGGATGTCCGAGAGATGCCCGTCGTTGGTCTCTCCTACCAGGGGGTTGAACGACAGCTCGCCCGGCCGGCGGTCCATCAGGTACCCCAGCAGCGCGTCCGCAGCCCGGAACACGGACAGCGTGCCGGTCAGGAGGACGGGTGACTCCAGTACGCCGAGTTCATCCACCTGGGTCGAGCCGACGAGTTTCCCGTGACCGTTGCCGGAGTACACGGCGGCCGGCAGGGTCCACCGTCCGGGGCCGAGTTGACTCGGTACGACTGCGGTGACACCGGTGTGCAGGTCGGCGCCGTCGTCGATGGTGGTGTGCCCGACCAGGATCCCCGCGACATCGGTGATCGCGTTGTGCCGCCCGGTGGACAGCGGGCCCACGACGATCCCGAGGTCGCGGGCCCGGCAGCGCTGCTCGTTCATGGTGCTCCTGTCGTCGTTGTTACAGTCCGGCGGTGCAGGGATCGTTGCGGAATCTGGCCGGTCGCGTGTGGTGGTATCCGCACGACGAGGACCACGACAACATCCAGGGTGGGGTCCTGCTCACCACTGGGACCACGTCACGGGTTCGCCGCTCGGGGACTGTTTCTATCCGCCGCCGTATCACCTCCGCCAGCCGGGTGACACGTACGACGGGGAGCTGATCCGGTCGCTGCTCGACGAGGGCAGGTTCGGGCGCTTCGACTGGTATGTCGACAGCCACCACCAGCCACGCACCGGGCAGGAGGTCCGGGAACTGCTCGCCACCCTCGGCGGCTGACCGGAGCGACCCGCACCCAGGTGGGCTTGAGGTCAAACCCCACTTCTGCTCCACGCGCCGCCATCGCACCCGAGGTGCCGCCTATTCCCAGGGGCTCTGCGTGCCGTCGAACTCCTCGAAGACCAGCCAGGTGCGCGTCGACAGCACCCCGGCGATGCTCTGCACCCGCTCCAGCACCACGTTCCGCAGCGTGGCGTTGTCCGGCGCCCGGACCAGTGCGAGCACGTCGTGCTCGCCGCTGAGCAGTGCGACGTGCTCGACGTAGCGGACCTGGGCCAACTCGGCGGAGACCTCCCGCCAGGTGTTCTGCTCGATGGTCAGCGCGATGTACGCCGACGTGCCCAGCCCGGCCGGCTCCGGCGCGACCTGGGCCCGGAACCCGGTGAGCACGCCGTCCCGCAGCAGGCGCTCCACCCGGGCGTACGCATTGGTCCGCGAGACGTGCACCCGTTCGGCCAGCGTACGGATGGACAGGCGGCCGTCCCGGACCAGCTCGTCGAGGATCCGCCGGTCGACCTCGTCCAGCGGCCCGGCCGAACGTCCCGTTCCGCCCGCCTCGCCCGGTGTCGGGCTGGTCTCCTGGCTCATGAATCGCTCCTCAGCTCGCCATTCGTCCCACGTTCACCAGGGATCTTGAGTCAATCATCCAACGGCAGGAGCATAGGGCCACCACACGTCCAGGAGGTCCCCGCCGTGACGACCACACCCCAGGCGGTCCGCAGGGCATCCCCGCGCACCCGCCGGCCGGCCACCCCGGCCGCTCCCGACCCGACGGCCGGCCTGCTGCCGCGGACCGAGCCGGTCCGACTGCTGAACCCGGACGGCACCCCGCTGCCACCCCGCGACGACTACCCCGAGCCGCCCGTCGAGGCGCTGCGCGAGATGTACCGCCGGATGGTCGTCGGCCGCCGCTTCGACGCCCAGGCCACCGCGCTGACCAAGCAGGGCCGGCTCGCCGTCTACCCGTCCTCGCGTGGCCAGGAGGCCTGCCAGGTCGGCGGCGTCCTCGCCGTCCGGGACACCGACTGGGTCTTCCCCACCTACCGCGAGTCGATGGCGCTGACCGCCCGGGGCATCGACCCGGTCGAGGTACTCACCCTGCTGCGCGGCGACTGGCACTGCGGGTACGACCCGACGCGAGTGAACACCGCGCCGCAGTGCACCCCGTTGGCGACCCAGTGCGTGCACGCCGCCGGCCTCGCCTACGGCGAGTCCTACCAGGGCCGGGACACCGTCGCGCTGGCCTTCATCGGCGACGGCGCCACCAGCGAGGGCGACTTCCACGAGGGGGTCAACTTCGCCGCCGTGTTCAAGGCCCCGGTCGTCTACTTCGTCCAGAACAACAAGTACGCGATCAGCGTCCCGCTGTCCCGGCAGACCGCCGCGCCCAGCCTGGCGTACAAGGGCGTCGGCTACGGCGTGCCCAGCGAGCAGGTCGACGGCAACGACCCGGTGGCCGTGCTGGCGGTGCTCACCCGCGCGGTCGAGCACGCCCGGTCCGGCAAGGGGCCGTTCCTGGTGGAGGCGCACACCTACCGGATGGAGGCGCACACCAACGCCGACGACGCCAGCCGGTACCGGGACCCCGACGAGGTCGAGGCGTGGCGCGACCGGGACCCGGTGGCCCGCCTGGAGACGTACCTGCGGGCCCGGGACGTGCTCGACGACGCCGCCGTCGCCGCGATCGCCGAGGAGGCGGAGGCGTACGCCGCGGACCTGCGCGAGCGGATGAACGCGCAGCCCGCGGTCGACCCGCTCAGCCTCTTCGACCACGTCTACGCCGAGCCGACCCCGCAGCTGGTCGAGCAACGCGAGCAGGTCCGCGCCGAGCTGGCCGCCGCCCGGGACGAGGAGGGGGACGCCTGATGGCCACCATGACCATGGCGAAGGCGCTCAACGCCGCGCTCGCCGACGCGATGCTGGACGACGAGCGGGTGGTCGTCTTCGGCGAGGACGTCGGGCAGCTCGGCGGCGTCTTCCGGATCACCGACGGGCTCCAGGCCCGGTTCGGCGACAAGCGCTGCTTCGACACCCCGCTCGCCGAGGCCGGCATCGTCGGCTTCGCCGTCGGCCTGGCCATGTCCGGGCTGCGCCCGGTCGTCGAGATGCAGTTCGACGCGTTCGCCTACCCGGCGTTCGAGCAGATCGCCTCGCACGTGGCGAAGCTGCGCAACCGCACCCGGGGCGCGCTCAGCGTGCCGATCGTGATCCGGGTGCCGTACGCCGGCGGCATCGGTGGCGTGGAGCACCACTGCGACTCCTCCGAGGCGTACTACGCGCACACCCCCGGCCTGAAGGTGGTCACCCCGGCCACCGTCGAGGACGCCTACTCGCTGCTGCGCGAGGCGATCGACGACCCCGACCCGGTCGTGTTCATGGAGCCGAAGAAGCTCTACTTCTCCAGCGCCGAGGCGGAGTTGCCCGCCCGCACCGCGCCGTTCGGCAGGGCCGTGGTCCGGCGGGCCGGCACCGACGCCACCCTGGTCGCCTACGGCCCCGCCGTGCCCGTCGCGCTGGAGGCCGCCGAGGCCGCCCGCGAGGAGGGCTGGGACCTGGAGGTGGTCGACGTGCGCACCATCGTGCCGTTCGACGACGCCACCGTCACCGCGTCGGTGCGGAAGACCGGCCGCTGCGTGGTGATCCAGGAGGCGCAGGGCTTCGCCGGCGTCGGCGCGGAGATCGCCGCCCGGGTGCAGGAGCGCTGCTTCCACGCCTTGCACGCCCCGGTGCTGCGGGTGTCCGGGCTGGACATCCCGTACCCGGCGCCGATGCTGGAGCACACCCACCTGCCCTCGGTGGACCGGGTGCTCGACACCGTCGCCCGGCTCCAGTGGGACGACCAGCCCGACCCGCGCTGGCTTGCGCAGGGGAGCGCGGCATGACCACCGTGGCGCGGACCCAGGTCTTTCTCCTGCCCGACCTCGGCGAGGGGTTGAGCGAGGCGGAGATCGTCGAGTGGCGGGTCGCGGTGGGCGACGTGGTCACCGTCGACCAGAGCGTGGTCGAGGTGGAGACCGCCAAGGCCGTCGTGGACGTGCCCTGCCCGTACGCCGGTCGGGTCGTCGCCCTGCACGGCGCGGCCGGTGAGGTACGCCCGGTCGGCCAGCCGCTGATCACCATCGCGCCGCTGGACGGTGCCGCCGGCGACGAGCCCGCCGGGCACGCCACCTACCGCGAGGAGGAGCGGGCCGGCTCCGGCAACGTGCTGATCGGTTACGGCACCGGGCACGGCGGTGCCGGCCGTCGGCGCCGCCGGCCCCGGCTGGTGCTGGCCCCGGAGCCCGCCGCCGGCGCGCCGACTCCGGCCGGCGGCCCCGCACAGCCGGGCGCTGCCATCGGGACGGGCGCGACCGCCGGCCGCGGCACCGGGTCGCCGGCCCAGGACGGCCCGGCCGGGCCGACCGCCCCCCTGGTCATCTCGCCGATCGTCCGCCGGCTCGCCAAGGAACACGGCGTCGATCTGTCCACGCTGCGCGGCACCGGCCCCGGTGGCGTGATCCGCCGGGCCGACGTCGAGGCCGCGCAGGCGGCACCGGCGACCCCGCTCGCCACCGTGCCCGACGAGCCCGCCCCGGCCCCGCACGTCGGGCTCGCCCCGGCCGGCGACCGGGACGTGGTCATCCCGCTCACCGGCATCCGCAAGGTGATCGCCGACAAGCTCTCCCGCAGCCGGCGGGAGATCCCCGAGGTCACCATCTGGGTGGACGTGGACGCCACCGGATTGCTGGCGACCCGGGCGGCGATCAACGCGGCCAGCCCGGACGCCCCGGTCAGCATCCTGGCCCTGCTGGCCCGGATCTGCCTCAGCGGGCTGCGGAGGTATCCACAGCTCAACGCCCACGTCGACACCGAGGGGCAGCGGATCATCCAGTCGAGTGGGGTGCACCTGGGCATCGCCGCGCAGACCGACCGGGGCCTGCTGGTGCCGGTGCTGCGCGACGCCCAGCGGCTGACCACCCGGGAGCTCGCCGCCGAGCTGGCGGCCACCACCGCCGCCGCCCGGGCCGGTACCCTGCCGCCGGCGCGGCTGACCGGCGGCACGTTCACCCTGAACAACTACGGGGTGTTCGGTGTGGACGGCTCCACCCCGATCATCAACCACCCGGAGGCGGCGCTGCTCGGGGTGGGACGAATCGTGGACAAGCCCTGGGTGGTCGACGGGCAGCTCGCGGTGCGGAAGGTGACGCAGCTCAGCCTCACCTTCGACCACCGGGTCTGCGACGGCGGGGTGGCCGGCGGCTTCCTGCGGCACGTCGCGGACTGCGTCGAGCAGCCCGCCCTGCTGGTCGCGAACGTCTGATGGCGCGGAGCCGGCCGCCCGTCCGGGCGGCCGGCTCCGACCCGCACGGGCTGCCGTGCGGGTCGGTTCCCCGGCGCTGACCGGTGTCGCCGGCGTTGGCCGGACCGCCCCCGGAAGGCGGTGCAGTCCACCGCCGTCCGGTCTGTCGCATCTGCTCCCCGTGCCCGTCCCGCGGTGTTAACCGCTCGGGAGGCCGGGAATCCGAGGCCGTCGTCGCCTGGAGTCCCAGAGGAGCAGCCGTGTCGTACCAGCAACTGCCGCCCACCGTGCGGAACCGCCGCCCGGCCGTCGCGGGCGCGCCGCTCTGGTGCGACGCCCACGATTACGGCCTGACCGGCGACGGGGTGACCAACGATCAGCCGGCGCTGGCCGCGCTGGTGGACCGGCTCGGCGACGGCTACGTCGCCGACGGACGGGCGCGGGTGATCTACTGCCCGCCGGGGATCTACTCCGTCCGCGACGCCGGGACCGTCTGGCGCAGCGGGGTGTCGCTGATCGGCGCCGGCCCGGCCGCGACCCGGTTCGTGCTGAGCAACGAGGGCAACCGGGCCGACCCGACGCCGCTGGCCTTCTGGACCACCGTGCAGCACGGCGCGAGCCGGGACCGGCACATCGCCGACTGCACCTTCGCCGACTTCGAGATCGACGGCTCGGGCGTGGCGATGGCGGAGTACAACTACCTGGCCAAGGGGCTGGGCCTGCAGTACGTGGTGCGCGGGGTGTTCCGCAACCTGTACATCCACCACACCGCGGCCACCGGGCTGGGCTGCGACTTCCTGCAGGACAGCATTATCGACGGCGTGATGGTGGTCGGCTGCGGCCGGCTGGACAACGGCGAGGAGATGGGCGGCGCCGGCATCGGCGTCGGCATCGGCGGCTGGGGAACCGTCGAGCGGCTCACCATCGCCAACTGCACCACCCTGGGCAACGGCACCAACGGCATCTTCCTCGAGCTGCAGAAGGCCCACTGGCCGCCGCCGCGCGGCTACCGGATCGTCGGCTGCCACAGCCAGGGCAACCGGTTCGGCATCTCCGACTGGGGGGCCGACGGGCTGATCGTCACGGCCTGCACGATGACCGGGAACCTGGAGGCGGGCTTCGACATCTCGGCCAACGGCACCGCGGGAGTGGCCGGGCGGGGCGGCCTGCTGACCGACTGCGTGATTGACGGCAACCTGGCCGACGGCGTCAGCGTGGGCAACACGCCCGGTCCGTACACCGTGCGGGGCAACCGGATCAGCGGCAACGGCCAGTACGGATACCACGAGCACAACCTCGGCCGCGGGTACCAGGACCCGGCGATGGACATCGTGATCGAGAGCAACGAGTTCTGGGGTAACGGCCTGGACGGCATCCGGATCGACCGGGCGATGACCGACAGCGTGCTGCTCAACAACCGCATCCGCAACAACGGCCGGCAGTGCGGCGGGGCCTGCACCGGCGGGGGCGAGACCGTCCGCTACAGCGACCGGAAGCTGGTCGACCGGGCGGCGGACTGGCCGCACGACGGCCACCGCGGCAAGGTGCTGCGGGTCGGCCAGCGGGTCGCCGTGGTGGCCGCCAACACCGGCTCCGAACTCTCCCTCGCCCCGGTACGCCCCGACGGCTGCACCTCGTGGAGCGGCGACACGCCGCTGCCCGGCACCCCGTACGAGCTCCCGGCCGCGCCGCCGATCCGCGCCGGCATCGCCATCAACGCGACGTTCGACGCGACGACGATCCGCGGGAACCGGGTGTGGGACAACCACGACGAGCGGACGCAGACCCACGGCCTGTGGGTCACGGACCGGGGCAGCTGGGTGGACTGCCGGGTGGAGGACAACGACTTCGCCGGCAACGCCGCGGCGGCGACCCGGCTGGACACCCCGCCACTGGGCGGGCGGTGGGACCGTAACCACGGCGACGAGGACTGGGACTGACCGGCCCGCTCCGGCACGTCCGTGCGCGGCCCGCCCAGGATTGCCGATCCCGGACGTCGTGGCCCGCTCGTCACCTGTCGGGCACATCCGACATCAAATGGCCGGCCCTTCGCCCACCATTTCCCCCAAAAGTGCGACCGGGCCGGAGAGGTGCCGTACAGAATGGGGCCAACGGGGACTGGAAATGGGGTGCGGAATATGGATGTGAGACGGCGACTGAGGCTGTTCGCGGTAACCATCGCAGTCACACCCTTGGTGATCGGCGGCTGCACCGCCGGTCAGCGGGAGGCCGCGAAGCCGGGGCACAAGAAGGCGGCCCCGCCGGCGGTTGTCGTGACACCGACGGACCGGACCAAGGATGTGCCGATCAGCGCCGAGGTGGGCGCGAAGGTCACGAACGGGAAGATCAGCGCAGTGCGGCTCACCGACGACAAAGGCGCGCAGGTGCCGGCCGAACCGCGGGAGGACGGGTCGAGCTGGGTGCCCACCAAGCCGTTGCAGAATTCGAGGACGTACACCGCGGAGGTGACCGCGACCGGCGGTTCCGGACGTACCACCACGCAGAAGACGACGTTCACCACGATGGCGAAATCGTCCAAGCCGGCCATCACCACCGAGCTTTATTTCACCAGTAATCAGACGTACGGGACGGCTCTGCCGCTAACCGTCGCGTTCGATCCGCCAATTCCGAAAGAGGCCCGGGCGGACGTGCAACGGCGATTGTTCGTGAAGACCGACCCGCCGCAGCCGGGCACCTGGTCGTGGGTGGAGGACGGCAAGCAGGTCGAATACCGGGCACCTGATTTCTGGAAGCCCGGCACGAAGATCAGCGTACGGAGCGCCCTGCAGGGGCTGCCGATCGGCAAGGACGCCATCGGCGACGCCGACCACACCGCGACCTCGAACATCGGCCGGCAGGTCTCGCTCGACATCGACAACGCCACCAAGCAGATGTCGGTCTACCGGGACGGCAAGCTGCTCCGCAAGATCCCGGTGAGCCTCGGCAAGTCGAGCACCCCGACCTCCAGCGGCAACATGGTGATCATGGAGAAGTTCGATCGGACCACCTTCGACACCCGGGGGGACCCGAACGGCGGCTACGTGGTCGACGTTGACGACGCGCAGCGCCTCACCTGGGGCGGCGAGTTCATCCACTCCGCGCCGTGGTCGGAGGGGGACCAGGGCAACATCAACGTCTCGCACGGCTGCACCAATGTCTCGGCCGATGCGGCGCACTGGCTGATGGGAGTCACACAGGTCGGTGACCTGGTGACCGTCAAGGGCACCGAGGTGAAGTTGGATCAGGGCAACGGCTGGACCGCCTGGAACGTCAGCTGGGACGACTTCGCCAAGGGCAGCGCCCTGCCCGTCCCGCCGGGGCTGAAGCCCACCCCCAGCAGCACGCCGCACCCGGGCGCGGTGGCCGGCGGTTCGGCGCCCGCACCGGCCCCCTCGGCCAGCGGCGGCTGACCCACCGGGGAGGAACGACCGCCCGGCCCGCCACCTCTCCCGGTGGCGGGCCGGTCGGCACGGCCGCTCAGTCGAGGCGCACCCGGGCCACGCCCGTCGCGGTCAGGCTGCCGAGCCAGAGCTGGTCGCCGTGCTGCCGGACGCCGGTGATCATCGAGTACGCCCCGGTCGGGCCGTGCAACGTCCGGAGCACCCGCCCCTCGCCGTCGACCAGCGCCACCAGGCCGTACCGGCGGGGCTGCGGCTGCACCGCGCCCGGCAGCAGGGCCACCACCTGGCGTACCCGGGGATGCGGCAGCAGCCGCTCCATGATGGGCAGGCGCGGGCTGGGCAGGGCGACCCAGTACGTCCCGTCACCCACCGCGGCGACGTTGTCCGGGTACGCCGGCAGGTCGCTCAGCACGGTGGCCCGCCCGTCCGGCAGGTCGACCCGGAGCAGCCGGTGGGTGGCCGTCTCCACCAGCATCAGCGCCGACTCGTCCGGGGTCAGCGCCACCCCGTTGGGGAAGTAGAGCCCGCTCGTGACCACCTCCGTCCGCCCGGTCCGCCGGTCGTACGCCAGCACCCGGCCGTTGGGCCGGTGCTCCAGCAGGTCCTTCTTCCAGTGCGAGAGCGGGAACCGGTCGGAGGAGTCGGTGAAGTAGATGGTGCCGTCCCGGGCCACCGTGGCGTTGTCGGCGAGGTGCACCGGCGGCGCGCTGCCGGTCAGCTCGTGCACGACGCCGTCCGGGGTGATCCGCAGCAGCCCCCGGTAGGCGTCGCAGACCACCAGCGCCCCGTCGACCGGGTCGAGCTCGATGCCCAGCGGCCGGCCACCGGTCTCGGCGAGCAGCCGCGGTCGGGTGCCCGCCGGCGCGTCCGCCGGCCACCACCAGAGCCGGCCGTCCTCGTCGCCGCTGATCACCCGGCCGTCCGGGTCGATCAGTACGTCCTCCGGCCCGTGCGCGCCGTCGGGCAGGGGCAGCAGGTCGGCCCGGTCGAGCCGCAGGTCGGTGGGGGCCCACGGGCCCTCCAGGGGCGGGGGGACCGTGGCCGGCTCGCGGACGGGCCGGATCAGTCGGGGCGGGCGCTGGCGGGGAACCATCCGCTGATTGTCACCCGCCGATGCGCCGCCAGGCAGCACCCGTTGGCGTGTCGGGGCCGCGTCCCCGGACCCGGTCGACTGACCCGCGCCTCAGCGGCACCCCGCGGAGCCCGGCACATCCTGTGAAGCACCGGAGCGCCGACCCTGACGTCCTCGGGGTCGGACCCGGGACGTACCCGGGTCCCGGGCCTCAGCGGGCCGGAACTGTCGGTCCCGGCGGATAGGTTCGTCGGCATGGGACAGCACAGCGACCGCTTCCACGTGGAGCTCAGCGTCGGTGACCAGGTGGTCGACGTCCGGGCGGTCGGCGAGATCGACATCGCGACCGTCAGGTCGTTCCAGGCCGCGCTCTGGGCGGCCCCGGCACGGCCGGTGCTGCGGCTGGACCTCTCCGGGGTGCGGATGCTCTCCGCCGCCGGGGTGCGCGCGCTGGTCGCGACCCACCTGCGGGTCCGGGCGCGCGGCGGCGAGCTGGTGCTGGTCGACCCGGATCCAGTCGTGGCCCGGGTGCTGCGAGCCACCGGCCTGCACCGGGTGCTGCCGGTGCGTGAGTCGGCGGCCGTCGGCGCGGCGGGGGACGCTCAGCTCCTGCCAGCCTGACCCACCGTCGGTGCGGGGCCGGAACCGGCGCGGGCCGCCGGCCTGATGCCGACGGACCCGCTGCCGCGTCCGGTGGTCCGGTCAGCTCACGCCGAGCAGGTCGACGACGAAGACCAGCGTCTCGTTGGGCTTGATGACCCCGCCGGCGCCCCGGCTGCCGTAGCCCAGGTGCGGCGGGATGGTCAGCCGACGCCGGCCGCCGACCTTCATGCCCACCACGCCCTGGTCCCAGCCGGCGATGACCTGGCCGCCGCCGAGCGGGAACTCGAAGCTCTCGCCGCGGTTCCACGACGCGTCGAACTCGCGGCCGGTCGAGTGGGCCACGCCGACGTAGTGCACGCTGGCCAGCTGACCGGGGCGGGCCTCCGGGCCCTCGCCGACGGTGATGTCCTCGATGACGAGATCGGCGGGCGGGGCGCCCTCGATCGGGCCTACCTCGGGCTTGTCCATTCGCAAACTCCTACCTCGACGGGTGATGTGTCCGTTCCCGGTCGATCCTGCCGGATCGTGGCCGGCCGATACGCGCCGGTCCCCGCCGCTGGTCGGCGGCGGGGACCGGTGGGCCTACGGAACGGCGGGCGTCACCGCCGGTGACGCCCGCCCTGTCGAGGTGGTACTGCCCGTTGCCGTCACGTCACTTGAGCCAGCCGAACCGCCGGACGATCGGGAGCCTCGCCCACACCCGGCCCAGTCCGAGGGTGTTGCCGGCACCGACCAGGGCCAGACCGGCCAGCAGGCCCGCGTAGATCAGGTGGTCGTCCATGAACAGGTTGTTCTCGGGGGGCAGAACGACGGTCCACATCATGACCAGCAGGATCCCGCCGGCGACCGCGGTGACCCGCATCCCGATGCCGAGCAGCAGGGCCACGCCGATGGCCGCGAGGCCGAGCATGAACAGCCAGTCCGCCCAGGCCGCGCCCGCGATCTCGTGGTAGAAGCCCTCGAACGGGCCGGCGGCGCCGAAGGTGAGGAAGCCCTTGGTGGGGCTGCCCCCGTTGATCCAGGCGTTCTTCGCCGCGGTCCCGTGTCCCAGGCCGAACAGCTTGTCCAGGAAGGCCCAGAGGAAGGTCCAGCCCAGCGCGATCCGGAGCCCGGCGAAGACGTACCGGGTGGCCCGCTGCCGGGTGGCCTCCACGTCCCGGGTGGTCTCGGCCGCCGGAACCCTGGTGTTGGCGGTGATCCGCTCGACTGTCGCGGTCATGGTCTCCACGTCCCTTCTTGTGCCTCGCACCGCGCTTCCCGGTGGCACTTTCATTCCACTCCTGTCCCGGTGTCCCGGTCAGGGCCGACCGGGCCGCTCCTGACCGGGACCTTGGACCCCTTCCGGCCCGGTCCGGTCGGCCTCTCCGCCCCGGTCCACCGGCTCTGACCCGGGCCGTCGACCCGGACCTATGGTGCGGGTGGAGAACCCGGGCCGAGGAGGTCGTGATGAGGACGTGGCAGGTGGGCGACGTGATGACCAGGGACGTCGTGACGGTGGGGGAGGAGACCCCCTACCGCCAAATCGTCGACGCGCTGATCCGGCGGGGCATCAGCGCCGTGCCGGTGGTGGACGACTTCCGCCGGGTGCTGGGGGTGGTGTCCGAGGCCGACCTGCTGCACAAGGTGGAGCGGGCCGGGCATCCGGACGAGCGGCGGGTCTTCGAGGGGCGGCGCCGGCGGACCGCCCGGGAGAAGGCGGACGCGGTGCTCGCCCGGGACCTGATGACGGCCCCGGCGGTGACCACCTTCGCGGAGGCGTCGCTCCCGGCAGCGGCCCGGCTGATGACCGCGAGGCGGTCAAGCGACTGCCGGTGCTGGACGACCTGGGCCGGCTGGTCGGCATCGTGACCCGCAGTGACCGGCTCCGGGTGCACCTGCGCAGCGACGCCGCGATCCGTACGGACGTGGTGCAGGAGGTGCTGCGCCGGGTGCTCGCCGTGCGGGACGGCCTGGTCACCGTCCAGGTCCGCGACGGCGCGGTCACCCTGGACGGCCGGCTCGACCGGCGGACCGCCGTCGACCTCGCCGGCCGGCTCGCGGCCCAGGTCAGTGGCGTGGTTGCGGTCCACAACGCGATCGGGTACGACGTGGACGACAGCACCCCGGTCGAGCTGGACCCGGTGCACCCCACCCCGATCGCCTGAGCGCGGTGGCGGGTCCCATGCACCCGGGTGGGGCCCGCCGCGGTGCGCGGTGGACCAGGGCGGCGGGCCCGGCCGGGCGGGACGGTCGGCCCGCTTCAGCCGGGCTGGGCGAGCTGGGCGGCGAGCAGCGCGGGTGCCTCGGCGAGGGACGGGCCGTACCAGGTCAGGTGCCGCCCGGAGACCAGCGCGGACGGTACGCCGGGGAAGCACTCCGGCCCGTCGTCGGCGGTGAACCGGTACGGCTCGTCGGGCAGCACCACCAGCTCGGGCCGGCGCTCCCGCAGCTCGTGCAGGGTGGGGCGCGGGTAGCGCTCGGGGTGCTCGGCGTACGCGTTCACCACGCCGAGCCGGCGCAGCACGTCGCCGGCGAACGTTGCGCTGCCGAGCACCACCCAGGGGCGGCGCCACACCGGGACGACCGCCCGGCGGAGCGTCTCCGGCTCGGGCCGGGTGGCCCAGGCCCGCCGGGCCGCCACCAGCCAGTCCGGCTCGGCGGTCGTGCCGAGGGCGTCGAC
This sequence comes from Micromonospora coerulea, assembly GCF_016598485.1. Lineage (GTDB taxonomy): Bacteria > Actinomycetota > Actinomycetes > Mycobacteriales > Micromonosporaceae > Micromonospora > Micromonospora coerulea. The sequence goes on along the minus strand of NZ_JAEMUW010000002.1, from coordinate 124,573 downwards.
CAGCCGGGCCAGCTCGGCGAGCGCCTCGGGCACGGTGCGCGGGAAGGTGACCAGCACCGGCACGCCGGCCGCGACCAGAGCGTCGGCGTCGGCCCGGCGGTTCTCCTCCTCGTTGAGCAGGACCAGGTCGGGTCGGAGCGCGCAGACCCGGTCCAGGTCCGGGTACTTGCTGCCGCCGACCCGGGCGACGTCGAGTCCGGCCGGGTGTGTGCACCAGTCCGTCGCCCCGACCAGCACCTCGGGGCGGGTCAGCGCCACCGCCTCGGTCAGCGACGGGACCAGGGACACCACCCGCATCGTCCACTTCCCTTCGCCGCTGACCCGTCCCTGATCATGCCGCACGGGCGTCCGTCGCCCGGAGGCCGGACGCCGTACCTCCGCGCCTGTGCCGTACCCCGTTCCCGCCCTTGCCAGTTTTCTACAACGTTGTAATACTCGGGTCGTCCGCCGTCGAGGAGGTCCGATGATCCCCCAGTCCGCGCCGGTCACCGACCCGTGGCCCGCCACCCAGCCCGCTGACGAGACGCCGGTCGAGGCGCTCGGCGACCTCTACCGCGACGGCATCACCGCGTGCCGGGGGGCCTTCGACGTGGCGTGGGTCGAGCGGGTCGGTGCGGACATCGACGCGGCGTTCCGCGAGGCCCGGTCCCGGCCCGACGGCGCCGTCGGGCGCGGCCCGCAGCGCTGGTATGTCGAGATCCACCCCGAGCAGCTGTGCGGCTTCGTCGACCTGGTGACCCACCCGTGGGTGGTGTCGGTCTGTCGGGCCGTCCTCGGCCCCGAATACGAGATCGTCGAGCTCGGCTTCGACATCCCGTTCCCGGGCGCGGCGTTGCAGCCCTGGCACCGGGACTTCCCGATGCCCGAGGAGACCCGGCTGCGGCGTCGGCTCACCTCGCTGGCGTTCAACCTGACCACCGTGGACACGGTCGAGGAGATGGGGCCGTTCGAGATCGCCCCGGGCACCCAGTGGGACGACGGTCGCGACTTCGACCACCAGATGTTCCCGCCCAAGGACCGGTACCCCCGGTACGCCGCCCGCGCGGTGCGCAAGTACCCGCAGCGCGGCGACATCTCGGCGCGCTCCGCGCTGACCGTCCACCGGGGCACCCCGAACGTCTCCGACGTCGCCCGGCCGGTGCTGGTGCTCGGCGTCGACGCTCCGGGCGCCGGGAACGCCGCGCACCACGACATGGCGGTCACCCACGACTACTGGGCGGGCCTGCCCGAGCTGGTCCGGGCGCACCTGCGCTGTCCGGTCGTCGACGCCCTCGTCCCGATCCGCCAGAAGCACACCATCGAGGGGCTGGTGATGGGCGCCGAGAGCTAGCGCGCCCCCGTCGGCTCCGGGGCCAGGGTCGCCACCGGCACGCCCTCGCGGGCCGCCCACTCCACCGCGTGCCGCACGTCCGCCAGCGGCAGCGGCCGCCGGTCGGTCACAGTGACCGCCGCGTGCACGGTGAAGGCGACGAACGGGTACGACCGGGCCAGTCCGCCGACCGCCTCGTGCACCCGGCCCGCCACCTCCAGCGCCCCCGTCTCGTCCAGCGCCGGCAGCATCAGCAGGTACTCGTTGTCGGCGAGGCGGACCGCCCGGTCGACCGGACGCAGCACGCCGGTGATCGCCGCGAGCACGGCCTGCGCCTCCCGGGCCGCGCTGCGTCGCCCGAACCGCTCCGGGGTGCCGGGCGGCTCGTCGACCCGGACCCCGACCAGCGCCACCCGCAGGATGCCGGAGGCGGTCACCCCCGCCTCGCCGGTCCAGCGCCGCAGACCCGGCTCGTCGAGCAGCCCGGCCGGCCCGTCCGCCGGCTCCGCCCGTTGCGTCACCGCCCGCTGCACACGCTCACCCCGGTCGGCCAGCATCCGGATCGCCGCCTCGGCCCGGGACTCGCCGGGCGCCGCCGGGATGTCCCGGACCCGGGCGACGACCTCGTCCAACCGGGACCGGGCCGGCTCCGGCAACCGTTCGGCCAGCCGCGCCCGCAGCCGGATCACCTGGTGCAGCGCCTCGTCGCGGCGGAAACCCCAGTGGCCGTCGAAGAGCCGCCCGGCCTCCAGCGTCGCCGCCGGGGCCACCTCGCCCCGGTCGTACGCCACCAGGGTGGCCCCGAAGCGCGGGGTCAGGGCCACCACGCTCCACTCCCGGGCCAACTCCTCCGCCCCGTCCAGCACGACCCCGTACGCCCCGGCGGTCAGCTCGGGCGGCGTCGGGCCGACCACCGCCACCACGGTCACCGCCGCGCTGGCGGCGATCCGCTCGTAGATCGCGCGCTCGCGCTCGAAGTAGGGCGTCCGCTGGAACAGGGCGAGCACCACCAGAGGCCCGTCCTCCGCGGTGGCCAACGCGGCGCGTTCGATGGCGTGGGAGATGGCGACGAGGCTGCGCTTGGTCAACCGTTCCTGGGTCCGTCCACTCTGCGGCACCCGGCCGAGCCTAGAGGTGCCGGCGCTCCGGTGCACCGGTCGGCCGGTGACGGTTCAGCGCGGGGCCGGTGACGGGGGAGGCCCGACCGCGGCAGCGCCCGCTCCCGGATCTCCTCCGCGGGTTGGCCCGGCCGCCGGTGAGGTGGCGCAGCACCTTCGGGCCGGCGTCCAGCCCGGTGAGCAGCGGTGCGTCGGCGGCGGTGAACGCGCGCAACGCCAGCCGGTCGGTGGTCAGGAGGGCCGTCACCGGCCCGGCGCCGCCCTCGCCGGCCGGTCCGGAAACCGGATTCGGCCGCACCGGCGAGGCGCTGACCATGATCGACGTCCTAGACTCGGCCGGGTCGACCGACCGACGGATGGATCTGACGACGATGACGAGCACCGGCAGCGAGGCCGCTTCCCTGCTGCGTCCGATCACGGCCGGGGGCGCGCCGCTGTTCACCCGGGCCGGTCAGGTCGGGTACGCGTCGCGCCGGCTCGGCGACCTCGTGCACGGGCGGCCGCCGGGCATCACCGGCAACCAGTGGAGCACCGCCCTCCGCGCGGGCTTCGACCAGGTGGTCTGTGCCGCGGACACCGGCCGACCGCTGTTCGCCGTGGACATCGCCGCGCCGCCCGCGCCCGGCTCACCGGAGCAGCGCGCCGAGCGGATGACGAACGCCGTCTGCGCGGCCGTCGGCCTGCCGGTGCTGCGGATCGAGTCGCCGACCTTGCGCGGCGCCGACCACGGCCGCCGGATCGTCGAGTACGTCATCGACGCGCGCGGCTACGCGGACGCCGCCGCGGCCGGGCCGGACGGCGTCGACCCGGTCGGTTTCCGCGACATCATCGGACGGCTGCCTGACGGGCGCAGCGGACACGTCAACGACCTCGGCGCGCTGGCCCGCGCCACCGCGGTCGAGGCGTACGTGGACCGGCGGCTCGCCGATCCCATCGTCCGGGGCCTGCACGTGCGCTGGCAGGACGGTCCAACCGAGGGGTGGAGCTGGGTCGAGGTGCGGCCCGGGTGGTGCCTGGTCGAGCGGGTCCGGGTCATCGCGCAGCGGTTCTCCTGCGGGGTGGATCCGGCCCGCCTCGCCGAGGACCTCTCCGCCCTGGCCGTGGGGGAGCGGCTGCGCGACCTCGACGCCGGCGAGCCGCCGCTGGTGGACCGGGACCGGCTCCGCGGCGACATCCGCCAGCTCGCCTCCCGCCGAAACGAGCTGGCTGGCGGCTTCGCCTTCGACCACCTCTGCGCGGACTGACCCCCGCCCCGCCCGCCACCCCGTCGATCTTGCACTTTGGGTGCTGATCGCCCGACGGGCGGAGCAGCGGTGCGGAATTCTCCGATCAACGGTTGAACCTTCGCCGTCGTCGCTCCGTACCTAAGCGGGAATGGACCAGATCCTCCACCCGCACCGGCAGGCGCGGGAGACGGTGCGGAAAGGGCATCGTCGGTCATCGACGTGTGACCGGAACGTCGCAGTGATCCTCACCCCGAATTCCGTCGGTCCGCCGGGGTCACGAGTCAGCCACCGGATCGAGAAGGAGAGCAATTCGATGCGCAGGTCCACACGGGCGCGCCGGGCATCCGGTAACGCGCGGAGCAAGCGACTGCTGGCCGTTGTCGGCACGCTCGTGGTCTTCGGCGGAATCGTCGCCGTGACCCAGATCTCGTCGGCCCAGGACCGGCGGACGTACACCCGCACCGCGTCGGCGTCGTGCCTTCAGCCCAGCCCCGGTGCCACCTCGCCGAGCGGCCGGGGCAGCACCACCCGGACGTGGCAGGACGGCCGCTGGGTGCGCAACCACTGGGGCGACGGGCAGATGTCCGTCGCGGAGTGCCAGGCGGTCAAGGCCGGTGGCGGCGCCGCGCCCGGCCCGCCGACCGTGGCCTGCCCGGACGTCAAGGGCAAGCTGCCGCAGGTGCCCGACCAGGCGCGCAACGAGGTGGACCGCAACCTGGCCCAGTTGGACGCCCAGATCGCCGAGGCCAACCGGCGGCTCGCCGCCGACGGCAGCCGCAACGGGCAGGATTTCATCGACAACGTCATCCTGCGGCCCCTGGCCGACAAGCGGAAGGCGACGCTGAACCGGATCGCGACCGCGATCGGGCGGGTGGCGCAGCGGCCAGAGGGCCTCGACCAGTTCGCCCCGTGCGCCCTTGCCGACGCCGGCCAGAACGGCGGTCAGGACAGCGGCGGTCAGGACGGCGGTCAGGACAGCGGCGATCAGAACGGCGGTCAGAACGACAACGGCGGGAACAACAACGGCAACGGGCTGGGCGTGCTCGCCAAGGACTGCGCGAACAGCAAGCTCGAGGCGCACGACGGTTTCCAGAATGGGAACCGCTGCGTGAGTACCGCTTTCGGTGAGGTCGGCGCCGCCGCCAACAATCCCTCGCTGCTGATCACGCAGTTCCCGAACGAGGTCAACCGGAATCAGCCGTTCACCCTCCGGGTCACCACGAAGAACCTGATCCGGGACCGCTTCCTGGCCGCCGGCCAGGGCGGGTACTACCTGGAAAGCTCGCTGCTGAACGACCAGGGTCTGGTCCGCGGCCACTTCCACACCGCGTGCCGGATGCTCAACGGCACCCGCCAACCCCCGAACCCGCAGGACGTGCCGGCGTTCTTCGTGGCCACCGAGGACGGCCGCGGCGGCGCGGAGCCGGACGACGTGCAGATCCAGATCCCCGGGCTGCCGGAGTCGGGCCTGGCGCAGTGCGCGGTCTGGGCCGGTGACGGCTCCCACCGCATCCCGATGATGGAGCGGGCCAACCAGACCCCGGCCTTCGACGTGGTGCGGATCGAGGTCAACTGACTCCCGTTCACGACACGGACGAAGCCGCCCGGGCCTGTCCCGGGCGGCTCCGCCGTTCCCGGCCCGGGGTCCACCGCCCGGCGGGAAATTGTGAACAGGGGAAAAAGCGACCGGGGTCCCGCCGATTTCTCAGCGTGACCCCGGTGTGCCCGAAGGTGATCTCCGACGGCTCAGCGGTTCTTGTACGCCTCCACCACCGAGACCGGGATGCGGCCCCGCTCGGAAATCTCGTACCCGTTCTTGGCGGCCCATTCCCGGATGGCGCGGTTCTGCTCGCGGTCCATTCCCGGGGCGGCCGGGCGGCCCGCGCGGCGGGCGGGCCGGGTGGCCTCAACCGGTCCGCGGCCGATCCGCCGGCCAGCGCTGATGTACGGGTCGAGCGCCTTGCGCAGCACGCCCGCGTTCTCATCGGAGACGTCGATGGTGTACGCCACGCCGTCCAGGCTGAACTCGACGGTCCGATCGGCCTTTCCGCCGTCGAGGTCGTCGGTCAGAACGGTGATTACTTTCCTTGCCATCGCCATTGCTCCCTGTGTCGGGCGGGGTGTGGCTAAGAGTTTGACGTACGGCGCGGCGAATTCGCAACAATACCGGCGATCGCCATTCGGCGGGTCGCGCTTTTTCGCCGTATCCGGGGGTGGCGGCATCACCCGCCCAGGAGCCCCGCGTGCCCGGCGACCGCGGCCGCCTCGGTCCGGCTGGACACCCGCAACTTCCGGAGCAGGGCGGCGGTCATCCGCTTCACCGTCCGTTCGGAGACGTGCAGTTCCGCGGCGATCTCCACCGTGGGTCGGCCGGCGGAGATCGCCCGCAGCAGCCGCCGCTCCTCGTCGTCCAGATCTACGGCGGGGGCGCGCGGGGGCCGGAGCAGGTTGCGCAGCAGGGCCGCCGGCAGGACCGCCCAGCCGTCGAGGATCGCCAGCAGCGGCGGCATCAGCTCCTCGGGCTCGCTGCTCTTCGGCAGGAACCCCTCCGCGCCGGCGCGCAGCGCCTCCAGGGCGGGCGCCGGGTCGTCCGAGCCCGACATCGCCACGATCCGGACCCGGGGTGTGGTGCGCCGGATCGCCGCCACCGCCCGGATCCCGCCGGGCGGCGGCATGTGCAGATCCACCAGCACCAGGTCCGGCAGGCACCGGCCGACCAGGGACGCGGCGGCGGAGGCGTCCCCGGTCGACTCCACCACCGTCACCCGTCCGTCCGTGGTGACCGGCAGCAGCAGCTGCAGGCCCCGGACGAAGAGCGGGTGGTCGTCCACGACCACCAACCGGATATTGGGGGAATTGGGCATGTCTGTTCCCTTCCCGAGCGGGTACCGATCATGCCGCTGGCCGCCGCACGAGGGGAGCCGGGCTGATGCGACGACGACACGGGTTCCGGACGCTGCTGCGGGGGCTGCGCCGGGCGCTGGCGCAGGCCGAGGTCCCCTGCGAGCCGTCCCGACCGGTGGCCGGGACCGAGTCCGGGCTGATGCTGCGGGTGCTGTGCCACGAGTTCCGGGCCCCGGTCAGCACGCTCACGGCGTTGACCCGCGCACTGGCGGACGACCGCCGGCCGCTGACCGGTGACGACCGCAGGGCGATCAGCCAGCTCGCCCGGGACCAGGCCGTCCACCTGGACCTCCTGCTGCGCGCCATGGTGGCGGACACCGGCGCGCTGGCCCTGACCAGAGCGGATGAGGCGCCGGTACCGCTCTCCGCCGTGCTGCCCTCGGCGATGCTCCTGGTGCCGCCGGACCGGCTGCGGGTCAGCGTGACCCGCCGGGCCGCCGCCTGGCCGGTCTGCGAACGGCGGACCCGGCAGGTGCTGACCAACCTGGTGAGCAACGCGCTCCGCCACGGTCCGCGGGCGGGGGAGATCGGTGTCCGTGCGGCGGTGCGGCGTACCGGGCTGAGTCTGCTGGTCACGGACCAGGGCCGGATCAGCCCCGCGCTGCGGGAGGCGTTGCGTCGGCCGGCTCCCGCGGTCGGGATGCACGGCATCGGGCTCTGGATCGTGCGGGAACTGGTGGCGGCCGACGGGGGGACGGTGCGGGCCCTCGCGCTGCGGCCCCGCGGGGTCGCCGTGGAGGTGCGGCTGCCCGGTCCCACCGGCTGACCCCCGGGGGCCGGTGGTTGGCCCAGGTGGGCCAGCACGGCGGGAACTGTCCTCGGTACCACACCAGCGGTACCGAGGAGGACCGATGTTCACCCATATGAAGGACCTGCAGTTCGAGGCCAAGCCGGACGGCCCGGACGCCGCCTTCGCCCGCCGGCTCCAGGAGATCCTGGGCGGCAAGTGGGGCGAGATGACCGTCGCCAACCAGTACCTGTTCCAGGGCTGGAACTGCCGACTGCCCGGGAAGTACAAGGACCTGCTGCTCGACGTGGGCACCGAGGAGATGGGCCACGTCGAGATGATCTCCACGATGATCACGCGGCTGCTGGAGAACGCGCCGCTCGCCCTGTCGGAGGCCGCCGAGGACAGCCCGATGGTCGGGGCGATCTACGGCGGGTCCAACCCGGCGCACTTCATCCACGGCGGGGGCGGGGCGCTTCCGGTGGACAGTGCCGGGGTGCCGTGGAACGCCAGCTTCATCACCGCCAGCGGGAATCTGATGGCCGACTTCCAGCTCAACGTGACGGCCGAGGCGCAGGGGCGGCTCCAGGTCTCCCGCCTGTTCAACATGACCGACGACCCGGGCGTCAAGCAGATGCTCCGCTTCCTGCTCGCCCGGGACACGATGCACCAGCGGATGTGGCTGGCGGCGATCGAGCAGCTCAAGGAGGACGGCCTGGAGGGGATGCCGGTGCCCGAAGCCTTCCCGGACTCCAAGGAGTTCGAGGACTTCGGCCGGACCTACCTGGACTTCTCCCCGGGCAACGACGCGGCCGAGGGCGCCTGGGCGTCCGGACCCACCCCGGACGGGAAGGGCGAGTTCCGCTACGACCACAGCCCGCGCGCGCACGCGCCGGAACCGGTCCTGCCGCCCGGTGACCCCCGGCTCTACGGCACCAATCCGTCCGGCCCCGGGAAGCTGGCCAGCAAGGTCAAGAGCGCTGTCACCTGACGCCACCGCGCCGGGTCGCCCGCGGCATGCGGGCGGCCCGGCGGCGTCCCGGCCCGTCTCCAGGAGGTGTTCGCATGACGGAACTCGTACTGCGCCCGCTCGCGGACGCGTTCATGCAGGTCGGCGTCTACGTGGCGGTCCTCGTCGCGCTCTTCGGCTGGCTGCGCTGGCGGTACGGCGACCGGGTGACCGACGGCCTGACCAACCGGCCCCGCCTCGGGCCGCTGGTGGGCGCGCTGCTCGGGGTCAGTCCCGGTTGCGGCGGCGCGATCATCCTGATGCCGCTCTACGCCTGGAAGAAGGTCTCCTTCGGTACGGTCGTCGCCGCGCTGACCGCCACCATGGGTGACTCGTCCTGGGTGGTGCTCGCCTGGAACCCCGGCTTCGCGCTGAAGCTGCATCTGCTGCTCTTCGCGGTCGGTCTGGTCACCGGCTACGTGGTGGATGCCGTCGGCATCGACCCGGCCCGATCCGGCGTGGCCTCCCGGGGGGACCGAGGTGGTATCCGGGCCGCCGGCACGGCTGGTCGGCCCGCCCCGATCCCGGCTGCGGCGGCCGTCGCCGGTGGTGTCGGCGCCGGGCGCGGCGGGGTGGACGTGGCCGTCCACCCGCCGACCACCACCGCGCGGCGCCCTGTCCCGGCCCCGCTCCGGCTGCTCGGCGGGCTCCGCCGACGTGACCCGGCCACGGCGTTCTGGGGGCTCACCACGCCGGCCTTCGCCGTCTCGGTGCCGGTCGTCTTCCAGCTGGTCGACCCGGTGGCGCTCACCGACACCTTCGGCGGGGTCGACCCGTACCTGGCGCTCGGGGTGCTGGGCACGTTGGCCGCGGTGGTCATCTTTGCCGCCGGCGGGTGCCGGCTCGCCGACGACAACCTGGAAACCGCGCTGCCGGGGTCGCTCCGGGAAACGCTGCGACACAGCGCCCACGAGGCCTCGTTCGTCACCGTCTGGGTCGCCGTGGCGTACGTCGGATGGCAGGTCCTCACCACCACCACCGGCTTCGACGGCTCGCAGCTCGCCCTGACCGGACTGCTCGGGGTGCTGGTCGGCGCCGGGATCGGACTGATCCCCGGCTGCGCCGTACAGATCGTCTTCACCGGCCTGTTCATCAGCGGCGGCCTGCCGCTGCCCACGCTGTTGGCCAACGCGGTCAGCCAGGACGGCGACGCGCTCATCCCGCTGGCCGCCCTGCGCCGGCGTTCAGCCGCCCTGGCCACCGTGATCACGACCATCCCGGCGGCGGTCGTCGGCACCGCCGTCCTGCTGTTGCTCGGCTGATCCGCGTACCTCCTGGAGGCGACATGTCCGCTCCCGTGCTACCCGTCCCGCTGGGGCGGATCCGGACGAAGCTGCTGGTCTTCGTGGCGCTGGCCGTCGTGGCCACCGTGGGCGGCCTGCCCGCGCCGGCGGTCACGGCGCTCTGGGCGACCAGTCTCGCCATCCCGCTCGTGGTCGCCCTGGCCGGCGGCGCAAGGGCGGTGCGGGAGCTGTTCCTGCCGCGCCGGCCCATGCCCGGGCGGGGTGGTCTGGGTCACAGTCAGGAACAAGGGGAACGCTTTGTTACTTGAGCCTGACACGCTCAACTCAACGCGATAGCAGGTGTTCGATGGCAACTCTTCCGGTACTTCCCCTGACCGACGCCGTCCTGCTGCCGGGCATGGTCATCCCGGTGACCCTCGACCCGACCACCCAGGCCGCGGTCGACGCGGCCCGCGCCTCCGGGGACAAGAAGCTCCTCGCCGTGCCCCGCATCGACGGCGAGTACGGCTCCGTCGGCACGGTCGCCATGATCGAGAAGGTGGGTCGACTGCCCGACGGCGAACCCGCCGCCGTGGTCCGCGGCCTGTCCCGGGCCCGGATCGGCTCCGGCGTGCCCGGACCCGGCGCCGCCCTGTGGGTCGAGGCGACCGAACTCGACGAACCCGCCCCGGCCGGCAAGGCCCGGGAACTCGCCCGCGAGTACCGCGCGCTGATGACCTCGGTCCTCCAACAGCGCGGCGCGTGGCAGGTCATCGACGCCATGGAGCGGATGACCGACCTCTCCGAGCTGGCCGACGCAGCCGGCTACGCGCCCTGGCTCAGCCTGGCGCAGAAGACCGAACTGCTCGCCGCGCCGGACGTCACCGCCCGGCTGGAGCTCCTCGTCGGCTGGGTGAAGGACCACCTCGCCGAGCAGGAGGTCACCGAGCAGATCAACAGCGACGTCCGCGAGGGGCTGGAGAAGTCCCAGCGGGAGTTCCTGCTGCGCCAGCAGCTCGCCGCCATCCGCAAGGAACTCGGTGAGGACGAGCCCGACGGCTCCGCCGACTACCGCAGCCGGGTGGAGTCCGCCGACCTGCCGGAGAAGGTCCGCGAGGCGGCCATGCGCGAGGTCGGCAAGCTGGAGCGGGCCAGCGACGCTTCCCCGGAGGCCGGCTGGATCCGTACCTGGCTCGACACCGTCCTCGAAATGCCGTGGAACACGCGTACCGAGGACAACACCGACCTGGCCGCGGCCCGCGCGGTGCTGGACGCCGACCACGCCGGCCTGGCCGACGTGAAGGACCGCATCCTGGAGTACCTCGCGGTGCGCAACCGCCGGGCCGAGCGCAACCTCGGCCTCGTCGGCGGGCGCGGCTCCGGAGCGGTGCTCGGCCTCGCCGGCCCGCCCGGTGTCGGCAAGACCAGCCTCGGTGAGTCCGTCGCCCGGGCGCTGGGACGCAACTTCGTCCGGGTCTCCCTCGGCGGCGTCCGCGACGAGGCGGAGATCCGCGGCCACCGGCGCACCTACGTCGGTGCGCTGCCGGGCCGGATCGTCCGCGCGCTGCGCGAGGCCGGCTCGATGAACCCGGTCGTGCTCCTCGACGAGGTGGACAAGCTGGCCGTCGGCTACGCCGGCGATCCGGCAGCCGCCCTGCTCGAGGTGCTGGACCCGGCGCAGAACCACACCTTCCGGGATCACTACCTGGAGGTCGACCTCGACCTGTCCGACGTGCTCTTCCTGGCCACCGCCAACGTGGTGGAGACCATCCCCGGCCCGCTGCTGGACCGGATGGAGCTGGTCACCCTGGACGGCTACACCGAGGACGAGAAGGTGGCCATCGCCCGCGACCACCTGCTGCCCCGGCAGCGGGAGCGGGCCGGGCTGACCGCCGCCGAGGTCACCGTCGCCGACGAGGCCCTCGCGCGGATCGCGGGGGAGTACACCCGGGAGGCCGGCGTGCGGCAGCTCGAACGCGGACTGGCGAAGATCCTGCGCAAGGTCGCCGTCGAGCTGGCCACCGACCCGAGCCCGGTCCGGGTGGACACCGGCAACCTGGCCCGCTACCTGGGCCGGCCGAAGTTCACCCCGGAGTCGGCCGAGCGCACCGCGGTGCCCGGCGTGGCCACCGGCCTGGCGGTCACCGGCGCCGGCGGCGACGTGCTCTTCATCGAGGCCACCAGCATGGAGGGCGAGCCGGGGCTGACCCTCACCGGCCAGCTCGGCGACGTGATGAAGGAGTCCGCGCACATCGCCTGGTCGTACCTGCGCTCCAACGGGCGGCGGTACGGGCTGGACCCGAACGCCCTCGCCGGGCGGCGGATCCACCTGCACGTCCCGGCGGGCGCGGTGCCCAAGGACGGGCCCAGCGCCGGCATCACCATGGTGACCGCGCTGGCCTCCCTGGTGACGGGCCGGCCGGTCCGCCCCGAGTTCGGGATGACCGGTGAGGTGACCCTCTCCGGCCGGGTACTGCCCATCGGCGGGGTGAAGCAGAAGCTGCTCGCCGCCCACCGGGCCGGCCTGACCGAGGTGATCATCCCGAAGCGCAACGAGCCGGACCTGGACGACCTGCCCGCCGAGGTCCGCGAGGCGCTGACCATCCACACCCTCGCCGACGTCGCCGACGTGCTCGCCCTGGCGCTGCGCCCGGCCGACGTGGACGCCAACACCCTCGGCGGCCAGACGCTCAGCGCGGCCTGACCGCCACCCGCCCCGGCGGGACGCACCGAGGCCCCCGGTCGACCGACCGGGGGCCTCGGCGTGCGTGCCTCAGCGGCGGTCGCGCCGGTCCCCGCCGAAGTCCCGGCCACGCCGCTCCTGCCGGTCGGCCCCCTCGAAGCGGCGCTCGCCGCCGCCCTCGCCGTCCCGGTCCCGCCGTACGGTGGCCTTGCGGCCCTTGATGGTGCTGCCCCGCAGCCCGGTGATCACCTCGTCGGCGACCCCGACCGGCACCTCGACCAGGGAGAACCGGTCGGCGATCTCGATCGAGCCGATGTCCCGGCCGTTGAGGCCGGTCTCTCCGGTGATCGCCCCCACCAGGTCCTGCGGCCGGACCCCGGCGCGCCGGCCCAGCCCGATGAAGACCTGGGTGGTGTCGCCAGTGCGCGGCCTGGCGCCGCCGCGCCGGTCGCCCCGACCCGCGGCCTCCGGCCGGCCCTCCCGCGGAGCCCGGACCGCGACCTGCGGAATCTCCTCCTCGTCCTCGGTGGTGGGCCCGGCCGCCTCGTGGGCCAGCTTCACCGCGGCGAGGGCGACCTCCACCATGTCGAACTCGTCCGACAGCGACTCGACGATCACCCGGAACGAATCGAGGTCGTCCTCCAGCAGGCTCTCCCGCAGCGCGGCCTGGGTCAGCTCCAGCCGCCGGGTCCGCAGGTCGGCCACCGTGGGGATCTTGTCGATGGTGATCCGCTGGCCGGTCACCCGCTCGATGGTCTTCAGCATCCGATGCTCGCGGGGCTCGGCCAGGGTGATCGCCACGCCCTCCCGGCCGGCCCGACCCACCCGGCCGATCCGGTGCACGTACGACTCCGGCGCGGACGGGACGTCGTAGTTGACCACGTGGGTGAGCTGCTCGATGTCCAGCCCGCGGGCCGCTACGTCGGTGGCCACCAGCAGGTCGGCGGTGCCCGAGCGGAGCCGGCCCATCACCCGGTCCCGCTGCTCCTGGCTCATCCCGCCGTGCAGCGCCTCGGCCCGGTAACCCCGGCCGTTCATCGTCTCGGTGAGCCGGTCCACCTCCTCGCGGCTGCGGCAGAAGACGATCGCCGCGGTCGGGGACTCCACGTCCAGCACCCGACCCAGCGCTGCCGGCTTGTGCCCCCGGGCCACGATGTACCCGCTCTGCCGCACCCGGGGCGCCTCCCCGGCCACCGTCCGCTCACGCTCGATCTGGATGCGCTGCGGGTCGGTCAGGTGCTTACGGGCCAGCCCGTCGATGCGCGCCGGCAGGGTGGCCGAGAAGAGCACCGTCTGCCGCTGCGCCGGGGCGTGCTCCAGGATCGCCTCGATGTCCTCGGCGAAGCCCATGTCGAGCATCTCGTCCGCCTCGTCGAGCACCACGGTGGCCAGCGCGCCCAGCCGCAGGGTGCCCCGGGCGATGTGGTCCAGCGCCCGGCCTGGGGTGGCCACCACCACGTCCACGCCCATGTCCAGCGCGCGCAGCTGCCGACCGATCGGCTGGCCGCCGTAGATCGGCAGGACCCGGGCGCCCAGGTCCTTGCCGTAGCGGTGGAACGCCTCGGAGACCTGCACCGCCAGCTCCCGGGTGGGCACCAGCACCAGCGACACCGGGTCCCCGCCCCTGCGGTCGTCCGGCATTCGCTGTAACAGCGGGAGGGCGAACGCGGCGGTCTTGCCCGTACCGGTCGCCGCCTGCCCCAGCAGGTCCCGGCCGGCCAGCAGCGGCGGGATCGCCTCCCGCTGGATCGGGGTCGGCTCCTCGTAGCCGAGGGCGGAGAGCGCGCCCAGCAGCTCGGCGCGCAGGCCGAGATCAGCGAAGGCGCTCGCCTCGTCGGCGTCGACGGCGTGGGTGGGGTCGGTCGGTGTTGGTGCGGAACTCATGCGACAAGCCTTTCATTCCCCCCGCCGACCCGTCGCGGCGACCGGCACAACCGTCGAGCCGGAGACGTCCCGCCCCCCTCCGCGGCGCCGGTGCCCTCGATCCGGACGTGCCGATCCGCAGGGGTGTCCGGCAGCGGCGGGGTGCCCCTGAGGGATGGCCGGCCTATTGACATTCGATAGGTTATGAGCGAAACTCGATGCATGGTCACCCAATATCGGGCGGTAGCCGCTCTCAGAGTCTTCCTTGTGTTGCTGTTCGGGGTCCTGGTGGTTTTCCAGACCCTCTCCCTTGCCCGGACAGTTCAGGTACATGGCTGAGGAGTCCCCGGACTTCGCATACCTGAGGTGGCCGGCGACTGCCGTGTCGGTGTTCTGGGTGCTCTGTGTGCAGGTGGTGATCGTGTCCACCTGGAAGTTGCTCACCCTGGTCAAGAACGACCGCATCTTCAGCGCGGCCTCCCTGGCGTGGGTGGATGCGATCGTGTGGGCCATCGCTGCCGCGTGGGTGGTGCTCGTGGGCGTGTTTCTCTACGTCGGGTTCAACGCGGATGACCCCGGACTACCGCTCCTGCTGTTCCTGATGACGATCGGTGTCACCGTGCTGGGGCTCCTGATGGTGGTGATGCGGGCGCTGCTGCGGCAGGCCACCGCGCTGCGGACCGACATGGAAGCGGTGATCTGATGCCCATCGTCGTGCGTATCGACGTCGAGCTGGCCAAACGCAAGATGAGTGTGGGCGAGTTCGCCGAGCGGGTCGGGCTCACGCCGGCGAACGTGGCGGTGCTGAAGAACGGTCGGGCCAAGGCCGTGCGCTTCAGCACCCTGGAAGCCATGTGCCGGGTGCTCGACTGCCAGCCCGGTGACCTGCTCGAGTGGGTCGAGGAAGGAACCGAGACCACATGAAGTACCTCCTCGCCATCCTCACCATCCTCGCCATCGCGATCGGCGTCGCCGGCATCGTGTACGGGGAGGCCGATGACTCGCCGGGCCTCCAGTTACTGGGCGTCGTGCTCGTCGTCGGCGCGGTCGCGTTCGGCGTGCGGATCGCCAGACGCCGCCGGTAGCGGTACCGCCCGCGCGGCCGGCTGGCGCTGAGGTCGTCGCCGCGGGCCGGCGGCCATAACGGCCGACGACTAGCGTGACGGGGTGCGTACGGTCGAACTGGTGTGTTCCGCGCCGCTGGAGGAGGCGGTCCGGGCGGCCTGGGCGCGGCTGGCCGCCGCCGGGCTGCCCAGCCTGGCCCGCAACATCCACCCCACCAACCGGCCGCACCTCACCCTCGCCGCGGTCGACGAGTTCCCGCCCGGGGTCGAGGAACGCCTCGCCGATGTCTGCGCCGCCGCACTGCCCGTGCCCGCCCTCCTCGACCGGGTGGAGGTGCTCGACGGCAGCGCGCCGCTGGTCTGGCTGGTCCGGCCCGTACCGGAACTGGTCGCCCTGCACGCCACGGTCTGGGACGTGCTGGCCGGCGCCCCCGGGCAACGCCCGTGGCACCTGCCGGGGCGGTGGATCCCGCACCTGAGCCTCGCGCTGCGGTTCCGCGACGCCGACCGGCGGCTGGCCCGGGCGCTGGCCGGCCCGGACCGGCCGGGCGGGCAGTTCGTGGCGGCGCGCAGCTACGACGGCGAGGCCCGCACGGTCAGCCCGCTGGTCCCGGCCTGAGCCCCGCGCCGCCCGACCCGCCGGTAGGGGCCGTCCGCGTGTCGGCGGACGGCCCCCACCGGGTCAGCGGTGGAACCGCAGGTAGTCGAACTCCGCGGTGACCGGCGGCTCGGCGCCGCCGTGCGCGACCAGGCCGATCCGGGGCGTGGTGTCGGCCGGGAAGGTCCAGACCCCACCCCAGGTCCAGTGCTGGCCGTCCCGGCTGGAGCCGGCCCGGAACTCGTGCTCCCCGGTGGCCGGGTCGACGTGGTGGGCCAGCCGCAGCCAGGTGGTGGTCGCCGGGGTGCCGACGATGTTGCCGCCGTACACCGGCTGGCCGGCGAAGGGCAGCTCGTAGCCGTACTCGACCTGGCGGGTGTTCCAGATCGCCACCTGGGACAGCCGGGCGAAGCGGTTGTCGTCCACGTACGCGACCATCCCGGCCTGCTGATAGTTGCGGACCGTCGCCTCGCCGAGGTCGAGGGTCACCTTCGTCTCCGCCACGTAGTCGCCGGTCGGCGCGTCGCGCAGCAGCACGCCGGCGGTGTTGCCGGTACCGACCAGGTCGGCCAACTCCACCGGCCAACGCAGCGCACCGTCGCGCACCGTCGCCGCCGGGTTCTCGCGGACCCACTGCCAGTCCGCGTCGAGCCCGTCATCGAACTCGTCGGAGTAGTCGGACAGGAGGGGGCCGGAGGTCGGTTCCGGCACGGTCCGGTCTACCGGCTGGTACAGCTCGGCCGCGCTCACGTTGTCGAACTCCGCTCGGCCGTCACGGGCGACGAGCGTGAATTCGCCGTCGAGGGACCACCCCAGCCGGGCCGTGACGACGGCCAGCTGGTCGCCGAGACGGGCAGGGCTCAGTTCCGCGACGAGCTGGTCACCGCGTACCTCGACGGCCAGGTTGTGCACCTCACCTGCGGCGAAGTCAGCCGGCAGCGGTGCGCTTGCGGCGAGCCCGCCGGGAGCGCGGACCACGAGCTGGCCGCGCTCGGCGTCCACCAGGATGGTGACGCGCTCACGATCCCGTCCGCCCAGCGCGAATCCGGCGGAACTGCCGCCGGTCAACCGAAGGTCGGCCTCCGCCCGGACGTCGGCGTCGATCACCGTACGGCTGGCGAGCGTGCCGGTGCCGCTGACCCTGCCGTCGGTGACCTCCCAACGGCCGGCGGTGATGCGCCACCCGGAGAGTCCGGAGTCGAAGCGTTCGTCGAGCCGGGCGGTGGTGACCGGCGCGGGCCGCGGCGCTTCCGACGGGCCCGCGCCGGCGTTCACCGTCGGCCAGCCGTCGACCCAGTCCAGCCGGTCCAGCAGCATCGGCCGCTCGTTGATCCCGAACGGCTCGTCCAGGTACGGGTCGGCGCGGTCGATCGCGTGGTAGACGATCCAGTCCTGGCCGGACAGGTCGGTGAGGAAGCCGTTGTGGCCGGTGCCGATCCAGCGGTTGCCGTTCTGGGTCAGCACCGGGGTGCCGCCGGCCCGGGAGACGTCCAGCCGCACGCCGTCCCGGTCGACGAACGGCCCGCGCGGGCTGCGCGACCGTCCGACGTGCACCGAGTACCCGGTGGCCGGGCCGGCACAGCAGTTCGCGGTGGACGCGAAGAGGTAGTACCAGCCGTCGTGGCGCAGCACGTAGCTGCCCTCGAACTTGTTGTCGATGGCGACCAGGCTCGGCGTGCCCACCGCGCGCAGCCCGTCGGCGGTGAGCTCGGTGACCGAGATGCCGCCGTAGTAGCTGCCGAAGTAGAGGTAGTTGCGGCCGTCGACGTCGGTGAACTGGCTCGGGTCGATGGTCCACAGGTAGCCGCCGCCCCCGCCGGGGCGCGGGGCGACCACCGGCTGGTCGACGAAGGTCCACGGGCCGGTCGGGCTGGGCGCGGTGGCGGCCCCGATGGCGGTGTCGAAGGTGTCGGTGGAGACGTCGGTGTCGGTCACCGTCACGTACATGACCCACTGGTCGCCGACGCGGCGCACGTCGGGGGCCCAGAACGCGGCGCCGGGGGCGGCCCAGGACGGGCGCTGGTCGGGGGCGAAGGCGTCGCCGACGTACGTCCAGTGGACCAGGTCGGCCGAGCGGGCGGTGGGCACCCGGTGGGCCTGCTTCTCGCCCTCGCGGAGCGGGTCGGAGGTGCCGTAGGCGTACCAGAGGCCGTCGTCGCCGCGGACGATGACGGGGTCGGCGAAGGTGTCGGCGAAGCCGGCGGAGATCGGGTTGCGGTAGCGGTCGGGGCCGGAACCGGCGGCGGCCGGCGAGGACGCCGTCGCCAGGACCAGACCGAGTACGGCGGCGAGCACGCCACCACGGTGGAGATGTCCCATCAGACCTGCCTCGGGTCGGTGTCGACAGAGGTCACTGCGGTGCACCGTTTCTACAACGTTGGATACAACGATGTAAAGAGCGCCGGGACCGTTCGGTGGGCACCGAACCGTCCTCGTGCCAGCATGGCTGCATGACCCCGACCAGCACCGACGGCGGTTCGGTCGCCGGCCTCGCCGCGCTGCTCGCCGACCGGACCCGGGCCAGTTTCTGCCTGACCCTGCTCGACGGGCGGGCCTGGACGGCCGGGGAGTTGGCCCGCGCCGCCGGCGTCGCCCCGTCCACCGCGAGCGACCACCTCACCCGGTTGGTCCGCGGCGGGCTGCTGGTCGAGGAGCGGCAGGGCCGGCACCGGTACGTCCGCCTGGCCGGCCCGTCGGTGGCCCA
Source organism: Micromonospora coerulea (assembly GCF_016598485.1). Classification (GTDB taxonomy): domain Bacteria; phylum Actinomycetota; class Actinomycetes; order Mycobacteriales; family Micromonosporaceae; genus Micromonospora; species Micromonospora coerulea. The sequence continues at coordinate 106,145 of NZ_JAEMUW010000002.1, read as the reverse complement.
GCTCATCGAGGACCTGGCGGGCCACGCCCCGGCCCCGGCGGCTCCGCCCCGCACCCTGCGCGCCGCGTCGGCCGGCGCCGCCCTGGCGTACGCCCGGACCTGCTACGACCACCTGGCCGGGCGGCTCGGCGTGCGGCTGTACGACGCACTGCTGGCCCGCGGCGTGCTGGACCGGTCGGGCGGCCTCGCCCTCACCCCCGCCGGTCTGGACTGGCTGACCGGGCTCGGCGTACCGGTCGAGCCGCTCCGGGCCGCCCGGCGACCGCTGGTGCGCGACTGTCTGGACTGGACGGAGCGGCGGCCACACCTGGCCGGTGCCCTCGGCGCGGCACTCTGCCACCGCTTCCTCGACCTCGGCTGGACCGTACGCGGCACCGGCCGGGCGATCCGCCTCACCCCGGCCGGCGTCCCGGCCCTCGCCGCCGCCCTCCATCTCGACCCCACCGACCTCGCCCCCGCCCCACCCCGCGACACCGCCCCCCGCCGCGCCTGACCCACCCCACCAAGGTTGGGTGGGGACGGTTCGGTGGGGGCCGAAGGGTTGCGGGCCTAGCGTCGGGTCATGAGCTGGTCGACGATTGATGTTCTCCCCGGCGCGCCCGGCTGCGGGCCGCCCGTCCGCGACGCCGACGGCGCCTGGTCGGTCACCCGGCACGCCGACGTGACGGCCGTGCTGACCCACCCCGACTGCGTCGTACCGACCGCCCCCGACGGGCCACCGGGCACCCTGGCCTGGCTGCGAAGCACGGTGAGCCGGTTCAGCGACCCGCGGCGCCACCCGGCCAGGCGGGCGGTCGGCGTGGCCGCGCTGGCCGGGCTCGACCCGGACGAGCTGCGGACCGCCGCCGCCCGGCTGGCGGGGAACGAGATCGACCGGGCCGGCGGGAGACTCGACGTGATGGCGCGGCTGGCGCGGCGCGTACCCGTGGTGGTGCTGGCCGACCGGCTCGGCCTGGCCGACCCGACGGCGGCCGTGCCGGCGGTGGTGGCGGTGGCCGCCGCCTACCATCCGGGCGCGACCCCGGCGGCGGTGGCGCGCGCCGACCGAGCGGTCGGCACTCTGCTGGAACTGTCCCGGCCGGCGCCGCCGGAGGTCACCGCGAACCGGCTCGGACTGCTGGTGCAGGCGTGCGATGCCACGGCTGGTCTGATCGGGGCCGCTGCCCGGCATGTCCTCCCCGGACCCGAGGTCACGGCGAGCCGGCTGGATCCGCCGCTGCCGGCCGGCGACGCCGCCGATCACGTCCGGTCGGTGCCGACGGCCGGGCTGCTCGCCGAGGTGCTCCGGCTCGACCCGCCGGTCCGCGCCACCCGCCGGGTCGCCGCCGCCGCGCTGCGGCTCGATGGGCGGAAGCTCGCGGCGGGCAGCCCGCTGCTGCTCCGCTTCGACGCGGCCAACCGCGATCCGGCGGTCTTCGCCGAGCCGGACCGGTTCGTCCCGGGCCGGCCCGGCCGCGCGTTGACCTTCGGCGCCGGGCCCCGGGGCTGTCCGGGGGAGCGGCACGCCCTGGCGCTGGCCATCGGGGTGGTCGACGCGCTGCGCGGCCGCTGCGTCCGCACCGGCACCGAACTCCGGCACGAGCCGCACCCGACGCTGCGCGTCCCCGCCAGGCTTGAGGTGATCTTCGGATGAGCGACCGGTACGCCGCCTTCCGCGTCCTGCACCGGCCGGGCCGTCCGCTGCTGCTGCCCAACGCGTGGGACGCGGCCTCCGCCGCGGCGCTCGCCGCCCGCGGTCACCCGGCGATCGGCACCACCAGCCTCGGGGTCGCCGCGGCCGGCGGAAAGCCGGACGCGGCGGCGGCCACCCGGACCGAGAACCTGGAGCTGGCCCGCCGGCTGCGTGGGCTGCCGGCGCTGCTCACGGTCGACGTCGAGGGCGGCTTCAGCGACGACCCGGCGGCGGTGGCCGGGTACGTCGCCGAGCTGGCCGCGCTCGGCGTGGTCGGGATCAACCTGGAGGACGGCCGCCCCGACGACACCCTGGCGCCGGTCGAGCTGATGGCCGCCAAGATCGAGGCGGTACGGGCGGCAACCCCCGGGCTCTTCCTCAACGCCCGTACCGACGCCTGGTGGTGCGGTGTGCCCGAGCCGCTGGAGCAGGCCCTGCACCGGGTCCGGGCGTACCGGGAGGCGGGCGCCGACGGGATCTTCGTGCCCGCAGCCCCGGACGACACCGTCGGGCTGCTCGCGGCCGAGGTCGGCCTGCCGCTGAACGTGCTGCACCGGCCCGCCGGGCCAGGCCCGGCCGAGCTGGGCCGGCTCGGGGTCGCCCGGGTGAGCACCGGCTCGTTGCTGTTCCGGGCGGCCCTCGGCGCGGCGCTCGACCTCGCCGACGCGGTCCGGGCCGGGCGGGACGGAGAGACCGGCGGGGTCCCGTCGTACGGGTGGGTGCAGGGGCTGGCCGGGCGGTTCGGGACGGACCACACCGGATAGGCGTCGTTCGGGGGAGATAGGAGGATTGTTCGGGGATCCGGCGGTCGTGGTGGTTACGGTGTGTTTCAGGTTCAGCCACACCGTGTCCTGTCCGGAGAGAGGGCCCGACCATGCGAGTGCCCAGCCGAAGCCCAGGCCAGCAACCCGGGGCCGCCGTCGCGTCGACCGCCCCCGTCCGCCGTCTGCCCCCGACCGCACCGGCCGGCCGGCCGGCGCCCGACGAGCCGGATCTGGCCGCGTACCGGGCCGCGGTGGCGGAGCTGCTCGTCGAGGTGGGTGCCCTGGCCGACGCCCCCTCGGCCACCGCCCGGCAGGTGCTGCTCGACCAGCGGCTGCGCGAGCCGGCGATCGCCGTGGTGCTGGACGCCACCCCACAGGGGTTCGTCGGGGCGCGGGAGACGTTGCTGCTGGAGATGGCCCGCTACCAGCCGAACGCCCGCAGCTCGGCGGCCGACCTCACCGCGCTGGTCCGGATCTACCTGCTCTCCCGGATCGACGTGATGTGGTGGCGCGACGCGCCGACCTTCCTTACCGACGCGCAGGTCAACAGCAGCGTCGATCTCGTCGACCTGGAGTGGCTGCGCCGCCGCGGGCTGCTCAGCTTCCGGTACCACGAGCAGCCGGCGACCGTCCTCGGCCGGAGCCTGCGCGCGGTGCGCCGCCGGCTCCGGCCGGGCACCACCCCGCGCACCGCGGGCCTGATGTTCCGCCGGGCCCGCCGCGAGATCGTCGCGCTGCTCAACGACATCGCCCGGGAGTTCGCCCGGGCCACCCCACCCGGCACCCCGCCGCTCTGGGTGACCAGCCTGGCCCGCAGCGCTGAGCACCAGTACCGGCTGCGCCGCCTCGGGTACGCCGCGATGGTGCCCAGCGGGCACTGCCTCGGCTACGCCGCGGACGTGGAGCTGGCCTGGTTCCGGCGCTTCGGCGTCCGGGACACCCTGGCCGGGCTGCTGCTGGCCCGGCAGGACGCCGGTGAGATCAACGTGGTCGACGAGGGGCAGGCCTGGCACCTCTGCCTCGCGCCCACCGCCCGGGGCCGGCTGCGGCGGGCCTACGAGGCCGAGATGGGTGCCTGAGACCGCCGATGTGCGGTATCGCGTTGAGCATCGGGCCGGAGGCCGACCCGGCCACCTTCCGCCGGATGCTCGCCGTGCTCGCCCCGCGCGGCGAGGTCACCGAGACCCGGCAGGAACGGGGCCTGCTGGCCGGGGTCCGCCGGTTGCGGATCGTCGACCGGGACCGGGCCGCGCAGCCCTGGGTCTCGCCCGACGAGCGGTACCTGCTCTGCTACAACGGCGAGGTCTTCAACCATCCTGAGCTGCGCGTGGAGCTGACGCGGCTGGGGTACGCCTTCCGGGGCGGGAGCGACACCGAGGTGGTGCTCGCCGCCTTTCTGCGGTGGGGCGAGGACGCGGTACGCCGGCTGCGCGGCGAGTTCGCCTTCACCGTGGTGGAACGGGCCACCGGCCGCGCCTACCTGGCCCGGGACCCGCTCGGGGTGAAGCCGCTCTACTGGTCCCGCGGCCCGGGCTGCCTGCACCTGGCCTCCGAGGTCAAGGCGCTGGTCGGGCACGGCGCGCCGATCAGCGAGGTGCCCCCCGGGCACCACGGCTGGGCCGAGCCCGACGGCCGGGTGGCGCTGCGCCCGCACGTCGACCTGCTCACCCTCGGCGCGGGACTGCCGATGATCGACGATCCGGACGAGGCCGCCCTGCTCGTCCGTGCCGCGCTCACCGACAGCATCCGGATGCGGGTGGACACCGACCTGACCGTCGGCGTGGTCCTCTCCGGCGGGCTGGACAGCTCGCTGGCGCTGCTGCACGCCCACCGGATGCACCCGGACTGCGTGGCGGTCACCGTCGGCGTCCCGGACAGCCCCGACGTGGCGTACGCCCGGCGGCTCGCCGCCGACCTCGGCGTGCCGCACGAGGTGGTCGAGCTGCGCCCGCGCGACATCCGGCTGGCCGACGTGCGGGAGGCGATCCGGATCTCCGAGCTGACCGAGTACGGCGACATCATCAACGCCGTGGTCTCGGTGCCGATCTTCCGCCGGCTGCGCCAGCTGGGCATCAAGGTGGTGCTCACCGGGGACGGCTCGGACGAGCTGTTCGGCGGCTACCCGATGTACCACCGGGCCGGCCCCGAGCGGTCCCGCCGGCTCTTCCTGCACCGGATCCGTAACCTCTGCCGCACCGAGTTGCAGCGGGTCGACCGGACCAGCATGGACCACGGGGTGGAGGCCCGGGTGCCCTTCCTCGACCTGAGCGTGGTGGAGCTGGCGATGCGGCTGCCGCTGGGGCTGAAGCTGCGCGACGGGCAGGAGAAGTGGATCGTCCGGCGGGCCTTCGCCGACGTCCTGCCCGACTACGTCCGGCGGCGGCCGAAGAGCCTGATGTCGTACTCGTCGGGGCTGCACGAGCGGGCCCGGCTCTACAAGCCGTTCTTCGCCCGGCTGCACCGCGCGTTCGGCTACCACCTGCTGGAACCGGTCCGCCGGGACTTCGACACCGTGCTCACCCGCTGCGGCAACGACCTGGACGCCGCGATCGCCGACGGGCTGGCCCGCCCCGACTACACCGTGCTGGAACACGCCCGGGACCTGGTCGGCGCGGCGAAGTGGAACGCCGCCCCGATGGTTCGCCGGCTCGTCGGCCCGCGCCGCACCCGCGGCGGTGACGAGGCGCCGCTGCCCGGCTGAACCCTGGACCCCGTCCGGCCCCGCCACGACGGCCGATGCGAGGTCCGATCGCCGCCAGCATCCCGGGCCGGACCGCGCCAGGCTGGGATCATGACGACCGCCACCCGCACCACCTTCCTCGTCCGCCCCCTGCCGGCCGGAGCGCTGGCCGGCGTCCGGGCCACCGGCCGCGACGCCGCCGGGCAGCCGGTGGAGCGGCTCACCGCCGAGGGCGGGGAGCCGCTGCGCTGCTGCCTGCGCGACGCGACGCCGGGCGAGCCGCTGCTGCTCTTCGGGTACGCGCCGCCGCCGGCGGCGGCCGGGCCGTACCGGGAGGTGGGGCCGATCTTCGCCCACGACGCGGACTGCCCGGGGCCGGACCCCGCCGGCGGCTATCCGGCCGCGTGGCGGGGTCGTCCGCAGGTGCTGCGGGCGTACGACCGGCGGGGCCGCATCCACGGCGGCCGACAGCACGACGGCAGCGACCCGGAGGAGGTCATCGCCGCGCTCCTCGCCGACCCGGCGGTGGTCGCGCTGCACAGTCGCAACGTGGTGTACGGCTGCTACATGTTCACCGTCGAGCGGGCCGAGGGCTGAGCCGTCCGGGCGAGGCTGGCGTGACCGGCGGCGGCCCGGGTATCAGCCCCGCATGGCGGGACTGGACGCGATCGTGGTCGGGCAGGTGGCGCGGGACCTCGTGCTGCTGGTGGACGAGGTTCCCGACGCCTCCCGGGCGGCGTCGGTGCGGTGCCGCCGGGAACTGCTCGGTGGCAAGGGCGCCAACCAGGCCGTCGGCCTCGCCCAGCTCGGCGCCCGGGTCGGCCTGCTGGGCGTGGTCGGGCAGGACGAGGTCGGGGACCGGCTGCTCGGTCGGGCGCGCAGCGACGGGATCGACGTCGCCCCGGTGGTCCGCCGCGAGGGCGCGCCGAGTGCGCTCATCGTCGACGTGGTCGATGCCGGTGGGCGCTGGCGGTACCTGCAGGACATCGGCGAGGAGATGCTGCTGACCGAGGCGGACGTGGCCGGCGCCGAGGAGGTCGTGCGGGCGGCCCGGGCGGTCCTCGTACAGCTGCAACAGCCGCTGCCGGCGGCGCTGGCGGCGGCCCGGTGCGGCCGCGCCGCCGACCGGCTGGTGGTGTTGGACGGCGCGCCGGACGACCTGGACGGCGCCGCGGAGCTGTTCGCGCTCGCCGACGTGCTGCGCGCCGACGCGCAGGAGGCGGGGCTGCTCGTCGGCGACCCGCCGAAGGACGCCGACGCCGGCCTGCGGGCCGGCCGGGAGCTGCGCGGGCGCGGGCCGTCGCTGGTCGCCGTGGAGGTGGCCGGGGAGGGAAATGCCTTCGTGTGGCCGGACGGAGAGGTATTCGTGCCGCTCAGCGAGACGCCCACGGTGGACAGCACCGGGGCGGGCGACGCGTTCGTCGCCGCGCTCACCGTCGGCCTGCTCCGCGGCGACCCGCCCGAGCGGACGGCCCGGTACGCCGTCGCGGCGGCCGGCGCCACCGTCGGCCATCCCGGCGGCCGGCCGGCCCTCACCGCCGAGGCGATCGAGGAGCAGCTGGTCCGAATCCCGTCGGACTGACGGCGGACGGTGCCGTGGCGGCCGGTGCCGCCGCGCTATGGACATCCGTCACGGCCCTACCTAGCGTCTATGTCATGCGCGGGAGAGTGCTCGTCAGCGGTGCCGCCCTGCTGCTCAGCGTCACGGCGTGCGCCGGCCCGCCCTCCCCGACGTCTCCGGCTTCCCCAGGGTCCGCGGCGTCGCCGGCCGGGGTGCCGAGCGCGTCCCGGCAGGACGCCGGCCAGGTCGAGCGGACCCTGGCCAGCCTGCGCAAGGTCGACGACCTGCCGCTGTACGAGATGACCTACGTCGGCGACTACGACCCCACGGTCGGCACTTCCGCCACGGCCCCGGCGAGCCCCTTCGGCTGTTCGCTCTTCGTCGCGTCGGGCGACCGGAGCCGGCCGCTGTTCGCCCGGAACTTCGACTGGGAACCGAACCCGGCCCTGGTGCTGCGCACCGACCCGCCGGACGGCTACGCCTCGATCTCCCTGGTGGACATCGCCTACCTGGGCGTGGGCGGCGATCCGACCGGCGACCGCCGGTTGCTCAACGCGCCGCTGCTGCCCTTCGACGGGATGAACGAACGTGGCCTCGCCGTGGGCCTGGCCGCCGACGACGCGGCGACGGCGCGCCCGGTGCCGGGCCGGCCGATGGTCGGCTCGGTCCGCATCCTCCGGCTGGTCCTGGACACCGCCGCCACCGTGGACGAGGCGATTGCCGTGTTCGCCCGGCACAACCTCGACTTCGCCGGCGGGCCGCCGCTGCACTACCTGCTCGCCGACGCCGGCGGCGCGTCGGCCGTGGTCGAGTTCGTCGATGGCACCATGCGGATCGCGCGGGAGAGCGGCACCTGGCGGGCGCTGACCAGCGTGCCCGTCATCGGGGTGCCCGACCGGACGCTGCGCGGCGACCGGCGGTACGGGATGATCGCCGCGGCGCTGGACCGGGCCGGCGGCGTGGTCGACGCGCCGGCCGCGCTGCGCATCCTCGACGCGGTACGGCAGCCGCACACCCGCTGGTCGGTGACGTACGGACTGCGTACCGGGGAGGTGCGGCTGGCGACCGCGACCGGTGCCGGCGAGCGGCGCTACCAGCTGCCGATGAGCTGACCGGATTCGGGCCCGGCCCCCCGAGTGCGGGGGACCGGGCCCGGATGTGGCCGAGACGTCAGTCCCGGTAGTCGGGCTGGGTCTGCACGTTGAGCCGGGTGAAGTGCTTCGTCTCCGCTCCCGGAATGGACGCCTGGTCAATCTCCAGCACGTCCAGACCCTTCTGGATGTCGCTGGAGAAGATGTTGCCGTTGTAGTAGTACGACGACCAGGCACCACCGAGGATCAGCCGGGTGTCGGAGAGCGGTCCCCGCTCCCAGTAGCCGATCTCCTTTGGATTGGCCGAGTCGGTGAAGTCCCAGACCGAGATGCCGCCCTGGTACCAGGCCTGGACCATGATGTCCCGCCCGGGCACCGGGATCAGCGAGCCGTTGTGGGCCACGCAGTTCTCGGTGCTGGAGTTGTCCCGGGGGATCTTGTAGTAGCTGCGGAACTCCATCGCCCGGGCGTCGCCGCTGCCGGTGATGTCGTAGATGGCGTCCGCGCCGCGGTTCGGCCCGACGGTCGTGTTGCAGGTCGCCGCGCCGCCGCCGCCCAGCTCGTCGGTGAAGATGACCTTGGTGCCGGTGTTGTTGAACGTGGCTGAGTGCCAGAAGGCGAAGTTGACCGTGTCCCGGACCTGGTTGATCACCCGGGGCGCCTCCCGGTCGGAGATGTCCATCAGGATGCCGTCGCCCATGCAGGCGCCGGCGGCCAGGTCCTTCTCCGGGTAGGCGGTGATGTCGTGGCAGCCGGTGGTCGCCGAGCCGCCCGGGCGACCCGGGTAGCCGCCGTCCGGGAAGAGGACGGGCGTGGCCACGACGGCCGCGTCGGTCGGCGTCGCGAGCGGCACCTTCACGATCGAGATCGAGTCGTGCGGTGGCGGGCAGCCCACGTAGGTGTCCCGGGGACCGTACGACGAGACGTAGAGGTAGACCGACGTCCCGTCCTTGGCCGGCACCAGGGTGTGGGTGTGCGAGCCGCAGGCGGTCTTGACCGACTTGATGTAACGGGGGGCCGTCTTGTCGCTGATGTCGAAGACCTTGATGCCCTCCCAGATCGTCTCGCTGGACGGTACGCCCTGGCTGTCGCAGGAGTCACCGTTGCGCGGTGAGTCCGTGGAGAGGAAGAGCAGGTCGCCGTAGACGGAGACGTCGTTCTGGGAGCCCGGGCAGAGCACCTGCGACATGATCTTCGGCTTCGACGGGTACGCGATGTTGTAGATGGTGAACCCGTTGTAGTTGCCGACAAACGCGAACGGCCCTTGGAAGGCCATGTCGGTGCCGAAGGCGCCCTCGGTGTCGAACGGCGCCTGCTTCGGCAGGTTGGCGATCTGCCGGATGTTCGGGCTGCTGGAGATCTGGTCGACACCGAGGCCGGCGGTGTCCACCGTGGCGGGTTCCGCGCCGAGGCGTGGTGTCGCCTGAGCGCTTGGTGCGGTGGCCATGCCGGCGACGAGGAGGCCGGCGGCGGCCAGGCTGACGATCCGGAGTCGACGGGCGGGTGGGGTACGGAATCTGATCATCGGCGAGGCCCTCCGAAAGGGGATGACGATGGCTCACACCTTACCGACGGATCACCATTATCAATGTGACCTGGGTCACATCAACCGTCCTTTTGGTATGGACAGGATCGCTGTCACCTCGACCGGGAGAGCGTGGCATATTACCGGCCGGTATGGACGGACGCTGATCGCCGTCACAGTGGGGGTCTGTCACGGTGAAATCTCAGGGTGCCGGCTTTCGATGAACTGAGTCAGCACACGAACGGGCCCGACCCCTGAAGGGGGCCGGGCCCGGGTGTGCCCTCCGGTCAGTCCCGGTACTCGACCTGAGTCTGCACGTTGAGCTGGGTGAAGTGCCTCGCCTGCGCGCCCGGGATCGACTGCTCGTCGATCTCCAGCACGTCCAGACCCTTCTGGTCGCTGGAATAGATGTGTCCGTTGTAGTAGTACGCCGACCAGGTGCCGCCGAAGGTCAGCTGGGTGGCCGAGAGTGGACCCCGCTCCCAGTAGCCAATTTCCTTCGGGTTGGCCGAGTCGGTGAAGTCCCAGACCGAGACGCCGCCCTGGTACCAGGACTGGACCATGATGTCGCGGCCGGGCACGGGAATCAGCGAGCCGTTGTGGGCGACGCAGTTCTCGGTGTCGGCGTTCTCCCGAGGGATCTTGTAGTAGCTGCGGAAAACCAGGGTCCGGGCGTCACCGCTGCCGGTGACATCGTAGATGGCGTCCGCGCCCTTGTTCGGCCCGACCTTCTTGTTGCAGGTCGCCGCGCCGCCACCGCCCAGTTCGTCGGTGAAGACCACCTTGGTGCCGCTGTTGTTGAAGGTCGCCGAGTGCCAGAACGCGAAGTTCCTCGTGTCCCGCACCCGGTCGATCACCCGGGGCGCCTCGCGGTCGGAGATGTCCATCAGAATGCCGTCGCCCATGCAGGCGCCCGCCGCCAGGTCCCTCGCCGGGTAGGCGGTGATGTCGTGGCAGCCGCTGGTCGCCGAGGTGTTGGAACCCTTGTACCCGCCATCGGGGAAGAGGTTCGGTGTGGCCACCACCGCCGCATCGGTCGGGGTGCCCAGTGGCACCTTGACGATGGAGATCGAGTCGTGCGGCGGCTGGCAGTCGGGATAATCGTCCGACGGGAAGTACGACGACACGTACAGGTACACCGAGGTGCCGTCCTTGGCCGGGACGAGGGTGTGAGTGTGCGAGCCGCAGTCGGTCTCGACCGCCTTGACGTAGCGCGGACTGGTCTTGTCGCTGATGTCGAAGACCTTGATGCCCTCCCAGGACTCCTTGATGGTCGCGGACTGCCCGACGCTGTTGCAGGAGTCGTTGCTGCGCGAGGAGTCGGTGGAGAGGAAGAGCAGGTTGCCGTAGACCGAGATGTCGTTCTGCGATCCGGGGCAGAGCACCTGCGACACGATGACCGGCGCGCTGGGACGGGCGATGTCGTAGATCACAAAGCCGTTGTAGTTGCCGACGAAGGCGTAGTTGCCCTGGAAGGCGATGTCGCTGTTGGTGGCGTTCAGCGGAGCCTGCTTCGGCAGGTTGGCGATCTGCCGAAGGTTGGGACTGCTGACGATCTCGTCGACGCCGGGGAGGGCGTTCGCGGCGTCCGCAGTGGCGCCGGACGCCGACTGCGGTGCCACTGCGGCGTTGCTCGGTGCGGCGGTCGCGACACTGGTGATGAGGAGACCGACCGCGGCCAAGCTCACGACGTGGAGCCGCCGTGTTAGGGGCGTGGAAAATCTGATCATCGGCAAGCCCTTCGCAAGGGGATGATGAGTGTCCACACCTTACCGTCCGCTGATGTCGATCGATGTGACCTGGGTCACATGTCGGCGCCCTGGTGAATGGATACCATCGCGGTGACCTCGACCTCAGGGAGTGGCTCATGACCAACTGGCGCGCCCGGACCCTGGCGATCGTCACACTGGCCCTCGCGCTGCCGGTGGTGATCCTCATCGTGGTCCACTCCGGCGGGTCAGGCTCCGCACGACCCGGCTCCGCCCCGGCGGGCACGCCCGCCCCGACCGGCCCCGCAGTCATCGTGCCCGGGCGGCCGGGTGAGTCGGCGGCCGTACGGGCGGCCGGGGAGATCGGCGACGTCGGTCCGGCCCCGCACAACTCAATGGACGTCTGGTTCGTGCGGATGATGATCCCGCATCACGCGCAGGCCCTGGAGATGGCCGCGCTGGCCCCCGACCGGGCCGCCGACTCCGACGTCCGCGCCCTGGCCGACCGGATCCGGGCCAGCCAGGGGCCGGAGATCGACATGATGCGCGGCTGGCTGCAGAACCGCGGCCTCTCGCCAGAGGTGGCGGGGCACGACCACGGCACGATGCGTGGCATGCAGTCGCCGGAGGCGATGCACCAGCTCGCCGCCGCCCGGGGCGCAGAGTTCGACCGGCTCTTCGTGCGGATGATGACCGAGCACCACCAGGGTGCCGTCGAGATGGCCACGAATCTGCTCAAGGTCGGCTCGGATCTCACCCTGTCGGAGTTCGCCAACTCCGTCGCCACCGAACAGGCCGTGGAGATCAACCGCATGCACGAGCTGTTGGCTCGCTGACCACGACATGACCACCGATCCGCGACGGACCGGGCGAATGGCAGCGGTTGTTGATTCCGCCGAGTCGCGAGCCCAGCTCGACTACTACCTGATCCTCTCGCCCGCCGACGGCCGTCCGTCCAGTCCGGAGGGGATCGTGATCGAGGAGTTCGTCCGAGACCGCCACTGCGTGACGGTGGGCCTGCACAGCGCAGGATGGACGCCGGCGGACGGCCGCTGGTGGAGTTCCGCATCGTTCAGCCGCGGCATGCGTACCGACCCGGAACTGTCCGGGCGGGTGACGCCGGTCGGCCGTGGGGTCGCCGAGGCGGTCTTCCGGCAGCTTGGCGCCGGACGGCTGCCCCCCGAAGCGGTGCTGCGCACCTACTTCCGTGACTACGAACCGTTCGCGACCGCGCCGCCGCTCCGGCTCGGCCCGGCAGACGCACCGGACGGATGCCACGAGAAGCGGGTCTACCGGGTCCTGTTTGCCAGGGACCTTCGTGCGGACCAACTGGCGGAGCTCAATGCCGTTTGGCGGACGTCGGCCGAAGGCGATGTCGCCCATCCGGCGGCACAAGGGATGCCCGCGGGCCGAATGCGGGTAGGGGCTGATCTCTTCGCCTGGAACCTCCGCAGGATCGGCCGGAACCTCGCCTGGTGCCTCGACCTGACCGCCTCGTTGGCGACCGACGCCGACGACGCCGTCAGGCCGGTGCTGCACGAGCTGACCTCCGTCCTGCGCCAGCAAGGGCTGATTCCCGTGACGACCGAACGGTTCGCCTGACGGCTCACCCCTTTCTCTACCGGGACCTCCCGTCCGGTCGGGTACAGGGTCCATCGTGGTCAGCTCGAAGGAGACAGCGGGCGGAGCCGCTCGCCCGGGCGTCGCACCACACCCGGGTACGCACGAACTGGCGGTCCTCCTCGCTGAGGGTGGCCTCGCCGAAGTCGATGGCCGTGACGTGGCGCAGTGAGTTTCGCAGCGCGACGGTCAGGGAGATCGCCTCGTCCAGGCTGGTGAGGGTGGTGGGGAGGTGCACGATCCAGCGGGGCGCGCTCACCGGTGCCACCGGCTGTCGGGCGAGTCGTCGATCGGGTCCATGTCCCTCCCTGGTCGATGGGCAGGTGGCACCGAGGCGGGCGGGGGCGGCCGGCGTGAGCGCGCGCCCACACCGGCCGGAGCCCGGCACCCACCCCGGGCCTGCTTCCTGGCGGCCGCTCTGCCGCCGCGGATGTCGTTGGCGTCGGAGCAGTCAGCCGGTCGCCACGGCCGACAAACCCTGTTGACCGTCCGGATGCTGCTCCGACCAAGGAAGGGGCCGCAGTGCCTAGCTGGGCCTTTCCTCACCTCCGCACCCTACCGACAATACTGGTAAAGCCAACGTTGCTCTTGAAGTTCTCCCGCTCGGCGTGATCAGATGTGTGGGCCTAGCTGGGAGTACTTCGCATGCCCGCACCACGGAAGTTCGAGCCGCATTATCGGCGGATCATCGCCGATATCAGGGAACGCATCGCCTCGGGCGAGTGGCCTCCCGGACACAAGCTGCCCTCGACCAAGGCTCTCGCCGACCTGTACGAGGTCGGCAGTCAGTCGACGGTTCGCCAGGCCATCACGATCCTCATCGAGACCGGCGAACTGTACGGCCATCAGGGTCTGGGCGTCTTCGTCGCCGAACGTTCCACGTGAGGACCGGCCGGCGAGGGCACGACGATCGGCCGGCGTCTGACCGCACGCCAGCCTGCGTCACGTTGGCCGCCGGCGAAGGGCACCCCGAGCGGGCCTCGGGTACCGCCCACCTGCTGGCCCACCTGAGACGGGCGACCGCGTTGTTGCCCGAGCTGGTCGGCGACACGGAGATCCGGGTCGCGCTGAGTTCCCGCGCTGAGGCCGATGCCCTCAGCCGGGCGGTGTGCGACTGGGCGCCTGGCGCGGTCGACGGCTGGACAGTGACCATCACCGGGTCGGCTTGGCCCGCGCCGGGGCGGGCCAGGTTGCACCGGGTGGGCGGGCGGTTCGCCGCTGAGTGGGTCGCGTGGTCGGTCGCCGTGGCCGCTGGCTTCGAAGCGGGGCCGACGGTAAGCATCGACGAGTGGGACGGCCCGTACGCTGGGTGACCGTGAACCCCGCCATCTTCGGTCGGCCGCTGCGCGGCGTCGCGTTCGACGTCGCCGTGTCCGGCCTGGTGGCCCTCTTCGCCGTCCTCGGCGTGGTCACCCAGCCCGGCGGCTGGAAGGCGACCGCGGTCGGCTTCGCGATGGCGGCGGCGCTGCTGTTCCGGCGGTCGCACCCGACGCCGGTGGCGGTCGTGGTGGCCGCGCTCGCGCTCAGCCAGGTGCTCGCCGGTTGGGGCCCGCTGGGCTACGACATCGCCGTGCTCATCGCCCTCTACAGCGTGGTCAAGTACGCCGACCGGCTGCGCGACGGCGTCCTCGCCGGAATGGTGGCCGCGGTGGGGGTGGTGCTCGCCGCCCTCCAGATCAGGGGGCCGGGGGCGTGGTGGGCGAGCGCGATCTACTTCGGGCTGGTCACCGGGGCGGTCTGGCTGGTCGGGCTCAACGTGCGGACCCGCCGGCTCTACGTGCTCACCCTGGAGGAGCGGGCCGCCACCCTGGAACGCGAGCGGGAGGCCGAGGCGCGGGCGGCGGTGGCCGAGGAGCGCACCCGGATCGCCCGGGAGCTGCACGACGTCGTGGCGCACAGCATGGCGGTGATGATCGTCCAGGCCGACGGGGCGCGCTTCACCATCGACCGGGATCCGGCCACCGCCCGGGAGGCGGTCAAGGTGGTCGCCGACACCGGCCGGCAGGCGCTGGAGGAGATGCGCCGGCTGGTGGGCGTACTGCGGGAAACTAGCCGGCCGGAGCCGGTGGCTGCGCCCGGCGCGGTGGGTGCCTGCGACGGCGACGGGTGGTCGGCGGAGCCGGTGCACCGTCGGCCGGCGCTGGTCGAGCTGCCCGAGCTGCTGGACCGGTTCCGCGCCGCCGGGCTGCGGATCGGCTGGCGGGTGACCGGCGAGCCGGTGGCGCTGCCGCCGGGCCTGGAGTTGACCGTCTACCGGGTGGTGCAGGAGGCGCTGACGAACGCGCTCAAGCACGCCGGGGTCGGCGCGGCCGTCGACCTGGACCTCGGGTACTCCGACGACGCCGTGCTGGTCCGGGTCGTCGACGACGGCCGCGGCCGGCCGATGGTCCGGCCGGGGCCGTCCGGCGGGCACGGCCTGGTCGGCATGCGCGAGCGGGTCAGCGTGTACGACGGCGGCCTCACCGCCGGGCCGCGCCTGGCCGGGGGGTGGCGGGTCGAGGTACGGCTGCCGCTACCGTCGGCGGCCGAGGGGGTGGCGGCATGACGATCCGAGTGGTGATCGTGGACGACCAGGCGCTGGTGCGCGCCGGGTTCAAGATGGTGCTGGACTCCCAGCCCGACCTGACAGTGGTCGGCGAGGCGATCGACGGCGCCGACGCGCTGCGGGTGCTCGACCGGGTCGACGCCGACGTGGTGGTGATGGACATCCGGATGCCGACCTTGGACGGGGTGGAGGCGACCCGGCGGATCTGCGCCGGGCGGCCCCAGGGCCGGCCCCGGGTGCTGGTGCTGACCACCTTCGACACCGAGGCCGACGCGTTCGCCGCCCTCCAGGCCGGGGCCAGCGGCTTCCTGCTCAAGAACGTCCCGCCGGAGGAACTGCTGGCGGCGATCCGGGTGGTCGCCGAGGGCAACTCGGTGGTGGCGCCGTCGATCACCCGGCGGCTGCTCGACCGGTTCGCCGGCCAACTCGGCCCCGGCCCCACCGAGGACCCCCGGCTGGCCCAGCTCACCGAGCGGGAACGGGAGGTGCTGCTGCTCGTCGCGCAGGGCCTGTCCAACGCGGAGATCGCCGCCCGGGTGCACGTCGCCGAGGCGACGGTGAAGACCCACGTCGGCCGCATCCTGGCGAAACTCCAGCTCCGCGACCGGGTGCAGGCGGTGGTCCTGGCGTACGAGAGCGGGCTGGTCACCCCCGGCGGCTGAGCGGCCGTACGACCTGGTCGTACGGCCGCGTCACCGCCCAGCACCGTCGACAACGGCGCTCCGGCCGTCAGCAGTGGGACCTGGCGGCCGTTACGGAGCAGGTGGTGCCGAGCGTTCGAGCGGGCGGGTAGTAGGCGAGCAGCGGTGCGGGCGACAGGTCGGGCCGCTCAGCCCTCCGCGACGATCGGAGGGGTCGTCGTGGTGCTGGTGTCTGTCGGTACCGGTGCCGTGGTCGTCGTCGTGTCGGTTGGCACCGGCGCGGTGCTCGGCGGCGTGGTCTCGACTGAGGAGGGCTTGGGCGACGTCGAGGGCGCTGTGGAAGCGCTCGGTGTCGGGGTTGGTGTCGCCGAGGCGGACGCGGACGGACGGTTGCCCGGGCCGGCCGGGCGGTAGGTCCGATCACCGCGATCGGTCGGGGCGGCCTCGGTGGCGGCCGGGGCCTCGGCCGCGTCGTCGCTGGGCGCGACCCCCGGCGAGGTGGTCTCGATCGTGGTGGCCGGGTTGTTGCCGACCGACTTCGCCGCGCCCAGCGCCGCGCCGAGGGCGGCCAGCGCCACCAGCACGGCGGCCAGGGCGCCGACCAGCGTGCCGCGCCGGCCCGCGCGCCCGGGCTGGGCCACGGTGACCGGCGGCGGCGCGGCCGGCAGGTCGCCCCGGGTGGTCATCGGGCCGGTCGGTCGGCGCAGCGCCATCGGCGCCACCATGGCGGTGGGCGAGTCGGAGATCGCGGCCCGGGCCGCCTGGGCCATCGCGGCGCCGGTGGCGAAGCGGTCCGCCGGGTCCTTCGCCAGCGCCCGGGCGACCAGCTCGCGGACCGGCTGGGGGATGTCGTGCGGCAGCTCCGGCGGCTCGTCGTCGAGGTGCCGGACGGCGACCTGGAGCGGGTTGTCGCCGGTGAACGGCGGACCGCCGGTGAGGCAGCAGTACGCCACCGCGCCGAGTGCGTAGATGTCGGTGGCGCCGGAGACCGGGCGGCCGGCGGCCTGCTCGGGAGCCATGTAGAGGGCGGTGCCGGGCACGGCGTTCGTGCTGGTGATGCTGGTGACGTTGGTCGACCGGGCCACCCCGAAGTCGACCAGCACCACGGTGCCGTCCTCCTGGACCAGCAGATTGCTGGGCTTCACGTCGCGGTGCACGATGCCGCGGGCGTGCGCCGCGTGCAGCGACTGGGCCACCTGCGCCACGATCGACATGGTCTCGCCGACCTCGAGCTGACCGGCAGCCTCGATCCGCCGCGACAGCGGCTCGCCCTCGACGAACTCCATGACCAGGTAGTCGGCGTGGCTGCCGTCGGGCAGCGTGTCCGCGCCGGAATCGAAGACCTGCACGATGCCGGGGTTGCGCAGCGAGGCCATGATCCGGGCCTCGGCGCGGAACCGGGCGATGAAATCGGGGTCGGAGACCAGCGCCGGCAGCAGAACCTTCACCGCGACCTGGCGGCCCAGCACCTGGTCGTTGGCACGCCAGACGTCGCCCATGCCGCCGGTGGCGACGCGTTCGTCCAGGCGGTACCGACCGCTGAGCACGACTTCCGAAGACAACACCCCAATACCGTACCCAGCGGGGCGGCGGAGTATTTCCCCGCGATCTCTCCGGTCGATAACGGCGGCCGGTTCGGAGTCGCTGGGCTGAATGGGTACCGGCTCCCGCACCGTTCGGCTCAGCGTGACGACATGGGTACTATCAGCCAGCAAAGCCGCTGCGCACTTCGTGTGTCCGCCTTCGGGCAACCCCGGGCAGCCGGCGTCGCAGCGTCCGACGATGATCGGTCGTTACGTCGACGCGCCGGGTGGCGGCGTAGATAAATCTCACTCTTTCCCAGGTGGGCGCCGGCTTGTCCCCCCCGCCATCCACTCCTAGCGTTAGCCCGGCTCCGGGCAGTCCCTTGACGCCGGTACGGTATGTCCGCCGACGGCCGTACTTCACGGCGAGTGTCCATACGTGCCGCCCGCCGCTTCGGCGCCGGGGGGCGATCGGATCAGCGGGGGGCTGATGGTGCGGGTGGTAGTCCGGTTGCCGGACGCAGCAGGCGCCGGGCACGCTGGTCGCGGCGAGGGCCGACCCGACGGGTCGGGACAGCGGGAACGGCGGGTCCATGACCGGTGAGTTGAGCGAGGCGGTCGTCGCCGCGCAGGCGGGTGACGAGGAAGCCTTCCGCTTTCTCTACCGCAGCCTGCAGCCCGGCCTGTTGCGCTACCTCACCGCGCTGGTCGGCGCCGACGCCGAGGACGTCGCCTCGGAGACCTGGCTGCAGATCTCCCGCGACCTGCCCAGCTTCACCGGCGGCGAGTTCCGCGCCTGGACGGTGACCATCGCCCGCAACCGCGCCATGGACCATCTGCGCCGGCAGCGGCGCCGGCCGTCGTTGCCGGTGCCGGTGCAGGCACTCAGCGAGCTGGCGGGGGACGCGGACACCGCCGAGCGGGCCGGAGAGACCATCGGTACCGAGGCGGCGCTCGCACTGATCTCCACCCTGCCGCCCCGGGAGGCCGAGGCCGTGCTGCTGCGGGCGGTGATCGGGCTCGACGCGGAGACCGCCGGGCGGGTCCTCGGCCGGCGCCCGGGAGCGGTCCGCACCGCCGCCCACCGGGGGCTGCGCCGACTCGCCGCCCTGCTGGATCGCGCCCAGTCCGACCAGCCTTCGGGCGGAGCCGGGAACGCCGCCCCGCCCCGCCCCCGTACCGGCCGGGGACGGCAGGCGCCCAGCGCGCCGCACGCCGAGCCGGCGGACGGATGACGTGAGGGGATTCGCATGAGCTTTCGCCGGTCCGACGGCCCCGCCGACCGGGCGGAGTCCGAGCGTCTCCTCGACGCGGCCCGGGACGGTCGGCCGCCCGCCGAGCCGGACCCGCTGTGGCACCTGCTCGCGGCCGCGGCCGCGCCCGCGAACCCGGCCGAGCTGTCCGGGGAGGAGCAGGCTCTCGCCGCGTTCCGGGCGGCCCGGTCGGCGCCCGCCCCCGCGGCGGCCAGGCAGCGCCGGCACCGGCGGTGGCGGGCCGGCGCGGCGGCCTGGGTCGCCGGGCTCGCCGCCGCCACCACCGCCGGCGTGGCCTTCGCCGCGGTCAGTCTCGACCGACCGGAGGAGCCGGCCTCGCCGCCGGCCACCACGCCCGGCAGCTCCGGCGAAGACGGCTCGCCGTCGCGTACCCCGAGCGCAGACCCGACCGGGAGCGGCCCGGGCGCCCCCACCACCGGCCCTTCCACCACGCCCGGCGCCACCAGCGGCGGTCCGGGCCGGCCGGCCGGCACGGAACAGCTCACCGGCCTGTGCCGGGCCTACCTCGCCAAGCCGGCCGGGCAGCGCGCCGGGGCGCTGGAGACGTCCGCCTTCGCCGATCTGGTGGCCGCCGCCAACGGTGCCGACCAGGTGGAGCGCTACTGCCTGCGGCTGGTCCCCGAGCCTGCCCCGAAGTCCCCGTCCAGCGCCGAACCCACCCGGTCGACCGGGCCCGCCGCCACCGCCCGGTCCACCACGCCGCCCACCCCCGACGCCGCCCGCAGCGCCAAGCCGACCCACGCCGCCCCCGGCTGACACGCCGATCCGGACAAAAATTCATCTCCGGGGGCAGGCCGATCCCGTCTGCTAGACAGAAGATGGTGGGACTGCCCGGCGCACGGTCGGTCACGATCCGTGACGTCGGGGTACACGCGGCGGGTCGCGCCGCCCGGGGAAGGGAGTCGTCTCGTGGTGATGTCGCCGGAGCTGGACCGGGCCACCGTCCTGGAGGACACGGCCGGGGCGGTCGGACACCTCGCCGGGATCTGCTTCAAGACCGGCCCACCGACGTTCACCGGCGTCGAACTGGAATGGACCGTGCACGACGCCGCGGACCCGGCCCGCCCCGTCGACCGCGACCGACTACGCCGGGCGCTGGGACGGCACAGCCCCGTCACCATCGACGGGGCGAGCCCGGCAGCACCACTGACGGGCGGCGGCACCGTTACCGTGGAGCCGGGTGGCCAGGTGGAGATCTCCACCCGGCCCCGATCGTCCCTGGCCGCGCTGATCGCGGCCACCGAGGCCGACATCGCCGAGTTGACCGCCGCGCTGGATGCCGCCGGCCTGGTCCTCGGCCACAGCGGCATCGACCCCTGGCGGGCCCCCCGACCGGTGGTGGAGACCCCTCGCTACCAGGCCATGCGCTGCGTCTTCGACCGGCGGGGATCGGCCGGTCGGACCATGATGTACAGCACCGCCGGGTTGCAGGTCTGCCTGGACGCGGGTGAGCCGGAGCGGCTGGCCGAGCGCTGGGCGGCGGTGCACGCCGTGGGGCCGCCGCTGCTGGCCGCGTTCGCCACCGCGGACCGGCACGCCGGCCGGCGTACCGCCTGGGCCTCCGCCCGGATGGCCGCCTGGCTGGCCATCGACCCGGCCCGGACCCGGCCCGTGTGGTCCCCGGCCCGACCCGACCGGGACCCGGTCGCGGACTGGACCGAGTACGTCCTCGCCGCCCCGCTGCTCTGCCTGCGCGGTGACGGTCCCGACTGGACCCCGCCGGCCGGAGTCACCTTCGCCGACTGGCTCGCCGGGGCGCTGCCCCGGCCACCCACCACGGACGACCTGGAATACCACGTCAGCACGCTCTTCCCGCCGGTACGCCCGCGCGGCTACCTGGAGGTCCGCTACCTGGACGCCCAGCCCCGTCGGGAGTGGACGCTGCCGCTCGCGGTGCTGGCCGCCCTGTTCGCCGACCCGGGCACCACCCGGGCCGCGCTCACCGCCGCCGCCCCGGTGGCCGACCGCTGGCACGCGGCGGCCCGGTACGGCCTCGGTGACCGGCCGCTCGCCGTGACGGCGGCGGCCCTGTTCGACCTGGCCCTGATGGCCCTGCCCCGCCTGGAGCTGCCGGCGGGGACGCACGAGGAGACGAGCCGAGGAATCCGGCGGCGCCGCGCCGCCGCGGAGAGGGGGCACCGGTGACCACGATGCAGCGGCCGGGCACGGAGTCGGAGACGTTGCGCAGCCGGATCGCGGCGGAGCTGGAGCGGACCCGGGCGCGCACCGCCTTGCTCACCGACGCGGTGGACGACGACGACCTGATGCGGCAGCACTCCCCGCTGATGTCCCCGCTGGTCTGGGACCTGGCCCACGTCGGCAACCAGGAGGAGCTCTGGCTGGTCCGCGACGTCGGCGGACGCGAGCCGGTGCGGCGGGACATCGACGACCTGTACGACGCCTTCAAGCAGCCCCGCCGGGACCGGCCGTCGCTGCCGCTGCTGCCGCCGG
This sequence comes from Micromonospora coerulea, assembly GCF_016598485.1. Classification (GTDB taxonomy): domain Bacteria; phylum Actinomycetota; class Actinomycetes; order Mycobacteriales; family Micromonosporaceae; genus Micromonospora; species Micromonospora coerulea. The sequence goes on along the minus strand of NZ_JAEMUW010000002.1, from coordinate 85,089 downwards.
GCGAGGCGCGGGCCTACGTGCGCGCGGTCCGGGACAAGGTGTACGACCTGCTGGACGGCATCCGCTTCGCCGACGGGGAGTTGGTCGCCGACGGCTTCGCGTTCGGGATGATCGTGCAGCACGAGCAGCAGCACGACGAGACAATGCTCGCCACCCACCAGCTGCGCTCCGGGCCACCGGTGCTCGACGCCCCGCCACCGCCCGAGCCGCGGGTCCGGGTGGCCGGCGAGGTGCTGGTCCCTGCCGGCCCGTTCACCATGGGCACCTCCACCGACCCGTGGGCACTGGACAACGAGCGTCCCGCCCACACCGTCGACCTGCCCGCGTACGTGATCGACGCCGCGCCGGTGACCAACGGCCGGTACCGCGAGTTCATCGCCGACGGCGGGTACGACGAGCCGCGCTGGTGGAGCGAGGCCGGCTGGCGGCACCGCACCGAGGCGGGGCTGACCGCGCCGATGCACTGGCGGCGGGACGGCGACGGCTGGGCGTACCGGCGGTTCGGCCATTGGTCGGCGATCCGCGACGACGAGCCGGTGGTGCACGTCTGCTGGTACGAGGCGGAAGCGTACGCGGCGTGGGCCGGCCGGCGGCTGCCTACCGAGGCGGAGTGGGAGAAGGCGGCACGCTGGGATCCGGCGACCGGCCGGTCCCGCCGCTACCCGTGGGGCGACGAGGAGCCGACCGCCGAGCACGCCAACCTGGGGCAGCGGCACCTGGGGCCGGCGCCGGTGGGCGCGTACCCGGCGGGGGCCTCGCCGCTGGGCGTGCACCAGCTGATCGGCGACGTGTGGGAGTGGACCTCGACGGCGTTCCGGGGCCATCCCGGCTTCGCCGCGTTCCCGTACCGGGAGTACTCCGAGGTCTTCTTCGGCGACGATCACCGGGTGCTGCGGGGCGGCTCCTTCGGCACCGACAAGGCGGCCTGCCGGGGCACGTTCCGCAACTGGGACTACCCCATCCGGCGGCAGATCTTCAGCGGGTTCCGCTGCGCCCGCGACGCCCGGCCCGAGGAGGCGCACCCGTGAGCGCGCGGAGCGAGCGAGGCATCCGGCTCAGCAGCGCGGCACCTCGCGCCGCCGGGGAGCGCAGCGGGGCGGCGGCGTGAGCGGCGGTGCCGCCTGATGTGTCGCCACCTCGCCTACCTCGGGCCGCCGGTCAGCCTGCGGAGCCTGCTGTACGACCCGCCGTACTCGTTGCTGCGGCAGTCCTGGGCACCGCGGGACATGCGCGGCGGCGGCACCATCAACGCCGACGGCTTCGGCGTCGGCTGGTACCCGGCCGACGGCGATCCGATCCGCTACCGGCGCGACGGACCGCTGTGGAGCGACACCACCCTGCCCGGGCTGGCCGGCGTCACGGTCGCCGGTGCGGTGCTGGCCGCCGTCCGGTCCGCCACCGTCGGAATGCCGACGCAGGAGTCCGCCGCCGCGCCCTTCACCGAGGGCCGTTGGTTGTTCAGCCACAACGGGGTGGTCCAGGGCTGGCCGGACGCGGTGGTACCGCTCGCCGCCGAGCTGCCGGTGCGTGACCTGATCACGCTGGACGCGCCGACCGACTCCGCCCTGCTCTGGGCCCTGGTTCGGCACCGGCTGCGCGGCGGCGAGGATCCGGCCGCGGCGGTCGCCGCGACGGTGGCGGCGGTTGGGGCGGCCGCCCCCGGCTCCCGGCTGAACCTGCTGCTCACCGACGGCCGGACGGTGGTGGCCAGCGCCACCGGCCACGCCCTGTCGATGCGGGCCACGCAGGACGCGGTGCTGCTGGCCTCCGAACCGCTCGACGACGACCCCGACTGGCGGCCGGTGCCGGACGGGCAACTGGTGGTGGCCACCCGGGGCGGGGTGCGTACGCGTGCCCTGGCGGACGGGTGACGCCGGAGTTTTTCGCAGGTGGGACAGGGACGTTCGCCAACGGAAGGGACACCTCATGAGCGCGGAGCCACTCGAGATCTACCTGGAGGAGCAGGACCTCGGCCGCAGCCTGCGCGAGGACGTGCGGTTCGGGCTGACCGCCGAGCCGAAATGGCTGCCACCGAAGTGGTTCTACGACGCCCGGGGCAGCCACCTCTTCGAGGAGATCACCCGGCTGCCGGAGTACTACCCGACGCGGGCCGAACGGGCCGTGCTGGCGGAGCGAGCCGATCAGATCGCCGAGAGGACGGGCGCGAAGACACTGATCGAACTGGGGTCCGGTTCGTCGGAGAAGACCCGGCTGCTGCTGGACGCCTTCACCCGGCGCGGCGGGCTGGGCACCTTCGTGCCGCTGGACGTGTCGGTCAGCGCGCTCCGGCAGTCCACCGTGGATATCGCCGCCGACTACCCGGGGTTGCGGGTGCGCGGCATCGTCGGTGACTTCACCCGGCAGCTGGACCGGCTGCCCACCGGCGGCCGGCGGCTGGTGCTCTTCCTCGGCGGGACGATCGGCAACCTGCTGCCGGTGGAGCGGGCGGAGTTCCTGACCTCGATGCGGGCCGCGCTGGAGGCCGGTGACTGGCTGCTGCTCGGCGCCGACCTGGTCAAGGACCCGGCGGTGATCGTGCCGGCGTACAACGACACGGCCGGGGTGACCGCCGATTTCAACCGCAACGTGCTCCGGGTGATCAACCGGAAGCTGGGCGCGAACTTCGACCCGGAGGCGTTCACGCACGTGGCGGTCTGGGACCCGCAGCACGAGTGGGTCGAGATGCGGTTGCGCGCGGAGCGTCGGATGCGGGTGCGGGTGCTCGACCTGGATGTCGAGTTCGCCGCCGGGGAGGAGCTGCGGACCGAGATCTCGGCGAAGTTCCGACCGGAGGGGATCGCGGCGGAGCTGACCGACGCCGGGTTCGCGACGCGGGCGTTCTGGACCGACCCCGAGGGGCTGTTCGGCGTCACCCTGGCCAAGGCCGACTGAGCGGCCGGGGGCCGCGCCGGGGGTGAGGGTGATCACCTGCGGCGGTCCCGCCGCCCGTGGTGGGCTAGGGTGGTCGGCGCGAAGGGGAGTAGCCCCCAATGTCGTGGTCGACATACTGATGCGTTCCGCATCCGGCCACGCGGCCCCGTTCCCGGGGCGGGCGAGACCTTCGACTCAGGCTGTCGCAGCCGGGTCGAGGGCGCCCCGTACCTCCTCCCGGCTTGATCGGGAAGGTTCACATGGACGGTTTCCTCGTCGCGCTGCTGGTCAGCTTCGGCGTCATCTTCGTCGCCGAGCTGGGCGACAAGTCCCAGCTCATGGCGCTGACGTTCGCCACCAGGTTCAAGCCCGTGCCGGTGCTGATCGGCATCACCGTCGCCACCGCGGTCGTGCACCTGGCGTCGGTGGCGATCGGGTACGGCCTCAACGCGGCCCTGCCCACCGGCTGGATCTCGCTGATCGCGGGCCTGGCGTTCCTCGGCTTCGGCGCGTGGACCCTGCGCGGGGACAAGCTCACCGAGGAGGAGAGGCGCAAGGCCGAGAAGACCGGCAAGTCGGCGATCATCGCCGTCGGTGTCGCCTTCTTCCTGGCCGAGCTGGGCGACAAGACCATGCTCGCCACCATCACCCTGGCCACCAAGTACGGCTGGTTCGGCACCTGGCTGGGCTCGACACTGGGCATGGTGGCCGCCGACGCCCTCGCGATCCTGGTCGGCCGGCTGCTCGGCCGGCACCTGCCGGAGAAGGCCATCCGGTACGGCGCCGCGGTGCTCTTCGCCATCTGCGGCCTCTGGCTGGTCCTCGAGGCGGTCAACGAGCTCTCCTGAGCCCCGGGCCGTCCGGCCGGGTCAGCCCGCCGACTACCGCCGTCAGGGACGGGTAACGCCCCGGGGTGCGGTGGTCGGAGCTCCTGCGCCACGGCGACCAGATCGCGGTCGCCGTGGTGGAGGTCGCCGGCGCGCTGATCATCTTCGTCGGGGCGCTCTGGGCGGCGCTGCGGTTCGTGGTCGTCGGACTGCGGCACCGCGACGCCGCTATGTTCACGCCGATCCGGCTCTCCCTGGGCCGGTTCCTCACTCTGGGGCTGGAGTTCCAGCTCGCCGCCGACATCCTGCGCACCGCGGTCTCGCCGACCTTCACCCAGATCGGGCAGCTCGCGGCGATCGCCGCCATCCGGACGGGGCTGAACTTCTTCCTCCGCCGGGAGATCGCCCAGGAGCAGCGGCAGGTGAGCCAGGAGCGCACCGGACCGCCGCCGTGACGGAGCCGCTGGGCGACCTGGCCACCGTGCTGGCCTTTCTCGCCGGCTTCGCGGCGCTGGTCACCACCGGATCCTGGCGGGCCGCGCTGCGGATCCTGCTGGACCTGCTGGTCGCCGCCGGACTGCTGCACCTCTCGGTGGCGGGTGGCTGGACGGCGCTGGCGGTGGCGGCCGCCGTGGTGGTCCTGCGGCGCGTCCTCTGGGTCACCCTGGCCGCCGGCACACCGGGTTCGGCCCCAACATCGCCGCCGCGCTGCGCGGGAGACGATCACCGCTTAGCGTTGGCGGCGAGAGGCGAACACGGAGAAGACCGGAGGACAACCGCATGAGCAAGCACGACGAGCCCAACGAGTTCGGCTTTTCCGGTGGCGCCACGGCTCCGGAGCCACCGCCCGGTGGACGCCCCGACGAGCAGGACCGGATCGAGGAGATCGCGGTGCCGGGCGACGACTTCACCGAGCCGTTCGCCGACGCGCTCGAGGAGACCGAGGAGACCGAGGAGGAGCGCGCGGCCGAGCGCCGGCGCTGACCGGGTGGCGGGAGCCGCGGTACGGGCGCGAGGGGGCGCCCGACCGGACCGGGCCGTCCCACCGCGCCGCGTGGTCAGCGCGGTCCGGGTACCGCCGTCAGCGGCACCGCGCTCCGCGCAGAGCACCGCCAACCGCTTGATCAGCTCGTCCGGGTCGCCGTACGGGGGGCACAGCTCCGACCCGATGGAGCCGCCCGCGCCGGTGACCAGGACCCGTCGGCCGGCCAGCCCGTTGCGTTCCACCACCAGGTCGGCCACCCGCTGCGCCCGCCCGACCAGGTCGGTGATCTGCATGTCCCGCACGTCGGTGACCGCCACCGGTCGGTCCAGCAGCTCGGGCACCGGCGGGAGCACCTTGAAGGCGGCGCCGGCCTGGAGTGTCCGGCTTCGGACGTCGCGCATCAGCTCGGCGTCCGACCCGCTCATCGAGAAGATCACCGTGCGCGCTCCGGTCCGGCGGACGGTCTCAGCGAGCTGCTCCCGGCCACCGAGCACGCGGAGCCCGGCCAGGCGCAGGCCCCGGTGTCCGGGGTGGTCGTCGAGCAGACCGACCGGGAGGTAGCGGCCGCCCGGATCGCCCACAGCACGCGGACCAGCCGTTCGCCCGCCTCGTCCACCCCGTAGACGAGGCACCGCTCGGCGTTGCGGACCGGCTGGTGGCGGCGCTTCCGGCGGGCGCGCCAGGCGGCCCGCCCGGCACCTATCAGGAGCAGGGCGACCGCGGCGCCCACCAGGGGAGTGCTGGCCGGCACCGGCGGTCAGGCCGAATTCGAAGCGCGTCCAGGCGGCACCCAGAAATCCGGCGCACCAGGCGACCGTGTCCAGCGTTAACAGAGACGGGGTCGCCGGGCGGTGGGCGGTGGGTGGCCCCGGCGGATGGCGCCGTCGCGGTTTCGGCGGTGGTGGCTTCCCGATCCATGGTTGCCCTCTGCATCTGATCCGGTAATGGGAGGATTTGGTACTTGTGTGCCGCTCTGATCGTCTACATTCGTTGGGTGATTCACTGAGAAGGATGACCGCTTTGGACACTGGCACGTGTACTGGGCGTTTTAGGGGGCTTTCGTGCAGTTTGATCGGATAATCGTGCCGACGCGAAGGGGGCTGTGATGGACATCCGCAGCTACCTGCGCCTGGTCCGGCGCCACTGGTGGATCGTGCTGATCACCCTGATGGCGGCGCTGGGCACGGCCGCCCTCATCACGGTGCGGACGCCGCCCCGCTACGTGGCCTCGGTGACGTTCTTCGTCACCACGCCCAGCCAGGGCGTCACCGACGCGTACCAAGGCGGGCTCTTCCTTCAGCAGCGCGTGAAGTCGTACGCCGACCTGCTCACCAGCGACCGGCTGGCGCAGAGCGTGGTGGCCGAGAGCCCGGTCGGCCTCACCGCCGACCAGGTGCAGCGGCGCGTCACCACCGCCACCGAGGCGGGCACGGTGCTGCTCAAGGCCACGGTCACCGACACCGACCAGACCCGGGCGTTGAAGATCACCGAGGCGCTCTCCGCGAAGTTCGTGGAGCTGGTGCAGAAGGTCGAGACGCCGCCGGGGGCCACGTCCGCCCCGATCAAGCTGGAGGTGGTCAGCGGCCCCCGGGTGAGTGCCAGCCCGGTCGCTCCCCAGCCGACCCGCAACCTGATCATCGGCGGCGTGCTCGGCCTGCTGATCGGCATGGCGCTCGCCGTGCTGCGCGGGTTGGCGGACGTCCGGATGCGGGACGCCGCCGCGCTCCAGCGGGTGACCGGCAGCCCGCTGCTGGGGGAGATCCCGTTCGAGAGCAGCGCGCGCAACGCCCCGCTGATCGTGGGGGAGGCGGCGAACTCGGCGCGCGCGGAGGCCGTCCGCAAGCTGCGTACCAACCTGCGCTTCGTCGACGTGCACGAGCCGGCCCGGGTGATCGCGGTGACCAGCGCCCTCCAGGGCGAGGGCAAGACCACCATGGCCTGCAACACCGCCATCGCGCTGGCCGAGGCGGGCTGGCGGGTGCTGCTCATCGATGCCGACCTGCGGCGGCCCAAGGTGGCCGACTACCTCGGCCTCGACGGCGGCGTCGGCCTCACCGACGTCCTGGTCGGCGATGTCCAGGTGGGTGACGTCGTGCAGCGCTGGGGCGAGAAGTCGCTGCTGGTGCTTCCCAGTGGCTCCGCGCCGCCGAACCCGAGCGAGCTGCTCGGCTCCAAGGCGATGGCGGACCTGCTGCTGGGGCTGCGCGAGTCCGCGGACATCGTCGTCATCGACACCGCGCCCCTGCTCGCCGTCACCGACGGCGTGGTGGTCGCGGTGCAGGCCGACGGCGCGCTCCTCGTCACCCAGCAGGGCCGGACCTCCCGCAGCCAGGTGGCGGCCGCCGCGCGGTCACTGAACTCGGTCTCGGTCCGGCTGCTCGGCTGCGTGCTGAACATGGCCAAGATGCCCAAGGGGGACGCGTACCAGTACGAGGCGTACCGGGTGACCGTGCCGGCCGCGCCTTCGGTGCCTACCGGCCGGCGGGGCGGGACGGCCGGGACGAACGAGGTCGGCGACCGGACTCAGGAACTCACCCGGCTGTCCCGATGAGCGCCAGCACCGGTCTGATCGACCGCTCGATCTCCTCGGCGCACCGCCGGAAATCGGCCGGCGAGCCGCCGATCGGGTCACGCAGGTCGTCCGCGTCGGGGGCGGCGGGTTGCAGCCGCCCCCGCGCGCGGGCGGCCGCCTCGACCGCCGCCCGCAACGGCCGCTCGGCCAGGTCCTTCGGCGCCTCGGCGGCCGCGGCCAGCCGGGCGAACTGGCGCAGCGTGAACGTCCGGTGCAGCACCTCCGGGGCCAACGCGGTGCAGTGCGAGCGCTGTCGCCGGGTGGCGGTCAGCACCAGCGTGGCCGTGGCCAGGTGTTGCGGGCGCAGCCTGCGGGCGCGGAAACCGGTCGGGTCCGCGCCGGTCTCCGCCGCCAGGTCGACGGCGTACGGGTGCATCGGCGCGCCGTCGACCGCGTCCGTGCCCGCGCTGGCCACCGCGACCGGGTGCGCGGCGAGGAGCCGGCGCGCGATGTACTCCGCCATCGGTGACCGGCACATGTTGGCGTGGCAGACGAAGAGCACCTCGTCGACCATCTGCACCCCTCTCGTCGGCGCGGTCGCGGCAGGTGGTGCCGCGACGGCGGTGTTCCGGCGGTCGCGGCCGGACGCAGAGGGGTTGTCGGCATCGTACGGGGTGCGCGGAGCCGCGTACCGGCAAGCCGCGCCGGGGGCCGACGCATGAAGATCGGCATCCTGTCGTACCACTTCCCGCCGGAGCCGGCCTTCATCCCGGGCAGCCTGGCGGAGGAGCTGGCCGCGCGCGGGCACGAGGTCCGCGTGCTGACCGGCTTCCCGGACTACCCGGGCGGGCACGTCTATCCGGGCTGGCAGCAGCGCTGGCGGCACCAGACGCACAGCGAGCGGCTGACCGTCCGCCGGGTGCCCCGGTACGCCGGCGGCGACGGGTCCGCCGGAGCGCGGATGGCGAGCTGGCTGTCCTTTGCCGGCAGCGTCGCGCTCACCGGCCGGCGCTACCTCGGCGACGTCGACGCCCTGTATGTCTTCCAGCTCCCGGCGGTCACGTTCGCCGCGGCGGGCCTGCTCCGGCTGCTCGGCCGGGTCCCGACCGTGCTGCACGTGCAAGACGTGTGGCCCGAGGGGGAGCCGTCCCGCGGGGTTGACGGCCGCCGCTGGTCCGGGCGGATCGGGACCACCCTGCGCCGGCTCTACGCCGAGGCCGACGGCATCGCGGTCAGCGCGCCGTCCATGGGGGACCTGGTGACCGACGGTGGCGCCGAGCCCGGCCGGGTCCGGATCGTGCTGAACTGGACCGACGAGCGGATCTTCCAGCCGACCGAGCCGAGCCGGGCCGCCCGGCAGCTGATCCGCCGTGGGAACCGCTGCGTCGTCATGCACGCCGGGACGATCGGCGTACGGCAGGGGCTGGAGACCGCGGTGCGCGCGGCGGCGGCGCTGGACGACCGGCTGGACCTGGTCCTGGTCGGCTCGGGCGCGGAGGAGCGGCGGGTGCGGGGGCTCGCCGCCGAGCTCCGGGCGGACAACGTCCGATTCGTGGAGCGGCACTCACCGGTCGACATGCCGCAGCTGTACGCGGCGGCCGACTACCAGCTGGTGATGCTGCGGGACCTGCCCGAGTTGCGGGGCATGGTGCCCGGGAAGTTGCAGGCGGCGCTCTCCTGCGCCTCGCCGGTGGTCGCCTCGGCCGGCGGGGACACGGTCACGCTGGTCGAGCGGGCCCGGGCCGGGCTGTCCTGCCCGCCGGAGGACTGGGCGGCGCTGGCCGACCGGTTCTGGCTGGCCTCGGCGATCCCGCCGGCGGCCCGGGCCGACATGGGCCGCCGGGGACGCGAGGCCTATCTGCGGGAGATGTCGCTGCGGGCCGGGGTGGACCGGATCGAGCAGATGCTCTACGACGCCTCGGCGCGGGCCGCCCGAACGGCAAAGCGAAACGAACAAAATTCGCAGACCGGATTCCCTACGTAAAAGACGCGAGACCGCCCTTAGTCACCGGAGATACGTGGTAGAAATCGACCGAACGTCATTTCTGTCCGTTTTCTGGAGTGGAGAGTGGTGTGACGGAGCGCGGGGTGTCGCGTCGCGGACGAAGAAGCTCCCGCCGACGAACGACGGCTCGGGTACGCCGAGCCCTGCTCACCTGCCTGGTGGTCGGCTCGCTGCTGCTGGTGACCGGCGGGTGGGTGGGCTTCCGGGGCTGGCAGGCCCGGGCGCACCTGCTCAACGCCGCGGGGTTCGCGCGGGAACTCAGCGCCGAGGTGATCGGTGGTGACGCGGGCCGGGCGCAGCGCACCCTCGCCGCGCTCCAGGAGCAGGCCGGCGCCGCTCGAGCCGCGACGGGCGACCCGGGCTGGTGGCTCGGCCGGCGGACCCCGTACGCCGGGGACGACCTGACGGCCGTGCGGCAGATCGCGGTGGCCATCGACGACCTCGCCCGGCAGGCGTTCCCCACCCTGCTCCGGGCCGACCTGGCCAGCCTGGTGCCCCGCGAGGGACGCCTCGACCTGGCCCGCCTCCGGGCGGTCTCGGTCGAGCTCGCCGGCGCCGACCGCGCGGTGGAGCAGACCCGGTCCCGGCTGGCGGCCGTCCCCACCGACGACCTCTTCGCGCAGCTCGAGGAGGCCCTGTCCAGCCTGCGCGCCGGCATCGATCGGCTGGCCGAGCTGACCGGCGCCGCCGACCAGGCCGCCCGCCTGCTGCCGCCCCTGCTCGGTGCGGACGGGCCCCGGCGCTACCTCCTGGTGTCGCAGAATCCCGCGGAGCTGCGGGCGACCGGTGGCATGTTCGGTGCCTACGCGGTGATCCGGGCCGACGGCGGCCGGGTCGCGCTGACCCGGCAGGGCAGCAGCGCGGAGCTCGCCCGCTTCAACCCGCCGCTGCGCGTCGACCCCACGCTGCGGCGGCTCTGGAACGACCTGCCGGGCATCTATCCGGCGGACGTCAACCTGGGGCCGGACTTCCCGACGGCCGCCGCGCTGTACCGCGAGATGGTGCGCCGGCGCACCGGGATCACCGTGGACGGTGTCCTGGCGGTCGATCCGGTGGTCCTGTCGTACCTGCTCAAGGCGACCGGACCCATCACGGTGCCCGGCAGTTCGGCCCTGGTCGCCGACGGCGTCGTTCGCGCGCTGCTCAGTGACGCCTACCGGGACCTCGACACCAGGGAGCAGGACGCCTACTTCGCCGCCTCGGCGGCGGCGGTGTTCGACGCGTTCCTCACCAGAAGCGTGGACGTAAGGACCCTTTTGTCGGCATTTGACCGTTCTGTGGTGGAACGTCGGATATTGTTCTGGAGTGTCCATCCCGAGGAGCAGCGTGTCCTGGGCAACAGCCGGTTGACCGGGACGCTCCCCGAGCAGGACACCGTGCCGACGGTCGGCGTGTTCCTCAACGACGGCAGCGGCGCGAAGCTCGGCTACTACCTGCGCTTCTCGGCGAGCCTGACGGTCGGCGACTGCCAGTCGGACGGCCGGCGGGAGCTTCGGCTCCGGGTCGCCGTGCACTCGACCGCACCGAGGTCGGGCCTGTCCGACTCGGTCACCGGTCTCGCTCTCTCCGGCGATCCGTACACCGCGCGCACGTTCGTGTCGGTGTACAGCCCCGCCGGCGGGGCGGTGCTCACCGGCCGGCTCGACGGGAAGGTCGGCACGGTGGGCAGCGGGACCGACCACCGACGCCAGGTGGCGGTCGCGAGGGTCGAGGTGGAACCCGGGGCGACCCGGACCCTCGACGTCACGCTGCTCACCGGGAAGACCAGCGCCGGCACGGCCGAACTGCAACTCACCCCAACCGCCACCCCGTGGACCACCCAAGTTGTTTCCGCACCAAGCTGTGATCAGTAGGAGGGAATCCATCATGCGGCTATCCCGCATCATCATGGCGCTCACGGTCGGCCTGGCCGTCGCGGCCGTGCCGACGGCGGCGGGGGCGGCCCAGCCGCAACCAGCACCGTCGGCGAGTACGCCCCAGCCCCCGTACACACCCCCGGGGGGTCCGAGCCTTGCGCTCGACGACATCACCATCCGGCTGGGTGAGGTCTTCATCCTGCGGGGCAGCGGCTTCACGCCCGGGCCGGTGCGCATCCACGTGACGATCTCCGCCGGCGTGCCGGCTGCGGCGCCCGTCCAGGGCACCGCCCGCCGCAGCGACGGCAGCACCATCGCGATGGCCGCCGTGGCGTACCAGAAGGCGGCGCCCCAGCCGGCGCCGCGGGACTTCGAGGTGACGGCGGACGCGACCGGCTCCTTCACGGTCGAGTACAAGCCCAACCGGGTCGGGACGTACACCTTCCGGGCCACGGACTCCGCCAACCAGAGCCGGGAGGTCACCGGTTACGTCCTGCCGCCGCGCAAGCCGCCGCACCAGGGTGGCCTGCCGGTGACCGGTTCGAGCATGAGCACGCCGATGAAGCTCGGCGGCGGGCTGGTGGGTGCCGGTGCCCTCATGGTGCTGCTGACCCTGGCCTGGCGTCGCCGCGAGCGCTTCGGGCTGGGTGGCCGCTGACCGACCGCACCGGGCAGGGCCCGGACCTGATCGGGATGCCCGCCGGACAACCGTCCGGTGGGCATCCCGCCGTCCGGGCCCAGGCACAATGGGGCGGTGCGGGCGGGCGAGCCGTGGGTGGACCGGGCCGGGCTGGTGGCGCTGCCCGGCGGGGCGGTGGTGCGCGGGCGGCGGATCGGCGATCCGGCCACACCCGCCGACTTCGCCCTGCTGCTCGCCCCCGACCCGGTCCCCGCCTGGCCGCACCGACGGATCCGGTGGCCCGACTTCTGGCTGCCGCTGGACCGCGCCGACGCGCTGGACGCGCTGCGCGAGGCGAGGCGCCGGGCGTACGCCGGGGAACGAGTCGAGGTGGCCTGCCGGGGCGGCGTCGGCCGGACCGGAACGGCGCTCGCGGCGCTCGCCGTGCTGGACGGGCTGCCCGCCGACCGGGCGCTGGACTGGGTGCGCGACAGCTACCACCCCCGGGCGGTGGAGACCCCCTGGCAGCGGCGCTGGCTGCGCCGCCTGGGGTGACCGTCCAGCCCTGGTGACGGACATGCCGAGCGTCGAGCTGGTCGTGCTGGGCCGGTGATAGGTCGGAGCACCCTGCAGCGCGCATCCGGAACTAGCTCGAAACATGTCGGGTGCGGGGCCGACGACACCGAAGGGATCTTGCGGGTTAGTCTGCCTGGTCATGAGAGCTCGGGTCCTGGCCGCCGCCACCGCCGCCGTACTCGCGACCGTCGCGCCAGGGGTGCCGGCCCAGCCGGCGGCGGCCCAGGTCGCCTCGGCCGCCCGGGCGCCGCTGCCCTGCCCGAAGGCGCCGGCGCCCAAGGTCTCCCGCCCGCCCCGGCCGGTACCCCCACCGGCCGTGCCCGCGGACCGCGCCGTCGGCGGCGCCCAGCTCGACACGCCGGGCCTGGCCACGCCGGCCGGCGCGCCCGCCCCACCCGCGGTCACCGCGACGTCCTGGCTCGTCGCCGACCTGGACACCGGCGCGGTGCTGGGCAGCTGCGGCCCGCACGAGTACGGCACCCCGGCCAGCACGCAGAAGCTGCTGCTGACCGCCACCATGCTGCCGAAGCTCGACCCGAAGCAGGTGGTCACCGTGACCCGGGGCGACCTGGACATCGCCCCCGGCAGCTCCGCCGTCGGCCTGCTCGTGGGCGGCCGCTACCCCGTGGAGACGGTCTGGTTGGGGCTGCTGCTCAACTCCGGCAACGAGGCGGCGAACGTGCTGGCCCGGCTCGGCGGTGGCGCCGACGGGGTGGCCGGCGGGGTCCGCGCGATGAACGAGGAGGCCCGCCGGCTGGGCGCCCGACAGACCCACGCGGTCACCCCCTCCGGCCTGGACGGCAAGGGGCAGTTCACCAGCGCGTACGACCTCGCCCTGATCGCCCGGGCCTGCTTCGCCAGCCCGCTGTTCCGCCGGTACACGCTGACCGAGCGCGCCCAGATTCCGGCCCAGCCCACGCTGAAGAAGGGCGGGTTCCAGATCCAGAACGAGAACCAGCTCATCTACCGCTACCCGGGCGCGCTCGGTGGCAAGACCGGCTTCACCGAGCTGGCCCGGCACAGCTACGTCGGGGCCGCCCAGCGCGGCGGTCGTCGCCTGGTGGTCACCCTGCTTGGCGCGGAGGCGCGGCCGGTACGCGGCTGGCAGCAGGGCGCCCAACTGCTCAACTGGGGTTTCTCCCTGCCCCGGGACGCCTCGGTCGGCCGGCTGGTCGAGCCGGGTGAGCTGGACGCGGCGGAGGCCGCCACCCCGAGCGGGTCCCCGGTCCCGCCGACGGCGCCGGCCCCCTGGCGCGGCCCCGCGGTGACCGCCGGTCACCGGATGGCCGAGGGCGACTGGCGGGTCATCGTGCCGGTCGCCGGCACCGCGGCCACGGTCGTCGGCGTGCTGGTGACCCTGCTCGTCGCGCGCCGGCGGCGGACCCGCCCGACCGGTCGCCGCCGCGCGTAGCTCGCCCCCTGGCGGGAACCGGCTCGACGACGGCGACGGCGCGGCCAGCGGCGGACGCCGTACGCGCTGGCCGTCACGGTAGCGGGTCGCTGTCCTGACCGGCGGCCCACGCCCGGTCGGCCTCGACGTCCGCGTCGCCGACCGGCGTCCCGTCCGAGTCGCGGGTGGCATCCGTCAGGTCGGTCTCCGCCCCGGCGCGGGCGGCGTCGGCGCGCGCGTCGTCCGCCCCGACCACGGGGCCGCCCGCGCGCTCGCCGGTCTCCTCGGTCAACTCGCCGGCGGCGGCCAGCCCGAGCGGGACGTACCTGGGGTCACTCATGGTCTCCTCCTTCGATGTCCTGCCCTCCGGCTACCCCGGCCGGCGGACGCCGACACCTGACCGCCGCTCCATCCCGGACGGTGCCGGGGAGCGGCGCGCCCGGGCAACTGCGCCGCCGGTCACCGGGCCGGCGGCGCAGCCTAGCGTCCCGGCATCCGGGGTGGGCGGGATTAGCTGACCGGCCCACCCATCGGGCAACCGTCGCTACCGTCGCTGAACATGAGAGCTTGGGGTCTGCCGCTCGCGGCGCTCACCGCCCTGCTGCTGCCCGCCGCCGGCGTCCCGACGGCCGCCGCCGCGGCGCCCACGGCCGCCGTTCGCTCGTCCGCGGCCCCCGTCGGGGGTCGACCGGGCATTGGTCACCGCGCCCCGGCCGGCACGGTGCCGCCCTGCCCGAACGTGTCCGCCCCGGCGACCCGACCCCCGCAGCCACCGCCGCCGGCGGACCCCGCCGCCCGGACCGTCGGCGGGCCCGCCCTCGCCTCCGCCGGCCTGGTGGTGCCCCCGTCGGTGCCCCCGCCGCCCGCGGTGACCGCCACGTCATGGCTGGTCGCCGATCTGGACAGCGGCGCGGTGCTGGGGGGCTGCGGCCCGCACGAGTACGGGGTCCCGGCCAGCGTGCAGAAGCTGCTGCTGGCCGCCACCATGCTGCCCCGGCTGGACCCGCACCGGGAGGTCACCGTGACGGCCGAGGACCTGGCCATCGAGCCGGGCAGCTCCGCGGTCGGCCTGGCCGAGGACGGCCGGTACCGGATCGAGACGATCTGGCTGGGCCTGCTGCTCAAGTCCGGCAACGAGGCGGCCAATGCGCTGGCCCGGCTCGGCGGCGGTCCGGACGGGCAGGCCGGCGGGATCCGCGCGATGAACGAGGAGGCGCGGCGGCTCGGCGCGCTCCAGACCCACGCGGTCACCCCGTCCGGCCTGGACGGCCCGGGCCAGTTCACCAGCGCGTACGACCTGGCGCTGATCTTCCGGGCCTGCTTCGCCGATCCGGCCTTCCGTCGGTACACGACGACCCGCACCGCCGAGATCCCCGGGCAGCCGGCCCTGCGGGAGAAGCCGTTCCAGATCCAGAACGACAACCAGCTCCTCTACCAGTATCCGGGCGCGCTGGGCGGCAAGACCGGGTACACCGACCTGGCCCGGCACACCTACGTGGGCGCGGCCGAGCGCAACGGTCGGCGGCTCGTGGCGACCCTGCTCGGCGCGGACATTCCCACCCAGCGCGGGTGGCAGCAGGGCGCTGCCCTGCTCGACTGGGGTTTCGGACTGCCGCGGGACGCCGCCGTCGGCCGGCTGGTCAGCCCGGGCGAGCTGACCGCCGGCAGCGCCGCGCCGACCGGCATGGTGCCTCCGTCGGCCCTTGCCGGCGGTGCCGGGCTGCACGGCGCCCAGGCCGGCGGGCCCGCACCCTGGCCCCGGACCGGGCCGCTCGTCGGGCTCGGCGCGATGCTGGTGGCCGGGGGAGCGGTGCTGATCACGAGGCGTCGCCGGCACGCCGTGCGGGCCAGCTCGGGTGCCACCGGTCAGGGCTGGTAGCGCCGCCCGCCCCGGTCGTACCGGGCCGGTCCGTGGGTTGGCCCGTCGCGGCCCCGGCCGCTCCGGTAGACAGGACAGCGTGAGCAGCGGGAGAAGACCGTCCGGCGCCGCCCGGCGCCTGGCGGTCGTGCTCGTCGCCGTGGCCGCCGTCGGCGCGGGCTGCCAGCAACCCGCACCGCGCCCCCCTACGCCGAGCCCGCCGAGCGCGCCGAGCCCGCCGCCGTCCGCCACCGGGCCGCGGGCCCCGGCCGACTTCGTCGCGCTCTCCGACGTCGATCCGAGCATCCACACCGACATCCGGTACGCCACCGCACACAACTTCGTCGGTCGTCCGATCGCCGGCTACCCGGAGCCGCTCTGCCTGCTCACCCGTCCGGCGGCGGAGGCGCTGCGCCGGGTGCAGGCCGCCGCGCTCGCCGAGGGGCGCAGCGTGAAGGTGTACGACTGCTACCGCCCCCAGCGCGCCGTCGACGACTTCGTGGCCTGGGCGAAGCTGCCGGGGGAACAGCAGATGAAGGCCGAGTTCTATCCCGACGTGGCCAAGTCGAAGCTCTTCGCCGACGGGTACGTCGGCACGCCGACCGCGCACAGCCGGGGCAGCACACTGGACCTCACCCTGGTCCCCGTCCCGCCGCCCACCCAGCCCGGATACCTGCCGGGGCAGCCGCCGGTGGCCTGCACCGCGCCGCCCGGACAGCGCTTCCCCGACAACTCGGTCGACATGGGCACCGGGTTCGACTGCTTCGACCCGCTCGCCCACACCGCCGACGCCCGGGTCACCGGTGCCGCCCGAGCGAACCGGGAGCTGCTGCGGCGGCTGATGACCGCCCAGGGGTTCCAGAACTATCCGCGGGAGTGGTGGCATTACCAGTTCACCGCCGAGCCGTACCCGCGGACGTACTTCAACTTCCCGGTCGCCCGGTCGTCACTACCGTGAGCGCCGTCCCGGCCGGCACCCGGCCGGGACGGCGCTGCCGGTCAGAGGATGCCGCGGGCGACGAACGCCGCCCGGGTCGCCGTGGCGGCCTGGGTGCCGTAGAGCCGCTGCGCGGCGGCCACGGTGGCCAGCGCCGCGTCCCGGAACGAGGTGTCCGGGGCGAAGTCGAACTGCGCGTCCACGATCAGCGTGGTGGCCTTGGTGTCGCCGAGCGCGGTACGAATGTCCCACAGCGCGCGGGACCAGATCTCGCCATCGCGGTGCACCTCGCCCACCATGTCCGCCGGGTAGACCTTGGTGCCGTCGATCCGGCGCAGGCAGTGCGGGACGGTCCGGGTGTAGGAGACCGAGTCCCAGTCGGCCACGCAGGCCTCCGGGGTCTTCGTCGGCGTGCCGGTCGCCCAGCTGGTCACCACGACGGCCAGGTAGTCGGAAAAGCCCTCGCCGATCGAGCCGGACTCCAGGTTGGTGCCGAAGCCGGGCACCTGCCCGTCCTGCACCGAGTGGCCGTACTCGTGGACGATCACCTCGGCGTCCTCGGCGTCGTCCACCCCGCCCTTGCCCAGGGTGATGTTCGCCTTGTCCTCGCGGAAGAACGAGTTGTCGCCGCCGAACTGGTCGATGCGCAGTTCGATCTGCCGCTGGTTGACCGGCCGCAGGGTGCTGCCGAAGCCGAGCGACTGCAGGTACGCCTGCGCCGTGTTCACCCAGTGGTAGCCCATGACCTGCTCGAACTGGTCGGCGTCGCGGTGCCACGCCGGGTAGCCGCCGTCGGCCACCCGGGCCGGCGTGCCGGTCTTGCTCTTGACCACCACGTACCGGCCGGTGAGGGTGCCCGAGCCGTCCAGGTTGGTCAGCAGCACCGACCGGTACGCGCCGGCCAGCGCCGGGTAGTCAGCGTCCTTCTGATCGGTCAGCGTCTGGTCGCCCAGCTGCTGCACGGGGTTCGGCGCGAAGACGGTGGCGGTGGCGGTGTGGCCATACGGGTCGGCGGCCGCCTGGGCGGTCGTGCCGCCGGCGACCAGCGCCGCGGTGACCGCCGAGGCGACCAGCGCCGAACGTCTGACGTGGGGATGCATTCCATGATCCCTTCGAGAGTGGATCCGTGGGGTGAGACTAGGCTCCCCCGTCGACCTGTGCCAACCCTCGACGGGCAGGCCAGTTGCCCTCCCGTCGCTTAGGAAGGACCCTCGTGGACACCGAACGGATCGGCCCGCCTCTGCTGGCCGGGGAGCGCGAGACGCTGCGCGCCTTCCTCGACTTCCACCGGGCCACCCTGGCCCTGAAGTGCGCCGGGCTCACCGACGACGAGCTGCGCCGGCAGTCCTCGCCGCCGTCGACGTTGTCTCTGCTGGGCCTGGTCCGGCACATGGCCGAGGTGGAGCGCGCCTGGTTCCGCCGGGTCATCAACGGTGAGGACGTCCCGCTGGTCTGGTCGGAGACCGGCGACTACCAGGAGGCGTACGACGCGCGCGCGGCCGACCGGTCCGCGGCGTTCGAGGCCTGGCAGCGAGAGGTCGAGCACGCCCGCCGCATCGAGCGGGAGGCGGAGTCGCTCGACGTGACCGGCCACCAGGTGCGTTGGGGCGAGGACGTGTCGCTGCGTCTGGTGATGCTGCACATGATGCACGAGTATGCCCGGCACAACGGCCACGCCGACTTCCTCCGCGAGGCGATCGACGGCACCGTCGGCGTCTGAGCCCATCGGCCGGGACCGACGTCCCCGCCGACGGGCGCTACGGCCCTGCCCGCCGCGGCCGTGCTCAGTGGGCGTCCGCCCGGCGCAGAGGCAGCCAGGCCAGCACGTCCTGGATCTTCGCGTCCCAGTACGCCCAGTCGTGCGTGCCGGGGGAGAAGTCCACGGTGAGCGGCACGCCGCGCCGCCGGGCCGTCTCGACGAAGCGGGTGCTGTCGTCGTACAGGAAGTCCTCGGTGCCGCAGGCGACGTAGAGCGCGGGCAGGTCGCCGCCGGCGCGCTCCAGCAGCGCGACCGTGTCGTCGTCGGTGCCGGGTACCTGGCGGTCGCCCCAGACGGTGTGCCACACGGCCGGGTCCACCGGGTGGGTCGGGTGCTCCCGCCGCCGGGCCACGTCGAGGGCGCCGGAGAGGCTGGCCGCCGCCGCGAACCGCCCCGGGTCGCGCAGCGCCCACTTCATCGCGCCGTAGCCGCCCATCGACAGCCCGGCGACGAAGGTGTCCTCCCGGCGGTCGGAGAGCCGGAAGAACGCGTGGCACACCTGGGGCAGTTCGCCGCTGAGGAAGGTCCAGTACCGGTTGCCGTGCTCCTCGTCGGCGTAGAAGCTGCGGCCCGCGTCCGGCATCACCACGGCCAGGCCGAGCGGCGCCACGTACCGCTCGATCGCGGTGCGGCGCTGCCAGATGCTGTGGTCGTCGGTGAGGCCGTGCAGCAGGTAGAGCACCGGCGGGTCGCCCGCGACGGCGCTGCCGGCCAGGCCGATCTGCGCGCTGGCGCGTTCCGGCAGGAGCACGGTCATCGACGTGCTGAGGCCGAGCGCCTCGGAGAAGAAGTCACACCGTACGAGGGCCATGCCCGCCGATGCTAGGCGAGCCGGCCCGGGGCCACTCCCGCCGGCAGGTCAGCGCGCGTACCGGAGCTGCCGCAGATCGACCGCGACGACGCTCGCGACGACCGCGGCCGCGACCAGGCCGGCGTCCAGGTGTCAACGGCGTTCCGCCCCATTCGCGGATGAATCGACCGTTCCTATTGCCCTGGCCGTCCAGGAGGGACAGGATGGCCACACGCGCGCCGGAAACCTCCGCGTAACCTGCGCGCCGCTGGTCTCTGTCACGAGGAAGTGGGAGTCAGTCATGAGCGACGTGTCGACGGCGCTGGGTGTGCGCCTCTATCCCGACCTGGTCGAACGGGGCGGGTTGGCGTCCGGGCTCACCGCGTGCGCCGCCCAGCACCAGCTCGACGTCGGCCGGGTGACCAATCCCGAACAGGGCCGGAGCCGGTTCACCTGCGCCGAGCTGACCTCCGAGCGCGGGGCCGTCTGCGTCGGACTGGGCGCCCAGGCGCGATACTTCATGATCGACATCAGGGTGGCGGGCGAGGTCCGGGCCCGGGGCGATGCCACCGACCTGCTGCCGGTCGTCCAGGTGGCCGCCGCGTGGCGGGCCGGCGCGACCCTCGCCGAGCTCACCGCCCGCTTCCCGTTCATGGAGCCGATGACCGTCCGCTCCTCGGTCGCTCAGGTCCAGTAGAGGACGCGGCAGGCCGGCAGTCGGCCGGCCAGCTCCCGCTCGAACCACGACCGCAGCTCGGCCATGGTGTCCCGCGGGTAGACGTACTTCACCGCGCCGAACTTGCCGTACTTGCGGGTGCGGGTCGCCTCGTCCATCTCCAGCGTCGTCCGGGGATACCAGCCGAGCAGCACCTCCTTGCTGCCCGGGGTGAACCGGTGCGTGATCAGCTCGGCCGTCAGGTCCAGCCCGGACACCCCGTCGACCGCCGCCGCGACCAGATCCAGCAGCTCGCCGTAGTGCGCCCGCCAGGCGGGCAACGGCATGATCGGGGCGATGGTCAGCCCGACCGGGTAGCCGTCGCGCGCGAGCCGGCGCAGCGCGGCCAACCGGTCCTCCACCCGGCTGGTGCCGCCCTCCAGGCGGCCCCTCACCGGGCGGCAGTTCACGCTGAACCGGATCCGGGTACGCCCCGCGTGCGGCAGCCCGACGAAGCCGGCGACGTCGTCGTACTTGGTCGTCCAGCGCAGCTGCACCGGGGCGTCCCAGGCGCCGAAGTGCTCCACCGCCCGCTGCCAGCTGCCGGTCAGGTGCTCCAGGGCCAGCGGATCGGTGTAGCAGGACGCCTCGAAGGTGGTGCCCTCGGCGTCCCGCCGGGAGTTCCGGCTGGTCACCGTGCCCTGGCCGACGTATCCGGCCAGGCCGTCAAGGATGTCGTCGAGGTCGGCGTACACCCGGGTCACCGGCGGCCCGGAGAGCGAACCGGCCAGGTAGCAGTACTGGCAGTGCGCCGGGCAGCCCTCGGCGAGGTCGAAACGCCAGTCCGCGCTCGGCGCGATCGGTTGCAGCTTCCGCCGCGACGGCGGGCTCACCACGATCGCCAGCGTCGACTTGGCCCGCGCGTACGTCTCCCGCTCGGTGGCGCCGCGCAGCCCGGTCAGCCGGTTGCCGCGCAGCCGCTCCACCTCGATGCCGAGCGACTCGACCCGGTCGACGATCCGCCGGCCGTGCGGGTGGTCCCACGCCGCCGGGGTGGCCACCACCCGCTTCGGCGTCCACCGCCGCGCCGGGCGCGGCGGGGGCGCGAGGCCGGCCAGGTCGCGGGTCGGGACGCGCTCGCCGCTGGCGTCGTGCGGAGCCGGCGGTACGCCGACCGCGAGCGGCTCGGCGACGTCCACCGCGTCCGTGTCGTCCCGGTTCATCCGGCCCGGATACCCGTTCCGCCGGTGATCCCACGTGCGCCCGGTTCCGTCATACCCCGGTCCTAGCCTGCCGGCAGGAGCGCCATCGACGAGAGGACACCGCCGTGCTGCGAGGGCTCGCCACCGTCAACTTCTGGGCCGACGACCTGTCCGCCGCCCGCGCCTGGTACGCGGAACTGCTCGGTCTCGAGCCCTACTTCGAGCGGTCCGGCCCGGACGGCCACCCCGCCTACTACGAGTTCCGCCTCGGTGACCATCAGGACGAGCTGGGCCTGATCGACCGCCGCTTCGCGCCGCCGGGCGGGGCCGACCGACCGGGCGGCGCGGTCGTCTACTGGCACGTCGACGACGTGTCGGCGGCCTTCGACCGGCTGCTGGCCGCCGGGGCCGTCGTGCACGACCCGCCGCGCGAGCGGGGCCACGGCTTCGTCACCGCGTCGGTCGTCGACCCGTTCGGCAACGTGCTCGGTGTGATGACCAACCCGCACCACGTCCAGACGCACGGCTTGGCGAAATAGCGACGACAATCCCGGAGTTCCTCCGCTAGCGTCCCGGCCGTCGACAGGCCAGCCGGACGGGGGAGATGGATGGGGCGTCATCGGTCGCCGCGGGAGAAGAAGGTGTTGACCTACACCCGTGACCGCCGCAACGACTACGGGGCGAACGACAAGGCGTCCCGCCGCGCCATCCGCCGCAACAAGCGCCTCCCGCACCGGGCCAACCGCCACCACGACCACCAGCGGCTGACCGCCCTCGCCGGCGCGCCCGACCCGGCGATCGACGAGGTCGTCGAGGTGCGGCTGCGGGGCCGCCGCCCGAAGACATGGCGCAAGCTGCCGGATCTCCCACTCGGCGAGCACCTCGACCGCCGCCGCCGGGCATGAGCGACCAGCACCGGGCCTCCGCGGCGGCCCTCACCACCCGGCTCCGGCTGCACCGGCGGGAGTGGTGCCACGGCGGTCGGACCTACCAGGTGATCACCCTCCGTCCGACCGACCCGGTCCGGTTCGCCGTCCGCGTGGAGCACCACTTCACCGTCGTCAGCTCGGACCTGGCCGGCGCGCGGCTGCTCGGCCGGCTGCTCTGGGGCCTGTCGTACCAGCGTCGGCCGGACACGCTGCTGGTGCTGGAGCCGGGTCGGATGGTGCCCGACCACGAGGAGGGGCAGCCCAGCCCACCGACGGTCTTCTCGGTGACCGCCCGGGCCGTGCTCACGCCCGCGGCGGCCCGCGGGTTGCGCGCCGCCCACCTCTGGCGGTCCCGGCCGGCCGGCACCGTCACCTGGAACACACTCGGTTACGCCGGCGCGCTGGACGCCCTCGACCGCTGGTACGACCAGCGTCACGCCGGCATGCCCTCCCCGGTCGAACACCTGCCGACCGCACCGCAGCCCCGGCTGGCCGTCGACGGATCCGTGCTGACCGTCTCGGCCCTGCCCGAGCAGCTGCGCAACTGGGCGCTCCTGATCGGCCGGGCGGGCGGTCACTGGTACGGCGACGAGTCGTGCACCGAGCCCGACAGCGCGGCGGGGTTCGACGTGCACGCGGTCCGGCACTTCCACCGCCTGGTGTCGGCGGCCCGGCGGGCCCGCGCCGAGGTGCTGGCCGCCCACGACGCGCCGACCGAGCCCCGGCTGATCGCCGAGCGGGTCCGCCGGCACGTCGACGTGGTGGCCGCCCGTCGTCCAGGGCCCTGGGACTTCGCCCCGCCGCCCCGACCGGACTGACCAGCTCTACGCCGAACGGGTTAATCGGTTGCCGGCCGCCGGGCCGGCTGCTGCAATCCGACCAGGAAACCCGAGCAGAGGAGCCAGGAAATGCGCGCAACGTCGATGTCCGACCAGAAGGGATTCGCCACCTACCCAGAGGACATGACGCTGCGTGAAAACGTTGAACTTGGGAATCCTGGCACATGTCGACGCCGGTAAGACGAGCCTGACGGAGCGGCTGCTGCACAACGCCGGCGTCATTGACGAGCTCGGCAGCGTCGACGACGGCAGCACCCGCACCGACACGATGGCGCTGGAACGGCAGCGCGGCATCACCATCCGCTCCGCCGTGGTGTCCTTCGTGGTCGACGGGGTCACCGTCAACCTCATCGACACCCCCGGCCACCCGGACTTTATCGCCGAGGTCGAACGGGTACTCGGCGTGCTCGACGGCGCGGTGCTGGTCGTCTCCGCCGTGGAGGGCGTCCAGGCCCAGACCCGGGTGCTGATGCGTACGCTGCACCGGCTGCGCATCCCCACGCTGCTGTTCGTGAACAAGGTGGACCGGGCGGGCGCCGACCCGGAGCGGGTGCTGCGGCAGCTCGCGGAGAAGCTCACGCCCGCGGTTATCGCCACCGGTCGGGTCGACGCCCCCGGCACCCGGGCGGCCCGCTGCGTCCCCTTCGGCTCCGACGACGCCGGCTACACCGACCGGCTGGTCGACCTCCTCGCCACCCACGACGACGGGCTGCTCGCCGGGTACGTCGAGGACGAGAGCGCAGTGACCTGGGGCCGGCTGCGCTCGGTCCTCACCGCGCAGACCGGCCGGGCGCGCGTGCATCCGGTCTTCGCTGGCTCCGCGATCACCGGGGCGGGCGTCGACGCGCTGATCACGGGCATCGCCGACCTGCTGCCTGCGGCCGAGAGCGACGAAGACGGGCCGCTCTCCGGCACGGTCTTCAAGGTCGAGCGCGGCCCGGCCGGCGAGAAGATCGCGTACGCCCGGATCTTCACCGGGATGGTCCGGGTCCGCGACCGGGTCCGCTACCGGCGCCACGAGGCGGCCAAGGTCACCGCGATCAGCGTCTTCGAGGCCGGCAACGCCGTGCCGCGACCCGCGGCCGGCGCCGGCCGGATCGCCAAGCTCTGGGGCCTGGACGACATCCGGATCGGCGACCCGCTCGGCACGCCGCCGGACCGACCGGCCGGTCGCCACCACTTCTCCCCGCCGACGCTGGAGACGGTCGTCGTGCCGTGCCGGGCGGCCGACCGGGCGGCCCTGCACACCGCCCTGACCCAGCTCGCCGAGCAGGACCCGCTGATCAACCTACGCCAGGACGACATCCGGCAGGAGATCTCGGTGTCCCTCTACGGCGAGGTGCAGAAGGAGGTCATCCGGGCCACCCTCGCCGACGAGCACGGCGTGGCGGTCACCTTCCGGGAGACCACCCCCGTCTGCGTCGAACGCCCGGTGGGCGTCGGCGCCGCCGTCGAGTGGATCGGCAAGGAGCCGAACCCGTTCCTCGGCACGGTGGGCCTGCGGATCGAGCCGGCGCCGATCGACAGCGGCGTCGAGTTCCGGCTCGGCATCGAACTCGGCTCGATGCCGCTGGCCTTCCTCAAGGCCATCGAGGAGACGGTCCGGGAGACCCTCCGGCAGGGCCTGCACGGCTGGCAGGTCACCGACTGCCGAATCACCCTGACCCACGGCGGCTACTGGGCCCGGCAGAGCCACTCCCACGGCGTCTTCGACAAGAGCATGTCCAGCACGGCCGGGGACTTCCGCAACCTCACCCCGCTGGTGCTGATGGACGCCCTCGCCCGGGCCGGCACCCGGGTGTACGAGCCGATGCACCGCTTCCGCCTCGACGTGCCGGCGGACCTGTTCGGCGCGGTCCTGCCCGTGCTGGCCCGGCTCGACGCCGTGCCCCGCACCTCCACCGCGCGCGGCACGTCCTACCTCGTGGAGGGGGAGGTGCCCGCCGTGCGGGTGCACGCGCTGGAACAGCGACTGCCCAGCCTGACCCGGGGCGAGGGCGTCCTCGAATCCGAGTTCGCCCACTACCGGCTCGTCCGTGGCCCGGCGCCGAGCCGGACCCGCTGGGACCACAACCCGCTCAACCGCAAGGACTACCTGCTGGCCGTCGCCCGCCGGGTCACCGCCCGCCCCGAGCAGCGGTGACCGGCCCAGGGCGCGGGTAACGGGCGCGGACCGCGTCGATGCAGGTGTCGCGGGAGGTGGGTCCACCGAACCGCAGCCGGTCGTACCCCGTGAAGGCGGGCTCCAGCGCATCCAGGTCGTCCACCAGCGCGTGCAGCCGCGCCGACCACGCCGTCGAGCCGGCGTCCGGCTCGTCCGGCGCGGACCGGATCGCCGCCGTCAGCTCGTCCTTGCGCCGGATGTTCTCCGGCGCGACCGAGTGCAGACACACGTACCGGCCGCTGAGGTAGGCCTCCCACTCGGCCGCGCCGGTGGCCGGGTCGGCCCAGTGTCCGGTGAACCAGGCCGCCAGCCGCTCCGGGCCGCCCGCCCGTTCGGCCAACGCGAACAGGTCGGCCGGGACCATCTCCGCGCCGTCCGAGCGCAGATAGCCCGGCAGCGGCAGCCGCCGGTCCAGCATCAGCCGGCGTACGTCGTCCGGGTCCCGACCGGTCCCGGCGCACAGCGCCTCCAGGACCACGAACTGCCCGCTGACGTACTCGTCGTCCGCCGCCGTCATCGGGTGGTCCCCGTTGACTTCGAGGTACCGCTCCGCCACCCGTCGCCTCAGTTCCACTGCCCACCTTCCGTCCCGCACCCGCTCCCGTGCCGGTGACGTTAGGGCGTCGATCCTTCGGCGAAGGCCGAACCGTGCCGGGCCGGCGAGGGCCCGGTGAGCCGCCACGGTCACCCGGGCAGCAGGTGCCGTCGGGCGTCGTCCAGCCCCTTCTCGTTGCCCTCCGCCGGAGTCAATCAGCGCGGCGGGCGGATATCAATTGCGCCCACACCGCGGTGGGCTTACCGTCAATCGGCAACGTCAACCGGATCAACCCAGGGAGTACGCCGTGTCGCAGCACAGCCGCACCGAGGCCCCGCGGCCCATGCCGCGCGGCGGTGCTCTGCTGCCTGCCGGCGAACGAGGCCTGTGCCGGCAGCAGCGCTGGCAATCGGGGTGGCGGCGCGACTAGCGCCGGCGCGAGACGCGCAGCCGCCCGCCCCGCGAGGGGACCGGGCGGGTTTTTCGTCACCCGTGCCCGCCCGAGGGGCGTCGCTGAACCGGACGAGCACCGGATTCCTTCTGCTCGACACCGTCCTGGCCGTGGCCGGCGACGTCGCTCCTTATCAACTCCACAGTGGACGACATGAGCACGACGCCGGCCAGCGCCCCGACGCGCCGGCCGGGGTGACACATCCGGGACGAGGGAGCTGGCTGACCCGCTCGCCTTGGGCGCGAGAGACACGGGGTTCGATTCCCCGGTCCCGGACGAGGGGATGTTCCGCATCGTCCCCGCACGGGCCGTTGGAGCAATGGGCAGCTCACCCGGTTCTCAGCCGGGCGGTTACGGGTTCGAGTCCCGTACGGCCTACGTCCGGCGTGGACGTGCTGGTGACCCGCAAGGGCGCCATCCGGGCCGGTCGGGGGGACCTGGGCATCATCCCGGGGTCGATGGGCACCGGCTCGTACATCGTGCGCGGCAAGGGCAACGCCGACGCCTACTGCTCCGCCTCGCACGGTGCCGGGCGGCGGATGTCGCGGGGCCAGGCGAAGCGGACGTACAGCACCGCGGACCTGATCCGGCAGACCGCCGGTGTGGAGTGCCGCAAGGACGCCGGGGTGGTCGACGAGATCCCCGGCGCGTACAAGGACATCACCAAGGTGATGGCGGAGCAGGACGACCTGGTCGAGGTGGTCGCGCACCTCAAGCAGGTGGTCTGCGTGAAGGGTTAGACCGACCGGCGCCCGAGGGGGGCGCCGGTCGTACGCCCCGGTGGCGCAGCGGAGAGCGCGCCGGTCTACGAAACCGGAGAGCCCAGGTTCGAATCCTGGTCGGGGCACGGTCCGCATCCGCGACGGCGGAGTGGAACCCTTGCGAGCTGGTGCAGTCGGCAGCACACCTGTCTCTGGAACAGGAGAGGGAAGTTCGAATCTTCCGCTCGCAGCAGCAGGCCCGTCGAGCCCGGCCACGAGCTCGACCTGCCGTCCACCGGAATGCGGCGCGGCCGCGGACCACCATCCGTGCGATGGTGGCCGGCGGCCGCGTCGTGCGTCGCGGGCGGTTCAGCCCAGGTGCACGGCGTTGGCCGTGGACAGGTGCTCCCTGCGGACCTTGGGGGAATATGATCAGCGTCGCAGCTCTCGTGGAAAACGGAACCGTTTCGGGCCGATCTGGCGGGCGGGTCACCGGGCGGTGAGCAGGACCGGGATCCGCACCACGTTGATCCGGCGCCCGTCGCGGGCGGACACCTCGTACACCTCGACCGTGCCCGGCCCGGTCGCGGCCAGCCGGTAGCCGACGGTGGCCCGGTAGTCGCCGCGGCAGCCGGAGCCGCAGGCGGCGGTGGTGAACGCCGTGCCGATCTCCCGACCGCCCGCGTCCAGGACCCGGACGCTCACGGTCGCCTCGAACACCTCCGCCGTGCCGGTCACCGTCACCGGGCTGGCGAGCCGGTCGCCGACCGCGGGCGCCGTCACCACGATCGCCGGCAGCAGGTCGGCGTAAGCCCCCCGCCCGGTCGGCGCGGCGTCGCCCGGGGTGAAGGCGACCCGTCCCACGGTGGGGAACTGGGTCAGCGTCCAGACCACCTGCGCCCGGCGCAACCGTACGGTCGCCGCGTCGCCGGCGTCGAAGCCGGCGGGCAGGGCGAGCGTCGCCACCCGGTCGGCGATGCGGACCACCTGGCCGCCAGCCGGTACCACGGTGGTCAGGCCGGCCGCCGCCTCGGCGGCGGAGGGGCCGGCGGCCAGCTCGGTGAGGGCCAGCCGGGAGGTGGCGAGGGTCGCCGGCAGCGTGCGCCGGGTCGGCACCAGCTTCCCGTCCCGGGCGAACCAGAGCTGCACGGTGATCGTCCCGTTCGGGCTGGGCTCCTCGCTGGCGGCGGGCGTCGTCGTGCCCGGGGACGTGGCCGGGGGACGGCGGCTCGGCGCGCCGGTGGCCGGGGTCGGGCCGGCGCCCGCGCTGGTGGGGGCGGCGCTCACGGTGGGGGAGGCGCCGGCCGGCGCCGGTCCGAGGGTGCCCGTCCGGGCCGGCGCGCAGCCGGTCGCGAGCAGCACCAGCAGCGCGAGCGCAACAGTCAGGCGTCGCATCGGTCGGCCTCCTCCGGCGGTTCGACGGGCAGCTCCAGCTCGAACCGGGTGCCCCGGCCGACCTCGCTGCGGACGCCCAGCCGCCCGCCGAGCAGCCGGGCGTTCTCCCGGGCGATGGCCAGGCCCAGGCCGCTGCCGGGGCCGGTACGGGATGGGTCGGCCTTGTAGAACCGGTCGAACACGTACGGCAGGTGCGTGGCGGGGATCCCCGGTCCTTCGTCGCTGACCTCGACGGTCACCACCCCGGCGGTCCGCCGCACCTCGGCCCGGACCGCCCCACCGCCGTGCTCGACCGCGTTGGCGACCAGATTCGCCAGCACCCGTTCCAGCCGGCGCGGGTCGGTGTCGACGGGGGTCGCGTCGCCGGTCACCGTCACCCGGCCGGTCCAGCCGCGGGAGTCGAGGATGCCGCGCAGCAGCGCCACCACGTCGACCGGCCGCACCGCCAGCACCTCCCGTCCGGCGTCCAGCCGGGAGATCTCCATCAGCTCCTCGACCAGCCGCCGCAGCCGGACCACGTCGGTGACGAGCAGTTCGGCGGCCCGGCGGGCGTCGGCGGGCAACGCGTCCAGCTGCTCGGCGAGCAGCGACGCCGCCGCCACCAGCGCGGTCACCGGGGTACGCAGCTCGTGCGCGACGTCGCCGGTGAACCGCCGCTCCCGGGCCCGGGCCGCGGACAGGGCGTCGATCTTCGTCTCCAGCGCCGCGGCCATCTCGTTGAACGAGGCGGCCCAGGCGCTGAACTCGTCCCGGCCGCGCACCGGCAGCCGGGTGTCGAGCAGTCCTTCGGCGACCGCCCGGGCGGCCCGGCTGGCCCGTCCGACCGGTTCCAGGGTCCGGCGGGCCAGGGTGTTCCCCACCGCGGCGGCGAGCAGCAGCACCCCCGCCCCGCCCACCGCCAGCGCGGTGCGGAGCTGGTGCAGGCCGTCGACCACGTCGTCCTCGACGGTCACCACGTACAGCTCGGCGGTGGAGCCGGGGATCCGGCCGCCGACCACGAGCAGGTGCGGCCGGGCGCCGTCGGGGGAGCGCTGGTAGGCGAGCTGCCCGGAGGCGACCGCGGTCCGCAGGTCGGGCCCCGGCGTCGGCGCGTAGCGCGGGTTCGAGGCCGTCGTGTCCCCGGCGACGAGCAGGACGTGCCGCCCGTTGCCCTCGAAGCTGGCCAGCAGGTCCGCCCGGCGGGCGTCGGTCAGCGGCAGGAACTGCCCGGCGAGGACCAGCTGGTAGCGGGCGTCGGCCGCCGCGCGTTGCAGCGAGCCGTCGAACCGGGCCTGCCGCAGCATCAGGTAGGAGCCGCCGGCCAGCACCCCCGCGGACACCCCGGCGATCAGCACGAACGCGATGACCAGCCGGCGCCGCAGGCGCCCCGCGGGTACCCGCCCGGCCATGACCTCACCCCGTCGACAGCTTGTAGCCGGCGCCCCGCACGGTCCGGATCAGCGCCGGCTGGCCGGGGTCGTCCTCCACCTTGGCCCGCAGCCGCTGCACCGCGACGTCGACCAGCCGCGAGTCGCCGAGGTAGCTGTGCCCCCACACCCGGTCCAGCAGCAGCTCGCGGGTGAACACCTGGCCGGGCCGGCGGGCCAGCTCCAGCAGCAACCGGAACTCGGTCGCGGTCAGGGTCAGCTCCCGGCCCGACTTGCGGGCCACGAACCGGGCCGGGTCGATCTCCAACGGACCGGCCCACAGGGTGGTCTCCTCGACCGGGGCGACCGCCCGGCGCAGCACCGCGCGGACCCGGGCGACCAGCTCCGGCAGGTCGAACGGCTTGCGCAGGTAGTCGTCGGCGCCGCACTCCAGCCCGACCACCACGTCGATGGTGTCGGTGCGCGCGGTGAGCATCAGGATCGGCACCTGGCTGGTTCGGCGGATCTCCCGGCACACCTCGAAGCCGTCGAGGCCGGGCAGCATGACGTCGAGGACGATCAGGTCGGCCGGCCGGGCCCGCCAGCCGGCGAGGGCGGTCGGCCCGTCGACCGCGGTGTCCACCCGGAACCCGGCCCGGCGCAGACCGAGGGCGGTGACCTCCCTGATGGAGGCATCGTCCTCGACGATCAGCACGCGGCCCTCCATGACGACCTCAGCGTAGCTCCGGCGCGACGCGGCGGGACCCTGGCGCAACGGTCGGTGATGAGGGCCGACCGGCCCCCATCACCGGTGTGGTCAGGCCTGCCACTGGTGCGCCACGTCGAGCACGATCCGGCTGTGCGTGCCCGGGCCGGCGAGCACGAACACCCGGTACGGCAGCTGCGCCCGGACCCCCACCGCGAAGGTGGTGTAGCCCTCGAAGCTGCCACCAAAGACCACGTCCCGCAGCGTCCGGTAGCCCAGCGCGTTGATCGCGTGGTCACCGGTGCGGTACGGCACGGTGGCGACGTGGCTGTCGTCGTACGCCGGGGCCCGCAGCGAGACCCGCAGCAGTGCGCCGCCCGCCGTGTACGGCGACAGTGCCAGCCCCTGCCCCTCGGTCCACGTCTCGCCGTACGCGACGGAGTAGCCGTTCGCCGAGCCGGCGAACTCGAACACCACCCGGTCCCAGCAGTCGTGCCGCCCGGCGCGGACCTCCGCGAGCGGGGCGCCGCTCAGCGCGCCGCCCGACTTGGCGGTGCTGCCCCAGGTGATCCCGCAGTACGGCGTGGTCGCCGCGGCGGCGCCTCCCGTGCCGGCGAGCAGCCCGCCGAGCACCACGGTCAGCGCTACCAGCACTCTCCTCAGTTTCATCGTGCCCTCCCTGTCGACTGTCGCGGGACCTGCTCCAGCGGTCCCGACTCGACAGTCGGCGCGCCGCGCCACAGTGGCTTCGCAGCCGGGTAACCGTCGGGTAACAGCGGTCCGTCCGCGCCGACAGTCCCGCCCCGGGGACCGTCAGCGGTCGACCGTGGGGAGTGCGGACGGGTCGGCGAGCGTCCGCAGCGGCGACCGGTAGAGCGGCAGCCAGGTCAGCGCGGCGCCGGCCGCGCCCACCCAGAGCGGCGTACGGGCGCCCGCGTGTTGGCCGAGCAGACCGGCCCGGCGCTGCGAGCTGGCAGCCGGCACCGTCTCGCACCACCTGACCGCGCTGCGCGACGCCGGGCTGATCGGCACGCACCGGGTCGGACGGTTCCTGCTCTACGCCCGGACCAGCTCGGCGGAGGCGCTGATCGCCGGCGCCGGTCCGCCCGAGGCGGCCGATGGCGCAGAATGACCTGATGCCCGACCGCTCCCCGCGTACCCCCTCGGTGTCCTGCGTCTTCGTCTGCCACGACGGCGCGGGCCGGTTGCTGCTCGCCCGGCGGCGCCGGCGCCCGCGACGAACCCGGCACCTGGGACACCGGTGCGGGTGCGCTGGAGTACGGCGAGACCTTCGAGGCCGCCGTCACCCGCGAGGTCGGCGAGGAGTACGCGACGACGCCGCTGGAGATCAGCCAGCTCGGGGTCCGCAACGTGCTGCGCGACGACCCGCCGTCGCACTGGGTCGCGCTGATCTTCGCGGTCCGGGTCGACCCGGCGATGGTAGCCATCGGCGAGCCGCACAAGTTCGACCGGCTCGGCTGGTTCACCCGCGACGCGCTGCCCACCCCGCTGCACTCGCAGCTCCCGCCGACGCTGGCGCTGCTGCCGGACCACCTTGGCTGACCGCACCGGCTACGGCGGCGGAGAGGGCGACAGGACGTCAGCGTATCCGGACAACTCCTCCGGATGCCGTACCTTGCCGATGTCGTGGGTGGCGGCCCCGAAGAGCACCGCCGCGCGGTCGAACGGGAGCTGCGGGAACCAATCCGCAAGGGCGCTGGTGAGCTGCGCGGCCACGTCGTGCACGGCCCGCAGGTGCCCGGCCAGGCGCGGCGGCGCGTGCAGCGCCGCCAGCAGGGCCGCGACCTCGTCGGGCAGCGGCCGCAGCGGCGGGTCGCCGGGCTCTTCGAGGGCGCGGCGCAGGGCGTCGGAGGTCACCGCAGCAAGGCTACGACCCGTCCTACAGCACTATCGGTAGCGGCTCGATGAAGCACTTCGCCACGTGCGACTCCACGAGTCGCTTCGCCTCCTCGGCGTCCGCCTCGGTGAGGAACACGCCAGGTTGTGCCGGCCGGCTACAAGATCAAGCCCATCCGTTTCGGTGGACCTCGTGCCGTGCCCGTGCGTCCATGCCCGCCGCGTCGTCGTGAACCAGGCGACCCCGGCACGCGCCAGGCGGTCGCGCACCCGCGCCCACTCCGGCGGACCCGCGCCCTCCTCGCCGTACCGCGCGTCGTGCTCCGCCACCGGATCCGTCACTGGATCAGCCATGCCCGACCGACCCTGGTGATGAGTTGTCGCGCCCGCACCCGTCACACCTACGACGGGACACGACGAGACGGAAGGATGACGTGATGAGTGCGGACACGCGGCTGGAGGAGCTGGGCGTGAGCGGTCTGGGCGAGAGCGGGCTGGGCGTGAGCGGTCTGGGCGAGGTCGACGAGGCGGCGTTCTCGGGGCTGGCGGAGCGGCACCGGCGGGAGCTGCACGTGCACTGCTACCGGATGCTCGGGTCGTTCGAGGACGCCGAGGACACCGTGCAGGAGACGTTCCTCCGTGCCTGGCGGCGCCGGGAGACCTTCGAGGGGCGGTCGACGTTCCGGGCCTGGCTGTACCGGATCGCCACCAACGCCTGCCTGGACCTGCTCGCCAAGTGCCGCCCGGAGCCTGCGACCGGCGGCGAGGTGCTGTGGCTGCAGCCCTACCCGGACCGGCTGCTCGACGAGCTGCCCGCGGGCGACGCGGACGAGCCGGAGACCGTCGCCGTCGCGCGGGAGACGATCGAGCTGGCGTACCTGGTCGCAGTCCAGCACCTCGCGCCGCGCCCGCGGGCCGTGCTGATCCTGCGGGACGTGCTCGGCTGGCCGGCGAAGGACGTCGCGGAGCTCCTCGGGGACTCCGTCAACTCCGTGAACAGCGCGCTGCAGCGGGCCCGCGCCGGCATGCGGGAGCACCTGCCCGCCGAGCGGCAGGACTGGACCGGCGGCGAGGAGGACGCCGGGACGCGCGAGCTGGTGCGCCGCTTCACCGACGCCAGCGTGGCCAAGGACATCGACGGGCTTGCCGCCATGCTGCGGGACGACGTCCGCTGCTCGATGCCGCCCACGCCGGGCCTGTACGTCGGCCGCGACGCGGTGGTGAACGACTGGGTCGAGGATGGCTTCGCAGACCTGGGGCACCTGCGCGGCGTCCTGACCTCCGTGAACCGGCAGCCCGCCGTCGCCTTCTACCTCTGGCGGGAGCAGGAGGGCGCGTACCTGCCGCTGACGATCGACGTCCTGCGCGTCACCGGCGGGGCGATCACCGAGATCGTCATCTTCCACGACGATCAGTTCCCGCGGCTCCGGCTGCCGGAGCGCCTGCCGGCGGACGGCACCGAGTAGTCCCGGTGTGGACGCTCACGCTGCGCGGTGGCGCGCGTGTCGCGGTGGTCGCGGCGGAGTGGTGCGACGCGTTCGGCGTCGTCACCCGCGGGCGCGTGCAGCTGGAGCTGCGCGACGGCGAGCCCGGGCCGGTCCTCGGACGCGATGCCGGGTTCTGGCTCCGCGGCACCGGCGTCCGCGCCCTACGGGACCCCGGCCGTCGCACGGCGAGGGTGCGCATCGTCACCCCCAGGGCCAGGACGTCACCTGCCGGTCAACACACCCCCTGCGCCAGTTACCGAATGATGGAGGAACGACATGAACAGCATGAATGACACCGGGGTCGCCGCGGGCATGGCATCCGGCCGGACCAGCCACACCCACCGACTCCGCGGGCTCGCCGGCACCGGCTTCATTGCCACGCTCGCGGCGATGGTGGCCACCACCCTCGCCGCTGCGCTTGCCCAGGCCGTTGGCGTCGACTTCGAGGTCCCCGATGGTGGCGAGACGGTCCCGTTGTCCGGGTTCGCCGTGGTGACCGGCTTCTTCTCGGTCGTGGGCGTCGTCATTGCCGTCGCCCTTCTTCGTTGGAGCGCTCGCCCCGCCGAGCGATTCGTGTGGACGGCAGTGTCGCTGACCGCGATCTCGTTGGTCCCGCCCCTCCTCTCCGGGGCAAACACCGCCACCACCACCGCCCTCCTCGGGCTACACCTCGTGGCTGCGACGGTGATGATCCCCACCCTGGCGCGGAGCCTCCGCACCCGGACTGATTGACGATCCCGCAACGGGACAACGCGCGGCGCAAGGGCGTGCGCGAGCGCACTGACGTGGCCCCCGGCCGCCCGCCGATCAGGGCTGCCGGCCGGCGCGGGCGGGTGTAGCCGGGGAACAGCAGGGCGAGGCGCTCGACGCCCGTCGGTGACGGGCACCGCCCCCGACGCGGCTTCGCCGTGACGCGGCTGCAGGGGTGCGACTGCCCGACCGGCCGATCCGACGGGGGCCGGACGCCCGATGGAGAGGAACCGATCCCTTCTGGAGGGTGGGACGAGTTCTTCTCACACGGGGGTTTCACACATGGAACTGAATCGACGGACGATGCTGCGCGGGGCCGCCCTGGCGGGGGCCGCGGCGGTGACCGGCCTGGCCGGGACGGCGCCGGCGAGCGCGGCCGACACCACCGAGGTGGTCAACGGGCCGTGGCTGGTCAGCGCCGCGGGCGTGTTCCAGGTCGAGCCGGGCCACACCACGCCGAAGTTGCTGTTCTCGCAGGGTGACGACGGCACCGCCTCGCCCGACGGCCGGTACGTGGCCTTCCGCAACAACTCCTACATCCCCGGCCAGCCGCGCCCGGCAGCCGTGGCGCTCTGGGACCGGGTCACCGGGGAGACCCTGCCGCTGGTGGCGGGGGAGGAGGGCGTGTACTGGGAGAGCCCGACCTGGTCGCCGGACGGCACCCAGCTCGCCCTGGTCCGCAACCACGACACCCTGGTGACGGTCGACGTGGCCACCGGCGCCATCCGGGTGCTCGTGCAGGGACACGTCATGTCCCTGCCAAACTGGTCCCGGGACGGGTCCATGATCGTCACGCGGTGGTACAGCCGCTCGGAGGGGCCGCAGCTGAAGACACTGACCCTGGCCACCGGGAAGCTGCGGCGGATCTACCTGCCCGAGGCGGCCGGCGAGCACTTCGACTGGCCGGTCTTCATGCCCAACTCCGAGCGCGTGGTGTTCTGCACCAACCGCTGGACCCGCGACACTGAGGTCCTGGGCGGCCGGGCGCTCGGGTCGGTGCGCATCGACGGCACCGGCCTGAAGCGGCTCACCGACGAGCCCCGGGTGTACCTGTCGCCGGTGTTCTCTCCCGACGGCCGCTACTGCGCGGCGCTGTCGGTGCCGCCGACCAACGAGTACCCGGACGGCGGCAACATCATCGTCTCGACCAGCGGCTTCGGCGAGCCGTGGTGGATCCCGGGCGACGAGTACGACGACAGCAGCCGGCTGGACTGGGCCCGCGCCATCTGAATCGACCCGATCCCTGCGACGCGGCGGCCGGCCACCGGCCGCCGCGTCGGCGTCTCCGCACGCCGCCGCGCCGGTCCCGCCGATCACCGCCACGCGATGCGAGGCTGGGTGGCGGGACGGTCGCCGGTCGACGACGACAGTGGAGGGCGCGATGGCGGAGCCACCGACCGGAGTGCAGGCGCACGGCCGCCGGGCCAACCGGCGCAGCTACCACGACGGCCGCAGGGTCAACGGGTACGTCGACGACCCGTACCACCGGATCCGCCGCGCGGTCGCGGCCCGGATGGTGGCCGAGGGCGTGACCGGGACGCGGCCGGTGCTGGAGCTGGGCTGCGGCCCGCGCGGCATGCTCGACCCGGCGGACCTGCCGGGGCCGCTGGTGCTCGCGGACCTCGCCGAGACCGCGCTGGCCGGCGCGCGGCGGGCCGCCGGCCCCCGGGCCCTGCCGGTCTGCCTGGACGTCACCCGCGGCCTGCCGTTCCGCTCGGGCAGCTTCGCCGGGCTGCTGACCGGTGAGCTGATCGAGCACGTCTACGACCCGGTGGCACTGCTGCGCGAGTGCCACCGGGTGCTGGCCCCGGGTGGGCTGCTGGTGCTCACCACCCCCAACCTGGCCACCGTCCAGGACCGGGTGTCCTTCCTCCTCGGCCGGGCCCCACGCCAGGTGGACCCGCTGCACCCCTACCTCTGGCTGCACATCCGGCCGTTCACCGCGTCGTTGCTGCGCCGGGTGCTGCGGCGGGCCGGGTTCGTGCCGCTGTCGATCCGCTCCAACCAGGTCGGTTGGCGGCTGCCGGGTGGACG
This sequence comes from Micromonospora coerulea, assembly GCF_016598485.1. Lineage (GTDB taxonomy): Bacteria > Actinomycetota > Actinomycetes > Mycobacteriales > Micromonosporaceae > Micromonospora > Micromonospora coerulea. Next base: position 49,053 of record NZ_JAEMUW010000002.1, on the reverse strand, counting down.
CTGGGTCACCTCCCGGCTGCTCGCCCGCCTCGCGCCGGGGCTGGGAGGTTCGCTGATCTGCGCGGCCCGGCGGCCCGCCGAGCCATCGTCACCGAGGGTCACGGGGCAACCGAACAGCGTGTGATCGTGATATTGACAAAGGGCTATCATGGGGGAACCGTCATGGACCGGGGGATGTCATGACCCGCCTATTCACCTGGGTCGTCAACAATCTCGACGCTTTCATCGGGCTGATCCTGGCCTTGACCGTCGCCATTCTCGGGCTGACGAGCACCGTCAGCCAGGAGGTGGTCAACAGCGCCATCCTGCTGATCCTCGCCCTGCTCGCCCAGGCCATGCTGCGTGACCGGCTGCGCCGGGAGACCAACGAGCACCAGGTGCGGCACGTGCTGGGCGACACCCGGGACCGGCTCACCGAGCTGGTGCCGCAGATGCGGGAGATCACCGGCCCCGACGGCGCGCTGAACCGGGCCCGCGAGGCCATCGACAGCGTCTCGATGGTCCGGGTGCTCAACGGCACCGAGGTCGGGCAGGCCCTCGCCGAGGCCCGCCGGCACACCGACCGGTGGGACTTCAAGGGCGGCACGGGCACCTACACCCGGGCGGTCACCCTGCCCGAGTGCCTCGACCATGCGCGCAAGCGCAACGCCACCCTGCGCTTCGCCATCGAGATCATCGACCCGACCGACGAGGGCGTCTGCGAGCGGTACGCGCGGTTCCGGCGCAGCCTGGCGCCGGACGCGCCGGGGGAGCGGTGGACGGTGGATCGCACCCGCAAGGAGTCCTTCGCCACCGTGCTGGCCGCCTGCTGGCACCTGCAACGCTCCGGCCTGCTCACCATCGACGTGCGACTGTCGCCGCGGATGACCACCTTCCGCTACGACCTCTCGTCGAGCTGCGTCATCGTCACCCAGGAGAATCCGCAGACCCCGGCGCTGCGCATCGACCGCAAGGAGCTGTACTACAACCGCTACAACATCGAGTTGCAGTCCAGCCGCGAGCAGAGCCGGCGGGTGCCGATCGAGGCCGCCGCGCAGGTGAAGCTCGACGACGAACCGTCCGTGGAGCAGGTCCGCCGGCTGTTCACCGCGCTCGGCCTGCCGCTGCCCCGCTCGTTCGGCGACCGCGACGTCGCCGACATCGTGGGCAAGGCCATCCAGGCGAGAGACCCCTACGCATGATGACCTACGCCGACCTGGAACGGGAGATCGACCGGGGCACCCGGCCGGAGCTGCTGCGCCGCTGGGTGCTCGACGTCCTCGACGACGTCGCGGCGGGGCGCCGGCCGCTGCGCGCGGTCCGCCACCCGCTCGGCTTCACCTGCCTGCCGGTGGACCGCGCCGGGCCCGACGGGATCTGCGTGCACGCCTGGCCGGCCGAGCCGCCGCCCGTCCAGACGACCACCTCCACCATGCATTCGCACAGCTGGGACCTGCTCAGCCACGTACTGCACGGCAGCGTCCGCAACGAGCTGATCGAGGTGATCGACGCGCCCGCCGCGCCGGCCTGGCGGGTGTACGAGGTGCGCAGCCGCGCGGACGTCGACGAGATGGCGGCCACCGACCGGCTGGTGACCGCGGCGACCGCCACCGTGGAGACGCACTCCGCCGGCGACTCGTACGCGTTGCGCGCCGGCGGGTTCCACACCTCTGAGGTGGACCCCGGGCGGCCGGCCGTGACGGTGGCGCTGGGGCGGACCACCCCCGGCGGCTGCGACCTGAGCCTCGGCGCGGTGCACGGGCGCAGCCACCGGGTGCGCCGGGACCGCTGTGGCGCGGCGGAGACCGCGCGGATGGCACGGGAGATCGCGCGACTGGTGGCACGGGGCTGACTGGCTGGAGGAGCCATGAACGTGAAGCCGGACGGACCCGGGCCGGACCTGCGTGACGCGCACCGGTTCGCCGTCGACGCCGCACGCGCCGCCGGGCGGCTGTTACGCGAGGGGACCAGGGGCCGGGTCGCCTCCCGCGCCAAGAATGCCACCGGCGACCTGGTCACCGACCTCGACCTGGCCGCCGAGCGGCTGATCGTCGACCGGATCCGCGCCCGCTGGCCCGAACACGGCGTGATCGCCGAGGAGGGCGGCGAGTACGCCGCCGACGACGCCTGGGCGTGGCTGGTCGACCCGCTCGACGGCACCAACAACGTGGCGATCGGGCTGCCCGCGTACGTGGTCGGGATCGCGCTCTGTGAGCGCGGCTCGCCGGTGGTCGGCGTGGTGCACGACCCGGTCGCCGGCCGCACCTGGTCCGCGGTGCGCGGGCAGGGCGCGTTCGTGCACGCCGCCGGGCCGTCCGGCCGGCCGCTGCGGGCGCCGCACCGGCCCGTGCCGTCCGCGCCGGTGCTGGCCTGGACCCAGGGCCACGACGTACGCCGGGACGACAGCACCGCCCGGGCGTTGAAGGTGGTACTGGACTCCACCGCCCGGCGGGTGCTGCAACTGTGGGCCCCGCTGCTGTCCTGGGTGATGCTGGCCCGCGGCGACATCGACGGGATCGTCGGGTACCGGCCGGAGGCCGTCGACCTGCCGGCCGGGCTGCTGCTGGCCGCCGAGGCGGGGATGGTGATACGGGCGCTCGACGGCGGGTGCTTCGACGACCGGTACGGGTGCCCGGCCGAGCGGCGCAGCTTCGTCGCCGGGCCGCCGGAGAGCATCGACCGGCTGGTCAAGCTGGTCACCGCGGCACAGTGGATCGAACCGCAGGTCCGCCACCTCACCCCGATCAGCCTCACCACCGTCGGCTGGTGAGCTTCGCTCGGGCCGTCCAATCGGTAGCTGGCCGGCTCGGTCGGCCGCAGCGGTCAGGCGGTGGCGGGCCGAGCACGGAGATGGCCGCGGGAAGATCCCGCGGCCATTCCGGATCAAGCTCGGGGCGTGCTCAGCGGTTGCGCAGCGGAGCGAGCGCGGTGCTCCAGGCCACGACCTGGTCGAGCGTGGCGGTGAGCGAGTCCTGCTGGAACTGGCTCGGCTTGAAGACGCTGAAGTTCTCGAAGTCGGTGAAGAGCGACAGCGCCACCTGAGAGCGCACGTCGGCCATCTGGAGCTCGCCGGCGATCAGGCGCAGGTGCTCCACGGCCCGGGTGCCGCCGGCGGAGCCGTAGCTGACGAACCCGACGGCCTTGTTGTTCCACTCCGCGTAGAGGAAGTCGATGGCGTTCTTGAGGGCACCCGAGGTGGAGTGGTTGTACTCGGGGGTGACCATCACGAACCCGTCGAACGACGCGATGGTGTTGGCCCAGCGCAGCGTGTGCGGCTGGGTGTACTGGCCCATCGCCGGCGGGTACGCCTCGTCGAGGTGCGGCAGCTGGTAGTCGAGCAGGTCGACGAGCTCGAACTGCGCGTCGGAGCGCTGCTTGGCCACCTCGAGGACCCAGCGGGCGACGGCTTCGCCGTTACGCCCCGGGCGGGTGCTCCCGAGGATGATCCCGATCCTGGTCATGGTTGGCGCCTTTCAGAAGACTTTGTCTGGCGACATGAACGCTAGCGAGTGATTGCTTGGTCAAGCAAATGCCGGCTCTATGGTTGCCCTCACACCTCAAGCGGGGATTGCTCGGTCAAGCAACTAGGATGGATGGCATGTCCGGCACCTCCGCAGAAGCCCTGCACCCCCTCACGCCCGACGAGGAGGAGCTGGTCCGATCCCTGGGTCAGGTGATGTACGTCCTGCCCCGGGCGATCGACGCCGACATGGTCGGCGACCGCCAGCTGCCCCTCACCGAATACACCGCCCTGAGGAACCTCTCCGAAGCGCCGGGCCGGCAGATGCGGATGAACGAACTCGCGGCGGCCTGCCAACTGTCACTGAGCGGAATGACCCGCACCATCAGCCGGCTGGAGACGCAGGGCCTGGTCGAGCGGGTCCGGAGCGAGGAGGACGCGCGCGGCTGGAACGCCGTCCTCACCGATGCCGGTTTCGCCCGCCTGCAAGAGTCCTGGCCGAGTCACCTGGCCGCCGTGCGGCGACGGTTCCTCGACCACTTCGAGGGCTTCGACCTCATCCAGTTGGCCCGCGCGTTCCAGCGGGTCGGGACGGTTGACTGAGTCGGGCGGCGGTCACTGGCCGCCGAGCAGCCGCTCGAACGACGTCGGGTCCTCGAAGGGGTCGGTGACGGTGGGCGGGTCACGCCGATCCACCTCGCGGGCCAGTTCGCCGGCCGCCCGGTCGATCCGACGCCCCAGCGAACTCTGGGCCGCGTCGCCGGCTCCCCAGTCCTCGGGCGCGGCGAACACCGCGGTGGGCACCACGACCGCGCGCAGGTAGCTGAAGAGCGGCCGCAGCGCATGTTCCAGCACCAGCGAGTGACGCCCCGTGCCGCCGGTGGCGGCGACCAGCACCGGCTTGTCGACCAGCGCGGTGTCGTCGAGGACGTCGACGAACATCTTGAAGATCCCGTTGTACGACCCGGAGAACGTCGGGGTCACCGCGACCAGCGCGTCGGAGCGCAGGACGATCTCCTGGACCCGCTCGAGCTCCTCCGACGGGTAACCAACCAGCAGGTTGTTGACCAGGTCGTGCGCGTGGTCGCGCAGTTCGATCAGTTCCACGTCGGCCTCGGCCCCGAGCCGTTCCAGCTCGCGGCGCACCGCGTCGGCCAACCGGTCGGCGAGCATCCGGGTCGACGAGGGCTGCCGCAAGCCGGCCGAGATGACGGCGATGGTGCGCTTCATCAGACCTCCTTCGCCGCGGCGGCCAGCGCCGCGGCCTTCAGCGAGGCGTGGGTCGGGGCGTCCGGGACGTGGGCGGGACGGCCCACCGCGAACTCCTTGCGCAGTACCTGAACGACCTCGCCCAACATCTCGATCTGCTCGAGCACGGTCTTCCGGGGGACCCCGATCCCGTCGACGTTGAAGAGCTGGCGCTGGTAGTCGCCGCCGGCGTACTCACGGAAGGCCAGGGTGCGGTCGATCACCTCCTGCGGGCTGCCGACGAGGAGCGCCGTCTGGTTCATCGTCTCCTCAAGGGACGGGCCGTGCCCGTAGGCCGCCGAATTGTCGAAGTACGTGCGGAACTCCCGGACGGCGTCCTGCGAGTTCCTCCGCATGAACACCTGCGCGCCCAGGCCCACGATCGCCTGGTCCGCCGGGCCGTGCCCGTAGTGCTCGAACCGCCGGCGGTAGAGCCCGACCATCCGCTGAACGTGCTTCTTGGGCCAGAGGAGGTTGTTGTGCAGGAACCCGTCGCCGTAGTACGCGGCCTGCTCGGCGATCTCCGGGCTGCGGATGGAGCCGTGCCAGACGAACGGCGGCACGCCGTCCAGCGGCCGAGGCGTCGAGGTGAACGACTGCAGCGGGGTGCGGAACTTGCCCTCCCAGTCGACCACGTCCTCGCGCCAGAGCCGGCGCAGCAGGTCGTAGTTCTCGATGGCGAGCGGGATGGCGTTGCGGATGTCCTGGCCGAACCAGGGGTAGACCGGGCCGGTGTTGCCGCGTCCCATGATCAGGTCGACGCGGCCGTCGGCCAGGTGCTGGAGCATGGCGTAGTCCTCGGCGATCTTCACCGGGTCGTTGGTGGTGATCAGCGTGGTCGAGGTGGACAGAATGATCTTGTCTGTCCGGGCCGCGATGTACCCGAGCATGGTGGTGGGCGAGGAGGGGATGAACGGCGGGTTGTGGTGCTCGCCGATGGCGAAGACGTCCAGCCCGACCTCCTCGGCCAGCTTCGCGTACTCCATCACGGCCTTGATCCGCTCGTGCTCGGACGGCATCCGCCCGGTCACCGGGTCGCGCGCCACGTCTCCCACGCCAAAGATTCCGAACTGCATCCAACTCACCTGCCTCGCTCCTACCGGTCGTACCTGACGCCTATCAGCAACCGGGGGAGAGTGGCAGAGATTCCTTGACTGAGCAAGTACCTACGTGGCCCGGGTCACGCATCTCGCCCGGGGAGCCCGACGGCGAAGCGCAAGCCGAGGCCCGGCCCCAGCGGGACCGGGCCCCAGGCTCAGCCTGTGCCCGCGGTAATGACTGCGCCAAACCTTCGGTTTTCTTGTGCGGCGTGGCGATTCAGCGGCCGAGCGCCCGGCAGTCATTCCAGATGCGTGCGCAGCGCCGCGAGGGGGCCGTCCCAGTCGCGGGCCAGGGCGGCGAGGAACTGCTGCGCCACCCGCATCGGGCCGGACTGCAGGTGATAGCGGATCCTGCGCCGTTCGCCGCGTTCGGCCGCCACGAGACCCGCGTCGGCAAGCAGCGCAAGGTGTTTGGCTATCCCCTGCCGCGTGATCGGCAGGGTGGCGGCCAGATCCGTCGCGGTGGCCGGTCCGCCCGCGGCCAGTGCCGCGAGAATGGCGCGTCGGTTCGGGTCGGCCAATGCCGTGAACACGGCCTCCGCGACCGCCTCCGACGCCTGGTCAGCCATGAAGATAGGCGACCAACTCGTCGAGCTCGGCCGCCCAGCCCCGGGTGTTGCTGTCGAACGCCTTGCGGTAGTCGTCCGGCTCGAGCTGGGCGAATCCGGTCTCCACGACGCTCACCGTGGTGCCGCCGTCGTCCGGCGTGAGGGTGAACTCCACGTAGGTGCGACGCGGGTCGTGGTCGGGCAGGCCGTTGATGCCCCAGGTGTAGCCGAAGACCGTCATCGGCTCGAGCCGCTCCACGCGCAGCTGCGCCGCGTCGCCGCTGTCCCAGGTCAGCTTCGCGGTGCCGCCGACGCGCAGGTCGATCTCCGCGCTGTCGCTGAACCAGGCGCCGAGCCCTTCGGCGGTCGTGATGGCGGCCCATACCCGCTCCACCGGCCGATCGACCCGCACCGTGCGCTCAATCCGATCTGGAAACCCCATCTCGTACCTCCCAAGTAGCAACTGACCAGTTGCCATAACGTATAGCAACTGACCGGTTGCGTCAACCCTGGCCGGGTGGTGGCGCGGGTGGCCACCGAGGGGTGGGGGCGCCGTGCCGTCACGGCGGGGTCGCGTCGATCCGCATCTTGTAGATCCAGACGGGGTACTCCACCGACTGCACCCCACCGGCCAGTCCGGGCGTCCGGTTGAGCTGGGTGGCGGGGATCCACAGCCAACCTGAACCGTCGAACCACAGCGCGTCGGCAAAGATCAGCCGCGGATCGGCGAGGAGGGTCTCCACCTGCCGATCGGGCGAGACGGTCAGGATCCGGCGCTGTTCCACGTCGCTGAGGTAGATGGTGCCGGCGGAGTCGATGGCGGTGCCGCCGGTGGTCGGAGTGTCGAGCCAGGTCTCGACCCGGTCCGCCAGCATGGCTGCGGGAACCGACGGGTCGTCCAGCCAGCGTGTCTCGATCCGGGCAAGTGGTCCGGAGCACGGTTGGAAGTAGAGGTGCCGCCCGTCGGGGGACACCTCGAGCTGGTCGGCGTGGATGCGCAGCTCTCCGCCGTCCTGGCCGCGCAGGACCTGCCCGTCCGCGTACATGGTGCGCTGGTCGACCGTGCTCGGGTGGTTGTCCAGCACCCGCCGGGCCTGGCCGCTGCCCAGGTCGAGCACGACGATCGCGGGCGCGCCGGCGTCGGTGACGTAGGCGGTCCGCCGATTGAAGCGCACATCGTCGAGGTAACTCAACTCCCGCAGCGCCGGACCGAGGTCGTAGCTGCGGGTGATCGCGTCGGTGGCCGGATCGACGACGATCAAGCGGCCGCCGCCGGTCACGGCGGGCAGTCCGACGCCGGGGGCCCCGGCATCGACGATCCAGATCCGCCCGTCGGGTCCGACCCGCAGCCCGTTCACGCAGACGAACGCCCCATCCGGGTCGTGGTCGCCGCGGACCCGGTTCCACCCGGCGTCCGGATACGGGACGAGCCGGCCGTCGGGCATGGCCTCCGCGACCTGGAGGCCCGGCCGGTCCACGGACGGGAAGGTGACGAACATCCGCCCGTCGGGCGTGGTGGTGACACCGGTCCAGACCGGTCGGCGGACAGCACCGGGATCAGGCGGGGATCCTCGTGCCGGGGTAGGACCGCCATGCGCGTACTCCCTCGCCTCGGCGCGGCCATCGCCGAGCTTTCCAGGTCGTTGGCATCGGGTGAGCGACGGCGGCTACCCGCTGGCCGGCGTCACAAACGGGTGCCCGTCACGGGGTGAGCAGCAGGGTGGCGACGGTGGCGGTGGTGGCCAGCGCGGCCAGGGCGGCGCTCGTGGCGACGAAGCGGCCCAGCGGCACCGCGACCCCGGCGGCCCGACAGCGCTCGTACCAGATCAGCGTGGCCAGCGACGCCCACGGCGTGGCGAGGGGACCGACGTTCGTGCCGATCAGCAGGGCGAAAAGCTGGGTGTGGTTGGCCGGGTCGATGACCGCCTCGCCGGCGACGTACGCGGGCAGGTTGTTGACCACGTTGGCGAAGAGCGCGCCGACCGCGCCGGCCCGCAGCGAGCCCTCGGTGCCCGGGTCGCCGCCGATGAGGGCGCCCATCACGTGGTCCAGGCCGTGTTCGCCGATGGTCTGCACCACCAGGAACAGCCCGGTGACGAAGACCAGCAGCCGCCACGGGATCAGCGCGGGGCGCAGGCTGTGCCGGGCCCGGAGGGCGAAGCCGGCGACCAGGATCGCAGCGGCCACCCCGGAGGCGAGCCCGATCTCCACGCCGGCCAGGATGCCGGCGACGAAGAGCAGGCAGGCGCCCAGCGCGGTGCGGTGGAGCACCCGGTCCGGCGGCACGTGCGCCGGCGGCGGGACGAACGGGTCGGCCCCGGCGCGGGCCGGCCGCCAGTACCACCACCAGAGCAGCAGCATGGTGATCACGATCGCGACCAGCTGCGGCCACCACATCCGGGCCGCCCAGGGCAGCGGGTCGAGTCCGATCCGGTTGCTGGCCAGGATGTTGGTCAGGTTGGACACCGGCAGCAGCAGGCTGGCGGTGTTGGCCAGCCAGACGGTGGTCATCGCCAGCGGCGTCGGCGGCACGCCGAGTTTGCGGGCCAGGGCGATCATCACCGGGGTGAGCAGCACCGCGGTGGTGTCCAGGTTGAGCGCGATGGTGGTGATCGACGCGAAGGCGACGCAGAGCCAGAACAGCGCCCGGTAGCTGCCCCGGGCGGCGATCGCCACCCGGGCGGCGAGGGCGTCGAAGACCCCGGCCACCGCGGTCAGCTCGGCCAGCACCACCACGGTGCCGAGGAAGATCAGGATCGGGATGATCCGGCGCACGGTGACCTCGGCCTCCGCCCGGGGCAGCAGTCCGGTGAGGACGCTGAGCACCCCGACGGCGGCGAGCCCGATGGCGATCCAGTCCAGGACGTGCAGCCGGCCCCAGCGGGATCGGTCCGGCGCGGCGGACGGTGGCTCGCCGACAGTCTCCACGAGGGATGATCCTCGCACAGGCCGGGCCCACGGGGCAGGGCCGACGCGGCTGCCCAGGGTGTCCACCGATTGACGATGAGTGGCCATAATGATCCTGTGGCTGTAGGCGTGCACCCCACCCGGTCCGACCGCCCGATCGACTTCTTCATCAGCTACTCGCCGGCCGACGAGCGCTGGGCGACCTGGCTGGCGTGGGAGTTCGAGGCCGCCGGCTACCGCACCCTGCTCCAGGCGTGGGACTTCGTCGCCGGCACCAACTTCATCGACTTCATGGACCGGGGCGTCCGCGAGGCGGCCGTGGTGGTGGCCGTCCTCTCCGAACGCTACCTGCACTCCACGTACGGCAAGCTGGAGTGGCAGGCGGCGCTGCGCGCCGACCCCGACGGCACGGGCAACAAGCTGGTCACCGTCCGGGTCGAGGACTGCCCGATCGACGGCCTGCTCGCCACCATCACCTACGTCGACCTGGTCGGCGTCACCGACGCGGCGCAGGCCCGCGGCCGGGTCCTCGACCGGATCCGGGAGGCGCTCGACGGCCGCGCCAAGCCGGTCCTGCAACCGACCTTTCCGCACCATCCGGCCGGGCCCGCCGGGGTGCTCGCCGCGCCGGCAGCGGGCCTGCCGGCGCCGCGTCGGTCGCGGCGTACGCCGATCAACCCACCGCCGTTCCCGCCGGCGGCGGCCGCGGTGCCCGACTCCCGCGCCACCCTGACCGTGCTCCAGGTCGCCGGCCCCCGCTTCGGTCGGGGCGTGATCGAGCCCGGCGCCCCGGTCACCCCCGGTGAGCTGCAGGAACACCTGATGGGTGACCTCACCCTGCTGATGAACGACGGGGTGCCCCGGCCGGACCTGCTGGTGGTGGCCGGCAACCTCACCGAGTCGGGCAGCCCGCGCGAGTTCTCCGACGCGCTGAGCTTCCTGACCGGGCTGCGGGTGCTGCTCGGCCTGGAGCCACACCGCCTGGTCGTGGTGCCCGGGCCGCGGGACGTGACCATGGCGGCCAGCCGCGCCTACTTCGCCACCTGCGAGGCCGACGACGTCGACCCGCAACCGCCGTACTGGCCGAAGTGGCGGCACTACGCCCGGCTCTTCGACGAGCTGTACCAGGGCCTCGAGGACCGGATCTTCGACAGCGAGCAGCCGTGGACGCTGTTCCCGGTGCCGGACCTGCGGGTCGTGGTGGCCGGGCTGAACTCCACGGTCGCGATCACCCACCGCGAGGAGGACCGGTACGGCTTCCTGGGCGAGGCGCAGTCCACCTGGTTCGCCCAGCGGCTGCGGCACTACCAGCAGTCCGGTTGGCTGCGGCTCGGCGCGATGGCGCACGCCCCGGGCCCGCGCACCCCGTACGCGGACGAGGTGGCCCTCACCGACGGGGTGACCCTGCGCGACCGCGGGTCGTTCAACCGGCTGGTCGGGCCGATGCTCAACCTCCTGCTCTCCGACGCCGCACCGACCCGGGCGCCGATCGACCCGGTGGTGCCGCTGTCCACCGCGTCCCGCGACGGCCGGGCGCAGGTGCTCCGGCTGGCCGCCGACGGGATGACCCGCTGGGTGCTCGGCCGCGACGACCGGCACGACGTGGGCGAGCCGACCGCGGTGAGCTGGCCCCGGACGGCGGCCACCTTCGGGGCGGCCGGCCCGGCGCAGGTTCCCGATCCCCGGCTGCCGGTCGCGGTGGAGGGGCCGACCCAGGGCGCCGGGGTGCCCGACGCGCCAGCCGTCGCCCCGGCCGTGGTCGCGCCGACGCCGCTGGAGCGGCTGCTGGACCGGCTGGCCGAGGTGTGCGAGGCGCGGTACGACCGGGTGCTGGTCCGCCGGGTGCCGGCCGACCCGCCGCACCTGTTCGTCACCTACCGCGCCGACGGGGTCGTCCGCCAGCAGCGGGTCGGCGCGCACGTCGGGACCCCGACCGCCGCCGACGTCGACGACTTCGCCCGGCGGGTGCACGCCACCGACCCGGACATCGGATCCGAGCTGGTCTACGACGGCGACCGGATCGCCCGGGGGCTGGCCGAGGCGGCGCAACGGCGCGGGGTGCGGGTGCTGCACCTGACCGAGTTCCAGGGCCTGCTGGACCTGCGCGAGTACGTGGCGGCGCAGACCGCCCGGCTTCAAGCCGACCGGCTCTACCCGCCCGGGCAGTACGTGCCGCAGCGCTACCGGCACCTGGTCGGCGCCGACCAGCGGGTCCGCGAGGACGTGGTCGACGAGCTGCTGGAGCTGATCTCCGCGCCGGACGGCCGGTTCGTGCTGGTGCTCGGCGACTTCGGGCGGGGCAAGACGTTCGCGCTGCGGGAGGTGGCGCGCCGGCTGCCCACCGCCGCGCCCGACCTGATCCCGATCCTGGTCGAGCTGCGCGCGCTGGACAAGGCGCACTCGGTGGACGGCCTGGTCGCCGCGCACCTGGCGAACCACGGCGAGCAGGTGATCGACCTCAAGGCGTTCCGCTACATGCTTCGGCAGGGGCGCATCGTGCTGCTCTTCGACGGCTTCGACGAGCTCGTGGCCCGGGTCACGTACGACCGGGCGGCGGACCATCTGGAGACGCTGCTCCAGGCCGCCGAGGGGAACGCCAAGATCGTGGTGAGCAGCCGGACCCAGCACTTCAAGACCAACTCGCAGGTGCTGACCGCCCTGGGGGAGCGGGTCGGGCTGCTCCCGCACCGCCGGGTGCTGGCCATCGAGGACTTCACCCCCGGCCAGATCGAGACCTTCCTGCGCCACCGCTACCACGGGGACGAGCGGGCCGCCCAGCAGCGGATGGAGCTGCTGGCCGGGGTGAAGGACCTGCTCGGCCTGTCCCGCAATCCCCGGATGCTGGGCTTCATCGCCAACCTGGACGACGGGCGGCTGACCGCGGTGGCCGGGGCCGGCGGCACGTTCAGCGCCGCCGCGCTCTACCGGGAGATCCTGGAGTCCTGGTTGGACTTCGAGGAGCGACGTACCCAGGGGGTGCCGGGCGCGCCGGTGACGCTGCGCCGGCCCGAGCTGTGGAGCGCGGTCAGCCGGCTCGCCTTCCAGCTCTGGGAGAGCGGCGAGTCGTACCTGCGGCTGGCCGAGCTGGCCGACGCCGCCGGCCAGCTCGCCGGGTTGGCGGAGTCGCGGCTGTCCGAGCCGCAGGCGATGCACGCGGTGGGCGCCGGCAGCCTGCTGGTGCGGACCGACGACGGGCTGTTCGGCTTCATCCACACCTCGGTGCTGGAGTGGCTGGTCGCGGAGGGGATCGCCGCCCAGCTCAACCGCGGGGAGGAGCCGTCCGCGCTGGCGGTGCGGCCGCTGTCCGCGCTGACCGTGGAGTTCCTCGGTGACCTCGCCGACCCCCGGCGGTGCACCGAGTGGACGGCCCGGGTGCTCGGTGACGAGGACGCCGGCGAGACGGTCCGGGCCAACGCGCTGCGGCTCAGCGCCCGGCTCCGCCTGCCGGATCGGGCCGACCTGCGGGGCGCCTCGCTGCGCGGCGAGGACCTGTCCCACCGGGAGCTTGCCGGGGCGGACCTGACCGGGGCGGACCTCAGCGAAACCCGCCTGGTGGCGACCAACCTGTCGCAGGCCCGGCTGGAGCGGGCCCGGCTGCGCGGCGCCCGCCTCGACCAGACCCGGCTGACCGGGGCCGACCTGCGCGGCGCCGAACTGGCCGGGGCCCGGCTGTTCCGCGCCGACCTGCGGGGCGCGCTGATCACCGGAAGCAGCTGGCGTCGGGCGGCGCTGATCGATGTGGCCGCCGACGCGGCCGTGCTGCGGGCACCGGAGCTGCGCGGCGCGGTGCTGGCGCCGGGCCGGCCGGTGGTGCCCGGTCTCGCCCCGCCGGCGGTCGGCGTCTCCTACGGCTTCGAGGTGGGACGGCTGCCGGTCCCGCTGGCGTACAGCCCGGACGGCACGGTGCTCGCGGTGGGCAGCGACGACGGTGGCGTGCTGATCTGCGACACGGTCACCGGCCTGCCGGTCCGTACCCTGCAGGGGCACCGCGGGCGGGTCTACGCGGTCCGCTTCGACGCCGCCTCGCACCAGCTGGTCACCGGCGCGGCGGACCTCACCGTACGGCTGTGGGACGCCGACCACGGCGACGTGCGGCACGTCATCGAGGACGTCTTCGCCGGCTGGGTGTGGCCGCTGCTCACCGACGGGGCCCGGGGCCGGCTGGTGGTCGGCGACGCGGCCGGCGTGGTCCGGCTCTACGACACCCGCAGTGCCCGGCTGCGCCACGAGTGGCCCGGGCACGCCGCGCCGATCTGGGGCACCTCGTTCAGCCCCGACGGCCGGCGGGTCGTGGTGGTGGACAGCGCCGGGGTGGTCCGCGGCTGGGACGTCTCCTCCGGGGCGTTGGCGTTCGCCGTCCGCGAGCCGGAGGTGGTCTACCGCGTGGTGCACACCCCGGACGGCCGGGCGCTGGTCGCCGTCGGCCAGCACGGCCGGGTGTGGGTGCGCCGGGCCGTCGACGGGGAGGTGCTGCGCCAGCCGCGCGGCCACGAGGCCGACGTGTACGCCTTGGACGTGCACCCGGACGGCCAGTTGATGGCCACCGGGGACACCCACGGCGCGTTGCGGCTGTGGGAGGTGGACAGCGGCCGGCCGGTCCGCGTCCTAGGCCGCCAGCGCGGCGCGATCTACAGCGTCCGGTTCAACGGCGACGGCTCGCTGCTGGCCTCCTCGGCCAGCGACGGCGCCATCCAGCTCTGGGACACCGCCGACGGGCAGCCGCGACACGAGCTGACCCGGCACCGCGGCTCGGTCTGGCCGGTGGCCTGGCGGCCCGACCAGCAGCAGGTGGCGACCAGCAGCAACGACGGCACCACCCGGCTCTGGGACGTGCGCACCGGGCAGTGTCAGCACACCCTGCGCGGGCACGGCCGGCGGGTCACCGCGCTGTCGTTCCGCGACGACGGCCAGATGCTGGCCACCTGCGGCAACGACGGGGTGGTCCGGCTCTGGGAGCCGCGCACCGGCCGGCTGGTGCGGCAGCTCAGCAGCCCGGCGGACCGGCTGCTCTCGGCGGTGTTCTGCCCCGGTGAGCCGCTGGTCGCGGCGCCCAGCGGGGACGGCGGGGTGCACCTGTGGAACACCGACACCGGCGCGGACGAGCGGGAGCTCAACGTGGACACCGACCATGTCTGGGCGGCCGCGTTCAGCCCGGACGGCGACGCCCTGGCCACCGCGAACGACGACGACACGGTCCGGCTGTGGTACCGGCGGACGGGCCGGCACTTCGCCACCCTCACCCCGCACCGGGGCCGGGTCCGGGCGGTGGCGTTCAGCCCGGACGGGGAGACCATCGCGACCGGCTGCGACGACCAGCTCGTCCGGCTCTGGGACGCCGCCACCGCGACCTGCCGCACCACCCTGGAGCAGCACACCGACCGGGTGTACGCGGTGACCTTCAACGCCGACGGGACGCTGCTCGCCAGCGCCAGCAACGACGGCACGGCGGTGGTCTGGGACGCGCTGACCGGGGAGCGGCGCACGGTGCTCACCGAGCACACCGGCCGGCTCTGGGGCTGCGCGTTCAGCCCCAACGGCAGCCTGCTGGCCACCGCGGGCGATGACCTGACCATCCGGCTGTGGGACCCGGGCACCGGCCGGCTGCACGGCACCCTGGCCGCGCACACCCGGCGGGTCTGGGCGGTGGCGTTCAGCCCGGACAGCAGCCTGCTGGCCAGCGCGGGTGACGACGGCACGGTGCGGCTCTGGGACGTCGCCGACCCGGAGCACGCGCAGCTGCGAACCACCCTGATCGGGCTGCCGGACGGCTGGGCGGCGGTCAGCCCGGACGGCCGGTACAAGCTGGACGGTGACCCGGGCGGCCAGTTCTGGCACGTCATCGGAACCTGCCGGTTCGAGGTGGGAGAGCTGGACCCGTACCTGACCCAGGTGCGGCGGCTGGCGGTGGACGCCCCGTTCTGACGGCGTTCCATACGGCGGCTGGGACCGCGACGTGTTGCAGGGTGACGTCGCCGCGAACGGGCCGAACAACGGCGGGGGCCCGGCTCCCATGAGGGGCCGGGCCCCGCCCTGTCCGGCGTCAGGTGACGCGCCGGCGCGGTGCTCCGGTCACCGTCGCCACTTCTGGTTCGCGCCGCCCGTGCAGTCCCAGATCTGCAGGGGGGTGCCGTCGGCGGAGCTGACTCCGGTGGCGTCCAGGCACCTGTTGGACTGCGGGTTCACGATGTCGCCGGCCGAGCTGAACACCCAGCGCTGGGCGCCGGTGCCGTTGCAGTCGTAGAGCTGCACCCGGGTGCCGTTGGCGGTCGATCCGCCGGTGACGTCGAGGCACTTGCCGAGGGCGCGTACCGAGCCGTCGGCGTTCCAGGTCCAGCGCTGGGCGGCGGTGCCGTTGCAGGTCCAGAGCTGGATCGGCGTGCCGTTGGCGGTGTTGGCGCCGGCGACGTCCACGCACTTGTTCCCGTACCCGACGATCGGCCCGCCGGTCCCGCTGCCGCTGTCCCAGGCCTGGACCCGTACGTAGTCGACGACCATCTGCTGCGGGAAGGCGGTGCTGCCGTCCGGCGAGCCGGGCCAGTTGCCGCCGACCGCCACATTCATGATCATGAAGAACGGGTGATCGAAGACCCACCGGTTGCTGCCCGCGTCGGCCGGGGTCTTCCGGGAGTACGCCACGCCGTCGAGGTACCAGGTGATGGAGTCGGGCGCCCAGTCGACGGTGTAGGTGTGGAAGGCGTCGGCCAGCGCCTGGCCACCGGGCAGCGAGGTGGCCCCGCCCAGTCCGTTGGCCCCGGAGTAGCCCGGCCCGTGCAGGGTGCCGTGCACGGTGGACGGTTCGTAGCCGACGTTCTCCATGATGTCGATCTCGCCGTTGCTGGGCCACGGGTTGGTGGCGATGTCGCTGCCCAGCATCCAGAACGCGGGCCAGAGCCCCTGCCCGCGGGGGATCTTGATCCGCGCCTCGAACCTTCCGTACGCCTGGCTGAACGTGCCGGCGGTGAGCAGCCGGGCCGAGGTGTACTGGCAGCTGCCGTACCAGCAGCCGTAGCCGCCCGGGTTCTCCCGGCGGGCGGTGATCACCAGGTTGCCGTTGCCGTCGAGGGCGGCGTTGCGGGTGCTCGACGTGTAGTACTGCAGCTCGTTGTTGCCCCAGCCGCCACCGCCGATGTCGTAGCGCCACTTGTTGGCGTCCGGTGGCGCGCCGGCCGCGCCGGTGAAGTCGTCGGACCAGGTCACGGCGCCGGGACCGGCCACGGCGGGGGTGCTCGTGGTGGCGGCCAGGGCGACCGTCAGGCCCACGCTGGCCAAGGCCACAGCGGCGATGGTGCGGATGCGACGCATGGGTGCCTCCCTTGGGTTGCGGTCGTCCCCGCTCGGCGCTGCGCGCTCCCGACGAACGGTAAACAAACCATAAAGATAAGCTTCAATGAAGCTATGAACGAAGCCGGGAGCTGTCAAGACAGCGCTTTCCCGGGATCCTTCGACCTGGTTCCGGAACAGGCGCGAAATATTGACGTCACACGATCCACTTCGGAAGGATGCGGGACGGGACGTGGGCCGCCCCGGGCCGACGGGGACACCGGTGACCGGTCCCGTGAGGAGGCACGAGATGAGACCGCACCGGTACGCCGTCCTCGTCGGGGCCAGCGCCCTGGCCGCGTCCCTGCTACCGGCCCCACCCGCGGCGGCGGCGGACGGTCAGACCGTCACCGTCACCGCCGGCCGGCTCGTCCGTTCGGCGGCGGAGGGCACCCGGGTCCCGGTGGACCTCGTGGTGTCCACCTCCGACGGTCGGCCGTTGGCCGCCGCGAGCACCGTGCGCTACGCGACCGGCAGCGGCACCGCGACACCCGACCTCGACTACGCCGCCGCGTCCGGCACGCTCACCTTCCCCGCCGGCAGTCCGTCGGGCGCCGCCCGGTCGTTCGCCGTCACGGTGCACCGGGACCGGGCGGCCGAGACCGCCGAGACGGTCCCGGTCGCGCTGAGCTCCGACTCCGCCGGGACCACCGTCGGGGCGGGACCGACCGTCGTGATCGACGCGCACGGCCTGCCGTACCTCGATCCCCGGTTGCCGGTGAAGCGGCGCGTCGACGACCTGCTGGGCCGGATGACGCTGCCCGAGAAGATCGGCCAGATGACCCAGGCGGAGCGGGCGGCCGTCAGCGACGACCCCACCGCGGTCGCCCGCTGGCAGCTCGGCTCGGTCCTCTCCGGTGGCGGCTCGACGCCGGTCAGCAACACCCCGGCCGCCTGGGTCGAGATGGTCAACGGGTTCCAGGCGCAGGCGCTGGGCACCCGGTTGCAAATCCCGCTGATCTACGGCATCGACGCCGTGCACGGCCACGGCAACGTCTACGGCGCCACCGTCTTCCCGCACAACGTCGGCCTCGGCGCCACCCGCGACCCGGCACTGGTGGAGCGGGTGGGGCACGCCACCGCGACCGAGGTGCGCGCCACCGGCATCCCGTGGAACTTCGCGCCGTGCCTGTGCGTCTCCCGCGACGAGCGGTGGGGCCGCAGCTACGAGAGCTTCGGTGAGGACCCCGCGCTGGTCGTGTCGATGGAGACCGTCATCGAGGGGCTCCAGGGTCGCCGGCCCGGGCAGCTCGACGACGCCGACCGGGTGCTGGCGACCGCCAAGCACTACGCCGGTGACGGCGACGCCGACTACGACGAGGCCACCGCCGCCGCGAACGAGGGCAAGCCGTGGTGGGAGCAGAAGTACCCGATCGACCAGGGCGTCACCGTCACCGACCGCGAGCACTTCACCCGGATCGACCTCGCCCCCTACCTGCCAGCGGTGCGGGCCCACCGGGTCGGCAGCGTCATGCCCTCCTTCTCCAGCGTGGACTGGACCGAGGACGGGCTGGGCAATCCGACCAAGATGCACGCCCACCGCGAGCTGATCACCGACGTGCTCAAGGGCCGGATGGGCTTCGACGGCTTCCTGATCTCCGACTGGGAGGGCATCCACCAGATCCCCGACCCCGCCGAGCCGACCAACGGCGGGCTGACCGGCTACAAGGTGCGGGTCGGCGTCAACGCCGGCACCGACATGTTCATGGAGCCGTACAGTGCCGAGCAGTTCGAGCAGCTGTTGCTGGCCGAGGTGACCGCCGGCCGGGTCAGCCCGGCGCGCATCGACGACGCGGTCCGCCGGATCCTGCGCAAGAAGTTCGAACTCGGGCTCTTCGAGCACCCGTACGCCTCGGCGGCCCACGTCGACCAGGTCGGTAGCGCGGGGAACCGGGCCATCGGCCGGGAGGCGGTGGCGAAGTCGCAGGTGCTGCTCAAGAACAGCGGGCGGGCGCTGCCGTTGCGACCGGACGCCTCGGTCTACGTCGCCGGCCGCAACGCCGACGACCTCGGCAACCAGGCCGGCGGCTGGACGATCACCTGGCAGGGCCTTTCCGGCGACGCCATCCCCGGCACCTCCATCCTGGACGGCATCCGGGAGGTCGCGCCGGACGCGCGGGTCACCTACAGCGCGGACGCCTCGGCGCCCACGGGCGGCGCCGAGGTGGGCGTCGTCGTGGTCGGCGAGACTCCGTACGCGGAGGGCTACGGCGACGTGGGCGGTCCGGAGTGCGGCTGGTGCTCGGTGCCGCAGCAGGAGGAGAAGTCGCTGAGCCTCCAGCCCGGTGACCGGGGGGTCATCGACAAGGTCTGCGCCGAGATCCCCACCTGCGTGGTCCTGGTGGTCTCCGGCCGGCCGCAGGTCCTCACCGACCAGCTTGGCGGGATCGACGCGCTGGTGGCGTCCTGGCTGCCAGGAAGTGAGGGCGCGGGCGTGGCCGACGTCCTGTTCGGCCGGCGTCCCTTCACCGGCCGCCTGCCGGTCACCTGGCCGCGCACCGAGGCGCAGGTGCCGATCAACGTGGGTGACGCCGACTACCGGCCGCTGTACCCGTTCGGCTGGGGCTTGCGCACCGACCCGGTGCGGTCCCGGCTGGCCGCGGTCGCCGGCGACCGGCCGCAGGTACGGGCGGCGCTGGCGGCGGCCGACTGGACCGCCGACGGCTCGCTGGGCAACGCGCCCGTGGTGCTGCCGCTGCTCGGCCGCCAACTCGGCGCGGGGCACCGGGACAGCGCGCTCGTCGACGCGATCCTCGGGGTGGCCCGGGACGCCGCCCAGGCGGCGGTCGTGCGGGGCACCGCGCCGGCGGACTGGGCGAGGCTGCTCGCCGACGCCGACCACGCGCAGCTCAGCGGCGATCCGGTCCGGGCGTTCACCCTGCTCGCCCGCGTCACCGGCTGAGGGACACCGGGGCCCGGCTGCCACGGGGGAGCCGGGCCCCGGTGTGGATCAGGTGGGGGGACGGGCGCCGGCCGGGGCTTCACATGCCCCGGCCGGCCCATGCCACCGCGCGCCGCTCCCGTCAGGGCGTGGTGCGCACCTTGAAGCCGTAGTCCTTGCCCTCCAGGTCGAGGGTCTGCCGCTGCACGTGGGCGAGGATCACGCTGATCGGCGAGTAGTTGCTCCACTCGGTGCCGGCCGGGCTGGTCGGGCAGGGCCCGTTGCCGTCGGTGCCGCCGTGCAGGATGCCGTACGCCCTGCCGTCGATCTCGCTGAACAGCGGGCCGCCGCTGTCACCGGGGCGGGTGCAGAGGTTGGTGACCAGGCCGCCGTCCTTCGCGCTGACCGTGCCGCAGCGGGTGCCCGGCAGGTAGCCGACGTTGGTGCTGTAGCCGGAGTCGGCCGAGTCGTCACCGGAGCCGGTGCCGCACACCACCCAGCCGACCTTGACCTGGTCGAGGGCGTAGTAGCCCTTGATCGCATACGAGCCGGTGACGCAGCCCTGCCAGGTCGAGGAGGCCGACTGGCACCAGGAGACCACCTGGTTGCGGGCGTACGAGCCACCCCAGTACGTGTACCAGTTCTTCGTCGATGTGGTCCGGTACGGCTGGATCGAGTAGTCCGCCGGGTAGGTACTGCACCCGTCGCAGGTCGGCCCGTTCTCGAAGTTGAGCACCTCGGTGCCGACCGGGGTGGTGCGGTCGGTGGAGTACGAGTAGTTGATGCCGAGCTTGTCGGTGCCGGTCATGCAGTGGCCCGCGGTCATCACGTAGTTCCAGCCGCGGCTGTCGACCATGTTGAAGCCGTTGGTGCACTGCCCCCACCAGGGGTTGAGGCTGACCGGGCTGGTCGAGGCCTGGGTGCGCTGCACGGTCAGCCGCATGCCGCCGCGCATCGGCGGCGCGCAGTCGCGCGGGTCGCAGCCGGCGGCCACCGGGGTGTCCCGGGTCAGTGCGCCGGACCGCTCCTTGCCGGCGACGAGCTGCCGCAGCACCGCGCGGTCGGCGTGCCGGGCCACCGCCGCGGTCAGCCGCGTGTCGGCGGCGCCGACGAGCCGCCGTTCGGCGTCCTGCCGGGCGGCCAGGCCCGTGGCCCGGGCGCCCGCGGTGGCGGCGCCGGCCCGCTGGTAGACCGCCACCCGGTTGGCCCGGGCGTCGATGACCACGGTGGCCGGCGCGACGTTGGTGTCGGTGGCGAGCTCCGCACTGAGCGCGTCCCGGGTGGCGCTGAGCTGCCGCAGCGACAGCCCGACCTTGACGGTGCGCAGGTGTGCCTGGTCGGGCGCCGAGCGCAGCGCGGAGCGGACCCGCTCCGGGCGGGTCGCGGCGAGCACCAGCACGCCGCCGGCCTCCTGGTCGAGCCACATGCCGGCGTAGTCGTCCGGGTAGCCGGCGGACAGCGCGGCGTCGAGTTCGGCGCTGGTGCGCTGCAACTCCAGCCGGCGCAGCGCCTCCCGCTCGCTGATGCCGTACGCCGCCCGCAGGTAGGCGACCGAGCCGCGCGCCTGCTCGACGGTGAGCGGGGCGGGGCGGGACACCGCCACCGGGCTCTGCGCGGCGGCGGGCGGGGCGCCCACGGTGGTGGCGGTGAGGATGGCCGCGGCGGCGATGGCCAGCGACCGGAGTCGTGCCGAGGCGACGACGGATTTCATGCATATTCTCCCGGGTCGGTACGGGTGTCCGCAGCCGACGTTAGCGAGAATCGACGCGCGGCGTTGCCCCGTGCCACCGGCCCGGCCGGTCCCTCAGCGGGTCGGCCGGCGCGCCCCCTTGAGCCGGCGGCCCAGCTCGCGGGCGATCTCCCGGTTGGCGTCCCGCTCGGCCAGCGCCTGCCGCTTGTCGTACGACTTCTTGCCCCGGGCCAGGCCCAGCTCGACCTTGGCCCAGCCGCCCGCGAAGTACATCGACAGCGGCACCAGGGTCAGCCCGCCGCCACCCTCGCGTAGCTTGTCCAGGATCCGGGCGATCTCCACCCGGTGCAGCAGCAGTTTGCGGGTGCGCCGGGGCTGGTGGTTGGTCCAGGTGCCGAAGCCGTACTCGGCGATGTGCAGGCCGTACAGCATGATCTCGCCGTCGCGCTCCTGGGCGAACGCGTCGACCAGCGACACCCGCCCCTCGCGCAGCGACTTGACTTCGGTGCCGGCCAGCACGATCCCCGCCTCGTAGGTCTTGAGGATGGTGTAGTCGTGCCGGGCCTTCTTGTTCGAGGCGACGAGCTTGCGCTCGGTGTCCCTGGACACGCGCTCCACCTCCGCCTCGCCGACCGGAGCAGGATACCGGTCGGCGCCGGCGCCGACGGGGCGGTCACCCAGGGTCAGCGGTCGCCGGACCAGATTTGCGGAGGCTGGTGGTGGTTGGTCGCGGCCGGCCGCGCCCCCGACGGCTCAGCTCAGCGAGGGACGCAGGGGGAGCGGTGACGGCCGGCTGGCGGGCTCGGCGGTGGCCAATGCGCGCGCCCAGCCCGTGGTGATCGACGCCAGCGCGGCGATGTACGTGGCCATCACCAGCAGGTCGTGCCTGGGCACTGCGACGCCGGCCGCGCCCAGCCCGATCAGCAGGTCCGAGCCGAGGAAGAGCGCCCCGCCGACTGCCGTCCGCCGGGACACCCCGGTCGCCGCCGCGGCCATCAGGGACAGGGCCAGGCTGTAGCCGAGCACGGGCAGCCGCAGCGCCCCCAACCTGCCCCACAACAGCGCGTTGGCGACCGCCCAGAGCGCCAGGTACGCCACCACGGCGGCGACCGGCGGCCGGCGGTGCCGGAGGAACGCGGTCAGGAAGGCGAGCTGGGTGACCAGGAAACAGCCCATCCCGACCAGGAACGCTGTCCGCCCGGGCACCAGCAGCGCCACGTCCCCGGCGGCGGCGAAGACCAACCCGACCGCCACCGGGTCGACCCGCCGCCGCGCGCTGAGCAGGTAGCCCAGCAGCAGCGGCGCGAGCAGCGGCTTGGCCACCCACTGCACCTCGGTCAGGTCGGCCGCGACGCCGATCAGCTCGACGGCGGCGACGCCGCCGAACAGTCCCAGCCAGCGCCGGCTCACCGGGCCGGCTGCCAGCCGGGCCGGCCGAACACGTAGCCGAGCCGGTGCCGCCAGGAGCTGGCCGCCCGGGCGTCGGCCCAGATCGAGGCGTACTCGTGGGTGGCCACCCGCAGCGGGTTGTAGGTGCCGATGTTCTTGGTCAGCCCGTACCGGACGGTGGCGCGTTCCGGCTCGAAGGTGCGGAAGAGCCGGTCCCAGATGATCAGGATGCCGCCGTAGTTGCGGTCCAGGTACTCGGTGTTGGAGCCGTGGTGGACCCGGTGGTGCGACGGGGTGTTAAGGACCCACTCGATCGGCCGGGGCAGCACGTTGACCCGCTCGGTGTGCAGGAAGAACTGGTAGAGCAGGCTGATCGACTGCTGGAGGAAGATCATCCACGGCGGGATGCCGAGCAGGGCGAGGGGCAGCCAGAACGGCAGCGAGGTCATCGGCGTCCAGCTCTGTCGCAGCGCGGTGGACAGGTTGTAGAAGACGCTGGAGTGGTGCACCACGTGGCTGGCCCAGAGCACCCGGACCTCGTGGTGCAGCCGGTGGAACCAGTAGTAGGCCAGGTCGTCGGCGAAGAACAGCAGCACCCAGGTCCACCAGTGACCGGGGGAGAGGTGGATCGGCGCGATCGTCGACAGGGCGGCGTACAGGCCGACGGTGGCCAGCTTCCAGGGGAAACCGATGATCTGGCTGCCGAGGCCCATGGAGAGGCTGGTGGTGGTGTCGCGCAGCTCGTAGCCGCGTTCGTCGTCGTCCGGCGCGAACCGGTAGGAGAGGGCCTCGACGATGATGAGCAGCAGGAACGCCGGGACGGCGTAGAGCACGGCGGAAATCATGCTCGGGCTTCCCTTCCGGACGGGGTGGTGGTGGGGGTGGTTACCGGGGCGGTCAGCAGGGCCCGTGCGTGCCGGGCCGCGGCCGTACCCTGGCCGGCGGCGATGGCCGCGGCGAGCCGGCGGTGCCCCGCGACGTCGAGCAGCTCGGCGGCCCGGCTGTCGGGTGGCACGTCGCCCACGGCGAGCGTCCCGGCCACCAGGCTGTTGAAGGACAGCAGGTAGGCGGTGTTGCCGGAGCCGCGGACGATCAGCCGCCACATGGCGATGTTGGCCTCGGCCATCCGTGGCAGGTCGGGCGCGAGCGCCGCGTACTCCTCGGCGGCCCGGACCACCGCGGCCGTGAGCGCCGGGTCGCCGCGCTCGGCGCAGAGCCGGGCCGCGTCGATGCCGACGCAGGCCCGCATCTCCAGCATGTCGCGGACGAGCGTCGCCACCGGCAGTACGTCGCCCGACTGGGTCAGCGACAGCACCAGGTCCAGCCCGGCGTGCACCCGCCAGTCCAGCACCCGGGTGGCGCCGCCCTGGCTGACCCGGACCAGCCCGAGCTGCTGAAGCCGGCGCAGCGCCTCCCGGACGGCGTGCCGGTTGACCGCGAACGCGCCGGCCAGCTCGCGCTCGCCGGGCAGCGTCTCGTCCGGCTGGTAGCGGCCGCTGACGATGGCGTCGCGGAGCTGGCCGAAGACGTGGTCGGAGACCGAGGCGCGCGGGACGGGGGCGAAGGCCATGCGCAGCAGTGTGGCCCCGGACACATCAACCCGTCAACTGGTTGGACCAGTCGCATTGCCGCCACCCTCTGCTGCCCGGGCGCCCACGCCTCGTATCCTGTCCGGCGGAAACCCCGCGACGTGGAAGGGAGTCGGTGTGAGCGACCGGGTTGAGACGTTGGAGTTCCAGGCCGAGGCCCGTCAGCTGCTCCAGCTGATGGTCCACTCGATCTACTCGAACAAGGACGTCTTCCTGCGCGAACTCATCTCGAACGCGTCCGACGCGCTGGACAAGCTGCGGCTGGCGTCCCTGGTCGACAAGGACCTGGCGGCCGACACCTCCGACCTGCACATCGAGATCGAGGTCGACCGGGACGCCCGGACGCTGACCGTGCGGGACAACGGCATCGGGATGTCCCGTGACGAGGTGGTCGGCCTGATCGGCACCATCGCCAAGTCCGGCACCGCCGAGCTGCTGCGTACGCTGCGCGAGGCGAAGGACGCGGGCGCCTCGCCGGAGCTGATCGGCCAGTTCGGTGTCGGCTTCTACGCGACCTTCATGGTCGCCGACAAGGTCACCCTGCTGACCCGGCGGGCGGGGGAGAGCGGTGGTACCCGCTGGGAGTCCGCCGGCGAGGGCACCTACTCGATCGAGGCGGTCGACGAGGCGCCGCCGGGCACCTCGGTGACGCTGCACCTCAAGCCGGCCGACACCGAGGACAACCTGCACGACTACACCGCCGAGTGGACCATCCGCGAGGTCGTCAAGCGGTACTCCGACTTCATCGCCTGGCCGATCCGGATGACCGTGGAGCGACCCGGCGAGGGCGACGCCACCACCCGCGAGACGCAGACGCTCAACTCGATGAAGGCGCTGTGGGCCCGCTCCCGGGACGAGGTCGACGAAGCCGAGTACCAGGAGTTCTACAAGCACGTCAGCCACGACTGGGCCGACCCGCTGGAAACGATCCACATGCGCGGCGAGGGCACCTTCGAGTACGAGGCGCTGCTCTTCCTGCCCTCGCACGCCCCCTTGGACCTCTTCGCGCCGCAGGGCCGCCGCGGCGTCCAGCTCTACGTCAAGCGCGTCTTCATCATGGCCGACTGCGACGCGCTCATGCCCAACTACCTGCGCTTCGTCAAGGGCGTGGTGGACGCGCACGACCTGTCGCTGAACATCTCCCGGGAGATCCTCCAGCAGGACCGGCAGATCCGCGCCGTCCGCCGCCGCCTGGTCAAGAAAATCCTCGCCACCCTCAAGGAGATGCCGGCCGAGTCCTACCGCACCTTCTGGACGGAGTTCGGCGCGGTGGTCAAGGAGGGGCTGCTCGAGGACACCGACAACACCGAGGCGCTGCTGGACCTGGTCCGGGCCGCCTCCACCCACGACCCGGCCGAGCTGACCACGCTGCGCGCCTACGTGGAGCGGATGAAGGACGGCCAGCGCGAGATCTACTACGCGACCGGCGAGTCCCGCGGCACCATCGAGAACTCGCCGCACCTGGAGGCGTTCCGCGCCAAGGGGTACGAGGTGCTGATCCTCACCGACCCGGTCGACGAGGTCTGGGTCGAGCGCGTCGGCCAGTACGACGGCAAGCCCCTGCGCTCGGTCGCCAAGGGGCAGGTCGACCTGGAGACCGACGAGGAGAAGGCGAAGACCGAGGCGGAGCGGAAGGACTACGCCGAGCTGCTGACCTGGCTGACCGGCGCCCTCGCCGACAGCGTCAAGGAGGTCCGGCTCTCCGCCCGGCTGACCGCCTCGCCGGCCTGCGTGGTCGGCGACGCGCACGACATGACCCCGACGCTGGAGAAGATGTACCGGGCGATGGGTCAGGAGGTGCCGCGGGTCAAGCGGATCCTGGAGCTGAACCCCGCTCACCCGCTGGTCACCGGGCTGCGCAAGGCCCACGAGCAGGGCGCCGACACCGAGGCGCTGGCCGAGACCGCCGAGCTGCTGTACGGCATGGCGTTGCTCGCCGAGGGCGGGGAGCTGGCCGACCCGTCCCGGTTCACCCGGATCCTCGCCGACCGGCTCGCCCGCACGGTGTGACGGGTACCCGTCCGCCGGCCGTTGCCCTGGCCGGCGGACGGGCGCTACCCGCGCGCCAGCCGCTCCAGGTGCGCCGCCTCCTCGACGGCTGGCTCGGCCGGCCCGCTGCGCAGCAGCCGCCAGCGGGCCGTCCGCCCGTCCGGGCCGGTCAGCTCGCCGCCGCCGAGGGCCCGGTCGATGTCGGCCCGCACCCGCTGTTCCCGGTCCGGCTCGGTGGCGAAGAGGACCCGCAGGCGCAGCTCGTCTCCGTCGCGCTCCGCGCGGGTGTGGTGCGGCGCCACCGGGCACGGCGCAGGGTGCTCCCAGTGGCCGCACAGGACGGTCGTGATGGCGGCCCCGGGGGCGGCCGGGTCATCGTCCGGCCCCATGCCGAGGACCGCCTGGTGCGCGAAGCCCTGTCGCATGCCGCCATTGTGCGCCCACCCGCCCCGGCGCGCGGCGGATCCCCCGGGGACCGCCGCGCGCGGGTTGGTCAGGGCAGGTCGGGGTAGAGCGCGGCCACCCCGCCGGACAGGCCCGCGAGGACCTGCCGGGAGGTCTCGTCGGCGACGATCTCGTACCGGTCCGCCTCGATGCCGTCGACGGCGATCCGGGCGATCTCGACCGGGTCCGACTTCGGCGCGGTCACCGTGGCCGTCATGTCGGTGTCCATGTAGCCGACGTGCAGGCCCGCGACGCGGACGCCCCGGTCGGCGAGCTGCGCCCGCAGCGCGTTGGTCATCGACCACTCGGCGGCCTTGGCCGCGCCGTACGCCCCCACGCCGGGGAAGGTCACCCAGGACAGCGCGGAGAGAATGTTCAGGATGGTCCCGCCGCCGTTGGCGACGATGCGCGGCGCGAACGCCCGCACCACCGACAGCGTGCCGAAGTAGTGGGTCTCCATCTCCAGCCGGATCGTCGCCGGGTCGGCGTCGAGCAGGTCCGCCCCGGTGCTGATGCCGGCGTTGTTCACCAGCAGCGTGACGTCCCCGGCCAGTTCGGCGGCCGCGGCCACCGAGTCCGGGTCGGTGATGTCCAGCCGGACCGGGGTGACCCCGGGCAGGTCGACGCTGTCCGGGTTGCGGGCGCCGGCGTACACGGTGGCGCCACGGGCCACCAGTTCGGCGGCGAGGTGGCGGCCGAAGCCGCGGTTGGCCCCGGTGACGAGGGCGGTGCGTCCAGCGATCTTCATGTCCAGCTCCTGATGTTCGAAGGGTGGGGTCGACCGGTTGACCGGTCAGGCGGGCAGCAGTCCGGGGCCCGGGCGGACGTCGATCTCGGCGGGTGGCACGTCGTGCCCCGCGTCGCACCGCAGTCGGGCGTGCACGGCGGCGCCGCAGTCTTGGTGCTCGACGCGGACCGACGGGCCGGCGTCGTCGGCGGCCCAGGCGTCCCCCCACTGCCGCAGCGCGGTGAGTGCGGGCAGCAACTCCTGCCCCTTGCGGGTGAGCTGGTATTCGTCCCGGGTGCGCTGCCCCGGCTCCCGGTAGGGGCGGCGTTCGAGCAGGCCGTCGGCGACGAGCTGCTTCAGCCGTGCCGCGGCGACCGGCTCGCTGATGCCGACCCGCCGGGCGAAGTCGTCGAAGCGGCGGGTGCCGAACGAGGCCTCGCGCAGCAGCAGCAGGGTGGAGCGGTTGCCCACCACCTCGACCGCCCGGGCGATCGAGCAGTTGCTGTTCTGCCAGGAGTCGCGCTGCGCGAGGAGGTCGGTCATGCCGGTGACGCTACCCGGCTGACTTAGGAAACCAAAAGTCAGCTAGGTCACGCCGACCCCGGGAACACCGCGGGCGGGGCGGGGCGTTTTCCGGCGATCAGCGGTCCCGAGGAATCGGCAGGATTCTTCACAGGTCAGGGCGTTCAGCGGTGCCCATCGATGTTCGGTTCGCATATGGTGCGGTGCACCGGCATCCGTTCCTCCGAGAGGAGTGACCCGTGACCCGCCACCACCGTGTCCGCCGTCCGCTCAGCCTCGCCCTGCTCCTCGTCGCGGTGACCGCGCTGGCCGTGCCCGGCCCGGCCACCGCCGCCAGCTTCCCCTACCAGGACCCCACGCTGCCCGTCGCCACCCGCGTCGCCGACCTGCTCGCCCGGATGACCCTGGACGAGAAGATCGGCCAGATGACCCAGGCCGAGCGCGGCTCGGTGACCCAGGCCGACCTCACCACCTACCGGCTCGGCTCGATCCTCTCCGGCGGCGGCTCGGCTCCCACCCCCAACACCCCCACCGCCTGGGCCGACATGTACGACGGCTTCCAGCGGGCCGCCCTCGCCACCCCGCTCGCCATCCCCATGATCTACGGCGTGGACGCCGTGCACGGGCACAACAACGTCTCCGGGGCGACGATCTTCCCGCACAACATCGGGCTCGGGGCGACCCGCGACCCGGCCCTGGTGCAGCAGATCGGGCAGGCGGTGGCCGAGGAGGTCTCCGGCACCGGCGTCGACTGGGACTTCGCGCCCTGCCTCTGCGTGGCCCGCAACGACCGCTGGGGTCGCACCTACGAGTCGTTCGGTGAGACACCCGATCTGCCCTCGGACATGTCCACGCTGGTCACCGGCCTGCAGGGCGCCACCCTCGGCGGGCCCACCTCGGTGCTCGCCACCGCCAAGCACTACCTCGGCGACGGCGGCACCACCGGCGGCGACGACCAGGGCGACACCCAGCTGACCGAGGCGGAGCTGCGCGCTGTCCACCTGCCTCCGTTCCAGGCGGCGGTGCAGCGCGGCGTCGGCTCGGTGATGATCTCCTACAGCAGCTGGAACGGCGTCAAGTTGCACGGCAACCAGTACCTGATCACCACCGTCCTCAAGGGGGAGCTCGGGTTCACCGGCTTCGTCGTCTCCGACTGGAACGGCATCGACCAGATCGACGGCGCCGGGGGCTTCACCGCCGCCGAGGTCACCGCGGCGGTCAACGCCGGCATCGACATGGTGATGGTGCCCAGCGCCTGGAAGACCTTCATCAGCACCCTCCGGGCCGAGGTCCAGAACGGACATGTCCCGCTGAGCCGGATCGACGACGCGAACCGGCGCATCCTCACCAAGAAGTTCGAGCTCGGCCTCTTCGAGCGCCCGTACACCGACCGGAGCCTCACCCCGACCGTCGGCAACGCCGCGCACCGGGCACTCGCCCGGCAGGCCGTCCGCGAGTCCCAGGTGCTGCTGAAGAACGCCGGCGGCGTGCTGCCGCTGGCCCGGGACAACAACAAAATCTTCGTGGCCGGGAAGAACGCCGACAACATTGGCAACCAGAGCGGTGGCTGGACCATCTCCTGGCAGGGTTCGTCCGGCAACATCACCCCGGGCACCACGATCCTGCAGGGCATCCGGACCGCGGTCGGTCCGACCACGACGATCACCTACAACCAGCGCGGCACCGGCATCGACCGCACCTACCGGGCCGCGATAGCGGTGGTGGGGGAGACGCCGTACGCGGAGGGCCAGGGTGACCGGACCGGCAGCATGAGCCTGGACCGGGAGGACCTGCGCACCATCTCGACCCTGCGCAACGCCGGCGTGCCGGTGATCGTGGTGCTGGTTTCCGGCCGGCCACTGGACATCGCCACCGAACTGCCCGCCTGGAACGCGCTGCTGGCGTCCTGGCTGCCCGGCACCGAGGGGGCCGGGGTGGCGGATGTCCTCTTCGGTGCCGGGCCGACCGGAAAACTGCCGATGACCTGGATGAACGCGGTCAGCCAGCAGCCGATCAACGCCGGCGACGGGCAGGTACCGCTCTTCGCCCAGGGCTACGGCCTGACGTACTGAACGGGAGTACGCGGAGGCCGCCGGGCGACAACCCGGCGGCCTCCCTATTGCACGTTCGGGAGTGTCGCAACTCGGAATCCCGCGCCTTCGCCCGGCCGGGTGAAGAACTTCACAAGAAGTGGGCGATCGTGCCAAACCGTTCCTAACGTCGTATCCGTTCGCGATCGCGGACACCACGGGCCGGCAACGCCTAATCCCGCCGCCGGCCCGGTGGTACCTCGACCTCAGGCGGGAGCGGGGGACCCACACGTTCCTCGGTGCTCGACACCTCGGGGTGAAGCCGCCGACCGGCGGCCGGGCTCCTCGGCCCGAACCCGACAGCTCACCTCGTCGGCGTGGAGGAAACCACACATGGCAACTGAACACACCGCACGCCACCGCCGGACCAGCTCGCGTCGGATCGCCGTCGGGGCGCTCGTCGTCGGCGCCGCCACCGGCGCCGCCGCGATCCTCGGCCCGGCTGCGCCGGCCAGCGCCGCCAGCGTGAACTGGGACGCCATCGCCCAGTGCGAGTCCGGCGGCAACTGGCACATCAACACCGGCAACGGCTACTACGGCGGCCTGCAGTTCTCCAAGAGCACCTGGAACGGCTACGGCGGCCAGAAGTACGCCAGCCGGGCCGACCTCGCCAGCCGCAGCGAGCAGATCGCCATCGCCGAGAAGGTCCTCGACGGCCAGGGCATCGGCGCCTGGCCGGTCTGCGGAAAGAAGGGCGGCTCGACCAAGCACTACTCGTCCCGCTCGGACTCGGGGACCACGAAGAAGTCCCGCTCGGACTCCGGGTCGACGTCGAAGGCCGGCTCCTCAAAGCGGTCCTCGCGCGGCGACCAGCCGGCCACCCGGAGCTCGCGGCGTACCGCGCCGGCCACGGGCGGCTCGGGCAGCTACGTGGTCAAGCCGGGCGACACGCTGTCGATGATCGCTGACGTGCGGGATCTGGCCGGCGGCTGGCACGCGCTGTACGAGCGCAACAAGCGCGTGGTCGGCGCCGACCCGGGGCTCATCTTCCCCGGTCAGCGGCTGCGCCTGCGCTGACGTACCGCCGGAGCCGAGCCCACCGGGTCGGACCCGGCGCCACCGCGAACGCCCGGCCGGCTCTCCGGCCGGGCGTTCGCCGTCCCCACGCCCCGCTGGTGGCGGTCGGGCCGGTGCGGCGGGCGGACCCGCTCGGTGATTGCTATCGTCACGGTGCTCGTGAAGGACATGAAGAAAGCGCGGCTATGACCAACGAACCGTTCTCCGCAGCCGCGAGCCTCGACGAGCTTCTGACCCGGACGCAGCAGGCGTTGTCGGCCATGCGCTCCCGGCCGGCCGAGCACTCCGACGGCGATGCGGAACAGTTGCTCCGCGCCGAGGGCACGGCCGCCGGCGGGCTGGTGCGGGTCGTGGCCGTCCAGGGCGGGCGGCTGGCGTCCGTCACCGTCGACCCGGGGCTGTCCGCGCAGGGGATCGAGGCGCTCTGCGCACACATCGTGGTGGCCGCCAACGCCGCCCTCGCCGACCTGGAGGCTCAGGTCAGCGCCTCGGCGCGGGCCGACGTGGACGCCCTGGCCGCCCGGCTGGGCGGCCAGCCGGAGCAGTCGAGGCGGCAGCTGGAGATGTTCGGCGAGGCGATGGAGAACGCCGCCGCCCGGCTGGTCGGCCGGACGGGCTGACCGCGGGCCGGCGGCCGCCCGGCGACGGCTCCGGGACGTGTCGGTGCTCCGGTCGGACAGGCTGGCCGCAGCAGCCCACCTACGGCTGACACCGGGAAGCGGTCGGCCGCCGGGAAAACGACGACCGACCGCTCCGGTGGTGATCAGCTCAGGGTGAGCGCGGTGTCGTCGACGACGAAGGAGGTCTGCAGCGAGCTGTCCTCCACACCGCTGAACGAGATGGTCGCGGTGGTGCCGGCCAGCGACGAGACGTCGAAGGACTTCAGGACGTAGCCGGCGGCGGCGTTCACGTTGGAGTACGTCGCCAGGGTGGAACCGCCGGCCTTGACGGTCAGCCTGTCGTAGACGGTGCTGCCCGACTCGGCCGTGTCGATGTGCAGGTAGAAGGAGAGCGTCGCCCGGCATCCGGCCGGGATGCTCACCGACTGCGACAGCGTGTCGGTGTGGGTCGAGCCGTACCCGTCGAGCCACGCCTTGTACGAACCGCCGTGCGCGGCCTGGCTGGACGAGTTGGTGATCACGCCCGACGAGGCGGTCCAGCTGACGTTGCCGGACTCGAAGCCGGGGTTGACCAGCTTCTGACCGGAGCACGTCCCCGACGGCGGGGTGGTCGTGGTGGTCGGGGTGGGCGTGGTGCTGCTGCACGTCGGCTCGCCGGTCTGGGCCGGCACGCTCACGGCGTTCCAGGCGGCCTTCACCGTGTTGAACTCGGTGCAGCCGGTGGGGTAGAGGTTCTTCGCCGCCTGCAGGGTCCAGACGCGGTACTTCAGGTACGACGAGGACGAGGTCTTCAGCAGCATCGCGTTGTACATGATCTTCATGGCCTTCTGGATGCCGAGGCCGGTCACGGTGCTGCCGTTGCAGGTCGAGCTGGTCGGCTGGCCGTTGGTCGGGTTGCTGCCCATGGCCAGCAGGTAGAACCAGTGGTTGCCGGGGCCGGCCGCGGCGTGCACCTCGGTGCTGGGGATGCTGCTGGAGTAGCAGTTGGGGTCGCCCAGCGTCGCCGGGTTGTACATGTTGCGGATCGGGCCGCTGCCCACCAGGTTGATCTTCTCGCCGACCAGGAAGTCGGGGGCGTCGTAGGTGGAGGGCTCGTTGGCGAACCACTCGGTCGCCGCGCCGAAGGTGTCCGCGACGAATTCCTGCGTCCCGTTACCGGAGATGCCGCCCGGGGTGTTGTCGTCGATGCCGTGGCCGATCTCGTGGGCGACCACGTCGAGCGAGCTGATCCACTGGCCCGCGGTGTTCTTGCCGATCTGCACCTGGGTACCGTCGTAGTAGGCGTTCTGGTCGTTCAGGCCGACCCGGATCGGCCAGGCGCCGCCGCTGCCGTTGGCGCCGTTGCGGCCCAGCCACTGCGACAGCATCTTGTGCTCGGTCTGCGCGGCGAAGAGCGCGTCGACGCAGCCGGTCTCCTTGTTGGTGGCGGTGCCGTTGCCCCAGGCGTCGTCCGGGCCGGAGAACGTCGTGTTGTTCGCGGCGTCCTGGCAGCTCTGGTTGGTGACGCTCGGGTCCCTCATGGAGTACGTGCTGCCCGACAGCGTGGTGTTCAGGGTGACCGGCCCGTTCCACGCGCCGCTGCCGCTGCCGTGGACGATGTGCTCCTGCGTGCGCAGCACCTTGCCGGTCACCGCGTCCACGTCCACGGTGAGCCGGCTCGGGCCCTCCGCGTCCGTGCCGCGCAGGGTGGTCTCCCAGGCCAGGGCCGGAGTGCTGCCGAGGGTGTAGACGACAAGCGCGGTGCCCTCGACGGTGCTCACCGACTTGAGCTGGGCGCGCGCGGTCTTCTCCGCCGCGGTGGCCTTGAGCTTCGGCGTCGTGGCGAGGCTGCCGATGCTCCGCTGCTGTGCGACGGAGGCGTACTTGAGGTTGCCGGCGGAGTCGGTGGCCAGGACGAAGTCGCCACCGGTCACCGGCAGGCCCCGGTAGGTGCGCTCGTAGGGCACGTACTGGGTGCCCTCGGAGGTGATGACGGGCTGCTGGACGAAGGCCTCGTCCGAGCTGGCGTGCAGGTACCCGGGGCGGCTGGCGACGAGCGCGCTGGCCGAGCTGGCGGCGAGGGTGCGGGCCTGGGCCGTGTCGGGGGTGGGGCTGGGCGGCGCGGCCTGGACGGCCACGGCGGTGCCGGCGGCGACCAGTCCGGCCGCGGCCGCGCCGGAGAGCGCGACGAGACGGGGTGAGAGCTTCAAGGGGGTGTGCTCCTGTTCCTAGGCGGCGCACGGAGCCCGGTAGGGGCGCGCGCCGCGCGCAAGCTGCGGGGCGGACGATGGTGGTCTCCGGAGCTGCCGGCGTGCCCGGATCGACTGACCGACCATCCGAGCCACCGGGGTCGGTGACTCGTGGCAGCACGATCACACGGGCAGCGGTACAGATCAATGGGTGACCGGGGCAACCGTCTTCTTGCCGATGTGCCGGCGACACCGTCGATTCAGGAAGCCATGATCTTCAATAGCCCCTGATCAGCCCTTATGTACTCGGTAGCGGACGGACCTGCGCCCAAGTTGCGCGGATTGCCGCTGGATGCAGATGGTGCATCTTCGCCCCTCGGCCGAGTTGCCCTGCCGCCCGACCCTTCCGGCGGTCGCGCGACCCTGAACGGACGATGGTCCTCCGCCCAGGCGCCCAGGGCCGCCGCTGTTCGGGTGATGTCCTCGCCGCGCCGGCGTGACCCGCCGCCGACGGCACGCCGTCCGGGCCAGGACGCGAAGGCCCGACCCAGCGGTATCGATGGGGGGCCAAGCTACTCGTCAGTCCACTTTCGTCTGTGGCATCGAAAAGTCGTTGTGGCACCAACGAAAGCTATGGACACCCTGAAAGGAAGTTAGTAGGGTCAGGCGCATCAATATGTTTCATCGAGATGAACTACCGGCACGGTAGGTCTCGACAGTGGCCTCGGGCCGGCGCAACACGACCGGGGGCCACGACCGGCCAGCGATGGCCACCCCGGGTCAGCGCCGTAGCACGGCGACCCAGCGCGGGCATGCGCAACGGGTCGACCGATGTCCGTCCGTACCCGCCGATTTCTCAGCTCCGACGCGCTACCGCGTCCGATCCCGCGTGCGATCCGGCTCGCCGCTGACCGTGCACCGTCCCTCCATATAGGACGACCGTGACCGCTGGCCACGGCCGGGGATCCCGTGCGGCCTGGGAGGGGTCGGCGGGACCGAGAAGCACCACCGGCAGCTCTCACCACCCATGACACGGGCCGCGCACGCTCCGCCCGGTGTTACCCGGACCGTGAAAGAGGCATCCATGAATCCAGACCCAGCGCGAGGCCGGCTCTCCCGGAGCCGGCTGCGGAGATCGTTGGCAGCCGTCGTCACGCTGGTGCTGCTCGCCGCCGGGCTGAACGCGGCCCCGGCGAACGCGCGCCCGTCCGAACCGGAACGGTCGGCGGCGGCCGGAGTGACCGCGCCGTCGCCGCAACTGCAGGCCCAGGTCCTCACCTGGACCGCCGGCGACAACTTCCTGGCGTACCGGTCGGCGCCGACGACCGCCACGGCGGGACCGGCCACCCTCGTGTTCGAGAACAGCGCGGCCACCGGCAACACCACCGGCATGCAGCACACCCTCACCTTCGAGACCGGGAACCCCGCGTACAACAGCGACGTCGACGTGAACATCCTGGCCGATCCATCGGACAGCAACGGGGGCCGGTGGACGGTCGACGTGGTCCTCACGCCCGGCACCTACCGGTACTTCTGCTCGATTCCGGGCCACGGCGGCATGACCGGACTCCTGGTCGTCTCCGACGGAGGATCGGACACCACGGCACCGACCGTGACGGCCGCGGTGTCCGGGGAGAAGGACGCGACCGGCGCGTACGTGGGCAGCGCGACGGTGACCCTGTCGGCGACCGACACCGGCTCGGGGGTGTCCCGGATCGAGTACTCCCTGGACGGGGGCACGTACGGTACCTATTCGGCGCCGGTGACGGTGAACCAGACCGGTCAGCACACGGTCACCTATCGGGCCACCGACAAGGCGGGTAACACCTCGTCGGCGCAGTCGGTGTCGTTCGCGGTGGTGCAGACGCCGCCGGCGGACACCACCCCGCCGACGGTGATGGCGGCGGTGACCGGCCAGAAGGACGCCACGGGCGCCTATGTCGGCAGTGCGACGGTGACCCTGTCGGCGACGGACAGCGGCTCGGGCGTGGACCGGATCGAGTACTCCCTGGACGGGGGCGCCTACGCCGGCTACTCCGCGCCGGTGACGGTGAATCAGACCGGTCAGCACACGGTCACCTATCGGGCCACCGACAAGGCGGGCAACACCTCGTCGGCGCAGTCGGTGTCGTTCGCGGTGGTGCAGACGCCGCCGGCCGACACCACCCCGCCGACGGTGACCGCGGCGGTGCTCGGCCAGAAGGACGCCACCGGCGCGTACCTGGACACCGCCACGGTCACCCTGACCGCGACGGACGCCGGGTCGGGCGTCGACCGGATCGAGTACTCCCTCGACGGGCAGCCCTACGCCGCCTATTCCGCGCCGGTGGTGGTGAACCAGCCGGGGCAGCACACGGTGTCGTACCGGGCGACGGACAAGGCGGGTAACACGTCGTCGGCGCAGTCGGTGTCGTTCGCGGTGGTGCAGACGCCGCCGGCGGACACCACTCCGCCGACGGTGACCGCGGCGGTCACCGGCCAGAAGGACGCCACCGGCGCCTATGTCGGCAGCGCGACGGTCACCCTGTCGGCGGCGGACACCGGGTCGGGGGTCGACCGGATCGAGTACTCCCTCGACGGAGGCGCCTACGCCGCCTATGCGGCGCCGGTGACGGTGAACCAGCCGGGCCAGCATGCGGTGTCGTACCGGGCGACCGACAAGGCGGGTAACACCTCGTCGGCGCAGTCGGTGTCGTTCGCGGTGGTGCAGACGCCGCCGGCCGACACCACTCCGCCCACGGTGACGGCAGCGGTGACCGGAGACAAGGACGCCACGGGCGCCTACGTCGGCAGCGCGACGGTCACCCTCTCGGCGACCGACAGCGGCTCCGGTGTCGACCGGATCGAGTACTCCCTCGACGGGCAGCCCTACGCCGCCTATTCCGCGCCGGTGACGGTGAACCAGCCGGGCCAGCATGCGGTGTCGTACCGGGCGACGGACAAGGCGGGTAACACGTCCTCGGCGCAGTCGGTGTCGTTCACGGTGGTGCAGACGCCACCGGCGGACACCACCCCGCCCACGGCGACCGCCGCCGTGACCGGCCAGCTGGACGACAACGGCGCCTACCTGGGCAGCGCCACGGTCACGCTGTCGGCCGCCGACGCGGGGTCGGGCGTCGACCGGGTCGAGTACTCCCTCGACGGGCAGCCCTACAGCCGGTACACGATGCCGGTCACCGTGAACCAGCCCGGCCAGCACACCCTCAGCTACCGGGCCACCGACAAGGCCGGCAACACCTCGGGCACGGCGTCGGTCACGTTCACCGTGGTGGCGAGCGGACCGGGGCCGGACTGCCCGGTGAAGGACACCCGCCCGACCGTGTGGCTCGGCACCGTGGACAGCGGCGTGCCCAACCGGGTCGTCGAGGGCGA
Organism: Micromonospora coerulea; assembly: GCF_016598485.1. Lineage (GTDB taxonomy): Bacteria > Actinomycetota > Actinomycetes > Mycobacteriales > Micromonosporaceae > Micromonospora > Micromonospora coerulea. The sequence continues at coordinate 11,993 of NZ_JAEMUW010000002.1, read as the reverse complement.
CTGCACGATCAACAACGTCATCGCCGACGAGCGGGCCTGGCCCGACCACGGCGAGTTCGTCTCCTACCTGACCGCGGTCGCCGAGCACCTGCACCACCTGGGCGTCATCACCCACCAGGAGCACGGGCGACTGGTGAGCGCCGCCGGCCGCTCCGGCGTCGGCAAGCCGGACGAGAAGAACGGCTACCAGCCGATCCTCGACTCCACCGCCGCCTCGTTCGGCCGCTGGCAGCAGGTCGGTGCGGGCGGATTCACCCGGAACGCGGACGGTTCGATCACCAGCAAGCCCGTACCGGGCCTCGGCATGCTGTGGTTCCCGGTCACCGCGTACGGCGACTTCTCGCTGAAGCTGCGGTGGCGCGACGACGCACCCGGGGACGGCCGGGCCAACAGCGGCGTCTTCGTCCGCTTCCCGGACGTGCGCCAGCACCCCGCCGAGTCGCGTCCGGAGTGGGTGGCCATCAAGTACGGCCACGAACTCCAGATCCTCGACCGACCCGACGGCGACCAGTACAAGAGCGGCTCGGTGTACGGCTTCGACCGGGTGGACCTGGCCGGCGCCCACGTCACCGCGAAGGGCACCTGGAACGACTACGAGATCCGGGTGGTCGGCCAGCACTACTCCGTCTTCCGGAACGGGGAGCTGATCAACGAGTACGTGAACACCCCGGACGCGGTCTTCAGCCCGCCCCGGGCCGACGACCCCGGCGGGGCCGGACGGCAGAGCGCGCGCGGATACCTCGGCCTGCAGAACCACGGCACCGCCGACGTCATCAGCTTCCGCGACGTGCGGATCGCGCCGCTGAACCCGTGCTGCCCCAACGGGTCGGCCTCCACCGCCGCCAACTCGACCACCTGCTGCTGATCGAGCGAAGGGAACCAACCATGGCAAAGAACAGGATCGATCGCCGTACGCTGTTACGCGGGCTCGCCGGGTCCACGGTCGCGGTCAGCGCGGCCAGCCTCACCGGGGCCGCGCCGGCCTGCGCGTCGAGCGACTCGAACGGTCATCTGATCCCGCGCGGCCACCTGGGCATCCAGCTCTACAGCGTCCGGGACAAGATCGCGCAGGTCGGCTTCGCGGCGGTCTTCGAGGAACTCTCCCGCATCGGCTACCGGGAGGTGGAGTTCGCCGGTTACACCCAGGGTGCCGTCGGCGCGATCACGCCGGAGCAGATCCGGCGGCTGCTGGACGACAACGGGCTGAAGGCGGCGGGCAGCCACCGCGGCCTGAACGACTTCCGGACCAACCTCGAGTGGGAGCTCGACGTCGCCGAGACCCTCGGCATGCCGGCTCTGGGCACCGCCCAGGCGCCCACCGGCGACCGCACGATCGCCGGGTACCACGCGGCCGCCGCGGAGTTCAACGCGTGGGGTGCCGCCGCCGCGGCCCGGGGGATCAAGCTCTACCAGCACAACCACACGATCGAGTTCAGCTTCGCGGTCGACCGCCCCGACGTACGGCTGTACGACCTGTTCCTGGAGCTGACCGACCCGCGGTACGTGTACCTGGAGATGGACATCCTCTGGGCGTACGGCGGGGCCCGCAAGTACCCCGGCTTCCGCCCGGTCGACTACGTAAACGCCCATCCCGACCGCTTCCCGCTGTTCCACGTCAAGGACGGCGTCCCGCTGCCCGACCCGCAGCAGGGCAACTCGTACCTGGACGTGGAGTTCGGCGCCGGGGTCATCCCGTTCGCCGACTTCTTCGGCGAGCTGACCGGCCGTGGGCGGTTCGAGTTCCTGTGGGAGCAGGACTCCGCGCCGAACGCCCAGCCGAATCCGCCCGGTTCGCTGGGCGCCGCCGAGCGCAGTTACGGGCGCATGGTCGAGCTGCGGGGCGACCGGTGAGCGCCTGGCGACTGGCGGAGGCCGAGCCGACTTCGGAGCCCGCGCCCCGGCCCGACCGTCCGCGCCCCGGGGCGCGGCGGATGCTGGTGGTCGCGGCGGTCGTGCTGCTCACCCTGGTCGGCGCCGGCGGGCTGGCGGCCGCCGGCACCGGGATGTTCGCCGAGCGTCCGGACGGCTGCGTCAAGCCGGATCGCAGCCTCCAGCTGTACGCGGTGGAACTGCCCAGGGACGGCACCCAGATCCGGCTCGGCTACGGCCTCACCCCGGAGACGGCCTCCTACCCCGGGCCGACGATGGAGATGATGGAGGGGGAGTGCCTGGCGATCACCCTGCACAACCAGGTCTCCGCCGAGACGCTGACGGCGCTGCGCACCAACCCGGCCCATCCGCTGGGCGTCTCGCTGCACGTGCACGGGGTCAAGTACACGCAGCAGTCCGACGGCACGGTGCAGAGCGTGTCGTACGTCCCGCCCGGTGAGTCGCGCACGTACACCTGGTACGCCGCGCCCCGCAACCAGCGGACCGGCGCCCAGGGCACGGCCGGTTACTGGTGGTACCACGACCACGTGGTGGGTGGCCCGCACGGCACCCAGGGACTCTCCGCCGGGCTCTTCGGCGGCCTGGTCGTCCGACGGCCGGGCGACCCGAAGCCGGACCGGACCTACGTGACCGCCTTCGGCGACCGGCAGAGCATCAACCTGCGCCGCGGCGACGCCACCGACACCTGCGACGCGGCCAACCCGCAGCCCGGTCCCACCTGCCTGGTCGCCCGCAAGGGGGAGCGGGTGGAGTTCGTCGTCATCGGGATCGGCAACGACATGCACACCTTCCACCTGCACGGGCACTCCTGGGCGGACACCCGGACCGGCATGGTGGCCAACGGGCAGCCGTTCGCCGACTCCGTACCGGTCATCGACAACAAGACGCTCGGCCCGGGCGACTCCTTCGGCCTCCAGGTGGTGGCCGGCGACTCGGTCGGACCGGGGCACTGGATGCTGCACTGCCACATGCAGTTCCATTCCGACGCCGGCATGTCCACGATGCTGCACGTCCTCGACGAGAACGGGCAGATGCCGCCGGGCATGGACCACCAGCACCCGGCGGCCGCGCCGGCCACCGCCGGCACCACCGCCGCACCGGCCACCGAGGGCACCGCGCACCAGCACGACTGACCAGCGGTCCGGTCCGCGGTCACCGACGCCCGCGGACCGGGTGGCTGCTGGTCCCATCCTGCTCCGGTGAGCGCTTCACCGCACCGGCAGCGGCACGACCCGGAAGATCCTGTCCCTCATCCCAGGAGGAGTCGAGATGGCTCACAGTCGCCATTTCCGGTTCTCCCGCTGGGTCGGACGCCTCCGCGCCGACTCGACGGGTTCCACCACACCCACCCCACCCACCCTCACCACCACCCGTCGCGTCCCCGCGGCGCGCCGCGTCGGCGCCCTGGCGTCGAGCGCCGCGCTGGCGCTCGGCGTGCTGGCCCTGCCCGCCCAGGCCGTCAGCCCCACCCCGGCGGCCGCCGCCGAGGCCGCGGCGGCGGTGAAGGTGCTGGTCTTCCAAGGCCCGACAGACAAGCAGGACGACCCGGTCGCCAAGGCCACCGCCACCATCCGGGAGCTGGGCGAGCAGCACGGCTTCACCGTCGACGACTCCGCCGACCCGGCCGTGTTCACCTTCGGCAACCTGGCCCGCTACCGGGGCGTGGTGTTCCTGTCCGCCAACGGGGTGACGCTCAACGACGCCCAGGAAGCCGCCTTCCAGGCGTACGTCAAGGGCGGTGGTGGTTTCGTCGGCGTCCACGACGCCGCGCGGGCCCAGCCGGAGTCGTCGTGGTTCACCGGCCTGATCGGCAGCCGTCCGGCCGCCGGCCTGCCGAACGCCGAGAAGCCGGTCTCGGCCACGGCGAGCGCCGAGAACCCGCCGAACGAGACCGCCGCGAAGGCGATCGACGGGTCGACGGGCACCAAGTGGCTGACGTTCAACCCGACCGGTTGGCTGGCGGCGAAGCTGGCCAAGCCGGTGGTGGTCTCCCGGTACGCGCTGACCTCGGCCAACGACTTCCCGGGCCGGGACCCGAAGAACTGGACCCTGCAGGGCTCCGAGGACGGCAGCACCTGGACCGACCTGGACGCCCGGACCGGGGAGACCTTTCCGCAGCGGTTCCAGACCAAGCAGTACAGCTTCACCAACGGCAAGGCGTACCAGCACTACCGGCTGAACATCACCGCGAACAGCGGGGAGCCGCTGATCCAGCTGGCCGAGCTGTGGCTGATCGGCCCCGACGCCGGGCCCGCCCCGGACAGCACCGTGCAACGGGCGGTCGTCGACGTCACCGACCGGCAGCACCCGGCCAACAAGGGGCTGCCGCTGACCTGGACCCGCTCGGACCAGTGGATCAACTGGGACCCGAGCCCGACCGGCAGGGTCCACACCGTCGCGCAGGTCGAGGAGGGTACCTACAACGCGGGGCTGAGCGGCAACGGGCCGTTCCACCCCATCTCGTGGTGCCAGGACTACGACGGTGGCCGGTCGTTCTACACCGGCATGGGACGCACCGAGGAGAGCTGGACCGGGGACAAGCAGTTCCAGGGCCACCTGGCCGGCGCGATCAGGTGGGCGACCGGCATGGTGCGTGGTGACTGCCAGGCCACCATCGCGTCGAACTACCGGATCGACCGGCTCACCGCCACCAACCAGGCGGGTCAGCTCGACCAGATCGGCGAACCGCACGGCCTGACCGTCGCCCCCGACGGGAAGGTCTTCTACATCGGCAAGGCGGCCTGCCCGACCGGGCCGGTCGCCAGCTGGGACGACCCCAAGGTGGGTCTCGGCTGCGGCACGATCCACCAGTGGGACCCGAAGACCAAGCAGGTCAAGCTGCTCACCACCCTCGCCGTGATGGGCAACCGGGGCAGCGGTAGCGAGCTGGTGAAGAACGAGGAGGGCCTGGTCGGCATCACCCTCGACCCGAAGTTCGCGCAGAACGGCTGGGTCTACGCCTACTGGATGCCGCACGAGTCCATCGACCGGGACCGGCGGATCGGCCAGCGGACGATCTCCCGGTTCACCTACGACGCCGCGAAGCAGTCCATCGACCAGGGCACCCGCAAGGATCTGCTGCACTGGGACACCCAGATCCACAGCTGCTGCCACGCCGGTGGCGGGATGACCTTCGACGAGAGCGGCAACCTGTACATCGGCACCGGTGACAGCAACTCCTCCGGCGGGTCCAACGGCTACTCCGGCAACAACTGGACCCAGGACTACAAGGGCACCTCGTTCCAGGACGCCCGGCGTACCTCCGGCAACACCAACGACCTCAACGGCAAGATCCTGCGCATCCACCCGGAGGCGGACGGCACCTACACGATCCCGTCGGGCAACCTGTTCACCGGCACGGAGGAGGGCGGCGGCAAGACCCGCCCGGAGATCTACGTGATGGGCGTACGCAACATCGCCCGGATCGCCTGGGACCCGGTCAACCACTGGCTGACCGCCGCCTGGGTCGGCCCGGACGCCGGCGGCCCCAGTCCGGACCTCGGCCCGGCGAAGTACGAGACCGCCACGATCATCACCTCGGCGGGTAACCAGGGCTGGCCGTACTGCATGGGCAACCGGCAGCCCTACCGGGACCGCAGCACCACCGACGCGACCGTGCTGACCGGCTGGTACGACTGCGCCAACCTGAAGAACACCTCGCCGCGCAACACCGGGCTGGTCAACATCCCGCCGGCCCGGGACAACATGATCTGGTACTCGCCGCAGGGCGGCGGTCCGGTCTACCCGAAGCGGACCGACGGCAGCGGCCTGCCGACGTACCAGCCCGGCGAGGAGACGTTCACCCAGCCGTACCTCAAGGGCGGCGGTCAGGCCATCATGGACGGACCGACCTACCAGCGGGAAAAGGTGGACACCGACAGCGGCGTCGCCTGGCCGGCGTACTGGGACAACAAGTGGTTCATCGGTGACCAGTCCAACGCCAACAACCGGGTCGCCGTCACCGTCGACCCGGACAAGGTCGCGGACCACGGCCCGCCGGCCTTCGCCGAGGATCTGCGCCAGATCATCCGCTCCGGCAACGGCGCCAACCAGCTCCAGTCCTGGATGGACGCCAAGTTCGGCCCGGACGGCGCGCTGTACATGCTGGACTACGCCGGTGGCTTCTTCAGCCTGCACCCGAACCAGAAACTGATCCGGATCGCCTACCAGGGCGGCCCGGCGACGCCGCGGCCCGGCGACGCCATGGCCCGGGCCGTGGCGCAGAGCGAGCCGAAGACGATCGCCTTCTCCAGCGCCAGGGCCGGCGGCGTCGCCTGGGAGTGGAACTTCGGTGACGGCAGCGCGCCGTCGCACGAGGCCAACCCCACGCACACCTACGCCGACTACGGCACGTACCAGGCCACGCTCAAGGTGACCTACGCCGACGGCGAGGTGGCCACCGCGAAGATCGAGGTCGTCGCTGGCTGCGCCGCGCCGGACGGCCGCAAGACGGTGCAACTGCTCGACACCGACACCGGGGTGACCAACCGGCAGGCCGGCGGCAACTGCACGATCAACGACCTGATCGACGACGAGCGCGCCTGGCCGAACCACGGCCAGTTCGTCAGCCACGTCGCCGACGTGGTCACCCAGCTCCGCGCCGACGACGTCGTGGACAACCGGGAGGCCACCAGGCTGAACACCGCGGCCGCCCAGTCCGAGATCGGCAAGATCCCCGGGTACCGGTCGCTCTTCGACGGCACGGCCCAGTCGTTGGCCGACTGGCGGCAGGCCCCCGGTGGATCGTTCGCGCTGCGAGCCGACGGCTCGATCCGCAGCTCCGGCGGCCTCGGCATGCTCTGGTACGCCAAGGACGAGTTCGCCGACTTCTCCCTGCGGATGAAGTTCCGGGACGTCTCCGCCGACGGGGTCAGCGCCAACAGCGGCGTCTTCACCCGGTTCCCCGATCCGCGGACCCCGGTGGACCAGCGGCCGGCCGGCAGTTGCGGCACGGTCGGGTCGGCCCGGACGTCCCAGGCCTGGGTCGCGATCTACTGCGGCCACGAGATCCAGATCTACGACGGGTCCACCGGTGAGCCGCAGAAGACCGGGTCGATCTACAACTTCGACCCGGTCGGGCTGGACCGGGCCGGCGTGACCCCGAAGGGCCAGTGGAACGACTACGAGGTCCGCGTCGTCGGGCAGCACTACACGATCATCCGCAACGGTGTGGTGATCAACGAGTTCGACAACACGCCGGGCAAGGCATCGTCCCGCCAGGGCGACCCGCCCACCGACCTGCGTCAGTTCCTCAGCGGGTTCGTCGGGTTGCAGAACCACGGCACCAACGACCTGATCGAGATCCGCGACGTGCGGGTCCGGGAGCTGTAGCGAACCGGTGCCGGGTACGGAGGCGGTTGCCTCCGTACCCGGCACCTCGCGCGTCGGCGGGTCAGTCGACCGACCCGTGCGACGGCCACTCCGGCCGGGACCCTGCCGGCTTCCGGCCGACGCGCCGACCCTCGACGGCACGCCGCGCGAACTGGTGCTGGCCCCCTGACCGCGGTGCCGTCGGGGCCCATGCCCGTCCGACCTGGCCGTTATGCTCCCGCCGTGTTCCGAAATCTCTTCAACCGTGGTCCGCAGCCCGTCGAGCCGGCCGTTGACCTCGACCCGGCCCTCGACGACCTCGACCTGCGGGCCGCGCGGGACAAGGCGTTCGGCGGCGACTGGCAGGCCGCGTGGGACGTGGTCGAGGCCGCCGGCTCCGACTGGGAACGGCGGGGCCGGCGGGTGTGGACGCTGAGTGTGGCGGCGGCGGACGACGGTGCCTGGCTCGACGCCTGGCGCGCGGCGATCCCGGACGACCCGACGGCGGCGGCGATCTGGGCGTCGACCCTCGCGGAACGGGCGAGTCGCGCCCGTGGCTCCGCCCCGGCGGCCGACACCACCCCGGAGCGGTTCGTCGGCTTCGCCGAACTGTCGGCCCAGGCGGCCGTGGTGGGGCGGCAGGCGATCGCGCTGGCGCCGGACGATCCCGTGCCCTGGGTCGACGTGCTGTGGGCCATGTTCGCCGGCGGCCGCGGCCGGCAGCAGGAGTTCGCCGAGGCGCTCGCCGAGGTGCGCCGCCGGGACCGGTTCCACTTCGCGGCGCACCTGGCGGCGGTGAGCTTCCACTGCGAGAAGTGGTTCGGCTCGCACGACGCCATGTTCGGGCTGGCCCGGTCGACCGCCGCCGCCGCGCCGCCCGGCGCCGGCGTGACGATGCTCCCGGTCTTCGCCCAATTCGAGTACGCGATGCGCGAGTTCAACTGGGGTACGCCCACGCCGAAAGGGCTACTCGCCTCCCGCCGGTACTTCCAGCGGCCCGAGGTGCAGCGGGAACTCGACGCCTGCGTGGCGAAGTGGCGGGCGGCCGGGACGCCCGCCCACGCCGACGCGATGGTGTGCCGCAACTGGCTCGCCCTCGCCTACGCCCTGTCCGACCGGCGGGCGGAGGCGAAGGCGGCCTTCGACGAGATCGGCCCGTACGTCGCCAGCCCCGCCTGGTCCTACTTCTTCGGTGATCGCAAGCACGGCTTCCTGTCGAACTGGCGGTGGGCCAACCGGCTGCGCTGACGCCTGCGCCCCGCGGTCGCCGTCACCGTGGCGGCTTGGTGCGCGACGGTGACAGGCTCGGCGAAGGGCTCAGCGACCGCGAGGGCAGCAGGGTCGGCAGGCCGCTCGGGCTCGGGCGCGGGCTCGCGCTGCCGCACGGCTCCGGGTCGCAGGTCGGCCGGGCGCTCGGCGTCGGCCGGACCGAAGGCGTCGGGGACGCGCTGGTCGGCTCCGGCTGCTCCGGGGTCGCGGTGGGTTCCGGGGCGTCGTCCGGGAACTCCGGGGTGCCGAACCGGTACTTGTCCGGGTCGAGCTTCAGCGCGGCGGTGGCCTGCTCCATGAACTGCCGCCAGATCGGCCCCGGCCCGGTAGACCCGTACACCTCGTAGCTGCCGTCCTTCGTGCGCAGCGGCTTGCCGTCGGTGGTGCCGAGCCACACCGCGGCCGCGAGCGCGCCGGTGTAGCCGACCATCCAGGTGTGCACGTTCTGGGTGGTGCTCTGGCCGGCCTGCCAGGTGCCGGTCTTGCCGGCCGAGTCCCACCCGTTGTCCAGCTTGGCCGCCTTCACCCGGCTCAGCGTCCAGTCGAGCTGGTTGATCGCCTCCTCGTCGAGCCCGACGTCGGTCTGCACCAGCCGCTCCTCGAAGAGGCGCTCGTCACCCTTGGTGACCGACCGGACAAAGTGCTGCTCCGCCCGCTTGCCGCCGGCGGCGAACGTCGCCATCCCGTTGGCGTGGTCCTGCACGGCGATGCCGTACTGGCCGATGCCGACCTCGGTGGAGAAGCGTCCCGCCACCTCCTCGGCCGGCTGCCCGCGCAGTTCGACCCGCTGCGGCCGCGGGTTGCCCCGCTCGGTGGCCCACATCGAGTCGACGCCGGCCCGGGTGGCCATGTCGATCACCTTCGCGGTGCCGAGCTTCTCGGTCAGCTCGAAGTAGGTGACGTTGAGCGAGGCGACGGTGGCCTCCCACAGCGCGCAGTCCGGCTGGCACGGCGCGTGCTCGGCGTTGCGGATCGGGCCGGCGGGACTGCCCTTGGTCCGGCCGGACTCCGGGAACTCCTTGGTCTCCGGGGAGTCGAAGTGCTGCTTGACCGAGATCTTGTCGCGCACGGCGGCGGCCAGGTCGTAGACCTTGAACGACGATCCCGGCGGGTGCTGGCCGAAGCCGCGGGCCTGCCCGTTCTCGTCGTAGTACCACCCGGCGTAGTCGGCGCCGGCGCCGTCGTTGCCGCCGTAGTAGCCCAGCACCCGGCCGGTGCCCGGTTCCACCGCCACCAGTGCCGCCTGCCAGTTCTTCGGCTGTCCGCGGACCGCCTCCGGCGCACTGTCGCGCCGGATGTCGGCGGCCGCCTCGGCCGCGTCCTGGACCCGCTTGTCGATGGTGGTGACGATCTTGAAGCCGCCGTTGCGGATGAAGTCGGCCGGTTTGCCCTTGAACTCGTCGGTCTGCCGCAGCTCGCTCAGCACGTGGTTGACCACCAGGCCGGTCGGTCGGTCGAGACCGGACGGGCCGGCGTTCGGGTCGACCGGCTTCACGTCGTCGGGATACGCCAGGTTCGCCGCGTCCTCGGCCGACAGGTAGCCCAGCTGCACCATGCCGTCCCGGATGTAGTTCCACCGGTCGATCGAGTTCTGCTTCGCCTTCGCGTTGCGCCGCGGGTCGTAACCGGGCGAGCCCTCGGGGTCGTTCGGGTCGGCCTCCGGCTGCTTCACCATCGCGCAGAGCACCATCGCCTCCGCCGGGGTCAGCTGGTTCGCCGCCGGCGCGTCGCGCCGGACGGTCTTGCCGAAGTACGTCTGCGCCGCCGCCTCGATGCCGTACGCGCCCCGGCCGAACGGCACGGTGTTCAGGTAGAAGCCGAGGATCTCCTCCTTGGAGTACTTGTCGTCGAGCTTCCAGGCGATGACCGCCTCACGGAGCTTCCGGGAGTAGGTGACGCCGTTGAGGTCGGCGGCCACCCGCGCGTACTGCTGGGTGATCGTCGACGCGCCCTGCCGCTGGCCGCCGGTCACGTTCGACCAGGCGGCGCGAAGCACGCCGGAGAAGTCGATGCCCCGGTTGGTCCAGAAGCTGCGGTCCTCGGCCGCCACGATCGCCTGCTTGGCGGAGTCGTTCATCTGGTCGTACGGCACGATGGTCCGGTTTTCCGCGCCCAGCGTCGCCATCTTGGTACGGCCGTCGGCGTAGTAGACCGTGGTCGACTCCGGCAGCCTGAGGTCGGCCGGGGTGGGCACGCTGTCGAAGTAGTAGCCGCCGGCCACCAGGCCGGAGCCGGCGAGCAGCGCGAACACGGCCAGGAAGATCACAATGCGCTGGCGCCGACGCTTCCGTCCCGCGGGGGCGACCCGCGCTCCGGAACCGTCGGCGGCGTTGTCGTTGTCACCGGTAGGAAGCACCCGCACCCGATACCCTCCGACTGGTCGGCCGAATCGTGAGCTCATTCCGGTGCAGGCTAGCGGAGCTGCGGCCGTTGTCATGCCGAATGACGTCAGCGCCGGCCGGCGGCACCGGTCGGATGATCAATCGCCTTGCGGAGGGCCGGCCCGGCAAGTAAGTTCTTCGGCACGCCGTCGAGCCGGGAGGAGGTCAGAACAATGTCCGATGTTCTGCGCCCCCTCCGCGTCCCGGCGTCCACGCGGATCTGACCCGGGGCATTCGCTTTCCGGAGGATCAATCCATGACCGATCTGGTCATCCGCCCGCTCGTCGCGGGCGAGGAAACTCTGTTCGACTCCATGCCTGACCCCCTACCCCAACTGCGCCAGGTCGCCTACGCCGACGGGCTCGCCGGCGGCGGCTTCCGGCCGGAGAACACCTGGGTCGCCCTCCGTGCCGGCCGCGTGGTCGGCCGGGCCGCCTGGGTCCTCCCGCCGGGTGCCGTCGGCGACCCGTGGCTGGAACGGTTCGACCTGGCCGCCGAGCCGGCGGTGGGTGCGGCGCTGTTGCGCGCCGCCCACGAGGCGCTGGGCGGTCCGCGGCGGTACTACGCCGCCATGCCGGCGCACTGGCGGCGCCGCCCGGAGGTGCTGGCCGTGATGAAGGCGCCGATGGCGGCGGCCCGGCTCGCCGGGCTCGTCGAGCGCGGCGAGCGGCTGAGATGCTCCTGGACGGGCGCGCCGTTGCCGGCTGCCTCCGGGCGGTACACCTTCCGGCCGGCCGTCGACGCGGCGGAGATCAATGCCCTGGTCGCCCGGGTCGCCGACCCGGACGTGCTCACCGGCAGGGAGATGGCACTGGCGGTCGGCGGCGTGGACCTGGCCACCGACCCGCTGGCCTGGCTGACCGGCCCGGTCGGGGACTGGCGCGTCGCGTTGCACGCCGGGGAGCCGGTCGGCCTGGTCGGCACGGCCGGGCAGGCCTGCTACCCCCTCATCGCCTACCTCGGGCTGCTCGACGACGCAGTCCGGGGTGAACTGCTGGCCGAGGCGGTCGGGGCGCTGACCGACGGCGGCGCCCGGGAGGTGGTCGCCGACGTGGACGCCCACCGGGTGGCGGTGGTGGCGGAACTGGAACGGACCGGGTTCCGCCAGTTGCGGTCCCGGATCGTCTTCGAACCCGCCGGCGA